>JAYRVH010000072.1:0-15266 GCA_041918615.1 Acidimicrobiales bacterium
AGGTCCCGGATCGAGAGGCGTGTCGGGCTCAGCGACACAACCACGCCCCGCTCGAGCTCGGTGATGATCGCCGGCAGGTTCGACAGGAGGAGCTCGACCTGCGCGTCCGGGCCGAGCTCGGCCACGTGGCGCAGTTGGATCGCCGACGGGCTTGTGGATCGTCGGAGCGCGAGCAGCCGAGGAGACAGGTTGGCGTCGACCAGGAGCCTCATGCGGGACGGGCGACCGGGACCTCACGCTCGTTGACCATCACCGATGCATATTCGAGGGCGGCGAGGATGTCCGCACGCTCGAGGTACGGGTAGTCCCCGAGCATCTCATCGATGGTGCGTCCGCCGGCGAGTTGGCCGAGCACCATGCCGACCGTGACCCGTAGGTCGCGGATGCACGGCACGCCCCCCATGCGGTCGGGGTCGACGGTGATGCGCTCGAACGCCATAGGCCAATGGTACGTCCCGACCAGGGAGCGAGGGAGGGGGTTCACATGGAGGCAGCGCGGCGTGGCCGAGCGACAACCCACAACCGAACGGCTCACGCTCGGCGGAGTCCGGGCCAACCGTTGGGATCTCGGGATCGAGCACAGCGCACGAGCGTGGGTCCCTTACAAGGACAAACCTTGTACCCACCGGTACAAGGTGACGTGATCCACGTCGATCCCCCGCTCGGCGAGGCCTCGAGGTCGCGGTACGACAGCCCGAACCGCAGGTACCAGCGCACGGCCAAGATGATTACCTCCGGCGGGACCGAAACCCGGCGAACGCGCCCAGATCGGCAGGAGGGCACGAACGACGACGACGCATCGGGTCAGTCTCACCGACCATGGCCACGATCAACGCAACAGTGCCGTTTCGGGCACTACACGCTTCATCGACCACCGGAGGGTGGGTCCGCCAGAGGCACTGCGAACGGCAGCAGCACTGAGTCGGTGAACACGACGCGTTCGCTGAGTTCATCCAAAGTCCCCAACCGAGGGCTGTTGACGATGCCGATGCACTCAACCTCGCGAACTCGGAGCCGGGTCGGGGCGCCAGACGGGAGCGGGACGGTCACCTGCTGGTCAAGACTCCCCGGAACGCTCGTCGTCACGGCCCACACGCCTCCATCGCCGACGGTCGCGCTGGCGCCGTCCACGACGCCGGAGGTCTGCTGTTCGACGACGACGTCGACCCGGTTCTGCAGGGGGCCGGTGGGGCCGAGCCCTGCCAGCGTGGCGTGCACCTCTCCCGCTCCTGGGGTGATGGTCAGCGTTCGGTCGGGAAGCAGTGGCACGAAGTCGGTCATCGTCACTTCCGACGTGCTGAGGTCGAGCGGCTGCCGGAGGCTGAACGGTTGGTGCCGAGCGAGGGCCAGTTGGATGAGGGCGCCATAGGACGGGAGCGCGGGGAAGGCCACGTCGGCGAACCAGGCGTCACCGGCGCTCCATGCTGTGTGCAGGACCGCATCGGCGTCGCTGCCGTCGGCGAGGACGATTCTCGTCGGCTCGCCTCGGGGCATGGGGAATCGAGGCGCTTCGTCGGTTTGCCAGATCGGATCCCGCCCACATTGGGTCACGTGGTCGGCGACCTCGATGGGGTCGGCGCCACGAACCAGCACGACGAGGCGCTCTCCATCTCCCGTCGCGTGCCAAGGCGCTCCGAGCTCGACGCGCACTCTGTTGCCGAGACGGCGCCGAATCACGGTGCCGTCGGGCTGGCGGGACTCGTCCCAGACGAATCCGGGGACGACGGAACGCACGGCGGGTGCGGGAGGTCGCGCTGAGCTGAGGATCGCGATCGGGCCGATGGTGCCCGTCGTGCTGAACGCCTCCGGTGGGGCGGTGTCGGCATCGTCGTAGCAGTCGCGGAAGCGGGAAACGGTCGTCAGGCGATAGGTCACCTCTCGATGCTTGGTGTCGCCGATCTCATGGCGGATCCCCGCGAGCCGGGTGTCGCTGCGGTTGACGTCGATCCGGCCGACCGGCCGCTCGGAGACGGCGGGGTCATCGAGATCCTCTGTCGGTTGCCAGCCGGCGGTGACGTCGACGGCGATCGTGCTCGCGGGGTGGACACCGATCAGCGAGCCGGAGGTCTCCAATGGCGGGGAGAGGTCGACGTAGGTCGCACCGGCGGGGCGGACGCCCAGGAGGTTTCCCGCCGGGGTCCCCATCGGCCGGCGGACCGCGTGCCGGACCCGGATGCGTCGCGCTGGTGTTGCCATCGGGTGACGGCCGCTGCGAAGAAGCGCCTCTGCCTCTGCGACCTGGTCGGCGGTCTGGCCGTCATCGAATTGCTCGGCGTCCGCGCCGAGCCAGGTGGAGATGGCGAAGGCCGCCTGGTGCCGTTGGTCGATCAATGAGGAGATCTCGACCGTCGCCTCCTCGGCGGGCGACAACCGGACCACCAGCAGGTCGTGAGCGACGAAGTCGAGCGTTGGTTCGTCAACGTCGAGGCGCGGGAGCAGAACCATTCTCTTCGAGTCCAGGTTGGGCCATGGGTCGGGAAGGACTTCGCCGGCCGAGTCGTCCCGGTTCAGCGGAGCCCAGGTGCGTGACTCGAGGTCCCGTGGCGGTTCGCCGGCAACACCCCGCACGAAGGCCGTGACGCCACCGGACCCGGGGTCCGGCAGATCGGAACGCGCGACCAGCGCGAGGCTCGCGGCCGGATCGCCGGCGAACTTCCCGTGACGCTCGACCACCTCGAAGGACGTCCCGGGTGCGACCAGGTCTCGACCGGTGTCCGGATCTGGTCCCGCCGAGTCCCCCGGCACCGGCGCGGTTCCCGCGCCCTCTGAGGCCCGGACCACCAGGGTGTACAACGAAGCGCCGGTACCGAACTGCTCCGGTGCGCCAACCGGCAGACGGATGTCGGGGGGAAGGACCGGCTCCAGCCGCATGAACGGCACGGCGTCGGTGTCACACCCGTCGGGGGACGGTGCCAGCAGCGGGGGGCCTCCGCCTGCGATGTCCGCGACCCGAGCGCGGAGTTGATAGGTGACGGCGAACGCCAGTCGAGGCAGTGAATGAGGCGTCAGGTCCGCGCCCAGGTGATAGGAAGCGGTGCGGGAGCGCGCCGGCGCCTGTCGCGCCGTGCCCAGGGGCGGGCGGGGCGCCGCGAGGCTCCAACCGTCCCACCGAGCCACGACCTGGCTGGCCCGGAGGACGCCGTCTCCCTCATCGACCCCGCCCCCGACCTTGACGTGGCCTTCCTCGTCTGGGTCGGTGACCAGCTCGAGGTCGTTGACGTCGTATATCGCGTGCCTTCGGGTCAGTGAGCGCCACGTTCCGCCAAATACCCTGGCATCGATCCGGTAGCCAAGAACGAGGTCGTCGGCTTCCAGCGGCGTTCGTTCGAGGTCGAAGTCCCGGGCGGGATCGCGCGCCGAGCGAGACCGAACCGCGCGCTGCTCCAGGTCGCCGCGACGGGATGTGTCCACGAGGAGCAGTCCGGCGGTGCGCATTGCCGGCAGGCCCCGCAAGACGCCTTGGCCAGCAGCATCGACAAGGGCGTCGAGACTGAGCTCGGGATCGAGGGTCAGCACCCGCCAACGATCGTCAGCGAGGGCAACGAAGCCGCCTGGGTGCAGCGGTGAGTCCGGTCGTGGTGCGGGCTGGAAGCTCGAGCGCTGGTAACTGGTCCACCGGGGCCGAATCGCTGGAAGGTCTTTAGGCGGATCATCCCAGCGCACCGAGAGGACACCCCTCTCTGGAAACGTGTCCAGGTCCCGTCGAGGGATGGTGAGGTCCAGGATCAGGCCTAGCGCTCGTAGCACCGCTGGATGCTCGCGGAGCAACGAGAACCCCAGGTTGAAGTCGATGTCCGGCCGGGTCCTCGACTCGTTGCGCTCGGCCCGCGCAGAACGAGCGCCGGTGAGATCTCGGGCCGCTATCCGCGAGACCTCGGCCCGCACGGTGTCGGCCCACTCGTCGCCGGCATCTTCGGAGGTGATCGCGCGCGCCGCCCGCTGGTAGGCACCGACCAACTCGGTGGCCTGGTCGGCGGTCGGTGCCACATCGACCTGGCGTTCAGCGACAGCTCGGGGACCAGTGACCTCGATGGCGCCGAAGAACTCCTCCCATGCGCCCGCCACGACCGACAGATGCGGCCGCACCGACACCGTGGTGGAGACCTCGGACTGGTCGTGGGGGACCTCGGTCGCCACGTCCACATGCAGGTCAACGCCCTCCAACAGCGATGGCGGCGGCCACCGGGTCAGACCGGCCGCGTCGAGTGACCCGTCGAGCACCGGCAGGATGACCAGCCGGAGCAGACCGCTATCCTCCGCATCCCGACCGCCCGGCACCGACACCCACCAGAGGTGGCTCATGCGTAGGACCCCTGGTAGTCGTGCCACTCCTGCTCGGGCGGCGGGGAGCCCAGCTCCGCCGGCGCGGCGTCAGAACCGCCGGCGAACACCCACACCCCGCTGTCGAGCTCGACAGAGTCGGCGTAGAGGGTCAGGTCGATCTCCACGACCAGGGTCGCCTGGCCCCACAGCTCGTTGCTCCCGGAGTCATAGGCCAACTCGACCCGAAGCTCCACCGAGACTGTGACCAGCCCCAGGATCTTGACGCTGCCGCCGATGTGGAGGAAGCCCGCGATCAGGACCTCGCCGCCGGCGAGTTCCACGCGAACCCCCGCCATCACGTGCACCTCGGCGCTGGCCACCACGAAGTCGACGCCGGCCGAGCCGCCGAACTCGAGCGAGCCGCTGACGCGCTGCAGGCCCGACCCGTCGACGGTGAGCCCCAGGTAGCCGCTGCCGCCGAAGGGAACGACACTGAGCAGGAACGGGGCCTCCGGGGTCGCGAAGGAGAAGGTGACCGTCGGCACGCCAGCGCGGAACGGGACCATCACCTCGACGCCGAACGCCACGTTGCTCAGCTGGAACACGCCACAGGTGGCCGAGGGCAAACGAAGCGCCCAGGACGCCTCGATCCCGTCCGGTCGCGAGCGGATGAGTGGCACGAGGTCGCCCAGGTCGGCCTGCTCCTGAAGGTCCTTGAGCAGGCTCAGTGCCTCACCGAACTCGAACTTGAAGCCGCTCACGTCGAGGGTCGGCTCCCGACCGTCACGAACCCGGAAAGCGATGGAGTCGAAGTGACAGACCAGCGCCTGGAACTGCGGGCTGGGCAGTGCCAAGGAGAACGCCGAGACGGTGCAGTCGGTCATGGCGCTGTCCAATGTCTGCTCGACGCGCAGGTCGAGCATCGTCGTGTCCACGGTGCCCCCGGCGCCGCGTGCCACGAACGGGCCGAAGCTGCGCAACGGGCGTTGCCGCCACTCGAGCCGCACGCCCCGCGGCACACCGGCATCAACGACCTGCCTGATGCTCGGGGGGCCGTCGAACCCCCGCAGGAGGCTGCTCAGGCTGAAGCCGAACAGCTTCATGCCAGACAGGGCCGCCATCGGGTCCAGTCCGCTTCCGGGCAGGGTGGCGCCCGCCACCGGGCCGAACTGCTCAGAGATGCGGTCAGCAGAAAACGACGGCGTCATCAGGCCGCCGCCCCGTTCGGCCCGGCCCTCGAAGTCCACCGGCACCGGGTCGAGCACCACGGGAACTGACGGGTCGCCGAGGGTGACCAGCTGGTCGGAGAGTCGTCCTGTGGACAGGAACTCGTTGTCGGGCAGCAGGGACCGCAAGTCGGGTAGCGCCAGTTGGAAGCCGGCAAGGACGGGGCGCACCCCGGGGTCCAGGTGGCGGCCGGCGATGGTGATGGCGTGGATCTCCTGAAGATCTGTCGGCGCCGCGTCGCCGGGTCGACGGACCAGGTCGACGACTTCGGCGGCCACCGCCACGTCGGCAAGCACTTTTCCGGCGATGATCGCCGGATCTCGCAGACTTTCGTAGCCGGCGAAGAAGTCGTCGGCGGGGACGCGCAGGTCATGCAAGAACAGCAGCGGGGCCGAGATCGTTATGTCGCCGTGGCGCCCCGCCAACCGAACGGGCAAGACGTACTCGGACCCGTCGGCACGGACCAGGCGCGACACCGTTGGAGGTTTGGCTTCCGCGAGGCGGGCTCGGAGCATGCCCGCGAGATCTGCCTTCTGGACGATCGTCGCCGCACCATTGTCGATGCCCCCGGCCACCAACTGTCGGGCCCAGGCCACCGCGTCGTTCACCTCGGTCGGTCCGGCAGGCACCCAGGCAGCGAGCTCAGCCAGATAGCGGTCAATGGCGGCGAGCTTGTCTCCAAGCTGCACCTCCAGGTCGCTGATCGCCGCCTCGTGCTGATCGATCATCGCTTGGAGCTGTGCTGAGATGAAGATGTCGTCGGAGACCGGCATTGCGAGGGTCTCCTCAGGTCCGAAGTCGTCCGACAGGCCGTCGGGTCCCAGCGTGACTGGCGGATCGGTGTCGGGCGGGTCCGGCGGGCCGACATGGGGTGCGGAATCGATGAGGTCCTGGATCGCCTGGCCATGCTCAGCGATAGTTAGACGGATGGAGGCCACGTCCCCCACCTCGCCGATCGACCATGCGGTGTTGACCTCGAGATCGGTGATGGTCCGCGGCACCGGCAGCGGGAACCGCCCTTGGAAGTCAACAATGAACTGGTCGCGCTCGGTCTCCGCCGTCTGGGCCGCCAGCTCCAGCGCATCGGTCAGGTCAGGTGGTCGTTCCCAGAACTCCACGCCGTTCAGCGAAAGATCGTCGACGACCGGTACCAGGACCTCGGCCTCATCGAATGGGAAGCAACGGGACTCGGGGGTGTGGTCGTCGGGATAGTTGATGACGCGCTGGGGGATCCGCAGCGACGACTCGCGCCGTAGCGACGCCTCACCACTCGGCTGGACGACACGCTCGACGGTCTCTACGAAGGTGGCCCGATGGCCGAAGGGGAACAGCACCCCGGCCTGCGCGAAGCGCACGCGCTGGTCCCTGCCCAGAGCCGTCCGGTGGTCCCAGCCCAGGAAGTCCGCGGCCACCGAGGCGGTGAGCGTTCCTCCAAGTGCCGATAGCCGGAGACGATCCACGGTGACCGGGAGCGCGGTCGCCGCCAACGTGCCCCGTTCGCCGCTGTCGAGGGGGTGCGAGTCCGGGGGGTCGTCGCGGGCGGGGGCCCGCAATCGGTCAACGACAACGCGGCCGGAGGTGAAGGTCCCGTCGGCGAGCACGAACTGCCACAGTCCCGTCTGCCTGGTGCCGGCATCCGATCCAGGAGCCGCTAACGCCGCGGTCGTCCCGGTTCCCACGAGGGACCCTGTGACCCCTCGTGGCTGCAGCTCGAGTCCGTACGGCAGCTCGATGACCGTCGCGTCCGTGTCGATCTCGTGGGTCACCAGTGCGCCCAGCAATCCGGGTACGTCCAGCACGACCGAGTCGCCTGGCGCGAGCCGACAGCAGACCCGGCTGGGCGCTGACTGGCGGGCGAGGAAGGAGGCGCTCTTGGCCTCCGCGACCGACTGCGGCGGGAAGATCACCGTGAGAGTCCCACCCTCGGCCCCGGCCACGAGCACCGACGGCCGCAAGTCGCATCCGTCGTACTCGACACCCAGCACCACGAGGTCCTCGCCGCGGACGACGAGCAGCTGGGCGCTCATCGCCGACTCTCAGGAGAGCATCTGGCGGACGGCGTCGGGGAGCTCGGGAGAGTCCTTCGTCAGCACGACTCCCGGGCGGGACCCCTCAATCGCTTCGATCTTGTTCTGCATGGCCAGCATCTGAGCGTCGTCGAGATCGCCCACCCGGGTGGTGACCGGCACGCCAGCGGCCGCGGCGGCTTCCTGGGCGTAGCGGACGGGGTCGTTGCCGTCTGACGCGGGCGCGTACTTCTCGAACGCCTGGGTCATGTTGAGATCTCGGTAGCCGGCGCCACGCAGAAACTTGCCGATCGCGTCGAACCCGGCTCCGTGGCTGGGAAAGACAAGGAAGTTGTGCCAGTTGAACTTGCCGGGGTACTGGCCGTAGTCGGGGCCTCCGGTAACGCCGGTCAGGTTCCCAGGGTTGTTGTTCAGCCAGCCGAAAGAGCCTTCGAAGTTCCGCATATGGGGACGACCACGGAAGATCGCGCCGCCGCCATGGATTACGAAGTGGAAGACCTCGGACCCGTGGCCGCCGTAGTCCGTTGTCCCCGCCGCAGTGCCGAACCACGCGGGGTTCGGGATGTTCTTGTCGGTCGACACCCGACCGTCGTGGTACCAGACATGGTCGCCGGGCTGCAGGGCGCCGGTCGTCGTGTGGTCCGGCAGAGGTGTGACACCGGCTTCGAGCTTCACCCACGCGGCGCTGATCCCACCGTCGAACCCTGCTTCGGCGAGGGCGCTCCAACCGTCGGCGATGGTGCTCGGATAGCCCTCGTCGATACCGGACCCGATCGTGTAGCGGGCGAAAAAGTCATTGAGGAAGAAGTAGGCGCTGCCGTCGCCCCAGTTGACGCCGGTATGGATGCCCTCAGCGAGCCCGGCGTCGGCAAACCCTGGCCAATCCGGGTCCAGAGGACGGACCTGTTCGCCATCGATGACGTCGATGGTGTCGGACGCGATGTCGTACTGCACATAGGTGCCGCCGCGGAAGAAGTACGCCTTGCCGTTTCCCCAATTCACCGCGGCGTCCACACCCTCAGCGAAGCCGGTGTCCACGAAGTCCTGGCGACCCTCACGCTGGCCCAGTCCCCACGCCTCACCGATCTCCCGGGCCTCCTGCACAACCGTGTTGTCCGAGTGCCGGATCTTTAGGTACTGAGAGCCCAGGAACAGGTAGAGAAAGCCCTCGCCGAGGTCCAAAGCGGTGTGGACGCCATCCTCGAACCCGGTCCCCGGCAGCCCCGTCCAAGCCACCGCCAAGGGCTTCGGGTAGCCCGGATCGGGTGCGAACGACTCGGTGTCGCAACGCAAGTACTCGTTGCCGCGGCTGAAATACGCCTTCACCGTTTCAGTATCGTGCCAGACGATTCCGTTGGCAAGAGTCACTCTCGGGATTCACCCGCACTGGAGTTCCGCGCTTTCCCTGACGGGTTGCCAGCAAGCGGGCAACTCCAGGTCCGCCGACCAGCTGACCGGGTATCAACCGATCGATCGAGACTGGCCCTCGTCGCTCGGAGGGGGTCGGGTCTGCTGCAGGACTGGTTGACGGTGGTTGTAGGTGATCATGACGCCTCGGCGTCTCGGTCGGTGGCGAAGGCGAGTTCGTATTCGACGGGGGTGAGCCGTCCGAGGGGCTCGTTGGCGGCGACGGCGGTTGAAGGTGTGTTCGATCCAGTAGACGATCTCGTTGTGGAGCTGGTCGCTGGTCGCCCAGGCTTGGCGGTCCAGGACGTTCTTCTGGACCAGCGAGAAGAACGACTCCATCGCCGCGTTGTCCCCGGCGGCCGCGACCCGGCCCATCGAGCCTTGCAGGCCGGTGGCCTTGAGGGCCCACCCGGAGTTGAGGGCATGGCCCCGGCCCGTGCCGCTCGCCGGCGCGAGATCTTGTCCCGGGCCTCGGTGAGCTCCGCCATCATCTTGCTGGCTTCTTGTCGCACGTCCGACGGTCGGTCCTGGTAGCGGTCGGGGTGGTAGATCTCGGCCTTGCGGTGGAAGGCGGCCCTCACCTCGTCGTCTGACGCGCTCGGGTCGATGCCGAGCACGTCATAGGGGTCCCTCGCGTCCCGCTCCACGGCCCGATCGTAGGCGCAGGTGTCCATCCGAGGGACTCGAGCAGCGTTTCATCGTTCGTGGCGACGGTTGCCTCCGGGCCCGGTGGACCTGGCAGGTCGTCGGTGCCGGCGATGGCGTGCGCCTCAGCGAGGTCCGTGGGGCGCTGTCCTGGTAATCCGTTTGGCGTCGACCAGCTCATGTCGGACGGACGGAGATGATGTCGCTGATCACGGCAAACGCGCTTGGTGAGCTCCACGCCCGCCCAGGCGAGCCGCTGTCTCGTGCAGATCGACAGCTCGCGCCGCACCCGTCGTCATTCGGCTCGAGTTTCTCCAACCCCTAACTTTGGCTCGACGCTCCTGGCCGAGGGTCGTCGTTCTGCGGTTCTGAGCAACGAGCACAGCGCTCACCGGTAAGGAGGGGGTCGGGGGTTCGAGTCCCTCAGCGCCCACCCGTTGTCATCTTCACCACATCTACGTGAGTCGGGACACCACAGACACCCGCAGCCCGCTTGGCACTCGTGTCTGTTGCCCGGTTCCGGATGGGTGCATGGGTGTGGGGGTGCTGTCTCGATGCCCTTGGGTGATCTGACTGGCGCACTACCGTGGTGGGACTCGATCGGTTCGCAGCCGGTGGCTGATGCCGAGGATCCACACGCACCAGAGCAGGAAGGCGGAGAGTCCGATCGAGCTAGAGGCGGCATCGTTCGAGGTGGTTGCAGCGACTGCTTGGGTGATCCAGCCTGCCGCGGACAAGAAGCCGATGCCCGTGACCCACATCGGGAGCGCTTGCTGGCCGATGCCGACCAGATTCGTCGCGAGGAGGTGCGCAGCGATGCCGACACCGGCCGCGGCGCTGAGGATGGCGCCGAGGGCGTGCCAGGTCGCGACGTCTTCGACTGCGCCGGAATGGAGCGCGAGGTTCGACCAGACCGCGGTGGATGCGAGGGCGAGCGCTCCAGCGATGGACAGCCCGAGCAGCGATGCGACGGCTAGGCCGGGGTTGCCGTGCTCGACTCGGACCATCCAGCGCCAGAGCCCTGCAGACCAGAAGGTCAGCGCGATGACTCCGAGGCCGAACAGCCAGAGCCCTGCCTGAACTCCTTGCGCATGTTCCACGTAGTACTCGGTGATCGAAGCTGGTGCCGCACCTGTGGCTGGCGGTTTGCCGCTGAGCACTGCGACCACGAGGTCAACGAGGACGAACGTCACGCCGCAGGTCGGCGCGAGACGCTCCCATGTTGGAGCATTGGTCGCGTCATCCACGTCGGTCGGTCTCGTCGGCAACGAGTTCCTCAGCTGCATCCTTGAGTGCGGTGAGCGTCCGGCGCATTCCGTCTTCGAGTTGTTGCTGGCGGTCCCGAATCAGGTACCGCTCGGCAAATGCGATGAGGCGGGGTGTCCTGATGGCCTCGAACGTCTCGGTCACCGCTGTGCGGGTTCCACTCGCGGCCGAGTCGAACCGGTAGGTCCAGCGCGTGGCTGGTCTGCCCTTGTGCAGGGTGGTGAAGACGAACGAACGTCCGCGCTCAGCAGTGAGGACTTCCGCTTCGGTTGTCCATCGGAACCCGCCGCTGCGGTTGTGACCGCGAAACCGTGACCCTTCTCGCAGCGGCTGCTCGATCCACTCACAGCGGTGACATTCGGGACTCCACCGGCCCATGTTCGTGACATCGGCTACCAGGTCATAGAGCAGTTCGGGCGGCGCATCGATCGTCTCGCTGATCGACGCCGTTGTTGGCAAGCTCACCTGGCCACTCCTCCGCTCAAATATGATTCGGATACCGAAGCTTCGGGATCAGAAGTAACATGGCCGCATCGCTCCGTCAAGCCCCGAGCTGCCCGTCGACCGGCTGGCTGTAGGTCAGCTCCTGGTGCGCCTGCTCCACGAGTTCCGTGAGACGCTGTCCGCCGGTGTCGAGGAATCGGAGTTCGGTGACCTTCGCTTCGCTCACAACCAGATCTGGGGCAACGTCGGAATCGAGGGGATCCGGCTGACTGACCTGGCGCGAAAGGCCACGCTGAGCCTCGCGGCGTGCTCGGAACTCGTCAACGAACTCTGCGATCTGGACTACCTCGAGCGTCGGCCGGATCCCACCGACGGGCGCGCGAAGCTCATCTACCCCACACGCCGAGGGCGGGCGCTCCTGGATGCGGCGGGTGTCCGGGTTGCCGAGCTCGAAGCCGACTGGCGAGCGCGGCTCCCCGACGGAGACTTCGACCGGTCCTGCCACACCCTTGACCGCTTGCTCACCGACCTCCGCAGGGACACGTCGCCTCCGTCATGAGACGTCATGCGAGACGCGTCAGGCTCGGTCGGACCACCCGTGTCTCGGTCTGATCTTGATGCCGGCACCTTCGAACTCCTGGCGAGGGTCCTCGCGTCGACGTCGAACCGGACAGCGACCACCTTGAGGGACTCGCCCGCCTCGTAGCTTCTCGCTGCCTGCCGGACAGATCGGTGCGTCATCTTGCGGACGAACTTCCGGCGTTGAAAGCCGTCCCTCTTGCTCCGGAACTACACCCGATGGACCCTCCAGGGCCTCGAGTTCGCGCACCACCGACACCCCTGCGCTGGCGCTGCGGGCCCGCTGACTCCCGTTCCGCAAGGGTTTACATGGGCGGGGGAGGGTTTGAAAGACGTCCCGCCAGGTCCACTGGATGGTCGTGATCCGCGGCGACGACGTGGGCAGTAGTCGGCTGCGGAACTCAGGGTGTGATCGTGGGCACCGCCAGGCCAGGGGAGCGGGACAACCGAAGGTCGGCGGTCACGAGCGTGGCGCTGCTCTGCTCGGCCAGGACGACGTAGAGGCCGTCGGCGATCGTCAGGTGGCCTCGGCGTTGCCCGGCGAGCGTGAGGAGTGGTCGCACCTGGGCCCGGTGGACCGTTGCGCTCGAGAGGCGCTCGAAGGCATCCGGCTGCTTGAGCTGGAGTGATCGCCGAGAGATTCTCGGCCCGTCGGATCGCGGAGGCGGTCTCGACGAAGTAGTGCTCAGGCACCCACCACTCGATCTGGGCCGGGAGCTGTTGAAGCAGAGCGTGACCGGCGACCGTGCCGAGGAGCAGCTCGAAGCCCGCCGAGGCATCGAGGACCAGATTCACCAACCAGCCTCGTCGCGGGAGTCATCGACCATCTGTGCGCCGGTGACCGGGAGCTCGACCGGCTCGATGCTCCCGAGAGCGTCAACCCACAGGCGCGTCAGGACGAGCTGCTCGGCTGGGGAGCGGCGGCTGAATTCGTCCTCGATCTCGACGACAGCCGGCTCGTGGAGCTCGTGCGCGTGTCGTGCCATACGGCTGAGGCTACCGCTCGGACCAACCCGTCTCCCGACTTCGTGGCATGGCTCGACTGCAGAGGCCTGCCAACAGCACTGCGGGGGTCAGCCGAAACTACCGACGTGGCTACAACCCATAACTGAGCGTCAGACGCTCAGCGGGCGCCCCCGGAATCAGTGCGTTCTCGGGATCAAGCACAGCGCACGATCGTGGGTCCCTTACAAGGAGGGGGTCACAGGTTCGAGTCCTGTAGCGCCCACTCGTTGCTGAAATGACAATGTTGTAGTTCGCCTCGCGAGGGTGGTCACCGGTCGAGTGAGCGGTGGTCGACCACGTTTCTCGAGTAGCCGTCGAGCGGCAAGGGTTCTTAGGCAAGACTGACGCCATGGTCGAACTGCAGAGCGTGCAGGAGTCGCTGTACCCGAACACGACGTGCTTCGGGTGCGGGCATGCCAACCCCGATGGATTCCGCCTTCGCAGCTATCGCGATGGCGAGCGCGCGGTCGGCGAGTTCACGCCGCGGCCCGAACACGACAACGGGTTCGGGTTCCTGAATGGCGGAATCATCGCGACGGTTCTTGATTGCCATGGAGCGGCGATGGTGATGTCGGAGGCCGACGACCGTGGTTGGGCCGCACCTGAGGGCGCACCGGTCCCGTTCATCACGGCTGGCTTCGACGTGCAGTTCCTGAGGCCGACACCGCTCGGTGCGACCGTGAGGCTGATCGCGTTCCCCGTTCGCGTCGACGAGGACGAGATCGTCGTGCAGTCCGAACTCGAGTTCGAAGAGAAGACGCGAGCGGTGATGACCGCTCGCTGGCGACGCTTTCGACCTCGCGCCTAGTCGGGCCCGCGACGGTCTGCAATGCCGTCGGTGTTGTCGACCCGAGACAGGTCGACGGGGCCTCAGACGGGGAGATCGGCGCTGCTCTGACCTCCTGCCGCTTCGGTTTCGGCGGAGGTTGCCCGCGCTTCGACGACGTTGCTGGCGATCTCGGCGAGGTGGGTGTCCCAGGTGCCGCAGCAGCCGCCCCAGATGTCGAGGTGGGGGTATCGGCGGGCGAGTTCGCCCAGGTGTTGGCCGAGGTCGGCGGGGTCGCCGGACTCGAGGTGGCCGAGGGTGCACAGCGAGATCTTGTCCATCATGGCGGCGTTGGGCCGCAGGCAGCGCACTCGCTGGAACCAGTCGCCGGGTTCGAGTGCAGGCAGGAACTCGAGTGGATGTGAGCAGTTGATGCCGTAGAACGCCGGCCGGTCGTCGCCGGCGAGCTCGTCGACCGACGCGATCGCGTCTTTGAGGGTGGGGCCGGAGTGGAGGCGGTGGTTGCTGTCGAGGGTGAACGAGATCGACGCTGGGAGCCCGGCTCGGGCCGCGGCGCAGGCGACACCGACGGCTTCGGAGACGCTGTTGAAGGTCATGGCTTCGACGAGGTCGACGTCGGCGCGGGCGAGCGTCGCTATTTGGGTGCGGTGGTAGTCCTCGGCGTCCTCCGCGGTGATTGCGTCGTTGAGCGTGTACGCGTCGCCGCGGGGCCCCACGATGCCGACGTACATGAGCGCGGGGAGGTTGGCCCGATAGGGCTCGCCGATCTCGCGGAGGAAGCCGATGGCTCGGAACTGCATGTCCTCGAGTGCTTCGCGTGAGTAGCCGATGAGGCCGGCCCAGTCGGGGCTGGCCCGGTAGTCGAACCCGCCCATCAGGACTCCGAAACCGTGTTCTGCGGCGGTGTCGAGGTAGCGGGTGTACATGCCACGCAGTTCGGCGACCGCTGCGGGTTGGTCGAGTAGCGGGAACATGGCGAACTCGGGGAGCTCGAATCCGTACTTGTACATGATCTCGGTTTCCTGGCCGCCTTCGGTCAGGTAGTTGAGCCCCGGCACTGGATCAGGGAATCGTCGCACCGTCACCTCCGTCATCTCGTGGTCGACATCGCTGCCATCGCGTGGTGGGCAACGCTACTGGCGCGACTGTCCGGTCGCCCGAGATTGACCACCATGCGCGTCGCCGCAATCGCGGCGCGTTTCAGGCCCAGCCGCGGCGTGGACGGATCGGGAGACCTGCCCGCCGGAACCGGTTGGCCACCTCGACGCGTCGACCCCGAACCGTCGGCCGACCTCGGCGAGTGAGCAACCCTCGGCGTAGACGTTCGCAGCAGCTTGGAGCTCAGATTCGGACCAGCCGACGTCGCACCGACGGAAGAGCCCGCCCCGGGGCAACTCCCCGATCCGAGCGGAGCGCATATCCCAATAACGCGCCGTCCCCAAAGAAGTCCGCTGGATCCGATTCGATCGTCGTGCGGCCTACCGAATCGGAAGGTCCCGGATCGAGAGGCGTGTCGGGCTCAGCGACACAACCACGCCCCGCTCGAGCTCGGTGATGATCGCCGGCAGGTTCGACAGGAGGAGCTCGACCTGCGCGTCCGGGCCGAGCTCGGCCAC
>JAYRVH010000073.1:0-93205 GCA_041918615.1 Acidimicrobiales bacterium
CGAGCAGATGGCCGCACAACGCGGCCGCGTCCAACAACTCCCGATCCGGAACCGATGATCCCTGCATCCCCCCAGTGTTTTCGATCCGCGCCCCGAACGCGAATCGACAGGGCCCTCAACCCGGATTGCTCAGCAGTCTCCGAGGAGCGAGCGACGGCCGACGCGCGGTGTGTGGCCGAGCTGCCCCACCTTCGGGCCGTCTTGGCGGTGCCCGGCCTCGTGAACGCGGCGTGCGGGACCACCGGCACCGGCCACCCCGAGGCCCGCACCGGCCCGCCCCCTACCGACACCCCCCCGACCGACGAGCCCGCTGCCGACGAGCCCGCTGCCGAAGCTCCCGAGGCCCGCATCCCGACGGTCGCCGAGACCCCGGCGGGCATGCGGACGCTGGCCACGGCCATCCAGTCGCTGGTCGGCGACGTCGACGGCCCCGGCACGGTGGCCGAGGGCGTCCGCCAGTCGCTCCGCCAGCGCCGCGATTCGCTCGGCGCCGGATGGGACGCGGAAGACCACCAACCCGTCGAGACCGTCCCGCTGCACATCGAGGTCACCGGCCCGCTCGGCCGCATGCCGCTGCCCGATGCCGCCGCCCGCGTCGGCGACCAGTTGGCCAGGATGGCCAGCCTGCTGTCGGCCAAGCAGGACCAGGCCCTGCGCAACCTGCTCCAGGGCCTGGTCGCCCGGGAAGTGGCGGTGAAGCTGCACGCCGCGGGCGAACTGGTCGACCGAATGAACCGCCGCCTCGACCACATCACCACCTCGCACGGCATCGGCGTGTCGCTGCGTTGGCGGCGCCGCGACGACCTCGACCCCGCCCTCGCCGGCACCGTCGACCTCCTGGCCAAGCCGCCCGACCTGCGGACCGCCGACGAGGAGCACCGGCTCATCGCCGCCCTGTCCGAGCGCATCGCCGAAGCCCGGCGCGACGACCCCGAACTGCCCTACCGCGACCTCATCGCCGGCGTGCTCGACTACCGCGAGTGGCACCGAATGGCACTGGTGCTCCACCGGCCGGGTCGCAACGACGAGCGCCTCACCCGGCGCACCGCCCTCTCGGAGGGCGAGAAGAAGATGGTGTCCTACCTGCCCCTGTTCGCGGCGGTGGCCGCGTCGTGCGATGCCCTGGCCGAGGGTGCCCCCGACGCCCCGCGGTTCGTGCTGCTCGACGACGCCTTCGCCAAGGTGTCCGAGGACAACCATGCCAAGTTGTTCGGCCTGCTGGTCGAGCTCGACCTCGACTTCATCGCCACCAGCGAGCGCCTTTGGGGCACCCACCACACGGTGCCCGAACTGGCCATCACCGAGGTCATCCGAGACGCCGACCTGTCCACCATCGTGCTCGAGCACTCGCGGTGGAACGGCGTGAGCAGGGAGGCGGGGTGACCACCGACGGCCCGCCCCCCACCACCGCCCCGGCCCCGCCCGCCGACCCGTCCCTCACCGACCCCTCCGCCACCGGTGCGGCACCCGACGAGACCGGCCGCACCCTCTTCCGCTACGTGGTCGTGGACGAGTGGCGGGACTACCGGGCGGTGATGGGAGTGTTCGCGGGCACCTTCTTCTCCGAGTTCACGCCCGACCAGGTCGCCGGGGCGCTGGCGGCCACGCGCCATCCGCTCGACGCCGCCACCGTGGCCGACCGCCTCGAGAGCCTGTGCCGATGGGGCAACCTCACCATCTCGTCCACCGTAGGCAACCCCACGAGCCTGGCCGACTACTACAAGCGCCGGAACCGCTACCTCATCACGCGGGCCGGCCAGGAGGTGCACCAGGTGGTCGAGGGGGTGCTCACCCGGGTCGACGAGGTCCGCGATGTGGCCACCGGTCGGCTCCGCGCCCTGCTCGACGCCCTCGAGGCCCTGGCCGCCACCGACGTGGCCCAGGTCGACCCGGTGCGGCTCGGCGACCTGGTGGGCGCGGTGTTCGACCCCCACGAGGCCTTCACCAGCGAGATCACGCAGTTCTTCGCCGCCATCAACCAGTGGCAGAGCCGATACGACCTGTCCGCGGACGAGTTCACCTTCTTCGCCGAGGTGCTGGTGGGCTACGTGGCCGAGCGCCTCGACGAGATCGAGCGCACGGCGCGACCCATCGGGCGCCGCCTTGCCGACCTCTCCGCATCGGTGCCCGCCATCGTCGATCGGGCCAGCCGGGGCCTCGCCACGCGGGTCGAGGACGCGGGGCTCGAGTCCCGGGTGGCGGTCACCCGGCGATCGGGCTCCCGCCCCGAGGACTGGCAGCACCTGGCGGCCTGGTTCGTGAGCCGCCCCGGCCACCCGTCGCGCATCGACCAGCTCGGCCGCGACGCCGTGGCGGCCATCCGCACCCTCACCCTCAACCTCACCCGCCTCTCCCGCGTCGGCATCGGCGCGTCGTCGCGGCGCGCCGACTTCCTGCGCCTGGCCCGCTTCCTCGCCGAGGCCGATCCCGAAGCCGTGCATCGCCTGGCCGTCGCCGCCCTTGGCCTCCAGGCCACCAACCACTACGGCGTGCTGGCGTCGGACGCCGACGACCCCGTGAGCACGGTGACCTCGTGGTGGGAGGCACCCCGGGCCGCCGTGCCGCTCTCGATCCGACTGCGGGGCGACACCACGAATCGGGGGCGGCCCAGCCCCCTCCCCGACCGCACGGACGCGCAGCGCCTGGTGCGCCTCCGCCGCGAGCAGGAGCAGGACGCCCGTCGACGCGTCGACGCCGAACTGCTCGACCACCCCGAACTCGACGGTGCCGACCTGAGCACGGCCGCCTTCCTTCGCCTCCAGGAAGTGGTCGGCCGGGCGCTGCACCAACTCGACACCACCGCGCACCGGCTCACCCGACCCGACGGTCTGATCGCCTGCACCATCGAGCGGACGCCCGGGCGCGACACCACCGTCACCTCACCCGACGGCCGCCTCACGCTGTGCGACCTCCACCTCGTCGTCGTCCCGAACGCCGTCGACCCCGAGCCGCCCGGTGGCGCGCCGGTGGCCCGAGTGGCACGCCATGGCGTCTGACCCGCAGGCCCCCGCCGAGCGTCGCCTCGCCGCCCGCCACCTTGTGCAGCATCCGCTCACCGCCAAGGAACACGACCCCGACACGTTCCGGCTCATCCGCCGCCACGAGGCCGACCTCGACCGGTGGTTCACCCAGCGCCTCGGCTACCGGCTGCACGTCGATGCCGACTCGGCCCGCCTCTTCAAGACCGGCGTGGTATCCGAGCACCGGCCCCTGCGGACCACCACCGGCCGCCCGTTCAACCAGCGCGAGTACGTCCAGCTCGCCCTGGCGCTGGCGGCCACCGCCGCCGGGCCGGCGGTCATCAGCCTGCGCGACCTGGTCGACAAGGTCCGCTCCGCCGCCGCCGAGGCCGACATCCGCCTGCCCGACACCGCCATCGCGCGTCGAGCCCTGGTCACCGTGGTCCAGTGGATGATCACCCAGGGCCTCGCCGTCGAGTTGCACGCCCGCGTCGAGGGCTATGCCACCGACGAGACCGCGGACGCGGTCCTGAAGGTGCGACCCGACCGCATTGCGCTGCTACCACTGCCGGCGCTCGTCGACGCCGCCACCAGCGACGAGCTGCTCGCCCGAGCCGATCGCCGCGAGGTCGCGTCACGCCAGTGGATGCGCGGTCGCCTCGTCGAAGACCCTGTGCTCTACCGCGACGACCTGACCGAAGAGCAGTGGAGCGAACTCCGGCGGCGGCTCAACGACGAGGACCGCATCCTGGGCGAGATGTTCGGGCTCACCCTCGAATCGCGCGCCGAGGGCGTGGCCGCCGTCGACCCCGAGGGCACCCTCGCCGACCGTCGCTTCCCCACCGGGGGAACCCTCGGCCATGCCGCCCTCCTCCTGCTCCAGGCGCTGCGCCTCGACGATCCCGAACCGCACGACGACCGGGGCCGCCCGGTCGGCGAGGCCGGCGACCGACTCGTGACACCCGCCGAGCTGCGGCGCCACATCGACGCCCTCATCGACCAGCATGGCGGGCACTGGGCCAATGAGCTGGTCTCGGCTCCCGACCGACTCGAGCGTCGGGTGGTCGAGCTCCTCGTCGACCTACGCCTCGCCGAGCGGGTGGACGGTGCGCAGCTCCGACTGCTGCCGGCAGCCGCCCGGTTCCTCCCCACGATGCCCGCCAGGGGCAGCACCGATCCCGGGGGCAGCCCCACGGTCGACGACCAGGTGGCGTTGTGGTGAAGCGCCCTTCGCTCGACGCGGAGGGCCTCGACGACCTGTGGGACGACGTCGCCCGTCGACTCGAGACACGAGGCGCCGACAATCGGGGGCGAGTGAGTCTGCCCGCGCTCGGGGCCGACGCCCGGCTCGCCCTGGGAGCGCTGCTCGGCCGCGTGCCGGGCAAGACCGTCGATCTGGGCGCGCTCGAGGGAGCACTGGTGGCCCTGGGCGTCGGCACCGACCTGGCCTCGTCGATGGCGGAGCTCGGCCATCCCGTGTCCGATGCACCCGCACGCCGACGCGCTGATCGGGCGGCCGCACGCGAGGCACGCGAGGCCGCGAGGTCCGAAGCCGCCACCTGGCCCGAGCCCTGGGCCACGTCGTGGATCGACGACGTCATCCGCGCGGGCACGCTGCGCGATCTCGGCGACGCCGGTGCCCGACGGCTGGTGCAGTCGGTCCGGACGGTGCTCGATGCCCTCGACGGGCTCGGAGCGCCCGACGGCAATCGGTTCGGGCCCGTCAGCCGGATCGACCTCGCGGCGCGGCTCTTCGGCTCGGCCCACGCCCTCGACACCGGCACCCGTCTCGAGGCGGCCACGGCACGGGCCCTCGCTCGTCGAGTCGGGCCGGCGCCCGGCGGCGACCTCTGGGAACAGGCCGGTGCCCACCTCGACCTCACGTCGGGGCCGGTCCTGGTCTGGAACCTCCCCGTCGTGGCCGGCTGCCCGCTCGGGCGGCTCACCGGGGAGGCGACCGCCCTCGGCGTTCCCCTGCACCTCACCCAGTTCGCGCTCCGACAGAGTCCCGCAATCACGACGGCGGGCACGTCGATCCTGGTGGTGGAGAACCCGCGGATCGTCGAGGCGGCGGCGCAGGCCGGCACGCGCCGCCCAGTGGTCTCTGCCGGTGGCAACCCCTCCGGGGCCGTCCGGCTGCTGCTCCGCCAACTGCTCGACAGCGGTGCCGACCTCCGGTACCACGGCGACTTCGACACGCCTGGCCTTGCCATGTGTGCCCGCATGCTCGATGCGGGGCTCATCCCGTGGCGGATGGACACCACCCACTACCTGGAGGCGGTCGACGCCGCCGAAGCGGCCGGCGTCGCGCTCCCGCTCGATCCGTCACCGCCGGGCTCGACCCCGTGGGACCCGTCCCTCCAGCAGACGTTCGGTCACCTGCGTCGCATCGTCCACGAGGAGCGCCTACGGGAAGAGCTCCTCACCTCCTAGACCGCACCGGGCCGCGCGCCGCCACCCCATCTCCACCACCCCGTCTCCGCCGACCGGCGCCGGAACGGCGGGCGACGTCAGGGGCGGAGGCGGTACGCTGGCTCTGTCGAGAAGGGTGACCCGGGAGGTCGATCATGGTCGAGCGACGGCTGCTCAGCGCACCCGTGTGGCCGGCACGCGACAACCGGGCCCGGGTCCTGGTCGAGGCACGCGACGAAGCCCGACGGACCGCCACCGAGCGGGTCCTCGGTGCCGGCGGCTACGAGGTGCTTTCGTGCACCGGGCCCGTTGCCGGCCACGACGACGACTGCCCTGCGGTCGGAGGGGGGCGTTGCCATGGCGCCGCCCACGCCGACGTGGTCGTGTGCGACCTCGACCTCACCGACCCACACTGCCGAGACATCCCCGCCGCCGTCGTGCGCGAGATGCGGGCCGGTGCGGCGGTCATCGTCCTCACCGACGGTGGCGGCGCCGAGCTCCACCTCGACGGGCTCGAAGGATGCCGGCTCCTCGATGCCCCGGTGGACGACGACCGGCTCCTGCAGGAGGTGGCGGCCGCTCTCGAACACCTGGCCGAGGCGCCCCGACCCACCCCGCTCCGCCCGCGGCGTGAGCCTCCGCGCCGCCGGCACTGACCGACACGCCGGGCGCTCAGGAGGTGTGGATCCGTCGTCTCGGGCTCCCGGCCCTCGCCGTGGCGGCCGGCGCGGGCTACCTGCTCGGCACCATTCCGTCGGCAGATCTCGCCGCCCGTCGTGCCGCGGGCGGCCACATCGACCTGCGTGCGGTGGGATCGCACAACCCGGGCGCGCGCAACGCGATCGACGTGCTCGGCCGGCGGTGGGGGTACGCGGTGGGCGTCACCGACATCGCCAAGGGAGCAGCGGCATGCCTCGTCGGGCGGGCCGTTGCCGGCGACCTGGGCGCGCACGTCGGCGGCACCGCGGCCGTGGCCGGCCACTGCTATCCCGTCTGGAGTGGCTTTCGCGGAGGCAAGGGGGTGGCGAGCGCGTGTGGGCAGCTGCTCGTGACGTTCCCGGCTGCCGTGCCCATCGAGCTCGCCGCCGGTGCGATCGGTGCGGTCGGCCCCTTCGAGCACCGCTCATCTTCGATCACCGCGCTCCTGGCGGTGGCGTGGGTGGGAAGCGGCCTGGTCTGGTGGCGGCAGGGCCGGGCGAACGGGTGGGGGACCGATCCCACGCCGGCGCTCCCGATTGCCGCAGCCGCCTCGTGCGCGATGGTTCTGCACCGCTTCGCCGACGAGCGGCGGCCGCCGTCAGTGACGGTCAGCCGGCGGGCCGGGTTCGAGGCTCGCTGATCGGTTCCCACCACCACGCGAGGCCGCTGACGCCGGGCCCCACGTGGGCGATCATCACCGGACCGAACGACCCGATGAACCAGTCCGCATCGGGCTCCTCGTCGAGCACCGCGTCGAGGAGCCGTTGCGCGCGGTCGGGCGCCTGCGCCTCGAGGACGGCCAGGTGCAGGCGTGCCGCCCCCTCACCCGGCCGGTCGGACAGGCAACGATCGACGATGTGACGCCGTGCGGCCCGCCCACCGTGCGCCGGCGCCAGCGCGTGGGCGACACCGTCCTTGAACTCGAAGATCGGCTTGACGTTGAGGGCATCCGCGGCTCGTCTGGCGAGGTTCGGCACGCGACCGCTGCGCACGAGGTGGTCGAGGTCATCGAGCGTGGCGGCGAGATGCACGCGCTCGATGACGGTGCGCGCCGTCGCCTCCACCTCGTCGATGCCGGCTCCCGCAAGCGCACACCGTGCCGCGGCGAGGGCCACGAGCCCTTCGCCGCCCGCCGCGGTGCGCGTGTCGATGACGCGCACGGGGCCCGGTTCGAGGCCCGCGGCCAAGACGGCGGCCGAGCACGTGCTGCTCATCTCGGCCGAGAGCGTGAGGACGAGCACGTCGTCGGCCGTTCGACGCGCCTGGTCGATGGCCGCCGCGAAGGCGCCGGGCGCCGGTCCCGACGTGGTGACGGGGCCCGATCGCAGCCGCGCCAACAACTCCGTGACGGCCACAGTGGTGTCGGGCCGGATCTCGTCGTCGATGATCAAGGCCATCGGCACCACGATGATCCGGTGTTGCTCCGCGAGCGCGGGAGGCAGCGAAGCGGCACTGTCGACGACGACGGCGACGGTCATGGGCCCGTCGGCGCGGGCGCTTCGGTGCCGACCGGCCGCATCCTCTGCGCCAGGTGCACCGGTCGGAACCGCAACGGGGCGCACACCGGGACAAGGGCGGACGACGGGTGCTGATCGGGGCCGACGCCCGTAGCGTCATCGACATGGTCGATCAGGAATGGACGACGACGCGGGACGGTGTGCGCCTCGCGGTGCGCCGCTGGCACCCCGCCGCAGACCAGGGCACCGCGGTGGTGGTCGTCCACGGGTTCGGCGCCACGAAGGACAGCCCGACCGTCGGCGGTGTCGCCGAGGTGTTGCGGTCTGACGGGCACCAGGTGCTCTCGTACACCGCACGCGGCCACGGGGAGTCCGAGGGCCAGTGCACCCTCGGCGATCTCGAGCACCTCGACGTCGAGGTCGCGGTCGGGCTCGCCCGTCGGTCGGCCGATCGGGTCGTGCTGGTCGGCGCGTCGATGGGCGCGATCGCAGTGCTCCGTCACGCGTCGAGCCAGGCGCCGGAGGGTGTGGTCACGGTCTCGAGCCCGGCGGAGTGGAACCTCCCGCGGACGGTGCAGAGTGCCGGCGCGGCCGTGCTCACGCAGACCCGTACGGGCCGTTGGATCGCCCGCCGCGCACTGCGGGTCCGACTCTCGGACCGATGGACGGACCCGGTGCCCCCGGTCGACCTCGCCCGCATCATCGACGCACCGCTGGCGATCATCCACGGTCACCAGGATGCCTTCATCAGGAGCGACGAGGCACGCAAGCTCTACGCGGCGTCCCCCGATCCGCGTCGGATCGAGTTGGTCGAGGGGATGGGGCACGCCTACGCGACCGGATCGATCCCGGTCATCCGAGAATGCGTGGGGTGGGCGTTGTCGACCTCGGTGTCGACCGCCGGGCGCCCGCCCGAGGTCTCACGCGCCGCCGACTGACCGAGGGCGGCGATCAGCCTCCACAGCGCCAACGGGCGGGGCCGCGAAGGGGTCGTCGCGGGAGGTCAGCGTTCGACCGCGGCCTTGAGCTGGGCGAGGCCCTTCTCGAAGTCGGGGCCGATCATGGCGTCCATGCTCTTGAAGATGCCCATGATCTTGGTCATCAAGGTCTTCGCGCCCGTCATCGTCCAGGTCACCTCGGTGCCGGCGCCATCACCCGAGAGGGCGAAGCTGGTGGTGTTGCGGGCCTTGAAGGGCTTGATGAAGTCGAGCTTGATGGTGAGGCCCTCGGGGTCGTGGGCATCGGTGATCTCCATTCGCCCCTTGCCCGCCTTCCGGTTGCCGTCCCATTCGTAGACCGCGCCCACCCCGGTGGCGGCGCCGCTGTAGGTGCGCGTCATCTCGGGATCGAGGTCTTCCCATGGCGACCAGTCGGGCCACCGGTGGAAGTCGGCGAGCGCCGCGAAGACACGGTCGGCAGGTGCCGCCATCGTGGCCTTGCGCTCCACGACGTAGGTGCTCTTGTCGTCGGTGTCTGCCATCTCGCCTCTCCTCTCGCACGAGCCACCCGCACCGTAGTCGTGGGACCGTCGGCCCGTCGCGACGCCGGTCAGAAGCGGCCCGGTCCCGGGATAGCCCGAAGCCGTCGACCGCCACCAGGGGCGGCTGCGTCGGGTCAGGCCCGAGCACCACGGGTACGTTGCGGAAAACGCCCGCGCCGAGGAGCTGCACCCGTGTCGAAGCATCGTCCTGTCGGGCCCCGCCCCGGCCGAGCCCGTGGGGCACCGCCGTGGCTGCTCGTGACACTCACCGCCGCCGGCCTGTCGCTGCTGCTCCACGCCTGCGGCGGAGGGTCGGACACCGCCGCGACGGCGTCCGGGGACAACTCCGGCTCGGTCACGACGAGCACCACCACCGCCGTGACCGATCACGAGGCCACGGCGAGCGACTTCCGCAACCTCGCCGACATGACCCCGGTGCGTGGCTTCTTCGTCGACAACCTGTCGGGCGACCTCGACGCGACGCTCGAGGTGGCCCGGTCGACCGAGGGCGGCGCCTACCCCGTCGGGACGCTCCTGCAGCTCGTCCCGGGTGAGGCCATGGTGAAGCGGGCACCCGGTTTCAGCCCGGCCACGAGGGACTGGGAGTTCTTCGAGCTCGACGTGAGCGAGCAGGGCACCACGATCAGGGTGCGCGGCGGGGCCGAGGCCGTCAACCGGTTCGGCGGATCGTGTGCGGGCTGCCACGCCGGCGCCGAGCCCCAGTTCGACTTCGTGTGCGAAGAGGACCACGGGTGCGATCCGCTCCCCATCGGCCGTCCCGTCATCGAGGCGATCCAGGACGCCGATCCGCGACCGCGGGAAGGGGCCTGAGCCCCGAGCCACCGCTGTCTGTCCTGATCCTCCCCTCCCGCACAGGAGCACCGTGGCCCACGAGAGCAGCACCGCCCACGAGGCCGACCCCGACGACGCCGCCCGCCGCAGGGTCGCCGACCGTCATCCCGATCTGGAACCTGACTGGTTCGAAGACGGGGTGGAGGGCTTCCGGGGCGGCGGGTCCTGAGAGACGGCGAACTGCTGGACCCGGCTGTTGCCGGTGTCGGCCACGTAGAGCCGACCCGACCCGTCCATGGCCAGGCCCGACGGTCGGGTGAACTGGCGGTGACCGGTCCCCCGGTGTCCCCAGGCCCGCAGGAACGAGCCATGCGAGTCGTGCTGGCGGATGCCGCGGGCGGCCCGATCGGCGACCCACACCTCGCCGTCTCCGTCGACCGCCAGCCCGTAGGGCCGGTGCAACGCCGGGCCCGAATCGGCCCGGTCGCCCCACGCGGCCACGAACCTGCCGCCGCCGGTGAACCGCTGGACGCGACCGTTGTAGGTATCGGCCACCCACACGTCGCCGGACGGATCGACCGCCACCCCGAATGGGTTGGCGAACTCGCCATCGGCAGTGCCGAAGCCGCCCCACGAGTCGAGGAACTCGCCCGTGGAGTCGAACTTCTCGACGCGGTTGTTGAGGGTGTCGGTCACGTACACGCTGCCCGCGCCGTCGACGGCGACGCCCGTCGGCTCGTTGAAACGGCCGTCACGAGCGCCCGTCGCACCCCATGAGCGAACGAACCGGCCGCCCGCGGTGAACTCCTGGACCCGGTTGTTCCCGGTGTCGGCCACGTAGACCGCCCCCGACGGACCCACGGCCACACCGCTCGGCTCGTGGAACTGCCCGTGCTCGCTCCCGGCACTACCCCACCCGGCCAGGAACGTGCCGTCCGCGGCGAACCGCTCGATGCGGTCGTTGCCGGAATCGGCCACGTACAGGCTGCCATCGCCGCCGACGGCGACCGCTCGTGGCGCGTCGAACTCGCCGTCGGCCGACCCGTCCGAGCCCCAGGCCCGGACGAAGGTCGGGCGCTCCCCGAGCGTCGGGGCCTGGTGGGACGCTTGACCCGGGGGGACGGCGGTGGTGGTCGTGGTGGACGCCGACGGCGGGCGGGTGGTGGTCGTGGTGGTGGTGGTGGTGGTGGTGGTGGTGGTGGTGGGAGGCTCGGTCGTCGTGGTCGTCGCGGGTTCGACGGGTGTCGGCGACGTCACCGATGCCGGCGCACCCGTGTCTGCCGCCACCAACATCGGGTAGCCGTTGACGGCGTCGCCGCCACCGGGGTGCACCTCGAAGTGCAGGTGCGACGGGGTGGTGGCGGCATTGCCGGTGTGGCCCACGAAGCCGATCACGTCGCCCGCATCGACGACCACACCATCGGCCACGCCGCCCGCGTAGCGGCTGAGATGGGCGTAGTAGTACTGCGTGCCGCTCTCGCCCACGAGCCAGAGCCTGGTTCCCCCGAGCGTGTCGGTGCCGACCCGGGCCAGGGCCCCCCGCTCGGCGGCGCGTAGTGGCGTGCCCTCGGCAGCGAAGATGTCGGTGCCCTGGTGTCGACGCCCACCCGACCGGGGGGCGTGCCAGGTGTCGCTGAAGCTGTGCTCGCCGCCGACCACGAACTGGAAGCCGCTCACCGCGACCCGACCGCCCCCGGTGAAGGTGGCCAGCTGGTAGCGCCCGTCCCGAACCCGCGTCGCCAGCTCGACGCGGTCGGTCAACGCTCCGTCGAGGCTGTCCTGACGACGCGCCCGGGTGGACGCCGTCGCACCGAGCTCTTCCAGCACCTCGGCCTGGCGCTCGAGCAGGCGGTCGTAGTCGGCCACCCCGTCCTCCAGCACGGCGTGCATGAGCGCGACCTCGGTGCTGGCGGCGCCCAGGCTCACGTAGGCGTCGACCGCCTCGATGTAGGCGGCGGCCGCTCGTCGCTCCACGTCGAGGCGGGCCCGTTCGATCTTCGCGGACAGCCGACGGCGCTCGGCCTCGAGCCGGCGTTGTGCCGCCACGAGCCGCGCCGACCGCTCGGTCAGGGCCTCGACCCGGTCGTCGGCGGCGTCGAGCTGGACGCGAGCACCGTCGAGGCGGGCTCGAGCACCGTCGAGGTCGGCGGTCACGACCGTGCTGACGGCCGCCGGGTCGGGAGACGGTGGGACGTCGGGGATCTCGTCCGGGTCGAGCGGTGGAGGCGACGGCGCGTCACCACCAGCCGCCGGGTCGGGTGTCGTCGGGGGCGTCGGGTCGGGTGGCAGCGGGGTCGGCGGGGTCGGCGGGGTCGTCGGCAGCGTGGTGGTGGTGGTACTCGTCGTGGTGGTGGTCGACCCCACGGGCGGATCTAGCGTCGGCGCCTCGGACACGGTTACGACCACCATCGCGGGTGGCGGCTCATCGGTGCCGCAACCAAGGGGGGCACTGCCGCCGTCGGACGCGGGGACGAGCGTCAGCCGGTCGGGAGCCGTGAACGCCACGCTCGTGGGCGCGATGCCCGATCGCATCCGGACCGTCGCCACCGCCGTGAACGACGACGCGTCCTGTCCTCCGTCGGGCGAAAGGACCAGCGTCAGGTTGCCGGCGTCGGTGAACCACGCGGTGCCGACCACTCCCCCGGTGCGGGTGAAGGAGACGGCGCTCACCGAGTCGACCGCCGACGGAAGGGGATAGGAGAGCCACACGTCACCACCGGGTTCGACGACCGGCGTGGGCCGGAGCTGCGCCGTGAGGGTGAGGGCCAGCGTGCCCCCGTCGGCCAGATCGCTCGGCTCCGCCGTGGCGCTGACACCGACGGTGGTGGTCCCCGTGGGGCACGAGAACACCACGTGCGTCTCGGCGACGCCCCCGACTGGCTGGGCGCCTGCAGTGGGCAACAAGGGTGCAACCCACACCACGAACGAGGAAGCCAGCAGCGCGACGAGCACGCCGACGGCACCGACCCGAAGGATGCGGTGCATTCGACGATCGACCCGACACATCGCCACGACCTCCCCTCAGGGGTCCCAGAACGTCCCAGCGAGCCATTCGATCATCCCCTCGGGAAGGCCGATCGCACAGGGCCGAAGGACCCTTTGGCTGCTGCCACAGGCGGGTCCTCCGCCTCGACGATGGCGGGAGTCGACCTACCTGCCGGCGCGTTCGGACGCGATGGTGGCGGCGAGGGCCTCGTCCAGGGGCGTGGCGTGGTCGCCGCAGACGGCAGCGTAGGCCGAGTGGTCGACCACCCAGTCGTCCTCGAATTCGTAGAGCATCTCGACCATCTCGCGGATGGGCGGCACGAACAGGCCGACCGAGCGCATCTGCCAGCGCGCGAAGCGGCGCAGCTTCACGGGCGTGGCCACACCGGCGGCGACCCCGGCTCGGTCGGCGAAGGCCTGGGTGGACAGCGTCTCGGCGTTGGGCACGTGCCATGCCCGGCCCCAGGTCTGTGGGTGCTCGGACAGGCGAACCATCGCCTCACCGAAGTCGCCCACGTAGGTGTAGCTGTGCAGGCGGTCGGGGTCGCCCGCCACGCCCACGGCCTTGCCTCGCACGAGCGGCCCGAAGAAGCGGTTGCCCACAGCCGAGCCCTCCACGCCGGGGCCGAAGAAGTCCGATGCCCGGGCCGACACGACCCGGACCCGGCCGTCGCGGTGGGCGGTCTCGAGCTCGCGCCACATCTGGGCCCGCACCCCGCCCTTGCGGGTGGTCGCGCTCAGCGGGGCGTCCTCGGTGATCGGACCGGTGACGGGCCCGTAGCCGTAGAGGTTGTCGGCCACGACGAGCAGCGCGTCTGCGGTCGCCGCGGCGTCGACGGCACGGTCCTGCAGCGCCGGGAACTCCTGCGGCCAGCGGTGGTACTCCGGCTGTGCGCACTGGAAGACGACCTCGGCGCCGGCGACCGCAGCGGCGGCTTGAACGGGATCGGTGAGATCGGCGGTGCGACTCAGCGCTCCGGGAACCGCCGCACCCGAGCGGGTGACGACAGCGGGCTCGATGCCCCGAGCGGCGAGAGAGGCGACGACCGATCGGCCGACGGGTCCGGCGCCGAGGACTACATGGGTGGTGGGGGTCACGGTGTTGGACATGGGTGGTGCTCCAGTCAAGGGTTGAGGTGCTTGCGATGGAGGGGTGAGCGGCGCGGTGGATGAAGGCGGCTTCAGGCGGCTGGGCGGCGGTGGAGGATCGCGGCCAGCGCCAGGCCACCAAGGGCCGACACGGTGAGGGCGCCGGTGATGCCGAACACGGCGTACTGCTTTTCGACGTCGACGCCCGCCGAGGCCGTCACGAACCAGCCGAGGCCCCAGAGCAAGGGCACGATGGCGGCCCAGGCTGCGGCGCGGCGAGGCGTGGTGAGCCGGGTGGTGTGCAGGACGATGGCCTGCACCGGGCCGAGCACTGCGCCGGTGACGAGGCCCATACGGACCAGGTCGCCGGTGCCGGTCTCGTAGCCAACCACGGATGCCCCGAGCCCGAGGCCGGCCGCCATGGCGGCGGCCGTCGCTCCGATCCAGAGATTGCGCAACCGCCCGTCACCAGGTGCCCGCGGGCGCAGGGCCAACCACTGGCCGCTTCCGATGCCGACGCCGGCGATCGCTCCCGAGAGCACTGCGGCGGCGGGTGCGTCGACGGGCCCGACGACGCTGATGGCCAGGAGCCCGGAGGGCGGGAAGGCGAACGCCGTGAGGAGCCAGCGGGCAGGGAACGGCCACGAGCGGCGATCGGTCGAGTGGCGGGCGGTGAGCGATGCGGTGTCGGCGGTCATGACTTCTCCAGGTTGTCGGTGACGAATCCCGAACAGTGTTCGGCATGGAGTCCACTATGTACGAACGCTGTTCGGAAAGCAAGGGGCGCTCGTGTAACATCGGTCACGTGGCCGAGGACGAACCTGCGGAGCAAGAGGGCCGGCGCGCCCGGCAGCGCCGCGAGCTCCTCGCCGAGATCGACCTCGTGGCCCGTCGCCTACTCGAGGAAGGGGGCGCCGCCAACGTGTCGATGCGGGCCATCGCGCGGGGCGTCGGGCTCGGCCCGGCCTCGCTGTACACGTACTTCGACAGCCTCGACGACGTGCTCACGATGCTGCTCCTGTCCAGCTACCGGAGCCTGGCCTCGGCCACCCATGCCGCGGTCGATGCCTTCGCCGACGACCCCCCCGCCGACCGAGCGCTGGTCGGCATCCTCGCCTACCGCCGCTGGGCGCTCGACCACCGCAACGAGTTCAACCTGATCTTCACCGACCAGCTCCCCGGCTACGAGGCCACGCCCGGCGGGCCCACCGTCGATGCGCAGGTCGCCGTGTTCCAGCCCATCCTCGATGCCCTCGCCGAAGTCGCCCCCGAACACCCATCCCTCACCCTCCTCGAAACGGGCGTCGTCGTCTGGACCGCGTTCCATGGCGCCGTCACCCTCGAGGTGAACCACCACCTCGACTGGCTTCCCGACACGGCCGCGTTCCAGGAGGTCGCCATCCGCCGCGCCCTCGTCGCCAGCGGGATCCCCGAACCCACCACCTCGATGGGCCGGCGCTTTGAACGGTGGGCGAAGACCACGAGCGGCGCGTGACCGCTGCCGACCTCCGCGTTTCGGGCTTGGGGGTTGGTCAGCGGAAGCCGAGCCAGAGGGTGTAGCGCTGGAGGGGTAGGTAGCCCAGCCGGTCATAGACCCCGCGTCCGGGGTCCGAGGCGATGAGCATTGCCGGGCGCTCGGGTTCGACGACGGTTGCCGCTGCGGTGACCGCAGCGCCGTAGCCCTGGCCGCGGCACTCGGGGCGGGCGGACACGAGCTCGACGATCGTGACGGTCGGGGCCACGAATGCCGCGGCGGTGGCCACCGCCTCGTCGCCCTCGTACCCGACGAAGAGGCGCCAGCCGGTGTCGAGCAGCGACGGGCCCAGGAACGCGCCGCGTTGCCACGGCTGCATCTCAGGCGTCGGATAGGCCTCGACCAGCGTCCGCTCGAAGTCGGCGAGGCCGTCGGCGTCGACCACCCGCTCGACGCGGAGCCCGGACGGCGGTGCCGACGTTGGCCCTGCCGGCCGGAACATCAGCGGGGGGTGCCCCACGCGGGTGAAGCCGTGCGGGGACCAGTCGACCGTCCGCCAGGGCGAGAACACGAGGAACGGACCGCCCGCGCCCGCGCCGAAGAACGCCCTGACACGGCCGACAACCGCAGCGGTGTCGGCATCGGCAATCGGTCCGGTGAGCAGCGCCGTGTTGCCGAACGGCGACGCCACGCCAAGGTCGCGCAGGTGGATGCCGGCGTCGTCGTCGTCGAGCACCCGACCGCCGTTGGCGGCCACCAACGCACCGAAGGCAGCTGCCTCGGCCCGTGCGTAGTCGAGCACCAGGTTGTCGCCGTCGGGCGTCGTGGCCCGGCACCCGTCCTCGAGCTCCTCGTCCATCGGTGCGGCCAAGTCGGTCATCTCGATCCTCCCCTGTTCCGTGTTCCCTGTTCCCTCTTCGCCCCCGCACGACGATGTCGAGGGGGGAGCGCGGTCCACGCTCGGCCGCGACGCCGACGCCGTCGGACCTGACCTGACCCGGAGCTCACGACGCCACCCACCATTCTGCGCCGGGAGGCGATGCGGATGTGTCGGATCGCCCCTCGCGCCCAATGCACGCGTCCGGCCGACACCGTAGGGTGACTTCGCAACTCGCGACCCGATCCAGGAGAACTCCACATGGCGACAGAGGCACTCGAACAGGCAATCGCATCCACCCGGGCGGTGCTCACCGCCGTCTCACCCGACCAACTCGACGGCGACACCCCCTGTGCCGCATGGAAGGTGAGCGATCTCGTCAACCACATCGTGGGCGGTCAGCACTTCTTCGCGTCCGGGGTCAAGGGCCAGCCGCCTTCGGGCGAAGAGACCGACTTCTCCGCCGGCGACTTCGTGGCGGCATTCGACGACGGCGCCCAGCAGTGCGTCGCCGCCTTCCAAGAGGACGGCGCCATGGACAAGATGCTCACCCTGCCGTTCGGGCAGATGCCCGGCGCCGCTTTCGTGGGCCTCGCCGCCACCGACACGTTCACCCACGGTTGGGATCTCGCGAAGGCGACGGGCCAGGACACCGACCTCGCGCCCGAGCTCGCCGGTCAACTGCTCGAGGGGGCGAAGATGTCGATCTCGGACGCCTTCCGCTCCGAAGAGGGCACGGTCTTCGGCCCCGAGCAGCAGGCCCCCGACGGCGCCTCCACCGCCGACCGGCTCGCGGCGTTCCTCGGTCGCTCCGTCTGAGTCGACTCCTGGCTCATCCCTGGTCACTCGCGGCACCACCCGGGGCGATCAGGGGCGAGTCGGTCCGACGATGTCGCCCGTGACCTCGCTCATCGAGGACGCGCCGACAAGCGCCATGGTGCGGGCGATGTCGGTGGCGAACAGGTCGAGCACGTGGTCGACCCCGCGCTCACCGGCCGCGCCGAGCCCGTACAGGTAGGCCCTCCCGATCAGCACGGCCTTTGCGCCCAGGGCCACCGCCTTCACCACGTCGCTCCCCCGCCGCACCCCACCATCCATCAGCACCTCGATGCGGTCGCCGACCGCCTGCGCCACCGGCGCGACCAGGCTGAGCGTCGACGGGGCACCGTCGAGTTGGCGCCCGCCGTGGTTCGACAGGACGATGCCCTCGACGCCGGCGTCGACGGCGAGCCGGGCGTCGTCCACCGACTGAATGCCCTTCAACACGATGGGCCCGCGCCAGATCGAGCGCAGCCAGTCGAGGTCGGCCCACGAGACCGTCGGGTCGAACTGGGTGTTGATGTACTCCGAGAGCTTCACCGCGGAACTGCCGTCGCGTCCGTCCCCGAGGGTCGCGGCCTCAGTGCCGGCGACGTTGGCGAAGCGGATGGGGTCCGACCGCACGAAGCCCCAGGTCCAACCGGGGTGCAGGGCACCGTCGACGAGCGTGCCGGGGCCGATCTGTGGGGGCAGCTCGAACCCCCGGCGATGGTCGCGCTCACGACGGCCGAACACGGCGTTGTCGACGGTCAGTACGAGCGCCTCGTAGCCCGAGCGGGCAGCCCGGGCGACCATCTCCTCCACCAGGCCGCGGTCACGCCAGACGTACACCTGGAACCACTTGGGGCCCTCGCTCACCGCCGCCACCTCCTCGATGGAGCGGGTGGCCAGGGTCGAGAGGGTGTAGGTGAGGCCCGCCCGAGCGGCGGCCCGCGCCACGGCGAGCTCGCCCTCGGGGTCGGCGATGCGGGTGAAGCCTGTCGGCGCCAGCACGAGCGGCAGCGGCATGGCCCGGCCCAGCACCGTCGCCGAGGTGTCGACCTGGCCCACGTCACGCAGGATGCGGGGCCGGAACGTGGTGGCGGCGAACGCTCTGGCGTTGGCCGCCATGGTCACCTCGCCCTCGGCGGCACCATCGATGTAGTCGAAGATGCCGCCGGGCAACCGGCGGCGGGCAATCAACCGCAGATCGGCCACCGACACCCCTCGGCGCAGCCGCCGTGCCACGGGATCGAGCTCGAGCCGACGGAACCTGAGCACCGAGCGGAGGGTCTCGAGCATGCGGGGCCAAGGCTAGATCGTGAGGGCCACACCGGACAGGACCCGATGGCGGCGTCCCGGGGCGAGGACCCTGAACCGGTCGAGCGGGAGGCCGACGGCCTACGGCTGGTGCACCTCGACCAACCGCTCGAACACGAACTCGTGCTTCAGATAGCTGGTCTGGCGTTCGGCGCCCGGCGCGGGCGGATGCAGCGCGGACGCCTGGATCAGGCGCCACCCGTCGCGCAGCGCATCCACACCGGTGCGGTAGGGCGGGGTGGCCTTCTCCTCGACAGGCGGGGTGGGCCCTGGCCGATCACCGTCGTACCGGGACCAACCCACCACGGGCCCGTCGAGCGCGCTCGAGGCCAGGTACAGGAACAGCACCTGCTGTCGCGTGCTCACCGGCCCGCCTCGTCGATCCGCTCGCGGCTCTCGGTGCGGGTGAGGTACCAGTCCGAGTCGAAGCCGGCGTCACCGGTGAGGTAACGCCACAACCGCGCCCGGCCGGCCGTCTCCAGCCGACTGGCGGCATGTTCGTGCCAAGGCTCGGGGGCGCGGAAGCTCGCCGCCGCAGTGTCGCCGGAGAAGGTTGCGAAGACGTGGTCGGAGGGGGTGCCGTGGACGGCATCGAAGTCGTCGAGGTTCCAGTGGCGGACCTGGGGCGCCGTGGGGTTGAGACGGATCTTGTAGGCGTACCGACGGGTGGTACCCCGGTTGGCCCGGCCACGGTGCCACAGGCCCTGATGGAACACCGCGATCGAGCCGGCGGGTCCGCTCACGTCACGCTGGCCGGCAAGGTTCTGATAGCGGGCGATGTCGAACTCGTTGACGACCCGGAGGTGCGAGCCGGGCACGAAGCCGGTGCCGCCCTCGCCCGGCGAGACATCGTGCGGGAACCAGAAGAGCTGCACATCGAACGCGAGGGTGGTGTCGATGATGGCGTCCTGGTGCAGATGCTGGTCGACGACATCACCGGCCTCGCGCACGTGCACCCAGTCGTGGTCGTACACGGGGCAGGGGCCGACGAGGCTGGCGATGATCCCGGCCACCCGCGGCAGGCGCAGCATGGCGCCGACCGGTGACGGGTCGGGGTACAGGTCAGCCAGCGGGGTGCCACTCGCGGGCTTCGGCCGGAACATGTCGGCCATCCCGGTCTGGCTGAACAGGTCGATCGCCGCCCGGTTGACGTCTTCGGGAACCACCGACTCGAACATCAGGAACCCGTGGGCCACGAAACGGGCCATCTCGGCCGTGGTCAGGCGCTCGCTGCGGTCGTCCGGGCCGGCCATGACCTCACCGTAATCACTGGCGCCGGCGGTCGGCCGGGGCGGGCCTTGGTCCGCTCATCGCCCGACTGATCATGCAAGTCCGCCTCCGACCTCAGCCGTACATCAGGGATCCCGGGGTGGTCAGCAGCTCGCCGGTCTCGATCCAGGCCTTCAACCCCGAGAGGATCATCGGCCAGCCGCCGGGGCGGGTCGACCTTCACGTTCACGCCCTCGCGGAAGAGCTCGTCGAGCAGGCTCCGCCGAGTCGAATCGGCGAGTGCCTTGGACAGCAGGTCGACGCCGCAACTTCAGGTGACCAAGAGGTCACCTGGAAGGAGCCTCACCAGCACAAGGAGGCCTGACCAACCCCCGGCCGTTCTGGTCACGAAGGCAGGCGACGACACTTCAGGCGTTCGACAACGGACTCACTTCACCGGTCGGAGCAGGATCACCGGGATCTCGCGGTCGGTCTTCTCCTGGTAGCCCGCGTAGTTCTTGTGGTCTCCGGTGATTGCCGGCCAGAGCCGTGCCCGCTCGCCCGCGTCGGCGATCTCGGCGAGATAGGGCTGCTTCGGCTCACCGCCGATGGCGACCTCCACCTCGGGCTTGTCGCGGAGGTTCAGGAACCACGCCGGGTGGACGTCGTCGCCGTTGCGAGACGCGACGATGACGTAGGTGTCGCCCTCCTGCACCGGCGATGTGAGCATGACGGCCCGGGGTTGACCGCTCTTGCGGCCGGTGGTGGTCAGCTCGAGCACGGGCATGCCCGAGGCGCTCCAGCCGATGCGACCACCCGACACCGTGAGGAGGGCGCGGTGCAGGGTGTTCATGGTCTTCAGGACGAAATCTGGAGTGGACGACACGCAACGACCCTACCGACAGAGCCGACCGCGCGGTCAGGGCGCAGGCAGGACGGCGTCGAGCAGGCGGTCGAGGGTGAAGTCGAACAGCGCGTCGGTGTCGGCCGGCTCGGCCATCGCCGCCTGGATCGTGGGTGGCACCGTGCCCTCTTCGAGCTCGGCCCAGAGCACACCGGTCGCCAGCTCGTCGGGGCCGCGTTGGCGGTACTCCTCCTCGATCATCACGAAGCCGCCGACCACGAAGAGCAGGGCCCGGAGCACGTCCGCAGCCTCGGCCCCGTCGATTCCGGCAAGCGTCAGCTCCTGGGCCAGCACGACCTGGGCCCGGAACGACAGCTCGTTGCCGCGGCCGATCTCGGTGGCGAGGTGCAAGGTGTTGATGCCCGCCAGGAAGTCGCGGCGTGCCGCGCGGACGACCGAGGCGATCCGCTCCCGCGGCCCCGTGCCGACCGCCTCGATCGGCGGGAGACGCGCCACCATCTCGTCGAGCACCGCGTTGAGCAGCTCGTCCCGCCCGCCCACGTGCCAGTAGATGGCCGTGGGGGCCAGCCCGATCTCGGCCGCCAGCTTGCGCATGCTGAGCGCCTCGACCCCGTCGGCGTCCACCATCTGCTGCGCGATCGCCACGATGCGGGATCGGCTTGCCGCGGCGTCGGTCATCTGTAACAGTGTTCCAGAGATGCACCGGGACCGTCGACCCGGGCCGTCGCAAACCAGGGGGATCCATGACCGCCATCCGATACGGCGCCAAGGCCGTGCAGCGCAGCCACGAGCTCGAGGCCACCGCCGCCGAGATCTGGTCGACCGCGGTGACCGCGGTCTACGAGACCGACCCCGAGGCCATCGCCGCGGTGCTGCCCAGGCCACTCGAGCCGGCGGACCGGCCACTCGTGCGCCTGGCCATCACCTCGGTGACGATGCCCGGCTACCCGACCTTCGGTGCGGGGTGGTTCGGCGTGGCCGCCCGCCACGGCGACGACGAGGGCGAATACCCCCTCTTCATGCCGATGACCACCGAGCAGTCGGTGCTGGGCGGTCGTGACCACTACGGCGAGCCGAAGAAGATCGCCGACGTTTGGGCCCGCCGCGAGGGCGACAGCATCGACGCCGGCATCGCCCGCATGGGCTTCACCGTCTGCGAGATCCACGGCAAGGTGACCGAGGCACGCGAGCCGTACGAGAAGACCAAGCGCGACTTCTGGTTCAAGGTGTCGCCGTCGGCCGAGGTCGCGGGCGAGCTCGACCAGGACCCGCTGCTCGTCTACGGCGAGAAGACCGAGAAGGCTCGTGTGCACGAGACCATCGAAGGTGAGCTGATCGTGAAGGAGGCGCCGCTCGACCCCATTGCGGATCTCGCCATCGTCCGGATGGTCGACCTCAACTGGACCGAGCGGGCGTCCACCCAGGTGGGCCGGATCATCGGCACCGTGCCCCGCGAGTACCTCACCCCGTTCCTGCATCAGCGCTACGACGACCTGTCCGTCCTCGGAGCCGGCCGTGACTGACCACGCCGCCGCCGCCAACGACCGCTACACCATCATCTCGGCCGACTCGCACTGCGGGCTGCCCGCCCCCGAGTACCGGCCCTACCTCGACTCGGCCGTCCACGCCGACTTCGACGCCTACCTGGCCCAGCAGCAGGCCGCCCGGGACGAGCAGCTGAAGCTCAACTACGACTACATCATGGGCTGGGAGACCGAGAACGAGGAGGGTCTCCGCGGCAGCTTCGACCCAGCCCAGCGGGACAAGGAACTCGACGCTGACGGCGTGGCCGCCGAGGTGATGTTCGCCGACGCCGACGCCGTCACCGGCTTCGCCTCGCCCCCGTTCGGTGCCGGCCTTGGCGCAGGCATGATCGAGCGCCCAGACCTGGCCGTCGCCGGGGCCCGGGCCCACAACCGCTGGTTGGTCGAGTTCTGCGCCACCAACCCCGAGCGGCGCGGCGGCGTGGCCCTGGTGCCGGTCACCCACGACATCGAGGCCGGCGTGGCCGAGGTCAGGCGCCTCGCCGGCGAGCCCGGCATCCGAGGCGTGATGGTGCCCACCATGTGGCGCGACCGTCTGCCCTACAACGACGCCGCCTACGACCCCTTCTGGGCGGCGTGCGAGGAGGCGGGCTTCCCCGTCCACACCCACTCGGGCGAGGCCCCCCGCGAGGAGATGGGCGACCACATCGGCATCTACCTGGCCGAGGTGGTCTGGTGGGCGACGCGGCCGATGTGGCACCTGCTGTTCTCGGGCGCGTTCGAGAAGTTCCCCGGCCTGAAGTTCGTCGTCACCGAGGCCGCCGCCTACTGGTCCACCGACATGATGTGGAAGTGGGACCAGTACCTCGGCGGGGGCCACACCACCAAGAAGATGGCCGCCATGATGAAGGGCAAGATCTCGAAGCTGCCGTCGGACTACTTCGGCGAGAACATCTTCATCGGCGCCTCCACCATGTCCAAAGAGGAGATCCGCCGCCGCCACGTCATCGGCTGCGACGTGGTGATGTGGGGCACCGACTACCCCCACCCCGAGGGCACCTGGCCGCACACGCTGGCCAAGCTGCAGTCGGACTTCGCCGACGTGCCGGTGGAGGACACCGCCAAGATCCTGGGGGCCACCGCCGCGAATTGCTACGGCTTCGACCTCGACGAGCTGGCCCCGATCGCCGCGCGGGTCGGACCGTCGCCGGCCGACCTGGGCCAGGACACGAGCCTGCGCACCGATCCCGCCGCGATCGAGTCGGCCCGGTGGTGGAAGGACGAGTACCAGGTGCGGGCGCCGGTCTGATGGGCCTGACCAGGCGGATGACCACCGACCCCTGCTGTTCTGGCACCGGATTTCGGTGCGAGGGCACCGAAATCCGGTGCCAGTTCGAGCGAACTGGCGAGCGGTCGGAGGTGGCGACGTGAGTGACGACCTGACTTCGATCGGCGAGGACCTCGCCGGCAAGGTGGCGGTGGTGACCGGGGGTGCCGGCGGCATCGGCCGCGGCATCGTCACCGCCCTGCTGGAGGAAGGTGTCCGGGTCGTCATCGGCGACATCGAGGCGCCCGTGCTCGACGCGGCGGTCGCCGAATTGGCCGCCGAGTTCCCCGACGGCGACGTGCGCGGCGTGCGCACCGACGTGTCCGACGCCGCCTCGTTCGAGGCGCTGGCGGCCGACGTGTTCGCCAACGAGGGCGCCTGCCACCTGCTGTTCAACAACGCCGGTGTCACCTCGGGGGGTGGCGGCAAGCCGTGGGAGCAGGAGGCCAACGACTGGCGCTGGTGCTTCAGCGTCAATGTGTTCGGCACGGCCAACGGGGTCATCTCGTTCGTGCCGCGGATGCTCGAATCCGGCGAGCCCGGCGTGGTGGTCAACACGTCGTCTGGCGACGGTGGCATCGCCCCCGTTCCTTACGCCTCGGTGTACGCGTCCAGCAAGGCCGCCGTCACGTGCCTCACGGAGGCTCTGGCCCACCAGTTGGCAGGTGAGGGCGGGCGCCTTCGGGCGGCCGTGTTCTACCCCGGCGGCGGGCTGCTCGACACGGGCCTGTGGACCGCGCAACGCAACCGCCCCGCCGAGCTGGCCCGCGAGAAGGAGCGGGCCGCGGCACCCGGCACCACGTTCGCCGAGTTCAAGGCGCAACTCGAAGCCGCCGGCCGTCCCGCCGACGTGGTGGACCTCGCCGCGCTGGGTCGTTTCGTGGTCGCCGGCGTGAAGGCTCAGAAGTTCGTCATCGGGTACGACCTGGACCGGGCCGGGCGGCTCCTGCACGCCCGGGCCGACGCCATCGCCGAGGGAGCGCTGCCCCCCAACATGATGGAGATGCTGTGAGCATCACCGCGACCGATGCCGACTCCGACGTGACCTCCGACCGGTACGCCGTCGTCTCCTCGGATGGCCACGCCGGCGCCGAGCTGTACGAGTACCGGGACTACCTGGCGTCGCAGTGGCACGACGAGTTCGACGCCTGGGCGCCGACCTACGTCAACCCCTTCGCCGACCTGCAGGCGCCCACCGCGTACCGCAGCTGGGACTCGGCCCGCCGTCTCGCGGAGACCGAGGCCGACGGCATCGTGGCCGAGGTGCTGTTCCCCAACACCGTCCCGCCCTTCTTCGAGTCGAGCCAGCTCACCGCCCTGCCGCCCACCGCGGCCGATTACGACCGCCGATGGGCCGGCGTGCAGGCCCACAACCGCTGGATGGTCGACTTCTGCAAGGAGACGCCGGGGCGGCGCGCGGGCGTGTTCCAGGTGTTCGCCAACGACATCGACGACGCCCTGGCCGAGGTGCGCTGGGCCGCAGAGCAGGGCGTGCTCACCGGCGGCCTGCTGCTGCCGTCGGTGCCCCCCAACGCCGGCCTGCCCGGCTTCTGGGAGTCCTACTACGACCCCCTGTGGACGCTGTGCCAAGAGCTCGACCTGGCCATCCAGGTGCACGGCGGCGGCGGCCTGCCCGACTATGGCGAGCACGTCGCAGCCCGGGCCATGATGCTGATCGAGTTGCCCTGGTTCGCCCACCGGCCCGTCTGGCACCTCATCTTCGGCGGCGTGCTCGAACGGTTCCCCAACCTGCGGATCGTGCTCACCGAGCAGGGCATGGCGTGGCTGCCCCGGGGCCTCGAGACCCTCGACTGGTTCCACCGCCGCATGACCATGCCCGACTCTGCCGAGTCGCTCTTCTTCGGCGAGGTCGCGGCAGGCATGACGATGAAGCCGTCGGAGTACTTCGCCCGCAACTTCTGGATGGGCGCCAGCTTCCTGCGCCCGTCCGAGGCGCCCATCGCCGGCGAACAGGTGGCCGTCGACCGGGTGATGTGGGGATCGGACTACCCCCACTCGGAGGGAAGCCTCGGCTTCACCACCGAGGCCCTGCGGGCCGGCTTCGGGGGCAGGCCCGAGGCCGAGGCCCGGGCCATGATCGAGACCAACGCGGCGGCGTTCTTCCGCTTCGACCTCGACGCCCTGCGGCCGCTGGCCGACCGCATCGGGCCCTCGGTGGACGAGGTGGCGCAGCCCCTCGCCCCCGACGACTACCCCACTGCCTCCACCTGCAACGCCTTCGACAAGGCCCAGGTCCTCCGAAGCTGGTGAGCCGCGGACCAAACCGCCTTCTCGACCCGATTGCATCTTGATGTCATCATGATGTATCGCCCTGAAGCGGGAGGTAGGCTGCAGTGATGCGCACCACAATCGACCTACCAGAGGAGTTGCACGGACAGCTGCGGCGCCGCGCCCTCGAGCGCAGAGTCAGCATGAGCCGTCTCGTCACCGACCTCCTCGAGGCGAGCCTCGAGGGTCCGACGACCAACCCGACCTTGAGTGCACCCGGCCCCGGCGGACTGCGAACCGTGGCGCTGGGTCGTCCCGTGACGGCGGCCGACGTGGCGGAGTTGGAGGACGAGTGGTAGCGCTGCTCGACGCCAACGTCCTGATCGCGTTGACCATCGCCGACCACGAGCATCACCGGGAGGTGATGACCTGGTGGGGAGAGGGCCGAGCCGTGGCCACCTGTCCGATCACCCAAGGTGCCCTGCTCCGGTTCTGCCTTCGCGTCGGAGTCCCGCCCACGGATGCGATGGCATTGCTCGATTCCGTCACGAGCTCCGACCACCACCGGTTCTGGCCGGATGACCTCGGGTTCGACGTCGACATGATCAATGCGCTCCAAGGTCACCGCCAGGTGACCGACGCCTACCTGGTGGCGCTCGCGGTGCAACGCGGCGGCGTCCTCGCCACGCTGGACCGGGGACTGGCGCACCACCACGGCGAGGTCGTCGAACTGCTCGACTGATCACCACCCTGGCGCGGTCCGATGGCCGCTCGGATGTGGACGGCATGTCGACGGTGGGAGCGGTCTCCGCTCGACACGACCGAGCAAAGGGGGCGGGCGTGCACTGCAGGGGTGTGGGACCGAGCACCGCGAGGACGCCTCGTTCTGCGCGTCCTGTGGCACCGCGCTGATCCTGCGCTGCGCGTCCTGCGCACGGCCGCTGGCCGCCGCCGCCCGGTTCTGCGACGGTTGCGGCACGCCCGTGGCGGCGGCCGGGCCAGATCCCGAGGCCGCGGCGGCTCCAGCGGCTGCACCGGACGCGGCCCGCAAGACGGTGACCGCCGTGTTCTGCGACCTCGGCGGGTCGACCGGCTTCGGCGAGCGGGTCGACGCCGAGTCGGCGCGGGCGGTCACGGAGGCCATCCGGGACCTCCTCAGCGAGGACTTGCGTTGGGAGGACCTTCGCCGAGGATGCCGTGGTCGACGCCGAGACCCGCTTCGACGGCCTGCTCACCTGACACGAGGGCACGAGACCCCTAGGTTCTCGCTTCCGGCGTTGCGTCGGACCCGAGCCGTCCCGAGGAGCCGATGATGCCAGATCCATGTGAGAAGGTCGGACTCGACTACTTCGACACTGCGCCCGTCCGCTTCACCGCCAGCGAGACGATCGCCGCGACGCCCGAGCAGGTGTTCGCGGTGTTCCTCGACGCCGAGTCGTGGACCAGGTGGGTGTCCGCCATCACCGGTGTCGACTGGACGTCGCCATTCCCGCTGGAGGTCGGCTCGACCCGCACCGTCCACATGCGGGGCGGGCTGGCGGCGTATGAGGAGTTCCTCGCCTGGGAGCCGGGGGTGCGCATGGCCTTCCGCTTCAACGAGATGTCGAAGGCCGCGGCCGCCGCGTTCGCCGAGGACTACCAGGTGACCGATCTGGGCGACGGCCACTGCCGCGTCGACTGGGTGATGGCCATGACCCCCAAAGGCGCCAGTCGCTACACCATCCCGGTGATCAAGCCCGTGATGGCGGCGTTCATCCGCAAGACCCTCGGCAACTTCCGTCGCTACGTGGAGTCCGGCCCCACCCTGGCGGTCGAGGAGTGAGCGAGTCCCCCACCGGCGACGAGGCGGTCTTCGAGGGACCGCTCGGCGAGATCGACCTCACCGACGCCTCGGTGTGGGAGCAGGCCGCGCCCCACGCCTGGTTCAACCGCCTCCGGCGTGACGATCCTGTGCACTGGCACGACGAACCGGACGGGCCCGGATTCTGGGCCATCACGCGCCACGACGACGTCCGGCAGATCTCGACCGACCCCGAGGTGTTCTCCAGCTGGGTGGGCGGCCCGTTGCGCCTCGACCCCGAGCCCGACGTGCTCGACCAACTGCGCATGGTCATCATCGGCATGGACCCGCCGGACCACCGCACCTTCCGGACCCTGGTGTCCAAAGCGTTCACCCCCAAGGTGATCGGCGGGATCGAGCCCGCGCTCCGGGCCGAGGCCAAGCGGGTGGTCGAGGACCTGCGCCAGGGCACGAGCTGCGACTTCGTGCCGGACGTGGCCGCGCGCATCCCGATGTGGTCGATAAGCGAGCTGATGGGCGTGCCGGAGACCGATCGCCAGCGTCTGTACGAGCTAAGCCACTCGCTCATCGACGACCAGGACCCCGAGATCGCCCCGACCCCCGAGACCTCGGCGATGGCCTCGATCGAGATCTTCTCGTACACCACCGAGATGGCCGAGCGCTCACGCACCGACCGGGCCGACGACCTCACCCGCGCCCTCCTCGATGCCGAGGTGGACGGGCGCGCCCTCACCGACCTCGAGTTCTCGCTCTTCTTCATCTTCTTGATCGTGGCCGGGAACGAGACCACCCGGACGGCCACCTCGCATGGGCTCATCACGCTCGTCGAGCACCCCGACCAGTTGCAGCGGCTCCGGGAGGACCCGAGCCTCATCCCCGGCGCGGTTGACGAGATCCTGCGCTGGCAGCCGCCCATCCACCACTTCCGCCGCACCGCCACCCGCGACACCGAGGTCGGCGGTCAGGCCATCGCCGCCGGCGAGAAGGTCCTGCTCTGGTACGCGTCGGCCAACCGCGACGAAACGCCTTTCGACGACCCCCATCGATTCCGCATCGACCGCAGCCCGAACCCGCAGTTGTCGTTCGGCATCGGCGAGCACTTCTGCCTCGGCGCCAACCTGGCCCGCCTCTCGCTGCGGGTGGTCCTCGAGGAACTCCTCGCCGCCATCGACGACATCGAGATCACCGCACCGCCCCGCCGCCTGCACTCCAACCTCATCAACGGCATCAAGGAGCTCCAGATCAGCTACCGACCCCGCCACTGACCCGGAAGCGGCACCGACCTCGACCGGGCCCCGCCGCCCGGCGGGTGATAGGCCGAGTGCCATGACCGCCGACGACGACCGCTCGGAGCCCACGCCGAGCGGAACGGCGGTGGATCTCACCCCGGAGGGCGCCTCCCGCCTCCGCCGCCTGAACCTGGCCATGGCCGGCGTACACGCGATCCAGGGCCTTGCCATGATCGCGCTGTCCAACGCCATCGCCCTGCCCGTCACCGCGGTGTGGGGCACCGGCCCGCCCGGCCAGCCCATGTCGCCGACGACGATCACCCAGCTGTTCACCTACCGGCTCGGCCCTGCGGTCGCCCTCTTCCTCCTGCTCTCGGCCGCGTTCCACCTGCTGGTGGCCTCGCCGTGGGGGTTCCCGCGCTACTGCGCCGACCTGGCCGCGGGCCGCAACCGGTTCCGGTGGGTCGAGTACTCGTTGTCCGCGTCGCTCATGATCGTGCTGATCGCCGGCATCAGCGGCATCACCGACGTCGCCGCGCTGCTGGCGCTGTTCGGGGTCAACGCATCGATGATCCTGTTCGGCTGGCTCATGGAGACCACCAACCCCACCCGGCCGGCCCGTGACTGGACGCCGTTCGTGTTCGGCTGCATCGCGGGTGCCGTCCCCTGGATCGCGATCGCCGTCTACCTGGTCGGCGCCGGCAGCGACGTGCCGAAGTTCGTCTACGGCATCTTCGTCACCCTGTTCGTGCTCTTCAACTGCTTCGCCGTCACACAGTGGCTGCAGTACCGGGGTCGCGGCAAGTGGTCCGACTACCTCCGCGGCGAGCGCACGTATGTGTGGCTCAGCCTCATCGCCAAGAGCCTGCTGGCCTGGCAGGTCTACTTCAACATCCTGGTCTGACCGGGGGCGCCCCGGTGCGAAGCGCCCATCGGCGTCGGCCTCCCGCGTCCTCGTGGCCCCACCCCATTGTCGCTGTCAGGCGCCGACTTGACGTCGCTGTTCCCATTGGGTGTCGATTCGACTCGGACCGTGCACATGCGAGGCGGCCTGTCGGCGAACGCGGCGTTCATCGCCCGGGAGCCCCGGCGGCCCTTGTCCTTCGGTCGCAGCGACTTGTCGACCGGCGTCTCCGCCGCCTTCGCCGGGGACCACCAGGTGCCCACCTCGGAGTCGTTCACCCCGAACGCGACGGGGCCCCACCCGTCCAGCTGATCGCTGAGATCGGGAGGGGCCCACGGCGGTGTGGAGATGCCGTCTAGGGAGTCGCGCCCCCGCAGTAGTCGGCGATGGCCTGACTTGCCGCCGTCATGTCGTCGGGGAGTTCGGTCACGTCCAAACTGCCGTCGGCCACCCCGGTCAGGCCGTCGGCGGCCACAGCCACCTCGTCGGCGATATCGGCAGGAGCGGCGGCGACGGCCTGATCCAACAAGCCGGAGTCGACGATGTCCGCTGCGGCTGTTGCGAATTCCTGCGGGTCCGTGATGCCTTCGGTCGCCGAGCTCATCTCGTCGTTCAGGCCACAGAACTCCTCGGCGCCGGCAGGAACAGCCCCGGTGCTGTCGGTCGACGACTCGGTGGTGTCGGTCGACGCCGTCGTCGTGTCGGTGGACGCCTCGGTGGTGTCGCTCGACGCGGTGTCGTTGGAGTCGCTGCTGCACGCCGCGGCCCCACCGGCGAAGAGCAACGCCACCGTGGCCAAGCTGATCAGTCGTCTCATCTGTCTGCACTCCTGAGTAGGGGAACCGGCCCCGAATCGGACCCGTCCCGCACAGCGTGCCACAGGGACGGGATCTTCTGCCGCCGGTCAGGCGCCGGCGGTGAGACGTTCTCGCGCCCGCTGGAGGAGCAGCACCATGGTCTCCACCTCCTGGGCACCGGGGATCGAGAGGCGGCTCTCGATCACGAAGTTGGGGACGCCGAGGATGTCACGGTCGCGTGCGGTGTCGAGGTCGGCCTGCACCTCCCCTGCGAAGGCACCGGTGGCGAGCACCTCCGCGGCCTCAGCGGCGTCGAGGCCGGCCTGGCCTGCAAGGTCGGCGAGGGTGGCCTGGTCGGCCACGTTGGCGCCCTCGGAGAAGTACGCCCGGAAGAGACGCTCCGAGAGAACGCCCTGCTCGGCACTCCCCGCAGCAAGGGCCCACGCCAGCAGGCGGTGGGCGTCGAGGGTGTTGACCCGTAGCGCCAGGTCGAAGCGGTAGTCGATGCCCTCGGGCCCGCCGAGGGCGGTGAGCCGCTCGGCCATCGAGTCGAAGGCCCCGGGGCCGTACTTGCGCTCGATGGCTCGGCGCAGGTCGCCCGGCTCACGAGCCGCTGACGGGTCGAGCTGGAACGCCCGCCAGCGGACCTCGACCTCGTCCTGCCAGCCGAGCTGGGCGACGGCGCGGTCGAGGCGCCGGGCTCCGAGGAAGCACCAGGGACAGATCACGTCGGACCACACGTCGATGCGCACGGGCGGTCCAACCCGACCGACCCACTGCCGATTCCCGGCAGGAATCGCCGCCGACGGCGCAAGCCAGGGCATCAGGGGGTGAGCAGGACCTTGACGTCCTCCTTCGCGGTCTTGAGGGCATCGAACCGGCCGGGAAGGTCGTCCAAGCCGACGTGCCCGGTGATCAAGCGGTCTCCCGCCAGCGATCCGTCGTCGAGGGCGGCGATGGTGGCCTCGAAATCCTGGCGCCGGTAGTAGAAGGCGAAGCTGAGGTCGAGCTCTTTGGCCATCGCCGTCATGGGGATGATCGTGTCGGGCCCCATGCACACGCCGACGACCACCACCCGGCCGTCCACCGCACAGGCGGCCGCCGAGCCCTCGATCAGGCCGGGAAGGCCCACGCACTCGAAGACGACCGACGGCGGGGTGCCGTCGGCGCCGACGAGAGGCCCGCCCACCGTGGGGTCGGCGACGGCATCGACCCCCAGGGCCAGGGCCATCTGCCGGCGACCCTCGGCGGGGTCGCTGACCGTGACCGAGGCGGCACCGAACAACGGCAGCCACAGTGCCACCGCCAGGCCCACCGGCCCGCCGCCGACCACCAGGGTGTGGCGGCCCTCGACGCCGCCGGCCCGCTCGACTGCGTGACGGGCGACGGACAAGGGCTCGACCACCGCGCCGAGCGCTGAGGTCAGGTTCGACGGAAGCGCCAGGACGTCATGGGCGGGGAGGGCCACGTACTCGGCGTATGCGCCCGGGCGTTCGACCCCCAACATGGCCACCGTGGCGCACTTGCGCACCCGCCCCGCCCGGCACTCATGGCAATGCCCACAAGACGCCAGCGACAGGCCGGCCGCCGGCGCGCCCACCGTCCAGCCGTCGACACCGGTGCCAACGGCCACCACTTCGCCGGCGAACTCGTGGCCCAGCACCAGGCCGGGCAGCTCGAAGGTGTCGTGCAGGTGCAGGTCGGATCCGCAGATGCCGCAGTGGCGGACCCGAAGTACCACCTCGTTCTCGGCCGGCGTGGGATCGGGTAGGTCCACCACGTCGAGCGGCGACCCGAGTCGGGCCATCACCGCGGCCCGCATCAGAGGCGGAAGATCGAGAGAGAGGTGGCGCCCGCGTCCGTGCCGAAGTCGTCATGGGTCGAGCCGGGCGCTGCGGCGTACGCGTCGCCTTTCGTCATCTCGCGGCCCTGGGTGCGCAGCGAGCCGTCGACCACATACAGGAACTCCGCGTGGTCGTGCTGGTGCGGATCACCCGCATAGCCGGCGTCGGCCTCGACCAGCGCCAGGTAGAACCCGTCGGCCGAGGCCAGCACCTTGGCCCGGGCGTCGCCCCCCGAGCCCCAAGGCGCCCAGTCGATGTGCTCGAACGTGCCGATGTCCCAACCCTCCATCGAGATGTCCATGCTCGGTAGGTTCTCACACCCATCGGCGGAGGTTCCGACGTGTGGGCGGCGCCACGTGCGCGAACAGCGGCGGCGGCCGCAGGGCTCGCCGCGATGCTGGCGATGACGGCAGGGGGCTCGTGGCCAGATGATCGGGAGGTGTGCCGGAGCCGCGTAGCGTGGCGGTGTGGAGCGGTGCGACGACTGCGGGTTCACCTACGACGAGTCCCAGGCGTTGAGCGCCAGGACGGGGATCATGAACGAGGCCGGCCAGATCGCGGCGATGCTGCAGGCCGGACACGATGCCGTGGCCACGCGGCCCGACGCCGACACGTGGTCACCCCTCGAGTACGGCTGCCATGTGCGCGACGTGTTGCTGGTCCAGCGCGAGCGGGTGCTCGAGGCCCGGCGGGTCGACCGACCCCAACCGTCGCCGATGGGCCGGGACGAGCGGGCCGTGCACGACGCCTACGCCGAGCAGGATCAGGTGGTCGTGGCCCGACAACTGGCCGATGCGGCGCTGATGTTCGTCCACGTGCTCGACCGTCTGGGCGACGACTGGGACCGGACCCTCGTCTACAACTACCCAGAGCCCACGGAACGGTCGCTCCGGTGGGTGGCCGAACACACGCTGCACGAGGTCACCCACCACGGCCAGGACATCCGCCGCCAACTCACCTGACTCCCACACCCCGCTTCTGTCAGGAAGCTCCCGCTAGCGGACGGTGGGATTGGTGGCCACGATGAGGATGATCGATCGGACGAGCACCGGCACGTCGGCGCCGAGTCGCGCTACGGCGTCGGCGAACACCTCGTCACGTCGAGCCGGGGCGAGCGCAGCGAGGAACGGGGCCAGGTGGGCCATGCCGAACCGCCACGCGACGAGGTCCTCGGCGGCGAGATCGGGGAACGGCACGCGCTCGTGTTCGATCGTGGCGATGGCCAACCCGGTCTGCGTCATGACGGCTCGGGCCCGGTCCACGCTGGCCAGAAGGGGTACGGCACGAGCCCGCACCTCGTCGTACCAGGCGGGAGGCGTCCAGCCGGCGGCCGTCGCGGCCGCATCCGCGGCTGCCTTCACCGGGTGGGTGTCGTCCTCGGCGTAGGCCGAGGCCACGACCGATCCACCGCATCGCAGCACCCGGGCGACTTCACGAAGCGCGGCGGTCGGGTCGGACACGTGGTTCAGCGAGAAGGCGGCGACCACCGAGTCGAACGCGCCAGCGCGGAACGGCAGCGCCAGCGCGTCGCCGACGCTGGCCGGCGGGCGCATCGCGCGCTCGGCCGACAGCATCCCCTCGGCGGCATCGACAGCGATGACCCGCGCGCCCAGGTCGAGCGCGGCCCGTGAGGCCGCCCCGGTGCCGGCGCCGAGGTCGAGGACCAGCGCACCCGGCTGGATCCCCGGGACGTGGGCCGCCAGCACCTCGGCGAGACGGTCGTAGATCCGACCAGGACCGGTCTGCCACGCGGCGCCCGTCGCGCTGTACGCGACCGCGACCGACGAGGTCACAACAGCGCCAGGCCACCGGCGGCCCGGTCGCACCACCAGCCCAACTCGTCGTCGTCGCCCAGGGCCTTCTCCCAGCCGAACTGCACCAGCGCCCCCGCCAGGCAGAGCGCCAGTTGGCGGTCGAACCAGCCGTCGGTGGCCACCCCGGCGCTCTCCAGCGCGGCTCGGAACTCTTCGATCACGCCCTCCTTGGTCCGCCCCCTCGGCAACTTGGCCCGATTGAGGGCGAGGTACCAGCACAGCTCGTGGCAGGCGGGGCCGGCACCCAGGTAGACCCAGTCGATCAACACGGTCCGGCCGTCGGCGCCCCGCCCGATGTTGCCGTTCTTCCAGTCACCGTGGAGGAAGCACGACGGTGTGGCCGCGATCGCATCGGCGAGGGGCATGACATCCCGGCAGAGGGCCGCCACCGGGCCCGTGACCGCCGAAGGGGCCCGCTCGGCGAACCGCTGCCAGCCCTCGGCGGCGATGCGGGGGACGGGCTCGGGCCACCCCAGCCCCCGCTCCCCTTCCAGAGCGGCCGCCCCGAAGAACTGCCAGCGCCCTTCGTACGGCAGGAGCCCGAGGTCGTCGATCCAGCCCCACGTGGCGGCACACATCGCCGCCATCGCGTGCACGAAGCCGTCGTGCTCGGCGTCGCTGAAGGGGGCGTCGGAGGTCGTGGCCAACGCGTCGGACAGGTCGCGCATCAAGATGGCCGACCCCCAGCCGTTGCGCCCGGCCCCGCCGGCCATGGCCACGATGCCGTGGTCGATGTGGCCCGGCGCGACGTCGTAGAGACCGGCGGCAAAGGCCCGCAAGCTGCGAGCACCGATATCGCCGGAGGCCCGCATCGTGAAGTCGTCGTCGAGGTGCAGGTACTTCACCAGCAGGGGCTCGTCACCGAACCAGACCCGCTCGAACGCTGTCCCGGATCGGGTCTCGGCCGGGCGCCACGGCTCTCGTCGGGTGACACCGGCCAACAGCTCGTCCACCGTGGAGGCCACCGGTCGAGACGTCAGCTCCTCCATGGGTCAGAGCATGCACCTCGACGGAGTGTCACGCCAGCACTTCTCGGCCCGCACCGACAGGACGACCCCATTCGCGCAGAGAGGCCGTCCGCCCACCCGATGGATGTCGGCGATGGCCGCGACCGGGGGCGATCAGGTGGGGAACTCGGCCTCGACTGCCGCCCTGATCGCCGCCAGTGCCTGGGACCGCACCCGCTGCTTCGCGATCAGGTGCGCCGCGGGGTCGAGGCTGCGCAGGCGGCGGGCCACGTCGAGCGCCGTGGCGGTCAGCTCGGCCGGCTCGACCACCCGGTCGGCGATGCCCGCCTGGACGGCGTCGTCGGGACCGAAGACCTCGGCCAGAGGGATCGCCCGGTTGAACGCGGCGGGACTGAGGCGCTGGCGGCAGATCTCCACCGCGGCGGTGGGGATGGGCAGGCCGATGGCGGCCTCGTTGGCCGTGTACTTGAACCGGCCCGAGGCGGCCACGCGGTAGTCCCCGGACAGCAGCAAGAACAGTCCGCCGGCCACCGCGTGGCCGGTGCAGGCGATCACGACTGGCGTGGGGAACGCAAGCAGCCGCTCGCACAGCTCGAAGCCGGTCCGGACCTGGTCGATGAACGCGGCGGGCTCGCCCTGCAGCGACAGGTCGTAGCCCGCAGACAAGATGCCGTCCCGGCCGGCCAGGACCACCGCGTCGCCAGCGGCCTCGGCGGCATCGAATCCGTCGTGAACCGCCGCCTGCATCGCCGGCGAAAGGGCGTTGACCTTGCCGTCGTCCATGGTGATGGTGGTCACACCGTCACCATGGCTCGCACTGCGCACCAGGCCGCTCATCCTGGCGACGCTACCGGCCGGCAGGGTCGACCGTCATGCCTGGGTGAAGCGGTCGATGATCTCGACCAGAGCATCCGGAGCGTCCTCCTGGATGAAGTGGTTGGCGCCGTCGATCACCTGGTGGGGTTGGCCGGCGGCACCAGGCACCTTCCGTTGGAACTTCAGGTGCGAGCCTGGTTTGAAGGCGATCGCGTCCTCACTGCCGAAGACCGTGAGGAAGGGCTTCGTCCACGTCTCGAGGAAGGCCCAGGTCTCGCGACACATCGGCACTCCGGGGTTGTCGGGCTGCAGCGGGATCAGCAGGGGGAACTGGAGGGGCGACGCCTGGTACGAGCCATCGGGGAAGGGCGCGTCGTAGGCAGCCTTCTCGGCGTCGGTGAGCGGGCGGGTGGTACCGCTGTCCACCAGTGACCCAATGGGCAGCTCGTCGACGCTCTGGCTGAAGTCCAGCCACTGCTGCATGAATGTGTTGACCCCTTCGCCCACCGGCAGGCCGGTGTTCGACGCCACCACCCGGGTGAAGCGCTCGGGATGCAGCCGCAGCAGATGGAGGCCCGTCAGGCCGCCCCAGTCCTGGCAGTACAGCGTGACATCGGCGAGGTCCTCGGCCACCAGCCACCGACCCATCCAGTCGACGTGGTTGGCCAGGCTGTAGTCGGCGCGGGCCACGGGCTTATCGGACCGGCCCATCCCCATCAGGTCCAGCGCCACCACCCGGTGACCGCGGTCGGCCAGGCCCCGGATCATGTGGCGGTGCAGGTACGACCACGACGGGTTGCCGTGCAGCAAGAGCACCGGTGGCGCATCACGGGGCCCCTCGTCCACGAAGTGGTAGCGCAGCTCGGTGCCGTCGGCTGCGGTCACCGTGCGGTAGTGGGGCTCGTAGTCCCAATCGAGCAGGTCGGCGAAGCGCTCGTCCGGCGTGCGCAGCACGTCCATCGGTCAGCCCTGCCGTGCCGGCACGTCGCCGCCGGGGTTGCGGTCAGCCATCGGTGGTCCTCGCTTCGATCAGTCGGTGGGTGACGGGGGCCAGTCGGCCGGTGGCCTCGGCGCAGGAGCGGAGCGACGCGATCACCGGCCGGGGGGCAACCGGGGCTTGCGGCCCGCCTCGACGTCGGTGTTGCGCGCCTTGATCCGCTCCTGGGTCACCTGATGGGTGATGATCCAGAAACGGTTGGCCTTCACGGCGTAGGCCACGTCGGCGGCCACGTCGGCAGGCTTCATGGCCACGGTGCCCATCCACTCCTCGATCTGGGCGATGTCCACCGGCACCGGGGGGCCGAAGCCCAACTCGGGCGGGGCACTGCGGGACGACTCGAAGATCAAGGTGTCGACCAACTCGGGACAGAGGCACGAGACGCCCACCCCGGTGCCGTCGAGCTCGAGGGCCAGCGACTCGGACAAGCCCACCACGGCGTACTTCGACGCGTGGTAGGCGCCAAGCACGGGCGACGGGGTCAGCCCCGCCTCGGAGGCCGTGTTCACGATGTGGCCCTCCCCCTGCTCGATCATCAACGGGGCGAAGGCGCTGACCCCGTAGGCCGGACCGAGCACGTTGACGCCGACCACCCACTGCCAGACCCCTGGGCTGGTGCGGTGGTTGGGACGGCCCGAGCCGACCCCGGCGTTGTTGCAGAGCAGGTGGACGGTGCCGAACGCATCGACCGCGGTGTCCCGGAGCACCTCGACCTGGGCCGGGTCGGACACGTCGCAGTGCACAGCCAGCACCTCGGCCCCGTCAGCGGCCAGCCGCACGGCGGCCGAGTCGAGGCGCTCGTCGTCGATGTCGGCCATCACCACCGACATGCCCTCGTCCAGGAACCGCTCACTCATGGCGAGCCCGATGCCCGAGGCCGCCCCGGTCACCACGGCCACTCGTCCGTCCAGCTGCATCAGGGTCCTCCTCGTCTCGTTGTCGTCGTCGTTGTTGTCGTCGTCGTTGTTGTCGTCGTCGTGGTGCAGGGAGCCGTCAGCCGGCCGCGTCGGTGCCGTTCACCAGCGTGCAGATGTGCCCGGTGCTCGGGTCGGCCTGGTTGGCAAGAAGCTCGTGGTACGCGGCCTCGACCGCGACCACGCCCTCGTAGCGCTCGAACCGCAGCCACTCGTCGATCCAGGAGGCGTAGGCACCCCACGCCGCGCCCATTCGGGCGTCGAGCTCGTCCTGGCCCCACTCGTGGGCACGCTTGGCCAGTTGGGTGGGCGCGAAGAAGAACTCGGGGGTGGGGCCGACCATGGGCTCGACCGGCGCGGGCCCGGCCTCGTGGTCCCAGTGGGTGCCGCCCACGCGCATGCTGTACACGAGGGACTCGCCCAGGTGGGCGTGCACCGAGCGGGTGACGTCGTCGTTTCCCGCGACGTCGACGAACACAGCGGCGGCGGGATCGATCGAGGTCACCTCGTCGTAGCTCGCCACCCCGTCGTACACCCCGAGGCCCTCGACAAAGGCGCGGTTGCGCTCGGAGGTGAGGCCCACCACGGTGGCGGTCCCTCGGCGCTTGGCCAGGTAGGCCACCCCGATCGAGGTCTTGGCAGACGCGCTGGACAGCCACAACTGCGCGGCGCCGCGGTCGTCGTCGTCGGCCAGGAAGTTGTCGGCCAGGAAGTCGTCGACCACGAAGGCGGTGAAGAAGAGGGGATACAGCAGCATCTGGTGGGGCTCGCGATCGGCCCGGTAGGCGGGGTCACGGTCGACGAACACGTAGCGGTTGTAGGCCGCTGCCATCCCCGAACGGTGCGACGACACGTCGCTGAAGCCCCGGTCGTCGAAGCGGCCACCCGTGAAGGTGGTCTCGGAGGACATGGGCAGATAGCCGAAGAGACGCCGGCCCACCTCGAGGCCGTCGCAGCGGCTCTCCACCACGCGCCCGTAACCCCACACGGGGATGCGTCCCCAGGGCGTGGCATCGGCCGGGTCGGCGGGCACCGGAAAGAAGTCCCAGTAGCCCAGCATGTCGCCGAACACCGCGTAGCTGATGTTGTTGGCCGACAGGGCGAACTGCTCGACCTCGACTCGGGCCTCGCCCTCGGCCAGGGCCACTGGCGCCTCGTCCCGAACCAGCACCCGGTCCAAATGGCTGCGATCGACCTCGAGATCCATGGACTTCCCCCTCCACCGCTCCTATACAATTGACAAAGGTACTGCCAATACTTAGCCTGTGCAAGTGCATCGGGCCGCTACTGCCGTCGTCGCCCTGTGCCTGGTCGTGACGGCCTGCGGCGGACGGGGGGACGACGTGACCGACATCGACACCGCCGGAGGGGCGCCCGGGGCCGGCCCGACGACCACACCGGGTCGGTCGGTCGAGGACATCCCGGTGGCACACACCCCCGAGGGCGGGTACGGCGACACGATGCCCCCGCCCGTACTCGCCGACTGCGCTGATCCGCTGGTGGACGGAGCGCCCGACCTGGCCGGCCTCTGGCAGATCACCGAGGTCGAGCGCGACGGGGTCGTCGATCCCGAGCACCGGGCGCGGGGCATGGTCCAACGGATCGAGCAGTGCGGCGACCGCCTGGTGGTCACCGCCGGCGGCGTGGTCCACGACATGCGGGTGGACGGCACCGGGGCCAACGGCGTGAACGACGTCGCCGAGTTGGACTACGCCACGCCGATCACCGTCGTGGCCACCTACGAGGACGGCGTCCACGTGCTGCGACCGGTGGGCCTGCCCATCGAGGTCACCCGCCGGCGCGATGGTGATCAACTGGTGTGGACGTACCTCACCTTCACCGCCCGCCTCCATCGCATCGGCGACGCTGACGCGGACCCGGGCTCGGACATCACCACGCTCGAGTCCAGCACCCAACCGACGATCCAGGAGGCCGACTGACACATGTCCGACCCCGACACCACCGACCCCGGCCCCACCGACCCCGGCCCCACCGACCCCGGCACGGCGCTGCTGCTCGACAGCCTGCAGCGGCGCATGGCCACCATGCACTCGCTCTACTACCAGGCCGTCGACACGATGGACCTCGACCACGTGAACCACTTCGAGCGCGAGGGCGTGTTGCCCATCGCCTTCTCGTTGTTCCACTACACGAACATGCAGGACGTCACCTTCATGGCGATCACGGGCGTGGCCCCGGTCTGGAACGACGAGTGGCTCGCCCGCGTGGGTCCTGCCATCAACGACCACGGCAAGCACCGGACCGTGGACGAGATGGTGCACCAGCGCATCGGCGACTACGACGCGTTCAAGGCATACCAGCGCACGGTGTTCGACCGGACCGAGGCCCACCTGGCCACCATGGACCCGGCCGACCTCACCCGGGTTCTGGTCGCCCCGCCCTACCCCCCGCAGGTGGCCAGCACCTACAGCGCCCGCTGCGCCGGCCCGCAGGGCATCACGGTGCTCGACGGCTTCGAGTGCTGGCACTACCAGCACGGCCTTCGCCACATGGGCGAGATCGAGTTGGCCCGCGGGCTGGTCGGCCTCGGCGGCATGACGTCGTAGGAGCCGCCAAATGGACATCGTGCGCACCGACGACTCACGGTTCGACGGCATCGGCTGGGAGTGGCCACCGCAGTACTTCGAGCACCCCGACGGCCTGCGCCAGCACTACGTCGATGTCCGCCCCGAAGGCACCGAACGCGGCACCTTCCTCCTGCTCCACGGCGAGCCCACCTGGGCCTACCTGTACAAGGACTGGATCGGGCCGCTGGTGGCCGACGGCTTTCGCGTGGTCGCGCCCGACCACCTGGGCTTCGGCCGTTCCGACAAGCCCACCGATGACGACTGGTACCGGATCTCACGCCACCGCGAGGCGCTGGCCCGGCTGGTCGGGTCACTCGACCTGTGCGACATCCACCTGGTGGTGCAGGACTGGGCCGGCCCCATCGGCCTGATCAACGCCGTGGCCGACCCCGACCGCTACACCCGGCTGTTCATCCTCAACACATGGCTGCATCAGGACGACCACGAGTACTCCGACGGCGTGCGGTGGTGGCGCCAAGCCGCCCTCGACCCCGAGCAGCTCGGCGGCGACATGCCCGTGGGCGGCATCGTCTCGGGCACCATGCGCCGCCCCGGCGTCGACCTCGCGGCAGTGGCCGCTGCGTTCGACGCCCCGTTCCCCGACGACGCGTCGAAGGCCGGTGCCCGGCGCTTCCCGTTCTGCATCCCCTTCGGCGAGCCCGAGCTGGGTGACGCCGACCTGCAGGCTGAGGCTCGGGTGGCACTGCGCACGTGGGACATCCCCAAGCACGTGGCCTTCGGCGACCAGGACCCGATCTTCACCTGGGCGTGGGCCGAGCAGTGGGCGGCGGAACTCGGGGCCACCCTCGACCGCATCGAGGGCGCCAGCCACTTCGTCCAGGTCGAAGCACCCGACGACTGCCTGGCCGTCATCCGGTCGCACCTCGGCTGATACCAACCGCCGGGCCTGCCCCGTCCCGAACTGGCTCCCGATTCGGTCGCCGGGCAGGCCGTCCTATCGGGAGCCAGCTCGGCGTTTGTCAGGGGCGCGGCGCACCTGCCGGAGCCACCGGCGAGTCAACCGCGGGCGCCGGGGCCAGGCGGGCCGAAGCCACGTAGGCGACGACCACCGAGATGATGATCAGCGGCATCAGGGTGATGCCGTCGTCCTGTAGGAAGATCGAGGTCAGCAGGACCGAGGTGAGCGGCAGTCCAAGCATGGTGACGGCCATCGCGCCGATCCCCATGGCAGCGCCGGCCACCGCAGGGAGGCCTGCGGCGTGGGACAGCGCGATGCCGCCGGCTGCCCCGATGAACATGGCCGGGAAGGTGGGGCCGCCGCGGAAGCCGCTGAGCGAGAGGCTGTAGGCGAGGCCCTTGCACAGGATCAGCATCGCGAGCGCGCCGACCGACCAACTGCCGGCGTCCTGTAACAGCGGCGCCAGCGCGTTCTCGCCGGAGAACAGCACCTGATCGGCGCCGTGGGTGGTGGTCTGCTCGAACACGATGGCCGCAGCGGCGACGCCCGCACCGAGGACCGGGGTCAGGAGCAGGCGGCGGCGGCCGACGACCGGTTCGAGCACCTGCGCACCGCGCTTGATGGCCGTTCCCAGCACCGCTCCGAGCAGGCCGATGACGACGGCCCAGAGCAACTGGCCGCTGGTGACCGAGGTGAACGGAGGGAGGTCCGGCACCGCCAGCGAGAAGGTGCCGAAGCCGGTGATCCCGTTGAGGCCGATGAACACCAACGAGCCGATGCCGGCGGCGAGTAGGCCGGGGACGAGCAGGACGCCGAGCAGCGGGCCGCCGAGCCCCGCCACCTCCATCAGCAGGAACGCTCCGAGGATGGGCGATCCCAACAGCGTGCTCACCGCGGCGAAGCTGCCGGCCGCGCCGATCACCGTCGCCGCCTGGGCCGGCGCGTCCTTCTTCACCAGGTGAACGGCGAGCACGGCCAGGCCACCGCCGATGGCGATGAGTGGCGCCTCGGGCCCGACCACGGCCCCGAGGGCCAGCGACACGAAGGCGGCGATGACGATCCCCGGCAACTCGTTCACCTCGGGCGCGCCCGTGGACTGGAAGCCCTTCGCCGGTGAGTGGCCACCGGTGCCGGGCAGATTCTGGATCGTCGCCGCGACGATCAGACCGGCCAGGACCAGCACCGGCAGCGGCCACCACACCGGCGCGCCGTCGAACCCCAGATTGTCGGGCAGCGAGGTGAACACCCAGTCCTGGGCCTCGGTCACCAGCTTCAGGAAGAAGTAGGCGACCACCGCGACGGGCACCCCGATCAGCGCCCCGAACACCAGCAGCACCACGTATTGGCGGCTGCGGAGCAACTCCACCGGGGAGGGAGGCGTGGCAGGGGCCGCGCTCGGGTCGGGTGCTTCGGCGCTCGACGTCATCGCCGGAGTCTTCCAGATGCGTAACCCGCCGGTCAGCGCCCGGTGCCGATTCCGGCGTCGATGCGCTTGACGAGTTGGACGGTCACCTCGTCTCGTGCCTCGTTCCCGATGGCCATGCCTCAGTACGGGCACGTGAGCTTGGCGAACATCGGGTAGTGCCAGACGTTGCTGGTCGCCAGGCGGCCCGCCCTACGAGCCCTTCACCGCCTTCAGCCGCTCGGCGTCAGCACGGTCGTCTCAGTTGCCGAAGTCCCAGCCTTCGCCGGAGGCGTACTGACCCAGCACGTTCTTGGCGATGAGGATGCGGTGCACCTCGTCAGGGCCGTCGGCGATGCGCAGGGTGCGGGCGCCCTGGTACATCGCCGCCAGGGGCAGGTCGTTGGACACACCGGCGGCGCCCCACACCTGGATGGCCCGATCGACCACGCGCGAGTACGCGTTGGGCACGAACACCTTGATGGCCGAGATGTCGGTGCGGGCCGCCTGGAGGCCGGCGTCGACCTTCTCGGCCGCGTGGATGGTCATCAGCCGCGAAGCCTGGATGTCCATGTACGAGTCCGCGATGAACCCCTGGATGAACTGCTTGTCGGCCATCAGGCCGCCGTGCACCTCACGGCTGCGGGCCCGCTCGACCATCATGTCGAAGGCCCGCCACATCTGCCCCACCGAGTTCATGCAGTGGTAGATGCGGCCGGCCCCCAGGCGGTCCTGGGCGGCCTGGTGACCCTCACCCACACGGCCCAGGGCGTTCTCCAGCGGCACCCTTGCCTCGGTGTACTTCACCTCGCAGTGGTCCGACGTCTTGCGGCCCCATACACCGATGCCGCGCACGATGTCCACTCCTGCCGTCGCGGTCGGCACGATGATCTGGACCATGGGCCCCTTGCGCGGATCGGGATCCTCGGCGGACGGGTCGACCACCCGGCACATGACGATGAAGAAGTCGGCGTCGATGCCGTTCGAGGTGAACCACTTGTGCCCGTTGATCACCCAGTGGTCGCCGTCCTGCACTGCCGACGTCGTCAGGGAACGGGGGTCCGACCCCGGGTTGTGTGGCTCGGTCATCGAGAAGCCCGACTCCATGTCGCCCTCGATCAACGGCAACAGCCACTTCTCCTTCTGCTGCTCCGTGCCGTACTTGACGAGGATCGACTGGTTGCCGCTGTTGGGGGCGACCACCCCGAACAGCGAGGCCGCGCCCAGGGCGTAGGCCAGCACCTCGTTCATGTACGCGTGGGCCAGGAAGTCGAGGCCCATGCCGCCGTACTCCTGGGGCAGGTGGGGTGCCCAGAGTCCCGCCGACTTCACCCGCTCCTTGATCGCCGCCCGCAGGCCCAGCGCCTCGTTGTGCTCGGTGAACGAACTGTCGTCGGCCGAGCGCCACAGGATGCGCTCGTTGGGGATGATGTCCTCGTTGCAGATCTCGGCCGTGCGCATGCGGATGTCGTTGATGCGCTCGTCGAGGGTCGGCACGGGCTTCACGTTCATGGCCATGGCCGCCTGCCTACACCCCCGCGCCTCGCCAGGCCAGGGCCGGTGGGCCGTTCCCCGGCGCGGCTGACGGTCAGCCCTCCGGGTGCACGAATGCGGTCATGCCGGTAGCCCCGCGGTTTCCCCACAGGAAGTAGGGCACGAAACGCAGGGCTCGGCCGTCCGCGGCGTGGCCCCGGAGTTCGACCGCACCGCCCAGCAGATCAGGGTCGAACCGCGCGGTGAGCGGCTCTGGGCCGAGCACCAGTTCATGGAGCGCCCCGGGGTCCAGGCCGGCGTGGTCGACCCCTTCGAGGCAGTAGAGCAGCGGTCCCCGCGACACGGCCACCCGCCCACCCACCCTGGGCACCCGATCGTCCTGGCGGAGGACCCGCACGGGCAGGGTGAACCGGAGGCGGACCTCGCAGGCATGCCCGACGGGCAGGTCGATGTGGCACCACCTGGACTGCGCGGGGTCGAGCCCCGACGCGGTGACCCGCCCCGCGGCCCGCCCGTCGAGCAGCGGCGACGCTCCGACGCCGTCCATTTCCAGCTCCACCTCATCGGCCCAGCTGGGCACCCGCACCGTTAGTCGCTGCGGCCCCGAGCCATCCACCGAAGGCATCAGACGCACGACCACCTCGCCTGACCACGGCAGTGCGCTCTCCACCTCGACGGCGGTGGCGCCAAGCTGGGCGCGGCTGGAGAACAACTGGTGCAGCCGCACCTCGTCATCGGTCCAGCTGAACTGCAGGGTCGCCAGCGACGCCCACGTGCGGGACAGGTTGGACGGGCAACACGGGCAGCGGAACCACTCCTGGCGGCCGGCGCCGACCGGCACCCACAACGGGTTGTCGTATGCGTAGGTCCGGCCGTCGACGCCCATGCCCACGTCCGCGCCGTTCAGGAGCTGCCACTCGAGCAGGTCGTCGTAGCCGGCATCGCCGGTCAAGAGGCCCAGCTCGCGGTTCCACAGCACCCCGGCGATCGACGCACAGGTCTCGGCATAGGCCCGTTCGGGATCGAGGTCGTACGGGTCGCCGAACCCTTCGACCAGCGGAAAGGCGCCACTGCCGCCGTTGACGAACAGATGGCCCTCGACGAACTGGTCCCAGGCCCGTTCGCCCACGACACGAAGCGAATCGTCGTCCAACTCGCGGGCCAGCATGGCCATGGCGACGTGCAGGTAGAGCCAGCGCACCGAGTGACCGGTGGGCACGTCCTGTTGCCGGACGGGTCGGTCGGTCTGGAACATCCGACCCGTGGACATCTCGCGCCGCACCCGCCGCACGATGGCCGGCGTCACGTGGAGCGACCGCTTCTCGGGGTACTGGCGTGCTTGGCGACCCCGCCGGCGGAGCCGATGCAGCGTCTCCGCCACCCGCTGGCGGACGTGGCGGCTGACCGTCAACGCCACGCTCGACCGGAACCGCCGGTTGAAGTGGGGGGTGGTGCCCCGCCGTTCCACGAACGCACTGGCCAGGTCGAGGTAGGCCGGGGCGCCGGTGGCTCGGTACAGGCGGACGAGGGCCAGCTCGATCTCTTCGTGCCCGTCCAGCCGATGGGGTGGGGCGTCGGCGAACTCGCGCACCAGGAGGTCGGCCGCCTTCACCGCGACGTCCAGCAGGCGGTGCGAGCCCGTTGCCTCGTGGTGGGACACCCCGGCCTCGATCAGGTGGCCGAACGTATACAGCTCGTGCTCGATGTCGAGGTTGCGGAACCGCCCTCCCGGGAACAGCACCTGGACCCAGGTGTTCAGGTAGCCGTCCGCGGCCTGAGCCGCCTCGAGGAGACCGATCAACTCGTCGACGCGGGCGACGGTCTGTGCCGACGGGTCATCCACCAGATGGCGAGACGCAGCCTCCAGCCACTTGTGGACGTCCGAGTCCGTGTAGAACTCGCCGCCGCGGAAGGCGTCGCTGGTGCCCCCGGCGATGCGGAAGCACTCGACGGCATGGGTCTCCACGAGGCACCGCCACTGGTGCTCCAGCGCCGACCCGGCGTGCACGTCTCGCCACCGGCCCCAGAACCCGTCGCCGGCGAGGGAGGCTTGGCGGAGTCCGGGGACCCGACGCGTTCCATTCGCCCCTCGTGACCGCTCACCCATCGGGGGATCGTAGGTTGGGACTCACCACGAGGCGGGAGGTCGCGCCCCATGTCCACACCGAAGATCACGCTCATCGGCGCCGGCGGCATGTCGTTCGGCCCGACGATGGTGAACGACATCATCCACACGCCCGCGCTGGCGGGCAGCCGGCTGATGCTGCACGACGTGAACGAGGCACGCCTGCTCCGGGCCTACCGCTTCGCAGCCAAGCTCAACGCGGCGTCGGGAGCTCCGGTGATCCTGGACTACAGCACCGACCCGGCCCCGGCCATCCGCGGCGCCGACTTCTGCCTGAGCAGCGCCGAGTTCGGCCGGTTCACCTACTGGCGGCAGGACTACGAAGTCCCGAACCGTCACGGCGCCCGACAGATCAACGGGGAGAACGGCGGCCCGGGTGCAGTGTTCCATTCGCTGCGCAGCATCAAGAACACCTTGAGCATCTGCGCCGACATCGAGCGCCACGCCCCCGGCGCGTTCCTGATCAACCTGTCGAACCCGATGAGCCGGGTCACCCTCGCCATCAACCGCGGGACCCGGGTCGCCAACGTGGGCATGTGCCACGAGGGGCCGATCGGGGTGGCCCGGTTGGCCAGGCTCCTGCGGCTGAGGTCCCGGGACATCGAGGCCAGGGCCTCGGGCATCAACCACTTCACGTTCTTCACCGAGTTCCGCCACCGCCGGACGGGCGAGGACCTGCTCCCTGCGATAAAGGCGCTCTTCGCCAGGCGCTTCTTCGACTTCGGTCCCCGCTCGACATCGGTGGTCAGGGCCATGATGCGATCGGTGCCCCTCGGCGGGTTGGCCGACCAGCTCTACTCCCCCGTGGTTGCCCACATGGTCCGCGAACACGACGTGGTCCCCTGCTCGGTCGACAGCCACATCGGCGAGTACCTGCCCTTCGCACTCGACGTGGCCGACTACCACCCAGTGCCGGTGGACTTCTTCGAACGGGTCGACCGCTACACCGAGCGCCTCGCCACCTGGGCGGTCGACACCCACCTGCCCGTGCCCTTCCAGCGAGTGGGCCACAGCCTCGAGGAGGTCATCCCGATCATCGCGGCGATGTGGACCGACGAGCCCACGCACCTGATGGCGGTGAACGTGCCCAACCGGGGGTTCCTCCCCAATGTGGCCGACGGCGCCATCGTCGAGGTGGGCGCCACGGTCGACGGTGACGGCATCCACCCCGACACCATGGCGCCGGTGGTCGAGCCGATCGCCGGCTACATCGCGACCCAGGTCGCGCTCCAGGATCTGATCGTCGGCGCCGCCCTGAGCCACGACCCCGAGGCCGCGTTCCGGGCCGTGCTGGACGACCCCAACTCGCCTCCAGATCCCGATGCCTGCCGGGCGCTGTTCGACGAGTTGCTCGAACTGCAGTCCGCCGAGCTCCCCTTCTGACGGTCGCGCCGTCGACCGGCGCCGCTGCGGGCTGCGACCGCTCTGATCCGGATACCGTGCCCTCGATGACTCGCACCACCGCCGAGCCCGACGCGGCCCGGTCACGCAACGGGGCCACTCCCGGGGCTCGGCGCGAGCGGACGATCCACCCCGCCGCGGCCCGCATGTGGCGGCCCGAGCCCGAGTGGGTGCCGCCCACGCCCTCGATTGCCGAGCTCACCGCGGGCCTGGCCGGCGGCGTGTTCGGGGCCGTCGCCCGACCCGTGATCGCGGGTCCGATCTTCGGCGCCCTGTCCGGCCTGCGCCCTCCCTTGCGCGAGGCACGCCCGATTCCCGCCGACGAGCAGGGTGACCCAGGCTGGTTCGGCCCCGACAGCGTCGCGTGGGAGGTCCACGCCGATCCGTCGCTGCTCATAGCTGGTGTCGCGGCCTTCACCCTCCAGGCCCTGCACCCGCTGGCCATGGCCGGGGTGGCCGAGCACTCGGCCTTCTCCGACGACTTCCTGGGGCGCACGCGGCGCACCGCCGAGTTCGTCCAGGGCGTGGTCTACGGCTCGAGCGCACAGGCCGAGCGGCTGTGCCGGGTCGTGCGCAAGGCCCACGTGTCGGTGGTCGGCGTGGCCCCTGACGGCCGGCCGTATGACGCCAACGACCCCGACCTGCTCGACTGGGTGCACATCGCCGAGTACCTGGCCATCGCCGCGGCCAACCGCCGGTTCGCGGCGCGCCCGATGAGCCGACGCGACCTCGATCGCTACATCGGCGAGGTGGCTGTGGTCGGCGAGGCCACCGGCGTTGTCGCTCCCCCCCGATCATGGGCCGGGATCCTGGCGTCACTCGAGCATCACCGGCCCCAACTCGCCGTGGGCGAATACGCCGCCGCGGGCATCGCCTTCCTGGACGACCCGCCCCTCATCCCCCGCCCGGCCATGCCCGTGTGGCGGGCCATCTGGGCGGGCGCCAACATCTGCCTGCCCCCGGTGGCCCGGCGCCTGCTGCGCCTACCCACCCCCAGCACCGCCGATCTGGCTGCCTGCCGGGCGGCGCTACGACTGCTGGCCAACCTGTCCACCGAGCCGGTGGACCTGGCCGTGGCCCGCCTGCGTCTCGGGCTGGGCTGACCCCCGCCGGTCGGGTTCGGGGCCTCCCGTGTCACGATGGGCCGTGACGAAGGGGAGGTGATGCCATGGTCCACGACCTGGTGATCAAGGGCGGAACGGTGGTCGACGGGACCGGCGCGCCGGGGTTCGCGGCCGACGTCGCCGTGCAGGGCGGCCGCATCGCCGAGGTGGGCAAGGGCCTTTGCGGCCGGCAGGAACTCGACGCCGGCGGGCACGTCGTGGCACCCGGGTTCATCGACATCCACACCCACTACGACGCCCAGGTGTTCTGGGACCCGGGCCTGACGCCGTCGTCGTACCATGGGGTGACCACGGTGATCGCCGGCAACTGCGGCTTCTCCATCGCACCCGTCCGCCCCGACGGCGTCGGCATCCTCGGCCGAACGCTGCAGCACGTGGAGGACATGAGCCTGGACACGCTGGTGGCGGGGGTGCCGTGGGACGAGTTCGAGGACTTCGGCCAGTACCTCGACCTGGTCGAGCGGCACGGCGTCGGGCTCAACTACGGCTGCTACGTGGGCCACACCGCCGTTCGCCTGTTCGTGATGGGCGAGGCGGCCTACGAGCGGGCCGCAACCCCTGACGAGGTGACGGCGATGCGCCAGATCGTGGCCGAGGCGATGACCGCAGGCGCGGCGGGCTTCGCCTCGTCGGCATCGCCGACCCACAACGGTGATGGGGGCCGACCGGTCCCGTCCCGGGTGGCCGATCTGGCCGAGTTGACCTCGCTCGCGGAGCCGCTCCGTGACGCCGACCGCGGCGTCCTGGCGCTGCTGCCCGGCGGCGTGTTCTCGAACCAGCAGGTGTTCGACCTCCAGCATCACATCGGCCGCCCCGTCACCTGGACTGCGCTGCTGACCATCAAGGGCTACCCGTACCACGAGGGCGTGATCGCCGAGCACGAGGCGGCCCGGGCCCAGGGCGCCGACGTATGGCCTCAGGTGTCGTGCCGGCCGCTGACGTTCCAGATGAACCTGGCCGAGCCGTTCACCTTGAACATGCGGTCGTCGTTCGCGTCGCTGATGGGCCTGTCGCACGGAGAGCGCGCGGCCACCTATCGCGACCACGAGTGGCGGGCGACCGCGTGGGCCGAGCTGGCCGGCGGCCAGAGGGGGACGCTGCCGTTCAACTGGGCATCGCTGTCGGTGGCCGAGTCGGGCCACCACCCCGAGCTCATCGGCCGCAACGTGGTCGAGTTGGCCGACGAGCGGGGTTGCACGCCGCTCGACATGTTGCTCGACACCTCGCTGGACGACGATCTCACCACCCGGTTCAACTCGGTGCTGGCCAACGACGACCCCGAAGCCATCGCCTGGCTGCTCCCCCGTGACGGGGTGCTGCTGGGCCTGGCCGACTCCGGCGCCCACGTCAGCCAGTTGTGCGACGCCTGCTTCGCCACCGACCTGCTGGGCAACTGGGTGCGCGATCGCGAGGTGATGTCACTCGAGCGCGCCGTCCACAAGCTCACCGCCGAGCCCGCTGGTGTCTACGACCTCGATGACCGGGGCGTCGTCGAGGTCGGCCGGGCGGCCGACCTGGTCGTGTTCGACCCCGACACCGTGGCTCCGGGACCGCTTCGCCGGGTGCGGGACTTCCCCGCCGACGGCGAGCGCCTCACCGCCGACGCCCCCGTCGGCGTCCGCCACACCCTGGTGAACGGCGTGCCCATCCGGGTGGACGACGAGGCCGTGCCCGACGCGAAAGGCCCCGACGACCGCCGGCCCGGCGTGGTGCTCCGGGGCTGAGACGTCGCCAAGTTGCACCCCCGCCCGGGTGCCGTACGATCGCGACCCGTCAGGCGCCGGGCCAGGCGAGGCCGGCGTCGCCGACGGCTTTCTCGACGGCGACGACGAGGGCGTCGACCGAGCCACCGCAGGCGTCGAGGGCGGCACCGTCGAGCAGCGGGACGATCCCGCCCCCGTCGACCTCGGCCACCACGACCGGGGCGGCGCCGGCGACCGCGGCGCGCACGGCGTCGGGCTGATCGTCCCGGTGGAGGGTGTCGAAGGGGACGGGCAGCCCCAGCCGACAGGCCTGCCAGTCCGCCTTCTCGCGGAAGGTGCCGTGCGTGATGTCGCAGAGCGCGCAGTGGGCCCGACCGAAGCGGGCGCCCACCCAGTAGGACAGCTCGCCCCGCAGGGTGTGGTCGGCGTCGTAGACGCCCACGAGGCGCCGCAGGCGCCGGCCGCCTTCCACCTCGTGGGTCCGGTCCATCCCGTCGGTCACGCCGGCGACGCTACCGGCGACGTCCGCTGCACCGGCGCGGTGCACGCCGTGCACCGCCTGCGGCACCACCGCCACCGACGCCCTGGGCCCGGCGTGGCCGACCCGGCCGATCCGGGTGATTCCCTTCACGGGCCAACGACCCGACCGGGCCACGATCGTCATCGCCGCCGGCTCGCCAAGGGCGACCCGTTCGCGGAGCAGTCCATCAGCGTCGGTCGGCCCCGACGGGCCAGAGAGGGACGAAGCGGGGAGTGCGCGCCGCGTAGTCCCCGTACTCGCGATACCGGGCGCGCAGGCGGCCTTCCTCCCAGCGGGCCTTGGCCATGAACCACCCCACGAGGCCGCCGGCGGGCAGGAGGAGGACCGCGAGGATGAGCACGCCCTGAACGACGACGAACCCCCAGGCGATGGCCGTCTCGCGCCGCGTGTCGCCCGTGAGCAGGCCCATGCCCCCGTTCCAGCCGTCCGGGCCCGACCCTCACGCAGCCCGGCGTACGGTCACGCCGCCCGCCGGGTCAGGCGAAGCGCGGCTCGTCGGGGACCGCCCGCCACAGGTCGAGGAACCGACGCAGGCACTCGGTCGCCGGCCCGGTGTCATCCGTCGCGACCACGTCGACGAGGAGGCCACGCACCACGGCAACGCCGAGACGCAGGTCCACCTCGTCGGTAGCGGTCCCGAGCAGTCGACCCACCGCGGCGCTCTGGTCCAGCCAGGACGAGGTGAGGTCCCGTCGCCCCTCGTCGCCGAGCCCTGCGGTGGCCAGGGCCTCGAAGAAGAGGCGGACGAACGGGCGCAGCTCCTCGCTCGACACCTGGTTCCAGAGGGCCAGGACGAGGTCATCTGGGTCGGCGCCGACCGGCGCGGTCGCCGCCGCCTGGGCGAGTGCGCCCTGCTGCTGGGCTTCGACCTGCTCGACGATGGCCGCCACCAGGCCATCTCGCGAACCGAAGTGGTACAGCAGCATCCGGTGGCTGGATCCGACCGCCTCGGCGATCTCGCGCAGGCTTCGCCCGCCGATGCCGTGGTGGGCGACGTCCGCCATCACCCGCTGCAAGAGGTCGTCACGACTCGTGCCCATGGACGGCGAATGTACCATTTGGTACATTTTCGGCATGAAGCTGGAGAACACACTGCACATCGAGGCTCCGATCGACGTGGTCTGGGCCCTCACCGAGGACGTCGAGCGGTGGCCCGACACGACGCCCACGATGTCCGCGGTGGAGCGGCTCGACGATGGCCCGCTCGCCATCGGCAGCCGGGCCCGGATCAAGCAGCCCGGCCAGCCCACCCGGGTGTGGACCGTCACCAGGTTCGAGCCCGGGCACCTGTTCGCGTGGACGACCAAGGCCCTCGGCACCTGCATGGAGGGCTCGCATCACCTGTCCGAGGAAGGTGACGGCTGCGTCCACCGCCTCGAGCTCGAACTCACCGGCGCGACCGCCGGCATCGTCGGCCGTCTGCTGCGCGGCCAGCTCCTGAAGGCCATCACCACAGAGAACGAGGGCTTCAAGGCCGCCGCCGAGTCCCGGGGCTGATCAGTCGCCGAGCGCGGCCTGCGCAACGGGGCGCGGGTCTCCGTCAAGGGGCCTTTCGGGGCACACCGGTGCATTCGGGCGGCCCTCGTGGCATGGACCACCCGACGCGCACCCACGGCTACCTTGAGCGACCTTGTCCTGTCCCGCCGCACCCCGCACCGAGCCTGCATGATCCGCAGCATCCGGCTGCGGCCGTGGCAGAAGGTCGCCCTCGAGAAGTTCGTGGCCAGCGAGTCGTCGGACTTCCTCGCGGTCGCCACCCCCGGCGCGGGCAAGACCACCTTCGCCCTGACCGCGTCCCGTCACGTGCTGGCCGAGAACCCCCGTCGCCGCCTCGTCGTCGTGGCCCCGACCGCCCACCTGAAGGCGCAGTGGGCCGCGGCCGCGGCGCAGTTCGGACTGCACCTCGACCCGGCCTGGTCGGCGGCCGACGGGCGCCTGCCCAGCGACATGCACGGCATCATCACCACCTACCAGCAGGTGGCGTCGAGCGCCGCTGCGTTGCGACCATTGGCCGACGACGCCTTCGTCGTGTTCGACGAGATCCACCACGCCGGCGACGACCGGGCATGGGGCGAGTCGGTGCGGCAGGCGTTCGAGCCGGCGCCGCGCCGCCTGGCCATCTCAGGCACCCCGTTCCGCAGCGACACTCGGGCCATCCCCTTCGTCAACTACGTCCTCGAGGAGGCCACCCCGGACTTCGAGTACGGCTACGCCGACGCCCTCGCCGACCGCCGGGTCGTGCGCGCCGTGTACTTCCCCCGCACGAGCGGGCAGATGGAGTGGGCCGCGCCCGACGGATCGATCCACGAGGCCACCTTCGATGACGACCTCGACCAGGTGCGCTCCAGCCAGCGGCTTCGCACCGCCCTGTCGGTCGAAGGCGAATGGCTGCCCACGGTGTTGCGCCAGGCCATGACCCAGCTCGACGCCGTGCGCGAGAAGCAGCCCGAAGCCGGCGGGCTGATCATCGCCACCGACCAGGAGCACGCCCGCGGCATCGTCGAACTGCTGCGCAACCGGTTCAAGCAGAAGGCCACGCTCGTCACGTCGGACGACCCCGACTCGTCCGACCGCATCGCCCGGTTCTCGACCGGCACCGATGCCTGGCTGGTGGCGGTGCGCATGGTTTCCGAGGGGGTCGACATCCCCCGCCTACGGGTGGGCGTCTACGCCACGACCACGACCACCGAGCTCTTCTTCCGCCAGGCGGTGGGCCGTTTCGTGCGCTGGACCCCCGGCGTGCGGGACCAGAAGGCATACCTTTTCATCCCCGACGACCCGCGGCTGCGTTCCCGGGCCTTCCAGATCGCCGACCAGCGCCGCCACAGCCTGCGCAAACGAGCCCAGGAGCGTGTCGAGCGCGACCCCACGGCGCTCGACACGGGGACCGAGGAGCAGATGTCGCTGTTCGCCGCGCTGTCGGCGGTGGCCACCGACCACCAGACCCACGTGCCGTTCGAGAGCGCCGACGACGTGGACGACGACCACGACCGCGACCACGACGACCCCACCCTGGTGCTCGACCTCGCCCCGCCGCCTCCACTGACCGGTGACCGCAGCTTCCTCGACCGGGCCCGCGACGCCCTGGGCGACGAAAAGACCCGCAGCGAGGAGAAGAAGCGGCTGCGCGAGAAGAACGCCGAGCTGGTGGCGCTGCTGGTGCGCCGCAGCGGCCAGACCCACGCCCAGGTGAACGCCGAGCTCAACCGCCAGTCAGGGGTGGGCCGTATCTCCGAGGCCACTGTCGGCCAGCTCGAGAAGCGCCTCCGTGTGGCCCAGAAGCTGGCCACGGCCTGAGCGGCCGGTGGCCGGCCGGGGCGGTACGGTGCGGGCATGACACTCGAGGGTGAGTACGAGCCCAGCTCGTGGGACTGGGTCCGTGACCAGGTGGCGGAGTACGAGGCGTCGGGCGGCGAACGGGCCAACACCTTCGCCGACACCGGGCTGGCGATCATCGTCATGTCGAACCGGGGCCACAAGACCGGCAAGGTGCGCAAGACGCCGCTGATGCGGGTCGAACACGATGGTGAGTACGCACTGGTGGGCTCGCAGGGCGGCGCGCCGACCGACCCGTTCTGGGTTTCCAACCTGAAGGCCGACCCCGCTGCGGTGACGATCCAGGACGGTGCCCAGCCCTTCGATGTGGTCGTGCGGCAGGTCGACGGCGACGAACGGGCGGCATGGTGGGACCGCTGCGTGGCCGCGTACCCCGATTACCAGGTGTACCAGGACGCTACCGAGCGCCGGATCCCCGTCTTCGTCGCCCGCCAGGCCTGACCGACCGGCAGACCAGGATCGACCGGCGGGAAAGAGGATCCTGGCGGGTCAGAAGTCAGCCACGTCCACCTTCGCCACGACCTTGTCGACAGCGACTCGCACCACCATCTCGGGCGGCACGGCGTTCCGGCGCCCGTAGGCCTCGGCCTGATCGGCCCCCATGTAACGCCCACCGATCCGCGTTCCCCAGTGCAGCAACTGTTCAGGATCGCTGGTCGTCGTCGCGGTGCCCCGGATGGTGACGAACGCGAAGGGCGGGCGCTCGTCGTCGAAGCACAGCGAGATGCGTGGGTCGCGCCGGATGGCCTTGCCCTTCAACGTGTCGGCGGACGTCATGAAGATGATGTCGTCGCCGTCCAGGTCGACCCAGACGGGCGCCACGTGGGGGCTGCCATCGGCCCGCACCACCGCGACCTTGGCCGTCCTCGGAGGATCGGCCAGGACGAAGGCCTGCCACCAGCCCTCGGGAGCGTCTCGGTAGCCCATGTCGACGTGAACGCTCCGAGGCGCGCCCGCATTCCGTGGCGGGCACCGGCCGCGCGGCGGATGGACAGCACGCGGCCCGAGCTGCGGGAACAGCTTCTGAGAACGGCCTGATCCGCGGTTGCCCGAGGTCGCCGGCGAGTTGCGGGATCGTCACACCGCTGAGTGGAACCCCGGGCGCCGTTGATTCAACGACGCGCAAGCGCCGCCAAGGAGGTGATGTCGGTAGCGAGCTCGACCGTGCGTTCGTGGGGAAGGAAATGGCCCGCGCCCGCGTAGACCCGCAGCTCGGCGTTCGTCGCGCCGGCGACGCGCTCCATCACCGATTGCGCGTCTGCGCAATCGACCCACCCCACCGATCGTCGGGCGTGCGACGAGACCGGTGACTGCCACGAGGTCGCCTATCGCGCCCGCTCGCCGAGCAATGCCCGACGGGCACTCTCCTCGACCCGCGCGGCACGGGTGGTCGGTCGCTTGGCCTGCACGATCCACCAGAGGATCTGTTTGCGGGCCGAGGGGGTGAATCGATCCCAGTGCGCACGCGCGCCGTCATGACGGTCGAGCGCTGCGGCCAGGTCGTCCGGCACGACCAGGTCCTCGACAGCGTCGAGCAACGTCCACGAGCCGTCGGCGCGAGCGCGGTCGACGGTCGCCTGGCCGGCCGGCAACAGACGCTTGGCAGCCTCTAGCCGGGCGATCCGCTCCTTGTTGGTTCGGGCCCACGGGCTGCCAGGACGGCGGCGGGCGAAGTAGAGCATGGTGCGCTCGTCGTCGAGCCTCTTCGCCGTGCTGTCCACCCAGCCGACCCGCAACGCCTCGGTTATCTGCTCCTCATAGGGCGGGGCCGGCCGGCCGGTGGGTGTGCGCCACGTCACCAGCCAGACGCCCGTGTCCGCCTGGTGGTGGTCCAAGAGCCACTCGCGCCATTGCTGCGTCGTCTCGAGGTGCACGCGAGGTGCGTCTGCCTGGCTCACGATCCCGGTCTTCGTCACCCGCCGCCCCCGAGGGGGCAGCCGTCGAGGGTGATCCGATGCATCTCGCGGCGCTGGCCCCGGTAGTCGTTCTTCGCGTTGTGCCAGGTGGCGCGGTTGTCCCAGATCGCGACCGACCCGGGCTCCCACCGGAAGGTGGCTATGCCGGTGGAGCGCAGAACCCGGGTGTAGATCTCGAGGAGAAGGGGAGCCGACCTCAGCATCGACCTGCCTTCGAAGCGGACCGTGAAGCTCGGATTGATGAACAGCGCCTCGCGGCCCGAGAGCGGATGGCGGATCACCACCGGGTGGGTGACCGTGCCGAGCTCGTCCGCGAGGTCGGTGTTCTCGGATCGAGACTGTGGGTCGATCCACTGCCGGATCCGGGAGGCGGTGGTGCCGAAGGCCTGCTTGGCCGAGTGGACGGCCCGCATGCCCCGGAGACGGTCCTGGAGCTTGGGGGGGAGGGCCTCGAAGGCGTCGTACGTGCTGAGGAACCGGGTGTCGCCTCCGCTCGTGGGCAGTTCTCTGGCGACCAGGACGGAACCGAGGGCAGGTTCGGTGTCGTAGCTGTGGTCGGTGTGCCAGAAGCCTCCGACATTGAGTCGCTGGTCGGGCTCCTTGGTGACCATCGCGATCTCGGGGTGCTCGGAGTGCTTGATGAAGAAGCGGTTCACGTTGATGGTGCCCAGCCGCTCGGCCAGGCGGATGTGATCGGTCTCGGAAAGCTTCTGGTCGCGGAGGAACACCAGCCCGTGGTGGGCGAACAGGTCGTGGACCTCGCCGAAGGCGGCGTCGTCGGCGGTGCGGAGGTCGAGACCGCGGATCTCCACCCCGGCGCCGGGGTGTGCGGTCACGGTCATGCTCGTTGTCGTCATGGTCGATCCTTCCTGGATGGGCTCACCACGAGCCCGTTGGACGTGGGTGTGTCAACGAGGCCGCAGCACGCGTCGACGATCTCGATGGTCAGCACGTCGCCCGTGAGCTCGGCAGGGAGTGCACCCGCCTCGAAGGCGGCGAGCACAACGCCTGCATACGCGAAGGCTGACTGGACCCGGAGGGTGCGACTGCCCTCGGGAAGGTGGACGAGGCGCGCGGCGAGGCGCGACTGCGCGATCTGGATCGGTTCGTCGTCGACCGCGTCGAGTGCGGCCAGACCGGCGGTCGGGTCACCGATGGCCTGCACGAGGAACCGGGCCCAGTAGCTGGGCCGGCGCCCGAGCACCGATTCGATGAGCGGCACGACGAGGGCCTCGACCAACTCGCGGGTCGAGGGATCCGCGCCGAGAGCGAGGAGCATCGACGTGCGTCGCCGGTTCGCCGGCTCCATGCGGGCTGCGACCAACGCGTTGACCAGCCCCTGGCGGCCACCGAAGTGGTAGTGCACGGCGGACTTGTTCCGTTGGCCGGCCGCCTCTTGGACGCCTTGGACGGTCAGCGCCGCGAGGCCACGCTCGGCGGCGAGGCGTTCGGCGGCGTCGATCATGCGCATGGTGGCGTCCTGCATTGAGGCAGTCTAAGGATATCTCCTTACGAAGTCAAGGACTAGTCCTTACCAAGGGGCCGGCGCAGCAGGGGTACCGGTCGCGCAGGCCGATCTGGCCCGTCAGTTCCCCGTGGTCAGCGGAGGCTCCCTGGTCCCGCCGGCCTGATCCACCGCCGAGATCACGTCCAGCCGGCTCAGGGCAGCCAGTTGCGAACCGCCGCCCCGCCTCGGCGGTCGGGGCCGTCCTCAGATCTCGACGCGGGCCCCGACCTCGAAGACGCGATCGCTGGGAAGGTTGAAGAACCGGGTGGCGGTGTCGGCATTGCGGTGCAACAACGCGTACAGGTGCTCCAGCGCGGGATGCATGCCCTCGAGATCGCCCTGCACCACGGTCTCACGGCCGACGAAGTACGTCGCATCGACAAGGTCGACGGGCGCGCCGTCGACCTCGACCTCGGCCAGCCGAGCGGGCACGTCGAGCTCGTCGAGGTACCCGAAGCGCAGGATCACCTGGTACAACCCCGGCCGGAGCACCTCGGACGACACCCGGTCGGCGTCGTCGACGAAAGGCGCGTCCCCGACGTCGATGGCGACGAGGAACGTGGTCTCGTGCCGAATGTGGTTGTGGGTGAGGTTGTTGATCAGCGCCGGGGGTGCCTGGCCGGCATCGCGGAACATGAACACGGCGGTGCCCGGCACCACGGCAACGTCGGCGTGCTCGTCCACGACCTCGACGACGCTCCGCTCGGCCCGTTGCATTCGAGCGGCGACCAACTGGCGGCCCCTGCGCCAGGTCGCCATCTGGACGAGCAGGATCACGCCGACCAGGAGTGGGAACCAGCCACCGTCGGGGATCTTCGGGATGTTGGCGGCGAGGAAGGCGCTGTCGACGACCAGCAACGGGATCACGACGGCGATCGCCCTGGCCCTCGACCAGTGCCAACGGGTCCGGACGACCACGAAGAACAAGACGCTGGTGATCGCCATCGTGGCCGTGACGGCGATGCCGTACGCAGCAGCCAGGTTGCTCGAGGTGCGGAACCCGAGCACCAGGCCGACCGACCCGATCATCAGCGCCCAGTTGACCAGCGGCACGTACACCTGGCCGCGATGGTGGGCCGAGGTGTGCAACACCTTGAGACGGGGGAGGTAGTCCAGCTGGATCGCCTGCACGGTGAGGGAGAAGGCGCCCGAGATCAGCGCCTGCGAGGCGATGACCGTCGCCATGGTGGCCAGCACCGCCAGCGGGGTGACGCCCCACCCGGGGGCCAATCGGTAGAACGGGCTCTCGATGGCCGAAGGGTTGTTGATCAGCAGCGCGGCCTGGCCGAAGTAGTTGAGGACGAGGCCGGGGAGCACGATGCCGTACCAGACCCTCGTGATGGGGCGGCGGCCGAAGTGACCCATGTCGGCGTAGAGCGCCTCGCCGCCGGTGACCACCAGGAAGATGCTGCCCAGCGCCAGGAACGCCTTGCGGGGCTCGGACTGGAACAGGTCGACGATGAAGATCGGGTTGATCGCCTCGAGGACGCCGGGGTGTTGGACGATCTGGTTCAGTCCCAGCAGGCCGAGCGTCGTGAACCACACCACCATGACCGGGCCGAAGATGCGGCCCACTGCTTCGGTGCCGTGGCGCTGCACCAGGAAGAGGCCGACCAGGATGATGCAGGCCAGGGGGATGACCCACGCCTCGAACGCCGACGATGCCACCTCGAAGCCCTCGACCGCGCTGAGCACCGAGATCGCCGGGGTGATCAGCCCGTCGCCGTAGAGCAACGCAGTGCCGAAAACGCCCAACAGCACCAAGCCGGCCGTCCGACGGCCCCGGGTGGACTTCGGTAGCACCAGCGCGGTCAGGGCGAGGATGCCTCCCTCACCGTGGTTGTCGGCGCGCATGACCAGGGCCAGGTACTTGACCGAGATGATGATGATGAGCGCCCAGAAGGCGATCGAGGCCACCCCCAGCGCATTCGCCTCGTTCACCGCTAGCTCGTGGTGCTCGAAGGCCTCACGGAAGGCGTAGAGCGGGCTGGTGCCGATGTCGCCGAAGACCACCCCGAGGGCACCGACGGCAACCGCCCCGCGGCCGGCGACGCGTCGGGAACCGGCGCTCGAAGGGGGACCAGACACCCGCACGAACGTACTCGGGCGGGATCCGGAAGACCCCTCCGGGCCGTCGCCATCGCCCACCTCGGTCGTCCTGCTCGGTTTCCGGGCCGGCTCCTCGGGTACCCGGCTAGACGCTGAAGGCGGTGTAGTAGCCGTCGAGCAGGTGTGGGCGAGGTTCTCCGGGGTCGGGCATGAAGTCCACGCCGAGATAGTCGCCAGGGGCGAGATCGAGGTGGAGGTAGCCGTCGAACCCGGCGGAGATGGCACCCATGCCGCCGACTGCTTCCAGGTCCACCTGCGGGGTCCTGTTGGCCGCCAGATCCTCCACGAGCACACCCAACTGGTCATCGTCGACCGCTTGGCCGAGACGCAGCAAGGCGAGCTCGTGCAGAGCCGCATCGGTGTTCTCGACGTGGTACCAGCCGCTCCGCAGGTCGGCGGGCACCTGATACCCGCCCGCGGCAAGCTCGATGGTTCCGACCACCTCCTCACCGCTGGGGTCGGGCCCGGCCGGCACCGTTTCGTCGGACGGCGCCGCCACGGTCAGGAGCGCCGTCATGCCCATGAGGGCGTGGGCGACGCCGTTGGCGTCCGGCACGTAGCACATCGCCATCACGGTGCCCTCGGTCAGGTTGACCAGCGCGGTGGTGTCGTGATCGGGCCCGATGTAGCTGACCCCGCCGATCATGTCGACGAACGCGATGGCACCGGAGCCAGAGGAATCGCCGGCTCCCGCCGCGGCGAGCTCTGACATGTCCACCCCGTCCTTGAGGCGGGCGAACATGACCTGATGGGCCTCGACACCGACATTGTGGAAATTCAGCAGCGTCCAGCCTGGCTTCAGCCCGCCGGAGGGATCAGGGCTGATGTCGAACGTGTACTCGGTCGCGTTGATCTCGAGCTCTTGCACCGGTGTGGGAAGCAGCGCAGCGGCGTCATCCGGGCCGGCCGATGCCGAGTTGGACGGTGTCGAACTCGTCGACGAGACCGGCGCAGCGTCATCGTCGTTCTGCCCGCACGCACCCAACAGGACGACCAAGGCGACGATCGCGCAGGCACCTGCGCGGGGCCTCTCCATCGAACGGCGGACTGGCATCGGCGCCCTCACCTTCCCCGACGTCTCGCTGCGGCACGAACCGGCCTTCTGAACTCAACAGCGTTCACCAGAGGGCGGCGAGAGGCTACCGCGAGGGCCGCGGTCAGGTGCCGACGTCGGCCGCGAGGTGCTCGCCGGTGAGGCTGCCGCGGGCGGGGACGAGACCGGCGGGCGTGCCCTTGCACACGATCCGGCCCCCGTTGTGGTCGGCGGCGGTGCCCACGACCCATCGCCTCATCGAGCGCATCACCCCGAGGCAATGGCACCTATCGACGCCGTGTGCGGGCATGGATGTTGCCGCGTTGGTGCAGCACCTCGTCGTCGGGCTCGACCAGTTCGCGGCTGTCCCGAGTGTCGGCCGGAGCGAGGCCGCCGCAGCCGACGGCTCCCAGGTCTCGACGGTCGGACACCGTGAGGCCCCGACCGTGTACCTGGCCTCATGCGAGCGACTCCTCGAGGTGTGGGCCGCTCCGGGGACGCTCGGAAGTGCGTACGCCATGCCCTGGGGCGAGACCCCCGGGGCGATGCTCGTCGGGTTCATGGTGATCGAGCAGGTCGCCCATGGCTGGGATCTCGCGCATGCGACCGGGCAGCACCCGACGTTCGGCGACGAAGTGGCCGCGGCCACGCTCGATCTGGCGCGCAGCTACGACGACGAGACGATCAGGATGCCAGGGATGTTCGGACCGGTCGTCGCCGTTCCACCGGATGCCCTGGCGATCGACCGGCTGGCGGGGTTCCTCGGGCGCCACCCATGAGCCGAGCACGCCGAGCAGGCGCATACCCGCCCGTCTCCACCACGACCGCACCGTGACCGGGACCAAGTCCGGCTACCTGGCGGCGCCCGAGGGGCCACCGAGAGCCGTGATCGCAGTGCTGCACGCGTGGTGGGGTCTCACGCCGGTCATCGCCAGGGTCTGCGACGATCTCGCCGACCTCGGCTATGTCGCCGTCGCTCCCGACCTGTACGGGGGCGAGACGGCAACAACCGCCGAGGAAGCAGCCACCTTGCGTGCCAAGAAACGATCGACGCCGACCTGGCGCCAGATCGTGGGCGGAATCGACCGAACGCGGTCTGAATTCGATGTCGCACCGGTCGGTCAGGTCGGCTTCTCCATGGGAGGGCACTGGGCCCTGTGGCTCGCGAAGCAGTCACGCCCCGAGATTCCACCGATCACCGCGACATCGGTCTTCTACGCCACCCGCGGCGGCGACTTCACCGCCAGTTGCTCCGCGTTTCAGTTCCACCTCGCCGAGACCGACCCCTTCGTCACCGAAGCCGGCGTCGCCCGCCAGGAACGCCAGCTTCGCTCGGCGGGACGATCGGTCGAGCTGTACCGGTACGCCGGCACCGGCCACTGGTTCTTCGAGTGGGACCGCCCCGACGTCTACGACTCAGCGGCATCAAGCCTCGCGTGGCGACGTACCGTCGAGTTCCTCGACGGACACTTCCCTCGCCAGTCCACGCCCGAGACCGGCGAGCCGAGGTGCACGTGAGCTCGAGATCGGCGATGCCACGCCCGGGGTCGTTCAGGCACGCGCTGGCGGGCGGGCCCAAGCGCGAACTCCGAAACAGCGCGGTGATCGACGCCGTGCTCACTGACCCCGACCGCGTCGACGAGCTCTTCTCCTGTGTCTTCGACGACGATGGTGTTCGACGTACTCATGAACGGCTACCCCGTCAGGTTCCAGCGCTACGACCGAGCGCTGCTGGACGGGCGCGACGGGCCTCACGGCTTGAGCCTGACCGCCGGATCAGGGCATGCCCGTGATCATCGCGAGGACGTCGAGGATCTGGTGCGACACGATCAGCCCCACGTTGCCGCGCGTCGGCGTGCAGCGTGCGGCCGCCACGGCCCGCATCTGCTCCACCAGGGCGCAGCTCCTCTCCGTGAGTTCGTTTGCCCCATCGGGATCGACGGGAACGTGGCTCGGGAAGGTCCGCGGCGTGGAGGTGAGGGGGACCACGAACACCGTCGGGGGTCGGAACCGCAGGAACGCATCAGCCGTGGTGATGACCGCTGGACGGGTGAAGCCGGCTTCCGATCCGATCGGCGTACCGAAGTCGACGGTGACGATGTCCCCGAAGTTCACGACGCGGCGAGGTCGGCGTTCAACCAGACGTCGCGCTCGCGTGCGTAGGTCGCCCAGGCATCTGGGTCGGCGCGGAGCCGCACTTCTGCCGCCGCCATCCCCTCGAAGAAGCGCTCGCGGCGCAGTGACTCCAACGCGGCGTCGAGGGTGTCCGCCATGGTTGCGCTGCGATCCTCGGCGAGCCGCCGGAGTCGTTCGCGCTGCTCAGTGCTCACACGAATTGTCGTAGAGCGTCCTGTCATACCGCTAGTCTACACCGAGCTGCGAGACCCGCTGCTCGGACCGATTCAGCCGCCGAGGCGGCGTACCGCTCCGCCTCGGCCCGCATCGGCAGGATCACCCATGGCGCCGGTCGGCCTCCACCGACGCGCTCGCCCCGGACGCCGCCGTGGTCGAGCTGGCCGAGACCAGCGTCGGGATCGACCACCTCGAGGGCTGGGTCCCTCGCCGCATGCCCGACGGGCGCGACCTGCGGGTACGGGCCTTCGGCGCTCGAACGCTGCACATCCCGGCAGGCAACGGCGGGATCGTCTCTGCGCTCACCATCCTGCGCAGCGTCATCACCCGCAGCGACGCCATCATCAAGGCGCCGTCGAACGACCCCCCTCACCGCGATGGCGATCGCCCGCACCCTGGCCGACATCGCCCCCGACCATCCGGTGACCCGCCACCTGGTCGTGGCCTACTGGAAGGGCGGAGACGAGGTCGTCGAGCCGGCGCTCTACCGCCCCGAGCACATCGAGAAGATCGTGGCGCTACCGCCGTACGTCAGCGCGCCGCCGACCTACGTGAACCACGAGCTGAAGGACCACCTCGACACCGCCCGACTCGAGGACGACTGGTACCGGGTCTACGGCGGCGAGCAGAACGAAGGAGCGGTCATCGTCTCCCAGCTCGACGAGCCGGTGGGCTACAGCGCCCTGCTGTCGTGCCGGGTCGCCAACGTCGTCCCCGTCGACGGCATCGAGAAGGTCACCGCCGCGGTCAACGCCTACACGCAGACGATCGGGATCTACCCCGAGTCGCTCAAAGCCGAGCCGCGCGACATCCTGCCCCTGTTCGCCGCCCAGCGCCTCACGTCGCTCGGCTACGCCTGAAACGTCACGGTGGCCATGCCCCAGGACGCCATCGAGCCGATCCGGCGCATGTGCCGGTGGATCGTCGACGAGGAGTGCGATCCGGCCCGGGTGGTCCCCATCTGGGAGCTCGCGGCCCCGGCGGCGGCCAGGCCGTAAGCTCGCCGGCACCATGGCAGCCAACGCGACGGTCGAGGTGACGCTGGGTTTCCTGCCTCCGTCTCTGGCCATCCCCGACGACGAGCACCCCGGCCTGCTCCGCGCCGGCCCGCGGTCGTCGGCGCCGTACGACCACGGCAGCATCGAGCACCACGTCTGCGTCGCGACCGACGGGTGCCGGGACGACGTCGTGCAGCCCGACCTGCTCGACGGCGGGTTCGACACCGTCGACCTGTCCGGCCTCGACGAACTCCAAACGGCGCTCGCCGGCGTGCGCGAGGCCGGCCGCATCACCGATGACGAGGCCACCACCATCCGGTCCCTGCTGGAGGGCGCCGTCCTGCGGAGCTCGAACGGCCGGGACCTCACGGTGCTGCACCTCGCCGAAGAGGGCTTCCTGATGCGCATGTCAGGACCGAACGGGTTGTCCGTGGTGGGGCCGCGGTCGGTCGGGATGAACCAGCATGGCGCGGCCACCTCGGTCCACGCCGACCAGGACATCTTCGGCACGCCGCTCGGGCAGGTGATGGACGGCCGGGCGCCCTCGCTGTTCCGTCACGACTCGCCCGACGGCGAGAACCACGAGGCCGGGCTGATGCTCGTCAACTTCTGGATCCCGCTCCAGCAGATCACTCAGCCCCTGGCGCTGGCGGACGGGCGCAGCATCGACCGGCGCAGCCACCAGCTCCGCTACGGGCTCCCCACCAACTCCTTCCTCGAGCGCGAGGAGGACATGACCATCAACGACATCTGGCTGTTCCTCCACGACGCGGGCCAGCGCTGGTACCTCCGCTCCGACATGGGCCACCACAGCGCCTACGTGTTCAACACGCTGAGCACGCCGCACGGAGCCTGCGCCCTGCCCGGCGAGGACGCCGCCGAGTGGTGCTACCGGTCACTGGAGGACGCCGAGGCGGCGGTGGCCGCCGGTGACGTGGCCGCCCTCACCGAGGCGCTCGCTGCGAACCCGCCGGCGCTCCCCGAGGAGACGTCCCCCGCACTGAGCGCTGCCGTCGCGGCCATGGTCGCCGTGGCCGACGAGGCCCGCCGTGACCCGAACGCCGTGTGCGGCCAGCGTGCCGACGCGTGGGGAGCGGCGTCCCAGGCCGCCCGCCGACGGGTGGTCCGCATGTCACTCGAGCTGCGCGCCGTCGTCTCGATCGACCGGTAGCACCCGGCGGTCGAAGCCGCCCAGGAGAACCCTCTCGTGCTGGTACGCCGATGACCCGAGACGAAGGTGGACCTGCTCGTCAAGTGGGCGGCCCGTCTCGTGTGGTGGCCGCTCGCCCCACCATCGGTGCGAGATGTGATCACCTCGGGTTGAGCCTCGGCGTGACGCCGTCGCCGTAGCGTCACCTCATCGCCTCCCCCACCCTCGCCCCGGCGCGCCATCGGCGCGGCTACGTGCTGGTGCTGGCCGGCGCGGCCCTGTTCGGGATCAACGCCAGCGTGTCCAAGGTCGTCCTCTCGAGCGGCCTCGATCCGGCCCGCCTGACGGCCCTGCGCTGCACGGGCGCCGCCATCGGCCTGCTGCTCGTGCTGAAGACGGTCCGGCCGACGTCGTTGCGCATCCCGAAAGCCGAGATCCCGAAGCTGATCGTGCTCGGCCTCAGCGGCGCAGCGCTCCTCCAGTGGCTGTACTTCGTCGCCCTCGATCGCCTGCCGGCGGCGATCGCCCTGCTGCTCGAGTTCACCGCTCCGCTGATGGTGGCGGTCTTCTCGGTCGTCGTGCTCCGCCACCGCATCGCCCGCCAGGTGTGGTGGGCCCTCGGGCTGGCCCTGCTCGGTCTCGCCCTGGTGTCCCAGGTCTGGACCGACGTCGGCCTCGACGTCGTCGGCGTCCTGGCCGCCCTCGGCGCCGCCGCCTTCCTCGCCACGTTCCACCTGCTCGGCAAGCACATGCTCGAGACCAGGGACCCCCTCGTCCTGAGCTTCTGGATGTTCGCCATCTCGTCGGTGTTCTGGGCGTTCGTCCAGCCGTGGTGGGACTTCGATCCGGGCGTGCTGACCGAATCCACCTCGATGCTGGGCCGACTCGCCGCCCACACGATCCCGGTCTGGCTCGGTGTGCTCTGGGTCATCCTCCTGGGCACGCTCGCGCCCTACGCCCTCGAGGTCTTCGGTCTCCGGCACCTCTCGGCCACGACGACCGGCATCGTCTCGATGATCGAGCCGGTCGTGGCGGCCACCGTCGCGTGGCTCTGGCTCGAAGAGACCCTCAGCGGTGTCCAGCTCCTCGGCGGCCTGCTCGTCCTCAGCGGCGTCGGCCTCGTCCAGGTCGCCCGCGCCGGCGGCGGCGCGCCGGAGCCCGAAACGCCCCTGATCGGCGAGGCCACCCCCGTCCAGTGATCAGCGACACGGTCGCCCGAGGACTCCAGCCCCGCTCGGTCCCCGAACTGGCGCCTGATCTACTGGTCAGGCGCCGGAACGGATGTGGTGTCGCCGAACGGCGACGGAGGGGAACCGCACCAGACCGAACCCGGCGAGGCGACGCCGCCGCCGGTCTGCTTGGCTGGGCGACCGTGGCCGCAGCGTTTCCCGACCCCGTCTATCTACGCGACCTGCTGGACGGAAGATCGGGCCCGTACGCCGATCCTCGCTACGCGGTCGATGCGCTCGATGACGTCAAGGTCCTGGTCGGCGAGCTCGATCCAGCCGGACGAGCTGCGCTCGGTCGAGGGCTCACGGCGCTGGTACTCAACCCCGAGCGTCACATCGCCACGGCCGCGGCGCTCGCGCTGGACGTCGTGGGCGACGACCTCGACCTCCCCCAGCTGGTGGAGTGGCTGGGCACGGCGGAGGCGACCGCGCTCAACGAACCTCCAGAGGGCTTCCCCGCCGCCAGCCGGCCCACCCTGCGCGCCGAGGTGGTCGTGGTCGTGTGCCGTCACGCCCGCCCCGATCTTGCCGATCACGCCACCGCGCTCGCGGCCGTCGACGGGTGGATCGAGCACCCGCCAGGCGGGATGACCCGGGGCGAGGTGCTCTTCCTCGTCGCCGACCGCTGGGGCGACCAGATCGTGCATCGAGCACCCCGGTGGCTGACCACCGACGACACGGGGGTGCTCGTCCGGCTCCCGAGCCACTGGCACCGCCTCGCCGCGGCCGGCGCCCTGCGCCCGTGGCCCGATGCCGCTGAGGCCCCGGTGCGCACCGCCGCAGGCATGCGCGCCTGGGAGCCCGCCGAGCTCGATGCGCTGCTGCGGGTCATGGCGGACGAGGCGCCACAGCTGTGCCGGCCACCCGGCATCGACGACCAGCGGCGATGGCGGATGACCCGGGAACGACCGTGGGACTGGACCCTCTGGGAGGCCGACGACGGGACCCGGGCGCTTGAGGTCGTCTGCGGCAGCGTCGGCGTCTACACGGTCACCGAGGTGCTGTCCCCGGAGGACGGCAACCGCCTAGACGCGGCGACGGCGGCGGAGGTCACCGCACACGCACGATCCATCGAAGCGCGGCGCTGAGGAGCCCCGATCGATCACCGTGGTCGCCAGCTGCCGCCCCCCGCCCTCAGGGTGCGACGACATCCGGGAACCGGGCCGCCGCCCACTGCTCGTCGCTCAGATCGTGCTCGACCCGGTCCATCCGGCGCTTGCGCTTTCGGGCGCTGCGAGCGCGACGACTGCGGTTGACCGCCACGGTCGCAGCGTACGGCTCAACGGGCTCGGGGAGCACGACCAGCTTCCGCCAGATCCGAGCACGCGCCGGGCCAGCACTACGAGGTCACGAAACGGGCGGATCCGGGAAGAACGACGTTGGTTCCTCCTCGATCACCTCGGCGTCACGGAGGAGGCACACCAAGGGTTGTCCGGGGTTGCCGAACTCGGGAACCATGACCCCATCCTCCACCCCGAGGAAGGCGCCGCACGCCTCGTTCGTTGGTTCGTCATGCTCGATCGTCCAGTCGACGGGCACCAGCGAGCCCTCCATCGCCTCGGCGTTCTCTGAAGCGTTCGTCGTTCAGAGCATCGCGATACGGCGGTCGAAGTCGGCAGCGAGGTCCATCAGCGCGGCGCGGCAGTCGCCCGTGTAGGCCGGGGCGTGCATCGGGGCGAGCGTGTCGATCTCGAGTTCGGCCAAGCGACGGCAGGTCGCACCACTCGACGGGTGCAGCGACAGCGATCCGGGCATGTCGTCCTCGGCCTGCACGGCAGGCCCCACGATGTCGTCGTCCGTGGCAGCGGCGTAGGGACCGTTCCATGTGAACAGATCACCGCAGAACAGCGTCTTGGTGGTGATGTCGTAGAGCACGCCGGCTTCCCACGCGTGCGGCACGTGCGGGGTGTCGAACCACTGCACGAGGTGCCCGCCGAGGTCGAGCGTCTCGCCGTCGCCGAGCGCCCGTGGCGGGCGGTCCGCGAGATCACCGATCGACACCATGCACCCGATGAAACCCTGGGCGACGGTGGCATGCGGCGCGAGTGCCAACCATTCGTTCATCGAGCCTGACTCGTCTGCTTCGACGTGACCGAAGCTCAGCCACCGCACGGTGTCGGCAGGCAGCACGGTGGACACACCGGCCGACACGAGCGGGAACAGACCGCGCATCCCGGTGTGGAACAGCAGCGGTTCGGTTGCCACGATGAGGTACTGGTTGAAGGCCACAGGGGCCTCGGGGATCACCGTCGTCAGCTGGTGGATGCCGGCGGCGATCTCGGTCACCCTCGCATGCATGCCCATCAGAACGGCACCTCCGTGGCGAGCAGACCGGTGCGAGGCCGCGCGTCGGCCGGAGGGCGACCCGAAAGCGTGCGACACATCTCGATCGCGTCGATGGTGACGGGTTCGCGGCCGCCGTTGCCGGCCACGAACTCGCCGCCGGCGGGGCCGGTGAGAATGAGCGTGAAGGGCTGACCATGGCGACGGGCCAGCTCGGCGACGACATCGGCGACGATGCGACCGTCATGCTCCGCGTTGAGCTCGAGCTGGCGACCGGTCGCGTTGGCGATGTCGATGCGGTGCATCCACGGGTCGCGCGTCAGGATCGTGTCGAGCAGGTACTCCATGCGCCACGTCTCGGTGGTGCCGCCGACTTCCTCCTTCATCGGCATCTTTCGGAAGAGCCCCGGCGCCTTGGCCCGCCAGTGGGCGGCGCGCGGGCCGATCTCGTCGACGCGGGCGATCAGCTCGTCGATCGACAAGTCAGCGTGGTCGGCGACCTGCTTGGCTGTCAACGCGTCGATCATCGGGCCGCCCTCACGCTTCGACGTCTTCGTCGCTGCGCCCATCGCCCGGAACAGCCGACGGAAGCCGACGAAGGTCGCCATCATGCCGAGGCTGTGTCCCGCAACAGCTCGCACGTCCCAGAGCGGACAGTCGGTCGTTCTGCTCCACTCGTCAGGTGCCAGCGACCGCAACTGTGAGGCCATGCGCTCGTACTCGGTGCGCGCCAGTCGCTCGGTGTCGGAACGGGTGATCGGTTGGATGGTGTCGACTGGTCGTGCAGTCATCATGGTTTGTGCCTCCTCGTGGCTGTTGCTACCGCTTCTTCATCATGTGGTCGTAGAACATCTCGACGGCATCGTCGATCAAGCGAATCCAGCGGTCCCCACCAGGGTCGTTGGAGAGCTGTTGATCCGCGAGCCCCGTGCCGATTGCGGTGAACAGGTCGACCGCTGCGGGGTCGGTGATCCCGCACGCCGCCATCCGTTCTCCGATCCGTTCGAGGCTGCCCTCGGAGATCGCGAACGACTCCGCCGACGGCTCGAAGCCGGGAATCGTCCGCTGGAACAGCAGCAGGTAGCGCGCCGCGTCGGCCGCGCAGAACTCGACGAAGAAGCGAACCAGCTGCTTCAGACCCTCCAGCGGTTCGCCAAGCTCGTCCGATGGCTCGGCCTCGACGAACTTACGCGCACCCTGCGCATACATCGCGTCATAGATCGCATGCTTCGAGTCGAAGTAGCTGTAGAGCGAAGGGGCCTGCATCCCCACCGTCCGCGCCAGGTCTCGCAACGACAGCGCACCAAGCCCGTCGGCACGCACCTGCGCCCACGCGGCGTCGAGGATCTCCGCTCTCGTGCCCTCCTTACGCTCCGCTCGCCTATCACGTTTAGGTGTTTCTAACATTATTAGGAGAATAGAATGATGTTCAGCATTCAGTCAAGCGACTTCGCGGGTTGACGAGCGACAATCCGGACGAGCTCGATGACCTGGGCCCGCCAGCCGCAGTTCCAGTCCACCGACTTCGGCCGCGGGCACGACGCCTCACCTCGAACGAGATCGACGATCTCCTCGTCGACCACGGCAGCAGCGAGAAGGTCCTGGACCTGGCGTCCAGGTTCCGAGTCAGCAAGTCCACGGTGCTCCACCAGGTCGCCTCTGCCGGGCTTCTCAGGCGGTCGGAGACGAGAGGCTGGTCGAGCGACAACCACGAGTCGCGGTGGATCTGTATCGGGGCGGCGCTTCGTTCGCCTCGGTCGGCGATCACTTCAGCATCGGTTCGACAACTGTGTGGTCGCGGTTCCGTGCGGCAGGGGTCGGACTTCGTCCACGTCGCGGATGGGACGATCGGGCCCCGGTGCGTTGACGGCAACCAGGAAGCGGTGCTGGCCGCACGGCGCGAAGTTGGGTCAAAGACCGGGCGACCCACGCTCAGCCCGCATCTTGACGCCCCGGAGCATGTCCCTCGACATCAAGAAGTCGGCGGGGACGATGCCGAGCCAGCCTCCGAGGGTCAGCCACCAGGGGCTGGTCATCCACCGCGACCGGAAGTGGAAACGCGTGCGCCGGCCGTCATCGAGCGGGGTCAGAACGAAGGCCCATGACCAGTCGAGTGATGCGTGCGCCCGCCAGCTCATGGGCAGATGACTGTTTGAGTGCAGCACCAGGGCCCGTTCGCGCTCGATCTCTTCGACGATGAGGCCGCACTCGGTGTGCGGCGGGCCGTCAGGGATGAACGTGCCAATGCCGATGTCTTGGAGCTCAGGAATGATCCGTTCTGCGCTCGGACCGTTGGCCGGGAACAGCAGCCGGTCCACCCACCTCGCGGTGTACCAGCCTGCCCGCCCCCAGCCCATCTGCACGAGCCACGGCCACACCGCAGATGGTGGGGCATCGATGGTGATCGCGTGATCGGTCGCCACTTGGGGCTTGCTGACGATGCGATCCCCGGGGAGCGCCTTGCCTCGCTCGTCCTGGATGGACCCGTACGTCCGACCGAGACGGATCAGTGCGGCTTCGGCCAGCCCAAGCGCTCCCAGCGCTGCCGCCAAACGGCACCTCATCGACATCACGTTCTCCGTTCCTGTTACCTCAGACGCTCGTCGAGGAATCCGACAACTCGCTCCCGCCAGTCGTCTGGTTGCGTATCGAACCCTCCGGCGTGGTCTGCTCCCTCGATGTTCCACACCGTCACCCGATCGCTCGCGCCGGACTTGATGTGGGACGCCGCTTGGGCCTCGTCGTCCACGTTCCCCGCGGTGATCAGCAGGAAGTGCGTGTCGGACGCTCGTGTGACCGCGGATCGCAACGAGATCGGCGGTGAGGCGTCGGTGAGGTAGTCGGTGATGCCGTACTGCACCTTCTCGAGTTGCTCCTGCAGCCAGCCACGCCATCCGTAGGTGTCGGAGAGCCAGGCCTCGTCGGCGGCCTGCCGCGCCGTTGCTCCTTCGGCGACCACGGCTCGGATCCGCTCGTCGGTGGCCGCGGCGCCGATGGCCTCCTCACCGCCCATCGAGAACCCGACGACGCCGATCCGACCGGCCTCGATCGCGTCACGCGAGGCGAGGAACTCGGTGCCCGCGGCGATGTCGCGATCGCCGTACCAGCCGAAGTCCATCGCGGTGCCGTGGCTGTCGCCGTGGCCTCGGGCGTCGATGAGCAGGACCGCGTACCCGCTGCGGGCGAGCGCGGCGGCCTGGTCGAGCACGCCGGATCGGGTGGAACCGGAGCCATGCATCATGACGACCCCGGCGCCGTTGGTGCCGTCGACGTACCAGGCGGCGAGCTCGACGCCGTCGACGGTGGTGAGCGTGACCGACTCGTACGCCAGCTTCCGCGTCGCCGGTGTCGAGGTGACCGCAGTGGACGGCACGGTTGTGGCCGCAACGGCCGGAGCGATGATCGACACCGCCACGACGACCGCGACGACCGCCCCTGCACTCCCCGCCACCTTGCCCCAGCGACCCCGGCCACGCAGTCCCGAGCCAACCCCGACGATGACCAGACCGAGGCCCGCCAGCAGCAGGGCGATCGACACCGCTGCGATGACGCTGACACCGTTCTTGATCGGATGCGGCAACAGTCCGACCCCCACGGCGGCAAGCACCGCCCCGAGGGCGACGAAGAGCAAACCGCGGCGACCTTCTTTCAGCGTGGAGCGATGTGATGCGGCGACGAATCCGGCACCCACCGCCAGGTACGCGGGCTGGAACGGGGAGAAAGCACGGATCACCGCGACCTGACCGATGATCCATCCGATCAGCAGCAGCCCGACGACCAGCGCGAGCTCATCGGTTCTCGGTCCACCGGTCCAGGCCGACCAGGCGAGCATGGTCAGGGGGACCGCCACGATGGTGGCGAGCGCCACTCCAGCCAGCACCACACTGTCGAACGGCAGGCGCTCGTTGATGACCTCGCCGAAGTCGGTGCCACCCGTGATCAGCCCGACGGCGCCCGCCCACGCGCCGAACGCGTTGACGGCCGCGAAGGCGGCCAACCACGGTCGGCGGGCTGGCGAACCCGACGACGCCGTGTCCGGGTCGGCGACCTTCTGGTCGGCCACCTGTTGGTCGTTCACCCCGGGTGTGTTGCCCGATTCATCCACCGTGGTCATCCTGCCGATTCGTCTGCTGCGCCCCACCCTCACGGGCAAGGGACTCGGCCCGGGTCTTGATGCCGCGCATCATCCGTCGGTTCATGGCGAAGTCACCGAACTCCATCAGCACCACGCCCAGGATGGCGTCGGAGGGGTGTCGCCAGTCGTAGACGGCATGAATGCGGTTGACGAGCCGGGTGCCGCCGTCACCGGTGGGGGCCAGCAGCCACGACCACGCCGAGTCGGGCTTCGTCCACAGCAGCCAGCGATCGACCTCGAACGAGTCGACACGGAAAGCGGTCCGCTCCGTCGGCGGCGCCTTCGGCGACATCGGCACCCACTGCCCGACCTGGAGGTCCTGCCATGCCGGTTCGATCGTGGTCGCGCTCGGGTGGCCGAGGTTGTCGAACAGGTCGTGGCTGTACCACCCGGCTCGGCCAGAACCGATTTGCACGAGCCAAGGCCACACCAGACTCGGCGGCGACGCGATCGTGATGGCTCGTGTCGCCCGGAACTGCGCCTTCGGGAATCGATCATCGCCGGGCATGGGCGCCAGTGCTTCGTCGCGGGTGGTGCCCCAGGTCAGGTGCCACCGTCGGTAGATCGGCGCCGTCATGAACGCCGGCAGGTCGGCCAGCACACCACCGGCCTGGCCCAACAACCCCTGTCGCGCCTCGCGGTTCCTCATGGCAGCGCTCCTTCCTCTGCGCTCGTCCGATCGGGTGCCACCGAGGGCGTCGCGCCGCTGCGATCGACCGAGCCCGACTCCAGATAGCTGATGTGGTCCGCGTGGAACTCGAGGTAGTCGAAGCTCGGTTCGTCCGCGGGATGCCAGCGGCCCCGGCCGAATGCACCGACCCGTCGGCCGTCGAAACTGCGATAGTCGGCGATCGGAGTCGACCATCGCTGCGGCGTGAACGAGCGATCGTCGGGCGACGACGCGAATCGGTCGTCGGAGACGAAGTCGATGAGTTCGTGATCGTCGTTGAACGTGAGCACCGCGCTCACCGTGTGACCGGCGTTGGTGAACGTGGCCCGCGCGTGGTGATGGTCGATTTGGGTCCAGTCGATCGGCGCGTCGACGAGCACGGCGGGCGCGAGGACGCACAGGTCGTTGAGCAGCGTCACCGTCTCGGCCTGGTCCATCTCAGGCCCATGGGCATTGACGATGGGCACGAGCGACGCGAGTCGTACCTGCATCGTCGCCGTCGGGCCGACGTAGGCGTGCAGGACATCGGTGGGCAGACCCTTCATCGTCGCGTCCATGAAGAACACCCGACTGGGTGCGGAGCCGAACGTGTCGACCTGGGCGCCGGTCCACGGCATCCACGACTGGTCGGCGCCACTGCGGATGCGACCGCTGATCTCCGCGCGGAACCCGATGACGTGGGGACGCCCGACCGCGCCGACCGCTCGCACGTAGTCTGCCACCGGCGCCGGTAGATGTTGGAGATCATCCTCCGTCACCAGTGCGGTGCCGGGTCCGGACCATGGCTGCACGGCGCCCACCGTCTCGTCGGCGAGACGCCGGAACCGGGCTCGGAAGCTGGTCGGACCGTGCGCACGGAACCCGTAGACCGCGGCGATCACGAGCAGCACGTTGGCGATGGTGCCCGCCTTGGCGTCGCTCCATGACGTGACGATCACGGCCTGCGAGACGACCGCTGCCACCGCGGCGGCTGCCCACCACCCTCGAATTCCGGCAACCAACAGCGCACCGGCTGCGACCACCACGACCGCAGCGACCAGCCAGGCGACACCCATCGAGGTGCTGATCGGCTCGGTGAGCTGTGACACGTCGGCCCAGCCGAAGCCCTCCACCACGCCCATCAGGTGAATGAGGCCGTGGATGAGCACGATCAGGCCGACGGACCAACGAATCAGTGTCCTCATGGTGTCCTTCCTGCGGACCAGATGGCGTGTGGTTGTCCGAGCACGTAGGGCAGGCCGATGGCGAGCATCAGCACGGCGGCGGGCACCCGGCGGGATCGGCCTCGCAGGGCCAGCGCAGCGAGCGCCACGCCAGCGCCGGCGATGCCGAGCAGCCCGATTCGGTCGCGGACGACGATGCCGAACGCCAGATAGATCAGCGACAGCACCGCGACGAGTGCCGGAGCCCACTGCGCGCTGATCACGGCCCGCCAGGCGCGGGCTGGTCGCGGTCCGCGCACGACCAGTGCACATGCCACCAATCCGGTAACTGCCGCCGGGATCCAGGCCAAACCGGCGGTGGTGAGGCCGAGCAGGGAGACGGCGAAGAGTGCAAGGGCAGAGCCGAGCTGTGCCCGCGGTCGCCGTGTGCGAGTCGCCAGCAGGCTGGCCGCGCCGATTACCACGGCGAGCCCGATGGTCACCCAACCCAGCGTGGTCGGGTCGTTCTTGTTGCCGGCCCATGCCACGGTGCCGGCCAGGATCTCGGCGACACCGGCACGGATGCCGAGGAGCGCGGCGATCGAGCCGGCGGTGAGCAGCGTGCGATCGCCGTGGTTCATCGGAGCACCTCGAGCGCAGGACGGCGAGGGCTTCTGGCGCCGGGCATCGTGGGGGCGCCCACCCGGAAGCCGACGAGGGCGCCGGTCCCGACCAGGTCGGCCAGTGGCGCCTCGAACGAGGGTTCGTCGCCGAGCTGGCGGTGGCGGTCGATGCGCTCGGTGATCTGGTTCATGTACTGGAAGCCGAGCTTGTTGGCCGCGCTCCACAGGTGGAGCCGCTGGGCCGGCCGACCGCCCGCTAGTCGTTCCGCACGGGCCGAAGGGTTGTCGACGACGATCACGCCGAACGCTGCTGCCGATCGAGTCTGGATGACCGTGCGATCGATGAAGGTGCGGTCGGCCGCCTGTCGAGAGGTCGCCGACAGGAGCTTGCCCAGTGTTCGCACCAGCGGGCGCAGTCCGACACCGTCGATGGTGAGCCCGTCCTTGTGGCGTTGCATCGCGTCCCAATCGCTGCGCCACCACGCGAACGATGCCTTCGATTCTCCGCCGTCGGCAACGTGGGCCCGTGTCGCCTCGACCAGCAGCTCACCGAATCGCTGTCGCACGCCGCCAGCAGTGAGCCACACCAACCGTGCAGGGACTATCGAGTCGTCGACCAGGTCATCCATCGCGGCCAGAGCCGAGTTGGAAACGGTGTCCGAGCGGTACTCCGACCGGTTGCTGTGCCGATCACCGATCGGCCGGTAGAGCGGGCCATCGACCACGGGCCCCGGGCGCAGCTGGCTCGAGGCAACCGGACCAGTGGGGCCACCGGGCAACAGCGCAACCTTGGCCCGACGGCCGCGTGCTCCAGCCGCGAGGACCAGGTTCTCGAGTGCACACCCGAGCGACACGTCGAGCTCACGGTTCAGCGCATCGTTGTCACCGGTGGCTCGCTCGAGATCGGCGTCGAGGTCGATCCGGTCGTCCGACACGGCGAATCGCCAGGGCTGGGTGTTGTGCGCGCTGGCGGCCAGCACGGCGGCGCCGATGATCGACATCGGGTCGCTGCCGTTGCGCCAGGCGTTCCAGGCGTCGAACGCCCGGCCACGCTCCTCGGCGAGCACACCCTGGTCATACGCCCGGTAGGCGATAGCAGCATCGGTCGCGACGAAGGCTCCGGCGGCTCCGACCCCGACACGGCGTAGCAGCGAACGGCGTGACATCTCGGCCGGTTCGCCGTGATCGGGGTTGCTCGCGTTGTCGCCCGACGCGTCGATCGAGCCTGGCCGACGGCCGGAGGGAGGTTCGGTCGGGGACGGTGACGGGTTCACGGGAGCACCTCGTCGCTTGTCGCATCGGCCGGGTTCGCCGCCAGGCGGCTCATGCAGGTGGTCACCAAGGTCAGGAACGTCCGCCGTTGCCGCGGAGTGAGCCCGCCGAACACAGCGAGAATGAACGCCGCCTGGTCGGCTTGGACGACTGGGTCGTGGAACACGGCGAGTTTGTCGGTGAGCACGAGACGCCGCACCCGCCGATCGACCGGGTCGGGATCCATCCGAAGCCAGCCGCCGCGCTCGAGCTGCAGGGCGATCTGCTTCACGTTCTGGCGTGAGGTGCCGAAGACAGCGGTCGCTTCGGAGAGCGTGGGGGCGTAACCCGGGAACGCCTTGTCGAGCAGGCCAAGAAGCAGCCACTGCCGGCTCGTGAGCCCAAACCCGTCGAGCCGTTCGTCGACCAGCGCCGTGACCTGCTGCATGAACGCGAACAGCGAGCCGAACAGCTCCACGTCGACGTCCGTCAGTTCATCGGACACGAAGGCAACTCTATTACCTATATCGACCTCGTCGCAGGGCCATAGGTCCCGCCGAATCGTCGATCAGGTCGTCGACGCGCTCGGCCCCGCCCGGAGCAGGCCGACTCGCGGGCGTCACCCACTGCCAGGCCAACAACGACACTGCTTGACCCACGCCCGGCAACGTGTCCCCCAACGCGAGAACCCGCCGAGCAGGAATCGGCGGGTTCTGGAGAGACGGAGAAGGTTTCAGATTGGTGGACCTAGTCGGACGGCTTTCGAACCCCCGGGACCAATCGGTGGACCAGGACATGCCGGACGACCTCGACGACCTCGACGACCTCGACCCACCGGCCGCAGTTCCAGTTGTGGAACCGGTTCCGTGCTGAAGGCGTTGGACTGCGGTCGCGTCCTGGCCGGGACCCATCGCTCGCAGGGTGCCAGCCAGTGGGTTGCTCGTCTTCCCACCCACCCGTCGACAGCACCGCACACGCCGGAGCCCCTGGACGCGGTGACAATGGGCGAGATGGTTGACATATTTCCAACGCTGTTGGAGAATCCGAACAATGTTGGGAGTGAGTCATGAGCCAAGCACGAGATCGACGTCGGCAATCGATGATCGATGATGTCGTCAACGCAGCGTGGGAACTGGTCCACGAGCACGGGCTTGCGGGGCTGTCGATGCGTGACCTCGGCGAGAAGGTCGGCATGCACGCGTCGTCGATCTACCAGTACTTCCCATCGAAGCTCGACATCTACGACGCGCTGTTCGCTCAGGGCCACCGTCAGCTTCAGGCCGTGATGGGCGCTCTGGATCGCCAGGGCGATCCTGACGACGTGTTCCGGGCGGGGTCTGAGATGTTCACGAGCTTCTGCACCGAGGATCCGGTCCGCTACCAGCTGCTCTTCCAGCGCACGATCCCCGACTTCGTTCCATCGCCTGAGTCAATGGAACTCGCGTGGGTGTCGTTTCACGACATGGGCCAGGCCCTAGCCGCCGTCGGAGTCGTCGACAAGGCCGACGTCGACCTGTGGGTCGCACTACAGACCGGCCTCACCGACCAGCAGATCGCCAACGACCCCGGCGGGGCCCGGTGGTCGTCGCAGCTCGATCGCGCCATCGACATGTTCTTCGCGTTCGTCCGGACGCGCCCACCAGGAGGTAATCAATGAGCGTCGCCGATGACCAGCAGATCGTTGGCGGTTTGTTCTCCCCCGACGCGCTCGCGGACCCTTACCCCCTGTATCGATCCGTCGACGTCCCGGGATGCCGTCACGCCGTCGCGGCCGCGATGCTGAAGGACCCGCGGTTCGGACCACCGCTCCTCGACGTCGCAACCTCCCCCGAAGCGATGTGGGCGATGTTCGGGCGCTGGCTCCTGAACCTCGACGGTGAACGCCACCACGCGATGCGACGCCGGTTCTCTCGGATCTTCACCCCGGGCCGGGTAGAGCAGTACAGACCGGCCATCGAAACCAAGGCGGACTCGCTCCTCGACGCCGTGATCGACACCGGGCAAATGGACCTCGTCACCGACTACGCACGGCCACTGCCGTTCTCGATCATCACGAGCGTCCTCGGAGTGCCCGAGGGCCGCCAGCCATGGCTCGCCGAACGGATGCTCGCCCTCGCCACCGGCTTCGCCCGCCAGCACGAACCTGACTGCATCCGGGTCGCCAGCGCCGCCACCACCGAGATGCTCGACTACTTCGGCGAGCTGCTCGACGAGCGGGCGGCCGAGCCGAAAGACGACCTCCTGTCGATCCTCGCTGCGGATGCGCCCGTCGACGAGGAGGGACGCCGCGACATGCTCGCCAACTGCGTGTTCTTCGTAGAGGCTGGCCATGTCACCACTTCGAGCCTCATCACCGGCGGCATGCTGTTGCTGCTCGAGCACCGCGACCAACTCGAGGCGTTGCTCGACAACCCGGCCCTGCTTCCCGGTGCGGTCGAGGAAATGGTGCGCCTCGTCTCGCCGATCAGCGTCGTTATGTGCCGAGCCCGTGAAGACGTCGAACTCGACGGCTACGAGTTCACCGGCGGCGATCAACGTTTCGTGTTCCCGCCCGGCGCCAACCGCGACCCATCCGCCTTCCCCTCACCCGATTCCTTCGAGATCACCCGGGCCGACAACCCCCACCTCGCGTTCAGTGCCGGCGCCCACTTCTGCCTCGGAGCGCCACTCGCACGACTCCACGGCGAGATCGCGATCGCCGCCCTCCTCCGACGCATCCCAGACATGCATCTCGCCGGCGACCCGATCTGGCTGGGATCGATCCCAGTCCGCGAACCCCTCCACCTCCCAGTCACCTGGCACGCTTGACGCCAAATGCCAACGACCCAGCCGCACTCGAAACACGATCCGACACGGCCGACCAAAGCCCCGGAACAGAAGAGAACATGTCCCAGGGCTCGCTGCCGAGTCCGCTGCGAGCCGTGCGCCAAGTAGCAGGTACGCACACTCTGATCCGACCACGGGAGCAACATGCATCGCGAAACATTCGAGATAATCGAGGGCCAGCAAGAGCACTTCGGCTACGCACAGGCCGTTCGAGTTGGCGACACAATCTGGGTTGCAAACACGCCTGGTTGTGACGACTCGCTGACCTTCGCCGACGACATGGCCAGCCAACTCCGGCAGGTGTATCTGAATCTGACCACCACCCTCGAGCACTTCTCGTGCTCGTTCGCAGATCTCGTCGACGTCACCGTGTTCGTTTCCGACATCGCCTCGTACACCGCTGCAGCAGCGATTCATCGACGCGAGTTCTTCGGGATCGATGGCCTCCCGGCAAGCACGCTTGTGGAGGTATCGGGATTCCTCTTGCCCCAGATGCTTGTCAGCATCAAGGCCACCGCTGTGGTCGCATCGGCTCAGCGGTCGTAGCGGTATCGCCGACCCGGTCAGGGGACGTCCTCATTGGCCGAGCTCGACGACCTGGGCCCGCCAGCCGCCGTTCCAGTCCGCCGACTTCGGCCGCGGGCACGACACCTCACCTCGAACGAGATCGACGATCTCCTCGTCGACCACGGCAACGCCGAGAAGGTCCTTGACCTGGCGTCCAGGTTCGGAGTTGGCAAGTCCACAGTGCTCCACCATGTCGCCGCTGCCGGGCTCCCCAGGCGGACGGAATCTCGCCGCTGGTCGAGCGACGACCTACGAGTCGCGTCGGCGATGTACCAAGGTGGCGCCTCTCTGGCCGTGATTGGCGATCACTTCGGCCTCGGTTCGACGACAGTGTGGAATCGGCTCCGTGTGGCTGGCGTCGAACTCCGACCGCGTCCAGGCTGGGACCGTCGCTAGTGCCGCGTCAGGCAACGTTTGCCCTGTCCCCGAACGGCACCTTGGGGACGTGCCCGGGGTCTCCGAGGAGCGGCTTTCTGGGGCGGGATCTCGAGGACCAGAGCCGCTGCACTTCGCCGGATATTCGGCGGGTCGCTCGCACGCAAATGAGCGGTCGACGTCGCGCCTGCCAGAGCTCGGCCGACATCTCGCTGCGTGTCAACTGGTCGCGCGCCGGTAGTGCATGGCGACTGCGCCATTGCGGAGCGGCTTCGCCGAGCCGAGCTCGAGCCGCCGCGTGCTGGGCAACCCGCCCTGGTAGAGGGTCGGGCCGTGACCTGCGATCCTGGGGTGGACGAGGAAGTCGTACTCATCGATCAGCTCCAGTCGATCCAACTCGGTGGCGAGCTTGCCGCTGCCGAGCAGGACGCGGCCCGGGGTTGCGTCTTTGAGTTCCAGCACGCCCGTGAGTAGGTCGCCGGAGATGTGGTGGCTGTTGGTCCACGGGAAGTCCCCTCGCGTGGACGACACGACGTACTTCGGCTTTGCTTCCAGCTTGACGGCCCAGTCGCGCATCGCTGGGGGCGCCTCCTGGTCGCCGCGGGCGACGGCCGGCCAGTAGCTCTCCATCATCTCGTAGGTGACGCGGCCCCATAGCATCGCCCCGGCCTCGTCCATGAGTCGCGTGAAGTAGGCGTGGGTCTCATCGTCGGCGATTCCCTCCATGTGGTCGACACAGCCGTCCAGCGTGACGTTGATGGAGAAGGCCAGGATTCCCATGTGCCGAAATTAGCGATATCGGCCCGAGTCGCATCGGTCATGAGCGCTACATCGAGGCCGGGAGTGTGGGAGCGGGTGAGCCAGTGTGCGAGTTGATCGTCGTTGTCGATCAGGTCGGCGGGGAAGAGTACATACGTCTTGCTTTCGGGCTGATCGGGTCCGTACTGCAGACGTCGAGCGCCATCGACCGCCAGCAGCGTCGCGTTGTCGGCGCCGGTGAGCTTGATGCCAACGCCGACTGTCGCCCGCCACGTTCGATGGGCATGAGGAGGGACGACCGTTCGCGTCGCGGATGGCTCGATGACGGTTCGCATCGTTACGACTCGTCCGGCAGATCGTCGTCGGGGTCGAACCGCACGAGGAGAGCTTGCAGGTGTCAGCTGTCAGTCGGCACTCCGCAGTGGCACGGCCGGTCTCGTCGAACTGGACTCCCTCCGCCCGTAGCACGTGGATCGGATCGCGGGAGTCCGTTGGATCGGACCACGCGAACCCTTCGCTCACCCGACCATCGATGGTCATCACGTGGTATGCCTTCGCCAACGAAGGGTTCGAAGCGATGCGGTTCCCGACGGCCTGCGCCGCAGTGCCGGCACGAGCGGCGAGATCGGCGTACGAAGTCCAGCGGCGGTCGGGGATCGCAGCAATGGCTGCGTGCATTCGCGACCAGTCGAAGCCTTGAGCCGCGTCGGCGACGCCGGCGACGGGTGCGGGCCAGATCTTGTTTGCTCGCTCGGCGAGTTCCGCCGCGCGAGTCTCAATCTGGGACCGGCACCAGCGAGAGTGGGCGACGAGGTCCTTGTTCAGCGACAGGTGGCGGTCGCCCCATATCTGCTGTGTGCGCTCGAGAGGCTTGTTGCTCAGCTCCGAATTGTAGGCCGCCAAGGTCAGGTCGCCGAGTGTGTGCACGAGCTCACGGTGGACCGCCTCAGCGTCGTCGCCGAACATGGCATGGAGCCCGACCGAGGGATCGAGTCCGGGGCGCAGATCCCCAGGTCGGGCCCACGAACGGACGATGTCGGCGGGATCGGCCACGCGGCACCTCCCGTCGGTCATCCGCTCACATCTGCCGTGGCGACCGCGGGCACGACCTCGACGATCTCACCGGACACAGGGACGACGTTCGGGGGCGGCACCGAGACCAGATCCTCAGCCGCCATCCCCTGTGACGGCGTCGAGGACCCGTCTGGCCGCCGCAAGGGTCTCGTCGAGCACCGAGTCACCGACATCGGGCAGGTCCGCCGGGTAGCGCCCTTCGATCGTCCACGGGTTCAGCGTCTCGAGATCGGCCATCGAACCGACCCTGGTCCGTCTCCGGCAACAACCGGTGGAGCCCGACGAGATCATGGATGCGTGGCATCTCGATTCCAAGCTCGATGAGCAGCGACTTGAGCGCCTTCTCCGCCGCCAAGTGCGCGTGGAACCCAGCAACACGATCAGGGACCTCGCCATGAGCCGCCACCACCTCGGCCGCTCGAAGCTCTTCTCTGGCCTCGCGCCGCCAGCGCGACGCGGGATCCTCTTCAGGCGGCCGGTCGCTCATAGACGACCCGACCCTCTCGCGCCGGCCAGTAGAACGGCGACCCGTTCGCGTCCTTGCCGGCATCGAACTGCTCGACGCTTGCCACCAACACGTCGATCGGGATCGGCGCGCCGATAGCGCCGCGGATCTGGCCCATCAGCCTCCGTCGATCACCAGCCAGATCTTCGAAGAGCACCAGAAGATCCAAGTCCCTGTCTTCTCGATCCTCACCACGAGCAACCGAGCCGAACACGATCACCCGAACGGGACTGAACGCGGCCACGACGTCGCCGACGACATCTGGGATCCAGTCCCGCACCGGACGGCCATCCCACAACCCGTGGACATAGCTGGCCTGCTGACTCACGGCCGCCAGTCTACGAGACGTCGCTCTCTTCCCGCTCGACCACGAGCTGCACCCGACATCGCAGTCCGCCACCAGCTGCGACCGTGCTCAGGAGCGCTCCCGGAGTTCTGCGATGCCGCGACCGCTCGGACCCACGTTGACGGGTCGTTCTACCGATTGTTCCTCCGGGTTCCGATCGTCGGGATCCACGCCTTGAAGGAGGAACATCACGAACGGATACGTGGCACAGCGGCGTGGTCGCTTCGACGCGGTCATCTACGAGGGCCGCGACCCGGTCACCGGCAAGGAGCGCCGCAGGTGGCATCCGGCCGGCACCGACCGGGCCGAAGCCGAACGCCTCGCAGCCAAACTCGCCGCCAAGGAGACCATGCGCACCGACGCCGTCCGGTCGTTGACCTTCGGCGCCTACCTGACCAGCCAGTGGCTCCCCGCCAAGAAGCTGCACCTCGCGACGAGCACCTACCGGGGCTACGAACGCAACATCCAGCAACACATCCTCCCCGCCCTCGGCCGGACCGGGATCCGGCGGCTGCGCTACCAGCAGATCGAAGCCCTCTACGACTCGCTCCTCAACCCCAGCGAAGACGCGGGCTGTCACCCAAGACCGTGTACGAGATCCACCTCATCATCCGCGGCGCGCCCGCCGACGCCGTGCGCCGCGGGCTCGTGACCCGCAACGTCGCCGTCGTCGCGCACGCCCCCAAGCAACGATCGCTCCAGAAGACCGAAGGCCAGTCCTGGACCGAAGAGGAGCTCCGCTTGTTCCTGCGCACCGCGGCCGGTCACCGGTTCTTCCCGATCGTGTGGCTCACCGCCATGACCGGCATGCGCCGCAACGAGGTCCTCGGACTCAAGTGGCCCGACATCGACCTCAAGAACAAGCGCCTGCACCTCAACCGTGGCCTCGTCGCCGTCGGCTACGAGGTCCACCAGACCCGAGGCAAGACCAAGACCGCCCGTCGCACCATCGCGCTCGACGACACCACCCTCGAGGTCCTCGCCGGGTGGCGCGGATTCCAGACCTCCGAGTTCGCCGCCGTCGGCATCGACAACGACGAGCAGTGGGTCTTCACCGACGGCGACGGCGACCCGATCCAGACCTACCAGCACCTGCTACCCGGCATGCAGGACGACGCGGCACGCACGACCGAGCGCATCGCCCGGCCCGTTCCACCAGCCGAATCCGACACGGTGGAACGTCGGAGGAACACCGCCTGATCCGGTAGAACGCCTCGCGAACGCCGAAAGCCCAGGTCTGTGACCTGGGCTTTCGTGCTTTCCTTGGTGGCGGGGGCAAGATTTGAACTTGCGACCTTCGGGTTATGAGCCTTCAGGTCGCCCGTTCAGCCCGTCACGTTCCGTACCGGATTGTGCCCTTGAGCTGGGGTTTCGCGGGTCATCGTGGTCCGGCTGTCCCGTCCCGTGCACCCCTGTACCGGCCCGCACAGTAGAAGGAACAGTAGAAGCTTCGCCTCCGCCGACGGGCCCTTGTGGGCCGTGGGTGTCGTCGGTCAGTCGACGGATCTCGTCGAGCGCCGCACGGATGAGCTCGAGGGAGTCCGGGTGATCGTCGGGCTCGACGTGCCCTAGCGAGGCCACGCCGTCAATGGTGGGCCCGATGGCGAGCCCCGGGACGTCCAACGCGTCGAGCTGTACCTGCTCGAACTCGCTCTCCTCACCACCGACCCAGCCGACGAAGGACGGGCGCCGGTCGAGCGCTGGGAGCGAGCCCAGGGAGTAGATGTCGTAGCCGAGGTCGGCCAGCAACCCTCCGAGCATCCCGATATGGGCGAACGTCTTCTCGGCTCGGGCCGGGTCGAGCGCCCAGGCGCTGGCACCTAGGACGGCGATGGGCCCCTTGCTGGGGCGAGGATGGCTCGTCGGGGAGTGGCCCCCGAACCGGAAGATGTCGGTGTCCGGCGCCGGGCGGGCGCGTCGGTACTCGGCGACGATCCCCCTGAACGGTGCGACGGGATCTTCGAGCTTCACCACGAGGCCTCCTCGATCTCCACGATAGCCGTGAGGTCTCGGACGGCGACCTGCACATGCGACTTGCTCCGGATCTTCGACGCTTCGAAGATCGGCTCGCCCTCCTCGAAGACCGCTCGAACCGACCGAACGGTCCGGCCGGTCGCGGCGGCCCGGTCGCAATACCAGTTGATCGTCGCCGCATCGCGGGCGTGGTTGCCGCGATCAGAGTTCTCTGGGATGGTCCGCCCCTCGATCACGCACTGGAACACAAAGTCGAAGTCGGCATGGGCAACCTCCTGCTGCCACCAGGGATTCAACAGGTCGAGACAACCGTCCAGGTTGATCCGGGCGACGACCACCACCCCGTCGGAGCCGTAGCGGCCTTCGGCCCATTGGTGGGCCCGCCAGGGCGAGTCTTGCCAGAGGTAGAAGCCGGTGCCGAGCCATTCGAAGTGCTGATCACTCGACCGGATGTCGCGTGCGAGCAGGTGCGGCAAGGCAGCTCTGCTCGTGCCGTGGAAGCCGATCGCCTCCCTGGGCAGCTCGATCACGCGTACTCCTCGTCGCTCGACTCGTGTCGTCCGATCATGCAAGGGGCCACTGACAGCGAACCGAGGTCCGTGCCGGAGACCGGGCTGGCTGAGGCTCGGCCAAGGGGTGGTGGGCGGCGTCGTAGATTGCGGTGGTGGGCTCGACGGTCAGCATCAGCAGGCTCGAATCGGGCATCACCAGCGCTCGGGAAGCTGGGTCTGGCCATCCCTGTCGACGCGGCGGAGACCGACAGGGCCGATCTGAAGTGACCGCATCCCACCGGCGATGAGCTCCGACACCGACGGGAACGGGGCCGGCTCTGAGGATCTCCTTCGGGAGGTGGGTGAGTTGCGGGCCGAGAACGATCGGCTGGGTGGCCTGCTCGGTCTCGACGACCGGCCCGGCGATGGCCACTCTCGAGCGTGGGCGCCGACACTGCTCACCGAGCCATCCGAGCGGCCGGCCGTAGATGGCTCATCGACCGCGGCCGACAAGCTCACGCTGTTCCGATCGCTGTTCGGTGCCCGATCGGACGCCTACGCCTACCGGTGGGAGAGCACGTCGAGCGGCAAGACCGGGTGGTCGCCGGCAACGAAAGATCGTTGGTCGAAGGGACGGCCACCGAAGAGCTACCTGCCGTTGACCGACGAGGTGTTCGTCTCGCACCTGCGCGGCGGGGAGACGATCGGTATCTACCCGTTGCTGCGCGGCGACACCTGCACGTTGCTGGCGTGCGACTTCGACAAGGGAACCTGGGCGCTCGACGCGCTCGCCTACCTGGACGCCTGTCACCGCAATGCGGTGCCCGCCGCGCTTGAACGGTCCCGGTCAGGGAATGGCGCGCACGTGTGGATCTTCTTCGACGCGCCGGTGGCCGCGTCGTCGGCCCGAGCGATGGGTGCCGCTCTCTTGCGTCAAGCGATGACGGCCCGGGCGGAGCTGGATCTGTCGAGCTACGACCGGTTCTTCCCCTCCCAGGACTTCATGCCCAAGGCCGGGTTCGGGAACCTGATCGCCCTCCCGCTGCACGGCGGTTGCGCTGCCAAGGGCACGACGCTGTTCCTCGATCCCACCACGATGCAGCCGTGGCCCGACCAATGGGCGTTCCTGGCGTCGGTTGCCCGGCTGAGTCCCGAGGCGGTGGAGTCGCTGGCAGAGTCGCTTCGGCCGGTCGACACCGGGCCCGCGTTGTCGCTGGCGGATCTGGCCAGGGCGGGCGGGCCTCCTCCGCCTCCGGTGGTCCGGGCCCGGCTCGGAGCCGAGTTGTCGATCGAACGGGCAGGCCTGCCGCCCGCGGTAGCAGCTGGGTTGAAGCACCTGGCGTCGATCGCGAACCCGGAGTTCTACGAGAAGCAGCGCATGCGGTTCTCCACGTGGGACACACCCCGGTTCATCAGCGCGTACCGGGAGGACCTCGAGTGGCTGCACCTGCCGCGCGGGCTCACCGACAAGGTCGAGGACCTGTTCGCTTCGCTCGGCAGCACCGTCGAGGTCACCGACGACCGCGCCGATCCGCCCGCTACGGACTTTGACTTCCGGGGAGCGCTTCGACCTCAGCAGTCTGCCGCGGTCGCGGATCTCGTCGAACACGACCTCGGCGTGCTCGTCGCGCCGCCGGGAGCGGGCAAGACGGTCATGGCCTGCGCCGTGATCGCCCACTACCGCACCCCCACGCTCGTCGTGGTGGACCGCAAGGAGCTGGTCGACCAATGGCGGTCACGGCTTCACGACCACCTCGGCATCGAGCCGTCCGATCTCGGCCAGATCGGTGGCGGCCGCAACAAGCCGACCGGTGTGATCGACGTGGCCATGATCCAGAGCCTCGCCCGCCGAGACGACCCGACGCTGTTCGACCGCTACGGGCTGATCGTGGTCGACGAGTGCCACCACCTCCCCGCCGTGTCGTTCACGAACTGCATGCGAACGGCACGGACCCGCCGCTGGCTCGGCCTCACCGCCACGCCCTACCGGCGGGACAAGCTCGAAGCGCTCATCGCGTTCCAGACCGGACCAACCCGCCACGAGATCAAACCTGCGGCGGTCGAGGGAACCGAGCTGGTCCGCCGCGAACTCGTCGTGCACCACACCAGTACCGAGGTGACCGAGGAGGAAGCCGCTCACATCCAAGTCGTCTTCCGTGTCGTCAGCGAAGACGAGCGGCGCACCGCCCAGATCTGCGGCGACATCCACGACGCCCGCGCGTCGGGTCGGACGTGCCTGGTGCTCACCCAACGCACCGCCCACATCGACGCCATCGTCGCCGTCCTCGCCTCGCTCGGCGACGAGGCGCTTGTGTTGCGAGGCGGTCTCGGCAAACGCGCCCGCCAAGCTGTAACCGACGCCATCGCCGCCCGCGACCCCGACGACGGGATCATCCTCGTCGCCACCGGGTCCTACCTCGGCGAAGGCTTCGACTGGCCCGAGCTCGACACGCTCTTCCTTGCATTCCCCCTCGCGTTCAAAGGACGCGTCGTGCAGTACGTCGGCCGGCTGCTGCGCACCCACGAAGGCAAGCATCACGTCGAGCTCCACGACTACGTCGACAGCCGTATCCCCGTGCTCGACCGCATGCACGCCAAGCGCCTCCCCGCCTACGCCACCCTCGGCTTCGACGTCCCCAAGACCCGCAAGCGACGGCCGCTCCCCGAGCCGCCTACCGGGGGTGAGGTCGACGCCTTCTGACGACGAGGGCTACGGGCGCAAAGACCCGGCAGGCTCGACGAGCTGATCGAGCGGTCGCCGACTGCTCAGGCAGCGGTGTCTCTGCCGAGGTGGATGGGGACTCGTCGATCCTCGTCTTCGAACACGGCGACGAGCTCCAAGCGCGCGCCGAGCGCGTCGAGGTACTGGCGAAGAGTCGAGACGCGGACATCCTCGGAGTGCTCGAGCTTGGAGATCGACCCTTGAGTGACGTCCAGTCGGCCGGCGAGTTCAGCCTGGCTCACCGCCTCCGAGTGGCGTAGCTGGAAGAGCCGGATCTCATCGAGTGTCTCGGCGCGTTTGACCGCGAGACGCTCCTGCGCGCCTGGGCGATCGGTGACCTCCTTGCGAAGGTCGGAGAACTTGGTTCGTGCCATCAGATCAGCCCTTCTCGCTTCAGTTCGTCGAGGTAGTCGTCGTAGAGGTCATCGGCCATAGGAACCGCCCACTCGTACCAGTCGTTCCACTCGCCACTCTTGTCGCCGCCAAGAAGCCGATGGCCTGCCGGCGTGGATCGAACATGAACAGCACCCTCAGCGCACCGCCCTTCGCGGCCCGAAGCTCCTTCATGTGGTCGTGACTCGAGGTCTGGATGCGGCCCACAGCCGGTCGACCCAAGTCCGGTCCACGCTCGCCGAGCAGATCGACCCGGTCGGTAACCGGCTCCTGTTGATCGAACGTGAGAGCGCGCCACAAGTCCACGAACTGATCGGTGACCTCGAACTCCCACACCGACCGAGTATGAGCCATACCTCATCATGAGTCAAAACTCATAACCAGAAGTCCGGCCACGTGCCTCCGCAGCGGGGATCGAACACGCTCGTCGGGTTGGTTCCGAACGGTTCAGCGGTCTCCCCGCCGTCCAGCCATCGAGGCCAAGCCGGAGCGGTCGAGATCGCCGAATCGCCCCGTCGAATCACTGAGCGAGGAGCGCTTCGAACTGGGCCGGGGACAGCACGGGCGGGCGTTGTTCGTCCCATTCGAGCAGATCCCTGTCACCCGTCACGATGTAGTCGGCCTCGTGTTCGCGGGCCAAGGCAACGAGATAGTCGTCGTCGGCATCCCGGGTGATCGGTGCGGTCGTGGCCGGGTCAGCGACGACATCGGCCGTGATTCCAATTGCGTCGACGAACGCCTCGGCTGCGTCGAGGTCGATCCATCGACGCAGCCGTGGTCGCTCAGTGAGCACCTCTCGGACCTCAGCCAACAACTCCGGGCAGATGATCAGCTCGAACGCGCCACCCGCCATCCAGGACCGCACGACCCGATGGGACGACCCGCCACGGATGGCCGCTGACACGAAGACATTGGCGTCGAGGACAACCCGCATCTGCCTGGTGCTCAGTGGCGGGCACGGCGGCGGCGGACAGAGCGCACCTCAGTGACGGCCAAGCCCATCGCTTCGTCTTCGCTTAGACCGACGTTCCCTTCCGCGTTGGCCCCAATCCGGGTACTGACATCTCGGGTGAAGTACTCCCAGGCCGACTGTCGCGACATCCCCAGCGCAGCGCCGATCTGTTCCCACGACGCCCCCGATTCACGCGCCAACCGCACTCGCTCGAGCCGCAGCCGGTCGAGTTCGACCTCGCCCCGTGCGAGTTCGCGCAACGCTTCCACCGGATCTGCCGGCAAGGCACTCGGAACGATCACAGCCACGACCGTCAGGCTAACCTGACAGCAACTGAACCACAACACCTACGCCTCCCGGTCCAGGATCGGGCCATCGACAGCGAAGTCGTGTTGACAACGGTTTGACATCACCACCGACGCCACGAGGCTCCTCCGCTAGCCACGATCTTTCATAGGGCCGGTTGAGGGGCGGGGCTGGCGGTCACGGTGAGTGAGGTGAAGGCGGCTCGGAGGCGGTTGAGGGCTTCGAGGAGGGTGGCGGTCCAGGGCCAGGACGCGGTCGAGGTCGAGTCGTGGGGGGGGGGGGTGGTGCGGCCGGCGACGTGGAGGAGTCGGTGACGGAGCGTCTTGGGTGTGGCCCGTGGAGTGCTCCGGTGAGGCTGATGGCTTGGGCCCAGACCAACAGGTCGTGGGCGGTGAAGGCGAGTTGCATCCACACGTCGTTGTTGACCACGTCGTCGAAGGGCAGGTTGGCGAGCCCGCAGGCTTTGGTGTCGCGGATGACGTTCTCAGCGCGGGCCCGTTGACGTTGGAACAGCGCCAGGGCGGCGATGTCGTCGTTGGTCTGGTCGGTGATGAACGCGGTGTGGCGGCAGCCTTCGATGGTGTCGAACAAGGTGAGCTGCGCGCCGGGATGGGGGCGCTCACGACGCACGATGAGGCGTGTCCCTTCTGGCCATGCGCCCAGGTCGACGAGGTCGGTGAGTTCGACCACCTCGGCGCCGGGCCGGGCGGTCCCGTTGGGTTCGACCGCGGGTTGCCAGTGCTCGTCGGGGGTGAGGCAGACCGCTTCGCGGACACGCCCATCGATGGGGTACCCGAGACTGAACGCGATGTTGCGTTCCCGGCACTCTTCGGTGAGCCAGTGGGTGGTCCCACCCGCATCAGCGCGCACGACCAGTTCTTTGGCGGCGTCGTCGGGGTGGTCGCCCGCCTGGTGGCCGGCCCGCCATTGGGCGGGGAGCGCGTCGATGGCGTGGCCGAGGACCACGAGGTGGTCCTCGGCGGTGTTGGACCCGGCGTTGCCCGGTCGCAGCATCCCAGCCACGACCTCGCCCTGGTCGCCGGCCATGGCCAACAACGGGTGGTGCCCGTAGGTGCGCTTGTAGGTCGGCGCCGCGTCGGCCTTGTCGGCGCGGGTGGTCACGATTGAAAACGTGTAGAAGATCGGCGGCCCAGAGGCAGACGCCCACCCCAGCCAGAACGAGCAGCGGCGGTTACCTGTCGAACATCGCAGCCGCGGCCAGGCGCCGTTGGGCTGGTTCGGCTGGGTGACCTTCGGGTCGCGGTTCAGACAGCGGTCATCTCGGTGCGGCATGCCTGACACGCGTGCGGTACACGAAGGGTCGAAGCGCTTCGGCTCAGGCCACCTGGACGGCATCGGTGAGCTTGGCGGGGACCTTCTCGGGGAACGACACGACGAGGTGCCGGCCGAGGGCGGTCGCCACGCGGGCAAGGGTGTCAATGCGGTTGCGCGCTCCCCCGCCTTCCTCGAGCCGGGAGATCACCGACTGGGTGGTGCCCATGCGCCCGGCCAGCTCGCGCTGACTGAGCCCGGCTGCCGTGCGCAGGTCGAAGATGAGCTGGCCGAGATCGAGATCCTGCTCGACCCCGGCACGGGTCTCGGCGTCGGGATCCCGGCGCTTCTTCTTCATCTCGTCCCAGCGGGAGTAGTTGGCCATCGTCGTCTCCTTCACGGGTAGCGCTTGGCGCAGTCCACAGCGGCCTTGCGGGCCCGCTCGATCTCGTTGCGTTCGTTGTTGCGTTGCTTGCGGAAGGTCGTCAGCAGGATGATCCGGCTGTCCTTGGTGAAGCGGTAGGTGATCCGTCGTGCGGTGGGGCCGAGAGTGAACCGCAGCTCGAATAGCCCATCGCCGAGGCTCTTCGACATGGGCATCCGCGCCGAGGAACCCAGAGCCGCCAGCCGATCGATCAAGACGACGGTCCGATCCCACTCGGGATCGTCGAGCGTGTCCATCCACTCGACGATCTCGTCGTGGAGTTCCAGCTCAGCCACACAACGCACACTATCGCATCAATGCGATAATCGTACAAGAGCGATCATCACGGTCAGCCGGAGCGGCGCTGCTGCAAGCCAGTGCCTGCGCCACGGCCGCATCTACTGCTCTGGGCATCGAGAATTTCACGACAGAGGGTGCTGCTGCGGATCAGATCGCCGCCAGTCTCTACCGATTCCTCTACCGGGTCCCGATGGTCGGGGCCGGTGGAAGGAGTTGATCATGGACGGATACGTGGCCCGGAAGGGCAACCGCTGGTACGCAGTCATCTACGAAGGGCTCGACCCGGTCACCGGCCGGGAGATCCGACGCTGGCACGCAGCCGGCACCGACAAGGCGTCCGCGGAGAAGGTCGCGCACCGACTCGCCCGTGAGCTCAGAGGCCCCGATGACCGGGGCCGCGGGTTGAGCTTCGGTGCGTTCCTGACCCAGACGTGGCTGCCAGCCAAGCGCATCGAGCTCCGACCGACGACCTGGCATGGCTACCAGCGAATCGTGAACCGCCACGTGCTTCCCGATCTCGGATCGCTTCCCATCCGGCGGTTGCGGCCCGAACAGCTCGAAAAGCTCTACGAGTCCAAGCTCCGCCCGACCGACGGGAGCCGTCCCCTCGCACCGAAGACAGTGTTGGAGATCCATGTCGTGATCCGCGGAGCGCTCAACGATGCGCTTCAACGTGGTTACGTGCATCGCAACGTTGCGCTCGTCGCGAAGGCGCCGCGCCTGCGGCCCACCGAAGAGCAGAAGGTCTGGACCGCCGACCAGCTCGCCACCTTCCTGCGTCACGCCGCCGGACACCGCTACTTCCCCGCGATCTGGGTCTCTGCGTTCACCGGCATGCGGCGCAGCGAGCTCCTCGGACTCAAGTGGAACGACCTCGACCCCAGGGCCGCCACGCTGTCGATCAACCGGGGACGGGTCGACATCGCCTACCAGGTCGTCGAGACCCCCGACATCACCCCACAGATCGGAGCCAGCCGAGGCAAGACTCGAAGCGCCCGACGCCGCATCGACCTCGATCCCACCACCGTCGATGTACTTGCTGCGTGGCAGGCCTGGCAGGCCACCGAGCGCTCCGCAGCCGGGCTCGAGGCGACCGAGTGGATGTTCACCGACCACCACGGTGGACCGATCCATCCTCAGGCGATCTCACAGACCTTCGACCGGATGGTCCGCCGGACGCCGGTCCCGAGGATCCAACTTCATGACCTGCGCGTGCGCCACGAGGCGCCATGTATCCGGGTGCGGGTGAGAGACCCGCCCCTTCGGGCTGTCGCAGCAGTCCGGTGAAGCTGAGGGCAGCCTGACCCTGGAGGCGCAGGGGAGGGCGGCAAGCAGCCCTGACAACGA
>JAYRVH010000074.1:0-16937 GCA_041918615.1 Acidimicrobiales bacterium
GAGGAGCGCCCACCAGGTGGACCCCGACAGGCGACGAATATCAACGAGGGCAGAACAACTGACCGCCACCGGGCAGTTCTGTTGGCCACCACCGGGCAGCTACATGGCCGCCAGTGGGCAACATCTCATGGCCACCGACAGGTGAGCGGGACGGACTTGAGCCGAACTGGGCCGATGAGGTCGAACTCCTCCTTCGTCAGGCCTTCTCGTCGTCGGTGCCCGCGGGGGACTTCCGCAAGGTGATGGACAAGGGCCAGGCGGTGGAGAAGGGGAGGGCCTATGACGATGAGGAGCCCTTCTGACCAGGAGGCGATCACCCTTTCATGGCTTCGCGAGCTCCTTGAGGACGTGCCGCGGCTGCCGCAGGTCGGCCGCCTTCGCCCGTATTGGTCGCAGAAGTCCGCATCGACCTCGACGCCGCCCGAGTCCTGGCCAAGCCTTGTGCACCGGGTCCGCGGCGTCGTCAACGAGCTGCGGATCGGTCACTTCTTCGCCGAGATCCTCGGCTACGACTGCGTCGATGGCAACGGCGAGAGCGACTCCTCACCTGCACTCGAGCTTGGGACGCGTGTTGGTAAGCCTGACCTTTGGGACAGCCCCGACGCCGACTGGTCCGAGTCCGACCTGTGCGACTTCATCGAGGTCTTCCATGACCTCGCAACGCGCCCCACTCGCGGCCGGTACCACGACTACGGCAACTGCGGGTTCCATCCGTCGCGATTCTCGAAGAGGTCTGGGCAGGCGCTGTACCGATGGAGAGTCAACCGTGTGCTGGAGACCACCACGCTCGACCTTCGGATCGCGGACGACGGCGAGGATGTCGGTCGCATGGTCCGGGTCGCTCCGAGCGGGCTCTCCGCTCTCAGCCGCGAGGTATTGGATTCCGCCGCGGGATCGAGTCGGAACGAGGTCGACCACGCTGTAGCGCTTTTCCGGGCGCGCGGCAGCTCTCGTGAGCATCAGCGATCAGCCATCGTTTCGCTAGCTGGGATCCTCGAACAGCGGCGGGACCTTTTGAAAGCAGAACTGGTGCGCAAGGACGAGGCGGCGCTCTTCGAGATCGCCAACAGATTCGACCTTCGCCACCGCGGGGGAGATCAGCTCGCTGACTACGACGACGCGTTCCTGGGGTGGATCTTCTACTGGTACCTCGCGACGGTTCACCTGACGAACCTGGTGCTCGATCGGCAGAGCGCGGACGGAGAGGGGTGATAGGTGCCGCCTGATCGCGAGGAATGGGATGAAGACGCCGCCGAGACAACATTTGCGCAGGGCCGAAAGGATGACCGGACCTACGCCTCGCGGAGTTTCGCGCTTGAGCGCACCGCCTCTGACGACGCCGGGAGCCCTGCTCGCTTCATCTGCAAGGTCTTCGACCCCATCGAGGAGACGGTCGTGGGGCGCGAGGGTGAGGAGTGGACCATACGGAGCACACCGGCGGGCCGGTACCAGTTCAAGCTGCTCGTCGCCCGTGAAGCCGGAAACGTCAAGGATCTGTGGATCCAACGGGTTCCGGGCCCAGGCCAGAACGGAGCGGTGAAGAACCTCCTCCACCTGCCAGAGCGCGAGGCATCTCGACTCATCGAGTTCGTGCAGACCCTCCAGGCGATCCCTGTCGAAGGCGGAACCACCGTCCGAGTCGACGACAGCCTCGTGCGCGACCTCTTCGCCAGTCCAGACTCGCTCGTTTCGTTGTATCACCGAGACCCGGATCACTTCCGCCGTCTCATCTCCGACGACGAGACGGCGAAAGATGTCGTCGCTACTGCAGCGCGCCGTGCCGAGGTTCGCCGATTCCGTCAGCTGCTCGATGACGATGCCTACTTCGATGAGGCCGTACAGGCGACAGCCCATCGTCGCTCCGAGGATGTGTGGCAGGAGTTCTTCGAGGCAAGCCCCTGGATCTTCGGAGTCACCCTGGCTGGTCAGTTCCTGACCTCATGGGACGAGGACCGACTTGAGCAAGTGGTGGCGGGGTCGTCGATCGACGGTCCCGGCAAGCGAGCCGACGCGCTACTTCGTACTTCCGGACGAATTCGGTCGATGGTGTTCGCCGAGATCAAGACCCACCGAACGGCTCTTCTCGGGCGCGAGTACCGATCCGGGTGCTGGAGCCCGTCTACCGAACTCGCAGGAGGTCTCGCCCAGGTGCAGGGCACGGTCCATCGGGCCACTGTCGGAATTGGTGAGAGGCTCGCGGACCTGTCATCGGATGGCAGCGAGATTCCAGGTGAGTACACCTACCTGCTGCGACCCCGATCATTTCTTGTCGTCGGCCGGCTCAGCGACCTTGTTGGCGAGCAGGGTGGTCCGCACGCCGACAAGGTGCGGTCGTTCGAGCTCTTCCGTCGACACCTCCAGGAGCCGGAGATCCTCACCTTCGACGAGCTGTTGGCACGGGCTGAGTGGGTGGTGGATACGGCAGCAAGTGAGGAAGCCGCGTCAGCGACGGCAAGTCATGCCGACGAGGATCTGTGGTGAGCGGAGGCAGTCCCTCAATCCGGTGCCATGAATTTGGCATCTACCAACCCACACCGGGACTGCGGCTGCTGGACCTCCGCCCTGTCAAGCATCTCGATGGCGCCAACCTTGCAGGAGGGCGCTGTTGCGTTGTCGGATCGCGTGCCGCGAGCAGGCGATGAATCGGGTCCCGATGGTGTCAGATCGCTGCGGTCAGCTCGTCGAACGCCGCTGCGACTCGGAGGCGCGGCTCTGCCTCGACGCCCAGTTCGTAGAAGCCGCGGCGCAGGTTCTGCATGAAGGCGTGGCCGGCGATGACCACCCTGGCGGTCCGGTCGGTCTTCAGTCCGCGCATCGGCCGGAGCCTCGCCTTGAGCCTTCCGTGGTCGCACTCGATGCGGTTGTTGGCGTACTGGTCGGTGTTATGGAACGCCTCCGGCACCAGCTCCTCGATCACCGTCTCGAGCGCCTGCGCGAGGTCGGTGACCACCTCATCGGGACGGCCATGGGCAGCGATCGCCCGAGTGAAGAACCGGCGGGCAGCCGCCAGGTCGCGACGGGCCGAGACGTACAGGTCGATGACCTGGCCCTCCTCGTCAACAGCCCGGTACACGTACCGTCACCGGCCGGCGACCTTCACGTAGGTCTCATCGACGAACCAGCGGGCCCCGACCGTGTGGCGGCACGGGCGCGCTGCGTCGACCAACAACGGCGTGAAGCGTTGCACCCACCGGAACAAGGTGACGTGATCGACCTTGACGCCGCGCTCGACGAGAAGCTCTTCGAGGTCCCGGTACGAGAGCCCGAACCGCAGGTACCAGCGCACCGCCAGCATGATCACCTCGGGCGGGAACCGAAACCCGGCAAACGCGGTCCCGCCCAGATCGACCGACGGGCAGGAACGACGACGGCGCATCACGTCACTCTCGCCGGTCCACGGTCGCACTCAACGCAACAGTGCCCGCAACAGCGCCCGCGCCAGTCGCCGCGTCGACGTTCTCCCTGGTCACGGCCACAGACGCATTCTCGGCATCTACAGGGTGGGAGGAGCATCAAGCCGGGACGGTTCTCGCGTGAGCGACTACACTGCTTCCATTCGGACCACGCGCTTGCGAGGGTGCTTGCTGGGGGATCCCAGCCCGTGCGCTTGCGACAGGCCGCGCACGGTGAGAGCTACTAGCCCCACGGGAACTGTCAGGCTCCGTTCAGACTCTCGGTCAGCGGCGGTGGTTCATACGGTTACCGCTTTCGATCCCCCGGATCGGACCCGCGGTGTCTGACGGCACGGACCCTGGCCTTGAGAAGCGATACGAGCTCTCTGTGGAGCTGCTCCAGCGCAAGTATCACCTGTACGACTGGACAGAGCAGAAGATAAATAGTCTAATCTCATTGAACGGGCTCCTGCTAGCGGCAATCTTCGTTCTAATCAGCAACCGGAGTCCTTGGACAGGGACGCTCAGACCTCTTCTGGCTATTGCCTGCGTGGGTCCACTAATGGCCAGTGCGACCTCCTGCCTGTGGCATATCGTTCCGACAATGAATAGTCGGCGTGTTCCTGACAATGAGCTGAAAAACGTGGTGGGGTCGGTCAAGGGTATCGAAGCCTATGCTAGCAATGACGAGTACTATGATAAGATAATGTCAATGCCGCTTGAAGATATGATTTGGTCTAACGTTGCTCAGGTGAGAGGTATGAACAAGAATATCATGCGCAATACAACTGCTCTCAACTTCGCAGCCCTATCTACAGGCGTAGGCCTCGTTGCTCTGGTTCTGAACTTTGGGGTGCTCCGATGACAACTAACCTTGAGAACTTCCTTTCCGGCGAGTGGGTTTCGGGCGCCTCAGACGAGCTGGCCTCCATCGATCCATCTACCGGCGAGGTCGTTGGCTCCGGCTTTGGTGCATCCCCTCGGCAGGTCGAGGATGCGGTGGCCGCGCTTCGACGCGGGCAAACTGCATGGGAGGCAATGGCGATCGATGCCCGGCTAGACGTTCTTACCCGGTTCGCGGACCTCATCAAGGACCGTACCGAAGAGCTGGCAACTCTTGTGGCACGAGAGATCGGTAAGCCCCTTTGGGAGGCTAAGACTGAAGTCGCAGGAGTCGCTGCGAAGCTCGGCCCCACCTTGGAATCACTCGATCGTCGTACAGCTGCTCAGCATCGGAAGGTTGGCAGCCTTGACTCGTGGACGCGCTTCCGGCCCTTGGGCGTGATCGGCGTGGTGGGCCCTTTCAACTTTCCATTGACGATGGTGAATACTCACGTCATGCCTGCGCTTGCCACTGGCAACGCTGTTGTTGTTAAGCCCAGCGAGCAAGCACCTGCTGTCGCGGTCGAATATGTACGGCTCCTCTTGGAGGCTGGAGTACCCCGCGATGTAATTGGGCTTGCGCATGGCGGACCAGTGGTTGCCGAAGCTCTCGTGGACCTCTGCGATGGCGTCTGTCTGACTGGCAGCCGACATGCAGGTGCTGCGCTGCTGAAGCGAGCTGGCATTCGAACCGACCTGATGATGGCGTTGGAACTGGGTGGAAACAGTCCGCTCGTTGTCTGGAGTTATGATGATGTCCGCGCAGTGCTAGCGGGCGTGATCCAGTCAGCCTTCATTTCTGCTGGGCAACGGTGTTCAGCCGCGCGCCGGCTGATCGTTCCTCTCGACGACGACTCATTTGTTGAAGCCCTCGTGGCGGCTGCAGGAAATATCAGGGTAGGTAGCGCCCTTGATGAGCCGGCGCCCTACTTTGGGCCACTAATCTCCGCCACAGCCGTCGAAAGGCTTGAGGGGATCTACGAGCGTCTGGTCGACGCCGGCGCCAAAGAACTCATGCCGCTCAAGAGAGTGCCTGATCTTGCGACCGAGAACTTCGTGACCCCTGCGATACTTGACGTTACAGGTCTCGACATCGAGGACGTTGAGCACTTCGGGCCTCTGCTGCTTATCGAACGTGCGGCAAGTCTAGAGGAAGCGGTCAGTATCGCGAACTCGACAGCGTACGGTCTTGCGGCTGGAATCTACACTACTTCGGAGGAAGAGTATCATTACTTCTCGGACCGAATCCGAGCAGGCATTGTGAACTGGAACCAAGCGCTTACCGGCGCAGTTGGAACGGCTCCGTTCGGGGGCGTCAAGGACAGTGGAAACTTCCGCCCGGGTGGCTCCCTGTCCGTTGACTACTGCGTATACGCGGTCGCTTCGCTCGAAACCGACCGACCGACAGTTCCAGAGTCACTGGCCCCCGGTCTCGATTTTTAGTGAGCTTACCAAACAAGCTGCGAGACCTCGCGTGCGAGTCTGCCCCGAGGGATTGGGCGTTCGGCTTCGATCTTGTCCCAGCCGACAGGCAGGGCTCTCTCAATGGTGAGGCTGCAGCGCGGGCGTCAGACCGTCCGAGATTATGTGAAGAGTTCTTTCGGTCCTGCCTTCAGGTTTACGAGGCCCTCTTGCGTGGCCAGCTCCCGCCGCAGGTCAAGATGCGGCTTTTCCAGGATCTAGAGCCCTTCGGACTCGACTTTCATCGCTCGCTTGGAAGTCGAGCCCTAGACACACCCTCATGCTTTCGTACCGATGAGGCAGGCGACGGATCGATCTACGAGATCCAGGCTCCAGGCTCCATCTGGGGCGAATACCTGCTCCTTCTTGACTACTACGCGGGCGTCCCTGCTGGTCCGGCCTCCGAGTCGGCGTTGCGAACGTACGTCGAGGGACTCCGAGCCGACTCAGCAGTGCAGGATCCGCAGGTCCTGTACCTTGCCGATGCGTCTTCTGCGCAGGCGGGCGTACGCTACTTCATAGCCCGCTCGATGACCCATGGCATCGGGTACTACGGATGGACGCCCTCAGTGAAGGTGTCCCAGATAGATCACGTTCGAGCCCATTCCTTTCATGCGTTGCTAGCGGAGAACCTGTACCGTGAGCATCTGACCTCCGCGAGAGTCACATACGACCTGCCGCTGAACGGGCTGTTCGACTGCAAGGTTCTGTTGCCTCTACCGTTTTGGCGGTGGACTCGCGAGTTCTTCACGGAGGAGGTTCGGTCGATGTTTGCGCCGTCAGCCTTCCTTGAGTCCGAAGGCGTGGACCTACCGGGCGAAGGATTGGTGTCGCGTGAGGAATTTCTCGACCGGCCACCGCGTCAGCGCCGTTGGTACCTCAAATACGCCGGCGGGGACCTGTCACGGAACTGGGGGAGCCGGGCGGTATATCGTCTTAAGACTCGCGGGCGGCAGTGGCGGGAGATTCTCGAAGATGCATGGGACGGAGCTTGCCGTGGTGAGGCCTGGATCTTGCAAGAGGAAAGGACTACGAGGGTGCACCAGGAGGAGGAGGAGATGGGCGTCCCGGCCGACTATTATGCCAAGTGCAGTGTGCTGTGCTGCTACGGCGAAGTGTTCGGAGTCATCGGCATGTACTCGAAATCAGCCAAGACCCACGGGCAAGCTGACACCATCGTAGCTCCACTCATTCGGTAGATCAGTGACCTTCAAGTTGCCGGTGCTCGACCGGTCGGGACAGGTCGAAGGTGACGAGGCGCTGATCCGGCAGGTCGGCGCGGTCCATCTTGCCCCCGATGTATGGGGCGATCTTGCTGACAAGCTCTGTGATGTTGCCCGGTCGATACATTCACTCGACTCCGACTCCCTCTCGTACTTCTCTATGGTTGACCGTGGAGGTTGTCAGGGTTACTACCCAAGTTCGGAACGGGAGCGAGACCTTGGGTCAACGGGGAACGTCACCATAAGTGAGCGTACGGAAAATTTTGAAGGAGGCATTCCGGTGGGTCGGTCATATGAGACCTTCGATATCGGGCTCGGCGGAATGGCGACGCCGTTAGTCGGCGCAGCTCGGCTGTTTCAAGGTGGGGGTGAAATACCGCGTGTGGGTAACATTTCAACCATCATCGCTGAGTTGCTCGAACAGCGGCGAACCTTAGTAGGAGTTGTAACAAATCTGATTTCGGAGATCGGTGGAGTTCCCGCCGCGAAACTGCAGCCATGGGATGGTAAAGGCTGCTCTCAGCTTCGGCTTTTGCATTACCCCAGTGGGCACAACAGTGGCCTGAACGGTCATACGGATTATGAAGTGTTCACGCTAAGTGGAGAATCGTCCCAAGGCCTCGAATTGCTCGTTGATGGTGACTGGGTGACGGTGGACTGTGCAGCGGCCCCGGTAGTGCTGTTCGGCGATCTAGTGGAGGTCGCGTCTAACGGGCGCGTAGCCGCTGCTCGTCACCGGGTGGACGTGCATCGCCAGCGGTATGCGTTCGCGTACTTTCAGGGGCTTGACTACTTTCAGCAGGTTCGCCCGTCCGGGCCACCCGGTGCCCACCGCCGGGCTGGCATCCCAGCCAGCGGTGTGGTGTCAGGCGAGCACTTGGCTCGCATGACTATCCGCAACTTCAGGCACCTTCTTGAGCGTGTGCACCAGGGGGAGTTGACAGTCGATTTCAGCATTCCAGGAGCCAATCCGTTCGATTCTCGTTCCGTGACTCTCTATGAACCTTCGGCGTTGCCCGTGTGGTAAGCCACGATGTTTCATAGGGCTGGTTGAAGGGGCGGGGCTGGTGGTCACGGTGAGTGAGGTGAAGGCGGCTCGGAGGCGTTCGAGGGCGTCGATGAGGGTGGAGGTCCAGGGCCTGTAGGTGCCGAGAAGTCATCGGGGTGAGTCGTCGGCTGAGCCGGTCTTCTGCTGGTAGGGGCGGTCGTCGCGCCGGACGGAGGTTGGCGCGCGGAGGCGAGAGCGTGAACCCTGGCGAGAAGATCTGGAAGACCGCGGCCTTCGTCAGGGAGGAGTTGTACGCCGACACGTCGGGGCACGACTGGTGGCACATCGAGCGCGTGCGGCGGCTCGCCCTGGTCATCGGCATGCACGAAGGTGCCGACCTCTACGTCGTCGAGCTCGCGGCTCTCCTCCACGACATCTCTGACTACAAGCTCAATGGCGGCGACTTGGAGAAGGGGCCGCAGGTGGCGTTCGACTGGGTCGTCTCGCTCGGCGAGAGCGAGGAGTTCGCCGGAGTGATCGCGACGATCGTCGGTGGGGGTGACGTTCAAGGGCGCCGGTGTCGATTCCTCGATCGGGACACTCGAGGGCATGGTCGTTCAAGACGCTGACCGCCTCGACGCCATCGGTGCGGTGGGCGTCGCCCGTGCCTTCACATACGGCGGTTCGGCAGGGCAGCCCATGCACGAGCCCGGCTCGACCCCGACCTTGCACGCGACAACGGCTGAGTACCTCAAGCGGTCGGGCACGACCGTGGACCACTTCTACGAGAAGCTCCTTCTCCTCCGCGATCGGATGAACACGGCGACGGGGCGGGGCATCGCTGAGCGTCGACACGCCTACCTGGAGAGCTTCCTAGAGGAGTTCTTGCGGGAGTGGGACGGTCGCGACCTTGGTGCTGAGGCTCAGCCCGGGGGTGGCTCCTAGCAGCAGCTCCACTCAACCGGGCATGAGAACGTTCACCAAGGAGCGCTGAGCACGCCTGGTTCAGGCCGGGCGGCCGCACCCCCGACCACCCGAACACCTTCGGCATCGACATCGACACGATCTCCGTCGGCCCCTCCTCGACCCCGGCGCCCGCCACGCGGCCATCGACCTCGCCTCCACCGGCGACATCTACCTCCCCGGCGTCCTCACCCTCTCCGTCGCCCGCTGACCAGCACCTTGCGGCCTCGGCACAGCGACGCCAGCCACGGTGCCCGCGGACTGTCCGCGAAATGTCCGCGAATGGCGCGGGAACCGGGGTCGCGGGTGGTAAACCGGGGACAACCCGAGATAGAGGCCCCGACCGCATAATCCCTGGTCAGCATGGGATTCCGGGGTTCTCCGAGTAGGCGGCCGCTGCCTTCACACGGCAGAGGCGACCGGTTCGCGACCGGCACCACCGAGGGCCCCGAGGTGTCGCCCGAGGCTCAGCCGAGGAACTCGTCTCTGGTCGCTCGGCCTTCCTGGGACACGCCGGAGCCCTTGAGCACCGCACCGACCGTGCGGGCCAGGATGGTCAGGTCGAGGCGCAGCGACCGGTGGTCGACATACCAGACGTCGAGGGCGAACTGCTCGTCCCACGTGAGCGCGTTGCGACCCTCGACCTGTGCGAGCCCGGTGACGCCCGGTCGCACCTCGTGCCGTCGGCGTTGCTCGGCGGAGTAGCGGGGGAGGTAGGCCATCAGAAGGGGCCGTGGCCCGACCAGCGACAGGTCGCCGCGCACGACGTTCAGGAGGGCGGGCAACTCGTCGAGGCTCGTCCGGCGGAGCCAACGGCCCAGTCCGGTGAGGCGTGCCGCGTCGGAGCCCGGGCCTTCCTCGCCTGCCGTGGCGACCCGCATGGTGCGGAACTTGAGCATGGTGAACGGCACCCCGTCTCGCCCCGGCCGGACCTGGCGGAACAGGATCGGGGCGCCCATCGTGAGTCGGATCGCCACGGCCACCGCAGCCATGGGGATCGCCGCCACCATCAGGGCGAGCGCTCCGCCCACGAGGTCGATGCCGCGCTTCACCGCCATCGTCGCTCCACGGCATCGCGAAGCGCGGCGTCCAAGGATCGGGCGCGGGGAGCGATGGCATAGTCACGGGCGATCACCGCTCGTCCGCGTCGGCCCATGGCGGCCCGTTCCTCCGGGCCGGCGTCGACCAGGGCCCCGATGCCGGCGGCGAGGTCGCCCGCCGGCACGGCCACGCCCGCCCCGCTCTCGGTGACCAGACGGCCGACGTCACCCTGGGTGTTGGTGACGACGGGCAGGCCGGCGGCCATGTAGTCGAAGACCTTGTTGGGGCTGACGCCGTAGGTGAACAGCCCCACGTCGGCCAGCACGTGGAGGCCGACGTCGGCCGCGCCGAGCAGCGCCGCCATCTCGTCCTTCGGGCGGGCAGCGTCGAGGCGCACGTTCGAGATCCGCTCGCGTCGGACGCGCTCGACGAGGGCGGGCTTGGCCGGGCCGTCGCCCACGAGGAGGAACCGGACCTCGGGGTGCGTGCCGGCCAGGTCGACGGCGGCGTCGAGCGCGAGGTCGAGGCCGTTGGCGGGCCCGTGGGCGCCGGCGTACACCACGACGACACCGTCCACGTCCAGCCGGTGACGCAGCGCGTCCCGGTCGTCGGGGATCGCCAGGGGGTCGGCCCCGTTCGGCACGAGATGGATCACATCGGGGTCGGCACCCCGCTCGACCAGGGCGTCGATCACCCCGGGAGCGAGGACGATCACCGCATCGGCGCGGGCGACGATCCATCCGGCGAGCGCGTCGAGCCCCCGGTACAGGACAGAGCCGCGATCGAGCTGTCCCATCTCGACGAGGACCTCGGGCCAGAGGTCGCGGACCTCGAGCACGAAGGCGGCTCGTCGGGCACGGGCCACGAACCACGCGGCGACGGGGGCGAGCAGGTGCGGGGTCGAGCCCACCACGACGTCGGGTCGCCGGCCGAAGAGGCCCACCAGGCCGGCCGTGACCGCGTAGGACGCCCAGTTGAGCACCCGGGTGATGCCGTTCCCCGCGTAGGGCCACGTCCATACGGTTCGGTAGCGCACCCTGCCGGTGGGGTCGCCGGAGGTCTGGCGGAGGCGGGTGAGGTAGTTGCGGTTGGCCGCGACGATCTCGGGGTCCCACCCGTCGAGGGCGCCGAACAATTCCAGGTGACGGGTGCCGCCCGGCGCCCCCCGGGGGGAGGCGAAGTGGTTGAGGACGAGGACCCTTCGCGCTCCAGTCGCTGCGGTCACAGGACCAGGCTCACCGGCGGGGCCGGGGGCAGCTCGGGATGGTGGACGACGAGCTCGACGGCGCCCGCGAGCCACGACACGTTGATCGACGCGTCGTCGTAGCGCAGCACGTCGCCGTGGAGGACCGCCGGGATGGCGTCGCCGCCGCGGAGGTCCCACGCGACCGGGCCGCCCAGGCTCCCGTGCGCCACGAGACGGGTGGACGGTTCGACGGCGCCGTAGGTCTCGCTCCAGGGCCCCTGCTGGGCCGCCCGCTCGACGGGTTCGTTGAGGAAGCGGAGGTGGAGCGAGGTGCCGGCCGGCGTGGTGACCACGTCTCGGTCCCAGGTGGCCCCGGGGGCCATGGGCAGGGCGAGCTGCCACGATGCACCGGGCGGCCCTTCGACCCAGTCCGCCACGACGACACCGCCCTCCGAGACGACGACCACGCGCGCCACGCGGCGCCTCGGCGTGAGACGTGTATAGGCGTCGTGGGCGCACCACATCACCTGCGCGCCGGGAAGGGCCACGGGCGGCCCGATCCGCCCCGTCGCCTGGTGGACCCAGCGGAACGCGCGGTGGGGGACCAACTGGTCCTCGCCCTCGAGTTGCAGCACGGAGTGGGCCTCGGACGAACGGAGGAACGTGCGACCGGCGTCCGGGCCGTTGTAGTTGCCCGTGCCCGGATCGCCGATCACCCAGGCGCCGTCGTGCCGCACGGCGACAGACCCGTGGTCGGCGTGGCCGTGCCAGGGGCCGCCCCCGGCCTTCAGCCACGCCGTAAACGGGTCGCGTTCGGCTCGGCCGATGGCGCCGCCGAGGTCATGGCCGTCGGCTTGCGCGGCCTCGGCTCGTGCGACGTCGTGCGCACCGGCCCGGGCCTCCCGTGCGTACCAGGCGACCTCGTCGTACTCGTCCCGCCATGCCGCCGGGGCGCCACCGCCGGCGAGCGAGAGGCCGAGCACGGTCGAGCCGGCGAGGTCGGCCTGGTCGGCGCAAGAGGCCAGGGCCCGGCCGCCGTCCCAGTCGCCGTATTGCGGCACCGGGCCGTCGAGGACGCCGAGGCGGGCGAGGAACCGGGCGCTGCGGTGCAGGGCTGCCGTCACCGCCGTGGGGGGGTCGCCGACCAGCACCCTGCGGGCCAGCAACTCGATCACGAAGCGGTGGTAGGAGACCGAGTCCTCGATCATCGAGCCGTCCGGACGGACCTCGCGTTCCACCTGCCGTGCCAGGAGATGAGAGCCGGCCCGCTGCCAGGCCCGGCTCGCCGGATCGTCGGGGAAGGCCTTGGACAACACCACCAGGCCGGCGGCATCGCCGAGCAGGTGGTTATTCCGCATCGTGCTCAGCGTGTAGGGAAGGTCGAGGAGCAGGTGGGAGCCGGCGTGGTGCAGGTGCTGGTCCATCGATCGCCGGATCGCCGGGTCGAGGTGGTCGCCGGCGCGTTGGAGCACCTCGAGCCACGCCATGGCGCGCAGGGCGACCTCGAGGTTCGAGTACCAGTGCACCCCCCTCTCGGGCGGGTTCTGGTCCATCCAGCTCTCGAGGTGACCGTGCAGGGTGGCGGCCCAGCGCGGGTCGGGTGACGGTGAGGCCACGGCCCGCGCCAGGAGCACGAGGTGGCGGTGGCGGGCCAACTCCCACGTCCACTTGACGTCGGCGATGCGGGCTGCGGATCGCAGGTCGAGGCGCCACCAGGGCTCGTCGGGCCACCGCAGGTCGGGTGCCGCCGGGTCGAACGAGCGGTGCCAGTCGGGACGGTCGCCGACCTCGACCGGGCGCCCGAAGACCACCACCACGCCTGCGGCGATGTCGTCCGCCGCGTCGCGAACCCGCTCGACGGCCCGCGCGGGCGGCTCGGGCAGGTCGTACACCGGCCGGCTCGCCGCCGTGGCGGGGGGGCGGCGGGCCAGGGCACCGAAGGCCGCGGCGTGGCCCCCGAGTCGCTTCGAGCCCTCGTAGGCCGCCCGGAGGGGCGCGCCGGCGCCGAGCGCGCGGAGGTCGCGCCCGACGGTGCGGAGCCGGGTCACAGCCCGAGCCGTCGGCTCAGATCGGACTGCAGGACGCCGGCGGGGTCCACCTCGGCGCGTACCGCTCGCCATTCCCCGAGCCGTGGGTACATCACCTCGAGCAGCTCGGGCCGGAGGCGGCTGTCCTTGGCCAGGTAGATGCGGCCGCCCGCCGCCACCACCTCGTCGTCCAGGCGGTTCAACAGGTGGGCGAGTGGTGAGGGACCGGCGGGGATGTCGAGCGCGAGCGTCCAGCCCGGCATCGGGAACGACAGCGGTCCGGGGTTGGCGGCACCGAAGCGCTTGAGCACGGCCAGGAACGAGGTGCAGCCCTCGACCGACAGGGCCTCGACGATGCGGCGCAGGACCGCCTCCTCGCCGAACGGCACGACGAACTGCCACTGGAGGAACCCGGGGGGCCCGTAGACCCGGTTCCACTCATCGACCATGTCGAGGGGGTGGAAGAAGGTGGTGATCGACTGGAGCTCGTCGCGGCGGCGTCGGGGCGCCTTGCGGTACCAGAGCTCGTTGAACACCCGGACGGTGAGGGGGTTGATGAGCCCGGCCGGGGCGAACGGGGGAAAGGTGGCGAGCGTGCGGGGGGCGAAGGCGCGTGCCACCGACGGTGCCCGCTCACGCTCGGGCAGTGCGTCGAGGGGGGCGAAGGCGCCACGCCCGAGGATCGAACGCCCCATCGACGACCCGGTGCGCATGAGGTCGATCCACGCGACCGAGTACGGGTAGTCGTCATCGCTCTCGTCCATGAGGGCGAGTGTCGTGTCGAGGTCGGGTGTCCGGTCGGTGTCGACGAGGAGGCGGCTGGTCTCGATGGGCGCGAGCTCGAACGTGGCGTCGAGGATCACGCCGGTGAGCCCGAGGCCGCCGGCGGTCGCCCAGAAGAGCTCGGGTGAGCGGTCGGGGCCGACCGTGACGGTCTCACCAGGCGGGGTGCGCAGGGTGATCGACCGCACGTGGTTGCACCACGACCCGCCCTTGTGGTGGTTCTTGCCGTGGATGTCGTTGGCGATGGCGCCACCGACGGTGACGTAGCGCGTGCCGGGAGTGACGGGCACGAACCAGCCGAGCGGCACGAGCCACCGCATCAGGTCGTCGAGGCTGGTGCCGGCGTCCGCCGTCACGACGCCGGCGGCCAGGTCGAGGTCGCGGATGCCGCTCACCCCGGTGGCGTCGACGACCAGCCCCCCGGCGTTCTGGGCCTCGTCGCCGTAGCAGCGACCGAGCCCGCGGGCGATCATCCCCCGACGAGGTGCGTGGTCGAGGCTCGCCGCCAGCTCCGAGACGTGGCGCGGGCGCTCGACGTCGGCGGCGGTGGCCGCCGTGCGGCCCCACCCGGCCAGCAGTTCGGGTGCCATCAGCGCCGCATCAGAGGAGGTAGATCCCACAGGCGAAGATCGCCACCCACGCCCCGATGGCGATCTGGAAGGCCCGGTCGTTCAGCGCGATCTCCTCGGGCGTGGACCCCTGCCCGAGGTCGAGGAGCATGGCGTAGCGCAGCACGGCGACGGCGAACGGGACGATCGAGAGCTGGTACCACGGGAACCCGCTGGCCCCCGCCAGATCGGCCTTCTCGAAGGCCCACAGGCAGTACGCCACCATCATCACGCCCGACGAGACCGATCGCAGATAGGCGAGGTAGGAGGTGGTGTAGACGCCCAGGGTGGGACGGATGGCGGCCGCGTCGCCGGCCAGCTCGCCGGCTTCTCCCCCCCGCTTGCCCGTCACGATGAACAGCGACCCGAAGCAGGCGACGATGAAGAACCAGTTCGAGATCCCCACGCCCGTGGCCGCCGCGCCCCCGATGGCGCGGAGGACGAAGCCGCCGGCGATGGCCACGAGGTCGACCACCACGATGTGCTTCAGCCAGAAGCTGTAGCTCGTGGTGAGGGCCACGTACGCCGCCACGGTGACCGCGAGCTGCCAGTGCGGGATGAAGCCCACGGCGACACCACCGACGATCAGCCCGGCACCGATGACATAGGCGAGCCCGGCAGGCACGACGCCGGCGGCGATGGGTCGACGGCACTTGGTGGGGTGCCTGCGGTCGGCCACCCGGTCGGTGGCATCGTTGAGGAAGTAGGTGCCGCTGGCCGCCAGGCAGAAGGCGACGAAGGCGACGAGCGCATCGCCGAGCGCCTCGCGGTTGTCGAGCACGCCCGCCGCTCCCGGCGCGGCGAAGACCAGGACGTTCTTGGACCACTGCACCGGGCGCGCCGTGCGCAACAGGCCCATGGTCAGGGACATGGGCCGCTCGGTGGGCGTGGGTGCTGCAGAGAGAGGGGGGCTCGACTCGAGCTCGTCGTGAGCCACGGCTCAAGTGTAGGGAGGACTACAGGTGCTCGACGTTGTCGCCCTGGATGCGATGCCTGGTGTCCATGACGTACCGGGCGTGTGTGGCCACCAGATCGAGGTCGAACGCGTCGTGATCGGCGAGGAGGACGACCACGTCGGCGGCCGCGATCTCCTCCGCGGTGGCGTCGACCCTCGTGACCGCCAGGTCGAGGAAGCCGTCGGAGACATGGGGGTCGGCGGCACGGACGTCGGCACCCAGGTCGAGCAGCTTTCGAGCGATGGGGCTCGACGGCGACTCCCGGGCGTCGCCGGTGTTGCGCTTGTACGCGAGCCCGAGCAGCAGCACACGGCGGCCCTTCATGGCGAGCCCCCGATCGTTCAGGGCCACCATCAGGCGCCGGACGACGTAGTCGGGCATGTGCTCGTTCACGTCGTTGGCGAGCTCGACGAACCGGAAGGCATGGCCCAGTGAGCTGCGCACCCGCCACGACAGATAGGACGGGTCGATGGGCAGGCAGTGGCCGCCGACACCGGGGCCGGGCGTGAAGCGGAGGTACCCGAACGGCTTGGTGGACGCAGCGTCGATCGCTTCCCAGACGTCGATGCCCAGGTCGTTCGCGAACATGGCCAGCTCGTTGATGAGGGCGATGTTCACGTGACGGAACGTGTTCTCGAGGAGCTTCGCGAGCTCGGCCTCGCGGGGGCTCGAGACGGGGACCGTCCGATCGACGAGCGAGTCGTAGAAGGCGGTGACGACGGCGAGCGACGCTTCGTCGACCCCGGACACGACCTTGGGCGTGTTGACGAAGGTCCACTCGCGGTTGCCGGGGTCGATGCGCTCGGGGCTGTACCCCAGGTGGAAGTCGGTGCCCATCTCGAGGTCGGAGCCCGCTTCGAGGATCGGTCCGACCAGCTCCTCGGTGGTGCCGGGGTACGTCGTGGACTCGAGGACCACGGTCGCGCCGCGTGTGAGGTGGGTCGACAGGGTGCGCGCCGCCTCCTCGATGTAGGAGAGGTCGGGGTTCCCTTCGCTGAGCGGGGTGGGCACCGAGATCACCGCGACATCGAACCGGGCGCAGTCCTCCGGGGCGGTGGTCGGGTGGTAACGCCCACTCTCGAGGGCAGCGTTCAGTCGTTCGTCGGTGACGTCCTCGACCATCGACTCGCCGGCCCCGAGGCGCTTGACCCGCCGGTCGTCGACGTCGAAGCCGACGACGTCGTGGCCCTGCTCGCACGCGCGAATCGCGACGGGGAGCCCGACGTACCCCTGGCCGACGATGACCACCCTCGTGTTCGTGACCGCGCGCACCTCCCGAGTCTAGGTGAGGGCCGCCAGGACATCGTTCCGGTGGAACCGTCAGGACATCGTTCCGCTTGGTGAGGTCGATTACCGCAGGGACATCGTTCCGTTGTTCGCTCGGTCGGTCATGTTGACCGAGCGAGGAGCTGCGGGTGTCCGAGGAA
>JAYRVH010000075.1:0-2296 GCA_041918615.1 Acidimicrobiales bacterium
AGTTCAGTGAGCCGGCGGCGCCTGGACACGCCCACCATGAGACATACCCTCGGCGTAGACTGGTGTGGATGGCTTCTGACCGGATTGGAGCAGATCTGCTCACATCACGGGACGTGGCGACCCGGGCCAAGGTCAGCGTTCAGACGGTGACGAGGTTGCGTCACTACGGGGAAGGTCCGACGCCGATCCGGCTCGGGTACCGCACGATCCGCTACGACCCGGCCGACGTCGATGCGTGGCTAGCGGCCCGGAAGGGTCACAGCACCGGGAACCGGGACCGGTAGCCGGCTACGGCGTACGTAGCGGCGATGATCGGCGCCGAGTCGGTCGTCGCCTGCTGCTTCGCATACGCCCATGCTTCGCCGAGGGGCCGGCGGCGGGATCCGGTGACGGCGTCGTCGAGCACGGTTTGGGAGGCGTGCCAGAGCATCCGTTCGGCGAGCACGTCGACCATCGTCCCCGTCGCCGACGCTACGTCGCCGGTGCCGAGCTCGTGGGCGGGCAGGCCACGCAACAGGCAGGCGTCGATGATCCCACCGGTGCCGGAGCGGCGGTCGGCGACGACGGCGTGCAAGGTGATCCCGGGTCGGTGGGCCAGCTCGAGCAGCGCACCAGGAACCCACGCTGTCCCCGGTTCGCGCAGCACCACCACACCGGTGCGGCCGTCAAAGGCGCCGGCGACAGCGAGCGTCGTGTACGTGCGGTCTAGGTTCACGTCGAACGCGGCGACGAGCGGCCCCGTGGGGGCGACGGTGTCAGGGTCCGGGTGTGCGCACGCCCACCAGTCGGCGATGCTGAGCGCGGCGACGGTGTCGACAGCGGGCCGGCGGGCAAGGTACGCGCGATCGAACTCGGCTGGCGGTGTCGTCGACAGGTACGAGCGGATCCGATCTTCGGTGATCGTGATCCCAAGGGCCGGCATGACCCGGCGCCACACCGCGGGGTCCGCCCGGTCGTCGCTCGAGGTGGCGGACCACTCGAAGTAGGCGATGCGGGTGTCCGGGTCCGACAGGGATGCTTCGCCGAGCTCCTGGTAGTGCTGCAACAGGCCGTCGTCTCCGTCGCCGGGGGTCGACACGACCCACAGTTGCGGGTCTGGTCGGGTTTGCATCGTCGGCTGTACCCCGTTGACGATCGACAGGTCACGGTGCGCCCACGCCTCGTCGAGGACGACGTCGTCGACGGTGAGCGAGTGGCCGGCGTCGTTCGTTGACGCTTGGACCATGATCCGCCCGGGCCGGTTCGTCCACGTGATCCGCTCCGACCCGTTCGACCGTCTGACGGTGTAGTTCCCCCGGTAGGCGAGGTTCCGGGACATCCGCTCGCCCTCGAGCTCGACGATCAGTTTCTCCCGGGCTAGCTGGCGGTCCTGGGCGAGGTAGAGAGCGATCCGCCGTGTCGGTGCCCCTGTCGCATCGGGTCGGGTGGACACGGTGAGCAGATGCGGCTCGATGAGGGTCGTCTTGCCGTTCTGGCGGGGAACGATGATGACGACGGTGTCGTAGCGGCGTAGCCCGTTGTCGTCGAGCTCGCCGGCGACGTCAGCGACGTAGCGTTGCCATGGCATCAGCCGGAACCCGTTGAGGATCAGGGCTTCGGCGTCGGTGGCGTGGCCAAGCGTTGGGCGCTCAGGCCGGCGGTTCGTCCCGAATCTTGGCGGACAGGTCGTCGCGGAGCCGTTGCAGCTCGTCGCCTGTCGCGGTCGGGTCCGTCGAGCCGAGCGCGGCGCGGATCCGGAGGATCTCGCGGGCGGCGTTGATCTGGCCGTAGCGGTCACCTTCAGCGCGGGCGCGGTCTAGCTCACGTGCGAGGTAGCGGTAGGCGGTCTGGACGGCTTTCGACGCGGCCGGCAGCAGCTCGAGGCGGCGTAGCTCGCTCAGGTCGGCGCCGGCGTCGCGTTCCGCGGTGCCACGAGACCGCCGGGAAGCGTCCAGCGGCAGTTGCCCGACCACTTGCCGTGACGACATTCGTCACGGGTCCGGCCGGCCGGGGGAGAGAGAGGAGAGGGGCGGGGTCATGGTGGGAAGCCGTTCGCAAAAAATGGTAGCCGATGACCGCGCCGACGTCGCGTCTGCGCGAGCGCGTTGCCTCGGCGCGCGTTGCAGCTCTTGCACGATGCGACCAGGTTCGATGGGATCGACGTACCACCGCGGACGCGCTCGAGCAGGTGGTCTGCTTCTGTGGCTGGTCCTCCGCACCAGTGGCAACGCCACCCGTCCCGGGCCAGCACGATCAGTCGTGCCCGCTGGTGTGCAGCACCCAGGCCGGGAGCAGTCACGCCGCATCCTCGTCGGCG
>JAYRVH010000076.1:0-46447 GCA_041918615.1 Acidimicrobiales bacterium
CCCACGGCGTCGACAACCCACCACCACCACGAAACACCAACCTCGGCCGCCCCAACACCCACAGCCGCCAGCCCGACAAGGCCGTCACCGCCACACCGCCGCCACCCCACCACCCAAAGCCGATCGGTGGATCGAGGCTTAGTCAGCCCCTGGCGAGGATCTCACCGTGGAGCACGGCGAAGAAGCCGTCGGGAGAGGCGGCCCAGTCGCGGAAGCCCGCCGCGAGGTCGGCGAGGTCGGCCGGGGTCGCCAGCCCGTAGTCCACCGCCTGGATGGCGAACGAGGAGTCGGTCACCCGGACGGCCCACAGGTCCCCCCACCAGGCACGCGTCTCGGCGTCGGCGAACGTCCACGTCGAGCTGGTGGCCGCCACCTCGGCGAAACCCGCCCGTCGTGCCCAGCCGAGCAGGTGGCGGCCGGCGTCGGCCTCGGCCCGGTTCTCGCGGGTGATCCGGTGGTACAGGTCGAGCCAGTGGTCGAGGCGGGGGTCGAGCGGCGCCCAGGCCATGGCGGCGTAGTCGCTGTCACGCGCCGCGACGAGCCCGTCGGGCCTGACGACCCGACGCATCTCCCGGAGCGCCGCCACGGGGTCGCTGAGGTGTTGGAGCACCTGATGGGCGTGGACGACGTCGAAGGAACCGTCGTCGAGGTCGAGGGCGTAGACGTCGCCCTGGCAGAACTCGACGCCGGTGGCCCCTCGTCGGTCCCGCTCGGCCGAGGCCACGTCGATCACCTCGGGTGCAGCGTCGAGACCCCTCACCCGGCCAGGCGACACGCGCGACGCGAGGTCGAGGGTGATGTTCCCGGGGCCGCAGCCCACGTCGAGCAGGTCGAGGCCGGGATGCAGGTGGGGGAGCAGGTAGGCGGCCGAGTTCTCAGCCGTGCGCCACCGGTGGCTGCGCAGCACGCTCTCGTGGTGCCCGTGGGAGTAGGTGTCCTTCATCACCGCCACTGTGTCGCACGCGGTCGGGACGCGCCGCGACTCTGCGGGTTCTCGGAGGATCCTTTCAGCCAGCCTTAAGCGTGTCCTGCGAGGCTCGGTGCTGTGACCCCCCAGAATTGCTCGTCTGCCCCGAGGCGGAAGCCTGCCCATACGGCTCGGCGGGTGGCAGTGGTTCTGAGCGCGACGGCCTTTGCCGGCATCGGCACCACCCTCGCCGTCTCGCACCAGGCCGACGCGGGTACAGCCTCACCGGCCCCCTTTGCGGCCGACTCCCCGGGGACGTCGGACCCGTCGGTCGCGCCCGACCGATACGACGGCTTCGACCCGCCGCAGGCGGACGACCAGTTCGACCCGTTCGCCGGTCAGGGCGCGACCCCGGCCCCGTTCCAGCCGACAGCACCGCCCCTCACCAGCAGCGGGGGAAGCTGAATGGCCCAGTTCTGGTGGTACGTCGCCCGTTCCGGCGGCCTGGTGGCCTGGGCGCTGCTGGCCGCGAGCGTGGTGTGGGGCCTGGCCTTGTCCACCAAGGTCTTCGGCAAGCGGCCCCGTCCCGTCTGGCTGCTCGACCTGCACCAGTGGCTCGGCACCCTCACCATGATCTTCATCGGGCTTCACGTGGCCGGCCTCGTGCTCGACAGCTACACGCACTTCGGCATCAGTGCCGTGCTGGTTCCCTTTGCGGCCACTTGGCACCCGGTGGCCGTGGCGTGGGGTGTCATCGCGCTCTACCTCCTCGCGGCAGTGGAGCTCACGGCCCTCGCCCGCCGCTGGCTGCCGAAGCGCGTGTGGCGCAGCGTCCACTACCTCAGCTTCCCGGTGTTCGTGCTCGCCACGGTGCACGGCGTTTCGGCGGGCACCGACAGTAGGGGCACCATCGCCATCTCGGCCGTCGTGGTGGTGGTCGCCGTGGTTGGAATGCTCTCGTTCGTCCGCCTCGACCAGGCCTCGCAGACTGCCGACGAGCCGCCCCGGCCGTCGTATCGTCCGTCGTCCGCCCCACCACCGCCTCCTCCTCGGTGGGCCGAACGGCCGCAGCGCTCCGGTCGGTCGGGCTTCTGACCCCGGGCCTCACCGCTTCGGCGGGTCGGCCACCTTCACCACGAGCTTCCCGAGGTTGTCGCCGGTGAACAACATGTTGAGGGCTTCCGGCGCGTGCTCGAGACCATCCACCACGTGCTCGCGGTGCGCGAGTCGGCCCGTGTCGGTCCACGCCTTGAGCTGGGCGGTGATCTCGCCGAAGCGGTCCCAGTGGTCGAAGGTGTTGAAGCCCTCCATCCGGGCCCGAGCCGTGATCAGTTCGAGGTAGTTCGACGGCCCGGGCGGCTTGTGCTCGGCGGTGTACACGGCGATCGCACCGCAGAGCACGACGCGGCTGTGCGGTGCGAGGCGGGCGAGCACGGCATCGAGCACCGGTCCGCCCACGTTGTCGAAGTACACGTCGATCCGCCGCGGGGTGGCCGCCTTCAGCTGCGCAGGGAAGTCGGGGGCGCGGTGGTTCACGCAGGCGTCGAAGCCCAGTTCGTCGACCACCCAGCGGCACTTGTCGTCGCGGCCGGCGATGCCCACCACCCGGCAACCGAGGATCTTGGCGATCTGACCGGCGATCGATCCGGTCGCCCCAGCTGCGGCCGAGACCACGACGGTGTCGCCCGCAACCGGCCGGCCCACGTCGACCAGCCCGATGTAGGCCGTGATCCCGTTGTTCCCGAACACGCCGAGGGCGGGGAGGGGGTCCGTGCCCGGTGCGAGCCTGGTGGTGAACAGGTCGTCCCGCACGATGGCGTAGTCTTGCCAGCCGGGGAGCGAGTAGACGAGGTCACCGATCGCGTACGCATCGATGGCGGTCTCGACGATCACCCCGGTGCCCGGGCATCGCACCACCTCACCGATCTCGACCGGCGGGAAGTAGCTCCGAGCGTCGGAGATCCAGGTCCGCACCGTCGGGTCGATCGAGAGGTACAGCGTGCGCATCACCGCTTCGCCGTCGCCGGGAACGGGGCGTGGGGTCTCCACCATGGTGAAGTCGTCGGCCTCGACCAGCCCCTCGGGTCGGCGAGCCAGGGTGAGCTGTCGGTTCATGCCTGAAGCTTCACCGATCGTGGCCACCGGAGACAGAGCCGATGGTCCCGAGGTCGGTCGGTGTGCGAGCCCGAGGCCGCTCAGCCGGTGCGGCAGGTGAAGAACGCCTCGGCTTGGCAGCCTTCGGGGAGGCCGGCCTCCAGCGCCGTGGCGCGGGTCCACCCGCCGATGAGACCCTCCAGGTCCACGTGGGCGGTCTGGCTGGCATGGGCCCGGAGGGCCGCCAACTTTGCGTCGATGGTGTCGGTGATGTCGACGTAGCGGTCGGTCTGGGGGTGGGCGAAGACCCAGACCTCCCGCACGGTGTGCGGGCCCAGGCCGCCGCGCGCCAGCTCCGGGTGGGCGTAGGGGTTCCGGGCGTCGGGGTAGACGGCCTGCAGGGTGGCCTCGCCTGCAGCGAGATGGTCGGGATGGCTTGCGAAGACACGGTCCCAGCGCCGCTCGGGCGACTGGCAGAGCACGACGTCGGGCTCGACCTCGCGCATGGTCCGCGACAGGTCGCGCCGCAGGTCGAGGGTGACCTCGAGCCGGCCGTCGGGGTAGCCGAGGAATCGCACGTCGTCCACGCCGACCGCTGCTGCTGCCGCCCGCTGCTCGGCCCGGCGCAGCGCGGCGACGTACGAGCGAGCTACTCCCTCGGGCGCCTCACCGGCGTCGCCGTCGGTCACGATGCAGTAGACCACCTCGGTGCCGGCGGCCCGGAGCCGGGCGACGGTGCCGGCGGCACCGAAGTCGACGTCGTCGGGATGGGCCGACACCACGAGCGCCCGGCCGGGCACCACTGGTTCGGCCGTGACGTCCATGCCCGTGATCGTGATCATCGTGAGCAGGCTACGGACGGCTCAGCCCGGTTCCGCGATGGCCCGCAGGTCCACCCGAACCTCCTTGTGGACCTTGACGAGCAGCAGGCTGGGGGGCTGCACGCCGAAGTCGGTCACGTCGATCTCGGCGCTGCCCTCCAGGCGGAGCCCGGCCCCCTCGCACTCCATGCGCAGGATGCCGGCCACCGGGCGGGTGACGCCGTGGAAGGTCAGCTCACCCTCGCCTTGCCAGGCGGCGTCCTCGTCGGCTGGGACGAGGCTGGTGAGGACGGCGGTCACCGTCGGGTGGTGCGCCACGTCGAGGCGACGCTCGGCCTCGCGGTCGATGAGCGGGTTGCCGGAGCGCATCCCGCCGAGGCTGAAGGTGACCTGGCCCGACATCGGGTGGGCGGGGTGAGGGCAGCCGTCGGCGCCGGGCGTGCAGTCGATCCAACCCGACACGCCGGTGCGGGTCTCGATGGGGTGGATGCTCGACGATGCGTGGATCTCGAGGGTCGACCGCTCGGGGTCGAGGTCGTAGCGCATGGGCGCAAGCATGCCCCGAGAGACGGGCCGGCGGTCGCCCGCCGGCCCGTCGCCCGACAGCGTCGCGGTTCAGTGCCCCCCGCCGCCGGGCAGTTCGACGTCACCGGCCTGGAAGAGGCCCAGGGCGCCCTTGCCCACGTTGGCGAACTTGTGGGTGACCATGGGGTAGAAGCCCTCCTCGGCGAAGCTGAACTCGACGAAGCCGCCCTGGGCGGGCTGGAGGTCGAGCACCTGGGAACCGCCCTGACGTGCGTCGGGCTGCAGGAGGTAGCTGCCCTCCTTCCACACGGTGTCGAAGATGGTGCCGACGATGTGGAACGCCGAGTTCTCCGAGGGGCCGTCATCGACGACCCAGACCCGGATCCGCTCGTCCGCCTCGACCCGGATGGGCGAGAACTTGTACTGGTTGTAGTACCCGTTGAACACCACGGCGTCCCAGTCGGTGTTGATCATCTTGTCGAGGTCGCCCGGCTGCCCCTGCTCGCCGAGGTAGAGCTCGGACTGCAGGACGACGTACTCGTGGTCGACCGGCGCCAGCTCGGGCGGGTCGATGATGATCGCCCCGAACATCCCGTTGCCGATGTGGTGCAGGGCCGGGGCGGTGCCGCAGTGGTACATGAAGGCGCCGGCGTATTCGGCCCGGTATTGGTAGACCAGCGACTCGCCCGGCTCGATCGTGCGCATCTCGTCGTCCCAGGCCACGCGGCTGGCGTGGAAGTCGATCGAGTGGCCGATCTCTCCGTCGTTCACCAGGGTCACCGTGAAGAGGTCGCCCACGTGGCCCCGCAGCACGGGCCCACCCATCCGTGGTGTCCCCTGGTTGTCGCCGTTGCCCTCCACGAAGGTCCAGGCCTGTTGGGTGACGCCGGGCGCGACCTCGACCTCGGCCTCGACCGCGTGCAGGGTGATCTCGTGCTCGGTCGCCCCGGGGGCGGGCTCGATCGAAGGATCGAAGGCCTCCCAGTCGGCGGCCGGCATCGCCTCGGGGTCGATGGTCGCCCCCGCGGGCGCCGCCGCGGTGTCGGCCGCAGTGCCGCCATTCGACCCCCCGCCGGTGACCGTGATCGCCATCTCCATGCCTGACTCCCGATGGCCGGGCACGGTGCACCACGCCATGGTGTCCGCGTCGACGGTGCCGAGGCTGATGCCCTCGACCGTTGCCCCGGGGTCGATCAGCTCGGTGCCCGTCTCGCCGTTCAGCTTGAGGTCGTGGGGCATGGCGCCGTCGTTCGTGACGTTCACCACGAGCTCGGTGCCCGGCGCGACCTCGAGGGTCGCCGGCTCGACGGCGAACTCGGTCAAGGTCACGTCCACGGTCTGGGTGCCGCCGCCCCCGCCGGACGAGCTCCCTGAATCGGGTTGCCGGACGAGGGCCACGATCCCCACGGCGAGCGCCAGAGTGGCGAGCACGGCCACGACGGCGAACCACCCTGCCTCGGATCGGGGTGGTCGGTCGGTGTCGGTTGGTGCGGTCATCACGGATCCTCCGGGTCAGCTAGTTCTGTAGTGCAAGACTATAGAACCAGCGGGCCGTCGACAGGGTCTTTGGTCCCTGCGTCGGTGCCACGACCGGTGGGCGGGGCCGTGAGGTGATGTCGGGCCGGTGAGGGGTGGCCCGGCTCGACAGCTCGGCGCCCGCTCACGGGTCGGGGGTCGCGGCGAAGGGGCCGACGTCACTCACCTGGCTGAGCACGTAGTCGTACCCGTCGGGATCGGTGAAGGTGATGAACGTGCCGAACGCCTCGGTGACGGGAGCGCCCACCTCGACGCCGTTCGCGACCAGTGCGGCGTGCGCGGCGACCAGGTCGTCGGTGACGAGCGTGAATCCGGCCGGCTTGCTCACGACCTCGTCGGCGAAGTCGTTCACCGCGAGCAGCACGATGCCGGTCTCCCCGACCGTCGGCCCGACCTCGACCCAACGGGCACCCGGCCACATCTCCACGTCGGTGCGGACGGTGAAACCGATCGTTCCGGTCCAGAACGCCACGGACCGATCCTGGTCCGCCACATAGCGGATGACGTTGGCGATGCGCGTGCCCATGTCGGCTCCTCCGGGAGATGCAGCCGTGCTCGACCGTAGAGCACGACCCTTGCGGTTCGGTGATCCGGGCCGATCGCCCCGAAAAGCCGCCATAGTGGGGTGACCTTCACTGCGCGAGGGGGCGCCCCGATGGAGACTTCTCACGAGCCGACCGGCCCCGCGGTATCGGTGCGCGGCCTGACCAAGCGCTACGGCGACCTCGAGGCGGTCGCCGGCATCGACTTCGAGGTGGGGGTGGGCGAGACCTTCGGCTTCCTCGGGCCGAACGGCGCGGGCAAGTCCACGACGATCAGCATCCTGTGCACCCTGGTCGAGCCGTCGGGCGGCCACGCCGCCGTGGCGGGCTACGACGTGGTGACCGAGCGTGGTGACGTGCGCCGCAACATCGGCCTGGTGTTCCAGGACACGACGCTCGACCTCTACCTCACGGCCGCACAGAACCTGCGCTTCCACGCCGAGCTCTACGGCGTCCCCCGGGCCATCGTCGCCGATCGGATGCGCCAGGTGCTCACGATGGTCGGCCTCTGGGAGCGTCGGGATGCTCGGGTCAACACCTTCTCGGGCGGCATGAAGCGCAGGCTCGAGATCGCGCGCGGCCTCCTCCACTCGCCCCGGGTGCTGTTCCTCGACGAGCCCACGGTGGGCCTCGACCCGCAGACCCGCGCCTCGATATGGGAGTACATCCACGAGCTGCGCCAGAAGGAGGACATCACGATCTTCCTCACCACCCACTACATGGACGAGGCCGAGAACTGTGACCGCATCGCCATCATGAGCCAGGGCCGGATCGTCGTCCTCGACACGCCTGAAGCCCTCAAGGCGAGCGTGGGCACCGACCGCGTGCAGATCTCCACGACCGACGACACCGCCGCGATCGCCGAGTTGGCCCGGCTCTTCGACCTCGAGGCTGCCGTGCACGACGGGCTCGTCACGTTCGGTGTCGCCGACGGCGAGCAGTTCGTCCCGCGCCTGTTCGCCGAGATGAAGGTGCCCATCTCGTCGGTGAGCGTGGCCCGCCCGTCGCTCGACGACGTCTTCCTCACCTACACCGGTCGCACGATCAGTGACGCCGAGGCGACCGGCACCGACCGGCTTCGGGCCCACCCGCTCCTCACGGCCAGGAGCAGGTGATGACCACGGTGTCCTCCCCCCAGGCGACGGACAGCCCCGGGCCCGTCCACCACATCCCTGCCATCCGGTTGCCCGATCGCGGGATCGCCCACGACCTGCGCGCGATCAAGGTGGTGTGGCAACGGGAGATGATCCGGTTCTCGCAGGACCGGGTCCGGATCGTGACGGCGCTGGTCCAACCGCTGCTGTTCATGTTCGTGCTCGGAACCGGGCTCTCCTCGCTCACCGCCGGCGCGACCGGGGACGTGAACCTCCGCACCTTCATGTTCCCGGGCGTCCTCGCCCTGTCGGTGCTGTTCACCGCCATGTTCTCGGCCATCTCGATCGTGTGGGACCGCGAGTTCGGCTTCCTCCGCGAGATGCTCGTCGCCCCGGTCCGGCGCAGCTCGATCCTGATCGGCAAGTGCTGTGGCGGCGCAACGGTGGCCACGATCCAGGGGATGATCGTGCTCCTCCTGGCCCCCCTGGTCGATGTTCCCTACGCGCCGGTGATGCTCGTCACACTCATCGCCGAGATGTTGATCCTGGGTTTCGCGGTCACGGCCTTCGGCCTCGTGCTGGCGGCTCGCGTCAAGCAGATCCAGGCGATGATGGGCCTGATGCAGATGGTGTTGCTGCCCCTGATGTTCCTGTCGGGGGCGCTCTACCCGCTCACCCACCTCCCGACGTGGTTGAACACCCTGGTGCACGTCAACCCGATCACCTATGCGGTGCATCCACTGCGCGACGCGGTGTTCGGGCACATCGATGCCGATCCGACGGCCGTCGCCGCCCTGAACCCGGCACTGACCTGGTGGGGCTGGCCCGTCCCCGACGTCCTCCAGATCGCAGTGGTGGTGACGGCCGGTCTGGCGTTCCTCGGCATCGCCGTCTGGGAGTTCGACCGCGCCGACTGATCCCCCTCGGGCGGATCAGTCGATGGCGGCCGAGCGGCGACCGGCCCGGCGCGACCGCACCGAGAATTCGAATCCGCCGACCAATCCGCTGATCTGGTTGTAGATGATCGCGGCCGCGAGCGTCAGCAGCGTGGCGGTTGCGGCCACGATCACACCGGCGAGGCTCGATGCCCGCAGAATGGTCGGGCCGTCGACCGTCGCGTCGGTGAATCCGAGATCGACCAGCAGGCTGGTCCACTGGGTCACCCAGCCGGCCCGGTCGGCGACCGTCCAGAGCACGATGCCCGCCACCAACACCACGGCGAGCATGCAGAGCGCGAAGGTGAACGTCACCTTGGCCACCGACCGAAGGCGGAGCCGACGCACGACCAGATCACCGGCGAGGGGGCGACCCGGCTCGAGCGTCTCGACCGTCTCGGTCGGTTCGCTGACCGCCAGGTGCGAATCGGGACGCCGCTCGAGGTCGACCCCGGCCGCCAATCCAAGCCGCAGGGCGGCCGATCGGTTCGCGAGGGGCTCGGCGGGAGCGTCGCGGTAGGACAGCAACAACAGGTCGGCCTCGCGGGGCACGCCCCGCATCTGGCGGCGTCGGACGGGCGGGTCCTCGCGTAGGTCGATCACCGGGGCACGGCCCCGCTCCCGTGCGCCGTCCGACCTGGGCGATGGTCCGATGTCAGCCAACGGAAGCTCCTGCCAGCGCCATGCGCGAGGTTCGTCGGTCGATGGATTCGAGGACCTCGCTCGTGAGGTCCCAGTAGTCCTGCGCGAGTCCTTCGGCGTCCGCGTCGAACGAGTCGGCGCCCGTCAGGCTCGTCGGGTCGCCGCGCGACTCCCGAGCGGCCCGCAGGTACTCGCTTGCCACCAGGCCGTGGCGGCGCATGTCGCGCGCTGCTCTCGGGCGATGGCGGACGAAGGAGTCGAGGACGGGCGCGGCACCGGCCAGCTCCCATTCCACGTCGGCACGCACCTCGCGGTACAGCCGCGGCTGGCCGGGGTCCATGCCGAACAGCACCACGCCGAGGAGCTCGAGGTCCGCGTTCAGCCCGCGACCGCGGATCACCTGATATCGCTCGGACACCAGCTCGAGGCCGTCGAGGCTGCCCGTGTCGGCGCCGACCGGCATCATCAGGAAATGGGCGGCGCAGAGTGCGACGTCGAGGGCAACGGTCGTCGCCGGTGGCGTGTCGATGAGCACGAGCTCGTAGTAGCGCCCCAACTCCTCGAGCCGTTCGGCGATGCGGGTGGGCGGCACCTCGCCGGCCAGAACCAGGGCCAGGGCCGCCCGGGTGAAGTCCCCCGCGGGCACGACGTCGAGGCCGGTGCGCACGTCTCGGAGCGGCTCGATCGGGTCGGTGTCCACGACGGACCGGTAGAGCGTGCGGCCCTCGTCCGAGTCGCCGCTCTGGCGGTAGCCCAGGTCCTGGTCGATCGAACCACCGGGGTCGAGATCGACGAGCAGCGTTCGGTGCCCGGTGGCCGCGGCGTTGGCGGCGATGCCGGCCGAGATCGATGACTTGCCGACCCCACCCTTTGCGTTGCAGACGACCAGTCCTCGATCGAGCACCCGTATCTCCTTCGTCCTGAGGTTACGGAGAGTAGCAGAAACTCTCACGGCAAGTGAAGGAAAGAATGGGCAGGCCGCCATCCCGTGGCGGTCGACGGGTGGATCGGCCACCGATGTCCGGGACGGCCGCGAAGGCCCGAGACCATCTCGTGGACCCACACGACCGCCCGGTGCGGGCGAGGGGCCGGAACGGCGGTCGCGAGCCTGGCCATCGTCCGTTGGTGAACGCGTCGCCTACGCTCGGCGCCGTGGGCCTGCCCTTCGACGCCTTCGACGCCGACAACCACTATTACGAGGCGCTCGACGCCTTCACCCGCCACCTCGATCCCAAGTGGGGGCCGCGGGTCGTGCAGTGGTGCGAGATCGACGGGCGCAGGTACCACGTCGTCGGCGGCAAGGTGAGCCGAGCGGTCACCAACCCCACCTTCGACCCCGTCGCCCCAGCCGGCGCTCTGCACGACTACTTCCGCGGCAACCCCGACGGGAAGTCGCCCATGGACTTTCTTCGCGAGCGCGGGCCCATTCCTCCCGAGTACCGCGAACGCGACGCCCGGCTCGCGGTCATGGACGAGCACGGCCTGGAGGCGATCTGGCTCTTCCCCACGCTCGGCGTGCTCTACGAGGAGCCGCTGAAGCACGACCCCGTTGCGGTCATGAAGATGGCGCAGGCGCTCAACCGCTGGCTCGACGAGGACTGGGGCTTCCACCACCAGGACCGCATCTTCGCCGCGCCCTACCTCTCGCTGGCCGTGGTCGACCAGGCCGTGGCCGAGCTGGAGTGGGCCCTCGAGCGGGGCGCCCACGTCGTCTGCATCCGCCCGGCGGCGGTCTACACGCCAGCGGGCCCGCTCTCGCCGGCCGACCCCGCCTTCGACCGCTTCTGGGGCCTCGTCAACGAGGCCGGCATCCCCGTCGTGGTCCACGCCGGCGACAGCGGCAACAGCGCCAACGGCTACGCCGAGGAGGGCTTCAGCGCCTCGTTCAGCACCACGTCGACGGGCCAGTTCCGCCCCACCATCAAGTCGTTCAACATCGAGCGGGCGGCCTTCGAGTTCCTCATCACCGTCGCCTTCGACAAGCTCTTCGACCGCTTCCCGAACGTGCGCATCGCCTCGGTGGAGAACGGCTCCGAGTTCCTCGGCGACCTGTTCAACAAGCTGCGCTCGACGGCTAGGAAGACCCCCGGCTACTTCCCCGAAGACCCGGTCGAGACCTTCCGCCGCCACGTCTGGATCAACCCCTTCTGGGAGGACGACGTGCACGAGGTCGTCGCCCTGATGGGCGCCGACCGCGTGATCTTCGGCTCGGACTGGCCCCACATCGAGGGCATGCCCCGCCCGCTGGACTACGCCGTCGAGTTGAAGGCATTCACCGACGTCGAGCGTCAGCTCATCATGCGGGACAACGCCCGCGAGCTCAACGAGCGCCGGCCGATCTGATGGCGATGCTGCATCATCGCGGGACCGGGTGCCACCGACCGGAGGAGTCGCCGTGACCGACCTCGCCGCCGATCCCGTCGACCTCTTCGACCCCGACACCTACCTCGACGGACCGCCCCACGAGTACCTGGCCCACCTCCGGGCCACGCAACCGGTGTTCCGCCAGCCGATGGCGGACGGCGGTGGGGCTTGGGTGGTCCTGCGCCACGCCGACCTCGTCCACGTCGCCCGTGAGCCGAACCTCTTCTCTGCGTCGCTCGGCGGCGTCGTGATCGAGGACCTCGACCCCGAGGCCCTGGCGATGATGCGCCACATGCTGCTGGCCATGGACCCGCCACCCCACGCCGACTACCGCGCGCCCCTGTCGCCGCACTTCGGCGCTCGGGTCATCGGTGGCCTGGAGGAGCGGGTGCGCTCGATCTGCCGGCGCATCATGGCCGAGGCCGCCGACCGTGGCGACGTCGAGTTCGTCCACGACGTGTGCGGGGCGCTGCCCTCGCAGGTGGTGGGCGAGATCATGGGCCTGCCCGAGCAGGACTGGGCCCGCATCCAGCGCTGGGCCGAGCGCCAGACGAGCGGTCAGGACCCCGAGCTCGCGGCGGTCGGCGAGGACGACGACGAGAACGCCATGGTCGCGATGGCGATGTACTTCATCGAGTTCGGGGCCCGCCGGCGGGCCGAGCCCATCCGGGAGGACCTGACCTCGCTCATCCTCGCCACCGAGTTCGGCCGGGACGACCGCGCCCCCGAGCCCATGAGCGACATCGACTTCGGCAGCTTCTGCGTGCAGCTCGTCACTGCGGGCAACGACACCACCAAGACGATGCTGTCCTCCGGGCTGCAGACAATGCTCCAGCACCCCGACCAGCTCGACGCGCTGCGCGCCGACCCCTCGCTCATCCCCGGCGCCGTCGAGGAGATCCTTCGGTGGGCCAACCCCCTGCACTACTTCCGTCGGACGGCCAGCGCCGACACCGAGCTGTCCGGTGTCCCCATCGCCGAGGGGGACAAGGTGGCGATGTACTACACGTCGGCCAACCGCGACGAGGCGGTGTTCGCCGACGCGCAGGCGTTCGACATCCACCGCAACCCCAACCCGCACCTGTCGTTCGGCATCGGCGAGCACTTCTGCCTCGGCGCCCACCTCGCCCGCCTCGAGGGCCGGGTCTTCTTCGAGGAGCTGCTGGCGGCGTTTCCCGCCATCGAGCAGACCGGCGACGCCGTGCGCGTCCGCTCGAACCTCAACAACGCCCTCAAGCGCCTCCCCGTCCGTTTGACCCCCGCCTGACGCCGACCGGACCTCGCCCGCCGGGGGCGGCTACAGCTCGCCGCCCGAGAACACCTTCCCCGGCTGGAGCAGGACCTGCAGGACGAGGATGACGAGCCCGACGAGCAGGCCGCCCGCGATCGCGCCGACGAGCTGCCAACGACGGAAGCCCGCCCGTCGGCCGGCGACCTAGCTCCAATACCCGAGCGATGCGGCGCCCGCCCACACGATGGTGTTGATGGACCACTTCAGCGACACGCCGGCGAGCTGGGTCCCGAGGAGCAGGACGAGCGGGGGCACGGCGAGCAGGAGGAACCGGGCCTCGGCGCGCATGATGGTGACCCGCTCCCGCCAGTGGAGGCGTCGCGCTTCGGCGACCTGGTGGGCGAGGCTGGCCGAGAACACGTGGGCGAGGAACATGGCGAGGATCGGGCCCACGATCACCCCGGCGACCTCGAGGAGGTGCAGGTCCTCCCAGCCGTCGTAGATGATGAGCACGCTCATCACGGTGATCGTGGCGTACACGACCCGGTCGATGGTGCCGGTCTCGCCCGGGATCCGCAGGGTCCGGACCAGGCGTCGGGAGCGCTTGCCGAGCCGCTGGTCGCCGGTCGTGATCTTCGGGGCCTCTCCGGTTGGACCGCCCGAGTGCTCCATCGTCCACCTCGCGCATGACTCGGGAACGCTTCGAGTATGCGTCATCGGGCGGCGGGCGGCCTCAGCCAGAGCGGCGGATCGCCGTCGGCTCGTGAGCCGACGACCTGCTTCACCCGGCGCCGGTCCGCACCGATCGGGTGGAGGGTCGAGGTGATGCCGCGTAGTTTGATCCCGTCGGGCGACCACGCCGTGCGCCGCCGGACCACGGAAACGGAGCGATCATGGCGAACGAGGTCAACGAGCTGACCGAACTGGCCCACGAAGGCAGCACGCGGCCGCTGACCACGACGCCGGTGGTCGGCACGCCGGCCGGGCCCTACGCCGAGGTGCTGGTACCGGGGGCCGAGTCGCTGGCCACCGACGAGATCCGGGTGACCATCCTCGGGAGCGGCGATCCCTTCGTGAAGAAGAGCCAGGCGTCTGCCTCGGTACTCATCGAGGTCGGCAACACCGAGGGTGATTTCTTCTTCTTCGACCTCGGCTCGGGATCGCTGGCCAACTTCAACGGCCTGGGGCTCCCGGTCACCTCGACCACGAAGGTCTTCCTGTCGCACCTGCACGCGGACCACGTGGGCGACATGCCGACGCTGTTGTGGAGCCTGGCCAAGGCGGGCAGGCGGGACCCCGTCGAGGTCTGGGGCCCCGGCGGCGAGGAGGAGCACCTCGGGACGTTGGCCTACGCCCACCACCTCGAGCGGGCCCACGCCTGGGACATGAAGTCCCTGTCCGGCCATCCCGGCCAGTCGGGCGCCCGGGCCATCGCCACCGAGGTCCCCTACGACCGCCCTGAGGTCGTGTACCAGCGCAACGGCGTGACGATCACGTCGTTCCCGGTGATCCACATCCACAACGGTGCGGTCGGCTACCGCCTCGACTATGCGGGACGCAGCGTCGTGTTCTCCGGCGACACGCGGCCGTGCCGCCACCTGGTCGAGGCCTGCGACGGCGCGGACCTCCTGATCCACGAGACCTTCCCGACCGCGCCGGTGCTGTCCGAGAAGGGCGGGATGCCGCTCGCCGTCGCCGAGATGATCGTCAACGGAGCCCACACGAGCCCGTCGGCCGCGGGCATGGTCTTCGATCGGGCCGGCGCTCGGATGTCGGCCATGTGGCACCTCGTGGTCGACCACCAGACCGTCGGTCCCGTCTTCGAGGAGATGCGCACGCGCCACGACGGGCCGGTCGTGATCGCCCAGGACCTCACCGTGTTCAACGTCACCAAGGAGGCGGTCGTCGCCCGTCAGCGCACCATCGACCCCTTCGGTTGGCCCGTCGTCGGTCCGTCTCTCGAGACGGGGCCACCGATGTCGGACCCGCTCCCGCCTCCGGCGTGGTGGGCGGACGCGCTGATCACCGACTGAGGGAGCGGCGGGCGGCCCGGCCCGGTCAGTGGGGGGCCAGGCCGCCGTCGACCGTGACGCACTGGCCGGTCATGAAGCTGCCGGCGTCGGAGGCCAGCAGCAGGGCCGGGCCGACCAGCTCGTCGGGGTGGGCGGCCCGGCGCAGGAGGGCGGCCTGGGCCATCCGCTCCTGGGCCTCCGGCGGGTTGGCCCGCACCATGTCGGTGTCCACGGTGCCCGGCGCGAGCGCGTTCACCCGGATGCCGTCCGGGGCGAGCTCGGCCGCCATCGACCGGGTGTACTGCAACAGGCCGGCCTTGGCGCTGGCGTACATCGACGTGTAGGTCGAGAAGAGGAACGCGCCGACGGAGATCACGTTGACGACCGACGCGTGCTCGCTGGCGCGCAGGTGGGGGAGGGCGGCCTGCACCAGCAGCACCGGGCCTCGCAGGTTCACGTCGAACACCTTCTGCCAGGCCTCGGGGGTGATGTCCTCGATCATCATGGCGAGGGCGGTGGCGGCGTTGTTGACCACGATGTCGACGCCGCCGAAGCGATCCACGGCGGCGTCGACGAGGGCCCGGAGGTCGTCCGGCTCGCCGAGGTGGGTCGGCACACCGAGGGCGTTGCCGCCCAGTGCCTCCAGGGCGGCCTGGGTCTCGGCGCAGGCGTCGGCCTTGCGGCTCGCCACGACCACATCGGCGCCGGCCAGCAGGAGCCCCTCGGCGATGGACCGGCCGATGCCACGGGTGCCGCCGGTGACGATGGCCACCCGGCCCGTGAGGTCGAAGAGGCGATCGAACCGGTCCCGTTCCATGGGCCCTGTCCTAGCAGGCAGCCCGGGGGCGCGGAGTGAGGTGGCGTGGTGTGACAGCCGCCGTCGCGCGCCGTAGCGTGGAGGGCCATGGACGATGTCGCCGCCACCCTGGACGCGACCGCGGTCACCGGGCGCTGCCCGGTCGACCACGCCGCCATCGCCGCCGAGCAGGCGCGTGGCGAGACCGCGTTCGAGCGTTCGCTGGCGGACCAGCGCATGCGCCGCTTCCTGCGCATCGACCCCCTCGCCCCCAAGGTCAGCCTCGTCCAGGCCAACCGTGCGTTCGAGCGCTCGGTCACCATCTCGGCCGTCCGGTGCATCACCACCTACCTGCTGCTGCCCTTCGTCCTGCCCCTCATCGGCCTGTCCGGTGCGGTCGGCCCGCTGGTGAGCATCGTGTTGAGCGTGGTCTCGGTCACCTTCATCACCATCTCGGCCCGGCGCTTCTTCGGCTCGGACCACCCGTGGCGCTGGGTGCACGCCACGATCGGCATCACCATCGTCACGATCCTCGCGGTCTCGGCCGTGTTCGACGTGGCGAACCTCGCCCACGCCATCTGAGCGTCGGCCCGCCGCGGCTACTGCCGGGCGATGACCTCGGCGCCGTAGCGCTCGAGGGCCTCGACGGCCGCGTCCATCGAGTCGTCGGGCACGCCGGTCGAGCACCACGTCACCCCGACCGCGGCCAGGTCGGCGACGGCGTCGAGCTGCGCTTCGGCTGAGAACGACGAGCTGCCTGCACCGGGCAGGCCGGTGGTGAACGAGATGTCGACGCCGGCCGGGTCGCGTCCGGCCGCCTCGGTCTCGCGGCGCAGGTGATGGACCATCGGTGCGAGGTCGTCGAGGGTCTCCAGTGGGGTCGTGCGGGCCGTGCGGGCGAGGGTCGCGGGCGCAGGGAAGGGGTTCCAGCCGTCGGCAGATCGGGCGACCCGGCGGCGCGTCAGGGCGCTGTTGCCGCCGATCCAGATCGGCACATGGGCGGGCTTGGGGTTGGCGGAGACGCCGCCCGCGGTGAACTCGGACCCCTCGTAGGCGAAGTCGTCGGTGGTCCAGACGGCCTTCAGCACCTCGAGGGCCTCGTCGAAGAGCTCGTTGCGACGCTCGAAGTCGACGCCGAGGGCCCGGTACTCGCTGCGCAGATAGCCGGTGGCTACCGACAGGGTGAAGCGCCCGACACGAAGGCCGGGTTGTGGGGGTGGCGGATCAGCGGGTAGGTGACTCAGTGGTGCATCGGCGTCAGGCCCCTTCGGGAGGTGCAGGGCGTGCGGGGGCCTTCGGTGGCCCGGGGAAGAAGCTGTTCGTGCGGCGGATGTACTCGTCGTAGCCGGGACGACGCTTGGCGATCGTGCGCTCGAGCATGGGCACGCCCGACACCCGCATCAAGAAGACCGACATCACGATCGGCCCGATGACGGCGAGCACGCCCACGCCGGTCGCGGCCGCCACGAGCCAGATGCCCCACCACACGCAGAAGTCCCCGAAGTAGTTGGGGTGCCGCGTGTAGCGCCACAGGCCCGTGTCCATCACCTTGCCGGCGCTCGCCGGGTCGGCCTTGAAGCGGGCGAGTTGCCAGTCACCCACCGACTCGAAGAAGAGCCCCACGGCCCAGACGAGGGCCCCGAGGGCCTCGACCGGGCCGAGGGACGTGGGCGAGTCGGGCACCGAGCCGACCTGTACCGGCAGGCTGACGGTCCACATGATCACGCCCTGGAGGCCGAAGACCATCCAGAGGCTCCGGAGGGCGAAGCGGTTGCCGGCCCTGCGGCGCATGGCCACGTAGCGGAAGTCCTCGCCGTGGCCGGCGTTGCGCCACAGCAGGTACAGCGCCAGGCGGGTGCCCCAGATCGTGACCATGAGCGCCAGCAGGAGCCGTCGGGCCGCCAGCCCGTCGCCGACGAGGAACGACACCCAGCCCACGAGGACGAAGCCCAGCCCCCACACGATGTCGACGATGCTGGCGTTTCGGAGCGGCAGTGACACCAACCAGGTGCCGAGCATCAGGACGGCGATCGCCGCGGCGCTCGCCGCGAAGACGTCGAGGTAGCCCACGAGACCCACCGTAGGTCGCCCCCTTACCAGCGCTCTCACCCGATTCTCATCTGACCCTCAGGCGGTCCTCATCGACTGTTCCTACCTTCGCGCCTGTCCGGCGAACCACAGGAGACGACGCGATGGGCCGAGCCCACCCCCACACGATGCCCGAGACCGACCAGACGAGCCGAGGCCTGAGTCGACGGTCGCTGCTGAAGGCCGGTGGGGCCGGCGCCGCCCTCGGCGCCATCGGCCTGCCGCTGGCCCGGATCGGCCCGGCCTCGGCGTCGACGGCCGCCGCGCGGGCCGACGATGCCGCTGCGGGCGACCCGACGATGAACCTCGCCAACATCCAGGGCAACATCGTGGGCGGGTTCAACAAGGACTTCCAGCGGCTCCTCTTCTTCCGTCTCGGCGACCCCCGGCGGGCCCGGCGCTGGCTGGCCGGCCTGGTGAACGAGATCGCCACCGCCCAGGAGGTCCTGGCCTTCAACGACCTGTTCCGCCAGAGTCGGGCCCGACGGGGCTCGGAGGCGGCCGCTCCCACCGCCCGGTGGGTGAACGTGGCGCTGACCCACGCGGGGATCGCCGCACTCGGGGTCGACGGGGACGAGCTCGACGCCTTCCCCGAGGCCTTTCGCCAGGGCATGGCGGCCAGGGCGTCGATCATCGGGGACGTGGACGCGAGCGCACCGGCGGGTTGGGTCGGGCCGTCCGATCGGCAGGGTCTGCACGGGGTCGTGCTGCTCGCCGCCGACAGCCCCGGGGACCTGCGCTCGTTGGCCCGCGGGCAACTCGCCGCCATGACGGCCGGTGGGGTTCGGGTGGTCCACGACCAGGAGGGTCGTACCCGTGCCGACGAGCCCGGGCACGAGCACTTCGGCTTCAAGGACGGGATCTCCCAGCCCGGGATCCGTGGCGTCACCGCACGCCAGAACCCCGACGACGACGGGCAGGGCCTGCCCGGCCAGGACCTGCTGTGGCCTGGCGAGTTCGTCCTCGGCTACCCCACGCAGGTGGGCGAGGCCGAGTCCGCCGACGAGCCCGAGAACGAGCGCCCCGGGCCCGTGGCCACGTCGGGCCCCGCCTGGACCGCCGACGGCTCATACCTGGTGTTCCGCCGCCTCCGACAGGACGTGGCCGGGTTCCGGCGGTTCGTGGCGGCTGCGGCCGCGTCCCAGGGCCTGACCGACGATCAGATGGGGGCGAAGTTCGTCGGCCGCTACAAGAGCGGCGCGCCGCTCGAGCGGACCGAGGGCCAGCCCGACGACCTCGACACGACTGCCGGCGACCCTTCGGTCGCCGACCCGTCGATCCTCGACGACACCAGGATCAACCACTTCGAGTTCGGCGACGACGTGGACGGCCTGGTGGTCCCCCGGGCCGCCCACATCCGCAAGAGCTACCCGCGGGACGACGCGACGCCCACCGGTGCCGAGGCGGACACCCAGACCCATCGTCTCCTGCGGCGCGGCATCCCCTACGGGCGGTCGTACCAGGCGCGCACACCGGACGACTCGCCCACCGGCGGCGGCGCAGACCGGGGCCTGCTCTTCCTCTGCTACCAGACCGACATCGAGCGTCAGTTCGAGTTCGTGCAGTCACAGTGGGTGAACAACCCCGATGCCCCCGGGGATGGTGACGGCCACGATCCAGTCATCTCGCAGGCATCGGCCCGGAGGACCTTCACGCTTCCGGGCGGGCGGCCCGACCACATCGAGATGATGCAGCGCTTCGTGACGACCACCGGCGGGGCGTACTTCCTCCAGCCGTCGCTCGACGCCCTACGTCGCCTCAGCCGGGTGCCGGACGAACGGGACGGTGACGACCGCGACGGTGAGGGCCCCGGCGGCCCCCGAGATCGCACACGCGGTGGCGATCGTGGGGCTCGGCGCGGACGGGACGGTCACCGGTAGCGGCGCGCCGGGCCCGGGTCGTCAGGTGACCACCGAGCAGCCGGGGACGGGCGTGCCCGGGCCGTTCAGCAACAGCCGGTCAGCAACAGTCGGTCAGCAACAGCCGGTCACGCTAGGGACCTGGGCGCTCGGCGACCCGCCGCCATCCGCCGGCGGCCCAGTTGCCGCCGTCCACGTGGACCGTGGTGCCGGTGACGAACCTCGATTGGTCGGTCGCCAGGAAGAGGGCGGCCGCCGCGACGTCGTCCGGTGTGCCGAAGTGCCCGAGGGGCGGCAGGACCGCCGGGTCGAACTCGGCGTCCCCGGTCGCGCCGAGCACGTCGGTACGGAGCCCGTCCTCGCCGCTGGTGGGCACGGCGTCGGGGGCGATGGCGTTGACACGGATGCCCCGCGGGGCGAGCTCGAGGGCCAGGGTCCGCGTGAGGCCGGCCACGGCGGCCTTCATGGCGGCATAGACGGCGAATCCGGGCGCGGCCTGGTGGGCCTCGATCGACGTCAGGTTCACGATGGCGCCGCCGTTGGCCATGAGCGGGACCACGCCCCGCACGAGGCGGGTGACCTGCGTGAAGTTCTCGGCGATGAGGGCACCCTCTCCCTTGTCGGTGACGTCGAGAAGCGGTGAGTGGAACGTGCCCCCGGCGTTGTTGACGAGCACGTCCACGCGCTCGTGCCGGGCGACCACGTCGTCCAGGAGCATCGCGACGGCCTCGCCGTCGCGCACGTCGAGCACCCGGCCGAGCACGGTCCGTCCGGCACCCGCAGCTTCGACCACGGGCACGGCGGTGGCGAGCGCCGAATCGTCGCGGTCACACACGACCACGCTCGCGCCGAAACGGGCGAAGGTCTCGGCGATGGCCAACCCGCATCCGCGGGCGGCGCCGGTGACCAGGGCGACGCGGTCGGCGAGCAGGATCGACTCGGGCCCGAATGCCATGTCCGCAACCTACCGATCCTGGTCAGGGTCGGCCGGTCCCGCGCATCGGGGTCGCGTTAACGTCGGCCCATGTCGACGGACGCCTACGACGTGCTCGTCATCGGCAGCGGCTTCGGCGGCAGTGTCACGGCGCTGCGGCTGACCGAGAAGGGCTACCGGGTCGGCGTGCTCGAGGCCGGTCGCCGATTCGGGCCCGGCGACTTCCCGAAGACGAACTGGAACCTGCGGCGGTTCCTGTGGATGCCCAGGCTCGGGCTGCGCGGCATCCAGCGGATCAGCATGCTGCGCGACGTGATGGTGCTGTCGGGTGCCGGGGTGGGCGGCGGCTCGTTGGTGTACGCCAACACCCTCTACGAGCCGCTGCCACCCTTCTACACGGACGCGCAGTGGGGTCACATCACCGACTGGAAGGCCGAGCTCGCACCCCACTACGACCAGGCCAGGCGCATGCTCGGGGTGACCGAGACACCGTTCGACACGCCGGCCGACGGGGTGATGCACGAGGTCGCCGACCGCCTCGGGGTGGGGGGGACCTATCACCGGACCCCGGTGGGCGTGTACTTCGGCGAGCAGGGCGTGACGGCACCCGACCCCTTCTTCGGCGGTGCCGGTCCCGAGCGCAGTGGGTGCCAGCACTGTGGGGGCTGCATGGTGGGCTGTCGCTTCGGCGCCAAGAACTCCCTCGACCGGAACTACCTGTACCTGGCCGAACACGGCTTCGGGGAGGCCGGTGGCGCCGAGGTCCACCCCGAGCGCCAGGTGGTGGACGTCGCCCCGCGTGCAGGTGGCGGCTACGACGTGGTCACCGAGCATCCCGGAGCGTGGGCCCGCCGTCGCCGTCGCGTGTTCAGTGCCGACCAAGTGGTGTTCTCGGCAGGTGTCCTCGGCACGCTCCGCCTCCTGCTGCGGCTTCGCGACGAGGGCCGGCTTCCCAACCTGTCCGAGCGCCTCGGTCACGTCGTGCGCACGAACTCCGAGGCGATCCTCGGCTCGGTCGCCCGCGACACCACGGTCGACTACTCCCAGGGCGTGGCCATCACCTCGTCGATCCACGTCGACGACCAGACCCACATCGAGCCGGTCCGATACCCGAAGGGCAGCAACGCCATGGGCCTGCTCGCCACGATCCTGGTCGACGGGGGAGGACGGGTGCCGCGGCAGGTCCGATTCGTCGCCGCGGTCGCTCGTCACCCGCTCGTCTTCCTGCGTTCCCTTTCGGTGCGGCGCTGGTCCGAACGGGGGATCGTGCTGCTGGTCATGCAGACGCTCGACAACAGCCTGCGGGTGTTCCGCAAGGGCAACCACCTCTCGTCGGCGCAGGGGCACGGCGATCCGAACCCCACCTACATCCCCGTCGCCAACGAGGCTGCCCGTATCGCCGCGGACGTGATGGGCGGCGACCCGGGCGGGTCGTGGAGCGAGGCCGTCCTCGATGTGCCCACCACCGCCCACATCCTCGGGGGCGCGTGCATCGGAGACTCGGAGGCGACCGGGGCGATCGACCCCTACCACCGGCTGTACGGCCACCCCGGGCTGCACGTGGCCGATGCATCGGCCATCAGCGCGAACCTGGGCGTCAACCCGTCGCTCACGATCACGGCGATGACCGAACGGGCCATGGCCGCATGGCCCAACAAGGGCGAAGCCGATCCCCGTCCGCCGGTCGGCGGTGCGTACGAGGCGGTGGCCCCCGTCGCCCCGCAGTCGCCCGCCGTGCCTGCCGACGCTCCCGGCGCCCTGTCCCCGCGGCGCTAGCGGCCCGGAGGACCCCACCGGGCCCCCGTCGCTCTGGCGACCGGCCCGGTGCCACGAGCCGGCGGGCTCAACCAGGGACGAGGATCGCGGCGAGCTCGGCGGACCGCCGGTCGAACGACGCCTCGCGGTCGGCCGAGGTCACGATGATGCCCTCGATCAACCAGGCGATGACCTGCCCGCGCAGGATCCGGGCCACGGCCTCGCTGTCGGCGGGGAGCTCGGGGACGAGGTCGGTGAGCCAGTGCTCGAAGCCGGCGTCCATGGCGTCGATCAGCATGGCGACGATCTCGAGGGCGGCCGGCTCGGCCCGCAGGCTCTCACCCAGGATGAGGCGCACCAGCGCCTCCTCCTGCAGGGTGGCCCGCCACAGCCATCGCAGGATGGCCTCGACCCTCGCTCGTGGTGCGAGCGCACGGTCGATGGGCGGCAGGTCCTCGGCAAGGCGATCGAGGTAGCGCCGGTCGTCGATGACGGCGTGCACCAGGGCGGCCTTCGACGGGAAGTAGTGGTAGAGCGTGGCCACGTTCAGCCCACAGGCGTCGGCCAGGTGGCGCATCGACGTCTCGGGGGCGCCGCGCTCGCTCATCAGGGCGAGCGCGGTGGCGAGGATGCGGCCGCGCTGGTCGGTCTCCATCGGCGGGGCAGCGGCTCCCACCGGAGCAGTCACCAGGGCCTCACGCCGGTGTGAAGATCGCGGGCAGGCTCGAGATGGCCAGCACGAGGGCTGAGTCGCCCCGACGTGGCGTCACCCCGTCGGGCACCCGGATGTCGGGGAGGCGGGCGAACAGCTCCTCGAACACCACCCGGATCTCCGCCTTGGCGAGGTTCGCGCCCATGCAGAAGTGGGTGCCGATCCCGAAGCCGAGGTGGGGGTTCGGGCTGCGGTCGATGCGGAAGGTGTCGGGATCGTCGAACGCCCGCTCGTCGCGGTTGGCTGCCTGGTAGAGCATCAGCACCTTCTGGTCCTTCAGGATCTGCTCGCCGTGGAGCTCGTGGTCCTCGGTGGCGGTGCGACAGAAGCTCATGACCGGGCTGACGTACCGCACGATCTCGTCGACCGCGGTGTCCATCAGGGACGGGTCGGCAATGAGCCGGTCGCGCTCTTCGGGGAATCGGCTGAAGGCGAGCAGGCCGCCTGACAGCGCGTTGCGGGTGGTCTCGTTGCCGGCCACGACCAACAGCACCAGGAACATCAACAGCTCGTAGTCGTCGAGGGCGGTGTTCTCGGACACGGTCTTGGCCGTGACCGCGCCCAGGTCGAGCTTGGCCAGGTCGCCGGCGTCGAGGGCGCTCGTGAGGGTGCTGATGAGATCGTCCTTCGGGATGAGGCGGCGCTCGTTGATCAGCTCCTGGCACATGGTGGTGTACTCGCCGAAGGCCTCGGCCGCGGCGAGCAGCGCCGGGTCGTCGGGCTCGCTGTGCCCGTCGCCGTGCATCATGTCGTCGGACCAGGCGTAGAGCCGCTCGCGCATGTCGGGGTCGAGGCCCATCATCTCCGCGATGACGATCAACGGCACGTGCATGGCGAACTCGGGGACGAAGTCGACCTCTCCCCGGCTGGCGATCTCGCCGACGATGCCGCGGCTGACCTCACGGATGTGATCGGCCAGGTCGGCCACCTTCCTCGGGGTGAAACCCTTCGACACGATCCGCCGTTGCACGGTGTGCTCGGGGTCGTCCATCGTGATGATCGACATGGGGGCGGCGACGGCCGGCCGCACCCCCCCGGCGGCCGAGTAGCGGGCGTTGTTGCGCGACACCAGCGACACGTCCTCGTGGCGGCTCACCACCCACAGGTCGTTGGCCGCGTCCCAGTGCACCCGGCTGTGGTCCCGCAGCCATCGGTAGGCGTCCCACGGATCGTCGTAGAAGCGGGGGTCGTTGACATCGATCTGGACCGGGGTTTCGACAGCCGTCATGGCGCCAGTATCAATCAAACGTTCGTTTGGGCGCAAGGGCCGAGTCCCCGGCGGCGGTGTACGTGATCGACGGCGACGGCGCCCGGTAGGTTGAGTCGCCCATGGCCGGGCCTGTTCGCTGGAGATCGTGCATCTGCGCCCTTGCGGTCGCGGGGTGCGTCCTGGCCTCGGTTCCCGAGGCCGCCGCGCAGCCCGTCGCACCGCAGGCGGCTGCCGAGGTGTGGCGGCTACCGCATCCGCTTCCCACGCCGGCGGTGCCCGAGGTGGCCTTCGCTGGCGATTCCATCGGACGTGACGCCGAGCGTCACGTGCGCGCCCAGGTCGAGCGGACCCACCGCATCAGCTACTACCACGCGGTGGCCGCCGGCCACATCGCCTACCACCTTCCCCGGCTGCTCCCCGTGGTCAAGGCGGCGGACGGTCCCGACATCGTGCTCGTCGAGCTGGGCACGGGCGATGCGTTCTGGGACCTCAGCACCGCGCGGTTCGAGGCCGACGTCCGACGCCTGCTCGATCGGGTCCTGCCCTACGTCACCTGCATCCGTTGGTTCGACCAGAAGCCCACGGCCAACGTGGCGTACCCCGAGGTGAACGAGCACCGCACCGCCTTCAACCGCGTTCTCGACCGCGTGCTGGCCGAGCCCCAGTACGCGTCGCGGAACGCGGCCCTCGTCAGCTACTCGGCCTGGTCCGACCTGGCCGGCAATGCGGGCTACTTCCTCGCGGACCGTCTCCATCACACCGAAAGGGGCAGACGCGAGCTCGGCCTGCTCGCGCGCCAGGCGGCCGACGGGTGCGATCCTGGGCTCACCTCGGGACCGTTCTGGGACGTGCCGGACCGAGAGGAGTCGGCGGCGGCGATCGGGTGGATGGGAACATCCGGCGTCGCCCCTCCCTACCGCAACGGCACCTACCGGGCGAGGCTGGGGAGTATCCGACCCACGGTGAACCGGGCCGAGGTCGCCGGCTTCCTCTGGCGGATGGCGGGATCACCGTCTGCCCCTGCCTCGACGTGGGCCGGCGTGCCGGCGAGCATACGCACGGCCGTCGGATGGCTCCGGCAGGAGCGCGTCCTCCGCGGCGATCCGAGCCAGGGGTTCCGACCGACGGGCGCCGTCACGAGAGGGGACATGGTCACCTACCTCTGGCGGTTGGCCGGGTCGCCGAAGGACCTTCCGGCACACCGGTGGACCGACGCCCCGCCCGAGCTCGCCAAGGTCCTGAACTGGGTCGACAGCGTCGGGCTCTTCCCGGGCTCTCCCGACGGGGCCTTCCATCCTGCGGCGTTGCTGACGAGGATCGAGGTGGCGGAGATGCTCGATGCGTACCGCCAACTCCCGGCCGAGACCAACGCTGACCCGCCGGCATCGCCCGCTGCCCCCGACCCGCCGGCGTCCCCGGCCACCGCGGTGCCGCCGGCCTCAGCCGCGCCCAGCGATCCGTCGACAAGCATCCCGCCGACGACCGGGTTGCCTCCGGCAAGCCTCCCGCCGACGAGTCTCCCGCCGACGAGTCTCCCCCCGACGAGTCTCCCCCCGACGATGGTGCCGCCCGTGACCGTGCCAGCGCCGGTTCCGACCTCGCCCCCGACATCCATCGCCGACCGCTGAGTGGCCGTTGCGACGCCGGCGGGGCGCCCTCAGCGTTCCCTGACACGGCCCCGGGCGGCGATCGAGGCCCGGGGGTACCGCCCGGAGATCGACGGCTTGCGGGCGCTGGCGGTCGTGGCGGTCGTGGCGTACCACGCGGGCCTGCCGGGGTTCGGGGGCGGCTTCGTCGGGGTGGATGTCTTCTTCGTGATCTCGGGGTTCTTGATCACGGGATTGTTGGCGAGAGAGGTCGAGGGCTCGGGGCGGCTGTCGGTCGCGGGGTTCTACGGGCGTCGGGCGCGTCGGTTGTTGCCGATGTCCGCCCTGGTCACGATCGTGACCGTGGCCGTGGGCTGGCGGGTGCTGTCACCGTTGCTGCACCGCGATCTGGTCGCCGACGCATTCGCGACGTCGACCTACACCATCAACATCCGCTTGGCGGGCCAGCAATTGGACTACCTGCGGTCCACGTTGGCGCCGTCGGCGTTCCAGCAGTTCTGGTCGTTGGCGGTGGAGGAGCAGTTCTACCTGCTGTGGCCGTTGCTGATGGTGGTGGTCCTGCGCGGGTCGTTGCCGCGGCGCCGGGCGGCCATCTGCGTGTCGGCGGTCTGTCTGGCGTCGCTCGCGGCGTCGGTGCTGCTGACCCAGTCGCAGCCGCCTTGGGCGTTCTTCCTCCTGGGGACGCGAGCCTGGCAGCTGGGGTTGGGCGGCCTGCTGGCGCTCGGGCTCTCGAGGGTCGAGACGCAGGTGGATGCTCGGCTTCGCATGATCGGTCAGGTGGCGGGGTTGGGGTTGATCGTGGTGTCCGTGGTGGCGTTCGGCGAGACCATGCCATGGCCGGGCTCGTGGGCGCTGGTGCCGACCGTCGGCACCGTGTTGGTGTTGGCGGGACCGTCGGCCGTGGCCGGCCGCGGGTCCCGGGTCTCGAGGGCGTTGTCGGCAGGGCCGGCGGTGTGGGTGGGGCAGCGGTCGTACTCGTGGCACCTCTGGCACTGGCCGGCGATGGTGTTCGCGGCGGCGGCCGCCGATCGCGGGATCGGCGGCTGGACCGCGGTGGTCGCCGGCGTCGGCACGCTCGGATTGGCGCACGTCACCTACCGGATGGTCGAGCAACCGGTTCGGCGAGCGCCCCGGTTGGTGGCCTCACCCCGGCGGAGTGTGCTGTTCGGGGTGACGGTGACCCTGTCGCTGGCGTGCCTGTTCGCGGTGCTGGGCCACAACGTGGGAGACGTCGTCGGCTCGGGCCAGGCCGCGCGCGACGTCGCGGCACGCGCCCTGAACGAGCGCCGCCTCGATCGGGCGGCGCTGGTCCAGGCCGTTCCGAGCAACCTCACCCCGAAGCTCAGCGACGCCTACGACGACCTCCCGGCGGTGTACGCCGCCGGGTGTCACCTCTCGCTCGAGCAGGTCACCCCCCTGGTGTGTCGTTACGGCGATGTCGAGGCCGAACGCACGGTCGTGCTGTTCGGCGACTCGCACGCGGCTCAGTGGGTCCCCGCCCTCGACGCCCTCGGCGTGCGGCAGGGTTTCGCGTTGGTGCCGCTCACCAAGTCGGGCTGCCCTGCCGCTGACCTCAGCGTCTACGACGGGCAGCTCCGGCGGGTGTACACGGAGTGCGCCGACTGGCGAGCCGCGGCGATCGCACGGATCGCGGAGCTCCACCCCGACCTCACGGTCGTCGCCAACTCGTCGGAGTACGTCGGCGTGGGTGAGCAGGCTCCCGACGACGACACCTGGGTGTCGGCCTTCGAACGGACCCTCGCCGGCGTCGCCCGGTCGGGACCTGTGGTCCTCCTCGCCGACACCCCCCGCCCGATTTCGAGGGTCAACGAGTGCCTGTCGGTGAACCTCGCCACGGCCGACCGCTGCGTCCTCGTGCGTCGCGAAGCGGTCGACACCCGCTTCGAGCGCATCGAGACACGGGCATCCGAGGCTTCCGACGTTCCGTTGGTGCCGACCGTCGACCTCATCTGCGGTCGTCGGCGCTGCCCCGTCATGGTGGGGAGCGCGCTCGTCTACCGCGACTCCAGCCACCTCACGACGGTCTACGCCGAGCGGCTGGCGCGCACGCTGGGCGCTCGGCTCCGGGAGGCCCAGCCCGAGGTCACCGCCCTACAAGCGGAGGGGTAGCGGCCCCCTGCCGAGTGGTGGCGCCGAGGCCGCCGCGGCGGTGATCACCCCGGTCGAACCACTCACGTCCGTCGAGCCTAGGATCTGCGGCCTCAGCACGATCGATTCGAGGGGGAGACATGTCGGGACGGATCTGGAGCGGGCGGGCCGTGGCGGTCGTGGTCTGCGCCGCGGTGTTCGCCGGTGGGTGCAGCAGCAGCGGTGGCGACGACGTGGCCGAGAGCGGCTCGGGCGACACCACCACGAGCGCGGTGGAAGCGACGACGACGGTCGCGAGCGAGGCGCTCGAGATCCTCGTGTCCAACGACGACGGGTACGACGCTCCGGGAATCGACGCGGTCGTCGAGGCCCTCCGGGCACTGCCCGACACGAACGTGACCGTGGTCGCGCCCGCCGAGAACCAGAGCGGCACGGGTGGCAACACCACCGACGGCGAGCTCACGGTCACCGACGAGCAGACCCTGAGCGGCTATCCGGTGGTCGCGGTGCAGGGCTTCCCGGCCGATGCGGTGAACTACGGCCTCGACGAGGTGCTCGACGAGACCCCCGACCTCGTGGTCACGGGAATCAACGCGGGCCAGAACATCGGCCCGCTCACCGACGTGTCGGGCACGGTGGGTGCGGCCGAGGCGGCCGCTGCCCGGGGCATCCCGGCGCTGGCGTCGAGCCAGGGCCTCGACGCCGACCCACCGGACTACCCGGCCGGCGTCGACGAGGTGCTGGCGTGGGTGGACGAGCACCGCGACGCGATCCTGGCCGGCGACGCGCCGGTGCAGGTCGACAACCTCAACATCCCGTCGTGCGCCACCGGCGAGCTGCGGGGCCAGGTGGAGGTCCCCGTTGCGACCGACGACGGCGGCCGGGCCGTCAACGATGTCGACTGCACGTCGAGCGCCGAGGATCCTGTCGACGACATCGCCGGGTTCACCACCGGCTTTGCCACCCTCAGCGTGATCGAGGCGGACGCGGCCGCGGGCTGAGCGAGCCCGCCGGGCGGAACCCGATCCACGTGCACGAGGGCGAGGGAGCCGGGAGCGGACGCTCCGGCAAGCGGTAGGTTCGGGGGGATGGACGTCGGGATCGCGCTGCCCACCATGGCCGTCGGCTACGGCCCCACGACCACGGTGGACTGGGCCCGGGCCATCGAATCGGGGCCGTTCTCGAGCGTGTCCACCGGCGAGCGCATCTCGTTCGACAACCCCGACTGGGTGGCCTCGCTCGCGGCCGCGGCCGCGGTCACCGACCGGGTGCGGATCATGGCCAACGTGGTGGTCGTGCCGCTGCACGCCGCCGCCCTCGTGGCCAAGCAGGCGGCCACCCTGGACGTCTTGTCGGCCGGTCGGATGACCCTCGGGGTGGGGGTCGGTGGGCGTGGCCACGACTTCCGCAGCCTCGGCGCGCCGTTCGATCACCGTCACGCACGGCTCGACGAGCAGGTCGCCGAGCTGCGACGGCTCTGGGCGGGCACGCCCCCCTTCGACGGCGCCGACCCGATCGGTCCGGCCCCGGTGCAGGCGGGAGGCCCGCCGATCCTCGCGGGTGCGCTCGGCCCGAAGAGCATGGCCCGCGCCGCCCGGTGGGCCGACGGGGTCACCGGGTTCAGCGTGGCGGGCGTGGCCGACGAGATGGCCGCCACGTTCCGGCTGGCCGAGCAGGCCTGGCACGAGGCCGGACGGGGCGACGCGCCCCGCAGGGTGAGTGGCTGCTTCTACCTGCTCGGCGCGGACGACGGCGTGGCCCGCGACGACCTGTGCACCTTCACGGCGCGTTACCTGGGGGTCTTCGGCGCGGCGTTCGCCGCGGCCATGGCCGCCGAGACCAGGATCTCCAGCGTCCCTGCGCTGCACGAGGTGCTCGACGGCGCCGAGTCCGCCGGTTGCGACGAGCTCGTCCTCGTGCCCGGCACCGTCGACCTCGACTGCCTGGACCGCACCGCCGCGGCGCTCGTGGATCGCTGATCCGTCGAGGCGTCGGTCCTCGCCTGCGGGCCGCCGCTCGCTGCCATCCCTCGCCGCCGAGGGCCGGGTCCTCGAGCAGCGGCCGCACGCGTGTCCGGGTGCGATGCCCGGCCCTGCCCTACGGTCGTCCGATGGGGTTGGACCGAGGGCACCGACGAGTCGCCGCACTTGTGCTCGTTGCGCTGCTGGCGCTCCTGTCGATGGCCTGTGCGGACGAGGGCGATTCGGGTCGTGCCGCGACGGGGTCGCCGCCGACGCCACGGGCCGCCGCCGGCGGCGACGGCACCTGCGACGACCTCGATCCCGAGCGCTGCCTCCTGCCCTGGCCCAACGACCGCTTCACCGTGGCCGACCCGTCCACGCCGACCGGCCTGCGTCTCGCGATTCCGGCCGACGGCACACCGCCCAACGCCGCCGGGACGCCGGTCGACGTGACCGACCAGAACCGTGCCGACGGGTTCTCGCCCGCCTCGACCATCCTCGGCTTCGTGCCGGCGGTGGACCTCGAGGCCAGCGACGTCGCCCCCAGCACCGACATCGGTGCGTCGCTCGACGAGGGCGCCCCCATTCGACTCACCGATCTGACCCGCGCCGAGCGTTGGCCCTACTGGGCCGAACTCGACGCCCAGGCCCGGAGCGGCGAACCGCTGCTGATGGTCCACCCCGCCGTCGCCCTCGCCGAGGGCCACCGTTACGAGGTGGTGCTGGACGATCTGCGCCGGGCCGACGGCTCACCGGTCGAGATCGACCTGCCCCGCACGTGGACCTTCACCGTCGCCAGCGCCGAGAGCCTGTCGGGCCGGCTGCGGTCGATGGTCGACACCGTGGGCGAGGCCGTACCGGCGTTCGAGGTGACCGCGGTGTCGGGGTCGGATCCGGTCGTGGTGGAGGGGACCTATGAGATCCCCAATTTCCTCGACAACGACGGCGGCACCGGCGGCCGCTTCGTGCTCGGCGCCGACGGGATGCCCACCGTGAACCCCGATCACCCCGTGGCCGAGGCCCCCTTCACCTGCGTCGTCGGCTCGGCGCCCGGTGCGCCCACCATCGTGTACGGCCACGGCCTGCTCGGGTCGCGCGCCGAGGTGCTCTCGCTCGGCGACGTCACCGCCCTTGCGGGGCTCAACGCCTGCGCCACCGACTGGATCGGCATGGCCGCCGAGGACCTACCCACGGTCGCGTCCATCCTGGAGGACGTCTCCGGGTTCCCCGCCCTTGCCGATCGGCTCCAGCAGGGCCAGCTCGCCTTCGTGCTCCTCGGACGGCTGCTCAACGACCCCCGCGGCTTCGCCTCGGCCCCTGCGTTCGGCACCGGTGACGGGTCGTCGCTCCTGACCAGGGACGGCGCCGTGTTCGTGGGCAACAGCCAGGGCGGTGTCCTCGGCGGGGCCGCCAGTGCGGTCAGCGACGAATGGGACAGGGTCGTGCTCGGGGTCCCCGGCATCGGGTACAACCTGCTGCTCCCCCGGTCGAGCGACTGGCCGCAGTTCCAGGCCGTGTTCGACCCGGCCTATCTCGACCCGATCGACCGGGTCCTGGTGGGCGAGCTGATGCAGTTGCTCTGGGACCGGGGCGAGAACAGCGCCTACGCCCAGCACCTCACGGCCGATCCCTACCCCGGGGTCCACGCCAAGACCGTGCTGCTCGTCGAGGCCTTCGGCGATCATCAGGTGGCCAACGCGAGCACGGAGATCCTGGCGCGCACCATCGGCGCCGTCGCGGCCCGGCCGGCGCTGGCTGGCGGCCGCAGCCTCGACGACGAGCCCCAGTGGGGCATTGCGGCCCTCGACGGCTTCCCGACGACCCGGTCGGTCTTGTCGGTGTGGGACTTCGGGACGCCGCCCCCGCCCACCGTGAACCTGCCCCCTCTTTCGCCGCGGTACGGGGAGGACCCCCACGGTGCCGGGACCGGCGAGCCCGGCGTGCTGACGCAGGTCGTCACGTTCCTCACCAGCGGCGAGGTCGTCGACGTGTGTGATGGCGCACCGTGCCAAGGGCGTCGCATCGACGGCTGACGACGACCGGTTGGCCGGCCGGCGCGTCGGCCGCTCGCGGTGGCCGATCAGGTGGGGTCGACCGGGTCGGCCGGCTCGACCGGCTCGGGTGGCGGTCGGAGGAGGCTGCCGAAGAACACGAAGTAGGGCGAGGGATCGCCGTCCCAGCCGAGGCCGCGGATCTGGTCGAGGCTCCGGCGTCCACCGAACGAGCGGAAGACGTCGTACGACGATGCCGACAGCCGCACGTGCGGCTTGCCCTCGCCGACCGGCCAGGTTCGCTGGGGGGTCGTGATCCCGAGCGCGGGGAGCCCGTGCTCGCGCACGACGCCGTCGAGCGACGTGAGCAGGAAGCCGAGGCCGGCCATGATGCCGTCGGACTCGCGTCCGCCCGGCTCGCCGAGCGCACCTCGGACGTCGTGCTCATGGGTCGTGGCGTCGAACACCACCTGCGAGGCGGGGAGTTGCGGGAAGTCCGGCATGAGACCCTCGACGGTCAGGCCGACCTCGTCCCAGTGGTCGAGGATGCCGGCGAGGGGCATCCCGGCGAAGGAAGCGACCTGGTCGGCGGTCCAGGGGTCCGTGCCGGCCTCGGCGATGTTCCCGGCCAGGATGTCGTCGCACACCCCGCAGACGTGCGCGGCCAACTGGGTCACCGTCCACTCGGGGCAGGCCGGGACGGTCAGGTCGCCGACGTCGTCGGTGCCGGCGGCGCGGAGCAGATCGGTGGTGCGTCGACGGGTGCCTCCGTAGGCCGCGGCGATGGCATCGGGCTCGAGCAGCATCGGGGGGTCCTTCGGGTCGGCGGTCGCAGTCGGCATGCGGAGGGTATTCGCCAGGCACACCGTTGCGGATCATCGGCTTCAATGTCGCGGTGACCACCACTCCGCCCACCGTCGGCACCCGACCGACCTTCGACCTGCTCGACCCCGAGTTCTACCGGCCGAACCCGCACGACGCGTACACGTGGATGCGGGCGAACGAACCGGTGTACCGCGACCGGGCGAACGGCCTGTGGGGGATCGCACGCCACGCCGACGTGCTCGACGTCGAACGCCGGTCCGGTGTGTTCCTGAGCGGGCCCGGCTACCGCGCCCTGCCGTCGCCCGACGAGTCGAACATGATCGCCCTCGACGATCCCCGCCATGCACAGCAGCGGCGCCTGGTGTCGCGCGACTTCACCCCGGCGGCCGTGCGGACGAAGGCGGGCGAGACCCGCGAGCTGGTCGTGCGCCTGCTCGACGAGGCGCTCGCACGCGGCGACGGCCGGTTCGAGGTGATCGACGACCTGGCCGCGCAACTCCCTGCTCGCCTGACGGCACGGCTGCTCGGCTTCGACGAGGAGCGGTGGCGCGACCTGAAGAGCTGGTCCGAGCGCCTCATGCGCCTCGACACGGCCGATCGCGACCCCGAGGTCGCCATGGGCGTGATCAACGCGTGCCTCGAGTTCAACACCGAGCTCGACACCCTGGTGGCCGAGCGCCAGGGCTGCCCGATGGGCGATCTGGTGTCGACGTGGTCCAACGCCGAGATCGACGGTGAGCCGCTCGACCGGATGTCGATATTCCACGAGACCGGCCTGTTCATCTCGGGTGGGTCCGAGACGACACGCACCCTGATCACCCACAGCCTGCGTGCCTTCTGTGACCACCCGGACGCGTGGGAGCTGCTCGCCGAGCGCCCCGCGCTCGTGACCACCGCGGTCGAGGAGATGATCCGCTGGGTCACGCCCCTCAACAACTTCTTCCGGACCGCGGCCACCGACACCGAGGTCGGGGGCCAGGCCGTCGCCGCCGGCGACCGCGTGATCCTGCTCTACCCGTCGGCCAACCGGGACGAAGCCGTCTTCGACGACCCGTTCCGCTTCGACATCACGCGCGACCCCAACCCGCACGTGTCCTTCGGCTACGGCACCCACTTCTGCCTCGGCGCGAACCTGGCCCGCCAGACGCTCCGTATCCTGTTCGAGGAGCTGCCGCGCCGCATCACGGCCCTCACGCCGATCACCGAGCCCGACATCGAGCCCAACATGTTCGCCCGCGCCGTCCGCAGCTTCCGCCTGGGCTACGAGGTGCGCTGAGCACCCGTTGCCGGGGCGGGGTAATCTGGTCGACAACGGACCCGGATATCGATGTCGGCCCGGCGATCGGATTGGCGAACACGACGGGGAGCGGGACCGCGTTGGACCTTGGCGGGCGGCGGCGGAGGTTCCGGCAGGCGTCATGCTCCGCCGGTGGCGCGAGCAGGTTGCGCGGTGCAGTCAAGTGAGCGCAGCACAGCAGCTCGGCGTGCCGCCGAGCCTCCGGTCGGGTTGGGAGTCCGGTCGCGAGACCGTCGGCAACGAGCGATTCGGCGATCTCGGTGGCGTGTTGGCGGCCGGCGGAACCCTGGCCGCCCTCCTCGACGCGACCGGTACGGCGAAGGGCTTCGCGGCGCGTTCGGACTGGTGGTTCAACCTGCAAGGCCGGTCATGCCCGCGGTGGACTGGATTCGTCCGGCGGTAGCCACGGGTGTTCGACAGTGGCGGTCGCGCTCCGCTACGGCCCGAGCTACATCCCGCCGCTCGAGGTCGGCCCCGCTGGTGTCGTCATCACCACACCCTTGTCGGTGCCCAACCCGCCGCTGAGCGTGTCATGACCCTGCACGGACGATCCGGGTACCGGCGTGGACGCCTGGACGGAGAGCACACGGTGGTCGATTGTCGCTGGCGTCGCCGGAAGGATCAGCTCACCGGGGTGGCTCGCTCAGCGATCGATGTGGCGAGATCCTTGAAGTGACCGTGGGCAGCACGTACGGCGCGTTGGTGAGCACCGATCGCACCATCGGCGGACCGCAGGGCGAAGATGGGCTTCCGTGCCTCCTGTGCCATCGGTATGAGGCTTTGATAGTGCTTGACCAGCCCAACGCAGTTGGGGTCATCCTTGACCGAGATGGGCACTTTGCCTTCCTTGTCGCCCAGCACACTGCGGCGGTACTCCGAAGGGACCCGTTTCACCCAGCGATCGTAGGCCCCGACAACTCGGTTCACCCGGATGGCATGCTGCAGGATCACGTAGCCCAGCGGCCTCATCGCACCGGAGGGCAGTTCGAGTTCCGGGCGAGGGTTCTTTTGGAGGCGCTGTTCCCATCCCTGCCGCCACTCGCGGAGCTGGGGACCGAGGTTGCGCAACCCCTGCAACGAGTACAGATCGGGACCGAGCGGCAGCACGACTCCGTCTGATGCGACCATTGCTGCTCGGTTGATTGCCCCGAGGTTGGGGCCCACGTCCACCAGTATGTAGTCGGGCTGCACATCGGTTGCAGCGCGTGCGATGACACGGCCGAAAGCGCTAATGACCCTGAAGGCCCTTTCTTTCCCGTCGAGGCAATCAGGCCATTGAGTCGCGAGGTCCTGCTCGATGGCGGAGAGCTTCAGGTCGCCGGGAAGGAGGCTGAGCCTCGTGTCGATCGCCTCGATATGACACGGCTCGATATCACCTACGCCGTCGATGAGTGGAGCGATGGCGCCGTACACGCTCAGGCGATCGCCGCTGTCAGGCCAGAGTCGCTCCACGCTCTCCTCATCCAGGAACGACGCGGTCAGATTCGACTGCGGGTCGAGGTCAACTGCCAAGACGGAGTGACCGAGTTCCGACAGCATCCACGCCACGTTGAAGACGAGCGTGGTCTTGCCGACGCCTCCCTTGTTGTTGAAGAACGAGATCGTCGGTGCCATCACAGGAGGGGCAGTGTCACGTTCACGTTCGCGTCGGTCGCCTCGAAGATTGGTGCCGCGTTCCCATTCTCCTGCATGCGTCGCCGCGTGACCTCGATCCCGACGCCGAAGCGTTGGACGTAGCCCAGGTCGCGGAGCACTCCTGCAATCGTAGGGTTGCGGTAGTCGGTGATGCCGGGAGTTCCGAAGGCCTCGACAGAGACCTGGCCATATGGTCCGCCGGGGGACGAGATCTCGACTCGATCGTCGAACCAGTACACCCGGACCGGCGCGTTCGTCTGCTCGTAGCTGCGGTGCATCACAGCGTTCCGCACGACCTGTTCGAGGGCGGGGAACGGCACTCGAGGCCGCTCCTCTTGGGTTGGCGTGCCTTCGAAGACCACGGCAGTGTCGTTGTTGGCGCGCAGGATCTCCTCGGCCTCCCGGATCTGGTCTGGCACCGTTCCGCTCACCTGGTGTTCACTTCGAACTGGAGAGGTGAGCTCACGCCCATCGAACCGCACGAACTGGACGTAGGCGCCAGGCAGCTGCATCATCGGCTCGACTCCAGTGAAGAGTATGCCGGCGGCGGTCGGTCGCGAATCTGGAGAGGTGAACCGCAGTGCGGACAGCTGCTGTTCGGTGCCGCGCTGGTTGGCCTCGAGCACGTCTTCTGCGACCAGCTGTGGAAGCAACTCGGAACCGAAGCGGTGCAGGTCGAGGTCCTCGAGTGTGGCGGAGGGCAGCGCTCTGGCGTCAAACGGGAGATCGCCAGCCCGGCGCCGCTCGACCAATCGGCGCTCCTCGTCGGGAGTGGCGACTGCTCGACGGCTGCCGACCCTGATCCAGGTGCGACCTCGGAACTGCACCGGCGGGGAGTACGACGGTTGCACCACGATGCAGGCCACGTCGCCATCCCGAAGGCGGCGCTTGGTGACGGACATCTCAGGGAACGGGACGATCTTGCCGTTGCTACGCAAGTCCGCCAGCTGCTGTAGGAGGAGGTCGGTGATCTCCAGACCCGTGGGATTGCCAGTCTTATTGTCGACGCCAATGAAGACGACGCCGGACTGGCCGCTCGCAGGCAGGTCGTTAGCGAAGGCGCAGATCGCCTCGCATAGCCGGTCTGGTTCTGCGAGTGAAGCCTTCCGCTCCGACCGCTCGGCCTCGCCAGCTTCCAGGATGGCTTCGAGCTCCTCCTCTGTCACGTGCACCGGTTACGAGCGTCGCCTGAACGCGTCGGCGCGGACCGCCGTCGTCTCGACAGCACTGAAGCCTCTGTGTCGAGATCGTTCGGTGGTGGGAAGCTCGGACTCGGTGGCACGGACCGACGATAGCTCCGAGTCCGCCGACCGGGTTTCGGCCAATCAGTTCTCGATAGCAATTCCGCAGCCTGGGTGCGAGGTCGAGACGGGGGCAGATGCCACGCAATCGAGCGCTGGCGCCCAGAGGGCCGAGCGCCGCCCTGCGGTATCTGGATGGACAGCAACGTGGTCCCCGACCGGAGTAGGTCGGACCCATGACCCGATCGTCGCCGATCAGCTGGCGCTGCCCAACAAGTCCGCGATCTACTGAGCCGCGGCTGCCTGAATCCCGGGTAGCACGTGCTGGTCCTGCCTCATCGTGAACTTGAGGAGGCGTGGCCAAGCCGCTCGCTCATCACCCTCACGGGGACAGCTGCTGCCAAACTGGCCGAGGGTGGCGTGGGTGTGGCGAAGGTCGACGACGGCAAGATCGAACGGTTCTTCCGCGCCGTGCGCGACCAGTTCCCCGTCGAGGTCGAGGCCCGCGGGCCCACCACCCTCGATGACCTCATCAGGGAACAGGCTTGCGGTCGGCGTCCTGCTCGAGCAGCTGCGCGTAGCAGCCGTGGCCGACGACGGTCCCGCAACCCGGCCGCACTCGACACGATCGAGGCGGCAGTGCCGGCGAGCGACGCCGAGAGGCAGGCGCTCGCCGAGGAGCTGGGCGCGCCCGAATGCGCCCCCCAGGACTGAGACACCAGGCGGGCTGTCGGCAGAGCTGACGTCGTCGCCGTAGGACGCCGCGATGGTGATCGGCCAGACTGGGCCATGGCCAACACCCTCCACACCCCCGACGAGGCGGCCGAGCTCATCGGCAACACGGACACCCTGGGCGTGCCCCTCGGTCCCGGGCAGCCGATGGGCCTCCTCCATGCGCTCGGCAAGCGTGAGCGCTTCGACGACCTCGTGGTCTTCGGCGCCCTGCTCGTCGACCTCTACGAGTTGTTCACGCGCCCCGGGGTCCACCTGCTCAGCGGCTTCTTCGGTCCGGCCGAGCGCTTCCTGCTCGAGTCGGGGGCCGACATCCAGTTCGTGCCGTCCGATTTCCGTCGCTTCACCCCCATCCTCGAACGCATCAAGCCGCGGGTCATGGCCACCGCGGTCGCCTCGCCCGACGACGACGGCTGGCTCAGCCTGTCGGTGCACGCCGGCGCGACCTTCGGCGAGCTCCGCCGGGCGGTGGCCGACCCGGACCGCCTCGTGATTGCCGAGGTCGTGTCGGACGCGCCCCACACCCGCGGCCTCGAGCCCGATCATCCCCATCGCCTGCACGTGGACGAGGTCGACATGGTGGTGCAGGGCGACCGGCCGATGTTCGTGCTGCCCGACGCCGTGCCGAGCCCGGCCGACGAGCAGATCGCCCGGCACGTGCGCCCCTTCATCACCGACGGCTGCACGTTGCAGACCGGCATCGGCGGCATCCCGTCGACCATCGCCCGACTCCTCGCCGAGGACGCCGGCGGCGATTACGGCGTCCACTCCGAGATGTTCACCACCGGGCTCATGGACCTGCACAAGGCCGGCAAGGTGACGAACGCGCACAAGGGCCAGTTCGACGGCATGTCCATCTCGACGTTCGCGGCCGGCACGACCGACCTCTACGAGTGGCTCGACGGCAACGACGACGTGCGCTTCCTTCCCGCCGACGTCGTGAACTCGCCCGAGGTGGTGGCGCGCAACCGCAAGATGGTGACGATCAATGGCGCGCTCATGATCGACCTGTGGGGCCAGGTCGTGGCCGACACCATCGGGCCGCGGCAGTTCTCGGGCATCGGCGGCCACGAGGACTTCGTCTCGGTCTCGGGCCTCGAGCTCGAGGACCGGGGCCTCATCTGCCTGCCGTCACAGGCCCAGGTCGACGGCAGCGCGGTGTCGCGGATCATGGGCTTCCTGCCGGAAGGCACGGTGGTCACCACGCCGCGCCACCAACTCGACGTGGTGGTCACCGAGTACGGCGCGGCGTCACTGCGCGGCCGAACCGTGCGCGAGCGGGCGCTGGCCCTCGCGGCGATCGCGCACCCCGACGACCGTCCCGTCCTCACGGCCAAGGCCGAGACCATGGGGTAGGCACCGCCTCGAGACGGGCACCCGCGTGGGTCCCGACCCTGGGCACGGACGTCGCCTGGGACCGGCCACGCCGCCGGCCGTAACGTCGTGGCCGATGGCCGCCGCGATATCCACCCACGCACTCACGAAGCGCTTCGGCGACCTCGAGGCCGTCGTCGACCTCGAGCTCGCGATCGACGAGGGCGAGATCTTCGGGTTCCTCGGCCCGAACGGCGCGGGGAAGACGACCACCACCCGCCTGCTCCTCGACGCCATCCGCCCGAGCTCGGGGACCGTGTCGGTGCTCGGCGGCTCTGGTTCCGACCCCGCCATCCGCTCGCGGATCGGCGTCCTGCCGGCCGACCTGCACTTCGATGCTCGTCTCACGGGCCACGACCTGCTCGCGTACCTCGGTGCACTGCGTGGCGGGTTCCCGGCCGGTGCCGTCGACTCGCTCTGCGAGCGCTTCAGGCTCGACCCGAGCCGCCGGATCGACGAGTTGAGCACGGGGAACCGGCGGAAGGTCGGCATCGTGGCCGCGTTCGCCCCTCACCCCGGCCTTCTCGTCCTCGACGAGCCCACGAGCGGGCTCGACCCGATCATGCAGGAGGAGTTCCACGAACTCGTGCGCGAGCGCAACGCACAGGGCGCCACGGTGTTCCTGAGCTCGCACCTGTTGCCCGAGGTCCAGGAGATCGCCCAGCGGGTGGGCCTGATCCGCGAGGGCCGGTTGATCGAGGTGAAGACGGTCGTCGATCTCCTGGCTCAGCACGTCCAGCACGTCGATATCGAGTTCGCGCACGCCCTGGCCTCCGACGCCTTCGACGGCGTCGACGGCGTGGTCGAGGTCGGTGTCGCCGGAAGGGTCGCCCGCGTCACCGTCGAGGGTGCCATCCACCCCGTGCTGGCCCGGGCGGCGTCGCTGCGCGCCGAGCGCATCACGAGTCACCAGCCCGACCTCGAGACCGTCTTCCTCGAGCTGTACCGCGACCAGCCGGATGCGTCGTCGTGAGCCGACGCCGCGTGACCGCGGTCACGAGACGCCTCCTGGCCGACCGCCGGCGGTCGCTCCTCTGGTGGAGCGTCGCATTCGTGTCGTTCATCGAGATCAACCTCGTCTTCTACCCGAGCGTGAAGGGCCAGGACGACTTCGACCGGATGATGGAGCAGATGCCCGAGAGCCTCCGGGTCCTCGCCGGCGTCACCGAGAACACCTCGATCACCTCGCCCGTGGGCTACCTCCAGGGCCAGGTGTTCGCCATGTGGTTCCCCCTGCTGCTGCTCATCTTCGGCGTCGGCCTCGGAGCCAACGCCATCGCCGGGGCCGAGCAGGCGGGCACGCTCGAATTCCTGCTCACCCAGCCCGTCAGCCGTCGTGAAGTGGCCCTCGGCCGCATCGGCGCCCTCCTGGTTCTGGTGACCGTCATGGCCCTGATCGGCTCGCTGTCGATGGTGGTCACGGACCCGCTCGTCGGCCTCGACGCCGGCATCGCCTACGGCAACCTCCTCGCCGCCTGCGTCGAGGGGCTCCTGTTGGCACTCGTGTTCTCGGCGCTCGCGTTCGCGGTGGGCGCGGCGACGGGCCGCAAGGCCGAGGCCATTGCCGTGGCCAGCGCCTCGGCGGCCGCTGCCTTCCTGCTCAACGGCTTCGGCGACCTCATCGACGTGCTCGGCACGCTGCGGGTGGTCTCGCCGTGGCACTGGTACATCGGGAGCGACCCCCTGACCAATGGCTTCACCGTCTTCAGCACGATTCCCCCGATCGTCACCACGGTGGTCCTCTTCGCCGTCGGCCTGTGGGCCTTCGACCGACGCGACCTCCGCTGACGTCGACGGTCGGCGGACCGCCCGGTCGCGTCCCCCGGCTCGCCACCTCGCGCGGACCCCGTCGTCGCCCGTGGTCGTCACCGTGTCCGATTCCCGCCAGTGGAGAGGCTCGAGGCGTGCGACGATGCCTCCATGGTCGAGGACTTCGAACGCTGCTACCGGGCAGTCAAGAGCCGTGACGCCCGTTTCGACGGCTGGTTCTTCACCGCCGTCACGTCCACCGGCATCTACTGCCGCCCGAGTTGCCCCGCCGTCACGCCCAGAGCCGCGAACGTCCGGTTCCACCCCAGTGCGGCCGCGGCCCAGGGCGCCGGCTTCCGTGCCTGCCTGCGGTGCCGGCCCGACGCCTCGCCCGGGTCGCCCGAGTGGAACCTGCGGGCCGATCTCGCGGGGCGCGCCATGCGGCTCATCGCTGACGGCGTCGTCGACCGGGAGGGCGTGGGCGGGCTCGCCCGACGGCTGCACTACAGCGAACGCCACCTGCACCGGCAGCTCGTGGCCGAGGTGGGGGCGGGGCCGATCGCCCTCGCCCGGGCGCAGCGGGCCAACGCCGCCCGGCTGCTGATCGAGACCACCGATCTGCCGCTCTCGCAGGTGGCGTTCGGTGCCGGGTTCGCGAGCATCCGCCAATTCAACGACACGATCCGGGCGGTGTTCGCGAAGTCCCCCACCGAGCTCCGTCGCCGACAGCGGCGGACCGACGAGGGATCGCCCGGGTCGATCACCGTCCGCCTTCCGTTCCGGGCGCCCCTCGACGGTGCGGGCCTGCTCGCGTTCCTCGGGGCCCGGGCGGTTCCCGGCGTCGAGGAGCTCACGGCCGGCGGCACGTATCGCCGCACGCTCCGCCTCCCTCGTGGTTCGGGCATCGTCGCCCTGCATCCGACCGACACCCACGTGCGCGCGGATCTGCGCCTCGCCGACCTGCGCGACCTGGCCAGCGCGGTCGAGCGGTGCCGCCGGCTCCTCGACCTCGACGCCGATCCGGTCGCGGTCTCGGCCCAGCTCGGCGCTGATCCACTGCTGGCGCCGCTCGTTGCGGCGGCGCCCGGGCGACGACTGCCGGGCGCGGTCGACGGTGGCGAGCTCGCGGTGCGGGCCGTGCTCGGACAGCAGGTGTCGGTGGCCGGCGCGCGGACGCTCGCCGGGCGTCTCGTCGAGGCGCTCGGCACGCCGCTCGACGACTCCGACGGAGCGCTCACCCACGTGTTCCCCGCTCCGGCCGCGATCGCCGGATCCGACCTGGCGTGCATCGGCATGCCCGGGTCCCGGCGTCGTGCCCTCCGGTCGCTCACTGCCTCGCTGGCTGATGACCTCGACATCGACCCGGGAGCCGACCGGGTCGATGTCGAGCGCCGGCTGTTGGCGCTTCCCGGCATCGGGCCCTGGACGGCCTCGTACGTGGCCATGCGGGCGCTCGGCGACCCCGACGCCTTCCTGCCGACCGACCTCGGGGTGCGCCACGCCCTCGACGCCCTCGGCCGGCCTTCCGACCCTGTGTCGGCCGCCGCCCGGGCCGAGCGCTGGCGGCCCTGGCGGGCGTATGCGCTCCAGCACCTGTGGGCGGGCCTCGACCCCTCGACCCGTGCCGCTCGACCACCTCCGGCTCAGTACCCGCCCGAAAGGAACACCTGATGCGCACCACCATCGTCTCGACCCCCCCCGGCCCCTTCACGATCGTGGCCGACGGTGACACCGTCCTGGCCTGTGGCTGGACCGACGACGCCCACGAACTCGTGGGCCTGATCGCGCCGGCCCTCCGTCCCGACCGAATCGAGCCCGTACGCGACCTCGGCCCGATCACCGACGCCGTCGAGGCCTATGTCCAAGGCGACCTCGGAGCGGTCGACCGGATCGACGTCCGTCAGCAGTCGGGGCCGTTCATCTCCGCGGCATGGGACGTGTTGCGAACCGTCCCACCGGGCGCCCCGGTCACCTACGCCGAGCTCGCGGCCAAGGCCGGCCGCCCCGAGGCGGTTCGGGCCGCGGCCGGTGCGTGTGCCAGGAACGCTGCCGCGCTCTTCGTGCCGTGCCACCGGGTCGTTCGCACCGGCGGCGGCCTCGGCGGCTTCCGCTGGGGACTCGAGGTCAAGCAGTGGCTCCTGACCCACGAGGGTGCTGCCTGACCGCCGCATCGTCCCCGTCGGCGTCGACCTCGGCACCGACGAGCACCGCGGCCGCACCCAGGTAGAGCCACAGCAGCACGACCGCGATGCCGGCGAGCGAGCCGTAGGTGCGGCTGTAGCTCGCAAGGTTCGCCGTGTAGAACGAGAACCCGGCCGAGCCCACGAGCCAGAGCAGGGCGCCCACCACCGGCCCGGGCACGAGCCGTACCGTGCCGTGCCCGCCGCCCACGATGCGGTACAGGGCGGCAAGGGCGCCGGTCATGAGCAGTGCCACCACCGGCCAGCGGAGCGTGTCGACGATCCACCGGACGGCATCGGCCGCACCCGAGGCACCGAGCAGGGGAGGGACGGCCACCACGAGCAGGGCGATCACCACGAGCAGGAGCAGCGCGGCCAACGTCAGCCCGAGCGAGAGCCCGCGCTGCTCCACGAAGCGGCGCGGCGACCGTCCGTGGGCGATGTCGATGCCCCGGATCAGGCCGTTCATCCCCGCCGAGGCCGTCCAGAGGGCGATCACGAGACCCGCCACGACGGTGATCGTCCTCGTGGCGCTCCCACCGGTGGCGGTGGCGCGGATCTGGGCGACGAGCAGCGCCCGCACCTCGTCGGGGACCCCGCCGGCCTGATCGGCGATCCGCTGCTCGATGTCGGCAGGGTCGGCCACCATGCCGTAGAGCGTCATGGCCACGACGATCGTGGGCACGAGGGCCAGGAACGCGTAGAACGCCACGCCGGCCGCCACGAGGGTGAGAAAATGGTCGTCCGCCCGCCGCTTGACGCGGCGGGCGGACGTGACCAGACGGTCGGCGGGGCGGACGGTCACCCGCACTCTCTACCCCAACCCGATTCCCGCTGTCAGACGGGGGCGCGGAACACGTTGGGGGCGAGGTCGGTGGGCGCCACACCGGTGTTGGCCGTGATCACCCGCCCGAGCGTCGTGCGGTAGTCGATGCCGTAGGCCGTGCGGATCGCGTCGAGGGCAGGGTCGTTGCCGTAGAAGAACCGGTCACCGTCGCGCAGGGCCGCGAACTGGCGGGCCCACATCGCCGACTGGAGGGCGCCGAACTCGCTCTCGGCCAGGTGGCGTTCGGACACCATGCCCACGAAGGCGTCGATGTTGTCGACCGATCCGTAGATGGCCCGGAGGCGCGCGGCGAGCGTGGTGCGCCGGATCGCCCGCCACGTCCCGTCGGCGGCCTCGTCGGATCCGGGTGCCAGCACCCGGCCGCCCCGTCCCCGCAGCTGCACGATGTCGAGGATGTCAGGGTCGTCGATCGGGTTGGTGGCACTGATCTCGGGGTCGTTCGGGAACCGGTCGGTCGCCTCACCGGTGATCTCGGTGAAGGAACGGACGCGGGGCAGGCCGTAGGCGGCGCGCAGGTCGTTGTACTTCGGGATGCCGTGGTCTCGGGCGCGCTGGATGTCGATGGCGGCCAGGTCGACCACCCCGTTGAAGCAACGGGTGAGGTCCGACTGGTCGTTGCACTGGGTGGCCGGGTCGGTCACGCCTGGGCCCGGGACCTGGAAGAGGACGCTCCGGAGTTGGTTGTCGAACTGCTCGTCGTTGGCGTACTGCGCCTCGTCGCCCAGCCCGGACAGGACCCCGTCGACCCCGACCAGCTCCAGCAGGTCCGGGTTGCCGAAGGCCACGTTGAGCGGGATGGACAGCGCGAGCCGGGTGCCGGCGGGGGTGACGGTCACACCGGCGGCCCGGAGCGCGGAGACTTCCGCGGAGGTGAGGTCGGCGGCGTCGACGTCCACCTCGAACTCACCGTGGATCATGCTGTGGGCGCGATAGCCGACCGTGGCGAACTCGTTGCTCACCGTGGCGCTCACCTGCGCGTTGTAGCCGCGGTAGGCCGGGAGTCGGACGCCGACCGTCGGGAGGAACTCCTGGTAGGTGATGTACTGCTGCTCGGCCATCACCACCCGGCGGGCCGTGTCGAACTTCTGCTGGGCCGTCAGCGTGGGCGGCAGCCGATCCACGATGCGGTTGTGCTCACGGGCGAAGAGCGTCTGGACGGCAGTGAGCGCGATGTTCTCGTTGGCGCGGACGTCACCGGCGACCGCGGCTTCGTTCGTGGTGCCGGTGAGGCGACCCATCAGGTCCATCGCCGGCGCGGTCGACGCGTTGCCCCGAGCGTCGACTCGGGGGAGGAATCCGCCCGCGCTGAGCAGCAGGTGGGGGCCGTTGTTGGCGAGGTTGCCGTCGACCGGCCCCTCACGGAGCCACTCGAGCCGTGCGGTGGTGCCGCCGTACACGTTCCACGCGTCGAGGTAGGAGCTGACGGTGTTGACCTGTTGGCGTGGCGACGACGTGCCGGTGCCCGCCGCGGCGGCGTCACGGGTGAAGCCGATGGCGCCGAAGTCGTTCCGGTACTGCTCGAGCGGGTCGGCGGCGTTGAAGGCGAGGTTCGCCGTGGTGGTGCCGGCCCGGGCGAGGCCCAGGGAGTGGTCCAGGAACTGGCCCCATGCCCAGCCCCACTGGCTCACGTCTCTGGACGAGAAGATGTTCTGGCCCGTGTCGTTGAAGATCCGGTTGCTCACGTAGCGCGGTGCGGGGCCGCCGACCGCGGCGGACACGCCGTCGGCGTACGCCGCCGTGGCGACCCTCGTGTAGGGCTGGTTGGCCTGGCCCTGCGTGGCCCGCTGCGTGTTGTTGCCGCTGCCGTCCAGGCTCGGGACGGTGAGTCGCACCGGGGGTGGGGGTGCCTGGGCGCTCGCCTTCAACGCGTCCGTCGTGACGGCGCTCATGGCGAGCGCGGCGGCGACGGCCAACGCGGTGACGAACTTGGCCCTCGTGTGGCGATTGCGTGGATGCCTCTGCATGTCGAACCTCTCCTGGGTGGTTGTCCTTGGCCCTTCAAGCGCCCGAGGACGGCCAGGGGATACGCCTCCTGGTCGGATTCGTTCGCTCGTCGTGGTGGACCGACCGCTCTCAGAGAAATCTCATCCTCAACCCGTATCCTTCGGAGGTCCCCCGGCGCTGAGAGAGCCATGAGCCCCACTTCCGACGTCCCGTGGCTGGTGGAGGGCGACCTCCCCGGTGATGACGATCTGTTGGCGCGGCTCGGCTGCCTCGGGTCGACTCCGGTCGACCCTTGCGTCTCGGCCGGGCACCTCCGGGCGATCGCGCGCCAGTCGTCGACGCGTCGCCGGCGACGCCGCGCCGCGCTGGCCGGCATGGCGGGTGCGGGGTTCCTCCTCACTTCGACGGGCTTGGCCGCCGCCGGCATCCTGCCTGCCCCGGCCCAGACCGCCGTGGAGCAGACGCTCGGCCACATCGGCGTCGAGCTTCCGGCAGCGCGAGGCCCGGAGGCGATCGTCCGGCCGGGTCGGGTGGCCGATCAACGCCCGGTCGCACATGACGACGGGCGACCAGGGTCCGCCGGCCACGGCCCGGGTCGCCCGGATGCGGACCGCCGTGAGGGGGCGGCCACCGCGCCTCGTCCCGGGCCCGTGCGCTCGACTCCGGCCCTCTCCGCTCCCAGCCGCTCGGGACCCGGTCGCCCTGGTGCAAACGGGCCTCTACCCGACCACCCGCCGGCAGCGTCGGGGTCGTCAGCGGGTTCGGGTGCGGCGGGTGGTTCGGGTCCGGTGTCGCATGGGCCTCCGGCGGGGTCGTCGGTGGGTTCGGGTGCGGCGGGTGGTTCGGGTCCGGTGTCGCATGGGCCTCCGGCGGGGTCGTCGGTGGGTTCGGGTGCGGC
>JAYRVH010000077.1:0-495258 GCA_041918615.1 Acidimicrobiales bacterium
AGGTCCCGGATCGAGAGGCGTGTCGGGCTCAGCGACACAACCACGCCCCGCTCGAGCTCGGTGATGATCGCCGGCAGGTTCGACAGGAGGAGCTCGACCTGCGCGTCCGGGCCGAGCTCGGCCACGTGGCGCAGTTGGATCACCGACGGGCTCGTGGATCGTCGGAGCGCGAGCAGCATCGCGAAATCGCTGTCCGCGGTGACGATGGCGAAGTCCTCGGTGACGGCATGGTCGAAGATCTCCGAGTCGGTGGCGGTGGCGAGGCCGATGTCCGCGACGTGGGTGGCGTCGAACCCTCCGTCGCGCAGGGGAGCGAGCAGCCGAGGAGACAGGTTGGCGTCGACCAGGAGCCTCATGCGGGACGGGCGACCGGGACCTCACGCTCGTTGACCATCACCGATGCATATTCGAGGGCGGCGAGGATGTCTTCACGCTCGAGGTACGGGTAGTCCCCGAGCACCTCATCGATGGTGCGTCCGCCGGCGAGCTGGCCGAGCACCATGCTGACCGTGACCCGTAGGTCGCGGATGCACGGCACGCCCCCCATGCGGTCGGGGTCGACGGTGATGCGCTCGAACGCCATGGGCTAATGGTACGTGCCGACCGAGTAGTGAGGGAGGGCGATCGCATGGGCCGCGCGGTGTGGCGGATCTACAACCCATAACTGAGCGCCTCATGCTCCGCGAAGTCCTGCCCAACCGTTGGGATCTCGGGATCGAGCACAGCGCACGAGCGTGGGTCCCTTACAAGGAGGGGGTCACAGGTTCGAGTCCTGTAGCGCCCACCCGTTGTCAGAATCACGACGGTTGTGCAGGTCAGGGGCTCCCTCGTGTGTCCGGTTGCTCGGGCACCTGTGGGTCCGTCGAGCCCGTCCTGCGGTAAGGGGGTAGCGGCGGCGATCGCAAGTAGCTACGATGATGTCATGACAGTAGCTACATCTCGGGTCGAGGTCGGCGTGCGCGATCTCAAGAACAACCTCAGCCGATACCTGGGTCGGGTCCAGGAAGGCGAGGAGGTGATCGTGACCGATCGCGGGAAGCCGGTGGCTCGGCTGTCGGCCTTGGACCATTCGACCGATCGTCTGGCCGAGCTGATCGCCGCAGGAGTCGTTCGCCCGCCGAAGAGCACGACCCGTTCTCGTCCGGCGCGACGCATCAAGCCCAAGGGCTCGGTGAGCGACCTCGTCGCCGAACAACGGCGTTGATCACCTACGTCGACACGTCGTCGCTCCTGAAGTTGCTGATCGAAGAGACCGGCTCCGAGCTGGCGGGGAGGCTGTGGGACGCTGCGGACGCCCTGGCTTCCGTCGCTCTGGTCGTGGTCGAAGCACGCGCCGCTCTGGCCGAAGCCGAGCGTGGTGCTCGACTCAGCGCAGCCGAGCACGTCGAAGCCAAGGCTGAGCTCAGCGTTCTCCTCGATGAGTTGACCATGGTCGCGATCACCGACGACCTGATCGCCCAGGCCGCCGAGCTCGCCGATCGTGAGGCGCTGCGGGGCTACGACGCGGTTCACCTCGCCGCCGCGGTGACGATTGGCGCCGACGTCCTCACGAGCGCCGACACCGCATTGTGCTCAGCGGCGGAGCGTCGCGGCCTTCACGTGGCGAATCCGCTCGGGTGCTGATCCGCATCGCGCTATCTTCGGGTTGCCCGCATCCCTTGTCCTCACCGGCGTTGCCCGCTTCGCCAAGCACGACCATTCGACACTGGTGCTGATCGCATTCATCGTGAGCGCTCTGGCGGCCCTGTTCGGGTTGCTGTTCCTCGCGGGTGAGGTATTCGTCGGGCACGAGTAGATCTCGGGCGGGCACCGGTGCAGGGGCACCGGATTCCCCGCGGTCACGGCGTCCCGTCGGACGCGAGAGCAGGGCCTTGGCCCGAGGGCACGAGCCGAACCGACAGCACCGAGCCCGCCCCCTCGACAGTGAGCTCGGAACCTTCGGGTCCGTCGGCCACCTGGACCATCTCGAGGTCGCGCTCGCGCGCGTCGCAGCGGGACGCTCGGTCGAGTGGTATCCGGCTTCGGATCCTCACACGCATCCAACCGGTCGCGTGGCGGTCCACCACGCGCAGCACCATGCCGTCGCCTCGGTCCGCGGGCTTGAGCGCCACGACCTCGGGCGCCGACGGTGGACCGCTGGCCGCGAGGCCCTCGACCGCCAGGATGCTCCCGACGGCATCAGCCAGTCGGTCCCGGCTCTCGTCATCGAGGAGGGCACGGGCGGCCTCGCCCCGTTCGACCGGGGTGACCCCGGGGCCCCACGACCAGGCGACCGACGCTGAGGTGGCCCCCGGCTCGTGGCCGCGCGCCGGGCAGGCCAGGATGGGCAGGACGCGCCAGGCCCGCTCCTTGTTGGCGTTGCGGGCCACGACCACCTCGACTGTGCCGTCGTCGCGCATCGCGACGGCGCGGGTCATGTCGACCGCGAGTGCGAGCCCTCCGACCGTGCCCGTGGCGGCCAGCCAGCTCGAGACCGGCCAGAGCGTCGGGTCGAAGATGCGCCGGAGGGGCCGCGCCACGACCCCTCCGGGCTGGTCCATCACCAGACCGGTGGGTACGTCTGCACCCGGGAGGGCGAGCGTCACCGTGCGCCGATCGCCTGCCGCACACCAGGAGTCGACCGTCACGGCGGGGGTGGCGGGCCGAAACCGAAACGTCCGTCGCGTCTCGGTCCCGTCCAACGGGGCGAGCACCGTCACGACGACGTCGTCGCCGGAACGGCGGGCCTCGACGCGCCCGGGGTGACGCGAGGTGCGGTCGACCTGCCGAAGGCGCCCGCCGCGGTACTCGCTGCCGAGACGCCACAGCCCCCCGGCGTCCTCGTAGGCCACCAGGTCGCCCGCGGGCCCCTGCAGCGCCGAGATGCCATCGACCCGGAGATCGGTCAGGCATCCGCCCGCCCGCGGGTCGATCGTCGCGTGCAGGCACCCCGCCTCCACCCGGAGCACGCCGTCGACCCACTCACAGGCCACGGCGCGGGTCGCCACGGTCACTGCGCCGACGTCGGGGCTCGAGGTGGTGACCCCGGCTCCTTCGAGCCCCGCTGCGACCCGCGAGACGGTCGCCATGGCCGAATGGAGCCACGGCATCTGCTCGCCGCGTGCGACCCGGTCCGGGCTGGTGCCGGTGATGAAGTCGTGGTGGTTGCCGGTGACCGCGGACCACCAGGGCTCGGCCATCCTCGAGGCAGCCTTCGCCGAGGTGCTGGGCCCGAGGACGACTGCCTCGGCCTCGGTCGCCAACAGCGCGTCGACGAGCGAGCGGTGGGCTCGCTTCAGCTCGGGGCGGCTCGCGTAGAAGCCCGTCCAATACGGGTTCGGGTCGAGCTCCACCACCGGCAGCCGGTCGCGGTGCGCGGCCACCAGATCCAGGTACTCGTCGGCGCCGGCGTTCAGCACCCAGAGCCCGCTGTCGGGGTAGCGCAGCTCGTTGTAGCGGTCGATCAGGTCGAGCAGCCGGGGGATGGGGTGGACGAAGTCGAGGCCGATGGGGCAGAGCCGGTAGGGCGTGCGGGCCAAGGGCCCGAGCTTCGCGGCGTACCGCTCGAGACGGGCGGCCACCCGCCGCTCGGACCGGTCCTGCACGGTCAGCGGCAGGCTCATGTAGCGGAGGATCCCCACCGACGCCAGCTTGTCGGCCTGACCGTAGGTGAACGGGTGCCAATGGGCGAGCACCTCCGATCCCTGCCGGTCGCGCCACACGAAGTCCGCCGAGCCCGCGTTCGTGAGCAACTCTGCACTCGATCCGGACCGCGGGAAACGCCCCGGCAGCTCCCAGTCGGAGCCGGCGAAGAAGCCGCCGTCGATGCGGGTCACGATCGTCCGGTCGAACCCGGCGGCGCGCAGCAGGCTCGGCAGTGATGGCGAGTGGCCGAAGCTGTCGGGGAAGTACGCCAGGCATGGCTCCTGTGTCATGCCCCGGGTCCGCAGCCATTCCTGCCCGACCAGGAAGTCCCGCAGGATCGACTCTGTTGTCGGGAGCAGCGTGTCCTGCGTCGTCACGCCGCTGGAGGTGAGGCGCAGCCGTCCGGAGTTGACCAGGGCGGCGAGCCGTTCACGCCGATCTGGACAGCGGTCCCAGTACATGGCGAGGAAGAAGACGCAGTCGGCGCTCCAGACGCGTCGAGGTTCGTCCTCGAGTTCGTCGATCACCCGGTCGAGGGTGCGTCGGACGCCGAAGCGGAAGTACTGGTCGGACGTCAGCATCCAGTCGGGATCCCAGTGGCTCGATTCCGAGAGCACCAGCACCTGCCGTGCGTCGTCGGGGATGCCGAGCCGAGCTCGGGGAGGTGTCGGGTCGGTCGCGACCTCGACGGTCGACGGTGACCACGCTTCGTTCGTCATCGGACTCCGACGTCGTTGGGTGCCAGGGGAGCGAGCAGGCGCGGAGACAGGTTGGCATCGACGAGGAGTCTCATGCGGGACGGGCGACTGGGACGTCGCGCTCGTCGACCATCGACCGGGCTGTCGAGGACGCGCCGAGTGGCGCGAGGACGTCGACTTCGCTGGTCTGCCATGGGGCCACCGAAGCCGCCGTCCTTCCTCCGTGGCGGCCCTCGTGGAGGTGCGCCCCTCGCGGTCTCGGCTGCGCTGGCGGTCAAGTACTGTCCGGCGACTGCGCGGCCACGCGCGCTGGGCCTGGACGTTCGGGTCGCCTTCACCCGGTCGCCACACCGGTCGAGGGCGGGGCACCACTGAACGACAGGGCAACGCTGAACAAGGAGGACTGTGATGGGCAACGGACTGGACCCCGACACACTCGAGATGATGCTTGCCGCGATCAGTGAGTTCGCGGCGCGCGAGCTGCCCGATGCCCGCCTGATCGAGCTCGACGAGGTCGACGAGTTCCCCGAGCAGACCGTCCGCCACATGTGCAGCGAGGACCTCGGGGTCCAGCTCGTCTTCGTCGACGAGGACTACGACGGCATGGGCGGGGGCGCCTTCGACGTCTACCGGGTGTGCGCGCACCTCGCGGCGATCGATCTCGGGGTCGCCACCGCCGTGCTGGCCACCGCGCTCGGTTCCGACCCGATCACCGTGGGTGGCACGCCCGACCAGAAGAAGCGGTGGCTCACCCGTATCGCCGACGACGGCGCGCTGTTCGCCTACGGGGCGACCGAGCCCCAGGCGGGATCCGATCTCGCCGCGATGAAGACCGTGGCGGTTCCCGTCGAGACCGACGGCGGGCTCACGGGGTACCGCATCACCGGCGCCAAGCAGTGGATCTCGAACGGTGGTGTCGCCGACCTCTACACCGTCCTCGCGCTCGCCCCGGGCGGCCCGTCGTGGTTCGTGGTCGAGAGAGGCACCGCCGGGTTCACCCACGGCAAGCACGAGGACAAGCACGGCATCCGGCTGTCGAACACGGCCGCGCTGTTCCTCGACGAGGTCGAGGTGGATGCCGACGCGCTGGTGGGCGGCGCCGAGGGCCAGGGGCTGGTCCAGGCCCAGCTGGTGTTCGGCTACACCCGCCTGATGGTGGCCGCGTTCGGGTTGGGAGCCGGGTGGGCCGCACTCGACCGGGCCATCCCGTACTCAATGGAGCGGATCCAGGCCGGTGGCCCCTTGGCCGAGAAGCAGGGGTACACCCACAAGCTCATCGTTCCCCACGTGGTGCGGCTCGAGGCGGCTCGGGCCGCGATCGAGGAGACGGCCACGCGCATCGACCGCGGAGAGGGCGCGCTCACCACCGAGGGTGCGGTGGCAAAGTACCTCGCCACCGAGGCAGGCAACCTTGCCGCCGACGCGGCCATCCAGGCGTTGGGTGGCTACGGCTACACCCACGAGTACCTCGTCGAGAAGATCAAGCGCGACGTCCGCATCACCACGATCTACGAGGGCACCTCCGAGATCATGGAGATGACCATCAGCCGAGACCGCTGGCAGGACCACCTCAAGTCACGCGGTGCGCACTATCACGACCAGGCTGCCGAGCTCGAGGAGCTGCACCGCCGCCGTCCTGAGGTCGGGGCCGGCACCGTCGCGCTGGCCCACCATGGGCTGGCCGAGGTGCTCGAGGCGTGCCGGGTGGGACGACTCACCCGCAACCAGCACGTCCTGTTGCGGCTCGGGCAGCTCATCGCGCTGGCCGAGGGGGCCGCCGCGTTCGCCCGGGCCGCAGCGGTCACCCTCGACGGCGCCGCGTCGGCCAAGGCCGGCACCCCCCTGGCACCCCCGGCGCTCGCCGCGGCCAGCCGCATCAACGCACGCGACGTCGCCCTCACCATCGCGACCGACGGCCTGCGCTGGGTGGTGGGGGCCGGGGGTGTCGGGACACTCGCCACGTTGTCGTCGGCGTTGCGCCTGAACGACGTGCATGCCGCCCAGGACGGACTGCTGGCCGACGGCGACCTGCTGGCCGACCATCTCTACGACCGAGCCTGAACGGAGAAGCGCACCCATGCCCGAAGCCGCCACCAAGGCCATCGCTGTCGTGGGGGTGGGCGCCATCCTGCCCGACGCCCCCACCGCCGCCACGTTCTGGGAGAACGTGGCCGGCGCCTGCTACTCGATCGGCGAGGTCGACGCCACTCGCTGGGACCCGGCGCTCTACTTCGACCCCGACCCGAAAGCCCCAGAGAAGACCTACTCGAAGATCGGTGGGTGGGTCACCGACTGGGAGTGGGACCCGCTGGGTTGGCGACTCCCCATCCCGCCGACGGTGTCCGACGCCATGGACGACGCCCAGAAGTGGGCGGTCGCAAGCGCCCGTATGGCGCTGCTCGACTACGGCTGGCCCGACCGGGACCTTGCCGGTGAGCGGACCGCGGTGATCCTCGGCAACGCCATGGCGGGCGAGAAGCACTACCTGACGGCGCTGCGGATCGCGTTCCCCGAGTTGGCCCGCGAGCTCGCGAAGGCACCCTCGTTCGCCGCGCTCGATCGGTCGCTGCGCGACGCGGTCGAGGCCGAGCTTCACGCGAACCTCGATGCCTGGCTGCCCGGCATCTCCGAGGACACGATGCCGGGCGAGCTCGGCAACTGCCTGGCCGGCCGGGTCGCCAACCTGTTCGATTTCCACGGCCCGAACTTCGTGACCGATGCCGCATGTGCCTCGGCGATGGCGGCCATGGCTGCGGCCATCGACGGCTTGCTCGAGCACGACTTCGACGTGGCCCTCACCGGAGGCGTGGACCGCAACATGGGCGCTTCCACCTTCGTGAAGTTCGCCAAGATCGGTGCACTCTCGGCGACGGGCACTCGCCCCTACGCCGACGGTGCCGACGGGTTCGTGATGGGCGAGGGCGCGGCCGTCTTCGTGTTGAAGCGCCTGGCCGACGCCGAACGTGACGGCGACCGGATCTATGCGGTGGTGCGCGGCGTGGCCGGCGCCAGCGACGGCAGAGGCAAGGGCATCACCGCGCCGAACCCCGTGGGTCAGCGTCTCGCGGTGCAGCGGGCGTGGCAGAGCGCCGGGCTGTCGCCCGCGGCCTGCGGCCTGGTGGAGGGTCACGGCACCTCGACCCGAGTCGGCGACGTGGTCGAGGTCACGAGCATCGGTGAGGCATTCGCCGGCGCGGGCCTGGCGCCGGGATCGGTCGCACTCGGCTCGGTGAAGTCCAACATCGGCCACCTCAAGGGGGCGGCCGGGGCGGCCGGCCTGTTGAAGGCGATCCTGGCGCTGCACCACCGACGGTTGCCGCCCAGCCTCAACTTCGCGGCACCGAACCCCAACATCGACTTCGCGGCCACGCCCTTCTCGGTCAACACCGAGTTGCGCGACTGGGCGCCACGCAACGGCTATCCCCGGGTGGCCGGGGTGAGCGCGTTCGGCTTCGGCGGGACCAACTTCCACGTCGTGCTCGAGGAGCACGTCCCGGGTCGCCTCACTGCCGACGGTGGCCGGACGGTGGTGGCCGGCGCTGACCTGGCGAGCGCACCGACCCCGTCGGGCGCCGAGCCGAAAGCGCCGTTGCGCGGCGCACTCGTGGTCGGCGCGGCCGACGAGGCCGAACTGGCCGATCGGCTCCGAGCCGCACTGGTCGAGGCAAGGGCCGGTCGTGCGCCGGCACCGCAGGCTCCGGACGAGGATGCGCTCCGTGCCCCCGAACGGGTGGCGATCGACTACGGCGACGCGGCCGAGCTCGCCGATCGGGTCGAGCGGGCGCTGGGGGCGATCGACAAGGGCGTCCCCGCCGCCTGGCGGGTGCTGCGAGGGCGCGGCGTGTTCCGTGGCCACGGGCCTGCGCCCACGACCGCGTTCCTGTACACCGGCCAGGGCTCGCAGTACGTCAACATGCTCGCCGACCTGCGTGACGTCGAGCCCATCGTTGCCCAGACCTTCGCCGAGGCCGACGAGGTGATGACCCCGTTGCTGGGCGGCCGGCCGCTCACCGACTACATCTTCGTCGACCCCGAAGATGCCGACGCGGTGGCCACCGCCGAGGCAGAGCTGCGCCAGACCGAGATCACCCAGCCGGCGGTGCTTGCGGTCGACGCGGCCATCACCCGCCTGCTCGAGGCCTACGGCATCGTGCCCGACCTGGTGATGGGCCACAGCCTGGGCGAGTACGGCGCACTGACCGCAGCGGGAGCACTCGATTTCGCGGCGGCGCTCGAGGCCGTCAGCGCCAGGGGCCAGGAGATGGCGAGCCTCGAGATCGACGACAACGGGGCCCTGGCCGCCGTGGCCGCACCGCTCGACGAGGCCGAGCGCCTCGTGGACGGGCTCGAGGGCTACGTGGTGCTCGCCAACGTGAACTCCACCACCCAGACCGTCATCGGCGGCGCCACCGACGCGGTCGAGCACGCCATCGTCGCCTGTGAGGAACGCGGGTACCGGGCTGTCCGACTGCCGGTGAGCCACGCCTTCCACACCGCCATCGTGGCGCCGGCCAGCGCGCCCCTGCGGGCCACGCTCGAGCGCCTGCAGTTGCACCCGCCGGTCCTGCCCATCGTCGCCAACGTCACCGGCGACCTCTACCCGATGGGCCCCGACGTGGTGCCGCAGATGCTCGACCTGCTCGCCGACCAGGTCGCCTCGCCGGTGCAGTTCGTGGCCGGTCTGCGCACGCTCCGCGCCGCGGGGGCGACCGCCTTCGTCGAGGTCGGCCCCAAGCGGGCACTGCAGGGGTTCGCCAGCGACGTGTTGGGTGACGACGACGTGCTCAACCTCTTCACCAACCACCCCAAGGGCGGTGGCGTGGTGACGTTCAACCACGCCCTGTGCGGCCTCTACGCCGCGGGGCTCGGCGTGGGCCGCGTGGCCGAGGTCCCGTCCGTTGCGCGCACCGCCCCGGCGCCGGCACCGGCGAGTGGCTCGACCGCGGCCGAGGTGGTGGGCGCCGTCCCCGCGCCACGGGCGTCGGCCGACGAGGGCACGTACCTCGAGCTGGGGCACCTGTTCGCGGAGTTCCTCGACCGGGCCCGTGGGGTCTACGCGGGGCAGGGGGCCGACGGCGAGGCGACCCCGCTCGCCGAGCCGGTCGTCATCACGGGGGCGGCGCTCGGCCTGCCGGGCACCGCAAAGGTCTTCGACGACGCCAACGTGGCCCGCATCCTGCACGGCCAGCAATTCATCGACGTCATCCCCTCGGCGCGGCGGCACGAGATCGCCGAACGCCACATCACCCGGCTGGTGAAGGGCGACGACGGCTCTGCGGTGTTCGAGCGCATCGACAGCCCGGCCGACGTCATCAAGCTCGCGGCCCGTGGGGGCGAGTTCGACCTTGCGGCCGAGTTCGGGGTGGACCCCGAGCGGCTCGCCGCACTGGGGCGCGACACCCAACTGGCCATCGCCGCAGGGCTCGACGCCCTGCACGACGCCGGACTGCCGTTGGCCCAGCAGTACAAGACGACCACCACGGGCACGCACCTGCCCGAACGGTGGGCCCTGCCGGGCGAGGTGGCCGACGAGACCGGGGTGATCTTCGCCTCGGCGTTCCCGGGCCTCGACGCCTTCGCCGACGACATGAACCGCTTCTGGCAGGACCGCTCACGGCGAGACGAGCTGGCTTCGCTCGAGCACCTGCGCACCCGGCTCGCGGAGCTCGACGGCGAGGAGTCGCTCTCGGTGGCCGAGGTCGACCGGTGCATCCACGACCTGCGGCTGCTCCTCGACGAGCACGCCTACGCCTTCGACCGCCGGTTCCTGTTCCGCATCCTGTCGATGGGCCACTCGCAGTTCGCCGAGCTGGTGGGGGCACGCGGCCCCAACACCCAGGTGAATGCCGCCTGTGCCAGCACCACCCAGGCGGTCGCCCTGGCCGAGGACTGGATCCGGGCCGGCCGGTGCCGTCGTGTCGTGATCGTCGCGGCCGACGACGCCACCTCTGATCACCTGCTCGGGTGGATCGGCGCCGGGTTCCTGGCCTCTGGTGCCGCGGCCACCGACGAGATCGTGGAGGAGGCGGCGCTGCCGTTCGACCAGCGACGCCACGGGATGATCCTCGGCATGGGCGCCGCGGCGCTGGTGGTCGAGTCGGCCGCGGCCGCGCGCGACCGCGGCATCCACCCCATCTGCGAGGTGCTCGGGACGGTCACGGCCAACAGCGCCTTCCACGGCACCCGCCTCGACGTCGACCACATCGCCTCGATGATGGAACGGGTCGTCGCCGAGGCGGAGTCGCGGGGCGGTGTGTCGCGCGACGACATCGCGCCCGAGACCGTCTTCGTTTCCCACGAGACCTACACCCCGGCGCGCGGTGGCAGCGCCGCGGCCGAGATCTACGCCCTACGGCAGGTCTTCGGCGACCGGGCCGACCAGATCGTCATCGCCAACACCAAGGGGTTGACCGGTCATCCCATGGGGGTCGGTATCGAGGACGTCGTGGCGGTGAAGGCCCTGGAGACCGCGCTGGTGCCCCCGGTGCCCAACGTCCAACACACCGACCCCGAGTTCGGCCCGCTCAACCTGTCCAAAGGCGGGGTCTACCCGGTGCGCTTCGCCCTGCGCCTCGCGGCAGGCTTCGGCTCGCAGATCGCGATGTCGATGCTGCGCTGGACCCCCTTGGCCGACGGTCGCCACCGCAACCCCGAGGAGCTCGGCTACGCCTACCGCATCACCGATCACGCCACCTGGCAGGCCTGGTTGACGCGGGTCGCCGGCGTCGCTCAGCCCGAGCTCGAGGTGGTGGACCGTCGGCTGCGCATCGTCGACCAGGGCCCGGACGCGGGTGCGCACGCGCCCGAGATCGCGGCACCCGCGGTGACCCCGGTCGCCAACGCGGCGCCCGTGCCGCCGGTCGAGGTGCCCGTCGAGCCACCGCCACCGCCAGCGACGGCACCTGCGGCGCCGGTCGTGGGTGAGGACGAGGTGACCGAGCGGGTGGTGGCGTTGGTGGCGGAGCAGACGGGGTATCCGGCTGACCTGTTGGATCTGGATCTGGATCTGGAGGCCGATCTGGGGATCGACACGGTGAAGCAGGCGGAGGTGTTCGCGGCGATCCGCGAGGCCTACGGGATTCCCCGGGACGAGAACCTGAAGCTGCGTGACTACCCGACGTTGGCGTCGGTGATCGGCTTCGTCCGCGACCGTGCCCCGGCCGGCGCAGCGGTCGCACCACCGCCCACGACTGCGCCCGAGGCGCCGGCCGCGGGGCTGCCCCTGGCAGCGGGTGAGGATGAGGTGGAGGTCCGGGTGGTCGCGTTGGTGGCGGAGCAGACGGGGTATCCGGCTGATCTGTTGGATCTGGATCTGGATCTGGAGGCTGATCTGGGGATCGACACGGTGAAGCAGGCGGAGGTGTTCGCGGCGATCCGCGAGGCCTACGGGATTCCGCGGGACGAGAACCTGCAGTTGCGTGACTACCCGACGTTGGCGTCGGTGATCGGCTTCGTCCACGATCGCCGTCCGCTCGCCGGGGAGGCGGAGGCAGGGGAGTCGTCGGCGCCCGACACGCCGACGGGCGCCGAACCGGCACCCGGCACCGCGCGCGACAGTGCCTTCCCGCGTCGTGTCCCGGTGCCGGTGGTGCGCCCGCCTCTCGCGGTGTGTGCGCCCACCGGGGTGACCCTCGGTGCAGGCAGCCGCGTGCTGCTCGTGGCCGACGCGGGTGGGGTGGGTGCGGCACTGACCACCCGGCTCGAGTCGCTCGGCGTCGAGGTGCTCACCGTCGACGACCGACCAGATGCGACCACGCTCGAGCAGCGGCTCGCCACGTGGTGCGACAGCGGTCCGCTGCACGGGGTCTACTGGCTGCCGGGACTCGACGACGAGGGCCCGATCACCGGTCTCGACGCCGACCAGTGGCATGCCGCGTTGCACATCCGGGTGAAGCTCGCCGCGGTGGCCATGCGGGCGCTGGCCGACCAGATCAGCCCCCCGGGCACCTTCATGGTGAGCGCCACCCGGCTCGGCGGTCGCCACGGCTACGACCCGTCGGGTGCCACCGCTCCGCTGGGAGGTGCCGTCAGTGGCTTCACCAAGGCGCTGTCCCGAGAGCGGGCGGAGGCCCTGGTCAAGGTCGTCGACGTGGGCGCCGAGGTCGACGCCGACACGGTCGCCGACCTGCTGATCGAGGAGACGCGACATGATCCGGCCACCGTCGAGGTCGGTCACGCCGACGGGCTGCGATGGACGATCGGGCTCGCCGAGCAATCGGTCGTGGCCGATCCGGACCGGGTCCTCGGCGCCGAAAGCGTCGTGGTGGTCACTGGTTCCGCCGGCTCGATCGTGTCGGCCATCACGGCCGAACTGGCCGCCGCGTCCGGCGCGACGTTCCACCTGCTCGACCTGGTTCCCGCCCCCGACGGCGCCGACCCCGACCTCGGGCGCTTCGTCACCGACCTCGACGGGCTCAAGCGTGAGCTCGCCGAGCGCATCACGGCGCGGGGCGATCGGGCCACGCCGCGGCTCATCGACCACGAGTTGGCCGGCATCGAACGGGCGCGGGCCGCGCTCGAGGCGATCACTGCGGTGCAGGCCGCCGGGGGCGTGGCCCACTGGCATCAGGTCGACCTCACCGATGGTCGGGCTGTGGCGGCGGTGATCGATGCCATCCGCGCCGAGTCGGCTCGTGTCGACGTCCTGTTGCACTGCGCCGGGCTCGAGATCAGTCGCTTCCTCGCGGACAAGCCCCAGGCCGAGTACGACCTGGTGTTCGATGTGAAGGCCGACGGGTTCTTCCACCTGCTGCACGCGCTCGGCGACACCCCACTCGGCGCGGCGGTGGTGTTCAGCTCGATCGCAGGCCGGTTCGGCAACGGTGGGCAGACGGACTACAGCGCGGCCAACGACCTGCTGTGCAAGCTCATCTCGAGCTTCCGGTCCACGCGGCCCGACACCCGGGGCATCGCCATCGACTGGACCGCCTGGGCGGGGATAGGCATGGCCAGCCGGGGCTCGATCCCGAAGATGATGGCATTGGCGGGCATCGACATGTTGCCTCCCGAGGTCGGGATACCCGTCGTTCGCCGCGAGATCGAGGCCGGTGGTCCCGGCCGCGAGCTCGTGGTTGCCGGCGCGCTCGGCGTGCTCGTTGACGAGCCCGACCCCGCCGGTGGGCTCGACCCGACCGCCGCAGGCGAGGGGCTCGGCGCCGCCGATGCGCCGCGCCTGCTGGCCCATGAGGTGGTCGGCGCCACGACGGCCGGGGGCCTGATCGTCCGTGCCCAGCTCGATCCGACGGTGCAGCCCTTCCTCGACCACCATCGCATCGACGACACGGCCGTCCTGCCGGGTGTGATGGGAGTGGAGGCGTTCGCCGAGGCGGCAGTCCTGCTCGCCCCCGGCTGGCAGGTCGCGGCGGTCGAGGAGGTCGACTTCCTGGCTCCGTTCAAGTTCTACCGTGACGAGCCTCGCGTCATCGAGGTTGTGGCCCGCCTCGTCCTCGATGGCGACGAGTTGGTGGCCGCGTGCCGCCTGGTCGGCCGCCGCACGCTCGCCGACCAGGGTGAGCAGGAGACGGTGCACTTCACCGGGCGGGTGCGCCTCACCCGAGCCGCCGCCGCCCTGCCGCCCGCCGCGGGAGCGCCGGCCGAGGTGCCCGCGACGGCCGTCGGACCCGGAGACGTCTACCGCATCTACTTCCACGGTCCCGCCTATCAGGTCCTGGGGGCGGCCTGGGGCAGGGGCGGCATCGCCTATGGGCGTCTGGCCGACGATCTCGGGCCCGATCGGTTGCCCGCGGACGCGCCGCTGTGCACCGCGCCCCGGCTGCTCGAGCTGTGCTTCCAGGCGGCCGGCGTGCACCAGCTCGCGACGAGCGGGGTGATGGCCCTGCCGACCCATGCCGATCGCGTGGTGGTGGCGCCCGGCCCGGTCGGCTCCACCACGCTCATCGCGGTGGTCACGCCACGGGACGACGGGTCGGTCGACGCCGAAGTGGTCGACCCCGAGGGTCGGGTCTGGCTCCGGCTCGAGGGCTACCGCACCACCGCCCTGCCCGGCGCGCTGGGAGATGACCTGCTCGCTCCGCTCCGCGCCGCGATCGTGGAGTGACCGACGTTCCCATGGCTGGCCGCGATGATCCACTGACCGCCGAGGACGGGGAGGGCGCTCCCGGCATGCCACCGCTGCTCAGTCGGCTCGCCATCGTGAACCGGGGCGAGGCGGCGATGCGCTGCATCCACGCGGCGCGCGAGCGCAACGCGGAGGGCCATCCGCCGCTGACGATCATCGCCCTGTACACCGATGTCGAGCGACGGGCGATGTTCGTTCGTGAGGCCGATGAAGCGGTGCTGCTGGGTCCCGCCCGCACCGGCTACCTCGACCTCGGGCTGCTCGAGCGGGCCCTGGTGGAGGCCCGGGCCGACGCCGTGTGGGTGGGGTGGGGATTCGTCTCCGAGCAACCCGGCTTCGTGGAGTTGTGCGAACGGCTGGGCATCACCTTCGTGGGGCCCGACGCAGCCACGATGCGCAGGATCGGCGACAAGATCGCGTCCAAGCAGCTGGCCGAACAGGCCGGCGTGCCGGTCGCACCGTGGAGCGGTGGTCCCGTGCCCACGGTCGCCGAGGCCGAGGAGCACGCGGCGACGATCGGCTACCCGCTCATGGTGAAGGCCACCGCGGGTGGCGGGGGCCGCGGCATCCGCCGTGTCGACCGGCCCGAGGACCTGGCCGAGGCCTTCGCCTCGGCGCGTGCCGAGGCGACGACCGCGTTCGGCGACCCCACCGTGTTCCTCGAGCGGCTGATCGCCCCGGCCCGCCACATCGAGGTGCAGGTGATCGCCGACGGTGCCGGCGCGGCCTGGGCGGTCGGCGTGCGCGACTGCAGCTTGCAGCGCCGCCACCAGAAGGTGATCGAGGAGTCGTCTTCGCCCGTCCTCGACCACGACCAGGAACGATCGGTCGGTGAGGCAGCCACCCGCCTGGTGCTCTCGGCCGGCTACCGCGGGGCCGGGACGGTCGAGTTCCTCTACGACCCCGCCACGAGCTCGTTCTCGTTCATGGAGGTCAACGCCCGGCTCCAGGTCGAGCACCCGGTGACCGAGATGACGACCGGGCTCGACCTCGTGAAGCTCCAGTTGCACATCGCCGGCGGGGGCCGGTTGGAGGGTGAGGCCCCCTCCGTTCACGGCCACGCCGTCGAAGCTCGCCTCAATGCCGAGGACCCGGCACGCGGGTTCCTGCCCGCGCCCGGCGTCATCGAGTTGCTGCGTCTCCCGACCGGCCCCGGCATCCGGGTCGATACCGGCGTCGCCGAGGGCGATGTCATCCCTGCGGCCTTCGACTCGATGATCGCCAAGGTGCTCGCGTGGGGCGCCGATCGCAAGGAGGCGCTGGCCCGGTTGCAGCGGGCGCTGGCCGGGACGGCCGTGGTGGTTCGCCAGGGAACCACCAATCAGGGCTTCCTGCTCGACCTGCTCGGCCGTCCCGAGTTGGCGACCAGTGCGTTCGACACCGGTTGGCTCGACCGCGAGCAGGCGGCACACGGCTTCCTGCCGACGTCCTTCGCCGACCTCGCGCTGGTGCAGGCGGCCATCCACCTGTCCGACGCCGCCGACGACGTCGAGGCGTCCCGCTTCTTCGGCTGGGCGCGACGCGGTCGTCCGCAGATGACCGTCGACATCGGTGGCTTGGTCGAGTTGCGCCATGACGGGCACACCTACCGTCTTCGCACGTGGCGGCTCGGGCCCGCAGTTTGGCGGGTCGAGATGGACGGTCAGGTCGTCGAGGTCGCGGTCGAAGACCTCGGCCGCCATGAGGCGCGCCTGTCCGTCCGTGGCCGCTCCCACCGGGTCGTCACCTCCGAGCAGGGCGCCGACCTGTTGGTCGCGGTGAACGGGGTGACCCACCGCCTCTCGCGCGACGACGGCGGCCTGGTGCGCACCCCGGCCCCGGCGGTGGTGGTCGCCATTCCGGTCGCCGAGGGTGGCGAGGTGGCCGCGGGCGACACCGTGGCGGTGCTCGAGGCCATGAAGATGGAGACGGCGCTCACCGCTCCGTTCGCCGGCCGGGTGCGAGCCGTGCTCTGCGCGACCAACGTTCAGGTCGACGCCGGGACCGCGCTGGTCCAGTTGGAGCCGGCGGTCGGCGACGAGGTGGCGGTGGCGTCGGTGTCAGGCGAGCGGGTCGGGTTCGAGCACCTCGTCGAGACGACCCGGGACGACGACGCGCGACACCGCTGCCGGGCCAACCACCAGCTGCTCGAGTGGCTGCTGCTCGGCTACGACGTGCCCGATGGCGAGGTGCGACGGATCGGCGAGGAGGAGCCGGCGTTGTGCGCGTCGCTGGGGGTGGCCGACCCAGGCCTGCTCGAGGGGGAGCAGCGGCTCCTCGCCCTGTACGGGGACCTCCGCTCTCTCACCCGCCCACGCGAGGCCGACGAGTCAGGCGTCGTCGGACACGACCCGAACGAGTACCTCAACGCCTTCCTGCGGTCGTTGGACGCCTCTGGCGAAGGCCTGCCCGCCAAGTACGTGGCGTTGCTCGAGCGGGTCGTGGCCGCGTACGGCCTCGACGGGCTCGATCGTGGCCCGGCGCTCGAGGAGGTCATGTACCGCGTGTACCGGTCGATCCAGCGCCGGGAACCGCAACGGTCCGCAGTGCTGTCGGTGCTGGCCCGCCGCCTCGACCAGGCGGATCAGCTGGTGGGCGCGGTCGGTCCTGAGTTCGGCGAGGTCCTCGATCGTCTCATCGCCGCCACCCGGCTGCGCGACCCGGTCGTGGCCGACCAGGCCCGCGCGGTGCGTCACTGCTACGTCACCCAGCCCCTGCTCGACTCGGCGCGAGAGGCGACCTACGCCGAGATGGACGCGCACCTGGCTGCGCTGGCCGCCCGTCCCGGCCCCGCCGGGCGCGCCGGTCACATCGACTGCCTGGTCCAGTGCCCACGACCGCTGGCGCCACTGTTGATGCGCCGGGTACCGACGGCGCCGTTGGACGAGCAGGTCGATCTGCTCGAGGTCCTGACCCGCCGCTACTACCGGAACCGTGCGCTCGGCGCCTTCACCGTCGACGACGTGCTGGGAACCAGGCTGGTGTCCGCCCCGTTCTCGTACGACGGTCGCCCTGTGTGGGTGGTCACGGCGTTCGTGTCGATCGACCAGCTCGTGTCGGTGGTCGCCGCCGTCGCCGAGTGGTCGGCGCGCCGTGCCGAGGGCGAACTGGTGCTCGTCGACCTGCACGCCATCGGGCCGGCCACCGCGGGTGGCGAGCGCCCGCCCGCCGGAGCGGCCCACCTGGCCGGCGTGCTCAGCGGCGCGCTCGCGGCGACGGTCATGCCCGACACGGTTCACCGTCTGGTGCTCGCGACGGCCCGGCCTGGCGTCGAGCGGGCCATGTCGGCCGTCGACCTCGTGACGATGCAGCGGACCAATGGCGCGGCCAGCGCAGAACCGGCCTTCGTGGAAGACGAGTCGCTGCGCGGGTTGCACCCGATGATGGCCGAGCGCCTCCACGTGTGGCGGTTGGCGAACTTCGACATCGAGCGGCTGCCGTCGCCCGAGGACGTCCACCTCTTCCACGGGGTGGCGCGCAGCAGCCAGGCGGACGAGCGGCTGTTCGCGATCGCCGAGGTACGCGACCTCACACCGGCACGCGACGAGCACGGAACGGTCGTGGCCCTGCCTGAGCTCGAGTACGTGCTCGGGCAGGTGGTCGAGGCCATGCGGCGGTTCCAGGCGCTGCGGCCCCCCCAGAAGCGGCTGCAGTGGAACCGGGTGCAGCTCTACGTGTGGCCGCCCATCCTGCTCGACCCTGGTGAGATCCAGGCGGTCGCGGCAAGGCTCGCCCCGGTGACGGCCGGGCAGGGCATCGAGATGACGCTGGTGCGTGGCCGCATGCCCGACGGTCCTGGCGGGGCGCTCCGCGATCGGGTGCTGCGCATCTCGAGCCCGGCCGCGGGTGGAGCCGTGGTCGAGGTCGACGACCCACCGAATGAACCACTCCGGTCGCTCGACGACTACACGCGGAAGGTGGTGCAGTCCCGCCGCCGGGGGAGCGTCTACCCGTACGAACTGCTGCACCTGCTCGCTCCGTCGGCCGACAGCCCGGGTATCCCCCGGGGCGACTTCACCGAGTACGACCTCGACAAGGCCGGCCAGGCGCTGGCGCCGGTCGACAGGGCTCCGGGAGCCAACACCTCGGGCGTCGTGGTCGGTGTGGTGCGCAGCTTCACCGCCCGCCATCCGGAGGGAATGACCCGGGTCGTGCTTCTCGGCGATCCCACCATGGCACTCGGGTCGATCGCCGAGCCCGAGTCCCGGCGGGTGATCGCGGCACTCGACCTGGCCGACCGGCTCGGGGCGCCGGCCGAGTGGTTCACCCTGTCGGCCGGCGCCAAGATCGCCATGGACTCGGGCACCGAGAACATGGACTGGGTGGCCGCGGTCCTGCGTCGCATAATCGAGTTCACGCAGGCGGGTGGTGAGCTGAACGTGGTCGTCGCCGGCATCAACGTCGGGGCCCAGCCCTACTGGAACGCTGAGGCCACGATGCTCATGCACACCCGGGGCATCCTCGTCATGACCCCGGAAGGCGCGATGGTGCTCACCGGGAAAGAAGCGCTCGACTACTCGGGGGGTGTGTCGGCCGAGGACAACCTGGGCATCGGTGGCTACGAACGGGTGATGGGCCCCAACGGGCAGGCCCAGTACTGGGCGCCGGATCTCGCCCGGGCGGTCGCCGTGCTGCTGGCCCACTACGACCACAGCTACGTGGCACCGGGTGAGCGGTTCCCCCGTCGGGCCCCGACGACCGATCCGCTCGACCGGGACGTGCGGGCCTTCCCGCACCCCGGCGGGGATTCCCCCTTCACCACGGTGGGGGCGATCTTCTCGGTGGCCGAGAACCCGGAGCGCAAGAAGCCGTTCGACATCCGCACCGTGATGCAGGCGGTGTCCGATCAGGATCACCGCACGATGGAGCGGTGGTCCGACCTGCGGGGCGCGGACACGGCGGTGGTGTGGGATGCCCACATCGGCGGCTGGCCCGTGACTCTCGTCGGCATCGAGTCGAGGCCCCTGGTGCGCCACGGGCCGGTGCCCGCCGACGGCCCCGATTCGTGGACCTCCGGCACGCTCTTCCCGATGTCCTCGAAGAAGATCGCGCGCGCCGTGAACGCGACCAGCGGCACCCGCCCGCTCGTGGTGCTGGCCAACCTCTCCGGCTTCGACGGGTCACCAGAGTCGCTGCGCTCGCTCCAACTGGAGTTCGGCGCCGAGATCGGCCGGGCCGTCGTGAACTTCGACGGCCCGATCGTGTTCTGCGTCGTGTCGCGGTACCACGGCGGCGCGTTCGTGGTGTTCTCCCGGCAACTCAACGACGGGTTGGAGGCACTCGCCCTGGAGGGATCACGCGCCTCGGTGATCGGTGGTGCGCCGGCCGCCGCCGTGGTGTTCGCCCATGAGGTGCGCGTGCGGGCCGTCAACGACGAGCGGGTCGCCGAGCTCGCCGATCGGGTCGCGCAGGCCGAGGGAACGGACAAGGAACGACTTCGTGCCCGGCTCGCCGAGACGACTGAGGCCGTCCTTGCCGAGAAGCGCGGTGAGCTCGCCGCCGAGTTCGACGCCGTGCACAGCGTGGAACGCGCCCGTCGGGTGGGGTCGATCGACGCCATCATTCCCGCGGCCACGCTGCGGCCCGCAATCGTCGACGCACTCGACCGGGGTGTCCAGAAGACGCTCGATCGGTTGGATCGTGACCGATAGGTCGTGACGGCCGTGCCGGGGCGCGGGGTGGCCTGGGGATGGCAACACCGAGCAACCGTGCCGCCGCACGACGAATGGCTGACGCCGGTCGAGCAGCGGGAACAAGAGCGGTTCGTGGTGCCGAAACGCCGTGCTGACTGGCGCCTCGGGCGCTGGACGGCCAAGCACGTGGTCGCCGGGTGGCTCGAACGACAAGGTCGCCCCGTCCCGCCGTGCCATGTCGCCGTCGTCGCGCGCGCTCGCGACGACGGCTACCCGGTGGTCACCGTCCCGAGCGGGCCGGCGCCGTCGATCTCGATCTCGCACAGCCGCGAGGTGGCGGTGTGTCTCGTGGCCGGGTCCGGTGCCGCTGTTGGCTGCGATCTCGAGTACGTCGAGGCGCGATCGTCTGGCTTCGTCGCCGACTGGTTCACGCCCGCCGAACGCCGGCTCGTGGGCGCGGCTCCCGAGGCAGAGCGGAGCGAGCTGGTGACGTTGATCTGGAGCGCGAAGGAGAGCGCGCTCAAGGCCATGGGTGAGGGGTTGCGCCTCGACACGCGTTCGGTGGAGGTACACCCCGGTGGCCCCGACGATCGTGCGAGCGCGGACGGGTGGCGGGGGGTCTCGGTGATCGCGTCGACCGGTCCCTCCTTCTCGGGCTGGTGGCGGCCGACCCGGTCGCGGGTGCTCGTGTTGCTCGCCGCGGGCGGGTTGCTCGAGGCGCGCCCTCCCCGCCCGATCCGTCAACGCAACAGCCCCGAAACAGCGACGAAACACTCGCCCCCCACGCTGTGACCCGATCGATGGCATGTGATGCGGCCTCGATGTGGGAAGGAACGTCACCGTGGGACAACCGGATCTGTGGAGCGGTTACGACGCCACTCGCTTCTACGACGAGATGCTCGCGGCCGACCACACGCCCCGCGACGGCTGTGACGGGGTCATGCGGTACCTCCGGTCACTCGGGCCCGAACTCGTCGAACGCCAGGCCGCCGCCGACCTCGCCATCCGCTCGATGGGCGTCTCGTTCGCCGTCTACTCGGACGGCCAAAACATCGACCGCGCCTGGCCCTTCGATGTCGTGCCACGAGTCATCTCGACCAGGGAATGGGACCGGGTCTCCCGGGGGCTGATCCAGCGACTGGAGGCGCTCAACCTCTTCATCGACGACCTGTACCACGACGCCAAGGTCATCGCCGACGGCGTGTTCAGCCAGGAACTGCTCGACGACTCGGTGAACTTCCGGCCCGAGTGCGTCGGTGTCGACCCGCCCAAGGGCGCCTGGGCGCACATCTGCGGGAGTGACCTCGTCCGCGACGCCGACGGCACCCTGTACGTGCTGGAGGACAACCTCCGCGTGCCGTCCGGCGTCGCGTACATGTTGGAGAACCGCCAGGTGACCAAGCGGGTGTTCGCCGACCTGTTCCGCGACCACGACATCCACCCCGTCGACGAGTACACGACCCGGTTGCGGGACATGCTCGCCGGCCTCTCGCCCCGGCCTGGCCAGACCCCCGTCATCGTGGTGCTCACCCCGGGTGTGTTGAACTCCGCCTACTTCGAGCACGCCTTCCTCGCCCAGCAGACGGGGGCGCATCTCGTGGAAGGCGTCGACCTCTTCGTCGAGGACGACATGGTGTTCATGCGCACCGTCGGCGGACCGATCCGGGTCGATGTCATCTACCGCCGCGTCGACGACCTGTTCCTGGACCCCGAGGTCTTCCGCCCCGACTCCACCCTCGGCGTCGCTGGGCTCCTGCGGGCGTGGCGCGCCGGGAACGTGGGCATCGCCAACGCGCCCGGTTCCGGCGTCGCCGACGACAAGGTCGTGTACTCCTACGTGCCCGACCTCATCCGGTACTACCTGGGCGAGGAACCGATCATCCCCAACGTGCCGACCTTCCTGTGCGTCGACGAGGGTCAGCGCGCCCACGTCCTCGCCCACCTCGAGGACCTCGTCGTGAAGCCCGCGAACGAGTCGGGCGGTTACGGCATCTACGTCGGCTCGGTTGCGACGATCGAGGAGACCGCAGACGTGCGGCGCCGCATCGAGGCCGATCCCCGCAACTACGTCGCCCAACCCATCCTGCGGCTCTCGACCGCTCCTACCCTGTGCGACTGCCAGGTGGCGCCCCGCCACGTCGACCTCCGGCCGTTCATCCTCTCCGGAGAGCAGCCGTACGTCACCAACGGCGGGCTCACCCGAGTCGCGCTCCGCGAGGGATCCCTCGTCGTCAACAGCTCGCAGGGCGGTGGCAGCAAGGACACCTGGATCCTCGACCCCGAGGTCGCCCGTCTGCTCGAACCCGCGGCGTCATGACCACTGACGCCGAACCCACCGATCACCAACCGAACCCGCCACCACCCATCGAGGTCGCCGCCATGTTGCTGTCACGAGTCGCCGAGAACATCTACTGGGCCGGCCGGTACCTCGAACGAGCCGAGGCCACCGCCCGACTCGTGAAGACACACACGGGACTGTTCATCGACCTACCCCGCGCCGCGGGCCTCGGCTGGACGCCACTTCTCGCCGTCACCGGCAGCGCCGAGGTCTACGAACAGGAGCACATCGGGACGTCGGAGGACGACGTCGTCTCGTTCCTCCTCGCCGACTCCGCCCACCTCGGATCGGTGGTGAGCTCCGTGAGCCGGGCCCGCGAGGCGCTCCGGGGGACGCGTGCCCTCGTTCCGCGGCGGTCCTGGGAGATCGTCAACGAGATGCACCTCTGGGCCAACGACACCTGCACCGGCGGCGTGGACCGCCGAGCCCGACTCGGGTGGACCGAGGACGTCATCCGCTGGTGCAACCTCCTCAGCGGGTCCCTCCTCGCGACCATGACGCGCGACGACGCCTACTCCTTCCTCGAGATCGGGAGGTTCGTGGAACGGGCCGACATGACCACCCGCGTGCTCGACGTGCAGGCCGGCATCCTGATGGCCGACGAAGCCCGCGACCTGCACCCGTACTCCGATCTCACCTGGCTGGCGGTGCTGCGTTCACTCGGCGCCGAGCAGATGTTCCGCCGGGCCAACGGCGGTCTCGTCTCGGGCGTTGACGCGGTGCGGTTCCTCCTGCGCGATCCCGCGTTCCCACGCTCTGTCGAGCACTGCCTCATCGAGGTCTCGCGCTGGCTCCTGGAGCTTCCCAATCACGAACGCCCGATGACGGGGTGTGCCCAGGTGCAGCGCCGTCTCGACACGGTCGACGAGTCGGACCTCACGGCCGACGCGTTGCACGCCGCCGTCGACGACCTCCAGGAGGGATTGGGCTCATTGCACGACTCGGTCCACGACACCTTCCTCACGGTGCCGTCGCTCGCCGAAGCGAGCTGAGGTGAACGCACCGCGGTGAGCATCCACGTCGCGCTCGAACACCGCTCCGTCTACCGGTTCGACCGACCGGTCGGGCTCGCGCCCCACGTGGTGCGCCTGCGACCCGCACCCCACAGCCGAACCCCGGTGCTGTCGTACTCGATGACCGTGGCCCCCGAGAGGCACTTCGTCAACTGGCAGCAGGACCCGTTCGGGAACTTCGCGGCGCGTCTGGTCTTCCCGGAGCCGGTCACCGAGCTCTCGATCACCGTCGACCTGATCGCCGACATGACGGTCGTCAACCCCTTCGACTTCTTCCTGGAGCCCGAGGCCGAGCGCTACCCGTTCCGCTACTCCGACCACCTGGCCCACGACCTGTCGCCGTACCTCGCTACGACCGAGGACAGCCTGCTGCTCGACGACTGGATGGCTTCGCTCGACACCTCGGGCGACCGGCCGATCGTCGACTTCGTCGTCGACGTGAACCGACGCCTCCTCGACACCGTGGCCTACACCACTCGCATGGCGCCCGGCGTGCAGAGGCCGGACGAGACGCTGAAGCTCGCGCTCGGCTCGTGCCGCGACAGCGCGTGGTTGCTGGTGCAGGTCCTCCGTCGACTCGGGCTCGCCGCCCGCTTCGCGTCGGGCTACCTCGTCCAGCTCACCGCCGACGAGGGGGCACGCGACGGACCGCCTGGACCGTCGGAGGACTTCACCGACCTCCACGCGTGGTGTGAGACGTTCCTGCCGGGCGCCGGTTGGATCGGCCTCGATCCCACCTCGGGACTGCTCTGCGGCGAGGGGCACATCCCCCTGGCGTGCACCCCAGACCCCAGCGGCGCCGCCCCGGTGACCGGTGCCACCGATCCCTGCGAGGTCGAGCTTCACCACACCAACGTCGTGACCCGCGTCCACGAGGACCCGCGGGTCACCAAGCCGTACACCGATGCCCAGTGGGCCCGCATCGATGACGTCGGGCGCGCGGTGGATCGCCGGCTCGCCGAGGGTGACGTACGTCTGACCCAAGGCGGCGAGCCGACGTTCGTGTCCACCGAGAACCCTGACGCGCCCGAGTGGATGACCGCCGCCGACGGCGACGAGAAGCGGCACAAGGCCTGGGCGCTCGCCCTCGCGCTGGCCGACCGGTTCGCGCCTGGAGGGCTGCTGCACGTCGGGCAGGGCAAGTGGTATCCCGGGGAGCCACTCCCGCGCTGGCAGATCGGTGTGCACTGGCGGCCCGACGGACACCCGCTCTGGCGACGACGCTCGCTGATCGCCGACCCGTGGACGACGGGCACCGCCATCCCGCACGAGGCAGCGGCGCTCACCCGCTCGCTCGTGCGCCGGCTCGGCATCCCCCACGACCTTGTCCTCGCCGCCTACGAGGACCAGTTCGCGTCCCTCTGGGCGGAGGCCCGACGACCGGTCGGCGAGCCGCCGATCATCGACCCGAACCTCCTCGACCACGACGATCGTTCGGCCCTCGTCGCCGCGGTCGACGAGGGGGTGGACCGGCGGGTCGACGAGGGGGTGGACGCCGGCGCCACGATCGATCCCGCCGGATGGGTCGTGCCGATCCACCACACGGGTACCAACTGGGCGACGAGTCGCTGGACGTTCCGGCGGGGCAGGCTCGTGCTGGTCCCGGGCGAGTCCCCGATCGGCCTCCGTCTCCCGCTCGACTCGATCAGCTGGGTCGCCCCGCCCGCGGTCCCACCCCGCTCACCGTTCGCGCCGACCGCCGCGCTCCCGTCGGGCGACGTGCCGGCAGGCCCGCTGGTCCCCGTCCCCCCGGCGGCCGAGGTCGTGGCGGTCGACGACGCTCCGCCGACCGCGGTGTGCGTGGAATGCCGTGACGGTCGCATCCACGTGTTCCTGCCCCCGCTCGACGACCTCGCCCCCGCACTCGAGCTGGTGGCACACGTCGAGGAAGCCGCCGCGGAGGTCGACTGCGCCGTCGTGGTCGAGGGCTACCCACCCCCGGGCGATGCTCGCGTGCGCAGCCTCGTGGTGACGCCGGACCCGGGAGTGATCGAGGTCAACCTTCATCCTGCCGCGACCTGGGACGAGCTCGCCGAGACCACGGCCGTCCTCTACGACGAGGCCCGTCGATGCCGCCTCGCCACCGAGCGTTTCGAGCTCGACGGCACACACTCGGGCACGGGTGGTGGGAACCACGTCACCCTCGGGGGGCCCACCCCCGCCGACAGCGCGCTCCTCCGTCGTCCCTCGCTGCTGCGCAGCATGGTCACGTACTGGCAACACCACCCGTCGCTGTCCTACCTGTTCTCGGGCCGGTTCGTCGGCCCGACCAGCCAGGCGCCCCGCGTCGACGAAGCGCGCCATGACGCGCTCGACGAGCTCGAGATCGCGTTCGCCGAGATCGAGCGCCACGGTGACGAGCCGGCGCCCTGGCTCGTCGACCGCGCGTTCCGCCACCTGCTCACCGACCTCACCGGAAACACCCACCGGGCCGAGTTCTGCATCGACAAGCTGTTCTCGCCCGACAGCGAACGCGGTCGTCTCGGGTTGCTCGAGCTGCGCGCCTTCGAGATGCCGCCGCATCCGCGGATGGCGCTGATGCAGGCGCTCCTCATCCGGGCGATCGTTGCCCGCGTCTGGGAGGAACCGGTCACGTCGTCACTGGTGCGGTGGGGTACCGAGTTGCACGACCGTTTCATGCTCCCCCACGACATCGCCGCCGATCTGGGCACCGTCATCGCCGACCTCCGCGACCACGGGATCGACATCGAGCCGTCGTGGTTCGCGCCCTTCCTCGAATTCCGCTTCCCGAGGCTCGGCTCCACGCAGATCGGTGGCGTCACCATCGAGCTCCGGGCCGCGATCGAACCGTGGCTCGTCCTCGGCGAGGAGACGGCGGCCGGCACGACCTCGCGCTACGTCGACTCGTCGCTCGAGCGTCTCCAGGTCCGGGTCGACGGCATGACGGGCGCCCGCCACCTGGTCACCTGCAACGGGCGGGTCGTGCCGCTCCGCCCCACCTCGGTGCCCACCTGCGCCGTCGGCGGCGTGCGCTACCGGGCCTGGCAACCGCCCTCCGCGCTGCACCCCACGATCGGCGTGCACTCACCGCTCACGTTCGATCTCGTCGATCTCTGGAACGGCAGATCGCTCGGAGGGTGCACGTACCACGTGACCCACCCGGGCGGTCGCAACTACGAGCGGTTCCCGGTCAACGCAAATGAGGCCGAGGCGCGGCGGACCGCGCGATTCAGCGCCCACGGGCACTCACCCGGCCCCGTCGCCGTCGCCGCGCTCCACAACGACCTCCCTGGCCTCGACCACTATCCTGGCACGCTCGATCTCCGGCGCCGGCCGGCGACATCTCCTCCTGACGAGGCCCCCGCCTGATGCAGCCGATGACCGCCACCACCGAGTTGTTCGCCGGCTACCGCGACGACGACGGTGCGTTCGACGAGATGGTGGACGAGCGTGGGCAACGTCGGCCCCACTGGGACAAGCTCGCCACCTCGCTCGACCGCCTCGGCCGCGACGACCTGGCCCGGAGCCGTGCGGAGGCCCGGCGCCTCCTCGACGCCGACGGCGTCACCTACTACCCCGGCGAGGCCGGCTCCGATGAATGGCAGCTCGACGCGCTGCCCGTCGTGGTCAGCGGCGACGAGTGGGCCGATCTCGCCCGGGCCATCGTCCAACGCACCCAGCTGCTCGACCTTCTGCTCGCCGATCTGTACGGGCCCCGCGAGCTGCTGCGCAGCGGCGTCCTGCCGCCCGAGGTCGTGTTCGGCCACCCCGGGTTCCTCCGGGAGTGCGACGGTGTCCGGCTCCCCGGGGTGCACCAACTGTTCCTCACGGCCACCGACATCGCCCGTGACCAGGACGGCGAACGGGTCGCACTGTCCGACCGCACCCAGGCGCCTTCGGGCGCGGGGTACGCACTGGAGAACCGCACCGTCATCTCCCGGGTGTTCCCCCGCATCTACCGCGACAACGAGGTGCAGCGTCTCGCGCCGTTCTTCCGCCAGCTCCGCGCCTCGCTCCGCGAGGTCGCCCCGCCCACCGATGGTCCGCCTCGCATCGTCGTGTTGACACCCGGACCCCGCAGCGAGACGGCCTTCGAGCACGCGCTCCTCGCCTCACACCTCGGCTACCCCTTGGTGAAGGGCACGGATCTACGCGTCCGCAACGGTCGGGTGTGGATGCACGCCCTGGGCCGCCTGGATCCCGTGCACGTCATCCTGCGCCGAGTCGACTCCGGCTTCTGCGATCCGCTCGAGCTCCAGCCCGACTCGCATCTCGGCGTGCCGGGCCTCGTCGAGGCCTGCCGTCTCGGGAGCGTGTCGGTCGTCAACACGCTCGGGAGCGGCGTGCTGGAGAACCCCGCCCTCCTGCCGTTCCTCCCCGCGCTGGCGTCGGCGCTGCTCGGTGAGCCACTCCGCCTGCCGTCAGTGGCGACATGGTGGTGCGGTGAGCCGTCGTCGCTCAGCCACGTGCTCGCCAACCTCGACGAGCTGGTTCTGAAGCCGGTGGCCCGTGGCCCGGCGACCCGCACCATCATCGGATCCCAGCTCGACGGTGCCGCCGTCGACACGCTCCGCCGCTCCATCACCGCGCGCCCTCATCAATGGGTGGGCCAGGAATCGGTCGCCGTCGGCACGGTACCGGCGCTCATCGGCGACATGGTCGAACCCCGACGAGCCATCCTCCGCACGTTCGCGGTGGCCGCCGGCGACGGCTACCAGGTCATGCCCGGCGGGCTCACCCGCGTCGCGACCGAGCCTGACGGCGGCCTCATCACCAGCCAGACCGGCGCGTCGAGCAAGGACACGTGGGTCCTCTCCGACGAACCCGAACAGTTGAGTGGCTTCTGGCTCCAGTCCGGTCCGACGGTCGATGTGGTGGTCCCCGAGTCGTCGATGTCGTCACGGGCCGCGGAGAACCTGTTCTGGCTCGGAAGGTACGCGGAACGAGCCGAGACCATGGTGCGCATGGTCCGGGTGACATCGGATCGCCGCAACGAGTTCGCCTCGGGGAACATCGCGGCCGGGGACGCATGTCTGGACATCCTGCTCCCGGCCCTGAGCCAGGTCAGCGGCACGCTCCCCGGTTTCGCCGGCGAGGCGGGCGCCGACCACCGCCACGCCCCGAGCGACGAGCTGCGCTCCCTCGTGTGCGACACGGACCGGACGGGCTCACTCGCCTTCGACGTCGCCCGCATGCTCGAAGCCGCGTCGGAGGTCCGCGACCAGTTGAGCCCCGACACGTGGCTCGTCATCGGCCACCTCGACCGTGATCTCGCCAGCCTCGACCGACGGTTCGGGAGCAGCGCCGCGCAGGCCGCGCTCGGCCGCGTGATGCAGGGGTTGCTCGCGCTCGCGGGCCTGTCGGCCGAGTCGATGGTCCGCGACCCGGGATGGCAGCTCATGGAGATCGGTCGACGGATGGAGCGGGCGATTCAACTCTGCCAACTCCTCGATGCCACGGTCGTCGAGGTCGCCGACCTGGCCACGGACAGCCTCGTGCTCGAGTCCACCTTGACCATGGCCGAGAGCATCATCACGTATCGGCGTCGCTACCGGGGCCAGGCGCAACTCCAGACGGTGCTCGACCTCCTCCTCCTCGACACCCGCAACCCTCGATCGATCGCCTACCAGCTCGAGATGCTCGACGAGCACCTCTCGACGCTCCCGGGCGCGTCGACGGTGAGCCCGTCGGCCGCGACACGCCGAGCACTGGCCGCCCGGGAGGCCGTGGCCACCGCCGACACCGCGGTGCTGTCACGGGCCGACGACCACCGGCGGCGAGACCACCTGCGCCTCCTGCTCGCGACGCTCGTCGACCACCTCACCAGCGCTGCGGCCGCGCTCGACACCGAGCACTTCATCTACCAGCTCCCACAGCAGACCGTGTTCACCCCGAACAACGCAGGCCGGCGATGACCTACCGGGTCGTCCACCGCACCGAGTACCACTACGACGCGTCGGTGTCGTCGAGCTACGGCGAGGTCCATCTCCACCCGCGAGAGGCGCCGGGCCAGCAGTGCTACTCGGCCGCGGTCTCCGTCGATCCGTTCCCCGAGGACTACCGGGAACGCCGCGACTTCTTCGGGAACCGCGTCGCGCACTTCCACGTCCGTGCACCGCATTCGACGCTCGTGGTGACGGCGACGAGCGTCGTCGATGTCCGCGACCGCATGGCGACGTTGCGTCGTCTCGGCGATCGCACCTGGGAAGTGGCGCGTGACGGGCTCAGGGGTGGCCGCGGGGCCGAGTGCCTCGACGCCCGGCAGTTCGCCCTCGACTCCCCGAGGGTGCCCTCGTCCGACACCGCCCGCGTGTTCGCCGGCGAGTCGTTCCCTCCCGGCCGTCCGATCGCCGAGGCACTGGCCGACCTCGCCCACCGCATCCATGGGGAGTTCGAGTTCGCGCCCGGCTCCACCTCCGTGTCCACGTCGGTCGACCTGGTGCTCGAGAAGCGAAAGGGGGTCTGCCAGGACTTCGCTCACCTTGCGATCGCAGGCCTTCGGTCGCTTGGACTCGCGTGCCGGTACGTCAGCGGCTACCTCGAGACGCTCCCGCCGCCCGGACGACCTCGACTCCAGGGCGCCGATGTCTCCCACGCGTGGCTCTCGGTGTTCGTGCCCGAGGTGGGTTGGGTCGACGTCGACCCGACCAACGACCAGTTCGCGAACGACCGGTACGTGACGGTGGCCTGGGGCCGGGACTACGGCGACGTGCCCCCGATGAAGGGTGTGATCTTCACCGAGGCGAAGACGCGCGAACTCGAGGTGACCGTCGACGTCGTCGAGCTGGCCGACGACGACCCCGTCCTCGTAGGCGCCTGATCTCGCCGGGCGCGCCGGCTCAGCCCGTGGCGAGCGTGGTCACGGTCGCGTGGTCGTCGAACGGGAGATCACCGGCGACCACCGCGAAGACCTCGGTCGACAGCAGCTCGACGTCGCCGCGCAGGGTGGCCATGAACGCCGTGTCCGCCGCGTCACGTCCTGTCGCGATCCGCACGAGGGTCGACCGCGGTGCGAGGCGTGTCGGATCGAGCACCTCCCAGCGACCGTTGCCCCAGATCTCGACGACGACATGGAAGTCCATCCACCCGAGCCCAGGCGCGAACACCGATACGAAGCGCGCCGGCACGCCGAGCGCCCGACACATCGCGATCGTCAGGTGGGCGAAGTCGCGGCAGACGCCCCGACCGGACAGGAGCGTTTCGAGCGCGGTGTCGGTGTGCTGACTCGAGCCGGAGATGTAGGCCACCCGCTCGAAGACCCATGACGCCACAGCCCGGGCGGTTTGGCCCGGCGAGACGGGCGGCCCCAGCTCGGCGCGGGCGAACCCGCCGATCGCGTCGGACGGGCAGTACCGGCTCTGACGCAGGGCGGTGATCACCTCGTCGTCGATGAGCGATGACCCGTCGGGTGGGCCGTCGGGGTCGGGACCGATCGACGTGGTCGAGGTCTCGTAGCTCACCGTCAGGGGGCCGGTCGGCGCGTCGACGACATGGACCCGACCGCCGTGGGGGGCGGTCGACTCGACGACACCGAGCGGTTCGCCGCCGACGCCACCCAGCACGACCAACCGCTCCGATGCGCGATCGGCGGGCATCGTCGCCGGCGCGATCTGCATGGCGATCGTGCTCGGTTCATGGGCCTCGAGGCGGATGGTGCAGCCGACCTCGCGGCGCGCGCCGATCCTCACCGGTGACGCCGAACAGGAGGTACCGTCAGACGGCCGTTGCGGTCGGGTTCGACGGTGATGCGCTCGAACGCCATGGGCCAATGGTACGTACTGCTCGCCGCCCACCACGGAGCGCCTGCACCTGCACCCCGTGCTCGGCGGCGGGGGTCAGCGCCCGCGGCGCCCATCCCGCCGCGGTCCGCTGCTGCCAGGGGTGGTCCCCGTCCTGCCGGGCCACGAGGTGGATCCACCCGTTGTCGACGAGTCGGGCGAGCGTTGCCGAACCGGCGATGGCGACGTCGATGTGGTCGAGCCGGCCCTGGACCACGGCCAGCAGGCGGACGGGCTCGTGGAGCAGCCGGTCGCCGTCCCGGACCGACTGGAGGGCCAGGCCACGGCGCAGGTCGCCGCTCGGCCCGCTCAGCACGCCGACGTCGCCGAGCACGTTGTGGACGGCTTTGGTCCCGGCACCGAACTGCTCGGGGTCGGTGGTGGAGAAGTAGTACTGCGCGTTGATCCACTGGGCCACGATCAGCGGCGCGGTCAGGATTCCCGTGAGGGTGGAGCCGTTCGTGTCGGCGGCGGCGTCGTAGGAGTGGAGGAACACGCGCCGACCGAGGTCGATGCCGGCGGTCAGCGTTCGGGGCCCGACCACGAAGGCCATGTTCCCGGCGAGGCCGAGCTCGGCCAGCGGTTCGGCCCAGTCGCGACCACGCTGCCGCACCGCTTGCACGATGGACCGTGGCCGCCGGTTCGCGGGATCGGCGGCTCCGGGCAGCATCGCCGCCCGGTCGAGCGCCGCCAGGGTGCCGGCCCGGTCGAGGTCGGACCGGAGGTCGGACACCGCACCCTCGTGCTCGGCCGGCACCCGGTCGAGGTCGAGCAGGGTCACCGTGTCGGTGGTGGTGTCGTGCAGCGCGGCGAGGAACCACGTGTCGTCCTCGATGGTGGTCCCGGTTTCGGCGACGGCGGCCCGCACTGCGGGGTCGTTCGCCATCGCCGCCAGGGCTCTTGCGTTGGCGGCGCCCCCGTGGCCACCGCACGCCCCACAGGCGAGCCCCGACTCGAGGGGGTTGTTGTCGGTGCGGGCATCGTGCCCGCACAGCACCACCAACGGTGCCGGTGCCCGGCCGATGCCGAGTCGCATTACGCCGGCCACGAGAGCGGCCTGGGCCTCGACCGTGAGCGGAGCCAGGTCGAAGCTGGTGGCCGCGGACCGGGGGCGATCGTGGGGGAGATGGTCGCCGACCCACGCGGCCAGCCGTGGCATCGCGGTGCGGGCCGCGGCAACGGGCCCCGCGATCCACCCTGCGCCTTCGGCAAGGGCGAGGGGAGCGATGGGGTGGTACTTGGCGGCTCGCCACGCATCGTCCATCCCGGCCGTCGTGCGCTCGTGTGAGAGAAGCCGCTCGACCTCGACCTCGGCCCCGTGCCCTGCGGCCGGGACCTCGTGCAGGTCGACCGAGGGCTGGAGCAGCACCGGGAACTGGTCGGTGGCCGCACCACCGGTGACCGGGTGGACCCGAGCCGCCAAGCCGAAGAACCCGGCGTATCCGTAGGTCTCGTAGGGCCCGACGCGCTCGAGGTGGCGACGGAGGCCTTCGGACCGCACGTCGATGCAGCACACCACCTGAGCCTTTGCGGGCTCCTGGTCGCCGGACCGGCCGTGGCCCGGCGCCTCGGCACCCATCGAGCCCAGCAGGGAGTCGTGCACACTGCGCTCGTACGCGTCGAGCCAGACCATCTCCCTCTCGGTCGACGGGAGCCTGGTCAGTGTCTCGGCGACCGCCTCATGGTCGGCCCGGCCCATGCAGGCGGCCACTGCCGCTGATCGTTCGGCCAACGTCGACGCCGCCGGGCCGGCTTCCGGCCCGTCGCCCACCCACCGGGAGCCGCCGTCCACCATCACCGATTCGAGAACGACGCACGCGGCCAGGTAGCCGATCATCGTGTCGTTGCCATGTTGCTCCTGGCGCCAACGCATGTGCGCTGCCCACCCCGGCAGGGCGGCCGTCTCGCACTCGAGGTAGGACCGTTGGGCGTGGCGGGGAACCCCGAGCTGCTCGAGGCCCCAGAGCAACGCCGAGGCGACGTCCTCGGGGAGCGAGGTGGGCAGGCGGTGATGGTCGGCACGCCACGAGCGCCAGAGGTCGCCGGGATCGGGGAGCGTCGACCACTCGGCGCACCATTCCGCGATCTCGATGTCGAGCTGGGGCCGTACCCGGGTGCCGTGCCGCAGGTCGTGCCGCTCGGCGACGGTGAGGGCGGACCGATGTGGGGCGGGTTCGTCGATCCCGTGCACCAGGTCGGTGAGCAGCACGGCCAGTTCGGCCTGTGTCACGTCACCGACCCGATGCTTGACGGCCGCCTCGAGGTGCTCGCCGGGTATCCGACCCGAGGCGTGCGCGGCTCGCATCTCCGACAGGGCCAGATGGCCGCGGGTGCCGAAGAGGCGTTCACCGTCGATCAGGGCCTGCTCGAACGGACGGTCTTCGAAGCCCGAGAGCGGGTTCACCGCGATGATCGAGGAGAGCGGCCAGCTCGGCGCCACGACCAGGGCGGCGAGGGCGACGTCGTCGCGGAGACGCTCGAGGTCTGTGCTGTTCACGGGCTCACCCTCCGGTGATCGGATTGAGGACGGGTCGGGCGAGCGCCGGTGTGGCGTGCTCGGGCCGGTCGGCCAGCGGGCCGGGGAGCGGGAACCGTGGGGCGACCGTCGGCCGTCCGGCGATGCGGGCGTGGGCCCAGGCCCGCGCCAGCAGGGAGGAACCGGTGTGGTCGGTGTGGCGTGTCGATGCGACCAGCACCAGTCCGGCGAGCACGGGCAGGACCCATGCCGCGGACAGCACGGGGTCGGCGACGCCGATGTCCGCCTTCACCGCCAGCTTCAGGGTGACCGTGACGACGGTGAACATCGACACCAGCCCCGCCCCCCAGATCACGGCCCGGAGGCGCTGCGGAACCGTGATGCAGCGGTGGAGCCACGCCTGGGTGGCGGACCCCGCCGCCACCCAGGCGAGGCCCAGCGGCACGGCCAGATCAGCGGCGGGCTGGGCGGCCACCGCCCGAGCCGTTCCCAACAGCGCGGCGCCGGTGAGGGCGAACGCGATCATCGTGGTGGCGCGTCGGGTGCGTATGGCAGCCGTCGACGGGGGAGGAGCGGTCCGAGCTCGCACCAGGGACCGCACGGCGCTCCCGGACCCCAGGAACAGAGCACCCTTGTAGAGGCCGTGGGCCACCAGGTGGAGCCCGGCGGCCACGAAGAGACCGAGACCGCACAACAGCAAGGTGAAGCTCATCTGTGCGATGGTCGACCAGGCCAGCCGCCCCTTGATGTCGGGCCGGGTGAGCATCACCGCCTCGGCGAACACGCATGTCACACCGCCGACGATGGCGGCGAGTGCCGACGCCGGAAGGTTGCCCGTCACCGCGGGGCCCAGCTTGATCAAGACGATGGCACCACCGTTGACCACCCCGGCGTGCAAGAGGGCCGAGGACGGGGTCGGCGCACCCAGGCTGTCGGGCAGCCACCGGAAGAAGGGGCCAGAGGCGCCGCGGGCCGCGGCAGCGACGACCACCAGCACACCGGCCACGGCGAGGGCCACGCCGCCCACTTCGCCGATGCCCGAGATCGAGGTGGTGCCGGTGGCGCCGACCAGCGTCGCGACCGCCAGCACGAGCGCGAGGTCGCCCGCGGCGAACGAGCGCCGTGCCCGCAGCGATCGAGCCGTGACGCCGGTCATCGGGCCGGTACGGATGATCGCCACCGTCAGCAGGCTCGTGGCCACCCAGGCCAGGGCCAGCACCACCAGGTCGGTGGTCAGCACCAGGACCGAACCGGCGCTCACCAGCAGCGATCCAAGGACAGCGAACCGCCGCTGGTAGGCCTCGCCGCGCAGGCTCCGGGACGCGAACCCCACCACGGTGGCACCCATGCCCAGCACGAGCAGCAACACGAGGGAACCGAACCCCGTCACCGCAAGACCGGGCAGCGCGGCTTCGGCACCGGTCAAGGCCAGCACGCCGATGACGACCGCCCCGATCGCGCCGCCGGCCAGGGCTCGGGCAGCCCAGCGGGCGGCTCGATCCGGACGTGGGACCAGGGCCGCGAGGGCGGCGCCGAGGGCCGGGCTGATGAGGACGGCCCCGAGCAGCACATCGAGAGAACCCTGTGACATACGAGAGATAATAGATGAATTGGGATTCGTATGTCAATCACCCCGGGAGCCGACCTCCGGCTTCGTTCCCGCCGGCGGGCCTGTTCGCGGGTTCGACAGCGGGCGATGTGCCGAGCAGCGCTCCAGGCGGCCCGGTCCTTGCGGGCAACGCTCCGCTGAGTGGGCTCGGGTAAGGGGGTGGCCGTTAGGTCGGCCGTCGGCCCCGTCAGGCCTCGAGCGCGGGAGCGACGTTGGTGAAGGCGTCGGCCCGATCCCGGTCGCACTGGTTCGGCGTGGCGTGCCGGGCGCCCTTGGTGCGGTAGTCACCGGCGAATTCGGCTTTGACCGCGCCCGTTTCATCGAGCAGCCACACCGGTGCCATGCGGCGGGGCACGGTGACCACGCCCGGGTCGTCGTAGGTGCCGAAGGCCTTGTCCCACACCGGGCTGGTCACCCCGAAGTTGCGCATGGGTGCGCCGAAGTGGTGGTGCAGGTGGCTGCGACGCGCCCAGCGTCCGTAGGGGTTGCGCGGCGGATGCGTATGCGTGCGCCGGTGCGCGACCTCGTAGCCGAAGTACATCGAGAGCAGACCGGCGGTGAAGGCGGTGGCCCAGCGCCGGCCCGCCAGCGCGGCGGTCGCGGGGTAGGCCACGGCCGTGGTGGCCGCCGCTGAGGCCATCTTCTTCGACGCGGGCGAGAAGTAGGTCACGTCGGCGTGGTGCTTCAGGTGCTCGACCGAGGCCAATCCGCGACCGCGGAGCTCGTGCATGAGGAAGCGGTGCAGGCCGTACTCCGCCGCCGTCCATGATGCAGCCCCGATCAGCACGGCGGCCCCTCGGGATCGGATGATCGTCATGGCGTCAGGATCGCAGATCCGACGTGGGCGCCGTGCCGTCACCGTCCGCTTCGCGCCGCAGGCCTTCGTGGAGGAGGGCGGCGATCCCGTCCGCGGCCGCGCACATCGGGACGTGCCACTGGGCCATCCGCCGGCCGGCACCGACCCGGCTGGCGACCCCGCCCGGCTTCGAGGTGTCCCCGCAGATCGTCGGGGTGTACCCGGCGGCATCGGCGGCGACGGCGGCGATCTGGGCGAACGTGGTGCCGACCCCGGTGCAGACGTTGACGGGGGTCGCTCCCGAAATGTGGTCGTGTGACTCGACGATGGCTGCGACAGCGTCGTCGATGTGGATGAGGTCACGCACCTGCTGGCCACTGCCCCACACGACGATCGGGTCGAGCCGAGCACGGGCACGGGCCACGATGGCCGGTACCGGGTAGTCGGACGTCTGGCCGGGACCGTAGATCGTGAAGGGGCGGTAGAGGGCGATCGGGATGCCGCACTGCGCGGTCACGGCGTTGGCGATTCGCTCGCCGGTGAGCTTCACCCAGCCGTAGACGCCGTCGGGGACGCCGACCTGCGACTCGCCGAGGTCGACGACCGATTCCGCAAGGCCGCCGGGGACGGGCTCACCCGTGAACGGGTACACCGCCGACGAGGACAGGTACGCAGCCGAGTAGGGCCGGGTCCGGGCCACGAACCGGAAGAAGGCGCTGTCGATGGCGAGGTTCCCGACCACGCTCATCGGGTCGTCCTCGAGTTGTTGACGGCCGCCGACGCTCGCCGCGAGGTGGAACACCGCGTCGTACCGATCGAGGCGCGGGAGCAGGTCGCACGCGTCACCCGTGAGCTCGGTGCCCGGAACGGTGATCGGTGAGGGCAATAGGTCGACGGTGTCGACGACGGCGTAGCGCTCAGCGAGTGCGGGCACCAGGTGGCGACCGATGAAGCCCGAGGCCCCGGTGACGAGTGCCCGGCGCGCCGCGCTCAACGTTCGACCCCGGCGGTCGCCAGCAGGTCGGTGTCCGCGAGGATCCGCATGAACGAGGTGCGGAAGTTGTCGTAGGAGAACGTGCCGCTGCGCAGGATCGCCGCCTCGGCCATCAGGGCCAGGCGCTGCGGTTCACCGATGAGGCGCACGGTGGCCTCGCCGAGCTCGTCGAGCGTCTCGAACAACACGCCCGAGTGCTCGTGCTCGATCACCTCGGGCTGGCCGGCCCTCGCGTAGGAGAGCGGGACACAGCCGCTCGCCATGGCCTCGACCGTCGTCATGCCGAAGTGCTCGAAGCGGTCGGGCTCGACGTCCGGGTCCTCGCCGTAGCCGGTGGCGTTCCAGTACAGGAGGCTCTCGCTGTACAGCGTCGCGAGCGTGGCGAGCGGTGCGTCGGGGTGGAACACGACCGGGTAGCCGACCGCCGCCTCGCGGCACCGCTCGAGGTAGCTCGCCGCCTCGGCATCGTGACGGGTGCCGCCGACGAGGTGGTACTCCCAGCCGTCGAGACCCTCGTCGCAGAGCTGTCTGAAGAGCTCGATCATGCGCAGCTGCTTCTTGCTGTGGCCCTCGACGAAGAACCGGCCGACACTGATGATCTGGCGCTTCTTGACCCCTGGCCGGAACTGGCCGACCTGCACCGGCGGGTAGAGCAGCTCGCTCGCCCGCCCCAGCCGCTGAGCGATCCAGCGTTGCGTGAAGTGGGAGTTGGCGAGGAGCAGGTCGTAGCTGCCGACAGCATCGTAGAACCGGCAGTGGTCCGTCCACCGCTCGAGCCCGGCGGGGCCCGTGACGACCGGCCGGCGCCCACCCTGGCTCGCGATGATCGACGCGATGCGCGCGCCGAGGCGGGCACGGGGGTCGATGCGGTTGCGGCGCGGTTCGAACGTCGAGCTCGTCACGTCGACGAGGACCGGCCGGCCCGACGCCACGACGGCGGCCGGCACCACGAGGTCGAGCGTGACGTACCCGTGCTCGGGGAGGGTGACCGCCGGCCCGAGGGACACCCCGTCCGCGGTGACGGCGATCTCGGCGGGCGCCTCGTCGGCGTGGCGGATGCTCGCGACGCACAAGGTCAGCTGGACCGGTTCGGGGCGCGCGCCCGACAGGGCGAATCGGCCGCACCCGTCGGTCCAGGCGAACGGGCCGTGGTAGTCGGACTCGAGCCGGTACAGGCCGCCGATCGCCTCGATGACCGGCCCGGGGGCATCGAGGCGGCGGGGGACCGGGCGGACGGCCCCGGCGCTCTCGGGAGGCGCCGGCGGGAAGAAGACCTGCATCACGTTGCACCGGGCATAGGCACGGACGTGGTCGAGGTAGGAGCAGTTGACGAAGAGGTCGTAGTCGAGCGTGGCCTCGGACACGCCGCGGTAGTGCATGGGGTCCTCGGCCACGACACGACACCCGACGTCGGCGAGGTCGAAGCCGAGGATCTCGCGGAACCGGTCCCAGTCGGGTTGCTCGTGGGTGATCACGTCGACCGGGCCATGGGCGGCGAGGGTGAGCGCGAACGCACCGAGGGTCTGCTCACCGCCGCCGAGCGTGGCGACCCACTGGTTGTAGATGAGCGACCTCATCCGAACGACGCGACCTTCCGGCGGTGCACCCGCCATGGTGGGTCGACCTGGCGGGCGAGATCGAGGACGTCGGCGAAGAGCGCGGCCGACACCACCGCGGGGTCGGCGGGCGGGCCCTCCAACGTCATCGAGGACCGAAGGCGCACCGTGCGGATCCGGGCCGACCGCAGGCCCGGGTGTGACGCGGTGGCTGGCGACTCGTCCGTTCGCACCGGGTCGACCCTCGGGAAGGCGTCGTCGGTGATGGTGGCCCACCACTCGTCGGGCTCGCCGGCCGTGCCCGGCTCGCCGATCTGCACCCTGCCGATGCCGAGCTCGATGCCGATGAGGCCCGAGACGACCGCCGCCTCACGGGCGAGCTGTTCCGGGCCGGCGCCGGTGATGACGACCTGCTCGATGCGATCTCCGGCGTCGCGGAGCCGGGCCAGCGTGGGAACCAACGCGGTTCCGGGCAGCAGGGCGGCGCACAGCCCGACACGGCGGTCGGCGATCGCCACCGCAAGGTCGACGGGATCCTCGGTGAAGGGGGCCAGATCGGCGGTGACGAGCGCGTGCCCGTCGCCGATCGCGGTCATACCCGCCTGGCGCCGATCGGCGAGCGTGTCTGGGTCCGGCGTCGTCGTGGCATCGACGACGATCGACGGCTCGGGACCGAGCTCGGCCGAGATCTCGAGGGACAGCCCTTCGCGACCGGTGAGGTCGCCGCCGAGCGAGTCGACGAGCGCACGGAACGCCATCGCTGTCGGGTCGGACGGAGCCAGGATCACGAGGGGTACGCGTCGCATCGGCTCAGATCGACCGCGGGCTCACCCTGCCTCGAGCCGACGCACGACGCCGTCCTCGAGGGGGTGCAGCACCCGGAACGCGGCTTTCAGCACGAACCGCTTCGGGGTCAGGCGCGGCTCCGTCGCCCGAGGGACCTCGGCCTCGACGAACACCGCCGGGTTCGCCTCGGCGGCGAGGCAGCGCTCACGCCACAGCTCGACGGAGCGCTCCAGGCCGACGATCACCTCGCCTCGCGCTACGGTCGACGCGTGCCAGTAGTTGAACTCGTGCAGCGCCTGGATCACCCGTCCCCGCTCCTCCGCCAGGGTGCGCCAGTAGGCCAGCTCCTCGTGCAGTTCGGTGGATGGGGAGGACACGCCGGCATGTCTACTACAGGCCCCCGCGAGCGAACCCGGCCTTGATCCCGGTCCACGGGCCCGCGCTCGGACCGTCTGAGCGTGCGGCGCTGCTGCGCTGCCTGGAGGCCGGGGACGCGGGCGGCCACAGCCCGACGGTGCATGCGTTCGAGGAGGCCTTCGCCGCACGGGTCGGGTCGCAGCACGCGCTCGCGACCGCGAGCGGCACGGCCGCGCTGCACCTTGCCTTCGCGGCCCTGGGCATCGGGCCGGGCGACGAGGTGATCGTCCCGTCGTTCACGTTCGCCCCGTGTGCCGACATGGTGAACCTCGTCGGCGCCACGCCCGTCCTCGTCGATGTCGACCCGGTGTCGTTCGACCTCACGCCGCAGGCGGTGCTCGACGCATTGACGCCGCGGAGCCGCGCCGTGCTCGCCGTCCACATGTACGGGCACCCCTGCGACCTGGGTGCGTTGGCCGAGGTCTGCAGGGCGAACGACCTGCTGCTGGTGGAGGACTGCGCCCAGGGACTCGGTGCGCTCCACGCGCAGAGACCCGTCGGCTCGGTGGGCGCCGCATCGTGCTACTCGTTCTATGCGAACAAGGTGATCACGACGGGCGAGGGCGGGATGGTGACGACCGACGACGCCGATCTCGCCGGACGCCTCCGATGGCTGCAGCGCCACGCGCAGGTCCCCGATCCCGATCATGCCTACGTGCACACCGCCGTCGGGTTCAACGACCGGATGTCCGCGTTCGCGGCCGCGGTGGGCATCGCCCAGCTCGGGCGCCTCGACGAGTTCCTCGAGCGCAAGGCGGCGAACACCGACCGCTACACCGAGGCGCTCGATGCCGTGCCCGGCATACGGCCACCGGCGCCGGTCAGTGCGGGCGACCGCCACGCCAACTGGGCCTACGGCGTCCTTGTCGATCCCGACGTCGTCGCGGGCGGCGCCCAGGGCATCGCGGGGGCGTTGCGTGCCTCCGGCGTGGAGACCCGTGGCTTCTACCATCCGCTGCACCTCCACCCGGGAGCTGCCGGGCGCTCGAGGTTCGCGGCGCCCCTTGCGGCGTGCGAGGCGTTCGCGCCCAACGGGCTGGTGCTGCCGTCGGGCAGCACCCTCACCGCCGGCGACGTCGATCAGGTGACCGCTGCCGTGGCCCGCCATGTCGCAGGGTCGGTCACCTCGTGAACCAGCTGCACGAGGGAACTCCGTCGCGTCCTCGGCACAACGGCCCTGTCGTTCGGCGGCATGGGTATCGCCCCCAGCTTCGGGCCTCCGTCGGAATCCGCGCTGGGCCACTGGTGGTGCTGTGGCTGATCGTCACAGCCGTCTTGTTGCTCGTGGGACGGAATCGCTCACCGACCTGACGGGCGAAGCTCCAACCCGACGACCCCAACCCGTCCGGCCGCTCAGGTGTTGCTGTCCTCGGTGCCGCTGTCCTCGGTGCCGCTGTCCTCGGTGCCGCTGTCCTCGGTGCCGCTGTCCTCGGTGCCGCTGTCCTCGGTGCCGCTGTCCTCGGTGCCGCTGTCCTCGGTGCCGCTGTCCTCGGTGCCGCTGTCCTCGGTGCCGTAGACCGACTCGGTGACCTCGATCTCGTCGATGGTGCCGTCGCCGTCGAGGTCGACACCCGTCGTGGTCACTTCCTCGACCGCGTCGAAGGTGCCGTCGCCGTCGAGGTCGAATGCCGTGGTGGTGGTCTCCTGCACGACGTCGGGCACGCCGTCGCCGTCGAGATCGATCGCGGTCGTCGTGACCTCCTGGATCACATCGGTGACACCGTCGCCGTCCAGGTCGTAGATGGTGGTCTCGGTCGTGGTCACGATGTCGGGCGAGCCGTCGCCGTCGACATCGATGACCGAGGTGGACGTCTCGGTCACCACGTCGTCGAAGCCGTCGCCGTCGACGTCCTTCGTCGTCGTCTCGGTGACGTTGACGCCGTCGAGCTCACCGTCGCCGTCCAGGTCGATGCCCGAGACGGTGATATCGGGCTCGTCGGTGTGCTCGCTCATCTGTGTCAATCCCCCAGGTCTCGCGGAGCAGCCGGTCTGCCCTCGTGGCGCCAGGGTAGACGCTCGGCTCCTCGTGTCTTCGAGACCTGTTCGCCGAGGTCGCTCGTCCCGCGGCTCAGGCAACCTCGGGGCCGCGATCGGCCTGTGCCAGAGTGTCGAGATGGTTGAGCACCCCACCCACCCTGACATCGACCTGCTCGCCGGTGACTTCTACGCGGGCGACCCCCAGGAGGCCTACGCCTGGATGCGGGCGAACGCACCGGTCTACTTCGACGAGGCCAACGGCGTGTGGGGCATCGCCCGTTACGACGATCTGAAGGCGGCGGCCCGGGCCCCGGGGACGTTCTCGAACGCCGGGGGTGCCGTGCCCGGCATGGGGCCCATGCCGATGATGATCGACATGGACGATCCCGATCACCTCCGCCGCCGCAAGTTGGTGAACAAGGGGTTCACCCCCCGTCGCGTGCGGGACCTCGAACCGAAGATCCGTGCCGTGTGCGACGAGATCATCGATTCGGTGTACGACCAGGGCGCGTGCGACCTGGTGTGTGACATCGCGGCACCGCTCCCGATGGTCATGATCGGCGATGCACTCGGCGTGGCACCCGAAGATCGGGATGCGCTTCTGCACTGGAGCGACAACATGGTGTCGGCCCAGTCGAACGGCGCCGGGGAGGCCGCACTGTTGTCGGCCGCCGAAGCGTTCGCCGACTACCAGGCCTACGCGGCAAGGGTCATCGCCGAGCGACGCAGTCGGCCCGTGGACGCCGACCTCATGTCTGTGCTGGTGCACGCCGAGGTCGACGGCGACACGCTCGACGACGACGAGCTGATCCAGGAGTCGCTGCTCATCCTCGTCGGCGGCGACGAGACCACCCGTCACGTGATCAGCGGGGGGCTCGAGCAGCTCCTGCGTCACCCGGACCAGCGACAGAAGTTGGTCGAGCGACCGGAGCTGTTGGGCTCTGCGGTCGAGGAGATGCTGCGCTGGGTGACGCCCATCAAGACCATGGCGCGCACCGTCACCCACGATGTCGAGTTCCGGGACCAGCAGCTGCGCCAGGGCCAAGAGGTCCTGTTGCTGTACCACTCGGCCAACCGTGACGAGCGGGTGTTCGACCGTCCGTTCGAGTTCGATGTCGAACGCAGCCCCAATGAGCACGTCGCCTTCGGTTTCGGCACCCACTTCTGCCTCGGGGCGAGCCTGGCCCGGCTCGAGGTGACGGTGATGACCGAGCGGCTCCTCGCTCGGATGCCCGACATGGAGCTGGCCGGTCCGACGCCGCTTCGGCCCGCGAACTTCATCACCGGCTTCGAGTCGATGCCTGTCCGCTGGACACCCTGAGGAGCCGAGGACCGTGACCGGGATGACCGGGTCGCTGCCCCGTCGCCCGGCCCGCGAGGCCCTGGTGATCGCGATGATCGGTGACCCTGGTCGTGGGCTGCCCGACATCGCAGAGGTCGACTTCGAGCAGTTCTGGGCCCGGTTCGATGCGGCGGCACCGCTGCACGTGGCGGTCGGGCTCGAGGCGGCGACGGTGATGATCGCCCGAGTCCTTCCGCGCCTCATGGGTCATCGCTGCGGACTGGCGCGCCTCGACGCCGACGCCGCCGACGCGGTGGTGCAACGGGCCGCCCGACTGCCGGCGTTGGGCCCGCTCACCGAGGTCGCCAAGGTCGTGGCCTGCTTCGCGTACTTCTCCGACCCGGGTGTCCAGCGAGCGGTCCGGGCAGTGCGGTGAACCGCATCGACGGACGCGACCTGGCGGCGCCACTGGCCCTGGCCTGCGACGTGGTCGTCGTGGGCAGCGGTCCTGCCGGTGCCACGGTCGCCGCCGACCTGTCCGCCCGAGGTCTGTCGGTGGTGGTCGTGGAGGCTGGTCGGTGGTTCGAGCCCCACGAGTTCGGGCTATCGGCCTTCGACGCCATGTCTGCTGCGTACCGCGCCATGGGGGCGTCGGTGGTGGTGGGCAGGGCGCCGATGCCGTACGTGCAGGGGAAGATGGTGGGGGGCAGCTCGCCCATCAACGGCGCGATCTGCTGGCGGCTGCCCGAGGACGTGCATGCCGACTGGGTGCGCGCCGACCCGGCCCTCGCCGATGCGTTGCCGTGGTCGGTGCTCGAGGGGGTCACCGATGTGCTGGAAGCTCGGCTCGGGGTCGCGCCCACCGACGCTGCGGTCGCGGGGCCGAAGAACCTCTTGATGGCCAAGGGTGCCGACGCGCTCGGCCTGGAGCATCGTCCCATTCGGCGCAACGTGTCCGGGTGCAAGGGGCTGGGTCGGTGCATGCAGGGCTGCCCAGAGGGCCACAAGTCGTCAGTCGACCGGTCCGTGCTGGCCGACGCCCTGGCGGACGGGGCCACCGTGGTCAGTTCGGTCGAGGTGCGGTCCGTCGTCGTCGAGCGGGGCAGGGCCACCGGGGTGATCGCCAGGAGCGACGGCGGTGGGCTCGTCCGGGTGACCGCCGACCGGGCCGTGGTGGTGGCGGCCAGCGCGGTCCAGTCACCGGCGCTGCTGATGGCGAGCGGGATGGATCAGGGGCCGGTGGGCCATCACTTCCAGGGGCACCCAGGGGTGTCCATGTCCGGCCGCTTCGCGGAGCCGGTGCGCATGTGGGAGGGCGCCACCCAGGGCCACGAGGTCATCGGGCTGCGCCGAGAGGGCCTGAAGTTCGAGGCACTCGGCTTCGGCCTCGACATCCTGGCCTCCCGGCTGGAGGGCGTGGGTCGCGACCTGGCCCGCCAGATCGAGGACCTGGCCCACCACGTCGACTGGGGTGTGGCCGTCAAGGCCAAGGCCCACGGGCGGGTCCGCCTGGTGCGGGGGAGGCCGGTGGTCACCTATGAGCCGACCCGGGATGACATCGCCCAGTTCCGGCGGGGACTCAGGGTCCTCGGCGAGATGATGCTCGCCGCGGGCGCCACCGAGGTCGACCCGGGTGTTCGGGGCTACCGGTCCCACATCACCGACGTGGCCGACCTGGTCCACCTCGAACACCGCGGCCCCCGCAAGCCCGCGGTGTTCACCACCGCCATCACCCACATGTTCGGCACCGCCCGGATGGGCAGCGACCCGGCCGCGTCGGTCGTCGGCCCCGACTTCGGCCACCACAACGTCGGCCGCCTCTACGTGGCCGACTCGAGCGTGTTCCCCACCAGCACCGGTGTGAACCCGCAGATCGCGATCATGGCGCTCGCCACGCTCTGCGCCCGCAACGTGGCCGGCGTCGACCTCGACACATCCCCGACGGCGGCGGCTTCCCTCGCGGCCGCCGTCAGCGTCACATGACACCGTCCACCGACCGGAGGCCTGCGATGCCCGCCACACCCGACCGCCCACTCGAGATGGACGACCTGCTCACCATGTCGGGCAGGCAACTCCACGCGATCATGGACGCCGCCCATCCGATCGACCTCGATTCGCTCGTCGACCGACAGTTCACCGGCACCGACCTGAGCATGCCGAGGATCGGCCAGAAGATCCTGTGGCAGACCTTCCGCAAGGCATTCGTCGCGGACCCCGCGCACGGCGACATCCGCGGCTGGAACGTCAGGGTGGAGCAGCGCGGCATCCACGGCGCGCAGGTGCCGCTGCGGAAGAAGAACGGCGAGCCGAAGGCCTTCGCCCACTACCGGGTCCGTTCGGCGGAAGCCATCCGGTGGCCCAACGGCTGGAAGGGCTCCCACTACCTGGACTACACGATCGCCGGCAACCCCCTGTTCGAGCGATTGGCGTCCACGCCCATCGTGGCGGTGAACGAGGGCAGCTCGGATCTCATCTTGGGCTGGGAGGTCTTCAACGTCGGCGGCCGGCTGATCGACACCCACCTGTACTGGGCCCTCAAGCCCGACGGCCCCGTGGACTTCGTCGCCAACCCGGCCAAGGCACCTCAGGTCTCGCCCAGGTGACGGTGGCGACCAGGGCTACGCGGCCGAACCACTGGGGTGGAAAGAGGTAGGGTGGCGCGGTCAAGGACACCAGGGGTGGAGGAATCATGCGCACTGTCCGTCTGATCACAATCGTGGCACTACTGGGGGCGCTCGTCGGCATCCTCGGGGCCCCTGGGGCGGGTGCGACCCAGGGCGTCGACCAGGTGGGCGGCTACATCTTCAAGGACTCGCTCCAGCCGGGCGGGCCGACCTTCCTGCCCCGGAACGCCAACACGCCGTTGACGTTCACGGGTGTCGACGACGGCGAGGCGACCGTCGCCCTCCCGTTCTCGTTCGACTTCTACGGTGTGACCCGGTCGGCCATGACCGTGAGCCCCAACGGCGCCGTGGTCTTCCCCGGTGCGCAAGAGGTGTCGTTCGCCAACGCCGCGCTCTCGACGCGCAACCAGGACATGATCGCACCGCTGTGGGACGACTGGGTCGTCAACGGTGACGTGAGCACCGGCCTGACCGGCACGGCTCCCAACCGGGTGTACGTCGTCGACTGGGACGATGTCCGCCCCTTCGGCGGCACCGCGGCCGACGCCGTCGACTTCCAACTGCAGCTCTACGAGAACGGCGACCACATCGAGTTCCACTACATCGACACCGACTCGGACGCGGTCCACACCCGGGGGTCGTCGGCCACCGTCGGCATCGACCACCTGAACGTCAGCGACCTGCAGTACTCCCTCAACACGGCGTCGATCTCCGACGGCCTCGCCATCCGGTTCTCGCCGGTGTTCTGTGGCGGACTGCGCCCCACCCTCACCGGCACGTTCGGGCCCGACATCATCAACGGGACCGCCGGCAACGATGTCATCCTCGCCCTGGGGGGCAACGACGTCGTCGACGCGGGCGAGGGTGACGACCTCGTGTGCGGCGCCGGGGGCGATGACGTCGTCGACCTCCGTGGTGGCAACGATCGATCGCTCGGTGGCCGGGGCAACGACCGGCTGTTCGGTCGTGCGGGCAACGACATCCTCGACGGTGGCCCCGGCAACGACATCCTGAAGGGCGGCAAGGACCTGGACATCTGCGTCGGCGGCGCGGGCGTCGACAGCGCCGCGAGCTGCGAGTCGCTCAGCAGCATCCCGTAGGCCCGAGGGCCAGCGCGGTCGTCGAGAGCGCCACGACGCGCCGGCGGCCCACCACGAGAACCTGCACCGTCAGGGGGCTGGGCCCGATCCGGCCCGGCCCCTTGACACGACGGCCCGGCGGAAGGCTCAAGGTCCATCTTCTGCGGCCGACCTGTAGGTCATGTTCCGCCTGACGCGCCCACAATCCGTCGTCCTCGGCGTCGGTCTGGCCATGGGTGCCCTCTACGTCGCCCTGCCGTACTCGGGGGCTTCCGAACTGGTGCTCTACGACGGCGCCGTGGTCCTGGCGATAGGCGCCTCGATCGCCGGGCTGCGCAGGGTCTGGGACACCCGGCGCCGTCCGTGGCTGCTCACGACCATCGCGCTCGGCGGGTGGCTCGTGGGAGAGCTGACCTGGTGGGTGTTCCAGGCGCAGGGGCTGGATCCCTTCCCGTCGGTCGGCGACGCCGCCTTCCTCCTCGCCTACATCCCGCTCGCCATGGGGGCGGCGGCGCTCACCAGGACGCAGTCGGTGAGCGAGACCGCACCGCATGGCTCGACGCCGGCGTCCTGACCCTGGTGTTCGGCCTGGTGGTGTGGGTCGTGTTGATGGAGCCGTACGCGGCCGACACGTCGATCACGTTCGTCCAGAAGGCGGTGACCCTGGCCTACCCGCTGGCCGACATCGTGGCCGCGGCCTTCGTGCTCCGCCTGGTGCTCACACGTGCGGCCCGCTCGCGTGCCGCGGTCCTGTTCCTCGCGGGCGTGGCGCTGACGTTGGCCGCCGATCTGGTGTTCGCCTGGCTGGATCTTCGGGGGCTGTACAACGCGGGATCAACGATCGACCTGGTGTGGGCGGCGGGTTACCTCTTCATCGGCATCGCCGCCCTCGACCCGAGCGCTGCTCAGGAACCCGACGACATCGGTGCCTCGGACCTCGGCCGGAGCCGCCTGCTGGCCGTGCTCGGCGCGGTCCTCGTCCCGCAGGCCATCTTGTTCTACGCCACGACCCACCAATGGGGAGAGCGGGTGGAGGTCGTCGCCATCGCGGTGTCCACCCTCGTGATGCTGCTCGTCTCGGCACGCCTCTGGGGACTGCTGGGAGTTGCCCGACGGCTCGAGTCACGGCGGGGGAGCGAACGGCTCTCGGCGCTGGTGCTGTCGCTCGGCCGGCGCAACCAGAACCTGATCGGCCGCCAACTCGCCGCCATCGAGGACATGGAACGCTCCGAGGAGGACCCCGAGCGGCTCGAGCGCCTCTTCGAGCTCGACAACCTGTCGACGCGGATGCGTCGCAACGCGGAGAGCATGCTGGTGCTCGCGGGCGAGGCGTCACCGCAGGCGTGGGCGGGAGCGGTCCCGATGTCCGAGATGGTGCGGATGGCCACGTCCGAGGTCGAGGGCTACCGCCGTGTCGGCCGGGCGACCATCGAACCGTGCGCCGTACGTGGTGATGCGGTGGCCGACCTCGCCCACCTGCTCGCCGAGCTGCTCGAGAACGCGCTGGCGTACTCGCCGCCGACATCACGGGTCTGGCTGAGCGCCCGGCGGCACGGCAAGGGGTGTGTCCTGTCCGTGGTGGACCAGGGCCTCGGTCTCGAGGGCGAGGCACTTGCAGCCGCCAACCGACTGCTCGCGGGGTCCGGCGAGGAATCCGACGAGGACGTGCCGACCTCGGAGCTGGGGCTCTTCGTGGTCGGGCGCCTGGCGAGCCGCTACGGCTGTCGGGTGCAACTGCAGCCGAGCCCGAACGGGGGGTTGACGGCGTGGGTCCTCCTGCCTCCGTCGATGATCGTCGAGCCGTCGCCCGCCGAGGTCTCGCCGCCGACTTCGGCGGCACCGAGCGTCGCAGCGCCGCAGCCTCCTGCACCGCCTGCACCCGAGCCCGCCCCTCGCCCGATGGCCGCAGTCGCGGCCGGAGTCGTGCCCACCCGCCCTGACGCGGCGCCCGTCTCGTCAGGCGAGGCGAGGGCCGACGCGGGAACCACGCAGCACGGGCTGCGGCGACGGGCGCCTGCCCGACAGCCCGCTCCGGCCGCCGCATTGGCGGAGCCAGGCGCACCTCCCGACCGCCGCGACCTCGGCGGACAGCTCCACCGGTACCAGGTGTCGGTGGCCAGGGCCCGAACATTGGAGAACGGCGCCTCGACCGAGGCAGAGGAGATCAGCACCCCATGACGGCGATCAATGGCGACCTGACCCGGGCGGTGGAGGAGTTCCACTGGCTGCTCCAGAACTTCTGCCGGGAGACCATCGGGGTCCGTGAGGCCATGGCGGTCTCGTCGGACGGTCTGCTCCTCGCCGCATCGCAAGGCCCGGACCGAAGAGACATCGACCAGATCGCGGCCGTCATCTCGGGGCTGTCGAGCCTGAGCCAGGGCGCCGGGCGCTCGCTCGAGCTCGGCGGCATACGTACCTCGGTCACCGAGTTCGAGGCCGGCTACCTCCTCGTGGCCCGCATCGGTGACGGCTCCTCGCTCGGGGTCGTGGCCGATCCCAACGGCGACATCGGCCTCGTCGGCTACCAGATGACGATCCTCGTCCGGCGGGTCGGTGACGCACTGAGCCCAGCGCTCGTAGCCGAGTTGACCCACGTGCTCACATGACGGAGGTCCCCGATCGTCGTCCACGCAGGGTCGGCGCCATCCGGCCGTACCTCGTCACCGGCGGTCGCACCAGGGCCGCCGGCCCGGCCGTTGCACTCGAGTGCCAGCTGGTGGCCACCGGCACCCTCCCGCCACCGACCATCGAGCCGGAGCACCGTGCGATCCTCGACCTCTGCGCGGAGCCGGCCTCGGTGGTCGAGCTCTCCTCCACCCTGACCCTGCCCGTGGGTGTCGTCCGCGTGTTGGTCGCCGACCTCAGCCGGGACGGCGCGATCCAGGTCTGCGACCAGCTGGTCGACCCAGACACCGACATCCTGAGGAGGCTCATCGACCGTGTCCGCTCGATCTGAGAGAGTTGGCAGGCGGCGGCCCCCCCTGTCGGTGAAGTTCGTCGTCGCCGGAGGGTTCGGGGTCGGGAAGACCACCTTCGTGAGCGCCGTGTCCGAGGTGAAGCCCTTCACCACCGAAGAGGCGATGACGACCTCGAGCTTCGGCATCGACGACCGCTCGGCCGTTGCCGCGAAGACGTCCACCACGGTGGCCATGGACTTCGGACGCATAACCGTCGACCGGGGTCTCGCCCTGTACCTCTTCGGCACCCCGGGTCAGGACCGCTTCGAGTTCATGTGGGACGACATCGTGAGCGGCGCGATGGGCGCGGTGGTGCTCGTAGACACCCGCCGCATCGACGACAGCTTCGGGGCCATCGACTACTTCGAACAGCGCGACCTGCCCTTCGTCGTCGCGGTGAACCAGTTCGACGGGGCCCGTCCCTACGATCTCGCCGAGGTGCGAGAGGCGCTGGCGGTGGGTTGGCACATCCCCGTCGTCCATTGCGACGCCCGCGACAAGGACACCGTCAAGGCTTCCCTGCTGAGCCTGCTCGACCTCCTCCTCCAGAGGATCGCGGCCGGCGCACCGAAGCAGGTCGCTCTGGCTGCTCCGCAGGCGTAGCGGCCGATGCCGAGCCGACGCTCGCCGCCGGCGGTCACCGCCGAGCCACTGGCCCTGTTGCAGTCGTCGACCCGAGTGGCGATGCTCATCGCGCTCGACGGCACCATCGTCGAGGCATCACCCGGCGCGGTGAGCACGCTGGCGATGCCCCTCGATCGCATCGTGGGCTCGTCGCTGTACCGGCGCATGCCGTTGCGTCACGAGTCCGAGGTCCCGCGTCTGATCGCCTGGCTCCTGCGCGAAGGCAGGTCCGAGGCCGAAGCGGGCGCCCACTACGTCGGGAGCGACGGCAGGCCGGTGGAGATCCGACTGCGGTTCCGACTGGTGCAGGACGCCATCGGGGCGCCGAGCCACCTCCTTGCGGAGGTCGTGGACACTGCGGGTGTCCCCTTGGGGCGGGTGGTCGACACCCGACCCCAACGGTCGACCGAAGCACCGGCGCGCCCGCCCGCCACCGCCGGCGGGCCGGCGCCGACCCCGGCGGTTCCCCGCCCGACCGGGCGCCCCCCGGAGCCGGGGCCGCAGAGCGGGGTGTGCCTCGCGGGCCTGCTGGACGCCGTGGGCGATCTCGTCGTCGTCTTCGACGACGACGGCAACGTCACGGAGGCGAACAGGGCCGCTGCCGACCTGCTGGGGCTGGACCGAGGGGCGGCGCACGCCGTCGAGCTCTACGCGGCTGCCGCGCTCGAGGTGCTGCGCTTCGAGGCGCTTCCCGCCGTCCTGGCAGGTGACCCCTGGCACGGCACGCTGGGCATGCGGTCGATCGACGGGAGGATCGTGCAGATCCACCAGACGTTGGTGGCCGGCCCGGCCCAAGGGGGGTGGATGCCCTGGGTGGCGATCCTCGGCCAGGACGTCACCGAGCATGACCTCCTGGCCGGCGAGCTGATGGCGCGGGTCACCCGGGACCCCCTGACCGGCCTGGTGAACCGGCCCACGATCCTCGAGGAGATCGATCGGAGGGTCGGTCGTGCCGTGGCGAACGGCCACCAGATCGCCGTGGGATTCCTCGACCTCGACCGTTTCAAGTCGGTCAACGACACACACGGCCACAGCGATGCGGACCACCTGCTCAAGCTCGTCGCCGGCCGGATCCAGCATGCCCTGCGATCGAGCGACCTGGCCGGCCGGATCGGCGGCGACGAGTTCGTGGTCCTGGTGGACCCGGTCGCAGACGAAGCCGAGGCGCTCGAGGTGCTCGACCGGGTCGCGCGGTCGATCGGGTCGACGCCGTACCGCCTCGGTGAGGCGGCGGCGGTGATCTCGGCCAGCGTCGGGATCGCGCTCACCGGCACCGAGTGCAGCGCCGAGACGCTGCTGCGCGATGCCGATGCCGCGATGTACCGCGCCAAGAGCCGTGGCCGCGACCGGATCGAGGTGTACGACGACGCGCTCCGGGTTCGGACCTCGGAACGGGCGCGGCTGGTCGAGGACCTCGAGGTCGCGCTCGACCGGGGCCAGATCGTGGTCCACCTCCAGCCGACCTATCGACTCCAGGACGGCGCCCTCGACGGCGTGGAGGCGCTCGCACGCTGGGCGCACCCCGAACGGGGGCTGCTGGGCCCCGACGCCTTCATCGAGGCCGCCGAGGAGTCGGGCCTGATCACCAGGCTCGGACTGGCCGTGCTCCACCAGGCCTGTCGGGCGGCCGTGCGCTGGGCCGCCCTGGTCGAGGTGCCACCACCGGTGCACGTCAATGTCTCGCCTCGACAGCTCAAGACCCGGAACTTCGCCGATCTCGTGCAGGGGGTCGTCGAGCGGTGTGGGCTCGAACCGGGACGGGTGGTCCTCGAGATCACCGAGAGTGTGCTCGTCGACGAGCAGGTGCTGCGGACCGGTGTCCTGGACGCACTCGCCCAGGTCGGCTTCGGCCTGGCCATCGACGACTTCGGGAGTGGCTACTCGTCGCTCGCCTACCTGCAGGCCTTCCCGGTGGACATCTTGAAGATCGATCGATCGTTCATAGAGCCGATGGACCGTGACCCCGCCGGTCTGACCATCGTGGCCGTGATCGTGAACCTCGCCCACACGTTGAACATGCGCGCCGTCGCCGAAGGGGTCGAGACGTCACAGCAGGCCGCTCTGCTTCACGACATCGGCTGCGACAGCGGGCAGGGGTACCTCTACACCAGGCCTCTACCGCCGGAGCAGTTCGAGCGTCTGCTGGTCGCGGGCCGACAGGACCCGGCCGCCGGCCGCGTCGATCCATCACCGGTCGATCTACCGCCAGTCGATCTACCGCCGATGGGTCCACCGCCGGTCGATCCATCGCCGGTGGACCTGTCTCGTGCGGGCTTCTCTCCCAGCAACGTGGCCTGACGTGTGGACGGCCCGACGGTGGCTTCAGGGGGAGGCGAGGGCGGCGTTGACGGCGGTCGTGGCGCCGCCGGTGATGTTGAAGGTGGTGGCGCCGGGGTAGGTGGGGCTGTTGTCCCAATACTCCTGCGCCCGGCTTCCCGTCGGGTCGAGGAACGTGGCGCGGTACGTGCCCACCGGCAGCCCACCGATGTCGTAGGTGCCGTCGGCGGCGGCGAGCGCCCCGGCAGCGATGCCGGTGGGGCCGATGGCGACGACCCATGCCCCGGCGACGGGAGTGCCGGCGGGGTCGTCGGTGATCGTGCCGGCCATGGCGCCGGTGTTGCGGTCGAGCGCGGCGTCGGTGACGGCCGGGGCGGTCACCGACGCCGCACCCTCGATCCCCGTGAACGGCAGATCGTCGTGCCACTCCATGTCGTGGAGACCGGTCGAGTCGAAGAAGATGAGCTTGTAGGAGCCCGCCTGGACATCCAGGTCGTAGGCGCCGGTGGCGTCGGTGACCGCTGTTCTCACCATCTGGTAGTCCGCGGCGCGCAGCGCCATCACGAAGACGCCCGCCAACGGGTCGGCCGTGCCGGCCTCCGCGACCGTGCCCGACAGCGCGGCGCCTCCGGGCGTCAACGGCTGGGTGGGTAGTGAGCCGTTCGCCGCGGTCGAGCCGCCCGCGGCGACGGCCACGGGCGTCGAACCCTGGATGGTCGGCGAGCTCGGGTAGAACTCCGTTCGATGCGCACCCGTCGGGTCGATGAATCCCGTGAAGTGTGTGCCCGCCCGGAGCCCCGCCAGCGAGAACTGCCCCGCACCGTCGGCCGTCACGCCGATCTCGGGCAGGGTGGTCGACCCGTTCAAGGTGAGTGCCAACGCGCCCGGGATCGGGGCGGCGTTGCTCTGAGCGGTCACCGCGCCGGTGATGGAGCCGCGGTTCGAGGGCATGGTCGGATTGGCGCTGGTGGTGTTCCCCGCAGTCACGGTGACGAGGCTCGGCGCACCGAAGAGGCCGGCGGTGTGCGCCCCGGCCGGGTCGATCAGGTACAGGTAGTAGCTCCCGCCAGCCAACTGCACCGCGAAGGTGCCGTCGCCGCCGGCAACGGCGCCCCGCGCGAGCGAGAAGTCACTCGTCCGCAGCACCGCGACCCATGCGCCCGGGATCGGGGCGCCCGACCCCGCCTCGGTGACGGTGCCGGCCAAGGCGCCGGCACCGGGGGCGAAGTCGACGGCCACGTCCACCTGGTTCGAGGCGACCGGCGGCGTCTGGTCGGAATCGGCGGTGGCCACGTTGGCGTAGGTGCCGATGTCGGACAGCGTGGGGGAGTAGGTGCAGTCGACGGTCCGCGACTGGCCCGCGGCGAGATCGGGAAGGACGGCGTTGCACCCTGGCGCGTTCGGGTCAGAGACGAACAGACCGGTCAGCGTCAGGTTGCCGGTGTTCTGGAGGGTCACGTGGTAGCCGATCGTGCCGCCGACCGCCGCCGTGGTCTGATCGGCCGTCTTGGTCACCGACAGCCCGCACGCGGTCCGGTAGATCTCGAAGTTGGCGTCGGCATTGCCGCCACCGATGTTGCGGTCGGACTCCCACGTGATTCCCGTGCCGTCGCCCGAGATGGCGGGCGCCCGGTTGCCGCCGCCGCCGATCGGCGTCGATGTGACCTGGGTGGTGGCAGCCGCGACGGAGTCGAACGCGAAGATCTCGTTGGTCAGGTCGGCGTTGCCGCCTCCGATGTTGCCGTTGGACTTGAACGCGATCCGGGTGCCGGCGGCGGAGATCGACGGGCCGTCGCTCGATGTCGTGCTGCCGGTCGTGGAGGTCACCTGGGTGGTCGTCGGCCCGGTGCTGTCGTAGAGGTAGACCTCCTGGTTGAGGTCGGCGTTGCCGCCACCGATGTCGCTGGTGGACCGGAACGCGATCCGGGCGCCGTTCCCCGAGATCGACGGGCCGTCGTTCGACCCGTTGGGGGTGGTGGTGATCTGGGTCGTCGTCGGCCCCGTGGAGTCGTAGAGGAAGATCTCTCTGTTGAGATCGGCGTTGCCGCCGGTGATGTCAGCGTTCGAGCGGAAGGCCACCCGGGTGCCGTTGCTCGTGACGGTGGGACTGCCGTTCAAGCGGCCGGTGGGGGTGGTGGTGACCTGGGTCGTGGTCGGCCCGGTGCTGTCGTACAGGTAGATCTCCTGGTTGAGGTCGGCGTTGCCGCCGCCGATGTTGGCATCCGACGAGAACCCGATCCGGGTGCCGTCGGCCGAGATCTTGGGCGAGGCGTTGGTGGCTGTGCCCGGGGTCGACGTGATCTGGGTGGTCGTGGGCCCGGCGCTGTCGTAGAGGAAGATCTCGTTGTTGCCGTCGGCGTTGCCGCCGCCGATGTTGCGGTTCGACTGGAAGGCCACCCGGGTGCCGGCAGACGAGATGGACGGGACCGCGCCCCCGCCACTGCCGGAGGTGGAGGTGACCTGGGTGTACGACGCGGTGGCCGCGTCGTACACGAAGATCTCGTTGTTCAGGTCGGCGTTCGTTCCCGCGAGATTGCGGTTGGACACGAACGCGATGCGGCTGCCGTCCCCGGAGTAGGAGACGACGACGTTCTGGCCGCCGGCGGTCGACGTGACCTGGTCGGTCACCGTGCAGACCGGGTCGGCGCCCGCGGGCAGGGGCGCCCAGACCAGGGCGGTGCCCGCCAGCGCGACGACCGTTGCTGCGAACCGGGCAATGCGCGAACCATTCTTCATGTCTGTGTCTCCGCCCCTGGGCCCCGATGGCCGAAGTGAACAGTATTCACCAGATTCGACTTCGAAGGTAGTCGGGCACCGACGAACGATCATGGGCAGGGGCGACCCGCGACGACCTAGCATCACGGCATGACGAGCCGACCAGAGCAGGGCGAACTGAATCCGGAGTACGTGGCCAAGGCCGAATTCAACCTCTCCCGCCGCGGCTATGAGCCGGCAGAGGTCCGTGCGCTCCTGCGCGAGGTCGCCCAGAATCTCGTCGACCTCCGCGCCCGAGAGGCCGAGTGGGCCCAGCGCCTCCAGGCGGCCCAGGACGCTGCCCCCGCCCCGCTCACCGTCGACGACGTCGATGAGGCCGACCTCACCGCGGTGCTCGGGGAGAAGACCACCCAGATCCTGCAGTCGGCCCGTGAGGCGGCGTCCGACATCCACCGCCGGGCGGTGGAGAAGGCCCGGGAGATGATGGACCAGTCGACCGAGGACACCCAGCGCATCCGGGCCGAGGCCGAGGGCACGTTGCGTTCGGCCAAGGAGCGGGCCGAGGAGGTGGAACGTAAGGCCGAGCAGCGGGCGAAGCACCTTGCGCGCGCTGCCGAGTCGGAGTCCGAGCGGGCCAAGGCAGACGGCGAGCTCGTGCTCCGCACCTCGCGGACCCAGGCGAGCGAGATCCTTGCGGACGCCGAGGCCTCGGCCAAGAAGACCACCGACTCGGCCGAGGATCATGCGGCGCGATCGCGGGCGAAAGCCGACACGCTGGTCACCACGGCCCGGGCCGAGGTCGAGCAGCTGGAGACCGAGACCCAGGCGCGGGTGTCGCGCCTGATGCGCGAGACCGAGGAGACGGTGGCGGCCCGTCACGCCGAGACGGCCGCGGAGGTCGGTCGGCTGACGGCTGCCGCCGAGTCGGACGCAGAGCGCATGCAGGCTGACGCCGAGCACCGAGCTGCTGCCACCGAGGAGGCCGGCAGAGAGCGTGGCCGGCAACTGGTGGCCGAGGCGCTCGCAGCGAGGGAGCAGGTGCTGCGCGACCTGGCCCGCCACCGCCGAAACGCCCAGGTGCAGCTGGCCCAGCTGCGAGTCGGACGTGATCGGCTCCTCGAGGCCTATGCCGTCGTCCGCGCCACCGCTGATCAGGCCACCGAGGAGATGGGCGGGGCCATGTCCGAGGCGCGCTTGGCGGCCGAGGCCGCGGCCGGCGACCTGGTCTCCGACGAGACGACGCTCAGCCTCGAGCAGCTCGAGGCTGAGTTCGGCCTCGACCGCCTGGCCGAGGTGACGGTGCTACGTGGCGAGGCACCTGCCACCGATGACGCACCTGCCGCCGATGACGTGCCCGACGTCGACGCGGAGGTGGCGGACCACACCGGCGCCGAGGCACCCGACGCCGACCCAACCGACGCCGACGCCCAGATGGCCGAACCCGAGCAGGATGGTTCGGCGGTGGACCCAGCCACCGCGTCGGTCTGACGAGGGCGGACGGACGGGCGGTGGCTCAGCCGCCCGGCGGAGCGGGTTCGGCCACGATCTCGCCGCACATGGAGGGATCGGAGCATTCGGCCGGAGCCGGGATGTCACCGCACATCCCGCCGTCGGCGCAGTTGTCGTCTGCCCTGATCTCACCGCACATCGCTGCGTCCTCGCAGGGACCGTCGGACGAGATGTCGCCGCACATCCCCACGTCGCCGCACGACGGGTCCCCGACCTCGGGGCCCGCAGTCGGCTCGGGGATCGGCGTGACCACGGTCGTCTCGGGAACGGTCACGGTGGTCGGGATGGCCGGGATCGTCGTCGTGACGGGGGTGGCATCGGCGACGAGGGCGACACCCCTGCCGACCCTGTCGGCCGGTGCCGGACCGGCGACGGCGGCCATGGTGGCCCCGGCCGCGACGATCACCACGACGAGCGCCGCCACGACGCCCCTCGTCCGTCGCCTGGTCGAACGACCTGATCGGTAGCGGTCGCCGCGGGCCGCGCCTCGCCTCGGGGCAACCTCATCGAGGCTCAACGTCGCGTCGGCGCCGGTCGTGCGGTCCTCACTGGGCATGATCAACCATCGACCTTACCGGTCGGCCCTCAAGAAGGTGCACTGCCTTGGCGCGGACCGCAGCGGTCCCTCGCAACTTCCTTGGCCATGATGGGACCAGAGGGTTCGCTGCGGGTAGATTCCTGAGGGCCATGCGCAAGTTACTGACTCTCGTCGTCGTCGTGGCCCTGTCCGGGGCAGGGCTGGCCGTCTCGGCCCTCGCCCTCGCCCCCCAGGCGCGCGACATCGTGGGCGCCACCCGGGTCGAGGATCCCGAGGTGGACCTCGACCCACTCGACCAGCGGTCGGTGGTCTATGCCAGCGACGGTACGGTGATGGCTTCGCTCCACCGCGAGCAGAACCGGGCCAGCCTCCCGTTGAGTGAGATCCCCGACACGGTGATCCAGACCATCCTGGCCGTCGAGGACGAGCACTTCTACGACCACGGGCCGGTGGACCTGCGCTCGACCGTCCGGGCACTCTTCGAGAACGTGTCGTCCGGTGACGTCGAGCAGGGTGGCTCGACGATCACCCAACAGCTCGTGAAGGTCTCGCTGCTCACGCCCGAGCAGAGCCTCAACCGCAAGTTGCGCGAGGCGGTGCTCGCGGTTCAGCTCGAGCGCGAGCTCTCGAAGGACCAGATCCTCAAGCGCTACCTCAACACCATCTACTTCGGTGGTGGCGCCTACGGGGTGCAGGCTGCCTCCGAGCTGTACTTCGACCGCGATGTCGGTGAGCTCGACTGGGGCCAGGCCGCCCTTCTGGCGAGCCTGATCCAGAACCCGGTCGGTTACGACCCCGTCCTACAGCCGGGCCAGGCCAGGGAGCGCCGGCGTGTGGCCCTCGAGCGCGTCGTCGCCGCGGGGCACCTCACCGAGGCACAGGCCGACTTCTACGACGCCGCGCCGCTGCCCACCGTGCGCAACCGGGCCTTACCCGCGCCGAACGACTACTTCATCGAGGAAGTGAAGCAGCACCTGCTCGATGACGAGCGACTGGGCGCCACCGAGGCCGAGCGGTACAACGCCGTGTTCCGCGGGGGGCTCCGGGTGTACACCACCTACAGCCCGACCGCGCAGTACTACGCCCTGCTCGCGCGCAACACCAATCTCCCCGACTCGGGTGGCGTCTTCACCGCGGCGTTGGCCTCGGTCGAGGCGACGTCGGGCGCTGTGCGGGCCATGGTGGGCGGGCCGGGGTTCGACGACTACAAGTACAACCTGGTCACCCAGGGGCTGCGTCAGCCCGGCTCGGCGTTCAAGATGATCGTGTTGATGGCGGCACTCGAGAACGGCATCGTGCCCGACGACTCGCTCGACGGAGGCAGCCCCTGCACCTTCCCGAACCCCGGCGGCGCCCCGGACCCCTACACCGCCGAGAACTTCGGTGGCAGCCGCGGCGGTCGCGGAACGATCACCAGCCTCACCACCTCGTCGTCCAACTGCGGCTACCTGCGTCTCGGCCAGCTGGTCGGCCTCGACAAGGTGAAGGCGACGGCACGGCGAATGGGGATCACGACCCCGCTCAACGCGAGTGCCCTGTCGATGCCCATCGGGGCGTTCGAGGTCCACCCGGTCGAGATGGCCGCGATGGCGGCCACCATCGCCAACCACGGCCGGTACAACGCGCCCTACTACGTCGAGCGGATCGAGGACTCGAGCGGCAACGTGATCGAGCAGCACCGCTCCGAGAACGCACAGGTGGTCTCGGAGCAGAGCGCGTGCCTCGAGGCGGAGATCCTCGAGGCCAACGTGCGGGGTGGCACCGGCACGGCTGCTCAACTGCCGAACGGTCGACCGGCGGCCGGCAAGACCGGCACGGCGCAGAACTTCGGCGACGCCTGGTTCGTGGGCTTCACCCCCCAGTTGGCGACCGCGGTCTGGATGGGAAACGCAGAGGCGAGGGTGCCCATGACGAATGTCGGGGGCCGATCGGTGACCGGAGGGTCCTATCCGGCCGAGATCTGGCATGACTTCATGGCCGCGGCCCACACGTTGGCGGCCATCGAGTCCTTTCCCTCCTGCCTGCCCACGCGTCCGGGCCGCTCGCTGGACCAGGTTCCCGGCTTCCCACCGCCGGGGGCCGGTCAGGACGCCCCGGCTCCGGTGACTGCACAAGCCGTCGACCCGTGTCCGGGCGACTTCGTACCCGCCGCCACCGGGTGCTACGACCCCGATCCGCCGGACCCCGTCACCGTGACCGTGCCGCCGACTCCGGCTGTGCCGCCCGACCCGATCGTGCCACCATGAGGGCCCAGCCCAGATCGGTGTGTTGCGCGGCGCGGCGCAGCCGAGGTCGACGCACGTGAGCGGCCTCGAGGCCCTGCTCGCCGTCCAGGAGCTCGATACGGTCGCTGATCAGCTGCGCCATCGTCTGGGGTCGCTTCCGGAGCGCGCCCGGCTCGAGGCCACGCTCGACCAGATCGCTGCCATCGAACGTGAGACGGCCGCCACGAAGGAGCGTCGCGACGCGGTCGGGCGTGACCTCAAGCGCTTCGAGGACGACGTGGCCACGATCGAGGCACGGATCGCCGACACCGACCGCAAGATGTACAGCGGGACGGTGACCGCCCCACGCGAGTTGCAGGCGATGCAGGACGAGCTGAAGTCGCTCAAGCGTCGCCAGGGCGTGCTCGAGGACGGCGAGCTCGAGCTCATGGAGCAGGCCGAGCCCCTCGATGCCGACCTCCTCCGGCTCAGCGGTGAGCGGGTGGCCGCCGACGAGGAGGCCACACGGCTCACCGCCGAGCTGGCCGAGGCCGAGGTCGCGATCGCCGCTGAGCTCGAACACGTCGTGGCCCGTCGAGCGGAGGACGTCGCGGCCGTCAGTCCCGATCTGCTGGCCGAGTACGAGCGTCTGCGCGGCCAGCTCGGCGGCATCGGCGTGGCCCGCCTGGTCGCCAAGAGTTGTGGTGGCTGCCACCTGAGCCTCTCCGCGGTCGAGGTCGACCGCATCCGGCACGCGCCGGCCGGCACCGTCGTGCACTGCGAGGAGTGCGGCCGGATCCTGGTGCACTGAACCGGTGCTGATCGTGGTCAGGCACGGCCGCACCACTTGGAACGCCCAGGGCCGCCTCCTCGGTCACGAGGACCCACCGCTCGACGACAAAGGCCGGTGGCAGGCCGACCGGGTCGCCACCCTCGTCACGCCCGACCGGGTGGTGGCGAGCCCGCTGTCGCGTGCCCGCGAGACGGCCGAGGCGTTCGGGCTGCCGGTCGAGGTCGACGACCGGTGGATCGAGTTGGACTACGGCGACCTCGAGGGCACCCCCACGGCCGAGGTCCCACGTGAGACCTGGGCAGAGTGGCGCGCGGACGTGTGCTTCCGCCCGCCGGGTGGTGAGTCGCTCCGTGAGCTGTCCGACCGGGTTCAGCAGGCCTGTGCGGACCTGATCGACGACGCACGCACCCGGGACGTCGCCGTCGTGACCCACGTCTCACCGGTGAAGGCCGCGGTGGCCTGGGCCTTGGGCGTCGGTTGCGAGGTGTCGTGGCGGACGTTCGTCGCGCCCGGCTCGGTCACGCGCATCGCCGGTGGTCCGTGGGGGTCGTCCCTCCACACGTTCAACGAAACCGCCCACCTGGCGGGGTAGCCACCGGCTGTGACCTTCGACCCTGTCGGGGCACGGTCGATCGGGAGATGATGCTCTCAGAGTCCGTCGATGAAGGAGCGCCTGATGCATGCAAGCGTGGGAGATCGCATCGTGATCCGGGGTCACCGGGTCGGTGAGACGATTCGGGACTGCAAGGTGCTCGAGGTGCGAGGAGCTGGCGGCGGCCCGCCCTACTTCGTGGAATGGGGCGATACCGGCCACCAGAGCCTGTTCTTCCCCGGCTCGGACGCCGACGTCGAGCCCTACGAGCACGAGACCACGAGTTGATCCGAGTTGATCCGAAGGGGTCAGAGAAGGAGCACACGAGATGAGAACCATTGACGCGGTCCGCCGGTCGGGTGTGGCGGTCGAGCCCGCTCAGACGGTCCAGGATGCGGCGGCACTGATGGAGGCGGCCGGGGTCGGTTCGCTGGCGGTGATCGACGGCTCCGAGCTGGTCGGCATCGTCACCGACCGCGACCTGGTGCGGCGGGCGCTGGCGCAGGGGATGGCGTTGGACGCCAGAGTCGACGCCACGATGAGCAGCCCCGTCCTCACCATCGACGCGGAGGATGACCTGCACAGCGCCTACGCCGTCTTCCGGTCGAACGCGGTTCGACGCCTGGCGGTCGTCCGCGATGGCCAGTTCGTCGGCATGATCACGATCGATGACCTGCTCATCGACCTGGCCGCGGACCTCGCCGACCTGGCGCGGCCCATCACCGCCGAGGCGCTGTTCGGTCACCACGACAGCGCCCCGCCCGCCGTCAGCTGAGGTGAGCCCGATGAACGATGCCACTGCACGCGAGTTGTTGGAGGCAGAGAGCGATCGGTTGCAGGAGGTGCGGCGAGGGCTGCGTGGGGAGCATCTCGACGAGGAGGCCGAGGCCGAGAGCCTCGACGTCCTGTCCTCGATGGATCAGCACCAGGCCGACGTGGGCACCGAGGTCTTCGAGCGGGAGAAGGACTACTCGATCCTCGCCCGGGTCGACATCGATCTACGAGATGTCGCCGACGCCCTGGCCAGGCTCGATGCCGGGACCTACGGGGTCTGCGAGACCTGCCATGCGCCCATCGCCGGTGAGCGGCTCGAGGCCGTGCCGGCGACCCGTTTCTGCGTCGAGCACGAGGCCATGTGGGAAGGGGACCGGCTCACGCTGTCGGTGCCCGCCGGCTCGTATCCGGACGAAGCCCGTTCCGCCGAACGCAGAGCGGTGCAGGAAGCGGGGAGGCACCTCGAGTTCCTTCCCGAGGACGACGAGGTCGTGCCGCGGCTCGATCTCGGGCCCGAGGAGACCGCCCTGCACCTGACCGACCCGGGCCGTTCCGATGCCGAACGGCTCGCGCCCGAGCAGGTCGAGGCATTCGAAGCACGCGTGGGGGAGTGGACAGAGAGAGAGGGAACATGAGCGCTGACCCGACGACATCGCCCCGGCCTGCCGAGGCGCAGATCACGGTCACCAGCAGTCCCGGGATTCCGCCGCAGATGGCGGACTACGCGGTCGAGAAGCTCGGCCACCTGGCGCAGCACGAGCGTTCGCCGATCCTGTTCGGTGAGGTGAAGCTCACCCTCGAGCCGAACCCCGCCCGAGAGCGCCCGGCGAAGGCGGAAGGGGTGTTCGACGTGAACGGGGTGCCCGTCCGGGCCCATGTCGCCGCCCACGACCTGACTGCCGCGATCGACCTGCTCGAAGACCGGCTCGGTCGACGGCTGGAGCGCCAGCGACGCCTCGCCGTCGACCGCGCCCGCCGGCATCGGGTCCTCGACGATCACGAGTGGCGCCACGGCGACCCGCCGACGCACCGTCCCGAGTACTTCGACCGCAGTAGCGACGACCGGCGCCTCGTTCGACGCAAGACCTTCACCGTCGGCGAGATGACCTGCGACGAGGCGGCCGACACGCTCGACCTGCTCGGCCATGACTTCTTGTTGTTCACGAACCTGGCGACCGGCGCCGACGCGGTCATCTCGTACGCGGGCGATCAGGGGCTCGAGCTCATCGACGTCTCCGAGCGCGACGACGCGGTCGGTGGCGACACGGTGGCCCCGGTGCGCCTGAGCAGGCTCCGGGCGCCGACGTGCCCCGTGGCCGAGGCCGTCGAACGGCTCGACGTCGACGTGGAGCCGTTCGTGTTCTTCGTCGAGCCCGAGTCGGGTCGCGGCAACGTCGTCTACCGCCGTTACGACGGCCACTACGGGCTCATCACGCCGGCGTAGGTCCGGTCGCCCCGCTCGGCCCGGCCCGGTGTGGTTGACCCTTGTGCGGACCCGTCCGAGGGGTCACAGTGGGAAGACAAACAGCGATCGGGGGATGGCGATGCGTACGAGGCGACTGGTGGTCGGTGTGGTCCTCATGGTGGTGATCGGGCTCGTGCCCCTCGCCCCGAACGCGGGCGCCGCAGCCGGGACGTGCGACGGGCGGGAGGTCACCATCACGGGCGCGGGCACGATCAACGGGACCAACGGCCCCGACGTGATCCTGGGCAGTGCCGGAGCGGACACGATCAACGGCTTCGGGGGCTTCGACGCCATCTGCGGCGGTGGTGGCCCCGACACCATCGACGGTGGCGGCGATCAGGACAACATCTACGGCGGTGGCTCCTCGGACCTCCTGAGAGGTGGAGCCGGTATCGACTTCGTGCAGGGAGGCCCCGGGCCCGACTCACTCCTCGGCGGCGACAACAACGACGTCATGGACGGAAGCGGCGGTACCGACTTCCTAGCCGGCCAGGGTGGCGAGAACGCCATGGAGGGCGGCGACGGCGATGACCAGTTGGTCGGCGGGGGGAGCGATGACCAGTTGTTCGGCGAGGACGGGGAGGACATCCTGGTCGGTGGCAGGGGTAGCGACCAGATGGAGGGTGGGGACGACGCCGACCAGCTCCGCGGAGGCGGCCAGGGCGACAGGCTCTTCGGCGACGGCGGGGACGACACCATCCAGGGCGGCGCCGGCGACGATCTGCTCGTCGGCGGACCGGCATTCGACGTGTGCGACGGTGGTGCCGGCCAGGATCGGGTCGAGACCTGCGAGCGGGTGGCGGACGACGGCGTGGTCCGGGTGACGTTGAGCTGGACCAACCAGGTCGACATGGACCTGCACGTCACCGAACCCGACGGGAACGAGATCTTCTACGGGAACCCGATGGCGCCCAGCGGAGGGCGGCTCGACGTCGACGTGCAGTGCCGGGGTAGCGGGGGCATCGAGAACACCGTGTGGGACCCGGGGACGCAACCGCAGTCGGGCACCTACACCGTCTGGGTCGACGAGTTCACCCAGTGCGGCGATGGCCCGGCGGCCTGGCAGCTGCAGGCGTTCGTGAACGATCGGTCGGTGCTCTCCCGGTCGGGGACCGGCGAGGGACCCACCAACCTCACGTTCGTCTTGGGCGAGCCGTCCTGACCGCTGCTCTCGAAGGCGGGCTCCGCGCCCGCTAACCCTTCCCGATCGTGGCCGGCGAGGACGAGGAACCGGACCGATTGATCATCCGGCTGCGGCAAGGGGCGGCCTCTCCCTCCCGGGTGCTGCGATGACCGCAACGATGTCCTGTCGGTGAGGCCTACCTCTCACCCGGGCCTGGGATGAGGCGGAAACCTTCGGCGACGAAGTCGGCGTCGAACGCGAACGCCTCCTCGAGGCGCTCCTCGCGCATCATCACGAACGACACCCAGTCCACCAGCGAGACCGATCGGCGGTCCGCGGCCAGGAGTGCTGTCATCGCGGTCGAGTGCAGGCCCGCGTCGACCGGGCGTACCGACATCTGTGGCAGGAGTTGGTAGTGGAGGTCGGCGACGGCGGCGAGCCCCAGGCGTCGCTGCACCAGTGCCACCGTCTCGACCAGCACGTAGGTGTGGGTGCGCAGGGGTGTTCTCGACTCGAGCAGGTCCGCCCAGGTACCGGCAGCGGCAGCGTGGCGGGCATCGTCGGCGGCCAGGCCCCCGTAAAGGGCGGACGTGTCGACGAACACGGTCACCGATCGAAGATCTCGTCGAGCTCGCGGTCGTGCTGCTCGCTGATGTCTCCCGGGCCGCCCGAGCGGTACTTGCCGAGCACAGCGACGGCCTTTGCCCGATCGGCGGCCGGGCCGGACCGAAGCAGGTCATCGACGGCCTGGCGGATGAGTGCTGCGATCGATGTCCCGCTGCGATGGGCCATCGCTCGCAGCTCCGCCATCTGCACATCGTCCAGGGAGATCTGCGTCCGAAGCATGGCGATATGTTATCAATTTCGGTCATCATGATGGCACCGAGACACGACGGCGCAAGCGACCGTCCGTCCGTCCGTCCGTGACGTGTCCGGTATGCCGCATCAGCAGGCCGTCGTCTCCGCCATCGGCCTTGACGGAGGGAAGTTTCGTGTCAGGGGCACGATCCCCCTGCAGGCTCGGTGAGTGACGGTGAGTCGGCCTGTAGGCGGGGTTCTGTCCACCGGGCCCTTGCGGGGATCCGGATGGATGGCCATCCATCTGTGCGGCCTACCTGGGGATGTCGACCGGGCCGGTCATCCCCGTTTCGGCCTTGCTCCGGGTGGGGTTTGCCGAGCCGCCCGGGTCACCCCGGGCGCTGGTGCGCTCTTACCGCACCGTTTCACCCTTACCTGTGCGGGCCCGAGGGCCCGCCATCGGCGGTCTGTTCTCTGTGGCACTTTCCTGCGGGTCACCCCGACTAGCTGTTAGCGAGCACCCTGCCCTACGGAGCCCCGACCTTCCTCGACCCGGTCGAAGCCGGGCCGCGGCCATCCAGCCGACTCACCGTCACGCGTCCAGTGTGCCCGATCGGCCCGCTCTCGGCGCAAGCCAGCTCTATCTCGCGAAGAGTGGCGGCAATTATGCACAGGGTGGGGAGAAGGCTGTGGGATTCGCATCCGAGCCGGATTCACGGCCGGGGACACGAAGGGTCCCTGGCCGGTTTCGACGAGCGCGGTTGCCGACCGGCAGCTCGGTGGGATCGATCTCGCGCAAAGTAGGCGCAGTTACGCACAGCGTGGGGAGAAATCTGTGGAATTCGGCGCGCGTGGGGACGGGAACGGCCGGAATGCATCGAAAGTGGTGGCTGATGCACCGTGAGAATCCACCACCGCTCAGAACTCGAGCGCGCTGAGGTCCTCGTGCCAGTGACCGGCCCGTCTGATGGCGTCCTTCCAGCGGTCGCGGTTGAACGACGCGGTCGGCTCGATCGTCTCGCGGGGCGACCAGGCCGAGGCCACATCGTCCCAACTCGCCCATGCGCCCGTGGCCAGTCCGGCCAGGAACGCTGCGCCGAGGGTGGTGGCCTCGAGTACCGGTGACACCTCCACCGGGCGACCCGTGGCGTTCGCGAGGGCCTGTACGAAGGTGGGATTTGCGCTCATGCCACCGTCGACCCGCAACGAGGGGATGGAAAGGCCGCTGTCGGCCTCGGCGGCATCGACGAGGTCGGCGCCCCGCTGGGCCACACCTTCGAGCACGGCCCGCACCACGTGGGCCCGCTCGGTGCCCCTGGTGATGCCGAACAGGGCGCTGCGGGCGCCGTAGTCCCAGTTGGGCGTCCCTATGCCGAGCAGGGCGGGCACGTAGGTCACGCCGTCCGTGGAGTCGACCGACGCGGCCACCTCGTGCGACTCGGCGGCCGTGGCGAGGAGCCCCAGGTCGTCGCGCAGCCACTCGACGTTGCTGCCCGCCGACAACATGATCGCCTCGAGGCCCCAGGTGACCTGGCCGTCTCGACGCCAGGCGACGATGGGGAACGTGCCCCCCTCCCCGCGCACCTCGAAAGAGGGCCGGGTGGAGCCGAGGCAGAGGTCGAGCATGCCCCCGGTGCCGAAGGTGATCTTCGCCAGCCCTGGGCGCACGCACCCCTGACCCACCAGGGACGACTGCTGGTCTCCCGCCATGCCCGCGATCGGTGGCGAGCCCTCGAGCGCGGTGGCCTCGCCGACCATGCCGGTGGAGTCGACGACCGTCGGCAGCATCGACTCGGGGATGCGCAGAGCGGCGAGGGCGCGCTCGGACCACGTGGCCGTTCCGTCGCCCGTCAGCAGGCCGGAGATGCCGGCGTTGCTCATGTCGGTGACGTGCAGCGCGCCCTCGGAAAGGTGCCACGCGATCCAGGTGTCGACGGTGCCGAAGCAGAGGTCGCGGGTGCGGTCGGGATCGAACTGGTCGAGGAGCCAGGTGACCTTCGTGGCCGACACGTTGGGGGCCACCCGGATGCCGTCAGCGGCGAGGACGAGACATTCGCCCACCGTGCGCAGGTCCTGCCAACCAAGACCGGGCCCGACGGGCTCGCCGGTGGCGCGGTCCCACACGATCGTCGAGCCTCGCTGGTTGGCGATGCCGACCGCGTCGACCGGGCCGCTGTCGGCCAGCACCGCCCGGGCGACATCGAGCGACGAGCGGGCCATGAGCGCAGCGTCGAACTCGACCAGCCCCGGCGCGGGGGAATCGGGCAGCACCTCGCGGTGCAACTCGTGGGCGACCGTGGCGTCGGGGCGGACGACGGCGGCGCGGACGCCGCTCGTGCCGACGTCGATGACGAGGATGCTCACGCCAGCCGTTCCCTTCGACCCCGGGCCGCTCTGGCCCCTGGGACGGTCATGCGGTGCGCCTCGAGCCCATGGAGGCGACGATGGCGCCCAAGATGCCGCAACTGGCCGCCAACAGGGCTGCGAAGACGATGCCCAGCCAACGGAGCTCCTCGCCGTCGGCGAGCCGACGAACGATGCCGTAGCCCTGCACCAACGCGAAGGCCGTGAACGACGCCGCCGCGCCGTTGACGAGAGGGTTGGCGGGCCGTCGTCGGGCCGCCGCGAACCCGCCCAGGAGGAACCCGAAGAGGATCACGCCGAAGAGCACGAGCACCCAGTTGGAACCCTCGAGGGCCCGGCGATCGGACTGGACCTGCGCAACCACCGCCGGGGGCACGGCCACGAGGAGCGCCAGACCGGCGCCGGTCAGCACCGCGCGGCGATCGAGCAGCGCTAGCACGGGACGGGGGTCACCGAAGGGTGACCTCGCCGAACGGGCCGGGAAGGCCGAGCTTCCCGGGATTCAAGATGCCGTTCGGGTCGAGCGCCTGCTTCACCGAGACGAGGACGTCGAAGGCAGGGCCGAGCGCGTCGCGCACGAAACGTGCCCGGTTGAGGCCGATGCCGTGGTGGTGACTGAGGGCGCCCCCGTGGGTGAGCACGGCCCGGGTGCCGGCATCCCAGGCCGCCAGGTAGAACGCGTCCTTGCCGTCGGAGGGCGGCTTTCCCGCAAAGGTGAAGTAGAGACAGGCGCCGTCGGTGTAGGCGTGCGACTGGTGGGCGCTGGCGGCGAGGGTGCCGTCGACGCCCTTGATGGCTTCGAGCGTGCGCTCGTAGATGACGGGCAGGTCGGCCCACGATGCACTGATCTCCATGGTGTCGACCACCAGGCCGCCGGTGATCAGCGACTCGAGCGCGGCCACGTCGTTGCGATGGCCCATCCAGGTCTCGACCAGGCCCTCGTCGAGTGGGTCGGCCCCGGTGCATTCCTGGGCGACGACGGCGAACGAGGCGTCGACGATGGCCGGCTCGCCCTCGTCGAGGGCCAGCACCACGTGGTGGGCGTCGCCCGTGCCGAAGTTGCGGTCGGACTCGACGGTGTCGTAGAGCCGGAGCACCGCCGGGCGCCCGCCTCGCCGCAGGATGCGTCGGCAGGCGTCGAGGCCGGCGTCGAACGAGGGGAAGCCCCAGGCGCCCCGGCGCTCGTGGGTGGGGGCGGGGTGGAGGCGCAGGCGGCTGCCGACGATCACGCCCAGGGTGCCCTCCGAGCCCACGAAGAGCTGGTTCAGATCGGGGCCGACCGCGGCCCGTGGCGCCCCACCGGTGTGGATGACGCTCCCGTCGGCGAGGGCCACGTCGAGGCCGAGCACCATGTCCTCGATCTTGCCGTATCGGTTCGAGAGCTGCCCGGCCGATCGGCAGGCCACCCAGCCGCCCACCGTGGACAGCGCGATCGACTGGGGCCAGTGGCCGAGGGTGAGCCCGTGGTCGGACCGCAGTTGCTCCTCGAGGTGGTCGCCGAACGTGCCCGGCAGCACGTCGAGCAGCAGCGAGGTGTCGTCGACCGAGACGATGCCCGAGAGCCCGCACAGGTCGAGCACCACGCCGCCGTGCACCGGCACCGAGCCGCCGCACACGCCGCTGCGGCCCGCGGCGGCCGTGACCGGCATGTGGGCGTCGTTGCAGAGGCGAAGCACATCGGCGACCTGGGCGGTCGTGGTGGGCGCCGCGATGACGGCGGCCCTGCCGCCCACCTGGCCGTCGAGGGCCCAGGTCATGGCGAGCGGCCACCAGTCTCGGCTCGCTTCGCCGACGGCGTCGGCGTCGGCGACGGTGGGGCAGACGCCGTCGAGACGGGCGACGAAGGCGTCGTCCACCTCGACCCGGGAGGCGGGCAGGCGGCTGCGGGCGCCGGCGGCACCGCCGGCCAGGGCGATCGGTGGTGTGGGGGCGGCGGGCCCGAGCGCCTCAGCCACCGCCGACCAGCTCGGTGACCGACAGCGGGAGCCCGGCCGCGTTGCGCTCGTGTTCGATCGAGGCCTGGTAGGACTCGACCTGCTTGCGCTGCTCGTCAGCGGACCAGCCCAGTTCGCCGGCGATCAGCGCCGCGACCGCCGGGGCGGCCGCGGCCGAGGCGTCCCGTGCCAGCAGCCTTGCCCGCGTGCGGCGCGAGAGCACGTCGTCGAGGGTGCGGACCATCTCGTGGCGGGCGGCGTAGACGGCCTCGACGGCCAGGTAGGGGAGTCCGGGCACCAGCGGTTCCCCCAAAGTGGCGTCGTCGTCGATCATGGCCAGGAGGGTGCCGGTCTCTCCGCCGTAGCGCTCGGCGAGCCGGGGATCGAGCCCGACGGCCGATTCGTAGCCCTCGGCGCCTCGTAGCGGCAGCTTGCTGGTGCGGCTTCGCCGCGCCACCGGGTGGTCGAGCGGGCCGAGCACGTCGACCACCTCGTCCACGGTGTCCGCGGCCATCTCGCGATAGGTCGTCAGCTTGCCGCCCGTGATCGATATCACGCCCGACTCGGAGCGACGCACCTTGTGACGACGCGAGAGATCTGCGGTGCGGTTGCTCGTGGCGTCCTTCACGAGCGGTCGCAGCCCGGCCCACGTGCCCACGATGTCGGCCGTGGTGATCTCGTGGTCGACCGCGCCGTTGATGGCCCCCAGCAGGTACGCGATGTCCTCGGGGGTGCACTGCGGGTCGTTGACGGGGCCGTCGTAGTCGGTGTCGGTGGTGCCGACGTAGGTGAGGTCGCCCCAGGGCACCACGAAGACCGAGCGCTTGTCCTTGGGGACCGGGATCACCGCGGCGATGTCGTTGCGCACCTTCGACCACGGGACCGTGATGTGTATGCCCTTGGCCGGGCGGATCGAGTCGGGGTCGTGGCCCTCGTCGAACGACCGGATGTCGTCGGACCACACGCCGGCGGCGTTGACGACCGAGCGGGTGGCGACGCGGAACTCGCCGTCGCGGCCGGCGGCGCGCACGGTGGCGCCGGTGATCCGCCCGGCGGCATCCTTCTCGAGGCCGACCAGAGCGACGCCGTTGGCCACCGCGGCGCCGTGGTCGATGGCCGCGGTGCGGGCGAGGGCAAGGGTGAGGCGGGCGTCGTCGGCGCGGGCGTCGTAGTAGAGGTAGGCGCCGGCGAGGCGATCGCGGGGGAGCGAGGGCATGTGGGCCATGGCCTCGTCGGTCGACAGGCGCTTGTGGAGCTTGCCGATGCGAGCGCCGCCGGTGAGGTCGTACATCCACATCGCGCTGCCCATGGCGCGGGCCAGCTTGCGGTTGATGAGGCCGTCCTTCGAGAAGATCGGGATGAGGAACGGCAGGATCGTCACGAGGTGGGGCGCGTTGCGGCGCAGCCTCTGGCGTTCGCGGAGCGCCTGGTAGACGAGGCGGACGTCACCTTGTTGCAGGTAGCGCAGGCCGCCGTGCACGAGCTTGGACGACTTGGACGAGGTGCCGGAGGCGAAGTCGTCGCGCTCGACGAGCGCGGTGCGCAGGCCGCGTGACGCGGCATCGAGGGCGACCCCCGAACCGGTGACGCCGGCACCGACCACGAGCACGTCGAACTGCTCTGCGGCGAGGCGCCGGAGCGCCTCGGAACGGTCGAACGGCCCTGGTGCGCTCATACGAGTCCCATACTAGGAGCGTTGTGTCTCCCCACGCCCGGTCGGACAGATGACAAGAATTGTTGATCAACATCAATTGTGATATCGTCGCCGCCGTGAAGTCCCCCGATGAGCTCACCGGCCTCTTCCGGGCCCGCGGACTCAAGGTCACTCCACAGCGCCAGTGCATATTCCGGGTGCTCCACCAGAGCGAGGAGCACCCGACCGCCGAATCGGTCTACGTGGACGTCCGCCGCGAGATGCCGACGATCTCGCTCCGCACCGTCTACCAGACCCTGAACGATCTGGCCGCCATGGGCGAGTTGCAGCAGCTCGAGCTCGGCACCGGCTCGGCCCGGTTCGACCCCACCGTCGACCCGCACCACCACCTGGTGTGTGAGGCCTGTGGCCGGGTGAGCGATCTCCACGCCGAGTTCGCCGACGTCCGGGTTCCTGCCGGCGCGGGTGCCGGCTTCCAGGTCTCCAGCACCGAGGTCGTGTTCCGCGGCCGGTGCCGTGAGTGCCAGCAGCACCATCCCACCGATCCACGACCAAAGGAGCATGCAGCCCATGGCTGACCTGAAAGGCACCAAGACGCAGGACAACCTGAAGGAGGCGTTCGCCGGCGAGAGCCAGGCGAACCGTCGCTACCTCTACTTCGCGCAGAAGGCCGACGTCGAGGGCTACCCCGACACCGCTGCCCTCTTCCGCTCGGTTGCCGAGGGCGAGACCGGCCACGCGTTCGGTCACTTCGACTTCCTCGCCGAGGTCGGCGACCCCGTCACCGATGTGCCGGTGGGCTCCACCGAGGACAACCTCAAGTCGGCCATCGCCGGCGAGACCTACGAATACACCGAGATGTACCCCGGCTTCGCCCGCACGGCGCGCGACGAGGGGTTCGACGAGGTGGGCGAGTGGCTCGAGACCCTCGCCCGCGCCGAGAAGAGCCACGCCGGCCGCTTCACCCAGGGCCTCGAGGCCATTTCCTGAGCCCCGTCCGCCCCGGCCGCGCCGTTCATGGCGCGGCCGGGGCAACGGCGACCGAGGAGCCACCATGACCATCACCTACGACCCGAGCGACCCGGCCTACTGGGACGAGGGTGATCTCCGGGCCGAGATGACCAGGGTCTACGACCTCTGTCATGGCTGTCGCATGTGCTTCAAGCTGTGCCCGGCGTTCCCCTCGCTGTTCGAGATGATCGACGAGCACGACGACCAGGACGCCGCCCGCCTCACGAGCGCCCAGCAGGACCGGGTCGTCGACGAGTGCTTCAACTGCAAGCTCTGCTACGTGATCTGCCCCTACATCCCGGGCCAGAGCGAATGGGAGCTCGACTTCCCGCGTCTCATGATGCGAGCCGAGCAGGTGCGTCACCGCAACCAGCGCCCGACGCTCAAGGCGCGCCTCGCTGGTCAGGCACTCGGCCGCACCGACCTTGCCGGTCGCGTCAACACGGCGCTGGCACCCCTGGCCAACCGTGCCGTGGGCACACCTGGCTCGCGCACACGAAACCTCATGGCGAAGTCGGTGGGCATCGCCTCGGAACGGATGCTGCCGCCCTACGCCAGACAGCGGTTCAGCACCTGGTTCAAGAAGCGACCAGGCGGCGGGGCGGCGACCGCGACCGACCGGCGTACGACGGCGGTGCTGTTCCCCACGTGCATCGTCGAATACCAGGCCCCCGAGGTCGGCCACGACCTGGTGAAGGTCTGCGAGCGCAACGGCGTCGCGTGCGCCCTCCCCGCGGGCGAGGTCTGCTGCGGTGCCCCCTGGCTGCACGCCGGCGACGTCGACAACTTCGTGACGCAGGGCAGGAAGAACATCGAGGTCCTGGCCCGGGCCCTGCGGTCCGCCGGCGACGACGCCAGGGTGGTGGTGCCCCAGCCCACGTGCAGCTACGTGCTCAAGCGGGACTACGTCGACTACATCGGCGGACCCGACGCGGAGCTGGTCGCGCAGCGCACCCAGGACGCTGCCGAGTACCTGATGGCACGGCACAAGGCAGAGGACAGCGCGCCCCTCGACACCGAGTTCCCCGGTGCCGTGCCCGACGCCGTCACCTATCACGCACCGTGCCACCTCCGCGCCCAGAACATCGGCCTCAAGAGCCGCGACCTGCTCAAGCTCACGGGAACCAAGGTGACCGTGGTCGCCGAATGCTCCGGCATCGACGGCACGTGGGGGTACCGGGAGGAGAACTTCGAGGCGTCCCGCAAGGTTGCCAGGAAGATGGCCCAGGCGGTCGAGCGGGCCGACAACGACGCCGTGGCCGGCGACTGCCACCTGGCCAACGGCGCGATCGTCCAGGAGACCGGCAAGTCGCCGTGTCACCCGGTGCAGTTCCTCGCCAGGGCCTACGGCATCCCCGAAGAGGAGACCCGACGATGACCGACCTGACCATCGACGACATCTCGGACCTGCGGGCCTACGAGCGCGAGCGTGAGGGCTTCCGGGCGCACGTCATCGCCCTCAAGCGGCTGCGTCGCGTGGGGGTCGGCCCGTTCCTCACCCTGCTGTTCGAGAACCGCGACACGATCCGGTTCCAGATCCAGGAGATGGCACGCATCGAGAAGCTGATCACCGACGAGGCCATCGAGGCCGAGCTGGCGGCTTACAACCCGCTGCTTCCCGACCCGGGCCATCTGTCGGCCACCCTCTTCATCGAGCTCACGTCGAAGGACGAGCTCACCGAGTGGCTCCCGAAGCTCGTGGGCATCGAGCGGGCGGTCGAGCTCCGCCTGGGTGAGGGTTCCGACACCGTTCGGGTCCCCTCGATCCCCGAAGCGTCCCACGAGGCACAGCTCACGCGCGACGACATCACCTCGTCGGTGCACTACGTGCGCTTCGCGCTCGACAACACCCACGCCCGGCGTCTCCTCGACGGTCCCGCCACCCTCGCGTCGGTGCACGAGACGTACCAGCACGAGACGTCGCTCGGCGACGAGACGCGGGCATCCCTGGCCGCCGACCTCGCGATCGCTCCCCGGTAGCCACGTCGCCGCGCCGTCGGTTTGCGATACGCGGGGCGGCGGTGCCAATCTCGCCGCCATGAACCAGCCGTGGCACCAGCAGGGCGCCTGCCGGGGGCTCGATCCGGAGATCTTCTATCCCGTCACCGACGAAGAGGCCGACCGGGCCAAGATGGTCTGCGGCGCCTGTTCGGTCCGTGAGTCGTGCCTCGAGCACGCCCTCGGCTCGCGGGAGCGCGACGGCGTCTGGGGTGGGGCCACCGAGAAGGAGCGCCGCCGCATCATCCGGCAACGTCGCCGAACGGCGTGACCCGCCGAGGCAACGCCGCGTGAACTGGCCCGAGGTCCTCGGGACGCTCACCGAGGGCCAGGACCTCACCACCGAGGTCGCCCGCTCGGCAATGGCCGAGATCCTCGCCGGCAACGCCACCTCGGCCCAGATCGCCGGGTTCGCCATCGCGCTGCTCATGAAGGGCGAGACCATCGACGAGCTCACCGGGCTGCTCGGTGCCATGCTCGACGCGTCCGACCTCGTGGCGCTCGATCCGTCCATCGACGCCGTCGACACCTGCGGCACCGGTGGCGACCGCAGCGGCACCATCAACATCTCGAGCATCGCCGCCTTCGTGGTCGCAGGGGCCGGCGTCCCGGTGGCCAAGCACGGCAACCGGGCGGCCTCGTCGCAGTGTGGATCGGCCGACGTCTACGAGGCGCTCGGGGTGCCGATCGATCTCAGCCCGGCAGACGTGGCGCGATCTGTTGCCGAGGTGGGCATGGGCTTCTGCTTCGCCCAACGCTTCCACCCGGCCCTCCGCCACGCCGGGCCGACCCGCAAGGAGCTCGGCGTGCGGACGGCGTTCAACTTCCTCGGCCCCATGGCCAACCCGGCACGGGTGCGCCGTCAGGTCGTCGGGGTCGCCGACCCTCGCCTGGCCGAACGCATGCTCGGCGTGCTGGCGGCCAACGGCGCCGTGCACTCCCTCGTGGTGTTCGGCCACGACGGGCTCGACGAGCTCACGACCACGACCACCTCGACGATGATCGAGCAACACCACGGTGGCGAGGTTCGCACCCACGACGTCGATCCCGCGGCCTTCGGGCTGGCGCCCGCCTCACCAGGGGACCTGCTGGGAGGCGATGCAGCCACGAATGCTGCTGCGGCCCGTCGGGTGCTCGACGGCGCCGCGGGACCGCACCGCGACGTCGTGGTGCTGAACGCAGCCGCCGGCCTTCTGGTCGGCGGCCTGGTCGACGATCTGGCGGCGGGTGTCGAGGCGGCACAGGTGTCGATCGACGAGGGCAGGGCCGCTGCCGTCCTCGAACGGCTCGCCGCCTTCTCGTAGACCCGATTCCGCCTCGGGCCGACTCGGACCGCGGCTCCCATCGCCGCAGGAGCGGTCAGGTCAGCGCTGGTGGGGGAGCGGGGTGGCGACGCGGGCCGGGGGCACGGCGAGGTGCGGGTGACCCTGCACGATCCGGTCGATCTGGTCGACCTCGGCCTGCGCCGCGTGCAGCGCCTGGAGCTGGTCGGCGACGTCGCTCAGGCCGTCGGCGGCCTGGGGGATGGCGGTCGGCCCCGCTCGGCGGGCGGTGTGGGCGATCTGGTGGGCCAGGCGCTCGATCTCGGCCACCTGCGCCTGGAGGGGGCGGAGCGTCTGACGGCGGTGGGGGCGAGGAGTGGCGCTCGCCGCCACGAGGCGCTCGTCGGTGAGCACTGCCTCGCGCTCGAGGCTGAGGGCGAGGTCGGGAAGTTGGGGGTGCGCGCGCCCGACGGCGGGCGCATAGGCGGCGCGGGCGGAGAAGAGCGCGCTGCGGAGCCGGCGGTGCATGCGGGCCGGGGAGCGGGGCGAGATCAGCCAGGTGACCGGTGCCGGGGTCTTGGCGGTGGCCGACACCCGATTGCGGCGGCGGAGGCTCCACAAGATGGTGGCGACTGATGCCGCCGCGAGCCCGACGAAGCCCAGGTAGACCAACGTCACCACGATCAGGATCTTCACGTCCGCCAGGTTACCGGGCGGCACGCGGCATGCTGTCAGGTGCGGGTGGGCTCGTAGGTGGGAAGGGCTGGAAGGCGCGACGAGAGGCCCGCGTCGCAGTGGACCAGGCGTACCCGCGCGGCCTTTTCGTCGAGCCAGCGGGCCACGCACAGCAGTTCGTCGGCAAGCTCGCGCGGGATGGGGCGCTCGTCGGGGGCATCGGGCCCGGCGGGCGTCGCGGCGAGCGGGAACGGAAGGGCCAGGTGGGGGTCGGCCGGGTCGCTCGCCCACGAATCGACCAGGCGCCCGTGGTGGAGCTCGACACCGCCGACGCCCGGCAGCTCGACCCGCAGTCGCCCGGCGTGGCGCAGCCCGTCGAGGCGGCGCTGGCGAGCGAGGGTCTTGGCGAGCGCGGCGGCCCGATCCCTGACGTCAGCGGCCTCCTCGTAGCGCTCATCGAGCGCCAGGGCCTGCATCCGTTCCGCCAGGGGATCGAGCAGCGACGACGGATCGTGCGTGAGCGACGCGACGAGTCGGTCGACGATGGCCGCGTAGTCGGCCTCGGACACCCCGCCCGAACAGGGGCACGTGCTGACGCCGAGCTGCGCGGCCGTGCAGGGGCCGTCTCGAACCGGCGCGTTGCCGAGGCGGGTGGAGCAGCGCCGCAGCGGCACCACGGTCTCGATGGCCTCGGCGACCCGGCGGGCGAAGCGGGTCGACGACAGTGGCCCCAGGTACAGGGCGCCGTCGTCGGGGGCGGCGCGCACCACCGAGAGCCGGGGGAAGCGCTCGTTCAGCGTGAGCTTCAGGTAGGTGTAGGACTGCCACCGGGTCCCCTGACGGTTGAAGCGGGGCATGAGCTGGTGGATGAGGCGCACCTCGAGCACCTCGGCCTCGAGCGGACCGGGGCACACCACATGGTCGATGGTGTGGGTCTCGCGCAGCAGTTGCGCGACCTTCCGGCGTCGCTCCCCCGAGAAGTACGAGCGCACGCGGGCCCGCAGGTTGGTGGCCTTGCCCACGTACAGGGCCTGGCCCCGTGCGTCGCGGAAGAGGTAGACCCCGGGGCGGCGCGGGAGGCGGCTGGTGAGCTTGAGCTTGCCCACCTGGGGGTGGGCGGCCAGCGAGGGCAGGGCGAGCAGGTCGTCGAGCCCGGACACGCCGAGGCGGCCCGCGCGCTCGAGCAGCACGTGGAGCAGGTCGCCCGTGGCGAGCGCGTCGTCGAGGGCGCGGTGCGAGGGTCGGTGGGGGAGCCGGAGTCGATCGGACAGGGTGCCGAGCTTGTGGTTGGGCACCTCGTCGGCCAGCAGGCGTCGAGCCAGGCGGCAGGTGTCGACGACGGCGTTGGCGAGGGCCGGCCGGCCGGTGCGGTCGGTGGCGGCGCGGAGGAAACGGAGGTCGAAGCCCACGTTGTGGCCCACGATCACCGACTGGTCGCCCACGAACTCGAGAAGGGCCGGGAGCGCCGTCTCGACGCGGGGCGCCGGCAGCACCATGGCCTGAGTGATCCCGGTGAGCACGGTGATGGTGGGCGGGATGGCCTGGCCCGGGTTGACGAGGGTCTGGAACGTGCCCAGGCACTCGCCGCCGCGCAGCTTCACCGCGCCGATCTCGGTGATGGCGCAGTCGGCAGCCGAGCCGCCGGTCGTCTCGAGGTCGATCACGCAGAACGTCACGTCGGCCAGTGGCGTGCCGAGGTCGTCGAACGAGCGCTGCACGCCAACAGTCAAGCGAACAGGTGTTCGGGGCGCAAGTCGCCGTATGATCCCGGGATGTGCAGGAGCGAGCGTCGATGATCCGGTACCGCTGCGACGCCTGCGGCAACCTCACCCGCTTCGACGTGACGGTCACTCGACGCACCCGGGCCTTCCACCACTACACCGTGGGCGGCGAGATGTCGGTGGAGGACGAAGACGTGCTCGACGAGCACGTCGAGGAGGTCGCCTGCCGGTGGTGCGGCTCCGGGGCCTCGGTCCACCCCGTCAGCGAGTAGGGCCTTGGTCCTTCGGGGCCAGGCGGCGGCGCAGCTCGACCGCCACCTCGGTGCCGACGATGGCCTCGAGCTCGACGGCCAGCGACGCCCACACCGGCTGGTCGCCGACGTAGGCGTCGGGCTCCTCCGTGCAGCACCACGCCATCGACTCGCCCTCCTCGCCCCAGTCCCCACGGGTCCAGCGTCGGACCGTGGCCACCTCGGTGTCACCCGGTCCGGGCGTCCACGCCACCCGCACCGGCAGCTGCCAGCACACCGACGGCTTCCAGTCGGTGACCGGCTCGCCCTCGGCGAGCGCGGCGAGGTGCAACGCACACCCGGCGCCACCGGCGAACCCGGGGCGGTTCAAGAAGATGCACGCACCGTCGACCAGCCGGGTATGGCTCCGATCGCCGTCCCGGTAGACGCCACCCTCGGCCGCGTCCCGGTGGTGCTGGAACAACGCGGCGGGAAGCATGGCGGCGAGCGCACCGACCAGCCGGGCCTCGTCACCCTCGTCGAGCCCCGCCCCGCTCGAGCAGCAACCCTGGGCGAGGCGCTCGGCACGTTCGGGCAGGATGCCCTGGCACCCACGGCCCCACAGGCAGGTCCAGTTGGACGTCAGGAAGGCCCGGTCGAAACGCCAGGTCGTGGCCCCGTCCACGATCTCCTCCCTGTCCTCGATCTCCCCGGGGTCGTCGATCTCCGGGAGTTCCTCGTCGAGCGCCATGGCACTCCATGATGGCCCGGCGCGGCGGCCTGGCGAACGCCCGGGCGGCCACGGCGGCAAGTGAGTGTCACAGGGGGTGGGGATGCTCTGGGGCATGGAGGAGAACCCCGTGAGAATCGACTGCGATGAGTGCGTCATGGTGCACACGTCCACCTGCGACGACTGCATCGTCACGTTCCTGTGCTCGCGAGAGCCCGACGACGCGGTGGTGATCGACGTGGGCGAAGCCCGGGCCGTCCGCATGCTGCAGGACGCCGGGCTCGTGCCCGAGTTGCGCCACCGGCCCCGCACCGGCTGATCTGATCGTGTGATCGACGCGCTGGCCGAGGTCGGCCGGGCGGCGGGCCTCGACGCCCTCGGGGTGGCACCGGCGGCGCCGTTCGAGGCAACGCGCCGAATCCTCGAGGAGCGCAAGGCCCAGGGGTTGGCCGCCGGCATGCAGTTCACCTACCGGCGACCGGCCCGGTCCACCGACCCGAACGCGGCGCTCGACGGGGCGCGCTCGCTCGTCGTCGGCGCGGTCGCGTATGCCGGCACGGGACCCGAGCCGTCGGGGGCCGCCCCAGCCGATCGTCCCGAGGGACGGGTCGCCCGCTACGCCCGGGCCGACTACTACGCCACGCTGCGATCGGCCCTCACGGTGGTGAGCGACCACCTGCGGGCGCACGGATGGCGTACCAGGGTGCTCGCCGACGACAACGCCCTGGTCGACCGTGAGGCGGCCTACCGGGCGGGCCTCGGGTGGTACGGCAAGAGCGCGAACCTGCTCCTGCCCGGGCGGGGCAGCTGGTTCGTGCTCGGCTCGGTGGTCACCGACGCCCCGCTCCCGGCCAGCGATGCGCCGGTGCCCGACGGCTGTGGCCCGTGCAACCGCTGCATCGACCACTGTCCCACCGAGGCGATCATCGCCCCCGGCGTGGTCGACGCCCGGCGGTGCCTCGCCTGGTTGGTGCAGGCGCCCGGATCGTTCCCCATCGAGCTCCGAGAGGCTCTGGGCAACCGCATCTACGGCTGTGACGACTGCCAGGAGGTCTGCCCCCCGAACCGGCGCGCCGACCTGTCCACCGCCGACGAGTCCACCTTGGGCGGCCCCGCAACCGCGCCCGGCGGGTCCGTGTCGCTGATCGCCATGCTCGATGCCGACGACGGCGAACTGCTCGCCGCACACGGCCGGTGGTACATCGCGTCGCGCGATCCTCGGTATCTGCGCCGGAACGCGCTGGTGGCACTCGGCAACGTCGGTGACCGTGACGACCCCGACGTTCGGCGCGTGCTCGCGAGGAGCCTTGCGAGCGCCGACCCGTTGCTCCGGGAGCACGCGGCGTGGGCCGCCGCCCGCCTGGGGCTCGAGCCTCATGGCAAGGCGGTCCCGGCGTGATCGGGCGATGAACCACCTTCTCGTCACCAACGACTTCCCGCCCAAGCTGGGCGGCATCCAGTCGTACCTGTGGGAACTGTGGCGGCGCCTGCCTCCCGGCTCGACGACCGTTCTCACCACGCCTTACGAGGGGGCCGAGGCGTTCGACGCCGCTCAGGCGTACCGGGTCGAGCGCACCCGTGAGCCCGTGTTGCTCCCCAACCCGCTGCTGGCCCGCCACATCAACCGCCTGGCCGCCGAGGTCGACGCTCGACTGGTGGTGCTCGACCCGGCGTTGCCGCTCGGGCTGCTGGGCCCCCATCTCGACCGCCCGTACGGAGTGGTGCTCCACGGTGCCGAGGTCACGATCCCGGGCCGGCTGCCGGTCGCCAACCTGGCGCTCCGACGGGTGCTGCGGGGTGCCGAAGTGGTCATCGCCGCGGGTGGCTACCCCGCGGCCGAGGGTGAGCGTGCCGCGGGTCGCCCTCTTCCGGTCACGGTGGTGCCACCGGGGGTCGACGTCGAGCGGTTCCGCCCGCTCTCACCCGACGAGCGTGCGGACGCTCGCGAGGCGCTGGGGCTCCCGATCGACGGGCGGCTCGTGGTCAGCGTCAGCCGACTCGTGCCGCGCAAGGGGATGGACGTGCTGATCCGCAGTGCCGCCGCACTGTCCGAGGGACGCGAAGACCTCACCGTGGCGATCGCCGGCGGCGGACGCGACCGCTCCCGACTCGACCGGTTGGCGCGCGAGGCCCGTGCTCCGGTTCGCCTGCTCGGACGCGTTCCCGACGACGACCTGCCGGCGCTGTACGGCTGTGCCGACGTGTTCGCCATGTTGTGCCGCAGCCGTTGGGCTGGCCTCGAGCAGGAGGGGTTCGGCATCGTCTTCCTCGAAGCGGCCGCGACGGGTGTGCCACAGGTGGCCGGCGCCAGCGGTGGCGCCGCCGAGGCGGTGGTCGACGGGGTGACGGGCACGGTGGTCCCCGACGCGGGCCGGGTCGACGCCGTGACCACGGCGCTGGCCGGGCTCCTCGACGACCCCGGGCTCCGCCGCCGGATGGGTGACGCCGCACGACAACGCGCCGAGGCCGAGTTCGCCTATGACGTGCTGGTCGATCGCCTCGCCGCCGCCCTGTCGCCGTGAGCGCTGCGGTGGGGCCCACGGCCGGACGTCGAATCGTCACCGTCAGCCGGGCGGGGACGGCGGTCTTCGTGCTCACGGCCGCGGCCGCGGTCGTCGATCGCTCGCGGTTCGGGCTCCCGGCGGTCACGGTGGCGCTCGTCCTCTTCGCCGTGGGGTGCGTGGTGTTCCTCTGGGCCTACGGCATCGCCGTGGGCCGGAGCCGGGTCGATGCCATCGGCATCGGCGGGCTGTTCTTCCTCCAGGGCAGCGCGCCGCGGACGGTGCAGGTCGCCCTGCTCGTGCCGCTGGCCGTCCAGGTGGTCACCGCCCTGGTGACTGCGGGCCTGCGCCCGTTCACCAGCCTCGCCTTCGGGGTGCTGGTGCCGATGTTCGGGCTGGCGCAGGCCGGGTTGTGGGGGGCCCGGTACGGCTCGTTCGATCGTCGGTCCAACTAGGATCCGGCTGATGCCCGACCAGGCGACAGAGCGCACGACGATCGACGCCTCTCCGGCGTCGTGTCTCGAGGTGGCGTTGGCCTTCGAGGCGTACCCCCTGTGGGCCCACGACATCAAGGAGACCGAGGTTCTCGAGCGCGACGACCAGGGGCGGGGGCTCCAGGTGCGGTACCGGGCCGCGGCCATGGGCCGGAGCACGACCTACACGCTCGGTTACGACTACTCGGAGTCGCCACAGAAGCTCTCCTGGGAGTTGCTCGACAGCGATATCACCCGCCGTCTCGAGGGGTCGTACGACTTCGCGCCGGTCGACGGCGATCCGGGCCGCACCGACGTCACCTACGAGCTCTCGGTCGAACTGGTGGTGCCGCTCCCCGGCTTCGTCAAGCGTCGGGCCGAGACCCGCATCATGCACACCGCCCTGCGGGACCTGAAGGCCCGGGTCGAGGCCACCGCCGTCGCGTGAGGATCCTGCTCTTCACCGGCAAGGGCGGAGTGGGGAAGACGACGGTGGCATCGGCGACAGCACTGCGCTGCGCCGATGCGGGACGCCGCACGCTCGTGCTGTCCACCGACCCGGCCCACTCGCTGTCCGACGCGCTCGACCGGAGGCTCGGCACCGAGCCCACGAAGATCGATGAGCACCTGTGGGGACAGCAGCTCGATGCCCAGGAACGCATGCAGGAGTCGTGGGCGGAGATCCAGGCCTACCTCACGCAGGTGCTCGACTGGGCCGGGGTGGCCGGCATCGAGGCCGAGGAGCTCGCGGTGCTGCCGGGACTCGACGAGATCTTCGCCCTCGCCGACATCAAGGGCTTCGCCGATTCCGGTGCATGGGACACCATCGTCGTGGACTGCGCTCCCACCGCCGAGACCATCCGGCTGCTGTCCCTCCCCGAGATCCTCGGCTGGTACATGGACCGGGTCTTCCCGGCGAGCCGACGGATCAACCGTGTCCTGTCGCCCGTGCTGGCGAAGGTCACGAACCTCCCGGTCGCGGGCGACGAGGTGTTCGGCGCGGCCCGTCGGTTTTACGACCGTCTCGACGGCGTCCGGGACCTGCTGACGGACCCGAAGGTCACGAGCGCCCGGCTCGTCGTCAACCCCGAGCGCATGGTCATCGCGGAGGCGCGGCGAACACATACCTACCTCTCGCTGTTCGGGTACCGGGTCGATGCCGTGGTGGCCAACCGGGTGCTCCCCGCCGCAGTGGCCGATCCCTGGTTCGCCCGCTGGCAGGAGCTCCACACCGAGCACCTGGCGTCGATCGAGGAAGGCTTCGCCCCGGTCCCCGTGCTCAGGGCGCACCTGGCGGCAGACGAGCTCGTGGGGATGGCATCCCTCCGCCGGCTCGGGGACGAGGTCTACGGCCATCTCGAGCCTGACGCCCTCCTCCACGAAGGCGACCCTCTTCGGGTCGTCCGCGAGGATGAGGGGTGGCGGCTCTTGCTCGACCTGCCCTTCGCCGAGCACGCCGATGTGGACGTCGTGCGCCGAGGTGACGAGCTCTTCGTCCGGGCCGGGCCGTACCGTCGTGCGCTCGTCCTTCCCGACGCCCTCCGGCGCCTCGTCGTGCGCGGGGCCGAGCTCCGCGAGGGCACACTTGCCGTGACGTTCCGTGGCGACCGGGCCGCGGTGCCGATGGCAGCGGAGGAGCGCCCATGAACGACGAGCGGGCCGATGAGGCCCTCGGCCACCTGCAGGTGGCCGCGAAGGAGATGATCGAGGCGGCGCGGGCCTTTCTCGATGTGGCCGAGGCACTGGTGAGCGACCCGCGCACGGCTGACACGGTGTTGGGCCTGATCGACGCACTGGCCGGGGTCGCGGGGCAGGCGCGCCGGGACGAGCCGGCGACGCACCAGGAACCGGTGCAGCACATCCGGGTGTCCTGAGTCTCTGGGGTGAAGCGGGCCCTGGGAGCTTGAGCGGGGGTTGGTGTCGGCCGATGAGGGCACCAATGAGGTTGCTTCGACTCCACGATGAAGCCCCCGGCGGCGTCGTGCTGGAGTTCCACTCGAACCTGACGGTCGTGCGCGGGTTGCACGGCGTGCCGCGGCGCCGAGTCCTGGACGCGCTCGAGGCCATACATGGAGGTCAACGCTCCGGAGCGCTGCAGGAGTTCTCCGGCCTGATCGAGGTCGACGGGACGCAAGTCGAGCTGAACCCCGACTCGCTCGCCGTTCTGGCCTTGACGCCCGACCTCGGCATCGCGGTGGGACGCGCCGAGCTGGAGCTGGCGTCGCTCGAGCCGGCCCAGGCGGACGAGGCGGTGGCCGACCCATGGAGGTCCCCGGCAGAGGCGCGACGGGCCAAGGTCGACGCGGAGGCCGCCCTCGCGGTGCTGCGGAGCTCCCTCGGGCAGCTGCGCGAACGGCATCGGGAGGCGGCCGCCAGACGAGCGGAGCTGACACAGTCGCCGGAGGGGACGATGGATCGGGCACGGGGTGATGCCACCGCGAGGACGCGCGGGGCCGATGCCGTGCCGCTCGCCGAAGCGGTGCGCCGGGGGAGCGGCGGTGCGACCCTCATGCTCGAAGGCCCTGGCCCGACCCCCGAAGCCGTTGCCGCCCTGGCGTCCTCCGCGGCCCGCCTCGAACGGCTGCGGACGAGACGGGATGAGACGCTCGCCGCGTTGGCCCCGCTCGAGAAGATCGACACCGGCTCTGTCGAGGCGGCGTTGTCCGAGGCGCGACGGCTGGACCGCGACGAGCGGTGGCCCGACCCCATCGCGGCCGGCCTGGCGGACGAGTTCGCCGCCGCGATGGCGGCGCTCGCGCAGTGCGACCGTCGCCTCGAGGCCGCCGGTCTCGGTCCCGCGGCGGTCTCGGAGCGCCTCGACAGTGCGCAGCGCCGTGTGGCGGCGGCAGAGGAGGCACTGCGCCCTGCCAGTATCGATCCCGACGATGCTCGGGCGCTCGAGGCGGCTCACGAGGCAGTCTCCGCTGCCGAGATGCGGCTCACGGCCGCGCTGATCCCTGGCAAAGCCCTGAAGAAGAAGCTCGAAGACGCCGTGTGCGAGCAGCAGGAGATCCTCGCCCGGATGGGCTTCGCCACCTACACGGCCTTCGTGATGTCGACCACGGCGCCGTCGGTGAGCCCCGACCTCAGGGCGGAGCTCGAGCGCGCACAGGTCGAGTTCGTGACGGCCCAGGCGGAGTACGCTCAGCTTCGGGCCGCGTACGCGAACGACCCCGAGCGGTCCGCGCTCGTGGAAGCGTTGGACTCGGTCCGTCGACGGGCGCATGAACACGCGGGGCGAGTGGACGACGGCGATCTGGTCAGGGTCCTTCGCGAGCTCACCGTCGTCGACGAGGATCACGCCCGAGCGGGCGCCCGTGCGGCCCAGGCGCTGCGAATGGCCCTCGAGGAGGTAGGGGTGGACTTCGGGGACCTCGACCTCCGCGGCGACGAGGTCGCCGAGGTGGCGACGGTGTGGCTCGCCGACATGGCCGATGCCTCGGCCCGGCGCCCGGAGCTCGAGAGCGCCCTCCGGGAGACCGAGGAGGAGATCGTCGTCGCCGAGCGGGCACTCGCACAGCTGGAGCCGACGTCCTCGACCGTCGTCGTCGCCGAGACGACCGCGTCGGCGGCACCCGCCGCGCCCGGGCCGGACGGGGTCGATGTCCCTCCGGACGGGGCCGAGCGGGACCGGAGAGATCAGGCCCTGCTCGCGGCGATGGTCGCCGAGGCCGAGCTCGAGGCAGAGTTGGAGGACCAGGGCGTGCTGGAGGCTGCTGCGGTCGACGCCGCCCGGGGGGCCGCCGACCGCCTGGCGGTGATCGAGTTGGCGTTGGCCGGAGACGACACCGGCGCGAGCCGGCACCCCGGCCTCGAACGCCTCGACGGGTACCTCCTGGCCCGGCTGGCGGCCCAGCAATCGGGGTCCCTCGCCGGCGCCGTCCCGCTCGTGCTCGACGAGCCGCTCGCGCTGCTGCACGACGACGAGGTCGTCCACCTCATGGGTCGTCTCGGCAAGGTGAGCGGGATGGTGCAGATCATCTACGTCGGCGACGATGCCCGAGTCGTCGAGTGGGCGACGGAGGCCGGCGAGGATCGCGCCCGCTCCCTGCTCGTGGGCTGATCCGACGGGTCGGGCGGATGGCTACCATCGAAGGACCATGGCCGACATCAACGAAGAGACCGTTCGCGACCTGGCGGCAGTGACGACGGACGGGGCTCCGATCGTCAGCTGCTACCTCGATGTCGACGGTCGACGCCACCCGCGCCGCCAGGACTACGAGGACCAGCTCGAGACGCTCCTACGACGTGCTCGATCCCGAGCGGGCAGTGAGGCCTCGATCGATCCTGACCTGGCCCGCATGCGGGACCACGTGCGCGCGGGCATCGATCGGTCGCACACCCGCGGCCTGGCGATGTTCAGCTGCCACCCCTCGTCGTTCTGGCGGGCGATCCCCCTGGCCGTCGCCGTGCGGAACCAGGTGGTCGTGAACCAGGCGCCGGCGGTGGGCCAGCTCGAACTGATCCTGCACACCTACGACCGGATCGGCGTGCTGCTGGTCGACCGCCAGAAGGCTCGGCTGTTCGTCTTCGAGATGGGCGCACTCGTCGATCGTTCCGAGTTCCTCGACGAACTGCCCCGCGACTACGACCAGCGTGGTGAGCGCGAGCGGGGAGACACCCACGGCCACGTCGACGATCTGGTGGACCAGCACCTGCGCAGGGCGGCCGCGGCCGCGTTCGCGGCATTCCAGGAGCGTGAGTTCGCCCATCTGCTGGTCGGCGCGCCCGCCGAGATGGCGAACGCCGTGGAGAGCCACCTCCACCCCTATCTCGCCGACCGTCTGGGGGGGCGCCTGGCCATCCCGGTCAACTCGCCCGACGACGCCGTCCGCGCCGCGGTGCTCGAAGCCGAGGCCCACCTCGAACGGGCACGGGAGACCGCCGTGGTCGAACGACTGCGCGAGGGAGTGGGCGCAGGGCGGCGAGCGGTTGCGGGGCTCGAGGCAGTCCTCGCTGCGCTCGCCGAGCGACGGGTCGAGCTGCTGGTCATCTCGGAGGGCTTCAGCGAGGCGGGCTGGCGCTGTCCAGGCTGCGCCCGCCTCGCCACGGTCGGTCGCACCTGCCCGCTCTGTGCGAGCGAGATGGTCGAGGTCGCCGACGTGGTCGAGGACGCGCTCGAAGAGGCACTCCTCCAGTCCTGTCGTATCGAGATCTGCGTCGGCAACGCCGACCTCGACGTCCTGGGCCGGGTCGGCGCACTGCTCCGATACTGAAGGTGGCACTCACCATCGGTGTCGACATCGGTGGCACCAAGATCCTGGGTGTGGCGGTCGCCACCAGCAGCCCCGGGGGCCCGCTGATGGCCGAGGTGCGGCGGCCGACCCCCCGGGGCGGCACGGCGATCGTCGGGGCCATCGTCGAGGTGGTCCGCGCCGCGATACAGGAGGCCGGAGCGGTCGACGTCGATGCTGTCGGTGTGGGCCTTCCCGGGCTGGTCGATCGCACCGGGGTCCTCCGGTCGGGGCCCAATCTGCCCGGCGTCGTGGATCTCGACGTGGAGGGCCCGCTGCGCGCCGCGCTGGGTGGCCCGGTCGTGGTGTCCGAGAACGACGCGAACTGCGCGGCGTGGGCGGAGCACGAGCGGGGTGCGTGTCGGGGGGCCTCCGACGCCGTCGTGGTCACGCTGGGCACGGGCATCGGCGGCGGCGTGATCGCTGGTGGCGAGTTGTTCCGCGGCGCGCACGGCATGGCGGGTGAAGCCGGCCACATGATCGTGGACCCTCGGGGGCCCCGGTGCCCGTGCGGCCGACGGGGATGCTGGGAGCGGTACGCCTCCGGGAGCGGTCTCGGGTTCCTGGCCCGGGAGGCGGCGGTCGCAGGGCGTGCCGAGGCCGTGGTCGCACTGGCCGGCGGTGATCCGGAGGCCGTGCGCGGCGAGCACGTCACGGCGGCCGCCCGGTCCGGGGACGCGGGCGCCCTTGCGGTGATCGACGAGTTCGGCTGGTGGGTGGCGCTCGGTCTGGCCAACCTCGTCAACGTGTTCGACCCCGAGGTGGTCGTGATCGGCGGTGGCCTGGTGGCCGAGGGTGACCTGCTCCTCGGCCCCACCCGCGATGCGTTCGGCACCCTGGTGCTGGGCGCTGGCCATCGTCCGTCGGTGCCGATCGTCGCTGCCGAGCTGGGCGAGCGCGCCGGTGCGGCGGGCGCCGCCATGCTCGCCGCGAAAGCGTCACGGGGGCACGGGGGGTGAGCCGGTAACCTGCGAGCGATGGAGTTCCGCCGCATCACGTCCTTGCCTCCCTACGTCTTCACCATCATCGACGGCCTGAAGATCGAGGCTCGACGAGCCGGGGAGGATGTCGTCGACCTCGGTTTCGGCAACCCCGACCTGCCGTCGCCCGACATCGCCGTCGAGAAGCTCGCCGAGGCGGCACGCAACCCCCGCAACCACCGGTACTCGTCGAGCCGCGGCATCCCGAAGCTCCGCCAGGCCGTGAGCGATCTGTACCTCCGCCGCTTCGGTGTCGAACTCGACCCGGAGCTCGAGGTCATCAACACGATCGGCGCCAAGGAGGGGTTCTCCCACCTCATGTGGGTGCTACTCCAGCCCGGCGACGCCGCCCTGGTGCCCTCACCCTCGTACCCGATCCACATCTGGGGCCCGCTCTTCGCCGGAGCCGACGTCCGTGAGATGCCGTTCGGTCCCGACACCGACTTCTTCGCGACCATGCAGGAAGCCTGGGAGTACTCGTGGCCCAAGCCCCGGGCCATCGTGCTCTCCTTTCCGCACAACCCCACCACTGCGTGCGTCGACCTCGAGTTCATGCAACGGGTCGTCGACTTCGCCCGCGAGCGGGACGTGATCCTGGTCCACGACTTCGCCTACGCCGAGCTCGGCTTCGACGGCTACCGTCCGCCGTCGATCCTCGAGGCCGAGGGGGCCAAGGAGGTGGCGGTCGAGCTCTACTCGATGACCAAGTCGTTCTCGATGGCCGGATGGCGGTCCGCCTTCCTCGTGGGGAACCGCGACGTGGTGCAGGCCTTGGCCAAGCTCAAGTCCTACCTCGACTACGGCGCGTTCCAGCCCATCCAGATCGCCACCACGGTCACGCTCAACGAGGCTCCCGGGTTCCCCGACGAGGTCTTGGCGATCTACCAGAGCCGCCGTGACACGCTCTGCGAGGGGCTCGAGCGCATCGGGTGGTCCTTCCCGCCGCCGAAGGGCACCATGTTCGCGTGGGCGCCGATCCCCGAGCCCTATCTCGAGATGGGCTCCATCGAGTTCGCCTCGTTTCTCGTGCGAGAAGCGAACGTCGCGGTGTCCCCGGGCATCGGCTTCGGACCGGGGGGCGAGGGGTTCGTGCGCTTCGCCCTGATCGAGAACGAGCAGCGCATCGCACAGGCCATCCGTTCACTGCGCAAGGCCCTGGTCAAGCTCTAGGATGCGTCTTCGGCGAGGTGGCGACGGGCGGTCGCCGTGGCGGGTCCCGTTGCGCTGGTGGGCCTGGTTGACCCTCCTGGCCCTTGTCGTCGCTCTCGGGGCCCTCGGGGCTCTCGGGAGCGAGAGGGCCCGGCTCGACGCGGCACCGCCGAACGCGCAGCCGGTGTCCGATGTCAGGGCTGCGGTCGTGCCGCCGCTGGCGGTGGTCGGGGACTTCAACGCCGACGTCCGGGACGACCTCCTGTGGTACGGGTCCGGGGCATCGGCGGACCACGTGTGGCTCGGTGCGGCCTACCGGCGGTTCGCGGGCCGGCCGGTCAACGTCGGCGGCGACTACCGGCCGTTGGCGGGCGACTTCGACTGCGACAACCACCAGGACGTCTTCTGGTTCGGCTCGGGCAACGCCCCCGACTACGTGTGGTTCGGGGGGTCGGGTGGCGCGTTCGTGGGCCGCCAAGAGGTGGTGGGCGGTTCGTATCAGCCATTCGTGGCCGACTTCGACGGCGACACGTGCGACGACCTGTTCTGGTACCAGCCCGGCCCGGAGGGTGACGTCGTGTGGTACGGCACGCCGCGGGGTGCCTTCGAGGGGCTCTCGGTGACCTTCGACGGAACGCAGTCCCCGGTGGTGGGTGACTTCGACGGCAGTGGGACGGCCGACATCTTGTGGTACGGCGAGGGTGCCGCGGCGGACGCACTGTGGCGCGGCGTGTCGAGTCGTGGCTTCTCGGGCCGACCCGCACGAATCGCGACGTCCTACCAACCTCGCGTGGGCGACTTCAACGCCGACCGCCGCGACGACGTCCTCTGGTTCGGTCCCGGTTCGGCCCCCGACGTGATCTGGTACGGGACCGGCACCGGAGGGTTCGTGGGCAGAGGGGTGACCGCGGGAGCCGGGCGCGCCCCGCTGGTCGGCGACTTCGACGGCAACGGCGCCTCGGACCTGTTCTGGTACCAGCCCGGGCGTGCCCCTGACCCGGTCTGGTACGGCCACGCGGCCGGCTTCTCGCGCGTCGCCCGGGCCGTCAACGGCACCTATGTGCCCATCGTTGCCGACTTCGACGGCGATCGACGGACCGACGTGCTCTGGTATGCGGCCGGCGCGCCCCCCGATCCACTCTGGTACGGGGTCACGGGCGGCGACTTCGCCTCGAAGTCGTCGATCGTGGACATCCAACCGGCGCTCGCCCCGCCGGTCGACCTGTCGGCGGTGCGGTCGGACTACGACCGGTACGGCGTGCTCGCGCACGAGATGGGGCCCACACCCCAGCGTGACGGGTACACGAGCAGCCTCGAGGCGTTCAACCACAACTTCGAGCGCGGCTTCCGCGTCTTCGAGGCCGACTTCGTGCGACTCGCCGACGGCTCGGCCCTCGCGGCCCACGACGGGTTCGAGGAAGCGTTCGGGTTGACCCGGCCGTTCGACCAGGTGACCCGGGCGGACATGGCCTCGCGCCAACTCCACGTCAATGGCCACGCGTACACCCCGCTGTTCAGCGACGACGTGGTGCGCCTCATGCGTGAGCACCCGGACATCTACGTCGTGCTCGACACGAAGAACTCCGACGTCGCGATCTTCGCCCGGTTCCTGCGTGACGCAGGCGGCGACCCTGCGGTCATGGAGCGGGTCATCCCGCACATCTACGATCAGGGCCAGTTGAACGCGGTACAGGACCTCTACCCGGTCCACAGCTACATGGTGGCCCTCTACCGGAGCCAGTACTACGGCCGGCTCGACGACAACGAGGTCGTCGCCCTCGTGCGCGCCAACCGGGCCCCTGGCGTCATGATGTGGTCGGGCGTGCGCAACCCGCTGCTGTCCCTCGGTGCCAACATGGCGCAACGCCGGCGATACACCGATGCGTTTGCAGGGCGGCTCGAGGCGAACGGCGCCGTCGTCTTCGTGCACAGCATCAGCGCCGTCCGAGAGGCCCGGGCGTTCAAGGCGAAGGGCGTCGGCATCTACTCGTCGGCGCCCTTCCCGCCCTACTCCGAGTCGCAGCCAGAAACGGTGACCCCGGAGTTCGAAGAGGACGAGCGGGAGCCGTGACCCACCGCTGGGCCCGTGGTGTCATCCCCCCGGGGCCGGCGACACGTAGCCGGCGTGGATCCCGAGCGCTTCGAGGTTGCCGACCGAAGGGTGCTGTTCGCCGGCCGGCCCCTCGGCGAAGGCTCGGAGGACGTTCTCGGTGATGCGCCGTACCTGGCAGTCGGCGCTGACGGTGGCGTCCGGGCAGGGCTGGGTCAGGTGGCGGATCCACCACAGGGTCCCGGTGGCGAACACCCCGGCACCGCTCGGGGCCGTGTAGTAGGTCATGTCGGCGTAGCTCGCGATGCCCCTGCAGGTGACCGGTGAGTGGGCCAGGACCTCGATGTTCTCGGGAGTCGGTGCCTCGGGCGTCACCCGGTCGTACTCGTTGCCCACCAGGCCGGGGAACACCGTGCCGTCGGTGACACCGGTGCCCTCGAAGACCCACGCCTCGGGATCGACGACCACCATGTCGGCCTCGACGGGGTTGCATTCGTAGTAGTCGCCGATGAGCTCGCTCTCGGGCCGGGGGTCGGGGGGCTCGCGCCAACTCGTGGTCACCTCCTCGTCGTCCACACCGGCGAGGGGGTCTTCGGCGGCCGAGCGGTAGTTGACCTCGCGCCGGTTCGGACCGAGCGGCGAGTCCTCGAGCCGGATGCGCCGGTAGACCGCGTTGGCGCCGAGGAAGGCCAGGTTGACGCCGTGGTCCCGGGCCGACTCCGCGCCGGCCCGCATCGCGGTCGACCAGTACTCGTCGTGGCCAAGGGAGAGGAGGGCCCGGTGGTTCGACAGCGCCTCCGGTCGCTGGTGCAGGTCGACACTGGTCCAGTAGGTGACGTCGAGGCCGAGGGACTCGATCTCGTTGACGAGCTCGAACTCGCCGCCGAAGAAGTGGCCCGACCCGTTGTTCCAGTACGGCCGGTCGAAGGTGACCACCCGGGACCGGTTCTCGTCGTCGGTCGGCCCGCCTGCCCCGGTGTAAAGGTTGGCGGCGCCCCATTCGTTGTACGCCTGCCAGGTGGTGACGGCGCTCATCATCACGAGGGCTGCGTGGCTCTGGTCGTCGCGGACCACGATCGGCACGTGGTTCGCGCCTCCGTCGGCACTGAGCAGCTTCAACATGTACTGGCCCGGCGGCCAGCTCACATCGGTCTGGACGGTCAGCGAGGGCGACCACGGAGCCTCGGCCATGCCGGTGCTCTCGTCGACCACCGCCGGAGGCTGGGCAACACCGGTGAGCGTGTCGGACGACCAGATGAGGCGACCGCCGAGCCCCGCATAGAAGCCCATGCGGTAGGCCTCCACCCGGAACGTCGGCGCGCCGGTCGAGACCCGCAGTACGAACGAATCGCCGAGATCGACGCTGGTGCGATCGGCGAAGCCGCTGATCAGGGACCATACGGCGGGGTCCGCACCCACCTGCCAAGACGCGGTGCCCTCCTTGGCGTTCTCGTCGGCGATCCACCCCGGCTCGCGGTATCGCTCCGCCCCGGCCACCTGCGAGTCGGCCCCGCTGCTCGGGCGCCCCCCAACGACCTCTGTGGTTGTCACTGTCGATCGCCCCGCGGAATCAGTGGACCAGACGACCGGCCGCGGCAGGAGCACGACGAACGCGCCCGCGAGCGCGACCAGCGCGAGCGTCGCACCCAGTCCGACGACGATCCGTCGTCGGACGTAGAGCCGGTCCCGTCGTCGACCGCGCCACGATCGTCTGGCCTTCGCCGTCGAGAGGCGGCGGGCCCGACGGGATCCGTCGCCCCTGGGGAGGTCGTGCCAGTCGATCACCTTCGCGGGCGATGTCGGTGAGGGACGGCGGCTCATGCGGTCAGTCGCCGCGGGCGAGGATCCCTTCGAGGCAGAAGGCCACCGCCGCGTCCGCAACCTCGTCGGTCGGCTCGGCGCGCTCGTGGATGAACGTGCGCGACAGGTGGCCCGTGACGCCCAGGATCGCGTGGGCGAGCAAGGTGGGCTCGCCGTCGCGGATTCGGCCCGAGACGATGCCTTCCTTCACGTGGCGGACGACGTCGTCGATGGCGATGTCCTGGCCCCGTCGCAGTGCGGGGGCGAAGCGCTCCTCGGTGGCCGCGAACTGGAAGAGGGTGACGAGGTCGCGGTGCTCGGCCGACCACTCCAGCGTGGCTCGAATGCCCCGCTCGATCCGGCGTATCGGATCGGGCTCGTCCGAGATGGCCTGCTGCTGGCGCCGGCGCAGCCCTGTCTGGGCCTCGCGGAGGATCTCGAGGAACAGCTCCTCCTTGGAGGAGAAGTACCAGTAGAAGACCCCCTTGCCGACGCCGAGGCCGGTGACGATCTCCTGCACCGAGGTGGGGTGGTAGCCGTTCGCGGCGAATCGTCCGGCGGCGAAGTCCATCAGTTGGCGTCGGCGGTCCTTTCCGCGCTGGGTCAGCCGACGGGTCACCGGCGCGAAGGTAGGCAGACTTGACTGGACGGTCAAGAGCCAACGATCCGACGGTGTGTCGTCGCAGGCGAGAAACACACCGTTCACGGGCGCGGCCTACGGTGAGCGGGTGGAGTCCTTCATCGTTCGCGTGTGGATGCCGGATCGTCCGGGTGCGCTGGGGGCGGTGGCCAGTCGCATCGGCGCTGCCGGAGGAGACGTCGTCGGCATCGAGATCCTCGAGCAGGGGGCGGGTCGAGCGATCGACGAGCTGGTCGTCGAGCTGCCGGACCCCGACCTCGTCACCCTCCTGATCAGCGAGGTCTCGCAGGTCGACGGCGTCGACATCGAAGAGGTCCGGGCCACGGGCGACCTCGTGCCCGATCAGCGGCTCGCCGCGCTGCAGATGGCGGCCGCGCTCGTCGCGGCCCCCGATCGCGCCGGCCTGTTGACAGCCCTCTGCCGGGAGGCCTCGGCGGCCAGCGAGGCCACGTGGGCGGTGGTCGTCGACCTCGAGCGGGGCACCCGGTCGGCATCGCTGGGCGAAACCCCCACCGTCGTATGGCTCTTGGCCTTCCTCCAGGGGGCCGGCGAGGACAGCGCGGCGAGCGACGTGGTGCAGGCCACCCTCGTCCCCGACAAGCTGGTCCTGGTCGTCGGACGCGACGGGGCGGCCTTCCGCGACCGCGTGCGCCGGCGGGTGGCGGTGCTCGCCGACATCGCCGCGACCCGTTTCGTCGAGCTGTCGGGCCGACCGAACGGCTGCTGAGCTACCTGGCCCAGTCCCTGGAGCGCTCGACGGCCCGCAGCCACTGCCCGTGGGCCGCGTCGGCCTCGGTAAGGTCGGCACTCGGCTCGAACCGGCGATCGAGTCGCCAGTGCTCCGCCAACTCGTCGAGCGAGGTCCACACCCCCTCGGCGAGCCCCGCCAGGTACGCGGCGCCGAGGGCCGTGGTCTCCTGGACCGTGGGTCGGGCGACCGGCACCCCGAGCTGGTCGGCCTGGAGCTGGAGCAGCAGGTCCATCGCCGACGCGCCCCCGTCGACGCGCAACTCGGCGACGACGTGGCCCGACACCGCGGACATGGCATCGATCACGTCGCGGGTCTGGAAGGCCATCGACTCGACGACGGCCCTCGCCAGCTGCGCGCGGCCGGTGCCCCGCGTGATGCCCACGATCGTTCCCCTGGCGTAGGGGTCCCACCAGGGGCTCCCCAGGCCCGTGAAGGCCGGGACGAGGTAGACACCTCCGGTGTCGGGGCAGGAGGCGGCCAGGGGGCCGGTCTCGGCGGCCTCGGCGATGACTCCGAGACCGTCGCGGAGCCATTGCACCGCGGCGCCGGTGACGAAGACCGCGCCCTCGAGCGCGTAGGTGGGGGCAAGGCCTCCACCGGGCGCGTCGAAGGCCCACGCGAGGGTGGTGAGGAGGCCGTCGACCGGTGGCGGGAAGTCGGGCCCGATGTTCATCAGCACGAAGGAGCCGGTGCCGTAGGTGTTCTTGGTCATGCCGGGGGTCAAGCACGCCTGGCCGAACAGCGCCGCCTGCTGATCACCCGCCATGCCGCTGACGGGGACGCCGCCGCCGACCGGGCAGTCCGCCGAGGTGACTCCGAACCGACCCGAGGTGGGCCGAACCTCGGGCAGCGCGGCCAGGGGGACGCCGAAGAGGTCGCACAGCTCCTCGGACCACGTCATCGCGCCGATGTCGTAGAGGAGGGTGCGGCTGGCGTTGGACGGCTCGGTGGCGTGGACCTCGCCTCCCGTGAGGTTCCAGAGCAGCCACGAGTCGATGGTGCCGAACGCGAGGTCGGGGCCCACCTCGACACCCCCGGGGCCGAGCAGCCACTCGAGCTTGCTCGCCGAGAAGTACGGGTCGAGCACGAGCCCCGTCCGCTCGCGGACGAGCGGCAGGTGCCCTGCCGCCTGGAGCTCCTCGCAGCGGTCGGCGGTGCGGCGGTCCTGCCACACGATGGCGCGATGGAGCGGCTCGCCCGTGCGGCGGTTCCAGACCACCGTCGTCTCGCGCTGGTCGGTGATGCCGATGGCGGCGACCGGTTGGTCGAGCTGGTCAACCAGCTGGGCCAGCGTGGCCTGGACGGCCTGCCAGATCTCGACCGGCTCGTGCTCCACCCAGCCCGGACGGGGGAAGTGTTGGGTGAACTCACGATAGGTGTACCCGGTCGGTCGGCCCGTCTCGTCGACAGCGAAGGCGCGCACGCCCGTCGTCCCGGCATCGATGGCGATCACGACTCCCATACGCGCAACCTAGTCCGGCGGGCATGCGAGTCGGCGTGCCCACCGGAGGAGGCGACTGCCCGGGCCTGCATGCCGTGCTGCGCGCGATCGTCCGCAAGGGCGAACAGCACGACGGGGACGAGCTGATCGGCTTCAGGGACGGCTGGCGCGGCGTCATCGAAGGACCCACGATCCCCTCGACGTCGCCACCATGGGGGGCACCCTGCCACGTGGCGGCACGATCCTCGGCTGAGCCGTGGGGCCTACGGAAGTGTCGCGGGGCTGGCGACCGGTCTCACGCCGTCGTAGTCGCTCGGGCCCACCGGTCGGTCCAGTTCGACGCCCTCGTCGTTTGGCACACTGATGGTCTTGCCGTCGATCTGGATGAGCAGGCGGTTGGTGCCGTCAGGGTGCTGGTCATCGATGCCCGCCGCGGTGAACACCAGCTGGGCGATGGCGAAGACGAGCCCGCTGCTCTCGACGTCGGACAGGGTCTCGCTGAGGTTCAGCACGACGACGTCGCCGCGACTCTGGGCGCCGAGCAACCGGGTCCCGCTCGGGATCGCGGAGCGGACTCCGGCGGGCGCGCCGAGCCCGTCCGGGCCCTTCAGGAGCTCGGTGATGGCGACCTGCGGGGAGACGGGGCCGTTCTGGCTCTCGATCTCACGCGGCACGGCGATGAGGCGCTCGTCGTTCTGGAAGTAGAGACTGACGTTCTGCGTGTCGGTTCCCTCTGGGTTGTCGGGGAGCGTGGTCGAGGCCGGAGCCAGCAGCTCGAAGGGAACATCCTCGGGTGCCACGTCGCTCGCCTGGTCATCGGCCGGGAGGCTGCAGGCGGCGAGGGCAAGGAGGCAGGCCATGGCCACCAGCGGGACCAATCGGACGCGTGTCATCGCTGTGCCGCCCCACCGATCGGAAGCTCGACGACGAAAGCGGCGCCCGGCCCGCCGTCGGCGCGCCCTTCCACCCACACCCGACCGCCGTGGAGGTTCACGTGTTCGGCGACGAGTGCGAGGCCGAGGCCGACCCCGCGATCGCCGCCGCGCCGCCCGCCCTCCTCGCCGCGCGAGAACCGCTCGAAGATCATCTCCCGCTGCTCGGCGCTGACTCCCGGCCCGGAGTCCTCGACGACGATCTGCACCGACTCGCCGACTCGCCGAAGCCGGATGCCCGTCGCCCCGTCAGCGTACTTGCGGGCATTGTCGAGCAGGTTCGCGATCACGCGCTCGACGCGGCGCTTGTCCGCGGCGATCACCACCTCGGCGATGTCCTCGTCGTACTGGACGGGGACCCCGACCGTCGAGGAGCTGCCGACCGCGTGGATGACCAGCTCGGCGAGGTTGACGTCGTCGAGGGACAGGTGCGCCGCGCCGGCATCGAAGCGCGAGATCTCGAGGAGGTCGTTGACCAGGCGCTCGAAGCGGGCCACGTCGGCCACGAGCAGGTCGAGGGCCGCCTGCGCGCGCTCGGGCATCTCGTCCTGGCGCTTCTTCAGGACCTCGATCGACGCGGCGAGCGTCATGAGCGGCGAACGCAGCTCGTGGCTCACGTCGGAGGCGAACCGGGCGTCACGGTCGATCCGGTCCTCGAGCGCCTGGGCCATCTCGTTGAACGATCCCGTGAGCAGCTCGAGGTCGGGGTCGTTGGCGCTCTCGAGGCGGGTGTCGAGACGGCCGCCGGCGATGGCCTCGGCGGCGCGGCTCACTTCGGCAAGGGGGAGCAGTGCCCGGCCGGCCACTGCCCAACCCAGGACCGCGCCGGCCATGGTGGTGAGCGCGGCGGCCCCGATGAGCACGATGCCCAGTGAGCGCAGGGTGTTGTCCAGTTCCTTGAGTGAGACCACCTCGAAGTAGTCGGCGTTCGCGGCCGGGATGGGGATCCCCACCGCAAGCTCCGGCTCGCCGTTGTGCTCGAAGCGCATCGTGGCCGCATTGCCGTCGGCGATGGAGTCGCGGAGGGACTGCGGGAGCGCGTCCTCGCCGAAGTCGAGCGGTGTCTGCGAGTAGAAGTCGCCGTCGAAGACGAGCATCGGCTGTGCGCCGACCGGGCTCTGGAGGGATCCGAGCAGGTCCAGGCCGTTGAAGTCGCCCGAGTCGACGACCGATCGCAGGCTGTCGCGGACGAGGCGGGCGTTGGCGTAGACCTGGCGAAGCGTGCTCTCCTCGCGCTGGTCGAGCAACTGGCTCCGGGTGAGGCCCCAGGTGGTGGCGGCCAGGACCGCAGACAGCAGAAGGGCCCCGAGGCCGAAGGCGAAGGTGATGCGGGCTCGAAGCCCGGGGCGATGGAGGGGGAACCGCACGGAGCGCTCAGGGCTGGAGCTTGTAGCCCAGGCCCCGGACCGTGACCACATGACGGGGGTTCGCAGGATCGGCTTCGACCTTGGTGCGAAGCCGCCGGATGTGGACGTCGACCAGGCGACCGTCGCCGAAGTAGCCGTACCCCCACACTCGTTCGAGCAGCACCTCACGACTGAAGACCCGCCCCGGGCTCGCGGCCAACTCGACCAGCAGGCGGAATTCGGTCTTGGTGAGGTGGACGGGTGCACCGGCGCGGGTGACCGTGCCCTCGTCGGGCACGATCTCCAGGTCTTCGAATTGGAGGTGGGTGGATGCCGGGTTGGCGCTTCGCGCCCGACGGAGCAGGGCCCGGATGCGGGCCGACAGCTCCTTCGGGGCGAAGGGCTTGGTGAGGTAGTCGTCGGCCCCGGCCTCGAGGCCCGCCACCACATCGTGGGTGTCGACCCGGGCGGTCACCATCACGATCGGAACGTCGCTGATCCGACGGATCGATCGGCAGACGTCGAAGCCGTCGATGCCGGGAAGCATGATGTCGATGAGCACGACGTCGGCGGGACGGCGGGTGAAGGCGTCGAGCGCCTGCTCACCGTCGTCGGCCTCTTCGACCTCCCAACCCTCGTCCTCGAGGGCCAGCTTCACCGCGGCGCGGATGCGTTCGTCGTCCTCGACCGTCAAGATTCGAGTTCCCACAAGGGAATGGTGCCTCATCGGAGGCCGGTTCGGGGCCATCCCCGGGGATTTCTTGGGTGGATGCCGTCAGGCCCGGTCGGCGCCGGCGCCCAGCAGCAGCTCCGCCAGCGGGGGGAACAGGGTCGGATGGGCGGCGAGGACGGCGTCGGGCCCTGGGTTGCCTCCGGTGAGGTTGCCCACCGTGGCGCCGGCCTCGCGGGCGATGAGCGAACCGGCGGCCAGGTCCCAGGGGGCCAGGCCGCGCTCGAAGAAGGCGTCGACCCGTCCACACGCGACCCAGCAGAGATCGACCGCGGCGGCACCGCTGCGACGGAGGTCGCGTACCCGGGGGAGCACCGCGGCCATCGCGAGGCCCTGTGCGGCGCGGCGTGCCGCGTCGTAGGCGAAGCCGGTCGACAGGAGGACGTCGCCCAGGTCACATGCGCCCGGGCCGGTGAGTCGCTCGCCGTTGCGGTGGCTCCCCCCGCCGGCGGTGGCCGTGAAGGTCTCGCCGTGGACCGGGTCGACCACCACGCCCACCAGGGCGACCCCGTCCTTCACCGCCGCGATCGACACGGCGAAGCCGGGATAGCCGTACAGGTAGTTGGTGGTGCCGTCGAGCGGGTCGATCACCCAGGTGATGCCGCTGGTACCGGCGCGCTCGGCACCCTCCTCGCCGAGCAGGCCATCGTCGGGGCGAGCCGCCAGGAGCCGCTCGACGATCATGGCCTCCGACCGGCGGTCCATCTCGGTGACCATGTCGGTGCTCGAGGACTTGGTGGACACCTGGACACGCTGGCGGGTGAGCCCCTCGAGCAGCACGGCGGCGGCTTCTTCGCCGGCCGAGCGCGCCAGATCGAGGAGCTGGGGGAGTGCGGTCAACGCTCGTCGCGCTCGCGGTCCTGCACCGAATCCCATTCGGCCATCGCACGAAGTGCGAGCACCGAGACGATGGCGACGCCCCCGGCCGCCGCCACTGCACCGACCAGGGCGCCCAGGCCGACCAGCACACCGCAGTCGCCTTCACATTGGAGGTCGGCGACGGCATAACCGATCAGCCCGCCGCACGCGCCGGCGAGGACGATCATGGCGACGGCGACGGCGCGGGCGAGGGGGGAGGGGAGTGGAGCCTCTGGATCGGGGATCTGGCGATCATACGGGCCAGATCGTGTTGCAGCCGACGTGGCGCCCTGCCCGCCCATGGGACCGGCCATCGCCTCCCTCGTCCATGGACGCAGGTGGTTGCCCGGACACCCCCACCGCCTAGCATCGTCGGCCGTGCGCTCACTGATCGTCCTGCCGACCTACGACGAGGCGGAGAACATCGTCGACCTCCTGCGGGCCGTCCGCGGGTCGGTGCCGGACGCCCACGTCCTCGTGGTCGACGACGGGAGCCCGGACGGAACAGCCGATCTGGCCGCTTCCACGGGCGACGAGCTCGGCCAGATCATGGTCCTCCGGCGGTCCGGGAAGGGTGGGCTCGGTGCCGCCTATCGTGCCGGGTTCCGCCAGGGTCTGGCCGAGGGGTTCGACGCCCTGGTCGAGATGGACGCCGACTTCTCCCACGACCCTGCCGCCCTGCCCTCGCTACTCGGTGCGCTCGAACACGGGGCCGACCTCGTCATCGGCTCGCGTTACGTGCCGGGCGGGACGATCCCCGACTGGTCATGGCACCGGCGATTCCTTTCGCGGTGGGGCAATCGTTACGCCGCAGGGATGCTCGGGCTGGCCGTGAACGACGCGACCGCGGGCTATCGGGCGTACCGGGCGACCATGCTCTCGCAGATCGACCTCGACTCGGTCAAGGCGGACGGCTACAGCTTCCAGATCGAGATGACCTACGAGGTCGTGCTCCGCCAGGGGCGCGTGGTCGAGGTGCCGATCTCGTTCACCGATCGCGTCCGCGGCACCTCGAAGATGTCGAGCCGCATCGTCTTCGAGGCACTGGCGCTCGTCACCTGGTGGGGCCTGCGTGACCGGCTCAAGGGTGGTCGCCGCCGCTGACCGGACGCGAGGAGGCCCCGGCCGAAGCCGGGGCCTCCTCGTAGGTCTGTGTCGTGCACCCGGGCGGCGAGCCCGGTGAAACCTGGATCAGGCGGTGGTGGCGGTCTTCTTGGAGCGGTCACGGGCGACCACGATGAGAAGGCCGCCGGCGGCGATCAGCACCACCGCGATCTTGGTGAGCGGAAGGCTGCTGTCGGTACCGGTGCGGGGAAGTGCACCAGGGCCGCGGACGACGCCGGCGGCACCCGGCCTGCTGACCGTGATCGAGAGCACCGCGTCGTTGCAGGAGTTGGTGATCTGGTGCGTGCCGTCGGTGGTGTCGATCACGACATCGGCGCTGGCCGTACCCCCGGCATCGGCGACCGCGGAGCCCAGCGGCGAGCCGTCCAGGAAGAAGTCGACGGTGCTGCCGGCAGGGCAGTCGATGGCAGTCACGGTGACGGTGTCACCTCGTGTGACGGTGCTGTCGCTCACGGAAGCACCGCCGTACTGCGCGTGCGCAGCAGGAGCAAGAGCCACAAGTGCCAGTGCTCCGAGAATGAACATACGTCGAATCATCAATTTTCCTCCACCGCCGAACGGCTTGTCGCGGGTGCGAACTTCTGTCAGAGGAGGTTTTAGCCTGTCGGGGACGAGTTGTCCAGCACTGACGGCCCGACTTCGTCCGGGGAGCCCCCGTGAGGCAGGCTCGGGTCGAGCGGATCGTCGAGCGGATCAAGCGGATCAAGGAGCGCTGACCACCCCATGCAGCTGCGAACGAGAATCGATCAGGCGACGAAGCTGGCCGATGTCGTCCTCACCCCCGGTGGGCTCCGCTCCCTGACGCGGGCCAAGCCCCGCTCGTTGAGCGCCTTCCGGTTGGTCTCGCAGGTGGGGGAGCGATGCGGCGCGCCGGGCACGGTGATCGACGTCGGTGCCAACAAGGGCCAGTTCAGCCGGGCAGCGGCGATGGCGTTCCCCGGGGCGCGGATCATCGCCTTCGAGCCCCAGGCCGAGGTGGCCGCCGTGTGGCGTCGGAACCTGGCCGACGTGCCCGACGCCGAGGTCCACGCGTGCGCCCTCGGCGCCGAGCCGGGCACGGTCACGTTCCATCCTCACGAATACTCGCTCTCGTCGTCGGTGCTGCCGGTCGCGGGGTCGTCGATGGCAGCCGAGGAGCTTGCGCCCATAGAGGTGCCGGCACGCACCCTCGACGAGGCACTGGCCGGCGAGGCGCTCGCCGGGCCGGTCCTCCTGAAGCTCGACGTGCAGGGGTACGAGCTCGAGGTGCTCCGGGGAGGCGGGCGGACATTGGGGCAAGTCGACGCGCTCGTCGTCGAGCTGGCCTTCGAGCGCCACTACGAGGGCCAGCCGCTCTTCGGCGCGGTCCAGGCCGAGCTCACCACCCGCGGCTGGGCCCTCGAGCTGCCGCTGGATGTCCGCCGCGACGGGTCGGGGGCGCTGGTCGAGATGGACGGGCTCTTCCTCCCGGTCTGATCATGTCCGAGCTCCCGTCCCCGGTCGCGCCGTATCATCCCCGAATGCTCCTGAGGGTCTCCCGTTGATGGCCGTGCCGCTGCGTTCGCTGCACGTGGTTCCGTCGCTCGACGACCGCATGGGCGGCTCCGTCCACGCCGCGGTGGCCCTGGCGACCCACCTGGGCGAGCGCGACGACATGGAGACCGAGCTCGCGGCCACGCGGTTGCCCGACGACGACCTCGCCTACCTCGACCGTGTCGCTCCCTCGGTGCCACGCCACCTCTTCCCCCGCGACTGGCCGAAAGGCCGGTTTCACTCGCGGGACCTCGGCCGTTGGCTGCAGCACGAGGTCGCCTCGTTCGACCTGGTCCACCTCCACGGCGTCTTCCACTCGCCTGCACTCCAGGTGGCCAGGGCCTGCCGTGCATCGGGTGTGCCCTATGTCCTGCAGCCCCATGGTCAGCTCGACCCGTTCGACCTGGCCAAGCACCGGCTCCAGAAGCAGGTGTACGGGCCGGTCGCGGTGCGCCCGCTCGTGGCCGGAGCGGCCACGGTGGTCCTGACCACCGCCCTCGAGGAGCACCGACTGGTCACCTACGGTGCCGACCCCGAGACCGTGGTGGTGCCCCTGCCCGTGCGGCCGCCCCGACCCGCCGACGGCCAGGCGTTCCGGAGTCGTCACGGCATACCCCACGACGCGGTGGTGGTCCTCTTCCTCTCCCGCCTCGACGTCAAGAAGGGCCTCGACGTGCTGGTGGAGGCCATGGCGGGACTGGGCGGGGCCGATCCGTCGCCCTGGCTCGTCGTGGCGGGCTCGGGGGATCCACTCGTCGAGGCGGCGCTCACCCGCTCGCTCGAGGGTCCCCTGGGCGCGCGCACCGTTCGCTGCGGCTTCCTCAGCGGCGAGGAGAAGGACGCGGCGTTCGCGGCCTCCGACCTGTTCGCGCTGCCTTCGCGGAACGAGAACTTCGGGATCGTGGTCGTCGAGGCCATGGCGGCCGGGCTCCCGGTGGTGGTGAGCGACGAGACCTACGTCCACGGCGACGTGTCCGACGCGGGGGCGGGGGCCGTGTGCCGGCCCCAGCCCGCTTCGTGCCGAGAGGCGCTCCGGCCCCTCGTCGCCGATGCGGCCCGTCGCGCCGACGCCGCCGCCCGAGCGCGGCGGCTCGCCACCGAGCGCTTCGCTCCGGACGCGGCCACCGCCGCGATGGCCGAGGTCTACCGGCGCCTGCCGACGGCGGTGCGGGGCGTGAGCCCGAGGGACGAGGGCGGGGACCCTGGCCTGCGTGGCCTGAACGCAGAACGAGCGGCCCGGCGCAGCCGAGAGCGGAAGTCGTGAGCCCGAGGGACGAGGGCGGGGCCCGAGCGGCCCGGAGCAGCCGAGAGCGGAAGTCGTGAGCGCGAGGCCACGCTTCGTCATCGAGCGCCAGGGCGACGACGTCGTCGGTGCGGTGCGCCGGGTGGCCGAGGATCTCGGCCTCGGTGCGCGCGTCGGCGACTCGGTCTTCCTGAAGCCGAACTTCACCTATCCGTTCCCCAAGGCGGGGGTCACCACGACCAGGCCCGTCCTCGAGGCCGTCGTCCAGGTGCTCGCCGACCTGGGCTGCCGGCGGATCTGCATCGGCGAGGGCGAAGGCGGCTACAACGCCTTCGCCATGGACGAGACCTTCGCGGCGTTCGCGTTGGACGACCTCACCGCCCGCTACGGGGTCGAGGTGGTGAACGTGAGCAAGTGGCCGAGCCTCACCGTGGCGGTCGACGGGAGACGTGGTCGCTACGAGGTGCACCTGCCCCGACCGCTCTTCGAGGAGTTCGACTCGTTCATCACGCTTCCCGTGCCCAAGGTGCACTGCATGACGGGCATCAGCGGCGCGGTGAAGAACGAGTGGGGGATCGTGCAGGACCAGATGCGCCTGGCCTTCCACTGCGCGTTCGACGAGATCATCGGCGAGATCGTCGACCGCCTGCCGACGCCCTTCGCCATCGTCGACGGCACCCACGGCCTCACGCGGAACGGGCCGATGATCGAGGGCATCACCCTCGACCTCGGTTGGGTGGGCGGAGGTGACGACCTCTGGATGGTCGACGCCGTGCTGTGCCGGATCATGGGGGTCCCCCTCCGGTCGGTGGCCCACCTCCGCCACGCCGACGATCGCGGCCGGGTGCCGGCGCTCGATCAGGTCGACCTGCCCGCCGACCTCGACGCGTTCGTCGATGATCGCTTCTACCTCAAGCGGAACCTGTGGAACCGGGTGGCCAAGCTCACCTGGTACTCCCCCCGCCTGAACCACCTCGTCTACTTCTCGAAGGCCTCGAGCCTCCTGCACCGCGTGATGTACGCGATCCGCGAGAAGCCCGACGAGCTCTCGGCCCGCGGCGTCGACTGGGACTGACGACCGGAGACCGGACCACGCACGGCGATGGCACTACGCTCCGCCGGATGATCGTGAAGAGCGCCGGGCCGCCACGCATTGGTACCGCTCGTCGGCGACAGCCCCTGCGGCCGACGCTGCAGCACCCGCAGCCGCTCGGCAGCTGGATGGGCGCCACGATCCTCCTCGTCGTCCTGTCCCTCGTCGTGCCGCTGATGGCCATCGGCCCCACCTGGGACCCGCTCTTCCGAGCCTCCAGCCTGCTCGCGCTGGTGATCACGGTCTACGCGGCCCTCCGACTGGCCGAGCTCTACAAGGCGGGTCGACCACAACTGGTCCAGGTCACCTTCTGGGCCTTCGTCTACCTGTTCATGGGCCTGTCGTCGCTCGCCCAGGCCACGGCCGACCGGTTTCCCATCCCCAATCAGCTGTTCGCGGAGGAGATCCGCGTGCAGGCCCTCGCCGGCGTGCTGTTCGGGCTGCTCGCCTTCGACCTCGGCCGGGCACTCGCCCTCACCAGGCAGCGGAGCCGGCTGCGCCAGCGAGTGGAGCGCCCGGTCATCTCGCCCCGCCGCGTGTGGATCCTCGGCGTGGTGGCGGGGGTGTGCACGATGGGCATCGTCATGACCACGGGGGGGCTGGGCACCCGCTTCCAGTCCCGCCAGCGAGCGGACGAGGCCATCTTCGGCAAGACCCCCTGGAACGTGCAGATCTATCAACTCGACAACAAGACGGTCGGGCTGGTGAAGACCATGCTCCTCTGGATCCCGGCCTTCGTCGCCATCCTCCTGCTCCTCTACCTCCGGAAGTGCGCGGCCGCCCGCTTCCCCAAGACGACCCGGGTCAAATGGGTGCGCGGCCCGGTCACCAGCCTCCTGCTCGTCGGGCTGGTGATCGTGAACATCGTCGCCAACAACCCCATCGCCAACCCCCGGATCCGGTTCGGTGGCGTCCTGTTCAGCATCACCTTGATCCTGCTCCACGTCGAACGGCCCCGGCGGCTCCGCGTGTTCCTCGTCGGTCTCCTGGTGGCGATCCTCGTGGTGTTCCCCTACGCCGACGTGTTCCGCTACGACGTGCAACAGACCATCCAGATCACGCCGTTGCGGGGCCAGTTGGTGGACAGCCCGGACTACGCCATGTTCCAGCAGGAGATGAACGGCATCGTGTACGTCCGCACCCACGGGTACACGTTCGGTCGCCAGACCCTGGCGGCGATGCTGCCGTTCGTCCCCAAGTCGGTGTGGGCCGGCCAGCCCGACGCAACCGGCGACATCATCGCGCGCAACCCCGACATCAACGCGTCGGCCACCCTGTGGACCGAGGCCAACGTCGAGGGCGGCTGGCTGGCGATCGGGGTCCTCTTCCTTCTCTACGGAATGGCTGCGATGCTCGCCGACGAGGCGTACGAGCGGCGTGCACGCGGGCGGCCGTCGCTCTTGGGCGTGGCCGTACCGACCTTCGCCGCGTTCCAGTTCTTCGTGCTCCGCGGCTCGCTGCTCCCCGTGGTCGGCGAGCTCGCCCCCGTGGTGGTGCTGATGTTGGTGTGCACGCGGCTGCTCTTCGTGCGTCGTTCGGGCAAGCCGGCCGCCGAGAGCCAACTCGAGACGTCGGTCGAGGCTCAGGAACCGGACATGGCGTCGCTCTCGGCCTCGGCGAACGCCCGCCAGTAGACCCCGACGCCCACGGTCTCCGCGCTGGCCACACCGGTCAGTGCGCCCTTGGCCGCCCCCAGCGCGGCGCCGAGGCAGCCGAGCACGAGCGTCCCGACGGCCACCGAGCCGCGGGCTCGCAGGCTGTGCCGGGACGCGGCGAGTGCCCGCAGGCCCACGACGGGGGCGAACCCGATGCCACCGGCGACCGCGGACCAGGTCATCACGACGAGCACCGAGGACGTTCCCGCCCAGGACTCGCCGAGGAGTGCCTCGCCCACCGCGTCAGGGAGATTGACCACGATCACACCCCAGCCGAAGGTCAGGAGCCCCAGGCCGGCGGCCAGTCGTCGCACGAGCGTGGCGGTGGCCGAGGGGTCCGAGGCATGCCCCCGCACCACCCACGGGGTGGCGGCCACCCGGACGCCCGCGTACAACGAGTAGATGGGCCCGAACAGGATCTGGGCACCGCGGACCTTGGCAACCTCCTCGAGGCCGGCGAAGGCCCCGAGGAAGAGCACGACGACCTGTGTGGTGCCGTAGAGGAGCATGAATTCCGCGGCGAACCGAACGCCGAGGCTCGCATGGTCCGGGATCCACGTGCGGGCGCCCCTGAAGTGGGGCACCACCTTGAGCTGCGCCGCCCCCACCACGGCCGCGATCGCGCCGGCGGCTCCCCACCCGGCGAGGAACCAGCCCACGGTGTCGTAGGAGCTGTGGGCCAGGGCGATCACCGCGGCCGTCGATCCCACCCCCCACACCAGGTCGTTGATCGCCGCGGCATGCGGCAGGCGCTCGGCGAAGAGGGCGAACCGCCAGAGGTCCTGGAGGAAGAGCCCGGGCAGGATCAGGGCGAGCACCGGGAGCAGGTCGCCGATCGGCCCGGGGGTGACGAGGCCGGCAAGGGCACAGATCGCGCCGAGGACGGCGCCGAACACCAGCGCCGACGCGGCGGCGTCCGCCAGGATCGTGCGGCGATGCCCCGTGTCGGCGGCGCTGTAGGCCACGGCGAACGCCTCGCCGTGGATGCCCTCGTTCACGCCCTGGCTGCAGACGTAGATGATGTAGACGGTCGAGAAGGCGCCGAACTCCTCGGGGCTCACCTGGCGCGCGACCAGGATGGCGAGGAGGACGTTGCTCAGGCTGTAGACGGCCTGGTCGGCGATCGACCAGCTGGCCCCGCGGAGCCCGGCGGGGAGCTTCACCCGCTGGCGGCGTTGCTCATCTGGTCGTGGATCCAGCGGTAGGTGCGCTCGAGTCCCGTACCGAGCGACGTGGCGGGCTCCCACCCGTACCGATCGAGGATCATGGTGTTGTCGCTGTTGCGCCCGCGAACGCCCTGGGGCGCGTCGAGCCGGTAGTGCCGTTCGAGCGATACGCCGGCGATGGCCTCGACGATGTCCACCAGTTGGTTGATCGTGACCAACTCGCTGCTCCCGACGTTGACCGGCTCGCGATGGTCGCCCTCGGTGACGAGGTGGATCCCGTGCAGGCAGTCGTCGATGTAGGTGAAGCTGCGGGTCTGCTCACCGTCACCCCAGATCTCGATCTCGTGCGTGCCGCTCAGCTGCGCCGCGACGACCTTGCGGCAGATGGCAGCCGGTGCCTTCTCGCGGCCGCCGTCGTAGGACCCCTGGGGGCCGTAGATGTTGTGGAACCGTGCCACCCGTGTCTCGAGGCCGAAGTCCTCGTTGAAGTGGGCGCACATCCGCTCGGTGAAGAGCTTCTCCCAGCCGTACCCGTCCTCCGGCATGGCCGGGTAGGCGTCCTCCTCCCGAAGCGCGGTGACGGCCGCCGACTGCTGCTTCTCGGCCGCGTAGACGCAGGCCGAGGACGCGAAGAAGAAGCGCTCGACCGCTTGGTCGCGGGCCGCGAGGAGGAGGTGGGTGCCGATGAGCGACGAGAGCATGCAGAGGGCCTTGTTGTTCTCGATGAACCCCATGCCACCCATGTCCGCGGCGAGATCGAAGACCACCGAGGCACCTTCGACCGCCGCGCGGCAGGCGCCCAGCTCCATGAGGTCGAGCCGGCGCTCGTCGACGCCGTCGATGTGCTGGAACCACTGGTCGAGTGGCTTGACGTCCACCGCCCGCACGTTGGTGTGGCCCTGCTCGACGAGGTCGCGGATCAGGTGGCCCCCGATGAACCCGCCCCCACCTGCAACGACCACCAGCTTGTCCACGGTCATGCCGTCCTCCTCGTCCGGGCGCTGCCGGTGATGTCGGTGAATATGGCCTCGAAACGGTCGCCGATGGCCGCGATGTCGAAGGCCCGCTCCGCGTACGAGCGGGCACCCGCCCCGAGATCGTGACGGAGATCGGGGTCGTCGAGCAACCGCCGGGCAGCCGCCACGAAGCCGTCGGTGTCGTCCGGCTCGACGGTGAGGCCGCTTCCCGCCGTCGCGATGGTTCGGGCCGAGAGGTTGGCCGCCGGCACCGACGCGAGTATCGGACGGCCGGCGCAGTGGTAGCTGAGCACCTTGGACGGCACCGAGAAGACCCCCGCCTCGGGCTCGAGCACGGCGAGGAGGACGTCGGCGCTGGCCAACACCTCGGGGAACACGGCCATCGGCTGAAAGGGCAGCAGCACCAGGTTGTCGATCGCCTCGTCGTCCGCTCGTTCGGCGAGCCACTCGGCCCCGCGCCCCTCGGAGGCGACCACGACCGCCACGTCGGCGAGGTCGGCGACCCCCAGGGCCAGGCGCCGGAGGAGATCGGGGTTGTGCTTGAGGCCGAGGGTCCCGGAGTAGAGGAGGACCCGTCGGTCGTCGAGGTCGTGGCCCGCGGACCACTCGTTGTGTCGCGGTCGCTCGGGCAGGTCGTCGACCGGGGCCCAGTTCTCGATGACCCACACACGCTCCCGTGGGATGCCCCACGCCTCGAGGATCGGCTCGAAGTCGGGGCTGATCGTGACGACGGCATCGCTCCGTGACAGGAGGCGGCGCTCCATGCGCACGAACACCTCGCCGAGCAGGTGACCGGGGCCGGGGAGCGACCGTCGGACCGCGTCGCGCATGGCGAAGCTGTAGACGTCCTGCTGCCAGAACAGGAACGGCGTCGCGGTGCGCCGTGCCCAGGCCTGGATCTCCCGTTGCGCGAACAGGGGGACGTTGCACGAGACCAGCACATCGGGGGCCCGCTGCTCGGCAAGCGCGGAGAACAGGCGGCCGTACCGCACCTCCTGACGCCAACGGCGCCGGAAGTGGTACTTGTCGAACGGCTCGCCGAGGTCCACCTCGAGGACCGAGAAGCCCGCTGGGTCGTCGGGTCGTCGCTCGAGCGAACCCTTGCCGGTGTTGTACGACGGGCAGTGCACGTGGTCGACGACATGGCCCCGGGCAGCGAGTTCCCTGCTGAGCTGCACCTGGAACGGATGGCCCGAGTAGTCGTGGAGGAGGATTCGCATCGCTTGGCGCGCAGCGTAGTCTCGCGCCCGATGTCACACGCACGAGACACACCATTCGGCGGCCTGTACCCCGAGGTCGGTGCGGGAGGGTTCAGCCGGGTCGACGGCACCGTCGAGTTCTACGGCCGCGTGCGCTCGCTGCTCCGGCCCGAGATGACCGTGCTCGACTTCGGTGCCGGGCGAGGGGTGGGGCCACGCGAGGACCCCGTGCCCTACCGGCGCGATCTCATGGTGCTCAAGGGACGCGTGGCACGGGTGATCGGCGCGGACGTCGACCCGGTGGTTCGTGAGAACCCCGTGCTCGACGAGGCGATCGTGCTGACCGGTACGAGTCTCCCCCTCGACGACCGATCGGTCGACCTGATCGTCTCGGACTTCTGCTTCGAGCACATCGACGACCCGGCTGCGACCACGGCCGAGTTGGCCCGGGTGCTCCGGCCGGGCGGGTGGGTCTGCGCCCGCACGCCGAACAAGTGGGGCTACATCGGCGTCGGGGCGAGGCTCGTGCCGAACGGCCTGCACACACGGTTCCTGCGTCGGCTGCAGCCGACGCGCCAGGCGATCGACGTCTTCCCGACCCGCTACGGCATCAACACCCTGTCCGAGCTCGGCCGGCTCTTCCCTGCCGACCGCTTCGAGAACTACTCGTACCGTCACGAGAGCGAGCCCCTGTACGCCGGGTCGTCCGCGCTGGCCCAGCGGGCACAGCGCGGCGTCACCAGCCTGCTGCCCAACAGCCTGGCGTCGATGTTGATGATCTTCCTTCGGCGTCGCCCCGACTGAGTGCGGAGGCTGACCGCTCTGCCCGCCCGTGGCGCGGCGTCTATGATCGGCGGTGTCGAGCGTACGGCCACGACGAGGCCGTCGGCAGCGGGTCGGTGGGGAAGGGCGCGGGAGCCAGGAGCGACGCGATGGCTGACAGAGCGGACGAGATGGGGGTGACCCCCGGACAGGGCCTCGCCCGATCGAGATCCCTCGCGCCTGACCCTGACCGTGACGCCGAGCGCGGCTATCTCCGGGCGGTCGTGCTCATCGACGCCGTGGCCGCGCTGGCCGGGGCGATGCTCGCCCAGGTGTTGCGCGAGGTGCTCTTCGGCGCCTCACTCGCCCAGGGCGACACCCACGTCCCGTATCTGCTCGTCGCCGTGGTGACGGTGGTCACGTGGCTGCCCATCCTCCTCATCGGTGGCGCCTACGAGCGAAAGATCCTGGGAACGGGCACCGAGGAGTACCGCCGGGTCCTGCGAGCGGCGGCCTGGTCCTTCGCCGTCGCGGTGACGATGGTGTTCGCGACCAGGGCCGAGGTGGCCCGGGGCTTCGTCGGCAGCCTCGCACCGTTGGTCGCGGGCTGGACGCTCGTCGGGCGCTACCTGGCGCGCAGCTGGCTCCACCGTCAACGCGCCCAGGGGCGCCACATGCGGCGGGTCGTCGTGCTCGGTCACCCCGGAGCGGTGCGGGAGGTCGTCCAGCACTTCGCGGGCTCCACCGGAGAGGGGTTCGCCGTGGTGACGGCATGCATCGTCGGTGAGGCATCCCCCGAGCTGCTGGACGAGCTCAACATGCCCGTCCTGTCCTCGGCAGACCCGCTCGGCGCGGTCCAGGAGCAGCGTGCCTCCGTGCTGGCGGTCGCCGGCACCGAGGCCCTGCCGGCCGGAACCCTCCGGACGCTCGCGTGGGACCTCGAGGGCACCGGCGTCGACCTCATGGTGGTGCCGACCATCACGGACGTGGCCGGGCCGAGGGTCACCGTCCAACCGGTGGCCGGCCTGCCGCTGCTGCTCGTGGAGCCCCCCCGTCTCACCGGCGGTGCCCGCATCGTGAAGCGGGTCATCGACCTGGTCGCCGCGTTCCTGCTGCTCCTCGTCCTGTCGCCGCTGCTGCTCGTCATCGGCCTGCTCGTCCGGTTCACGAGCCGGGGCCCCGCCATCTTCCGCCAGACCCGCATCGGTCGCAACGGGAAGCCGTTCGTCATGTGGAAGTTCCGCACCATGACCCAGCAGGCCGAGCAGGACCTCGACCAGCTGGTCACCCGCAACGAGCACGACGGCCTGCTGTTCAAGATCCGAGACGATCCCCGTCGGACCCGGGTCGGGCGCTGGCTGCGCCGGTTCTCACTCGACGAGCTACCGCAGATCGCCCATGTCCTCTCCGGTCGTATGTCGTTGGTCGGGCCGCGACCGCCCCTCCCGTCCGAGGTCGACCGGTACCCCGAGGACGTCCGCCGACGCCTGCTGGTGAAGCCCGGGATCACGGGGCTGTGGCAGGTGAGCGGGCGGGCGGACCTCCCGTGGCTCGAGTCGGTGCGCCTCGACCTCTACTACGTCGACAACTGGTCGCTCTCGATGGACTTCCTGATCCTCCTGAAGACGGCGACTGCGGTGCTGTACGGGCGAGGTGCCTACTGAGCCGAACGCTCGTGCCGCGTTTCTGATCCGCGTGCGGCGCCCGCCGCGGAGTGGCCACGAGGCACCAACTCCGGGGAGGGCGGCAATGCTGTCAGACTGGCCGGGTGCGCCGGTGGCTGGTGGCGGGAGCGTTGATCGAAGGCCCTCGGGGGCTGCTCCTCGTCCAGAACCGTCGGAGGAACGGGATGTCCGACTGGTCGCCGCCGGGCGGGGTGATCGACGAAGGTGAGGCGGTCCTCGAGGGCCTGGCGCGCGAGGTGCTCGAGGAGACGGGGCTGGTTGTCACCGGGTGGCACGGGCCGGTCTACCTGATCGATGCAGACGCGCCCGGCCTCGGCTGGCGGCTCCGGGTCGAGGTGCACCTCGCCACGGGCTACGAGGGCGACCTGGTCGTGGACGATCCCGACGGCATCGTGGTCGACGCCCGCTTCGTGGCCCCGGACGCGTGTGCCGAGCACCTGCGCGGCGGGCAACCCTGGGTACGGGAGCCCCTGATCGAGTGGCTCGAGGAGCGGTGGACGGGCAGCCGGGGCTACGGGTACCGCGTGGAAGGCGACGACCCGTCGGTCCTGTCGGTGAGCCGGCAGTGACGAGGGTCGCTCCCGAGCGCACGATCCTCCACGTCGACATGGACGCCTTCTTCGTGGCGGTCGAGCGGAACCGTGACCCGAGCCTCGTCGGGAAGGCGGTGGTGGTCGGCGGCGCCGGCGATCGGGGAGTGGTGGCGGCCGCCTCCTACGAGGCCAGGGCCCACGGGGTCTTCTCGGCCATGCCCAGTTCCCGCGCCCGGCGCCTCTGCCCGCAGGCGGTCTTCGTCAGCGGCGACCACCGGGCCTACCGCGCGGTCAGCGCCCGGCTGATGACCTTGTTCCGGTCGTACACGCCCCTCGTCGAGCCGCTCTCGCTGGACGAGGCCTTCCTCGACCTGTCGGGGGCGATGCGCCGGTGGGGGACCGGCGAGGCGGTCGGCCGCGACATCCGCCGTCGGGTACTCGACCGGGAGTCGCTCACCTGCTCGGTGGGGGTCGCCCCCAACAAGTTCCTGGCGAAGCTGGCGTCGCAGGAGGCCAAGCCCTCGGCCTCGACCCAGGGGACCGTGCCCGGCGCGGAGGTGCTCGTCGTGCGCCCGGGTCGTGAGTTGGCGTTCCTCCACCCGCTGCCGGTGGGGCGCCTGTGGGGCGTGGGGCCCGTGACGCGCGCCCGGCTCGACCACCTGGGTGTGGCCACGATCGGCGACCTCGCCGCGCTCGCGCCCGACGTGCTCGTGGCCGCCCTGGGTCGGGCCTCGGGCGCCCACCTCCATGCGCTGGCCCACGGGGTCGACGATCGCCCGGTCGTCCCCGACCGGGCGGCCAAGTCGGTCAGCCACGAAGAGACGTTCACCCGTGACCACCGCAGCCGTGACGCGCTGCGCCACGAGACCGTGAAGATGGCCGATGCCGTCGCCACCCGTCTTCGGGCCAACCACCAGGCGGCCCGCACGGTGGTGCTCAAGGTCCGTTTCGGTGACTTCCGAACGATCACGCGCTCCATCACCCTCGACGAGGCCGTCGACACCGGCGCCGCCCTGGCCCGGGCGGCGAAGTCGCTGCTGGACCAGGTGGATCCGACGCCCGGGGTTCGCCTCCTCGGCGTCGGCGCCACCGGCCTCACCACGAGCGCGACCCACCAATTGGCGCTCTTCGACGTCGACGGTGACGACCACGCCGCCTGGTCCGACGCCAGCCGGGCGGTCGATCGGATCCGCCGGAGGTTCGGTGCCTCGGCCATCGGCCCGGCGAGCCTGGCCGGGCCCTCCGGCCTCGTCGTCAAGCAACGCGGTGACCAGCAATGGGGCCCCGACGTGCCACCCGGCTGACGGGAATCCCGCTCGCGACCGACGAATCTGGTGGCTGCGCGTTGTTGGCGCCTGGGTGGTGTGCGATCATGGTGGCCGTGCCGCTTTCCGAGGATGAACAGAGGATCCTCTTCGAGATCGAGCAGAAGCTCACCGAGAGCGATCCTGCCCTGGCTCGGGAGGTCGGTTCGACCACCGTCTACAGCCACGCGTTCCGCAACCTCAAGTGGGCCACCGCCGGCTTCGCGCTGGGCGTGATCGTGATGATCGCCACGCTCTCGAAGTCCTTCCTGCTTGCATTCGGCGGTTTCCTGGTCATGCTCGCCTGCGCGCTCTGGTTCGAGCGCAACGCCCGCAGGCTCGGCCGGGTGGGCCTGGAGCAGATGACCCAGTCCGACCGTTCGGCCGGCCTCCGGGACTACTTCGGCTCGACCAGTCAGCGGATGCGCGAGCGCTTCCGTCGCGAGGACTGACGGCGCGCCGACCAGCGCCAACCCAGCCATCCCGCCACACGCCGACGCACCGGGACGCGACGCCTGACCCCGGCGATGACGGCCCCGGCATCTGCGGTGGCCTGCCGGGCCACCGCATCGGTCACCCCGCCGTCGGCGTAGCGGGCCGCCGTCGCCGCCATCGCCAGTGAGCGATGCTCGGCGCCCGCTGTCTCCAGGCGCCGGTCCACCCGCGTCGAGAACTCGAGCGGCGTCTCGCTCGGGTCGGCGATCAGTCCCACGGTGGCGAGCGCGTCGCCGGCATCGAGCCACGCCGCCCGGGTCCGTTCGGTCGGACCGCGCCGCGCCGTGAGGATCCGCAGTCCGCGGTGCGCCCAGAAGGCGACCGTGACCGCCATGACGTAGGCCGCGGCCAGTGCCAGGATCGCCAGGAGCCCGGCGGCCAACCACTCGGGCCATGGCCGTGCTCGAGCCGGATCGGCCGTCGCCGGTGTGGTGGTCGACGGCGTGGTCATTGATGTCGATCCTCGACCCGTCGCACCTGATGACCCGGGCACGGCGGTCGCGGCAGGTGCCGGGGCGGCGGCAGCCGCGCTCGGCGTCGCCTGGTCGGGCTGCACCCCCGTATAGGCCTCGGCGCCGGGCGCGCCGCGCCCTGGGGTCGGTTCGAAGCCAACCCAGCCGAAGCCGGTGAGGAAGACCTCGGGCCAGGCGTGGGCGTGCTTGCCGAGGACGTGGAAGAGCTCGGGGTCAGCCGGGTCCTGCCGGCCCGGCGTGAACCCGACCGCCACCCGGCTCGGAAGCCCGACCGAGCGGGCCATGGCGGCGAAGGTGCCGGCGAACTGCTCGCAGAAGCCGAGCCGCCGAGCCAGGAAGGTGTCGATCGCGTTCCCGCTGTGCCCGGACGGCACCTCGGTGCTGTAGGTGAAATTGTCCCTGAAGAAGCTCTGGAGGGCGATGGCCTTGTCGTACGCGGTGGTCGTGCCGGCGACGATCTCCTCGGCGGTGCGGCGGGCGCCGGCGCTGAGGCCACGGGGGAGCGCGGTGTACCGGGTGGCGATCTCACGAGGAGGGGAGGGCGCCTGCCGGAGCTCGGCGGCGACGAGCTCGGGCACCGAGGACGTGACCCGGTAGCTGGTGTCGTCGGACGTGGCGCGATCGGCGTCGACGATCAGGGTCGACGAGGCCGGCTCCCAGCGCACGTCGAGATCGCCGGCGTCGATCGACGACGGCTCGAACGCCGCCGGTAGCCAGATGGTCGACAGCGCGGCGATGTCGAAGCGCTGCTCGACCTGACGTGACGCCCGGTCGGGCGAGGCGCCGTTGGGGAGGGCCCCGCCGGCCGCTTCGAAGGAGCCGCCGGACGACCACAACTCGCCGTCGAAGCGGTCGAGGGACGTGAGGCGCCAGTAGGCGGCAACCGGGCTCCGGACCGTGAAGACCTCCACGGCGGCCTGGTCGATCAGCCGTGCCTTGATGTCGACGAGGGGGCTCAGCGTCACGCGAGGGACGCGGCCCGACCCATGACCGCTCAGCGCGACCAGTGCCGGGTCTCGGGCGCCCGGCAGCAGGGGACCGGCCGCGAAGCCGACGAGGATGGCGGTCGCGGCCATGCACGTTCCGGTCACGAGCATCGACCGGGTGCCCCGACCGGTGCCCGAAGCGATCCAGCGCACGGTGGTCTCCTGCCGGGCCACGCGGGAAAGGAGCAGGAAAGCCAGCACGGCGACGAGGAAGACGGCGGTCGTCAGGCGCTCGCGATCAGATCCGAGCACCGCGGCGAAGAGGAAGAGCCCGCTCGTCGGGATCACGGCCTCGAACGGCGCCGCCAGACGGAACGCCGCCCAGTCGGCCAGGAAGACCGCCACCCAGAGCGCGCCGGCGGCGGCAAGGAGGAGGCCCGTGGCCGGCCGGGCGGGGGCCACCACGGCCTGGAAGCGCGTCCACCCGTCGGCCAGGTCGGCACTTGCCGCATGCCAGGTGGCGAAGGTCGGCAGGCCGTAGCGGGTGGTGGCGGGCTCGAGCACCCAGGTTGCGACGAGGATGAAGGCGATGGACGACACGGCCGCGACCACGACGAGGCCCTGCCGCAGCGCCCGACCGCCGAAGTTCACCACATGGGCGGCGCCGACGACGAGGAGCAGCGGAGCAAGGTACGAGCGTCCCGTGAAGAGCGGGCCGAGCCCGACGACCGTGGCAGCCGACACCACCACGAGGGCGACCTCGGTGGGCACGCGCAGTCGAGGTCGCCGTCCCTGGATCGGCGACGTCATCGCGTCTGCGGCGCGCGCGGGGCGACCGCCGGCCCGCGGGGTCCTCGTGCCGACGCGCCGGACGAGCGGGCCCGGACGAGGTGGTCCCAGGCGCGGGCGAACGGGACGCCGGCGGTGACGTGGATGCCCCGCGCGTACGCGGGGAGGGCGGCATGCGGGGCCGCGGCCACATCCCAGCAGGACCGGTCGAAGAGCACCGGGATGACCCGTCCGTACCGGGTCGTGAGCCTGGAGATGGCCGCGAGGTCTTCGACGGGGACGGCACCGGGCAGGAGCGCCACGAGTGTGCCGCCGCCGGCGCGAGCCAGGCGCTCGAGTGCCGGCGCCAACTCGGAACGCCCCGACGTGGCGACCACGGCGAGGTGCTCCATGATCGCCTCGATCTGCGCGTGGGAGGTGGCGAACCCCGAGTCGATCCCGTCCGAGGTGACGAGTCGCAGCTGGTGGTTCTGGCGACGACCGGCCCGGATGAGGCTCGCGGCGGCCGACACCGCCGGTTCGAGGGCCTCGTCGGGGCGGTCCCCGCCCCGTGTGTCGAGGAACACGGTGGCCCTGCCCTGCCAGGGAAGCTCGTCCTGGCGCACCATCAAGTGGTCGTGACGGGCGGTGGAGGCCCAGTGGACCCGGCGCAGGTCGTCGCCCACCACGTACGGGCGCAGCGCGAAGAAGTCCTCGCCGGCCGGGCTCAGGTTGTTGGGATGGTCCCGACCGGCATGGGGGTCGGTGCCCGAGGAGAGGGGGATCGGGGCCACGTCGTCGACCCGCGGGTACACGGTGAGCTCGGAGACCCCGGTCACCTCGACTCGGGCCTCGGCGAGCCCGAACGGGTCGCTCACCACCACCTGGAGCGGGCCGACCGAGAGGATGCCCCGGTGCGCGGTGGGCAGCTCGTACGCGGCGCCGGTGGTCGCCTCGGGCTCGAGGGGCGCCAGAGCCAGACGGGCCCCCCGGGTGCCCGAGACCTGGTCGGTGAACACCAGGACCGGCGTGCGGCGGCGACCGCGGTTGCGGACCTCGAGCACGACGCTGCTCGAGACTCCCGCATGCACACGCGTGGGGTGGAGGGCCCGCGCCACCTCGAGGCGAAGGCGGGTGAGCGCCACGGTGACGGCGGCCCCCACCACCAGGGCGGCCACCGTGGCGCCCACCAGGAAGGCGGGGAAGACCGCGAACAGGCGCCCGGCGGCGACGAGGCCGATGGCACCGGCGCCGGCCAGCCAGCCGGTGCGGGTGAGCACCGCCGCTCAGCCCCTCCCGGTGGGGATCGGGACCGTCCGGAGCAGGTCATCGACCGCTTCCTCGCTGGTGAAGCCCTGGAGTTGCGCCTCGGGGGTGGTCAGGAGGCGGTGGGCGAGGACGGGCCGGGCCAGTGCCTTGAGGTCGTCGGGGACGACGAAGGCGCGACCGGCGGCGGCCGCTCGCGCCCGGGCCACCCGTTGCAGGCCGAGGGAGGCCCGAGGCGACATGCCGAGCGCCAGGTGGGGGTGGCGACGTGACGCTTCGGCCAGGTCGACGAGGTACCCGCGCAGCGACGCGGCCACGTGGACGGCGCGAGCAGCGGCCGCGAGGGCGGCGATGTCGTCGGCGTCGGCCACCGCCCCGATGTCCGCGAGCGGGTCGTGGTCCCCGTGCGCCTCGAGCACCTCGATCTCGGCGTCCCGGGCGGGGTACCCGACCGAGATCCGCATCAGGAACCGGTCCAGCTGGCTCTCCGGCAGGGGATAGGTGCCCTCGTGCTCGATGGGGTTCTGGGTGGCGATCACCATGAACGGCGGCTCCATGGGGTAGGTGACCCCGTCCACGGTTACCTGGCCTTCACCCATGGCTTCCAGGAGGGCCGACTGGGTCTTCGGTGAGGCGCGGTTGATCTCGTCACCCAGCACGATGCCGGCGAAGATCGGGCCCCGCCGGAATTCGAAGCGGCCCTCGGACCGACTCCACACCGTGACGCCGACCACGTCGGACGGCAGCAGGTCGGGGGTGAACTGGACGCGCCCGAAGGAGCACGAGATCGAGGCGGCCAGCGCCTTGGCCAGGCTGGTCTTGCCCACGCCGGGCACGTCCTCGATGAGGAGGTGGCCCTCGGCGGCCAGGCACAGCAGGAGCAGCCTGACGACGGACGGCTTCCCCTGGATCACCCGTTCGATGTTGGCCTGGACCCGCTGGAAGACCTCGGCCCGGGGCTCGGGCTCTCGCGGCGCCATCACGGGAGGTTACGCGCGACCTCGCCTCATCCTCCGTCGGAGCGTCCAGGGTGCACAATGACGGCCGTGGCAACGGCACTGGCGGTGGACATCGGCGGCACGAAGATGGCCGTCGGGCTCGTGTCGACCGACGGGCACCTCGGCCCGAAGCTGCAGGTGGCCACGCCCGACGACCGCGACCCCGAGGTCGTGTTCGGCGCCCTGGCCACGCTCATCAGGCAGGTGCTGGACGGTGCCGCCGGACCGGTGGTGTGCGGGGTCGGGTGTGGGGGGCCGATGACGCTCGGAGGTGCGACGGTGTCGCCGCTCAACATCCCGGCATGGCGCGACTTCCCCCTCCGTTCCCGGCTGGCCGAGCTCACCGCGCTGCCCACGTTCGTCGACAACGACGCCAAGGCCCTGGCCCTCGGCGAGGGCTGGTGCGGCGCGGCGGAGGGTCACCGGGCCTACGTCGCCCTCGTGGTGTCGACCGGGGTCGGGGGCGGCATCGTGCTCGATGGTCGACTCCTTGAGGGCGAAGGGGGCAACGCCGGCCACATCGGCCACCTCATCGTCGAGCCGGCGGGGCGCGAGTGCCGCTGCGGCGCCCGCGGGTGCCTCGAGGCCGAGGCGTCGGGGACCGCCATCGCCGCTGTCACCGGGCGGCCGGCGCAGGAGGCCACCGACCCGGTCAGAGCGCGCACCGGTCGCCTGGTGGGCCGGGCGGTGGCGTCGGTGGCGAACCTCCTCGACCTCCGGTTGGCCGTGGTGGCCGGCTCGGTGGCCCTGGGGTTCGGTGACACCTTCTTCGCCGCCGCCCAGGCCGAGCTCGACCGCTCCGCCCGCCTTCGATTCTCGCGCGGTGCCCGTGTCCGGCCCGCCGGGCTCGGGGCCGACGGCCCTCTCGTCGGCGCGGCGGCCGTGGGATGGGTGGCGATGGGCGAACCGCTGCTGTCGGCGCCGGAGTAGGTTCGGTTCCCATGCGGTCCATGCGGTCCATGCGGTCCATGCGTTCCGTGGCCGGGGCAATGGCCGGCGGGTGAGCACGGGCATGGGCATGGGCTGGGGGATGCGGGCGTTCTGGGCGGTGCTCTGGCACCCGTCGCTGTGGGGCACGGCGGTCGTCCAGGTCTTCCGGCTGGCGCGACCGGGGTGGTGGCACCGTTGGCCGCTGTTGCCGCTGCCCGACCCGGCCTACGTGCGCTTCCGGCTGGTGACGGCCTACGGCGACCCCGATCGGGCGCCCGAGGCCGTCGATGTGGTCACCTATCTGCACTGGTGTCGCGCCTGGCCGCGGCTGCGGGTGCGCTGAGGGCGTGCGTGCCGGGGAGGAGTCCTGGGCCGTCGAGCACCAGGTCGGCACGGCCTCCTTCCTCCACGGGCTCGCCTTGCCGGACCCGGTGCGTCGAGCCGTCTGGGTGATGGAGCCGACCGCTGCGGCGGTCGCCCTCGGGAGCGCGCAGCCCCTCGGGGACGTCGATGCGGCGCTCGCGGCATCGGTCGGGGTCGACGTGGTGCGCCGCCACAGCGGGGGAGGCGCGGTGCTCCTCGTGCCGGGTGAGATGCAGTGGGTGGACGTGGTGATCCCGGCCACCGACCCGCGATGGGTCGATGACGTGTCCCGGTCGTTCCGCTGGCTCGGCGAGGTGTGGGTCGCGGCGCTGCAGACGGTGGGGATCGACGCCGGGGTGCACCCGGGGTCACCGACCCGCCCGGACTGGTCCGACCGCATCTGCTTCGGCGGCTCGGGCGTGGGCGAGGTCACGATCGCAGGGCGCAAGGTCGTGGGCATGTCGCAGCGCCGCACCCGGGCGGGGGCGCGATTCCAGTGCCTCGTGCTGGCCGGGTGGGACCCAGGACCGCTGCTCTCGGTCCTCGCGCTGTCCCCACAAGAGCGGGCACGGGCCCGCGCCGCCGTCGCGGGCCGGGCCGTGGGCGTGGGTCGGGACCGGCTGGCGCCGCTCCTGTCCGCCTTTCTCGCGGCCATGGAACGAGGCGCCTAAGCTCCACTGAGAGGCAGTAATTCCCAAGTAATTCCAGAAAATGTTGACTAATGGCAGAAAGTCGCCGATAGTGGTCCGTGCCGACCACGCCTGACCACGTCAGTGCGCGGCCGGTGGCTTGAGGGAAACCACCACCACCACTACGGAGACCAGCCGTGTACTTCGCGGGGCAGTTCGAGCGCACGCTCGACGAGAAGGGACGAGTCGTCCTCCCTTCGCGCCTCCGGGACGGCTTGGCCGACGGGCAGGTCCTGATCAGCGAGTTCGGCGACCGTCTGAGCATCTGGCCGGCGGACGCCTTCGAGACGTTCGTGGACGACCTCACCGACGACCTCTACAACCAGGCGGACGAAGGCTCGATGGCGCTCGAGGACGCCAACCTCGCCATCGAGCGCCTGTGGGCGACCGCCGAGATCATCAAGCCCGACGCTCAGGGCCGCATCGTCGTGCCGGACCAGTTGCTCACGGACGCGCTGCGCGGCGCGAACGTGGTGATCGCCGGCAACCGGGACCACATCGACGTGTTCCCGGCCTCGGAGTACCAGGAGCGGAGCGAGGCGGCCCGTCCGAAGGTGACGGCTGCGCTCGCACGGAGGCGTCGCAAGCGATGACCCCCTCGGCTCCTCGCACCCATCCTTCATCGATGCAGTTCGGCGCCCGCGCCGCGCTCATCGGCAACCCCCCGGCTGACGAGGTGGCAGACTCCCACTCCGCCCGTCTCCCATCGAGCACGATCGGGGAGAAATCCCGACGTGCGCCCGGCGGCCGGGGGGTTGCCGATGGACGTGGCGGTGCGACGGCGGGCGGTGCGACAAGGCCTGCGGTCGGTGCGACAAGGCCTGCGGTCGGTGCGACAAGGCCTGCGGTCGGCCTGCGGCTGCTCCCGGACGTCGGGCGCTGGTCACCATGACCGGTTTCGACCACGTGCCCGTGATGGTCGACGAGGTGGTCGACCTCTTCGCCCCGGTGCCGGCCGGGCTCCTGGTGGATGCCACCGTGGGCGGCGGGGGCCACGCCGAAGCGCTCCTGTCGGCCCATGACCACCTCTCGCTTCTCGGGATCGACCGCGACGAGGACGCGCTGACGGCATCCTCGCAACGGCTCGCCCCGTTCGGCGATCGGGTGACGCTCCGCCACGCACGCTTCGACCACCTGGCCCACACCGTGCACTCGCTGGGCGTCGCCGAGGTTTCGGGGGTGCTCTGCGATCTCGGCGTCAGCTCGCCACAGCTCGATCGCCCGGACCGTGGGTTCTCCTATCGCTCGGATGCACCGCTCGACATGCGGATGGACCGCACGCAGCAGCGCACCGTCGCCGACGTGGTGAACACCTGGGACGAGCGCGAGCTGGCGACGCTGTTTCGCGACCAGGGCGGCGAGCGCTTCGCCCGACCGATCGCGCGGGCGATCGTGGCCGCCCGACCGATCGAGCGCACCGACCAACTGGCCGAGGCCATCCGCTCCGCCATCCCGGCACCCGCCCGACGACGGGGCGGCGATCCTGCCCGCAAGACGTTCCAGGCACTGCGCATCGAAGTCAACGACGAGCTCGACGTGCTCGCCGGCACCCTCGACCAGGCCATCGAGCTGCTCCGCCCCGAAGGTCGGGTCGCGGTCCTGGCGTACCACTCGGGCGAGGACACGATCGTGAAGAGCCGCTTTCGCAGCGCCGCCACCGGCGACTGCACCTGTCGGCCCGACCTGCCCTGCGGGTGTGGGGCCCATCGCACCGTGAGGCTGCTCAAGCGCGGCGCCTGGAAGCCGAGTGCCGCAGAGATCGCCTCGAACCGCCGGGCCGAGAGCGCCCGCCTCCGCGCCGTCGAGAAGCTTCCCCCTGAGGAGACGCCATGAGTCCCGCCCTCGCATCCGTCGCCGCCCCGCGCCGGGCGCCCCGTCACGCGCCGGCGCCGGCGCCTCGGCGGCCTCACCTCCGGGTCGTGCCTCAGGGGCCGCCGCCGAGGGCCCCCCGCGCGGACCGGGCGGCCGCCCCGCGCGCCGGTCGTGGCATGGCGGCACTCATTGCTGCCGGCGTCCTGTTCGCCGTGCTCTTCGCCGTCGCGGTGCTCCAGACCCAGAACGTGGCCGGGCAGGTGCACCTCGACGACGTGCAGCAGAGCATCTCCGACCGCCAGGCCGAGGCGCAGAGCCTCCGGCTCGCGGCCGCCGATCTCGCCGCACCCCAGCGCATCGTCGATGCGGCCGAGGCGATGGGAATGGCGGCTCCGTCGGGAGGCCCGACCTACGTGAACCAGGTGCCGGCGGGCGATCCGGCGACGGCGACCGATCCCTCCGCCATCGACCCGTCCGAGCTGGCGGCACCGGAGGCCGAGATCTCCCTCGACGAGACGGCAGCAGGCCTGACCGGAGCAGGTGCGACCCCATGACACCACGGGCGAGGACCACCGGCCGCTCACCCTCGCGACCCTCCCGTCCACCGGTCGAAGGTCCGAGCCGGGCCCCCCGGCCCGGCCAGCGCCGCACGAGCCCCCGACCCCCCGTGGGCGGGGGCGCTGCCGCGTCAGGGGCTGACCGGGCCGTTCGCCACGCCGCGCCGCGGGCCACCCGGAAGGGTGCGGGCCGTGGCGCGCACCCGAGGCGTCGCCTGCTCGCGCTGCTGGTCTTCGTGCTCTTCCTCTTCAGCGTCCTCCTCGTGCGGGTGGCCGAGCTCCAGACGGTGAGCCCCGAGCGCTACGTGGCCTTCGGCGAGAGTCAGCGGGTGCGTTCGATCGACCTTCCCGCGGCCCGCGGGTCGCTGCTCGACCGCACGGGTGAGGAGCTCGCCCTCAGCGTCAACCAGACGACGGTGTACGCGAACCCGCGCGAGATCGACGACCCACTTGCGGTGGCCGCCCACCTGGCACCGGTGCTCGAGATCGACCAGGCCGAGCTGGCGGAGAAGCTGGGTGCGGACAGCGAGTTCGCCTACGTCGCCCGCCAGGTCCCCGACGAGGTCGGGAGCCGCGTGCGCGGGCTGAGGCTCCCCGGGATCCACCTGATGGACGAGCCGTCGCGTTTCGTGCCGTCGGGCGATCTCGCCCGATCGGTGATCGGCTCGGTCGGCGTCGACAACACCGGGCTGTCCGGCATCGAGGCGCAGTACGACGATGCCCTCACCGGCACGCCGGGCGAGCTCACCGTCGAGCGGGCGCCGGGCGGTGGCACCATCTCGTCCGGCGATCGCCACCTCACACCCGCCCAGCAGGGGGACAGTCTCGTGCTGACCCTCGACCGCGGCATGCAGTTCGAGGCCGAGCGGGCCCTCCAGGATCAGGTCGAGGCCACCGGTGCCCAGGGGGGCATCGCGATCGTCAGCCGCGTCGGGACGGGCGAGATCCTCGCCATGGCCAACGTCGACGCCTCGCAGGGGGCGGACGGCACGCTCGGCCCCGCCGTCCCCAGCTCCAACAACCGGGCCGTCACGGCGATGTACGAGCCGGGCTCGGTCAACAAGGTCATCACGATGGCGGCGGCGATCGAGGAAGGGCTCGTCACCCCGGCGACCCGATTCATGGTGCCCGACGCCCTGCAGGTCGCCGATCACCAGTTCACCGACCACGACCCGCATCCCGTCACCAGTTGGAGCGTGAACGACATCCTCACGCAGTCCTCCAACGTGGGTTCGATCATGGTGGCGCAGCAACTGGGCGCCGAGCGACTCGACGAGTACATGACCCGCTTCGGCCTCGGGCGCGAGACGGGGCTCGGCTTCCCCAACGAGGCGGCTGGACTCACCCTGCCGCTCGACGAGTGGTCGGGGACGTCGCTCGGCAGCATCGCCCTCGGGCAGGGCATCTCCGTGACCGCCCTCCAGATGGCGAGCGCGTTCAACGTGATCGCCAACGACGGCGTCTACGTCACGCCCCGCCTCGTTCTCGGCCGTGTCGGCGACGACGGCACGCGTCACGACGCGGCGATGGCTCCGGGCCGCCGGGTGGTGTCGGCAGACACCGCCCGCCAGATGAGCACCATGATGATGTCGGTCGTCGACCAGGGCACCGGCACCGCGGCCGCGATCGCCGGCTACCGCGTGGCCGGCAAGACGGGCACGGCCCGCAAGCCACAGGAGCAGGGCGGGTACGAGGACGCCGCGGGCAACTACCACTACGTGGCGACCTTCGCCGGGTTCCTTCCCGCGGAGGATCCCGAGATCACGATGATCGTGGTGCTCGACGAGCCGACGTCGTCGATCTACGGCGGCGAGGTCTCGGCCCCGGTCTTCGCCAGGCTCGGGCAGTACGCGCTGGCCCGCTACGGGATCGCCCCGCCGCTCGTGGTGGGCCCGGCGCCGCTGTCGGACAGCACCGGGCTCAGCCCCGATCAGGACGGCATCGGGACGCCGGTGTCCGCAGACGACACCGCGGACGCCGCCGCGGACGCCACTGCCGACGGTCCCTGACGTGCGCCTCGTCCGGCTGGTGTCGGGTCTCCCGGGTGCGTTGGTCGCCCCGGGGTGGGACGGCTCGGGCGAGGACGTGGAGATCGGCGGCGTCTCGTTCGATTCACGCACCGTCGCGCCGGGGGATCTGTTCTGCTGCATCCGCGGCGAGCACGACGACGGCCACGACCATGCGTCCGAGGCCGTGGACGCGGGGGCGGCCGCACTGCTCTGCGACCGTCGTCTCGACCTGCCCACCCCCCAGGTCCTGGTGGCGGACACCCGTGTCGCCATGGCCCTGGCCGCGGCCGAGTTCTTCGGGCATCCGTCGCGGCAGCTGGCCGTGGTGGGCGTCACCGGGACCAACGGCAAGACCACGACCGTCCACCTGCTGCAGTCGATCCTCGATCGGGCGGGCTACCGGTCCGCCGTCATCGGCACCCTCACCGGGGTCAGGACCACCCCCGAGGCCCCCGAGCTCCAGTCCGAGCTCGCCAGGCTGCGGGACGACGGGTACGACGCAGTGGCGATGGAGGTGTCCTCGCATGCGTTGGCCCTGCACCGGGTCGACGGCACCCGCTTCCGGGTCGTGGTGTTCACGAACCTGAGCCCCGAGCACCTCGACTTCCACTCCTCGATGGAGGACTACTTCCAGGCCAAGGCCCGGCTCTTCGACCCCGGCTTTGCCGACATGGCCGTGGTGAACCTGGACGATCCCCGGGGCCGGCTGCTGCGTGACGCGGCCGTGCTGGCGACCGTGGGGTTCTCGGTCGACGACGTCTCCCGACTCGAGGTCGGACGCGTCGCCAGCCGCTTCCGGTGGCGCGACCAGGACGTCCGGCTGGGTCTCGGTGGCCGGTTCAACATCACCAATGCGCTCGCTGCGGCCGAGGCGGCCACGGCGTTGGGCATCGACCCCGCGACCGTGGCGGCGGGGCTCGGGGCGGCCACCGCCGTCGCGGGCCGCTTCGAGCCGGTGGATGCCGGGCAGCCCTTCGGGGTCGTCGTGGACTACGCCCACACGCCCGACGGCCTCGAGCGCCTGCTCGACACGTCCAGGGAGCTGGTGGGCGACGGACGCCTCATCGTGGTGTTCGGGTGCGGCGGCGACCGCGACCGCGCCAAGCGCCCGCTGATGGGCGAGGTGGCCGCCCGGCTGGCGGATCGAGTGGTCCTGACGTCGGATAACCCCCGCGGGGAGGCACCAGCGGCCATCATCGATGAGGTGAAGACCGGAATCCGAGATCCGAGCACACTGCTGGTCGAGGCCGATCGCCGGCGGGCGATCACGCTGGCACTGGCCGAGGCGGACGCCGGCGACCTGGTGGTCATCGCCGGCAGGGGCCACGAGGCGGCCCAGGTCCTCGCCGACGGCACCGTTGCCTTCGATGACCGCGAAGTCGCCCGAGAGATCCTTCTCGCCCTCGACGGGCGCGCCACCGGGCGGGGCCCCGGCGGAGCGATTGCGGGCCAACCGTGAAGACCCTGCTGGTGGCCGGCGGGATCGGTCTCATCGTGTCGCTCGTCGGCACCCGGCTGCTCATCACGTGGCTGACCAACGCCCACATCGGCCAGCCGATCCGAGAGGACGGCCCCGAGGGGCACATCACCAAGGCGGGCACACCCACGATGGGGGGTCTGGCCATCGTGGCCGGGGCCGTCGCCGGCTACGTGGTCAGTGACATCTCGAGCAGCAGGATCATCACCCGCTCGGGCCTGCTGGTGATGGGGGCGATCGTCGGCGCCGGGGCCGTCGGGCTCGCCGACGACTACCTGAAGGTCTCGCGCGAGCGGAATCTGGGGCTGAACAAGCGGGCCAAGATCATCGGCCTGCTCATCGTGGCCTTCGGCTTCGCCACCCTCGCGCTGATCCACACCTCGGTGCACACCGAGCTGTCGATCACGCGCTTCGACTCCCTCGACATCGACCTCGGTCAGATCGGGTGGATGTTCTTCGCCGTGCTGCTGATCCTCGGCACCGCGAACGCGGTGAACCTGACCGACGGCCTGGACGGTTTGGCGGGCGGCGCCTCGGTCTTCGCCTTCATGGCGTTCACCATCATCGGCTTCTGGGCGTTCCGCCATCCGGCCACCTACGACGTGGAGCACGCCCTCGACCTCGCCGTGGTGGCTGCGGGGATGGCCGGCGCCTGCACGGGCTTCCTCTGGTGGAACGCCGCCCCCGCGCGCATCTTCATGGGCGACACCGGATCGCTCGCCATCGGCGCCGGCCTGGCGGGCCTGGCCCTCACCACCAACACGGCCCTGCTGCTCATGGTCATCGGCGGGCTCTTCGTCGTCGAGACCCTCTCGGTGATCGTGCAGGTCGGCGCGTTCCGGCTCTTCGGGGGCCGGCGGGTGTTCCGCATGGCACCGATCCACCATCATTTCGAGCTCCTCGGCTGGCCCGAGACCACGGTGATCATCCGGTTCTGGATCGTGGCGGGCCTGTTGACCGCGGTCGCGCTCGGCTTCTTCTACGCCGACTTCATCGGCACCGGGGCCATCGACTGATGGGCGCGCCGGTGCTGGTGGTCGGGCTGGGAGTCACGGGCGAGGCCGTCGTCCGCTCACTCCTCACGCGCGGGCTGGACGCAGTCGTCGTCGAGGATCGCCCTGGTGGGCGACACGTCGCTCTGGCCGCCGACCTGGGGGTCGAGTTCCTGGAGGCACCCGCGCCGGACGAGCTCGAGCGGGCCGTCCGCGCCGCTGACTCGGTCGTCCCCAGCCCCGGCGTGCCCGACGCACACCCCGTCTTCAGCCTGGCGCAGGACGCCGGCATCCCGGTACGCAGCGAGTTCGACCTGGCCGCCGCATGGGACTCCCGTCCGCTCGTGGCGATCACCGGCACCAACGGCAAGACCACCGTCACGACCCTCGTGACCGACATGTTGACGGCGTCGGGCCGTCGAGCGGTTGCCGCCGGCAACACCGACCTCCCCCTCGTGGCGGCCATCGACGACGCCGGTGTCGAGACCTTCGTGGTCGAGGCGTCGTCGTTCCGGCTCGGCCACAGCGAGCGGTTCCGGCCCGCCGTGGGGACCTGGCTGAACTTCGCCCCCGACCACCTCGACGTCCACGCGTCCCTCGCCGCCTACGAGGCGGCCAAGGCCCGCATCTGGTCGGATCAAGGCCCCGACGACCTTGCCGTGGCCAACGCGGACGACGTCGTCGTGCGGTCCCACCGCGGGCCCGCCCGCCGGGTGACGTTCTCGCTCGCCGACAGGGCCGAGGGGTTCCGGGTCGTCGACGGCGTCCTGGTCACCGACGGCGACGAGGCGCTCGTCACCGTCGACGCGCTCTGGCGGCACTTCCCGCACGACGTCGCCAACGCGCTGGCGGCCAGCGCGACCGCCATCGGGGCAGGTGCGACCCTCCCGGGCGTGCGCGGCACCCTCACCGGCTTCGGCGGGATGCGCCACCGCGTCGAGCTGGTCGGCGAGCGTGACGGGGTCACGTTCTACGACGATTCCAAGGCCACCGTGCCCCACGCGGTCACCGCTGCGCTCGCCGGCTTCGACTCGGTGGTCCTGGTGGCCGGTGGTCGCAACAAGGGCATCGACCTCTCGCCGCTGGCCGCCCGTGCCGAGTCGGTGCGGGCCGTCGTCTCGATCGGCGAGGCCGCCGCCCAGGTCGAGGCGGCGTTCGCCGACCTCTGCCCCGTCCAGCGGGCGGTGTCGATGGACGACGCCGTCCACCGCGCCGCCGCCCTGGCGCAACCCGGCGACGCAGTCCTGCTCTCGCCCGGGTGCGCATCGTTCGACTGGTACCCGTCCTACGGCGATCGCGGAGACGATTTCGCCCGAGCCGTCCGCGACCTCACCACCGCCTGAACCCTCACTTCGAGACACCCTGGAGGCAACGAGACATGGCCCAGAGCACCAGAACCAGGCCCACGCCCGGCCATCTGACCGAGACGCGTGAGCGTCATCCCGCGGGCCGTCTGCGTCCGGGGCGACCCACGACGCCGTCGCTCGCCATCGTCGGCATCGTCGCCGCGCTCACCCTGCTGGGGCTCGTCATGGTGATCTCCGCGTCGTCGGTGACCGACCTGCAGGACCACGGCACCACGTGGTTCTCCTTCAAGCGTCAGCTCATGTGGACGGTCATCGGCGCTGCGGGCCTCTTCGTGTCCACACGTGTCCACTACCGCCGGTGGCGGGCATGGGCCGGGCCGATGCTCGTCGCCTCGCTGGTGCTGCTGGTGCTGGTGCTCGTACCGGGCCTGGGCACCAGCGTCAACGGATCTTCCCGCTGGCTCGGCTTCGGGCCGTTCCGGGTGCAGCCGTCAGAGTTCGCCAAGCTCGCCGTGCTGCTGTTCATCGCCAAGCTGCTGGCCGACCGGGAGCGCCAGGGCAAGGCGCGGGTGGTGCGTGTGACCCTGAAGCCGGTCGTGCTGGTGTTCGGTGCCGTCGCCCTGCTGCTGATGCTCCAACCCAACCTGGGCACCACCATCATCCTCGGGTCGATCGTGTTCACCGTGCTGTTCATCTCCGGAGAGCGCCTCCACCACCTCGCGGGCATCTTCGTCGCCGGCGGCCTCGGCGCCGCCGCCCTCGCGCTGGGGGCGAGCTACCGGCGCGCCCGGGTGCTCGCCTTCCTCCACCCGTGGGACGACCCGTCCAACACCGGCTACCAGACCATTCAGAGCCTCGTCGGCATCGCGTCCGGAGGGCTGTTCGGCGTCGGGCTGGGAGCCAGCCGGGCGAAGTGGGGGTTCCTCCCCGAGGCCAGCACCGACTTCATGTTCGCCATCATCGCCGAGGAGTTGGGGCTGATCGGTGCCACGGTGGTCATCGCGCTGTTCGTCGCCCTCGCCTACTTCGGGGTGCGCACCGCCATCGAGACCGCCGACACCTTCGGGCGCCTCGTCGCCGCGGGGATCACCGCCTGGTTCTCGGTGCAGGCCTTCGTCAACATCGGCGCGGTCGTCGCGGTCCTGCCGATCACCGGGGTGCCCCTGCCGTTCGTGTCGTTCGGTGGCTCGTCGCTGGTGGTGAGCATGGTGGCAGCTGGCATCCTTGCGAACGTCGCCTCGCACACCGACTGAGCCGAGGCACCGACGGAGTGAGCACAGCCTGATGAGCGTGGAGGAGCAGAGCGGATGGTCGGCCTGGGCGATCATCGCCGGTGGAGGCACGGCCGGCCACACCCTGCCCGGCATCGCGATCGCCCAGGCCCTGGTCGAGCGCGGGCATCCGGCCGGTGATCTCCACTTCGTCGGGTCGGCGCGTGGGAGCGAAGCCCGCCTGGTGCCGGCGGCCGGCTTCGCGATCACCGTGCTGCCCGGCCGAGGCATCCAGCGTCGCCTCACCCTCGCGAACGTGGGCGCGGTGCTGGGCCTCCTCCGTGCCGTCGTGGTGGCCTTCGGCCTCATGCGCCGCCACCGTCCGGCCGTGGTGGTCGCCATGGGTGGATACGCCAGCATCCCCTGCGCGCTGGCCGCGGCCGTGCTGCGGGTGCCCATCGTCGTCGCGGAGCAGAACGCCGTCCCCGGTGCCGCCAACCGGCTCACGTCCAGGCTCGCGAGGGTGGCCGCCGTCTCCTTCCCCGGCACGGACCTGCCGAGGGCGGTCCTCACGGGCAACCCCGTGCGCCCCGAGGTGCTGGCGGTCGACCGGGAGCGAGACCGGGCCCAGGCGCGTCGCGACCTGGGTGTCGCCGAGGGACAGACCGTGCTGTTGGCCTTCGGGGGGTCACTCGGCAGCCTCCGCATCAACGAGGCGGTCGTCGGCGCGCTGGCGGACTGGCTGGCACGTGGCGACCTCACGGTGCACCACGTGATCGGCGAGCGCGACTGGACGACCTTCGCCGCGCGGCCCTCGGCGCTGCCTTCCGGAGCGCTCACCTACGTCCCCGTCCGATACGAACAGGACATGCCGCGGGCGTTCTCGGCCGCGGACCTGGTCCTGTGTCGGAGCGGTGCGACCACCGTGGCCGAGCTGGCGGTCGTCGGTGTCCCGTCGATCCTCGTCCCCCTGCCGGGGGCGCCGGGCGACCATCAGACCGCCAACGCGCGGGCGCTCGTCGACGCGGGCGCCGCGGTGCTCGTGCCCGATTCCGAGCTCACTGCGGACCGCCTGGTGCGCGAGGTCGACGACCTGCTCGCCGTTCCGGGCCGACTCGACGAGATGGGCATGGCCGCCCGTCGCCTGGCCCGGAGAGATGCCGCCGACTCCGTCGCGGCCCTGGTCGAGGCGAACGCCCGTGCTTGACCTGAGTGCACCGCGGCGGGTGCACGTCGTGGGCGTCGGAGGCGCCGGGATGAGTGCCATCGCCACGGTGCTGGCCGACATGGGCCACACCGTCACCGGAAGCGACCTCAAGTCGTCCGCCGGGCTCGATCGATTGCGGGCACGCGGGCTCGAGGTGAGCGTCGGGCATGCCGCCGCGCTCGTGGGCGATGTCGACGCGGTCACGATCTCGACCGCCGTGCCCGAATCGAACCCCGAGGTGGTGGCGGCGCGAGAGCGCGGCATCCCCGTCCTCCGGCGCGCCGACGTACTCGCGGCGATCTCGGGCACACGCCGCACCATCGCGGTCGCCGGCACCCACGGCAAGACCACCACCGCGTCCATGCTGGCGCTCGTGCTGGTCGAGGCCGGCCTGCACCCGTCGTTCATCATCGGCGGCGACGTGAACGAGATCGGCACGGGTGCCGTGTGGGACTCCGGCGAGTGGTTCGTGGTCGAGGCCGACGAGAGCGACGGCACCTTCCTCGAGCTCGGCGCCGAGGTGACCGTCACGACCAACGTCGAGCCCGACCACCTCGAGCACTACGGGGGCTTCGGGGTGCTGCTCGACGCCTTCGGCCGCTTCGTCGGCGACGCGCCAGGGCCGAACCTCGTGTGCGCCGACGACGACGGCGCCGCCCGGCTGGGCCGCGACCACGGAGCGATCTCGTACGGCTTCTCGGCCGAGGCGGACTACCGACTTGCCGACCCCCGGACCGGCGGCAACGGAACGTCGTTCTCGCTCCACCACCTGGGGGTCGACCTCGGCCGGGTGCACCTGCCGGTCCCCGGTCGCCACAACGCCCTGAACGCGGGTGCGGCGTTGGTCACCGGCCTGTTGGTCGGCGCGTCCTTCGACGCCGGCCGGGCGGCGATCGAGCGCTTCGCGGGCGTGGCCAGGCGCTTCGAGTTCCGGGGCGAGGCCGCCGGTGTCACCTTCGTGGACGACTACGCCCACCTGCCGTCCGAGGTGGCCGCCGCACTCGAGGCGGCCGGCGAGGGCGACTGGGGCCGGGTGGTCTGCGTCTTCCAACCGCACCGCTTCAGCCGGATCTCCGCGCTGTGGCAGGGGTTCGGTGACTCGTTCACCGACGCCGACCTGCTCGTCGTCACCGACATCTACCCGGCCGGAGAGGCGCCCCGGCCAGGCGTCTCCGGGAAGCTGATCGTGAACACCGTCCTGGACACCGCACCGTGGCGGCCGCTGACCTACCTGCCGAGGCGACCCGATCTCGTCCCCTACCTGTGCTCCGTGCTGCGGCCGGGCGACCTGTGCCTCACCCTCGGGGCCGGCGACCTGACGTCGCTCGCCGACGAGGTGCAGGTGGCGCTCGGCCCGTGAGCTCGGACGGGTTGCGCGCGATCGCGGCACGCCTCGGCCCGGCGGTGCGCCACGACGTCGCCCTCGGCCCGCTGACCACGTACCGGGTCGGCGGCGCCGCCGCCCTCTTCCTCACCGCCGAGTCGATCGACGACCTCCGCGAGGTGGCCGCTGCGCTCGGCGGTGATCGCACGCCGGTGCTGGTGGTCGGACGGGGGTCGAACCTCCTCGTCGCCGATCGCGGCTTCCCGGGACTGGCCATCGCGCTCGGACGCGGCTTCGAGCAGGTGAGCGTGGACGCCACCGTGGTCACGGCGGGCGGGGCCGCCTCGCTTCCCGTGGTCTCGCGCAGGACGGCCGCGGCGGGCCTCACGGGCTTCGAGTGGGCGGTCGGCGTGCCGGGTTCCGTCGGAGGTGCCGTGCGCATGAATGCCGGCGGTCACGGCTCCGACATGGCCGCCTCGCTCGGCAGGGTCCGCCTCGTGGATCTGGCCACGGGCGAGGATGAATGGGTGGACGCGGCTCGGCTCGATCTCGGCTACCGGCGCTCGGCGGTGTCGTCGTCGCACGTGGTGGCGACGGCCGAGCTCGTGCTCCGGCCCGGTGACCGCGACGTGGCCGAGGCCGAGATCGCAGAGATCGTCCGGTGGCGCCGGGCCAACCAGCCGGGCGGTCAGAACGCAGGGTCCGTCTTCACCAACCCGCCGAACGACTCCGCGGGCCGTCTCATCGAAGCAGCAGGGGCCAAGGGGCTACGGATCGGCACGGCGCGAGTGTCGGAGCGGCACGCCAACTTCATCCAGGCCGACGAGGGCGGATCCGCCGACGACGTGCGGCGCCTGATGGAGGCCGTGCAGGCCATCGTCCGAGAGGCGACGGGCGTGCTCCTCAAGCCCGAGACGCGCCTCGTCGGCTTCGACCCTGAACCTCAGGTCGACGTCGGATGACGACCACCGCCACCAAGGCTCGAGGTGCCGCTGAGGGCGAGGCGCGTCAACGGCGACCGATGATCGATCCCCGGATCCGTGCGCGGCGTCGGGAGATCAAGCGGTCGGCGGGTCGTCGCCGCCTGCGACGGGTGATCGCCCTCGGCTCCCTGGTCGTGGCGGCCATCCTGTGCGTCGCGCTGACCTTCACCCCGCTTCTCGACGTTGATCGCCTGACCGTCGCCGGGCAGTTCCGCACGGCGCCCGAGGACATCGTCGCTGCGGGGGGGATCAGTCGGGGCGATCCGCTCGTCCACCTCGATCTGGTGGCCGCCGAACGCCGCGTGGAGGCGCTCCCCTGGGTCAGGCGAGCCGATGCGTCCCGCGATTGGTCGGGCACCGTCCGCTACCGGGTCATCGAGCGCGAGCCTGCCGCGGCCGTCGAGGCCGGCGAGGGCGCCTGGTTCGCGGTGGACGGAGGGGGTCGGGCCGTCGCCGGCCTCGACGGTGCGCCGGTGGGCCTACCCGTGATCGAGGGCACCCGGATCGAGCCGAGCGTGGGGGCGGAGAGTCCCCGCGACGAGCTCGGCCCCTATCGCGTGGCGGCGGCCATTCCCGCCGGCACACGGCCGCTGGTGGCTTCGGTGGTGCTCGAGAGCGACCGCAGCGTGACGATCCGGCTGGTGGCAGGGGGACGAGTCACGGTGGGCGAGAACGACGACCTGCGCCAGAAGGGCACCGCGCTGGCCGGCATCCTGGCGGCCGTCGATCCCTGCGTCGGCACGCTCGACCTGTCCATCGCGTCGGCCCCGGTGTTGACGAGGGCTCCAGGTTGCGGTTAGCCTGACCTTTAACGACGCGCCTTTGCGCGCCCTGAACACAACGCTAAACTTCGAGTCGACGGTTCGGCCGGGTTCCTGACCAGGGTGCCCGGCCTTTGCCGTTGTCCGGGGGTCGGTGTCCCTCGCACGCATGAATTGGAGCCCTAATGGTCGGAATATCCCAGAACTACCTTGCGGTCATCAAGGTCGTGGGCATCGGCGGGGGCGGCGTGAACGCCGTCAACCGGATGATCGACGCCGGCCTCAACGGGGTCGAGTTCATCGCCATCAACACGGACGCGCAGGCGCTGCTCATGAGCGATGCCGACGTGAAGCTCGACATCGGCCGCGAGTTGACTCGCGGACTGGGTGCGGGAAGTGATCCGGAGATCGGTCGGCAGGCGGCCGAGGACCACAGTGCCGAGATCTCCGCCGCGCTCGAGGGCGCCGACATGGTCTTCATCACCGCCGGGAAGGGTGGTGGCACCGGGACCGGAGCCGCTCCGGTCGTGGCCGAGATCGCCCGGAACCTCGGGGCCCTCACCATCGGCGTGGTCACACGGCCGTTCACCTTCGAGGGCCGCCGCCGCACGGTGCAGGCCGAACAGGGGATCCAACGGCTGAAGGAGAAGGTCGACACGCAGATCGTGATTCCCAACGATCGCCTGCTCACCGTCTCCGATGACAAGACGTCCATGTTGAACGCCTTCAAGATGGCCGACGAGATCCTCCTCCAGGGCGTTCAGGGGATCACCGACCTCATCACCACGCCGGGCCTGATCAACACCGACTTCGCCGACATCAAGACGGTCATGAGCAATGCCGGGTCGGCGCTCATGGGCATCGGCTACGCCTCGGGCGAGGGCCGGGCGCTCTCTGCGGCCCGCGGTGCGATCTCGAGCCCGATGCTCGAAGCGTCGATCGAGGGCGCCCGGGGCATCGTGCTCAACATCTCCGGTGGCAGCGACCTCGGGCTCTTCGAGGTGAACGAGGCCGCCGAGGTGATCCACGGGGTCGCCCATCCCGACGCCAACATCATCTTCGGCGCCTGCATCGACGACGAGATGGGCGACGAGGTGCGGGTCACCGTGATCGCCGCGGGCTTCGAGCGCTGGGACGACAAGCGCGAGCGGGACACGAGCGATGCCGAGTTCCTCCGGTCGGTGCCCACCGACAGTGAGCCGACCGGCGATCTCTTCTCGACGCCTGACGAAGATCTCGACACCGGTGACGACTTCGACGTCCCGTCGTTCCTCAAGTAGCGCCGCACGAGCCGGTGCCGCTGCACCCTGCCGAAGTGACGCCGGGGCCGAACTGGCTCTTCTCGAGTCGCGCCGACGGCGATCTCGCTCCCGACGCACCTGACGTCGAGCGCCGACGGCGATCGCTCCTCGCACGCGTCGGGGGGCCCGACCAGCCGTGGAACTGGCTCCGGCAGGTCCACGGCGCCCGTGTCCTCTCGGTATCGGCGCCGGGCCAGCACCAGGGCGACGAGGCCGACGCACTGGTCACCGCCGCGGCCATGGTGCCGATCGCCATCCAGACCGCCGACTGCGGCGTGGTGCTGTTCTCGAGCCCCGAGGGCGTGGTCGGGGCGGCGCACGCCGGCTGGCGGGGTGTCCTCGCCGGCATCGTCGAGGCGACGGTCGAGGCCATGCGACTGATCGGCGCGCGCCGGATCGAGGCACGGCTCGGTCCGATGATCCATCCTGGGTGCTACGAGTTCGGTGGCGGTGACCTGTCGAGGGTCGTGGAGCGGTTCGGCCCGGGCGTCAGCTCCCGCACCGCGTCGGGCTCGGCGGCGCTCGACCTGCCACGCGCGGTCGAACAGGCGGTCGTCGACGCCGGCGCGAGGGTGGCCCAGCACTCGCCGGGGTGCACCGCCTGCTCGCCCGAACGGTGGTACTCGCACCGCGCACGGGCTGAGGAGGGGCGGATGAGCGCCGTGACCTGGCTGTGGCGGTGAGGCTCGTCGACCCCCAGGAGATCGCCGCCGGGGCGGATCGGGTCCGCGGTCGCATCGCCGCGGCCGGCGGAGACCCGGCGTCGGTGCTCCTCGTGGCCGTGACCAAGGGATTCCCGCCGGACGTGGCGCTCGCCGCGGCCACCTGCGGCCTCCACGACCTGGGTGAGAACTACGCCCAGGAGATGGTGCCGAAGGTGGCCGCGGCGAGCGCCGCCGGCCTGGCGCCGCGGTGGCACTTCCTGGGACGGCTGCAGCGCAACAAGGTCAAGCTGCTCGCCCCGCACGTGACGCTCTGGCAGAGCGTCGACCGCCTCGCACTCGGGGCGGAGATCGCTCGCCGAGCGCCGGGCGCGGAGGTGCTCGTGCAGGTGAACCTCAGCGGTGAGGCGCAGAAGGGTGGTTGCGAGCGCACCGAGGCCGGAGCACTCGTCGAAGCGCTCGTCGACCTCGGCCTCGTCGTGCGTGGCCTCATGGGGGTCGCGCCCGCGGGTGCCTCCGAGGGGGCGCGCGAGTGCTTCCGCTGGCTCCGGTCCGAGGCCGATCGCCTGGGCCTCCGCGACTGCTCGATGGGCATGAGCGCTGACCTCGAGGTGGCGGTGCAGGAAGGCGCGACGATGGTGCGGGTCGGTACGGACCTCTTCGGCAGGCGACCATGAGACGCCTGGTCATCGCACCCTCACCGTCACCGGCCCACTCACGCTCCGCGCGCCGCGACCGGCGGCGTGCGACACTGTTCACGACGGTTTTGTAGGAGGAACCCATGTCCACCACGTGGCGGCGCGCCATGCTCTACCTCGGCCTCGGACCAGACGAGGAGTACGACGACTACGACGCACAGGACGACCGCGGCCCGGCGGCGCTCGACGCCCCGACGCGGGGCTCCGCCCACATGGGCTCGGGCGTCGGCGTGCCGGTCCCGGTCCGACCAATCCACCCGGTCGGCTACGACGAGCGCCCGGGCGGGGTGTCGCTGGCACCGGCCGAGCACGATGATTCCGCAGTGTCGGCCATTCGCACCATCCCGTCCGAGTCGGGCTCCACCGGGTTGACCCCCAAGGATTCGATGGGCGGTTCGGCGGTTCGGCCGATCCCGGCGGTGGCCAAGGCCAAGCCGCATGTCGTGTCACCCGTTTCCTTCACCGAGGCCCAGGACGTCGCGGACCGCTTCAAGGGCAGCCAACCCGTCATCATCAACCTGCAGGGGGCCGACCGCGACCTGTCACGTCGGCTCATCGACTTCGCCAGCGGGCTGTGCTACGGCTTGGGCGGGCAGATGGAGCGTGTGGCCGATCAGGTCTACCTGCTGACCCCGACCGACGTCGAGGTGTCGGACGAGGAGCGTCGGCGCCTGCGCGAGCGCGGGCTCCACGACACCTGACGCTCCATGCGCCTCCTCTGCCCCCTCCTCAACCTGTACCTCTTCGCGCTCTTCGGGCGGATCATCCTCAGCTGGTTCCCGCTCGAGCCCGGCACCCTCATGGCCTCGATCTTCCGGTTCCTCTTCACGGTGACCGAGCCCGTGCTGGCGCCGCTGCGCCGGATCATCCCGCCCGTCGGCGGGGCGAACTTCCGCATGGACCTGTCGCCCATCGTGGTCCTGATCGGCATCCAGGTGATCCAGGGCGCCGTTCTCGGGTGCTGAAGGCGCACGAGGGCGGCGGGCATCCTCGTCGTCCTGCGGCCCATTGACTACCCTGCTCCCATGGACGTCACGCCACAGCTCTTGAAGGATGTCGACTTCCGCGAGAAGAAGTTCGGCGGTTACGACCCCGACGAGGTGGACGATTTCCTCGAGCGGGTGGGGGTGGCCGTCGGCCAATTGCAGATGCGGCTCCGGGAGGCCACACAGCGCGCCGAGGCCGCAGAGGCGAGGTTGGCGCAGGTCCCACCGCCGGTCGCGCCCACCGACAGCGACGACACGCTGCGCCGCACGCTCCTCCTGGCCCAGCGCACCGCGGATGCTGCGGTGCAGGAAGCCCAAGAAGAGGCCGACCGCCTCGTGGCCGAGGCCCAGGAGCACCACGACCGGCGATTGCGTGAGTCGGAGGACGAGGTCCGTCGCTCGGTCGACGAGACACGGGAGCGCCTGCTCCGCGAGATCGGCGAGCTGGAAGGCATCCGCGACCAGTTGATGGCCGACGTCGAAACCCTCGAGCGCCACGTGGACGACCAACGGGCACGGATGGCCAGCACCGTCGCCAGCCTCGAAGGTCTTCTCGACGCGGCCGGTTCCATGGCGCCGCTCCCGCAGCCGATCGTGAGCGAGGTCATCCCGCCGATCGAGCCCGAGCCGGACTTCTCGGCGCCCGTTCCCGTCGACCCGGCGCCCTCCATGGAACCCGAGATGACCCCCGAGCCGATGGTCGCCGAGCCGATGATTCCCGAGATCCCCGTCATCGAGCCGCCCCCACTCGACGACTACCCGCCTGCGCCGGTCTTCGGAGAAGCCATGGCGGCCCCCGCCGCCGGGCCCGAGACGCCACTCGAGTGGCTGCCGCCCGTCGAGCCGGTCCAGCCCGTCGCCGCACCGAGTCCGCCGCCGCCCGAGGCCGAGCTCTTCCACCAGCCGCCACCCCCGCCGCCGCCGCCACCAGCAGCAGCAACAACGGTGGACCCCTCGGGGTTCGGGGGGCTCGGTGCTCCCGCGCCCGTTCCCACCGGCGATCCCTGGGCCGACCTGCCTGACGGCGGTCCGACCACCCAGTCGATGGAAGCCATCGCTGCCGATGCGGGAGGCGACAACCCGTGGATGGCCGATCTGGCACGAGACGAGATCGCCAACCAGCCTCCGCCATCCGACGACGACCCCGACGCCATGGCCGAGTGGTACCGCCAGCAGGAACAGGCGACCGCGAAGCCCGAGAAGAAGCGGTTCGGCCGCAAGAAGTAGCGACGCTCCCGGGCCGGGCGGGAGGGCCACCCGGCGGCCCCAGCTCCCCTCGGCTCGGGGCGAGCGCGGTCTTCGGCCTCAGGAACGCGCGATGGCAACGGCGACAGGCTCGCCGTCGATGGTGATGGCATGGTCGCCACCAGGGGCGAGACCCAGCTCGGTGGCGAGCGTCTCGGCGGCAATCCAGTCGCGGTGTGCCTCGACGGCGGCAGTGACTGCGGGGCCGGGGTCGAGGGCGATGGTGACCCGGTCGGCAATGGCGAATCCCGCCTCCTTGCGGAGGTCGTTGAGCGCGCGCACCACTTCGCGTGCCGTGCCCTCGAGTCTCAGGTCATCGTCGAGGTCGAGGTCGAGGGCGACGGCCCAACCCCCGTCCTCTGCAAGAGCGAGATCCTCGTGTCGCGAGGCACGGACCTCCACGTCGTCGGCGCTGAGCACCTGTCCCGCGACCTCGACCGAACCGTTGTCGTCGAGGGCGGCCTTGATCGCGGCGCCGTCGGCGGCCGCGAGTGCGGCCTTCACGTCGTTGACCCGCGGGCCGAGGCGGGGGCCGAGCGTCTTGAAGTTGGGAACGGCGTCCCAGGTCATCAGGCCCGACAGCGTGTCGATCGCCTCGAGCGACTTCACGTTGAGCTCGGTGGCGATCTCGGTGAGGATGTCGTCAGCGAGCTCGGCGCCGGGGGCGAGCAGCATGGCCCGCCGGAGCGGCTGGCGAACCCGCATCTTGGCATCGGTGCGAGCCGAACGACCGAGTACCACCAGTCGGCGAGCGGCCTCCATCTGCGCGGCGAGGTCAGCGTCGTGCGCGCCGGTGGCCTCGGGCCAGTTCGAGAGGTGGACCGATTCCTCGCCCGTGAGGCCCGTATAGATCTCGTCGGCCAGGAACGGGCAGTACGGAGCAAGGAGCTGGGCCACCACGGTGAGGCACCGGTGCAGGGCGGCATGCGCCGCGGGGTCGGAGCTCTTCCAGAAGCGAGACCGTGAGCGACGGACGTACCAGTTGGAGAGGTCGTCGACGAAGCCGGCGAGCCGGGTGGCGCCCCCGAGGGCGTCGAACCCGTCGAGGGCGGCGGTGACTTCGGCGATGGTGTCGTCGAGCTCCGAGAGCACCCAACGGTCGAGCACGTGGTCCGGCGCCGACGGATCACCCGGCGCCCAGCCGTCGAGATCGGCGTAGGTCGCGAAGAACGAGTACACGTTCCAGAGCGTGACCAGCGTCTGGCGGGTGCTCTCACGGATGCCCTCCTCGAACACCCGTCGCGGGGTCCACGGCTGGCCGGCGGCGAAGAAGTACCAACGGACGGAGTCGGCGCCCACGCGGTCGAACAGCTCTGAGGCATCGATCACGTTGCCTTTCGACTTCGACATCTTGGCGCCCGACTCATCGACGATGTGCCCCAGGCACACCACGTTGCGATACGGCGTCTGGTCGAACACCAGGGTGTTCACGGCGAGGAGCGAATAGAACCAGCCTCTGGTCTGATCGATGGCCTCGCAGATGAAGTCGGCGGGGAACGCGGTGGCGAACCGGTCATCGTCGGCGAACGGGTGGTGGTGCTGGGCCGAGGGCATTGCACCCGAGTCGAACCAGGCGTCGAGCACCGGTTCGAGGCGCCTGGCGGTCGCGTCGCAGCTGCCGGTGGGGCAGTCGAACACGATCTCGTCCACGTAGGGCCGGTGCAGGTCGAGCTCGGCGAGGTCTCGCCCTGCCAGCGCGGACAGCTCGCCCACCGAGCCGATGCACGTGTCGTGCCCTGCGTCGCAGCGCCACACCGGCAGGGGGGTGCCCCAATACCGGTCGCGCGACAGCGCCCAGTCGACGTTGCCCTCCAGCCACTTCCCGAACCGACCGTGCTTGAGGTGCCCGGGATGCCAACCGATCTTCTCGTTCTCGCGGAGGAGGTCGGCTCGACGCTCCGAGGTGCGGGCGAACCACGAGGTCTTCGCCCAGTAGATCAAGGGGGTGCCACACCGCCAGCAGTGCGGGTAGGCGTGCTCGTAGGCCTCCTCGGCCTCGAGCAGGCCCCGACCGGTGAGGTCGTCGATGACGCCGCGGTCGGCGTCCTTCACGAACAGGCCGGCCCACGGCGCCACCTGCGCCGTGAACGTGCCGTCGGGGCCGACCGGATTGAGCACCGGGAGGTCCTCGGCGCGGCCCACCGCGGCGTCGTCCTCGCCGAAGGCCGGTGCCAGGTGCACGAGGCCCGACCCGTCGTCGACGGACACGTAGTCGGCGAGAACCACCCGCTCGCCGCGCTCGTCGAGGTCGAGCAGGTCGAACGGGCGCCGGTACCGCCAGCCGGCGAGCTCGGCCCCGGTGTAGCGCCCGACGAGCTCGGCCTCCGGGTAGCGGCGGGCCGCGGCGGCCTCGGCCATGACCAGGTCGGGTCGGTCGTCGCTCGACCGCACCCGGACGTAGGCGATGTCGGGGCCGGCGGCGACGGCCACGTTCGACAGCAGCGTCCACGGCGTCGTGGTCCACACGAGCAGGTCGATCGTGTCGTCGTCGGCCTGGACGGGGAAGCGGACGTAGATCGAGGGATCGACGACGTCCTGGTAGCCCTGGGCCACCTCGTGGGAGGACAGCGCCGTGCCACAGCGGGCGCAGTAGGGCGACACGCGATGGCCCTCGTAGAGCAGTCCCTTGTCCCACATGGACTTCACGAGCCACCAGACCGACTCCACGTAGCTGTTGTCGAGCGTCCAGTAGGCGTCCGCGGTGTCGATCCAGGTCCCGCTGCGCTCGGTGAGTGAGGTCCAGTCCTCGACGTAGCGCCGCACCGATGCGCGGCAACGCTCGTTGAACTCGGCGATGCCGAACGCCTCGATGTCGTGCTTGGTGGCGAGTCCCAGCTCCTTCTCCACCTCCAACTCCACCGGGAGGCCGTGGCAGTCCCAGCCCCCCTTGCGGGGGACCTTGTGGCCGCGCATCGTCTGGAAGCGGGGGAAGATGTCCTTGTACACACGGGCCCACACGTGGTGCAGGCCAGGCCGACCGTTGGCCGTCGGGGGCCCCTCGTAGAAGATCCACGGGTCGCCGTCGCTGCGCAGTCGCGCCACTGCGGCGACCACGTCACGGTCGCGCCAGCGCGTCAAGGTCCGCGCCTCGAGCGCGGGCAGGTCGAGTTGAGGATCCACAGGACCGAACGGCATGCGCCCTTAGAGTAAGGGGGCGCAGCCCAAGGGCCGCGCAAATGCCGCCCCGACTCGAGGAGCACCGTGAACGACGTCTATGAAGTCGATGACAAGGGCGCCGTGCTGCTGTCGGTCCATGCCCAGCCCGGTGCCGGGCGATCGCAGGTCGTGGGTCGCCACGGCGATGCCTTGAAGGTTCGTGTGGCCGCGCCCCCGGTCAACGACCGCGCCAACGTGGCCATCACCGATTTGGTCGCCGAGATCTTCGGTGTGAAGCCCACCGCGGTGGCGCTGGTCTCGGGGGCGAAGAACCGCCAGAAGCGCTTCCGCGTGACGGGGGTTGACGTCGACGAGGTCGAGCGGCTGGTCGATTCAGCGCTCGCCGGCGGGAATACCGGAACCGGGCGAGGCGTTCGCAACCGGCGCAACCCTTGACCCACTGGGGTCGATGACGTACCATCCGGAACCCTTTTGCCAGTGACGCCCAGGCAATCGGGCTGAGCCGGCGTGCCCGGAGATGATCGGAGTTCCATGCCGAGAGCGACAAAGTCCGTAGCGGCTTCGAAGCGCGCCCCGAAGGGGTCTGCGAAGCCGGCCAAGGCCACGGAGGAGCCAGCCGACACGACCGCCAAGACCCCGGCCAAGACAGCGCCGAAGGCCGCGAAGGCACCGTCCAAGAAGGCCCCGGCAGCGAAGAAGGCGGCGAAGGCACCGGTCAAGTCGACCGCCAAGACAGTGGCCAAGAAGACGGCGGCGGTGCGGAAGCGGGTGACCAAGCCGGCGCTCGTCGAGCCGGCGACGCTCGATGCCTTCCAGAAGGCGCAGCAGAGCGCCCTGCTGGCCGAGCGCGCCACCTACGAGCGACAGGCCGACTCGTTGCAGGCCGAGGCTGACCAACTCGCCGCCGAGCGCGAGCCTGGCGATGTCCAGTTCGACGAGGAATCCGGCGAGGGCGACACGCTCGCGGTCGAGCGTGAACGCGACCTCGCCCTCAGTGCCCAGGCGCGCTCCGCGGTCGACGAGATCGACGCCGCGCTCGCGCGACTCGCCGCGGGCACCTACGGCGTCTGCGAGCGGTGCGGCCAGAACATCCCGAAGGAACGCCTCCGGGCGCTGCCGCACGCCGCCTTGTGCGTGACCTGCAAGACGGGCGGACTGGGTCGCCTGTAGGCGACCCCACGATGGGCGCTCGGGGGCTTCAGGCCCGCCACCCGTCGGTGATCGGCGCCGTCGCCCTTGCCGTCGTCCTGGCCGACCAGCTCACCAAGAGCTGGGCGGTCCACCGGCTGTCCGACGGTCGCACCATCGATCTGGTGGGAAGCCTCCGCCTCAACCTCACCTTCAACACCGGCGCGGCGTTCAGTCGGGGAGCGGGTCTGGGCCCGGTCATCGGCATCGCTGCGGTGGTCGTGGTCGTCGCTCTCGTCTGGACCGGCCGGTCGGCCACCTCTCGTGCGGGGGCCGTTGCCGTGGGCCTCGTGGTCGGCGGCGCACTCGGGAACCTGCTGGACCGGGCGTTCCGTGCGGGGCCCGGCGGCCTGCTGGGCGGCGCCGTGGTCGACTTCATCGACCTCCAGTGGTGGCCGGTCTTCAACGTGGCCGACAGTGCCATCGTGGTCGGCGGGCTGCTGTTGATCCTGACCGCGGGCGTCTCGAGCGGGCACCGCCCCGAGCCGGACGGCGTCGGCACCGTTGACGTCGAGGAGAACGCGAACGACAGCGCGAACGAGAACGCGAACGACAGCGAGAACGACAGCGAGAACGAGCCCAGGGCGTGAGCGAAGCGACCGGGCCGGGGGAGAAGGGGCCGGGCGGCGGCGGCGGCGTGCGCACGGCGGTGCCCGCGGCGCTCGCCGGCGAGCGGGTCGACCGGGTCGTGTCGTTCTTCACCGGCTGCAGCCGCTCGGTGGCCGCCACCCTGGTCGCCAACGGGGAGGTGCTCCTCGATGGTGCGCCCGTCGGGTCACGATCCCAGCGGGTGGTCGAGGGTCAGGCGCTCGTCATCCCGCTGGTCGTGGCCGTGCCGACCGACGCGGCCCCTGACCCTTCGGTTCAGGTCGAGGTCGTCCACCTCGATGACGACGTCGTGGTCGTCGACAAGCCCGCGGGCCTGGTGGTCCATCCCGGTGCCGGCCACGACAGCGGCACCCTCGCCCAGGGACTGTTGGCGCGCTTCCCCGAGATCGCGGACGTCGGCGACCCGGCGCGGCCCGGCATCGTGCATCGTCTCGATCAGGGCACGTCGGGGCTGCTCGTCGTGGCCCGGACGCCGGACGCGTACGGGTCGCTGGTGGGCCAGTTCGGGGCGCGCAGTGTCGAGCGTCGCTACCTGGCCCTCGTCTGGGGGCAACCGGCCGACACCATGGGGCTCATCGACGCCCCCATCGGTCGCTCGACGCGACGTCCAACCCGCATGACCGTGTCAGCCTCGGGCCGCGACGCCCGCACCCGTTTCGAGGTGCAGCGGCGCTTTCGCGAGCCCGCCGACCTGGCGCTCCTGGCGTGCGGCCTGGAGACGGGCCGGACCCATCAGATCAGGGTGCACCTCTCGGCGATCGGCCACCCGGTGGTGGGTGACGAGCAGTACGGCGGCGTGCGCGGCGCGCTCGCGGCCGGGCGGCCGATGCTCCATGCCGCCACGCTCGGCTTCACGCACCCGACCACCGGCGAGCACCTGGCCTTCGAGTCGGCCCTGCCCGCCGACTTCCTCGCCATCCTCGAACTGCTGCGATGAGGCGTCACGAGGGCCAGGGCAGCTCGCCGCGGGTCATCCGGGCCAGGTCGCCTAGGTGGTACGAGTCGAGGAAGCGACGCATGTGCTCGCCGGCGTCACCCCAGATCTCCAGCAGGACACACTGGCCCTCGTGGTCGCAGGCGCCGTTCTTGTGGGGCTCGCCGAAGTCGCCGGCGGCGATCGGTCCGTCGACGGCGCTCACGATGTCGGACAGGCTGATCTCGTCGGGGTGGCGCGCCAGCACGTAACCGCCGCCGACACCGCGCTTCGAACGGACGAGGCCCGCACCCTTGAGCGCCAGGAGGATCTGCTCGAGGTAGGGCTGGGGCAGACCCGTGCGCTCGGCGATGTCGCGAACCGAGGTCGGTGCCTGGTGGTCGGTGTGCAGCGCCAGCGACAAGAGCGCCCGGCTGGCGTAGTCGCCTCTCGTCGACACCTTCACGCCGCTCATCGTACGACCTCCGAGCGCGGCCGGACTGACGGTACGATGGTGGGAGGCGCTGGAGCGTGGCGAGGACCGACCGATCCGGGCCGGCGCCCGAAAGGACCATCGTGGGTGATCACCCCGTTGTCCCGGACTACCGGGGTGCGTGCCTGAACAACGTCGTGCCCGCGCTCCTCGAGCCCGGCGAGTCAGTGCCGCCGTGGCTTCCCTCCCCGGCGGTCGACGCCGATCAGGTCGTACTGCTCGTGCTCGATGGGCTCGGATGGGAACAGCTCCAGGAGCGCCGCGACCTGGCGCCGACACTGTCCGCCATGGCGGGGGCCGACATCACGACCGTGGCCCCGAGCACCACGGCGACCGCGCTCACCTCCCTCACCACGGGCACGTGCCCGGGCCGGCACGGCGTCGTCGGCTACCGCCTGGTCGAGGGGGGCGACGTGCTCAACGTCCTGCGCTGGACCACCAGCGCGGGCGACGCGCGCCAGCGCATCGCCCCGCTTTCCGTGCAGGCGTCGGTGCCCTTCGGCGGACAGCGACCGCCGGTGGTCACCCGGGCCGAGTTCATGAACACCGGCTTCACCCAGGCGCACCTCGACCAGGTCCGGTTCACCGGCTACCGCATGCCGTCGACCCTCGTGGCCGAGGTGCGACGGCTCGTGCGGGGCGGTGAGCCCTTCGTCTACGCGTACTACGAGGGCATCGACAAGGTGGCCCACGAGTACGGCCTCCGCGACCACTACGACGCCGAGTTGGCCTTCGCCGACCGGTTGGTCGCCGACGTGCTCGACAGTCTGCCGGCCGGCGCCGTGCTCGTCGTGACCGCCGACCACGGCCAGGTGCACGTCGGGGATCGGATCATGGCCCCCGACCCCGAGGTCCTCAGCCACGTCCGCCTGCAGTCCGGCGAGGGCCGGTTCCGGTGGCTGCACGCCGTGCCCGGGCACGAGGTCGCGCTCGCGGAGGCGGCGGCGTCCTGCCACGGTGACCACGCATGGGTCCGAACCCTCGCCGAGGTCGAGATGGAGGGTTGGTTCGGGCCGGAATTGAGCGAGGCGGCCCGGTCGCGTCTCGGCGACGTCGCCCTGGTCGCCCGAGACGACATCTCGTTCTCTGATCCGTCCGATTCGGGCATCTTCCAACTGATCGGCCGCCACGGCTCGCTGACCTCGGCCGAGATGCGCGTGCCACTGCTGGCCGCTCGCGCCGGGTAGACACTCAACATGTCCGAGACGACGCCGACCGAGAAGCCCACGATCGAGAAGACCGCGGTCGAGAAGACCGCGGTCGAGAAGGTCCCATCCGCGGTCGAAGCCGAAGGACCGCCGGTCGAGCGTGCCGAGATCGTCACGGCGTCCGCCGACGGCGACGCATCCGATCAGGACGGGTCGGCCGAGCCCCCGCCCCGCGAATCGGTCTCCGAGCCGGCGAAGGTCATGCGCGTCGGCTCCATGATCAAGCAACTCCTCGAGGAGGTCCGTTCCACCGAACTGGACGAGCCGAGCCGCGAGCGGGTCAAGGAGATCTACGAGACCTCGGTCCGCGAGCTCGCCACGGCCCTGTCGCCCGACCTGCAGGCAGAGCTCGGCCGGCTGGCGCTTCCCTTCGACGACGACGAGGTGCCGAGCGAAGCCGAGCTCCGGGTGGCCAAGGCCCAACTGGTTGGCTGGCTCGAAGGGCTCTTCCACGGCATCCAGGCCACGCTGTTCGCACAGCAGATGGCCGCCCGACAGCAACTCGACGGCATGCGGGGCCAGCTCCCTCCCGGCGCGGAGGTCGAGCACACCGGTCCCGCCGGCCAGTACCTGTAGGGCCCGGCTCGGTAGCAGGCCGGGCCGAGGCCCACCGTCGGGCGGGTCACAGGTCGAGCGTCGCCGAGGCGTCGGCTCCCGCGTGGCGAAGAATCTTCGCCTTGGTGCCCAGCAGCAGCTCCCGGGGCGCCAGCGCGGTTCGGGCTGCGACGGCCAACGCGTCATCGGCCAGGCGCCCCGGCGGTGCCACCGAGCTGAGCAGTCCCACCCGGTGGGCCTCGGCGGCACCGATCTCGCGCCCGGTCAGGCAGAGGTCGCGTGCAACCCCACCACCCACCAACTCGCGGAGCGGGCCGTAGACCACGGGGCCGAACGTCCGCTCGGGATGGGAGAAGCGGGCGGTGTCCGCCCCGAGACGGATGTCGCAGAGCACCGCGAGGTCGAAGCCCCCGGCGACCGCCGGGCCGTTGACGGCGGCGATGATGGGCAGGGGGAACCGCAGCACCGTGCGGTGGTAGCGGTCGCTCGACGCCCAGAGCCGTTTCTCGAGCACGGGGTCCGATGCCGCGGACTCGAACTCGCGGAGGTCGAAGCCGGACGAAAAGGTCGACCCTGCGCCCGTGACCACGACGCAGCGGACGGTCGGGTCGCCGGCGAGGTCGTCCAGGGCGTCGCTGATGGCATCGCGAAGGTCGATGGAGAGCGCGTTTCGCCGGTCGGGCCGGTCAAGGGTGAGCAGGGCGACTCCGTCCGCCGGCCGGGACTGCAGGAGGTATGAGGACATCGGCAGGGCTCCTCGGGTTTCGGCTACCGTGGCGAATCACACGGTTGTAACTCATCCCCAGGTGTGGATGACGCCTGTGGACCGTGTGTGGACAGCATGACCGCTCGCAACAGCAACGAGGAAGGGGGCATCCGAAGGGTGCCTGATTCGTTCACCCATCTCCACACCCACACCGAGTTCTCCATGCTCGACGGGGCCTCGCGGGTCGCCGAGGTGGTCGCAGCGGCCGCCGCCGACGGCCAGCCGGCGCTCGGCATCACCGATCACGGCAACATGTACGGGGTCCTGGACTTCTACCGCGAGTGCGGCGCCCAGGGCATCAAGGCGATCATCGGCAGCGAGCTCTACCAGGCCCACGACAGCCGCCACGAGCGCCCGGCCCGGCGCGGTCGCCAGGACGACGGCGGCGGCGACACGGACGGCGGGGCCAAGCTCTACTACCACCTCACCGCCCTGGCCGAGAACGCGACGGGCTACAAGAACCTGATCCAACTCGCGAGCCGGGCGTTCCTCGAGGGCTACTACTACAAGCCACGCGTCGACTGGGAGCTGCTCGAGAGCCACAGCGAGGGCGTCATCGTCACCACCGGCTGCCTCGGCGGCCACGTGCTCCAGTCGCTCCTGTACGACGACTTCGACGGGGCGCTGAAGAAGGCGGGCCGCCTCCAGGACATCTTCGGGCGCGACAACGTCTTCGTCGAGTTGCAGGACCACGGGATCCCCGAGCAGGCCCGCACCAACCCGCAGTTGATCGAGATCGCGGCGCAGCTCGGCGCCCCCCTCCTCGCCACCAACGACAGCCACTACACCCATCGCGACGACGCCATGGCCCACGACGCGCTCCTGTGCGTGCAGACGGGCGCGCTCGTGAGCGACCCCGACCGCTTCAAGTTCCACGGCGACGGCCACTACCTCAAGAGCGCGGTCGAGATGCGTGCCCTGTTCGCCGAGGTGCCCAGCGCCTGTGACAACAGCCTCTGGATCGCCGAGCGCTGCGACCTCGAGATCGAGTTCGGCAAACCGCAGCTGCCGGTCTTCCCCCTGCCGCCCGAGTTCGCGCCCGAGCCCGACGCTCCGGGGCTCGACGAGGGCGCCGACGACGCGGCGCGTGAGCGTGCCGCGGCGGCCTACCTCGAGCACCTGACCTTCAAGGGCGCACGCGAGCGGTGGGGCGACCCGCTCCCCGACACGGTGGTCGAGCGCATCGCCTACGAGCTCAAGACCATCGGCGACATGGGGTTCTCGCAGTACTTCCTGATCACCTGGGACCTCATCCGCCACGCTCGTGAGGCGGGCATCCGCGTGGGTCCCGGTCGCGGTAGTGCGGCGGGCTGCTGCGTGGCGTACTGCCTGCGCATCACCGACCTCGACCCCATCAGGTACGACCTGCTCTTCGAGCGGTTCCTCAACCCGTCGAGGGTCTCGATGCCCGACATCGACATGGACTTCGACTCCCGCTTCCGCGACGAGATGATCCGCTACGCCGCCGAGCGCTACGGCCGCAAGCACGTGGCCCAGATCGTCACGTTCTCCACGATCAAGGCGCGGGCCGCCGTGCGTGACGCCGCGCGGGTGCTCGGGTACCCGTACGTGGTCGGCGACAAGATCGCCAAGCTCATGCCACCGCTCATCATGGGTCGTGACACGCCGCTGTGGGCCTGCCTCGACCAGAACGAGAAGTACGCCGACGGCTTCAAGATGGCCGGTGATCTCCGCTCGATGTACGAGGCCGACGCCGACGCCAAGGCGGTCATCGACGTGGCCAAGGGCCTGGAGAACCTGCGGCGCCAGGACGGCATCCACGCCGCCGCGGTGGTGATCACCAAGGACGAGCTCACCGACTACCTGCCGATCCAGCGCAAGCCCGAGTCGGGCCAGGACCCCGACCTGGCGCCGGTGGTCACCCAGTACGAGATGCACGGGGTGGAGGCCCTCGGCCTGCTCAAGATGGACTTCCTGGGGCTCCGCAACCTCGACGTGCTCACCGACACCGTCGAGCTCGTGCGCGAGAGCCGCGGGATCGAGCTCGACATCGACAACGTCCCCCTCGACGACGCGACGACCTTCGAGATGCTGCAGCAGGGCGACTCGATCGGGGTCTTCCAGCTCGAGGGCGGGCCCATGCGCGCCCTCATGCGGTCGTTGGCCCCCACCGAGTTCGACGACATCGCCGCGCTCGTCGCCCTGTACCGGCCGGGGCCGATGGCGGCCAACATGCACAACGACTACGCCGACCGCAAGAACGGCCGCAAGCCCATCGTCTACGAGCATCCCGACCTCACCGAGATCCTGGGTGAGACCTACGGCCTGATGATCTACCAGGAGTCGGTGATGCGGGTCGCCCAGAAGGTGGCGGGCTACACCTTGGCCGAGGCCGACAACCTGCGGAAGGCCTGTGGCAAGAAGGACCGCGAGCTCATCGCCAAGGAGCGCGTGAAGTTCGTCGAGGGCTGCGACGCCCACGGCTACGGCAGCGAGCTCGGCACCACGCTGTTCAACATCATCGAGCCGTTCGCCGACTACGCCTTCAACAAGAGCCACGCCTACGGCTACGGCCTCGTCGCCTACCAGACCGCCTACCTCAAGGCCCACTACGGCGTCGAGTACCTGGCGGCGCTGCTCACGAGCGTCAAGAGCTCACTCGAGAAGGCGGCCGTCTACCTCAACGAGTGCCGCCAGCGCGGCATCCCGGTCCTCGTGCCGGACGTCAACGTCTCGGCATCGGACTTCACCGCGCTGGTCGATCGCGTCGGGCCCGCAACCGAGGACGGCGGACCCCCGACACCGATGCCCGATGCCATTCCCTTCGGCTTGTCGGCCATCCGCAACGTGGGCGAGGGCCTGGTCGCGCTGATCATCGAGGAGCGCGAGGCCGCCGGGCCCTTCGCCGACTTCTACGACTTCTGCGAGCGGGTCGACACCGCGGTGCTCAACAAGCGCACCATCGAGTCGCTCGTCAAGGCCGGCGCCTTCGACTCGCTCGGCCACCCACGCCGTGGGCTGCTCAGCGTGTTCGAGCGCATCGTGGATGTGACGGTCGCCAGGCGCCGCGAGCGTGACATGGGCGTCATGACCCTCTTCGGCGAGGCCGCCGACGAGGGCGGGCCCACCTTCGAGGAGCGCCCCCGCATCCCCGATCTCGAGTTCGACAAGCGCCAGCAGCTCGCCTTCGAAAAGGAGATGCTGGGCCTCTACGTCAGCGACCACCCCCTCATGGGGGCCGAGGCCTCGCTGCGTCGGCGCACCGACGGCACCCTCGACGAGCTCGCCGACCTCGATGACGGCACCATGCGCGTGTTCGGGGGTGTCGTGACCGCGCTTGCGAAGAAATGGACCAAGAAAGGCGACCTGATGGCGGTCTTCACCCTCGAAGACCTGCGTTCGTCCGCCGAGGTCATGGTGTTCCCCAAGTCGATGCAGGAGCACGGCCACAAGCTGGCTGACGACGTGGTCGTGTGCGTGCGGGGCCGGGTCGACAAGCGCGACGACGCGCCGAAGATCATCGCCATGGACATCGACGTGTTCGAGCCGACCACCACGGCCCCGGCGGTCCGCATCGCCCTCACCACCCCAGGCCTTCATCCCGACCTGATCAATCGACTCAAGGCCCTTCTTCGTGACCACCCGGGCGAGTCCGAGGTCTTCATCCGGCTCAGCGAGCGCCAGACGGTGCGACTGCCGCCCGAGTTCTGCGTCGACGCGTCCAACACCCTCCTGGCCGAGCTCCGGGTGATGCTCGGCCCGGACGCCGTCATCATCTGAGCCGTCCCTCGGCACGCGAGTTGCGCTCGCCCGGCGATCACGCTGGACTAGAGGGGTTCCGTATCACGCCACGTCGGGGGCTCCGCAGCACATGGCCATAGAGGTTGAGACCAAGGACTGCACCGCACTGAGCGATGCCGAGCTGGCCGAGATGGCCGACATCTGCGCCGACAGCCCGAGCCGGTTCGAGGCCGGGCTCCTCTCCAAGCAGGCCGAAGAGTGGGTCCTCATCACCATGACCCGCGAAGGCAGCCGCCTCAAGGGCTTCTCCTACAGCACCCTCGAGCGCATCGGCGGCACCCCGAGCGTGCTCATCGGGCTGGCGTCGGTCCGGCGCACGTCCAAGCGCGACTCGGTGCTCCGGGCCATCATGGCCGACCAGTTCCGCCGGGCCGTCCTGGCCTTCCCGGACGAGGACGTGCTCGTCGGCACGCGGTTCTTCAACCCTGCCGGCTTCGAGGCGTTCAAGGCACTCGACGACATCGTGCCGAGGCCCGAGCACAAGGCCTCGGGTGAGGAACGGGCCTGGGGTCGCCGCCTGGCCAAGCGGTTCGGCATCGAGACCGACAGCTACCAGGACCGCACCTTCCTCGCGATCGGTGACGGCTCGTTCCCCTGCGTGCTCGACCACGACACGCTCCGGCCCGAGAAGATCCCCGCCGACGTGGCCGCGTTCTTCGACGACCACCAGCCCCACCGGGGCGACTCGCTCGTGGCCTTCGGCTGGGCGATGGCCGAGGACCTGGCCAAGTTCTCCTGAGGTAGCACCCCACCTCGTGGAGTTCGCCGAGGTGGTGCGGGGGCGGCGGATGTGCCGTTCGTTCCTCGACGCGCCGATCGACCCGAGCGCGTTGGGTCGCGTGCTCGACGCGGGGCGGCGGGCACCCTCGGCCGGCAACACCGCCGGCACGCACTTCGTGGTGCTGGCGGGCCCCGCCGAGACCGCCCGGTACTGGGACGTCACCCTGCCGGCCGTGCGGCGCCCCTCCTTTCGCTGGCCCCGTCTGCTCGCGGCGCCGGTGCTGGTGCTGCCCATCGCCGACTCGTCGGCGTACCTCAGCCGGTACGCCGAGTCCGACAAGGCCCACACCGGCCTCGGTGCGGGCGAGGACCGATGGCCCACGCCCTACTGGACCGTGGACACGGCGTTCGCGGCCATGAGCATCCTCCTGGCCGCCCGCGACGAGGGCCTGGGCGCGCTGTTCTTCGGCATCTTCGGCCGGTCGGCCGACCTGCTGGCCGAGTTGGGGGTGCCCGACGGGATGGCGCCGATCGGCACGATCGCGCTCGGCCACGCGGCCGAGGACGACCAGCCGGGCCGATCGGCGTCCCGTCGCCGGCCCGCGCTCGACGACGTCGTGCACCGGGGCGGGTGGTAGCGGTGCTCTTCCCGAACTCGCTGCACGCGGGCCTCCGCACGGGCGCCATCACGCTGACCGTGCGCCGCTGGACCCGGCCGCAGGCCAAGGTCGGTGGCCGGTACCGCAGCGGTGGGGGCCTGCTGGAAGTCGACGCGATCGACCTGGTGCCGGCGTCGGCGATCACCGAGGCCGACGCCCGGCGCTGCGGCTCGCCCGACCGGGCCGCGCTGTTCGCCGCCATCGGCGTCGAGACGGAGGGCGACCTCCTGTACCGCCTCGAGCTGCACCGGGTAGGGGAGGTGCCCGTCGATCTGCTCCCCCTGTCCGACGGCCTGCCGGCCGAGGAGGTCGACGACCTGACCCGCCGCCTCGATCGTCTGGGGGACTGGTCGATCGAGACCCTGCGCCTGATCGAGGCGCACCCGACGCGGCGGGCCGGTGACCTGGCCGACATGGTGGGACGGGAGCGCCAGCCCTTCAAGGCCGACGTGCGCAAGCTGAAGAACCTCGGCCTCACCCAGAGCCTCGAGATCGGCTACCGCCTGTCGCCCAGGGGTGAGGCGTACCTGCGGCGGCGGGACGCGTCGTGAGGAGCCGCGACGCGGCCACCGACGCGTCGGTACTCCGGGGCGCCGCCTACGCCACACCGACGCTCCTGCTGGACCGTGCCTCCCTGTACGCCTACCGCACCGAACCGCTGGACTTCGTGGCGTGGGTGCTCGGGCAGGCGGGCTGGGCACACGTGGGGGCTGCGCTGGACGTGGGGTGCGGCACCGGGCAGTACACGCGATCCCTGATCGACCGCGGGGTCGCGGTCACGGCGGTGGACCTGTCGGAGGGGATGGTCCGCACGGCCGTCGCCGACGGCGTGCGGTCCGCGGGTGTCGCCGACGCGCGGCGGCTGCCGTTCCCCGACTCGACGTTCGACCGGGTCGTCGCCGCGCACATGCTGTACCACGTGCCGGACCGGTCGGCGGGTGCGGCCGAACTGGCCCGGGCGCTGGCACCGGATGGCGTCGCCCTGGTCGTGACCAACGGCGGCGGACACCTGCGAGAGCTCCGTGAAGCGATGGGCCGCGCCGGCGGGATCGGCACACCGGTCTCCGAGAACTTCCTCCTCGACGCCGCCGGCGGCGCCGTCCTGGCCACGGCCTTCGACGAGGTGGAGGTGATCCGTCACGTCGGCCGCATCGAGGTGCCCGACGCCGAACCCGTCGTCCGCTACGCGGCCAGCTGTCGTGCGCTCGACGAGCCGGCCATGCAGGTGCCCTGGGACGAGATGATGGCCGGCTTCCGGTCTGCCGTGGACGCCGAGATCGAGCGGGCGGGGTCGTTCGGCATCACGACCGACACGGGTGTCTTCCGCTGCACACGGCCCGCTCACCGATGACCGCCCGGGCCGCACGCGTCGCCGTCGTCACCGGCGTCAGTCGTCGAGCCGGCATCGGCTACGCCGTAGCGCATCGGCTGGCCTCGGATGGCGTGGACCTGCTCGTCCACTCCTGGGCGCCGCACGATGCCGAGATGCCATGGGGCGAGGACGCCGAGGGCCCCGAGGCGCTGGTCACGGACCTGCGCTCCATCGGAGGCCGGGTCGAGCACGTCGTCGCGGACTTCGAGCACCCCGATGCGGCGGCCTCGGTCATCAGCGCCGGCGTCGCGACGTTCGGCCACATCGACGCGGTCGTGGCGAACCACGCCCGCAGCTCGAGCCAGGGGATCGACCAACTGACCTCGGTCGAGGTCGATCGGACCTTGGCGGTGAACGTCCGGGCCACGCTGCTGCTGGTGCAGGCGTTCGCCGCCCAACACGACGGCCGCCCGGGTGGGCGGATCGTGCTCTTCACCTCTGGCCAGGGCAAGGGCCCCATGCCGGGCGAGGTGCCCTACGTCGCGTCCAAGGGAGCGATCGAGCAGGTGACACCGACCCTGGCCGCGGAGCTCATGAGCCGCGGGATCACCGTCAACGCCGTCGACCCCGGCCCCACCGACACCGGCTGGCCCGATGCCGCGACCCGGGCGGCCGTCGCGGCGATGATGCCCCGAGGTCGCTGGGGCACCCCCGACGACGCCGCCAACCTCGTTGCCTGGCTGGCGGGCCCCGAGTCCGACTGGGTCACCGGCCAGGTGATCCACAGCGACGGCGGCTTCCCCAGCTGACGGACCCGGGTCGAGGCGACCACTCGTTCTGGGTACAGATCTCCCGGGCTCACCGTCGTGTTTCTGGTCCCAGAACGAGGATGTTGGGGATCAGCCGCGTGGGGTGGTGAGCGCGTCGAGTTGGGCAGAGAATGCCTCGGTGGTGGTGGCGGGGAGTTGGCAGGCGAAGTCCCGGCACAGGTAGGCGGCGCCGTCGGCACGGCCCTCCCAGAGCGGGGACTCGTAGGGTTCGCCCCACGCGAGGACGGCATTGGGCAGGTAGCGCCCGGCTGCGATCGCCACCAGGTCGGGGCGGTCGCCGACGACCACGATCTCGGCAGGACCCGTCGTCAGAAGATCGAGGGCGCCGAGCAGATGAGCGAACGCGTTGGCGTAGCGACCGGCCAGCGGTCCGAAGAGGCGCAGGATGGCCATGGCGGCATCCAGGTACCGGCCCTCGCCGGTGAGGGCGGCGAGCCGCAGGAGTGCCTGGGCAGCCAGGCTGTTGGCCGACGGCGTGGCGTTGTCCTGAAAGTCCTTCTGGCGGGCGATGAGGGCCTCGGCATCGCTCCCGGTGGTGAACAGGCCGCCGGTCTCGTCGTCCCAGAACAGGTCGAGCAGGGCGTCGGCCGCGGCCCGGGCCTCGGCGATCCAGCGAGCTGTGCCGGTGGCCTCGGCCAGTCGGGTGAACGCGTCGACGAGGGCGGCATGGTCGGCGGCGTAGGCCAGGTGCTGTGCGCGCGCGGGGTGGTCGGCGGCGCCGGACTGCCAGGCGCGCAGCCAGCGGCCGTCGTCTCTCCGCAGGTGGTCCACCAAGAATTCGGCGGTGCCCACCGCGTCCGCGAGCCACTCGTCGTTGCCGGTCGCGGCCGCCGCTTCGGCCAGGGTCGCCAGCATCAGGGCATTCCACTCGGTGAGCACCTTGTCGTCGAGCCCGGGTCGAACGCGCGCCGCCCGCGCCGCCAGCAGTGCGACGCGCCCGCGCTCGACGACCTCCGGGCGGGCGAGATCGCCGCGCACCGGCCGGTGCAGGATGTTCGATCCCTCGAAGTTGCCGGTCCGGGTCACGCCGTACCACTCGATGACCGCAGCGGCGGTCTCGGCGTCGAGCACGGCCTCGATCTCCTCGGCGCGCCACACGTAGAACTTGCCCTCCTCGCCTTCCGAGTCGGCGTCCTCGGCCGAGTAGAAGCCGCCGGCGGTGTCGCGGAGGTCGCGTCGCACGTACTCGACGGTCTCCTCGAGCACCTGGCGGAAGCGTGCCTCGCGGGTCACCTGCCAGGCGTGCAGGTAGACCCGGGCCAGGAGAGCCTGGTCGTAGAGCATCTTCTCGAAGTGCGGCACCATCCAGAACGTGTCGACCGAGTAACGCGAGAACCCTCCGCCGAGGTGGTCGTAGATGCCGCCCGAGGCCATGGCATCGAGCGAGGTGGTGACCACCGCCAAGGGCTCGGGCGCGCCCTGGTGGGCGTGGGTGCGCAGCAACAGCTCGAGGCTCATGGTCTGGGGGAACTTGGGTGACCGGCCGAAGCCGCCCCACTCGGGGTCGTGGTGTTCGCGCAGCTGGTCGTAGGCCGTGTGCAGCAGCTCACGGGGCGGCAGGTCGCCCGCGGCGACGATCTCGGAGCTGCGGCTGATGGCCTGGGTCAGCTTGTCCGCGTTCTCGAGCAGCTCATCGCGCTGGTCGCGCCAGTGCTCCGCCACGGCCCGGCACAGGTCGGTGAAGGCCGGCATTCCCTGGCGAGCCTCGTTCGGGAAGTAGGTGCCGCCGAAGAAGGGCCGGCCGTCGGGTGTGAGGAACACGGTCATGGGCCAACCGCCCTGGCCCGTGAGGCTCTGGATCGCGTCCATGTACACCGCATCGACGTCTGGGCGCTCCTCGCGGTCCACCTTCACGTTCACGAACAGGTCGTTCATCACCGCCGCGGTGGCCGGGTCCTCGAAGGACTCATGGGCCATCACGTGGCACCAGTGGCAGGCCGAGTACCCGACCGACAACAGGATCGGCTTGTCCTCGGCAACGGCACGGGCGAAGGCCTCATCGCCCCAGGGGTACCAGTCGACGGGATTGTCGCGGTGCTGGCGCAGGTACGGGCTGGTCTCGTCGGCGAGGCGGTTGGGCACGCCCTGAATGCTACGGAGGCTCGAGACCCGGCCGACACCAGGGCGGAGAGGGTTGTCGTCCGCCCCGGTGGTCGTCCGGCCGAGCCGTCGCGCTGGCCGTCGGACCTGGGATGCAGGGTGGAACGTGACCCCGCTGATGTCCGGACCGAGCTCCCCGGGGTCGCGGTGGCCGTCAAAGCGGGGACGCAGGGTGGAGGCGCAAGGTGGAGGCGCAAGGTGGAGGCGCAAGGCGCGGAAGAACGGTTCGAGCGATGCGGCGGTGATCGATGCGGCGGTCTGAGGCTGGACCCGCGCGGCGGCTCCGAGCGCCCGATCCGGGGGCGCGGCGGCGATCGGGCTCGCGGTCAGACAGAGGCGTGGTCGGGCGGCTCAGCGGATTCGGTGAGCCAGGCTTGTTGGCCGGGTGGGCGCATGGCCCGTTTGCCGGTGCCGGGCTCGAGCTGCCATCCCCTGTGGGTCTTCAACCGATGATCGCGGGCGCACAACCAGTCAAGGTTGACGAGTTCCGTGACATGGACCTTGTGCCAGTCGACCCGATGATCGACCTCCAGGTGTTCGGTGGCGGCGCACCCGAGTCGGGTGCACCCGATGTTCAACAGGTTGAGGACGATCTGTTGGAGGGCGTTGGCTCGGCGGGCGAAGTTGGTGACGTTGAACACGTCGACGCCGTTGGTGATCACGACTGCGATCGCCGCTCCTGGGAGGAACTCGCGGATCGCGGCGACCGGTACGGGGCCGAGCCCGTCGATCTCGCAGAGCTCGCCGGCCACGGTGTGGCCCCGTCTGAGCGCGGCGGCGTCGATTCGCATGATCAGCCTCGCCTCGCGCCCCGACGAGCGCGGTGCGGGCATCGGGGCGGGACCCGGCGTGGGCGGCGTGGGGCCGCCGTTCGGGGCGGGGCCGCCGTTCGGGGCGGGACCCGGCGTGGGCGGCGTGGGCGGGGTGGGGCCGCCGTTCGGGGCGGGCTGGCCGGTGTCGTCGCTGTTGTTCGTGTCGCCGTTGCTCGTGCCGCCGTTGTCGGCGCTTCGGGTCGAGCCAGACCCTGCGGTGGTGTCGGTGAGGCCGAGAGCGGCCATGAGCCGTCGTATTGGTAGGCGTCGGTACGGTCTCGGCGGCCGGCCTTGCGGGCTTGGGCGAACACGTCGTCAAGGAACGGCTTGAGCCGGGCGTTCAGTCGGGCGTTCATGTCGGCCGGCCCATTGAACCGCCCCTACCCTTCACCCGCGGCGTTGGTTCCCTTCTTGAACGAACGGTTCTTGTGGGCGGCCTTGTGGCGGGCTTCGTCGTCGCCCAAGGCAGCAGCCCTACGGGCTTTGGCCTTGCGGGCGAGCTCGCCGAACGACCCTCGCTTGGCGGTGTCCAACAACTCGTCCTCGCAGCCCGGGTCTTCCGACGCCGCATCCGCGATCGCTTTGGCCTGATCGGGCGACAGCTCGCCCTTCTTGACGGCGTCGTCGGCTGCGGGGAGCTCCTTGAGTCGCCGCGAGCACTCGAGGTCGCGGGCCGCGTCCGCAGCGGACTGGCCGGTCTGCTTTCCCATCCACTCGGCCGCGGACCGCTCGCCGTCTTCGCCCCACAGGCTCTCGTTGTCGATCCGGTGCCCGCACCGCAGGCGCACGCCCGCTGCGGTCCGCTCGATCTCGGCGGCCTCCTTGATGACCTCGGCGGCTTGGGCCGCGGTCATCAGGTCGGGCTCGATATCCGCGGCCACGGTAAGCAAGTCACCCCCGAGCGAGTGAAGACGGGCTGCGAACATGTGTTCGATGGTAGCTCCCACGCGCAACCGAATCAAGCCCTTACAGCCCCTATTCTATGATTTCCGTGTCATCACAACTGCCGATTCTCTCGCGATCTCACGGGCCCGCCCCTGAGGCCCACACATCACCTGCGACGGGCATCCAGAGCCCACGGACTCCATCGCACCGAGGCCGATGGGCAGTCCGGTATCAAGGTGCTGTTGCTGGCGGCGCCGACTGGTGCCTTTACCACCTCGAGGGCGACGAGCTCGTGCTGGTTACGAGCCACCGGGTCCAGGCGTGGGATCGTTGGGGGCGCGGTCACAGCGTGCCGGCACCCGCGCTCCCGGGAGGTCGAGGTGCTGGTAGCGGTTCATATCAACCAGGAGAACCCGGCTGAGGTTCTTGGGGTGTGGGGTCCGCCCGACGAGAGCGAGTTGTTGTCGTGTTGTTACGCGGACGCGGCGGCGGAGGCGGCTGGTCGGAGCGGGATGGAGTCGTGGCCGCCGATCCGGCCTGGGTTCGGGTGGGAGCGCTGGGTTGACCATCTCGCGGGTCGGGTGCCGTGTGTGATCTGGTGGGCGGGCTACGAGATGGCTGACGGAGCGCCGCTGGAGGTGGCGTTGGTGGAAGCGTCAGCGGCGTTCTTGGCGTCCGCGGCGGCATTGCACGGCACGAGCGACTGTGGGTTCACGGCGGTGATGATGGACAAGGAGACCGAGTTGCAGTTGGCGGGGGACTGGGCCGGTCTGGTCGCGTACCGTCACGGCGGTCCGGTCGAGGCGTTCGTGTCGAGCCATCGGCTGTCGTCGCGGTTCTCGTTCCGTGCCGATGAGGCGACCCTGCTGGTCGCGCTGGCCAAGACCTTGAAGAAGGTGACGCCGACAAGGCGCTCGCGTACGGCCTCGCCCACGCCGGTGACCGTGACCTGTGGCTGGTGCTGCCCGAGGAGTCCGTGGGGTCGACGAGGGAGCGGTTGGCGTTCATCGAGACGAAGGTGCGGTTGTTCGCGGTCGGTGAGGGTGGGCCGGCCGAGGTCGTGCCGCTGGCCGCCAGCGAGGTGCTGACCCGCCCGGGGGTGGATCTGGCGACCGGCGAGTTGGTGTTGGGGGACAGGCAGCGTTGGGTGCAGGTCCTGATCGACTGGGCCGAGTCGATCCCTGGTCTGCGGGCGGCACACAGGGGTTCGTATCTGGCGTGGCACTGCGACGGGCGGCTGGTGCTGAAGATCAGGAGGACCCGCGGGGCCTCGTCGCGAGCGCCGGTGTCCACTACGGCAAACCGACCGGCCATCAGAAGCCGCCGGTCACGGTGGACTTGGCCGGCGATGCCACCGCCCTCGATCTGCACCGGTTGATCGCAGCGGCCTCGGGGGCCGCGGCGGCACGTTTGGATGGGAGCGACTCTGGTCACGGTGAGCACCGCCTGCAGTCGATGCTGACCGCCCGAGACCTCGGCCTTGTTCACATGGTGCGGGAGCTCGCGATCCGTCGGCCGGGCAGGCGGCCGCGGTATGTCGATTTCGTCGGGGTCGACCAGCGGGGCGACATCCATGTCGTGGAGACCAAGATCGGCAACGACGAGATGCTGGTCCTCCAGGGGCTGGACTATTGGATCTGGGCGCAGACCCACCTGGATACTTGGCCAGGCACTTCGGTCTGACCGGCACCCCCAAGGTGCGTCTCGGCCGGCTGCTTCCAACTCACCAACCGCGACGGCACCCACCGCCGAACCTACGACGAGCACCTCGGTGACCTGAACGGGACCCCGCTCGAAGCGGGCTGCCCGTTTCGCTACGCCAACCAGCCGATGCGCAACGTCGCCCTCGCACGAGCCCTCGTCGACGCCGGAGAGACAGACCGCGCCAGTGTCTGTCGCTGCTCGACCAGCTTGACTACCGAGGGAACCTCACCCGGCAGCTCCGGACGCGCACTCATCGGAACGTCGACACGGGAAGTGGGATGTACCTTGCCGCGCCCCGGATCGATGACCCCCGTGCCGTGATCGAGCAAAGGCTCTGCAGGGCCCCGTGAGCGGACCAGACGACCGCCGACCCGAGACCTGACCGCGTGCACCTACGCTCCGGGCATGGAGCTGCGACTGGACGGGAAGGTCGCCCTGGTGACCGGGGCGTCACGGGGGATCGGGCGGGCGATCGCCGCTGAGATGGCGGCGAGCGGGGCGAGGGTGATGATCTCGTCGAGGAAGCAGGACGCGCTCGACGAGGCGGCCGACACCATGGATGGCGAGGTGGCCACGTTCGCGGCCAACGCCGGCGATCCCGCGCAGGCCGACGCGTGCGTGGCCGCAACCGTCGAGCGGTTCGGCGGGCTCGACATCCTCGTCAACAACGCCGCCACGAACCCGTACGGCGGACCAGCCATGGACATCGACCTGCCGAGGTACGACAAGACGATGCAGGTGAACCTGCGGGGCCCGCTGGTCTGGACGCAGGAGGCGTGGAAGGCGGCGATGGAGCAGTCGGGTGGCACGGTCATCAACATCGCCTCGGTGGGCGGCTACTCGATCGAGCCGTCGATCGGCGTCTACAACACCACCAAGGCGGCGCTGATCTACCTCACGAAGGCGCTCGCCGCCGAAATGGCGCCGAGCGTCCGGGTGAACGCCATCGCCCCGGGCCTGGTGAAGACCGACATGGCTCGCGCCCTCTGGGAGCCCGCCGAGGAGGCCGTTGCCCGCAGCATGCCGCTCGGGCGCCTGGGCGAGCCGGAGGACATCGCCCACGCTGCCCTGTTCCTCGCCAGTGACGCCGCCTCCTGGATCACCGGTCACACCCTCGTGGTCGACGGTGGCATCCTCGTTCGGGCCTGATGGCCGAGCACCTGGCGAACTCGGCGCATTCACTGCGCTCAGGGCGCACTCGATGCGCTGAGTTCGTGGGGCCTGCGGCGATCTAGGTTCCGACTAGCCATCACGCTGGCTACTCCTCCGTCGGAGCGCCTTCGGCATCCGGTTCAGTTCGGTGGGGAGGCTCCGCTCCGCGGTGCCGCGTGAGTGCACTTCGGCGGACCTTGCCGACGGCGGTCCGGGGCAGTTGGTCGCGCAGCACCACTTCGCGTGGGGCCATGAAGGACGGCAGGGTCTGACGCACCTCATGGCGCAGGTCGTCCAGCGACGGGGGGGCGGCCGCGTCGGCCGGCACGACGTAGGCCACCACCCGTTGTCCCCATTCGGCGTCGGTCACACCGGCGACCGCGACCTCGGCCACGGCCGGGTGGGCGACCAGCGCCGCCTCCACGGGAGTCGGCCACACGTTCTCGCCGCCGGTGATGATGAGGTCGCCCCGCCGGCCCTGCACGTGCAGGCGGCCGTCGCCGTCGACACGGCCCAGGTCGCCGGTGGCGAGCCAGCCGTCCGGGTCCTTGGGGTCGACGCCGTTCCGGTAACAGCGAAGCAGCATGGGGCCTCGCACACGGATCTCTCCGTCATCGGCGATGGCCAGATCCACCCCGTCGAGCGGTAGGCCGTCGTAGACCACGCTGCTGCCGGTCTCGGTCATGGCGTAGCTGGTGACGACGTTGGGAGGAAGGTTCGCCGGTGGGGCCGAGCCGCCGACGACGATGCACTCGAAGAGCGACGCATCGATGCGGGCGAGCGCCGTGGGCACGAGCGTGGCGTGGGTGGCGCCGGTCCGCGCCGCAACCTCGACTGCGGCGGCGTCGAAGCCGCCGTGCACCTCGACCGGTGTGCCGGTGACCAGTCCCCGCATCACCACGGCCAGGCCGGCCACATGCGACAACGGCAGGCACGAAAGCCAGCGGTGCCGGTCGGGGTCCATGCCCAGTCGACCGTGCACGGCGAGGGCCGAGGCACGCACCGCGTCATGGGTGAGCACCACCCCTTTGACCTCACCGGTCGAGCCGCTGGTGGGCACCACCACCGCGTCGCCGTCCTCCACGGGCAGGCCACCGGCCCGTTCGCCGACCGACCCGTCGGCCTCGATCACACGACCGGGGGCCAGCCGGCCGAGCAGGCGTTCGCGGGCGGGGCTCGGCAGCCGCTGGTCGACCGGGAGCAGGGCGTCCCCCGCATCCCAGACGCGCCGGAGCGTGTCGACGAACGCAGGCCCGCCCTCGGCGACCACGGCAACCAACTCGCGCACGGACAGAGGGTACGGGTAGAACTACTGCCGTGACCGACACGACGATCCGTCCGGCCGCCGAGTGGGTGGCGAGCGGCGACTACCACGACATCCGCTACGAGACCGCGGCCGTGACCGAGGGTGGGGGGGCGATCGCCAAGCTCACCATCGCCCGGCCCGAGGTGCGCAACGCCTTCCGGCCCCAGACGCTGTTCGAGCTCCAGCACGCCTTCAACGAGGCGCGGGACGACGACCAGGTGGGCGTCATCGTGCTCACGGGTGAGGGCGACCTGGCCTTCTGTTCGGGCGGCGACCAGCGCATCCGGGGCGACGACGGCTACCTGGGAGACGACGAGGTGGCCCGCAAGGGCATCGGGCGCCTCAACGTGCTCGACCTGCAGGTCCAGATCCGTCGCACGCCGAAGCCCGTCGTGGCGATGGTGGCGGGCTACGCGATCGGCGGCGGGCACATCCTGCACCTCGTCTGCGACCTCACCATCGCGGCGGACAACGCCAGGTTCGGCCAGACCGGCCCGAAGGTGGGCTCGTTCGACGGCGGTTACGGCTCAGGGCTCATGGCGCGCATCGTCGGCCAGAAGAAGGCTCGGGAGATCTGGTTCCTCTGTCGCCAGTACGACGCCGGACAGGCGCTCGAGATGGGCATGGTGAACACCGTCGTGCCCCTCGCCGAGCTCGAGGAGGAGACGGTGCAGTGGTGCCGCGAGATGCTCGCGCTGTCGCCCATGGCACTGCGAATGATCAAGGCCTCGATGAACGCCGCCGACGACGGCCTCGCCGGCATCCAGCAACTGGCGGGCGACGCCACGCTGCTCTACTACCAGACCGAGGAGGCGCAGGAGGGACGCGACTCGTACGTGGCCAAGCGCAAGCCCGACTTCTCGAAGTTCCCCAAGCGACCCTGATGGGGCAGGCCGGATGAACCGGTGGGTCGCCGGGGCCCGACCCCGCACACTGCCGGCGGCGGTGGTGCCGGTGGCGGTCGGTACGGCCACGGCAGTGGGTCGGGTCGACGGTGGGCTGATCTGGTGGCGTGCGGGCGCCGCGCTGATCGTGGCGCTCGCGATCCAGGTGGCCACGAACTTCGCCAACGACTACTCGGATGGCATCCGTGGCACCGACAGCGCGGCGCGGGTCGGGCCGATGCGGCTCGTCGGTTCGGGCGCGGCCTCGCCGGGAGCGGTGAAGCGGGCCTCGTTCGCCGCCTTCGGGGTCGCCGCCATTGCCGGCCTGTCGCTGACGGTGGCGGTCGGCCCCGAGCTCCTCCTCGTCGGCGCGGCGTCGTTCGCCGCGGGCTGGTTCTACACCGGTGGCCCTCGTCCCTACGGCTACGCCGGGCTCGGCGAGGTCTTCGTCTTCGTGTTCTTCGGTCTGGTCGCCACCATCGGGTCGGCATACGTGCAGACCGACGCGCTGTTCGGCCTGGCCGCGGCGGTCGCCGTTCCTGTCGGGCTCCTGGCCACCGCGCTCCTGGTGGTCAACAACCTGCGTGACATCCCGAGCGACACGGCGGCCAGGAAGAACACGCTCGCCGTCCGACTCGGCGACCTGCGCACCCGATGGCTCTACGTGCTGCTGCTCGTCGGTGCCTTCCTCTGCCTCATCCCTGTGGCCGGCCTGTCGCAGATCGGTGCGGCCCTCGCCTTCGCCGCCATCCCCTTCGCCCGAAAGCCGGTCGAGCAGGTGCTCGGCGGCGCCACCGGCCCGGCACTCATCCCCGTGCTCGGCGGTACCGGCCGGGTGCAGCTGGCGTTCGGTGCCTTCCTCACCCTCGGCCTCGCCCTCTCGGCCTGACCGACCCCCCGGCTCCGGGATGCTCCACGGCGCTGTCCGCGAGGTGGATCCGTGCCCGGGAAAGGGAACAGACGGTGGGCTGGGACCCGCTCCTACCCGGGCAGGTGGGCGGTGAGCCAGGGCCGGAGCACGGCCAGGAACGCCTCGGGCGCTTCGAGGTGGATGGTGTGGCCGGCGCCGGGAATGACCGACAGCGTGGCGTTCGTGCCGATGTGGTCGGCCAGACGGGCGGCCAGTGCGGCGAACTTGGTGTCGGCTCCACCGGCAACGACGAGCACGGGCATGTCCAACGTTCCCAGGCGGTCCCACGACGGTTCCTGGGTGCCGGTACCGGCGAGTCGGAGGCTCGCGGCCAGCCCCGGCGCCGTGTTGGCCCTTCGCTCGGCGTCGAACCGGCTCTCGGGCGGGAGTCCGGAGAACAGGGGGAGCGCGAGCCAGTGGGCGACGAAGGCGTCGACACCGTGGGCCTCGATCCGCTCGGCCAGTGCCCCGTCGGCGGCTCGGCGGTCGGCGCGCCCGGCGGCCGAGTCGATGCCGGCGGTGGCGCTCACGAGGACCAGTCCGGAAACCGCCTCCGGTCGGCGCAGGGCCAGTTCGAGGCACATGCGGCCACCCATGGAGTAGCCGATGTAGGTCGCCGGCCCGTATTCGGCCAACAGATCGGCGGCCCCGCTCAGGTCGACCTGCAGTTCAGCGGACCCACCGTGACCCGGTGCGTCGACCCGTACGACCTCATGGTCGACGGCCAGTGATGCGGCGACCGGGCCCCAGCAGCCTCGGGTCTGGGCGAAGCCGTGCACCAGCACGAGGCGGGAGCCGGATCCCTCCCGATCAGCCGCCAGCACGGCGATCCTGTCCCCTGCAGGTGCCCGTCCTGGACACCGGGCACCGGTGGACGTGGCCGTTCGTGGACGGCCGAGAACGACGCGGGCGAGGTGCGAGTGCCACGAACAGGCGGGCAACGTCCGGTCTGTTCGCCATGGCCGTCAACCGTAGGCTGGCCCACCGTGACCGAGCCGACCGAGGAGACCGTCGCCGCCACCTGCTGCGCCACGCTGGTGGACGAGTGGGTGCGGAGCGGGGTCGGCCGGGCGGTCGTGTGCCCCGGGAGCCGGTCGACGCCGATGGCCATCGCGCTCGCGGCGAACGATGGCATCGAGGTGTCGGTCCACCACGACGAGCGCTCGGCGGGCTTCGTGGCCCTCGGGTGCGGGCTCGCCGATGCGCCGGCCGTGGTCCTCACGACGAGCGGGACGGCCGCGGCCGAGTTGCACCCTGCGGTCGTCGAGGCCGACCTGGCCGACGTCCCGATGATCCTGTGCACGGCCGATCGCCCGCCGGAACTGCACGACATCGGCGCGCCCCAGACCATCGACCAGACGCACCTCTTCGGGAACGCGGTCCGCTGGTTCGCCGATCCGGGCGTGCCCGACCAGGCGCAGCTGCACAGCTGGCGCTCCCTCGCCTCCCGATCGGTGCTTGCGGCCACCGGTCTCCGACCAGGCCCGGTGCACCTCAACCTGGCCTTCACAGACCCCCTCGTGGGCCACGCCGCTCCGCTCCCCCCGGGGCGGGACGACGGGGGGCCCTGGCATGCGCAGTTCCTGCCCGTGCAGCCCGGCGAGACGGATCAGGTCGAGCGGGTGGCCGAGCGGCTGGAGGGGCGACGCGGGGTGATTCTCGTGGGCGCCGGGCGCTTCGACCCGTCGGCGCTCCACGGCCTCGCCCGGGCACTGGGATGGCCCGTCCTCACCGGCCCACGCGCCCACGGGGCCTGGACCGGGGAGGCCACCACGGTCGCGCACGCCGACGCCCTGATACGGGTCGCGGCCTTCGCCGCCGACCACCGGCCCGAGATCGTGCTCCGGCTCGGTGGGCTGCTCGCGTCGAAGGTGATCGCCGAGTGGCTCGCCGACATCCCCGTCGTGGCGGCCATGGCACCGGGTCACTGGGTCGATCCGGGACAGCAGGTGGCTCTGGCCACGAGCGAGACGCTGTACCTCGACCTCGCGCCCGCCCTCGCCGGACGGCGGGGGACGCCGACCGCCCCCGACTGGCTGCTCGGCTGGCAGCGCGCCGAGGCGGCGGCCCGCCGGGCCATCGCGGCAGCCGCGGACGCTCACCTCGAGCCCACCGAGCCCGCGATCGGGCGCGACCTCATGGCGGCGATGCCCGACGGCAGCGACCTGGTGGTGTCCTCGTCCATGCCGATCCGCGACCTCGAGTGGTACGCGGCGCCGAGGGACGGCGTGGGCGTGCTGGCCAACCGGGGGGCCAACGGCATCGACGGCGTGGTCTCGACCGCCGTCGGGGTCGCCCTCGTCTCGGGTCGGCCCGCGGTGGTGCTCGTGGGTGACGTCGCCTTCCTCCACGACACGAACGCGCTGCTCGCGCTGGCTCGTCGCGGCCTCGACCTGACCATCGTCGTGGTCGACAACGACGGCGGGGGCATCTTCTCCTTCCTCCCGCAGGCGTCGGGCCTGGAGCCCGAACGCTTCGAGCGGCTCTTCGGCACGCCCCACGGTGTCGACCTCACGAAGCTGGCCGACGCCCACGGCATCCCCTGGCAGGTGATCGGGACACAGGCCGACGTCGGGCCGGCGGTGGCGGCGTCGACGGCCGGCGGCGGCACGCGCCTGCTCGTCGTCCGCACCGACCGGGCGGCCAACGTGGCCGTCCACGCCGAGCTGCACGCCGCCGTCGCCTCCGCCGTCACCGCCCTCTGAAACCCGGTCTTCCTGAAGTCCTGGATCTCTTGGTGGACAACCCCCGCCACGGGGGAATTCCACGAAGAGATCCCCGGTCTACGGGCGGAGGATGGCGCCGAGCAGGGCCTGGAGCTTGGCGCGCGTCTCGGCCAGCTCGGTGATGGGGTCCGAGTCGGCCACGATGCCGTTGCCGGCGAAGAGGCGGGCCCGGTTGCCGTCGATCTCGGCGCAGCGCAGGCCCACGGCCCACCGGCCGTTTCCGGCGCCGTCGACCCAGCCCACCGGGCCGGCGTAGCGGCCCCGGTCGAGCTTCTCGAGCTCGTCGATCGTCGCCAGGGCCAGGGCACGTGGCACCCCGCCGACCGCCGGCGTGGGGTGCAGGACCGCCACCAGCTCGAGCACGGAGGGCGCCGGCATCGAGAGGCGACCCTCGACCAGGGTGGCGAGGTGTTGGACGTTGGCCACCGGCACGACCGAGGGCTCGGCCTCGGCGTCGAGGTACGAGCACCAGGGCAACAGGGTGTCGTGCACCATGTCGATCGTCAGCTGGTGCTCATGGCGGTCCTTCTCGGAGGCCAGGAGCGTAGCCGCGAGACGGGCATCGGCAGTGGGGTCGCCGCCCCGGGGTGTGGTGCCGGCCATGGGGTGCGAGCGCACCACGTCGCCAGAGCGCGACACGAGCAACTCGGGGCTGGCGCCGACCATGCCCTCGATCGAGGTGATCAGGCAGCCGGGGTAGGTGCGTCGGAGCCGCTCGAGGATGGTGACCGGGTCGAGGGGCGCATCGGCCTCTATGAGCACCTCACGGGCCAGGACCGCCTTGTGCAGGTCGCTGTTGGCCATGCGCTGCGTGGCCTCGGTCACCGAGGCGCACCAGTCGGCCGGTGTGCGCACCGGCCGCACCGTGAACGAGGACGGGTCGAGCGCCCGGGGCGTCGCCGTGGCCGTGAGGGCCTCCGCCGCGTCGGGCTCGTCGCCGTGGACGGCCACGGTTGTCACCCAGCGGGTGCCGTCCTCGGCGCGACCCACCACCAGCGACGGCACCACCAGGTCACCCTCCGCGCCGGGGTCGAACGGCAGGGCACCGAACGCGACCGGACCGGTTCCGGGCAGGCCCAGTTCGTCGTCGCCCTCCATGGCGGCGAGCGCGCCCTGGGCATCGAGCACGGACGCAACCCGTTCGGCCCCGCCGGCGATGCGCAGGCGCAACGCCTCGCCCCGACCGGCGAGGCCCATGCCGTGCTGCTCGAACAAGAGGCCGTCGGGCCCGGCCACCGCCAGCAGGTCGACGTCATGGTCGAGACGACGGGTGACGGCCCGGAGGTCGGCGCCGGTCACCGCGCCCTCGTGGCGATGATCAGCTGCGAGATGCCGGTGGACAAGAGTTGACGGTCGATGTCGGCGAACCCTGCCTGGGCGAGGCGGGCGAGCATGGCGTCGGGCTCGGGCAGGTAGGCCACCGACCTGGGCAGGTAGCGGTAGGCCGAGGGGTCGGACAGCAGGCCACCGATCCGGGGAACCACCTTGCCGAAGTAGATGCCGTGGCCCCACCGCAGCAGGCGGTTGGGCGGCTCGGCCACCTCGAGCAGCGCAATGCGCCCCCCCGGCCGCACGACCCGGCCCAGCTCATCGAAGAAGGCGCCCAGATCGACCAGGTTGCGCAGCGCGAAGCCGCAGGTGACGCCGTCGGCGCTCCCGTCGGGCGTGGGCAACCGCAGGATGTCCGCCTGCACCAGCGGGGCGTCGGTGCGGGCCGCGGCCAGCATCCCGAACGACAGGTCGAAGCCCAGCGGGACCAGTCCCGCCCCCGAGAGCTCACGGCAGAAGTCGCCGGTGCCCGCGGCCAGGTCCAACACCACCGAGCCGGCGGGGAGCGCCAGGTCGCGGATGGTGCGTCGCCGCCACCGCACATCCATCCGGAAGGTCATCACCCGGTTGACCAGGTCGTAGCGGGGGGCGATGGTGTCGAACATCGACCGCACCGCGGCGACCTTCTCGTCACCCTCGGGGAGGCCCTCCGGCAGCGGCTCGGTGTCGGCGCTCCTCACACGCCGATGTTACGGCGGGGACCCTCCCGCACCCTCGTCCACCGCCTCCTCGCCCGGGCGGCCCCCCACCGGCGTCATCAGGTGGCCTCGGCCCGGGGGGCGCCGCAGTGCCTGCAGTTGGGGTAGGCGCGCGAGGTGGGGCGCCCGCAATCCTCGCACCGCACCACCCGGATCTCACCCCGGCGCAGCCGGGCGATGCTGGACCACAGGATCCCGCCCACCGCGATGACGATGCCCAGCTCGAGCAGGTCGCGGAGGTACTGGGCGGCGAGCACGTCGCCCATTGTGGCTGCGTAGGGTTGCCCGATGGCCATCGACTTCAGCTTCCCGCCCGAGCTCGACGAGATCCGCATGTTGGTCCGGTCCTTCATCGCTGACGTGGTGCGGCCGGTGGAGGAGAAGGCCGCGGCCGACGACTGGGACCGCAGCCAGTGGATCAAGGGCATCATCGAGATGCGCGGTGCGGCCAAGGAATGGGGGCTGTGGCTCCCGCACATGCCCGAGGAATGGGGCGGGATGGGCCTCAGTCACGTGGCCATGGCCAGCGTCTCGGCCGAGGCCGCGCGCTCACGCATGGGCCCCTTCGCCCTCAACGCCCAGGCCCCGGACGAGGGCAACATGCACACACTGCTGCACTGGGCCACCGACGCCCAGAAGCAGAAGTACCTGCGGCCGCTGTGCGAGGGCATCCAGCGGTCGTGCTTCGCCATGACCGAGCCCGAGGTCGCCGGTTCCGACCCGACCCTCATCCAGACCCACGCCTACCAGGACGGCGACGAGTGGGTCGTCAACGGGCACAAGTGGTTCATCTCCGGCGCCCGGGGCGCCTCGTTCGCCATCCTCATCGCCCGCACCGAGGACGACCCCGACCTGCCGCAGGCGGCCAACTCGGCCTTCCTGGTCGACATCCCCAGCGACGGCTGGGAGGTCGTCCGCGACGTGCAGACCATGTCGGGCGGCCACAACCACTGCGAGATCCGGATCACCGACCTCCGCGTGCACAAGGACCAGATGCTCGGCGGCCGCGGCGAGGGCCACCTGCTCGGCCAGGCCCGCCTCGGCCCGGCCCGGCTGGCGCACTGCATGCGCTGGATCGGCCAGGCCGAGACCGCCCTCGACATGATGGTGGCCCGCTCGCTCGACCGGTACTCCCACGGCTCGCTCCTCGCCGAGAAGCAGGGCATCCAGTGGATGATCGCCGACTCCACCATGGAGCTGTACCAGGCGAAGCTGATGGTGCTCCACGCCGCCTATCTGATCGACCGGAAGCTCGACTTCAAGAGCGAGGTGTCGATGGCCAAGCACCACGTGGCCAACGCGCTCTGGAAGATCATCGACCGGGCCATCCAGGTGCACGGGGCCCTCGGCTACTCCACCGACACCCCGCTCGCCGAGATGCTCACCCAGGCCCGTTGGAGCCGTTTCGCGGACGGCGCCGACGAGATCCACCAGATGCGCATCGCACAACGCACGATCGCCGCCTACAAGGACACCGGCAGCACCCGCGGCGCCACCGGCAACCTGCCGCTGTAGCTCGACCGGCTGTCGCGGATCAGCAGGTGGCGCCCTCCGCCGGGAGCTGCAGCGTCAGCAGGTACTGCACCACCGCGTCGTCGACACAGCGGCTGCGACCTGAGCCGACGTGGCCGGCGGCGTCGAGGGTGAGCAGGCGGCCCTGTCCGAGGTTGTCGGCCACGTCGACCGCCTGCTCGTAGGGCGTGGCCGGATCGCCGGTGTTGCCGACGACCAACACGGCCGGCGCGGCCGGCGCGGTGACCACGTGTGGCACCGAGCCGGCACGAGCGGGCCAGAAGGCACAGGGAAGCAGTTCGTTCGCCACCGAGGCACCGAGGCGTGGGGCATCGGCGATCAGGCGTCCGGCGAAGGCCCGGTACGCCGCGGCACCCCGGGGGACGGGTGAATCCACGCACTCCACGGCCGCGTACGCGGTGTAGCCGCCCAGGTCGTAGTACTCCTGGGCGAGCGCGGCCAGGCCGTCGCCGTCGCCGCGGTCGGCATCGTGCAGCGACTGGAACAGGTCGTCGCGGTCCGACGGGCTGAACCCGTAGGTCGCGTAGGTCGCACCGGTCTGCAACTCCGCGGGGCCCACGGCGCCGTCACCCCCCGGGAGCGGGCGACGGTCGAGCCGCCCGGCCACTCGGTCGAAGGTTGCGGCCGCGTCGTCGAGGGGGCACTCGGGATCGTCATCGCAGGACGCGAGGAGCTCGTCGAGCTGCCCTTCGATGGCGACCCCTTGGCGCGACAGGAACTCCACCAGGCCCTGGGAGGGGTCGACGACGCCGTCGAGCACCATCGCCCGGGTGTGGGCGCCGAAGCGCTCGAGGTAGCCGAGGCCGAGCGCGGTCCCGTAGGAGAAGCCGGCATAGGAGATGTGGCCCTCGCCGAGGGCCACCCGGATGGCTTCCATGTCGGCGACCACGTCGACGGTGCCGATGTGGGGGAGCAGGGCCCCGTCCTCGGCCGCGCACTCGTCGGCGATCGCTCGTGCGGCGTCGTTCAGCCCGCGGCGTTCCGCCCGGGAATCGGGCCCGGGGTCGAGGTCGAGGAACCGGTCGACGTTGTCGCCGCACGCCAGCGGCGCGCTCCCGCCGACGCCACGGGGGTCCCAGCCGATGAGGTCGAACCGGTCGAGGACCTCCTGGGGGAAGGGCCGCGCCAGCGCGTAGTCGACGCCGCCGGCACCAGGGCCCCCGGGGTTGGTGAGCAGCACCCCGAGCCGCTCGTCGGGGCGCGCCGCAGGGACCCGCACGAGGGCGAGCTCGATCGTGGGGCCGCCAGGGTCGGCGTGGTCCAGGGGGACGGTGAGCGTCCCGCATTCGGCGTCCCTGCACTCGTCGAAGTCGATCGATGACGGTGGGCGGCCCTGGCCGCCCGAGGTCGACCCGCCGCGCACCACGCCGTTCCCGCAGCCGGCGGCGACGGAGGCGACGGCGGCGGCAGCGAGGATCGCCACGACCGAACGTGCCACGGGCGACCGTGGTGGTGGGGCAGGCATCCGGGCGAGGGTACGCGACGCCTATCCTCGCCCCATGGCACCCCCCTTCACCTTCGGCGTGTTCACCCCCCAGGGCTGGAAGACCGAGCTCTCGTCCATCGCCGACCCGCAGGCGCAGTGGCAGCGTGTGGTCGACACCGCCGTGCTCGCCGAAGAGCTCGGCTACGACTCGGTGTGGGTCTACGACCATGTGCACAACGTGCCGGTGCCATCGCACGAGTCGATCTTCGAGTGCTGGACCACCATGGCGGCACTGAGCCAGGTCACGAGCCGCATCCGCCTCGGCCAGATGGTCGGTTGTGCGGGCTACCGGAACCCGGCGCTGCTGGCCAAGATCACCTCCAACATCGACGTGATGAGCGGCGGGCGACTCGACTGGGGCATCGGCGGCGGTTGGTACGACCAGGAGTACGCGGCGTACGGCTACGACTTCCCCGAGGCAAAGGTGCGCCTGGGGATGTTGTCCGACACCGTCGAGATCGTGAAGGCCATGTGGCGCGACCCCGATGCCACCCACACCGGCAGGTACCTGTCGGTGGCCGGCGCGCAGTGCGACCCGAAGCCGGTCCAGTCGCCGCACCCGCCGATCTGGATCGGGGGCGGTGGCGAGCAGGTGACGCTGCGGATCGTCGCCCGGCTGGCCGACTACAGCAACTTCGGGGGCAAGCCCGACGAGTGGACGCACAAGTGCGAGGTGTTGGCAGGCCATTGCACCGCGGTCGGGCGCGACTACGACCAGATCACCAAGACCTGGTCGCCCGACCTGTTCATCCGCGAGACCGAGGCCGAGGTCGTCGCCGCGGGCTCCCGGTCCGGGTTCGGCGAGCCGTTCGATTCGTGGCGGGCCGGCAACCTGGTGGGCACACCCGAACAGGTCGCCGAGCGCCTCGCGACCTACCAGGCCCTGGGCTGCGGTGGCATCGTGGCCTGGTGTTCCGACTTCCCCGAGCACGAGACCATGCGCCTGTTCGCGGAGCAGGTCCTGCCCCACTTCCGCTGACCGGCCGTGGTCTCGGCGTCACCGTCGGCGGCGTGGCCATCGTGCTCGTCCTGCTCGGCGGGTGCCTGAGCACCCCTCGGTCCGAGGCCGTCAGTGCGCCAGGGGCGATCACGGTGCGGGGATCGGTCGTGGGGGACGACTGGTCGCTGCCGACCGGCACCTCGATCGCCGAGAACGCCGGTTTCTTCTCCGAGGAACCCGACCCGGGCCACCACATCGACACCCGGGTGGTCGACGTGACGTGGCGCATGCTCGAGCCCCACCCTGACGACTACCGGGACGACCTCACGGGGGGAGCCGAGGGCGATACCTTCGCCTCGCTGGCGGACCAACTCGCCGACCCGGGGCCGTTCTGGCTGCGGGTCTGGATCAGCAACGTCGACTGGGCCCCTACGTGGGTGGTGCAGGACTGCGGGCTCGAACCGGCCGGCGAGGACGAGACCGGCCAGGCACACCTGCCGGTGTGGGACTCATGCCTCTGGGGGCACGCCGTCGACCTCTACCGGCACCTGCTGGTCGACCTCGGGTTGCGTCACGACCCCCGGCTGGTGATGGCCTACGTGCCGGGCGCGTTCGCCTATGCCGAGTTCGACTTCGACGTCGTCGACCAGGCCGTCGCCGACGGCTCGCTCACCCTTGCCGTCTTCGACGCCTGGTTCCGCCGGATGGTCGAGGACCTCACCGGCGTCATGGGCGATGCGACCCACAAGCTCGTCTTCACCGGCGAGGACTACCCGTTCTCGTCGCTCGGTGCCGGTGACGATCTCTACGCCCGGTATGCGGTGACCCACGGGATGGGCGTGCGGAACGGGATCTCGGAGCTGTCGAACTTCCACCTGAACCAGGTGCCGGCCTACGGCACCACCATCGGGGCCGACGGTCACCTGGCGACCGACGACGACTGGCAGTTGTCCGAGCCGGGTCGCATCTCGGTCGCCGAGCACGAGTGCTTCCGCGACTGCGGCTACCACGCCGCCCACCTCTACTACGCCGTCAAGCAGGCGAACCTGCACGCCCTGGCCGCGTTCCGCACGAACTGGCTCTACGTGCGGCCGATCGAGAGCTATCTCGACCGGTATCCCGAACACTGGGCGTGGGTGCGCCGGAGCCTCGGGCAACAGGTCGACACCTCGTCGGACGCCTGGGTCGCCCTGCGTCGGGCGGACGACACGTTCTGGGCCGACGACGACGAGGCCTCGACGTCGGGGGTCGACTGGGCGCAGCGTCCCCATGTGCGAAACCTCGAACGATGGGTCACCCAGGACGATGTCGGCCCCGGCTGCCGCAGCCGGCGAGGAACCGAGGTCCATGTGGGCGAGCTCGCCCCGGACAACGGCACCGCCAGCGAAGGCAGGCGCACCGACGCCGCCCGCGGTGAGTCGAACCTGTGCTTCCGGATCAGCGACCGGTTCCTCGACCCGGGTGAAACGACGACCGTCGACGTCAAGGTCACCTACGTCGACCGGGGGCTCGGGGCGTTTCGCCTGGTGGTGCCAGGGGTCGACGGCCGGCTCCGTTCCCCGGAGGTGGCGCTACGCGACACGCGCGAGCGCCGCACGGTGACGTTCCGCGTCCGGAGCGCACGGTTCGACGGCTCACTCCCGGGCACGAGCGACTTCCGCATCAGCCATGTGCGCGGCACCGATGTCGACGTGCAGTTCGTCCGGGTCGTCAAACCCGGTGGTCACTCGTAGTAGCGGTAGACGACCTCGGCCACGCACGACGGCTTGGGTGCGCCCTCGACCTCGAAGGTGAGGCGCATGGCCACCTGGCAGCCGCCGGCGACGTCGTCGACCGACACCAGCTCGGCGCCGGCCCGCAGGTTCGAGCCCACCGGCACCGGCGACGGGAACCGGACCTTCTCGCAGCCGTAGTTCACGCCCATCGAGAAGCCGTGCACCTCCATGATCTCGGGAAGCAGCGACGGTGCGAGCGAGAGCGTGAGGTACCCATGGGCTATGGGCCCGCCGAACGGGCCGGACTTGGCTCGCTCGGGATCGACGTGGATCCACTGGTGGTCGCCCGTGGCGTCGGCGAACAGGTTCACCTGCTCCTGGGTGATCTCGTGGTAGGGGCTGAACCCGAGGTGCTCGCCCACCTTGGCTCTCAGCTCTTCGATGCCGTTCAGGATCGTGGTCATGGCCCGATCATGCCTCAACCATCCGGGCTACTTGAACCAGATGCGCTGGTAGTCGCGGCTCTGCGGGTGCACCAGAAGTGCGAACATGGCGATAGGGAACATGGCACCGATCATCAGATTGAACGAGAGCCCGCCTTGCAGCAGCCAGAACAGATAGGGGACCAGCGCGATGGCGGTGATCACCACGCCGAGCAGGTAGCCCCACTTCCGCTCGTTGGCGATGCCGTAGCCCGCGCCGACGCTTCCGGCGGCCACCGCGAGAACGAGGGGGTTCCCGAAACCGCCGAAGAGCACGTCGAAGGCGGCGCTGATGTAGAGCAGGAACACGGCGATCTGGAGGGTCTGCGGTTGCGAGGCGTTTGTCCACCGGCGGGTCTGCATGGCTGACAGTCTGACAGGGGAATTGGCGGGTGTGGTACTCGCCGCCGGAGCCGGCACCCGGCTGCGCCCGCTCACGCGGCACCGGCCGAAAGCGCTGTGCCCGGTGGGCAACGTGGCGCTCGTCGACCTCGCTCTCGAGCGTGTGCACTCGGTCGTTCCGACCGCCGCCGTCAACGTCCATCACGGCCGGGAGCAACTCGAGGCCCACCTCGACGGTCGGGCCCACCTCTCCATCGAGGAGGAGCGGCCGCTCGGGACGGCGGGCGCGCTCGGCCACCTGCGGGGCTGGCTCGACGGACGGGGCGCCGTCGTGGTCAACGCGGACGCCTGGTGCCCCGGCACGCTCGACCGGTTGGTGGACGACTGGGACCGGGAGCGGGCCCGGCTCCTCGTGGTGGACGGGAACGAGCTGCACCCGGGGAGCCGCATCGCGGGATGCCTGCTGCCGTGGACCGCGGTGGCGGCGCTCGAAGCGGTCCCGTCGGGCCTCTACGAGGTCTGCTGGCGCCCCTGGGCGGAGCGGGGCGCGGTCGAGGTGATCCGCCACGACGGCCCGTTCGTGGACTGCGGGACGCCGGCGGACTACCTGGCGGCCAACCTGGCGTCGTCCGGTGGCCACCCGGTCATCGGCGACGGGGCGGTCGTCGACGGCTTCGTCGAGCGGTCGGTGGTGTGGCCCCGAGCCGTCGTGCATGGCGACGAGGCCCTGGTGGATGCCGTGCGCACCGACACGGGCATCACTGTCCTCGTTCGGTGAGGTCCACATCGGCTCCTCCTCCGCCGGAGCGCCTTCGGGATCCGGGTCAGGATGATGTCGCGGCGCCGCTCCGCTTCGCCACTTGAACGTGGGTGGCGCGGAGTTGGCCACAGGCGGCGGCGATGTCGGTTCCCCGGTTCCGTCGCACCGTGGCGTTCACACCGAGGCCCACGAGCCGCTCGGCGAACCGGGCGACGCCATCGGGAGGCGTGCCCCGCGTGGCGTAGCCCGCCGTGGGGTTCAGCGGGATCAGGTTGACGTGCGCGCGCAGCGATCGGGCGAAGCCCGCGAGCTCGGCGGTGTCGCCCGGCCGGTCGTTCACGCCGTCGATCAGGGCCCATTCGAGCGAGAGCCGTCGGTTCTTGGCCGCCAGGTAGTCGGCGCACGCATCGTGGAGGACCGAGAGGGGATACCGCCGGTTGATCGGCACGAGCTCGTCACGAAGGGTGTCGTTGGCGGCGTGCAACGACACGGCCAGGTTCACCGGCAGGGCCTCGCCGGCAAGGCGACGGATGCCGGGCACGACGCCGACGGTCGACAGCGTGAGGTGACGGGCCGAGAGGCCCAGCTCGGCGTGGATTCGCTCGACGGCGCGCCAGGTCCGGTCGTAGTTCGCCAGGGGCTCACCCATGCCCATGAACACCACGTTCGAGAGTCGGCGCGGGAGCGCGGCGGCGCGGGCACGGACCACCTGCTCGACGATCTCGCCCACGGCGAGGTTCCGGTCGAACCCGGCCTGGCCGGTCGCGCAGAAGCCGCAGCCCATGGCGCAGCCGGCCTGCGTGCTGACGCAGACCGTCGAGCGCCCGGGATAGTGCATGAGCACGGTCTCGACCTCCGTGCCGTCGTGCAGGCCCCACAACCACTTCACGGTGTCGCCGTCGTCGGACACCGACTCGGCGATGGCCTCGAGTGCCGGCGGCAGGGACGGCGCGAGGCGGGCGCGCAGCGACTTCGGCAGGTCGGTCATGGCGTCGGGGTCGAGGCCCTTGGCGTAGAGGCCGTCCCAGACCTGCTGGACGCGGTACAGCGGCTCGCCGGCCAGCAGCGCGGCGAGACCCTCGCGTTCCAGGTCGTACCGACTCGCCACTGTTCTCGAAGCCACGCCCTCGCGAGGCTACGGCACACCGGCCCGACTCCCCGTGCGAAAGCCCTCGGTATCGTGACCCCGTGGAGACGTCGGCACGGCACCTGGGGGGCGGGGAATCGGACGACGGCGCCGGCGCCGGCGCGCCCGACCCGGCGATGGTCAAGCACCAGCACCGGGACATCCAGGGCGGGGTCGCCAGGGCGGCGGTGTTCGGGGCGAGCGACGGCCTCGTCTCCAACGTCTCGCTCATCCTCGGCGTGGCAGGGGCCAGCCCCGGTGCCGGCTTCGTCCGCCTGGCCGGGCTCGCCGGCTGGATCGCCGGCGCGATCTCCATGGCGGCGGGGGAGTACGGCTCGATGAAGGCGCAGACCGAGCTGCTCGAGCACGAGCTCGACCTCGAACGGATCGAGCTGCACCGCAACCCCGTGGTCGAGACCCGCGAGCTGGCCGAGCTCTACGAGTCACGCGGGGTCGAGCCGGGCCTCGCCCGAGAGCTCGCCACTGCCATGATGCGCGACCCCGAACTGGCTCTCGAGGCCCACGCGCGCGAAGAGCTCGGCATCGACCCGGCGGCCCTCGGGTCGCCCGTCGCGGCCGCCGGTGCCTCGTTCCTCTCGTTCTCTGCCGGGGCGCTCCTGCCGCTCATCCCGTGGCTGGTGGGCGGCGGCACCGCGGCCGTCATCGGCTCCATCGTCCTGGGCCTGCTCGGGGCGGCACTCGTCGGGGGCCTGCTGGCCCGATTCACCCACGGGTCCTACGTTCGCCTCATGACGCGCTACACGGGCATCGCCATCGTGGCCGGAGGGGTCACCTACCTCGTCGGCTCGCTGGTCGGCGTCAGCACGGCCTGAGGCCGATCAGCACGCCTGAGGACGGTCAGCACGCCTGAGGCTGATCAGGTCGGGGTGTCGAACTCGATGTCGCGCTGCACGAGCGTGAAGCCCAGGCGCTCGTAGAGGCGGACAGCCGGCTCGTTGTCGGCATCCACGTAGAGCATGCCCGTGGTGAGACCGGCCCGGGCGAGCCAGTCGAGGCCGGCGACGACCAGGGCCCGGCCCAGCCCGCGCCCGTGCGCGGTCGGGTCGACGCCGATCACGTAGATCTCGCCGAGCGGGGGGTCGGTGTCGCCGTGCACCTTCGTCCAACAGAACCCCAGCAGACGGCCACCCTCGCGATACAGCAGGAAGCCGGCGGGATCGAACCACGGCTCGTGCTCGAGGGCGAGCAGGTCGTCGAGGGTCTTGCCGCCCTGGTCGCGGTGGTCGGCGAACGCCCGGTTGTTCACGATGAGCCAGTCCGGCTCGTCCTGGCCGGGGACGAACGGGCGGCACGCCAGCCGGGACTCCTCGGCGAGCGGGAGCGCGCACTCCATCCGCCAGAGCTCCCTGACCGGCACGAGGCCACGAGCCGCGGCCGCCGCTTCGTCGGCCGCGCCGGCTCCCGTGACGAACCAACCCATGGCGGTAGCCTCCCACGCGGTGACCCGCCCGAGATCAGCCAAGGGCCGGGCTCGGGAAAGCCGGCTGCGGCTCAGTGCCGAATACCCCGACGCCCGATGCGAGCTCGACCACGACGGCCCCTTCCAGTTGCTGGTGGCAACGATCCTGTCCGCCCAGTGCACCGACGTCCGCGTGAACCTGGTCACGCCGGCGCTGTTCGCCCGCTACCCGACCCCCGAAGACCTGGCCGAGGCGAGCCCCCTCGAGCTCGAGGCGCTGATCCACTCGACCGGCTTCTACCGGAACAAGGCCCGGAGCCTGCTCGGCATGGCCCAGGCCCTCGTCGACGACCACCGCGGCGAGGTTCCCCACACGATGCGCGAGCTGGTCGCGCTGCCCGGCGTGGGCCGCAAGACGGCCAACGTGGTGCGCAGCGTGGCCCTCGACCTGCCCGGACTCCCGGTCGACACCCACGTCGGGCGCCTCTCACGGCTCCTGGGCCTCACCACCGAGACCGACGCCGTGAAGGTCGAGCGCCTGCTCAACCCGATGGTGCCGGCCGCCGAGCGGGGACGCTTCAGCCTGCTGCTGATCCTCCACGGCCGTCGGGTGTGCGTCGCGCGCCGGCCGCGGTGCGACGACTGCGTGCTGAACGACTTCTGCCCGTCGTCCTCCGTCTGACCCGAATCGGGACTTGGGAGGAATTTGGCACCTGGATGAGTGCGCCCCGGTCGCCGTTGGGGTTAAGATCAGGTCAACCAGGTTCCCGCCACCTGGTACCAGGCGACAGACGGGTCCGCCGCCCGATGTCGCCCGCTCCGGCGCCCCGCAAGGGGCGCCGGAGTCGTTTTCCCGAACAGCGGCTCACGCGCGGTGCCAGCGACGGTCACTGTCAGTCGAGCTCGCGGACCAGCCCGGCAAGGCGCCGGGCCGCGGCCTGGAGCGAACGCTCGACCTCGTACAGGTCGCCGGCCAGGTCGTCACGGCCGCCGACGCGCAGCCGGTCGGCGGCCTCGGACACCCGTTGGATCATCTCCCCGAGCGCGGTGGCGACCGAGGACAGCTGGGCGTGCTCATGGGTCACGGGCCACGTGTCTAGTCGCTCGGGGCCGAAACCGGGTCGGCCGGACGTCGAGGGCGCCGGTACGGTGATGGCCCCATGAGTCCTCCCAGCCCCCGCCGGCGAACGTGTTGAACCGCCTCGACCTGCGAGGGGTCACGGGAGATCTGCAGGCACGCCTGCCCCGGCCCGAACTCGCCGGTGAGGCGCCGGTCGCCGCCGTGCGGGCCATCATCGCCGACGTGCGCGACCGGGGTGACGATGCCCTCCGTGAGCTCTCGTTGCGGTTCGACGGGGTGGTCCCCGAGCCATTGCGAGTCGCGCCCGATGACCTCTCGCGCGCGCGACGCGACCTGAACCCCGAGCTCCGCGGCGCCCTCGAATCGGCTCATGCCTCGATCCTCGACTTCCACGAGTCCCAGGTGACCGCCGAGGCCGACTACCGCCGTGGCGGCCTACGCGTCCGCGACCTGCGCCGTCCGGTCGACCGGGCCGGCCTCTACGTCCCGGGAGGCCGCGCGGTCTATCCGTCCACCGTGTTGATGACCGCGGTGCCGGCACGGGTGGCCGGCGTGGCCGAGATCGCGCTCTGCGTCCCTCCGGGCGAAGGGGGGCGCGTGCCGGCCGTCACCCTTGCCGCGGCTGCGATTGCGGGTGTCGACGAGGTGTACGCCGTCGGGGGCGCCCAGGCCATCGCCGCCATGGCCTACGGCACCGAGTCGATCTTGCCGGTCGACGTCATCGTCGGCCCCGGCAACGTCTACGTGTCGGTCGCCAAGCGCGAGGTTGCGGGCGTCGTCGGTGTCCCGTCGGCGTTCGCCGGGCCGTCCGAGATCGTGGTGATCGCGGACGACACGACGCCGGCGACCTTCGCGGCCATCGACCTGATCGTGCAGGCCGAGCACGGCCCTGGTGGGCTCGCCTGGCTGATCACGTGGTCGCCGGACGCGGTCGAGCGAATCACGCGCGAGGTCGACCGACTGGTCGGCGAAGCGCCCCGGCGCGACGAGATCACCGCCACCTTCGCCCAGGGCGGGTACGCGGTGCTCGTGGACTCGCCCGACCAGGCCCTCGAGGTCGCCAACCTGATCGCCCCCGAGCACCTGCAGCTCATGAGCGCCGATCCCGACGCACTGGTGCCGCTCGTCCGCCACGCGGGCGCGGTGTTCACCGGGCCACTCGCGCCGGCCTCGATCGGTGACTACGTGGCCGGGCCCAGCCACGTACTGCCCACCGACGGCTCGGCCCGGTTCTCGGGCGCGCTCACGATCGACGACTTCCAGAAGCACGTCCACGTGATCTCGCTCGACGCAAGCGCGTTCGCCGAGGCTGCCCCCGTGGTCGAGGCGCTCGCGATGGCCGAGGGCCTCGACGCCCACGCGGCGTCCGTCCGGCTCCGCGGGGGATGGTCGCCGTGACGGTGTCGCCCCGCGACGACCTCGTCGCCCTCGAGGGCTACCACTCGCTGCAGGTCGACGTCGAGGTGCGGCTGAACACCAACGAGTCGCCGGTGCCGCCCCCGGCGGGTTGGCTCGAGGACGTGACGCGTGCAGTCGGCGACGTGGCATGGAACCGCTATCCCGACCGGGCCGCCACTGCGCTGCGCACGCGGATCGCGTCGATGCACGGTGTGGACCCGGGGCAGGTGTTCGCCGCGAACGGCTCCAACGAGGTGCTCCAGTGCCTGCTCCTCGCCTACGGCGGGCCGGGGCGGTCGGTCGGGGTGTTCGAGCCCACCTACGCCCTGCACTCCCACCTGGCCCGGGTCACGGGCACGGCCGTGCACGTGGGTGAGCGGGCGGCCGACTTCTCGCTCGACCTCGGCGAGGTCGACCGGGTCGTGGGCGGCGAACGGCCCACCGTCACGTTCCTGTGCTCACCGAACAACCCCACCGGCGTGGTCGATGCACCGGAGACGGTCGCGTCGGTGCTGCGCCGGGTCGAGACGATCGACGGCCTGCTCGTGGTCGACGAGGCCTACGGGCAGTTCGCCCCGTGGTCAGCGGTGACCCTGGTCGACGATCGACGCCCACTCTGCGTCACCCGCACCTTCTCGAAGACCTGGTCGATGGCAGCCGCCCGCCTGGGCTATCTGATCGGACCGTCGTGGCTCGTCGCCGAGCTCGACAAGGTGACGCTGCCCTATCACCTCGACGCGGTGAAGCAGGAGGCCGGACGCCTCGCCCTCGACTACCGGGACGAGATGGACCGGCGCGTCGCCGGCATCGTCGAGGAGCGGGGCCGCGTCACGGCCGGGCTGGCCGACCTCTCGGTCGACGTCTGGCCCTCGGGCGCCAACTTCGTGCTGTTCCGGCCCCGGTCGGCCGACGGTGACCAGGTGTGGGCCGCGCTCGTCGAGCGGTCGGTCCTGGTGCGCAACTGCGCCTCGTGGCCTCGCCTCGACGGGTGCCTGCGGGTCACCATTGGGACGCCGGAGGAGGACGACCGCTTCCTCGGCGCCCTGAGAGAGGTGTTGACGGACCAATGAGCCGATTCGCGACCCGTGAGCGTCGTACCAACGAGACGACGATCGACCTCGAGATCGACGTGGACGGCTCGGGCATCACCGAGGTGGGCACGGGCATCCCCTTCTTCGACCACATGCTCACCCAACTGGGACGCCACGGCGGGTTCGACCTGCGCATCGACGCCTCCGGCGACCTCGAGATCGACGCGCACCACACGGTGGAGGACGTGGGCATCGCGTTGGGCGAGGCCCTGGCCGAGGCGCTGGGCGACAAGGCGGGCGTGCGCCGTTTCGCCTCGTCGTCGGTGCCGCTCGACGAGGCGCTGGTCGAGGTGGCGCTGGACCTGTCCGGCCGTCCTTACCTCCACTACGAGGTCGAGTTCCCGGGCGAGAAGATCCTGAGCGACCCTCCGTTCGACCCGCAGCTGATCGAGGAGTTCTGGCGCGCCTTCGTGGTGGCGTCAGCCGTCACGCTGCACATCACCAAGCGTCGGGGCAAGAACACACACCACATCGTCGAGGCCACCTTCAAGGGAGTGGCCCACTCGCTTCGCAACGCGGTGCGTGTCGAAGGCAGAGGGGTGCCCTCGACCAAAGGATCGCTGTGAGCCGTCCCGTCATCGCGGTGGTCGACTACGGCATCGGCAACCTGCGTTCGGCGCAGAAGGCCTTCGAGCACGTCGGTGCGGATGCCCACCTCACCGCCGACCACGCCGCGATCGACGGCGCCGACGCGGTGGTGCTGGCCGGCGTGGGCAACTTCGGACGCTGCATGGAGGCGCTGCACGACGGTGACCTGGCCGCGCCCACGCTGGCCGCGGTCGATTCGGGCCGGCCCGTCCTCGGGATCTGCGTGGGCATGCAGATGCTGTACGAGGCGTCCGAGGAGGCCCCCGACACCCCCGGGCTGGGCGTGCTGCCCGGCACGGTGCGGCTGCTGCCCGACACCGTGAAGCGACCGCAGATGCAGTGGAACGTGCTGGAGTGCACGGGCCCATCCGGGCTGCTGGACGGCATCGGCGACCCACTGTGGATGTACTTCGTTCACTCGTACGCGCCGCCCGGGGGCGACGCCGTGGTCGCCACCTGCGACTACGGCGGTCCCGTCACTGCGGCCGTCGAGCAGGGAAACGTCTGGGCCACCCAGTTCCACCCCGAGAAGTCCAGCACCAAGGGCCTGGCCGTGTTGGCCAACTTCGCGCGGGCCGCGGCACGGGCGGGCCGCGGTTCGAAGCAGCCGGCGTGATGGACCTCTACCCGGCCATCGATCTGCGGGGCGGCCGCTGCGTTCGCCTCTACCAGGGTGACTACGCCCAGGAGACCGTCTACGGCGACGATCCGGTGGCCCAGGCCCGGGCCTTCGCAGACGCGGGGGCGCCCTGGATCCATGTGGTCGACCTGGATGGGGCCCGCACGGGACGGCCGGCCCACACCGAACAGATCGCCGCCATCGCCGCCTCCGTCGACGTCCCGGTGCAGACCGGCGGCGGCATCCGCGACGAGGCGGCCGCCGAACGACTGTTCGCCGGCGGGGTGGCCCGCATCGTGCTGGGCACGGTCGCGCTGGAGCAACCCGACCTGGTGGCTCGCCTCGCGGCCCGTCACCCCGTGGCGGTGGGCCTCGATGCCCGGGCCGGCCAGGTGGCGGTGCACGGCTGGGAGGAGACGTCGGGCCGCTCGGTGCTCGAGGTGGCCTGCGCGTTCGCCGCCGCAGGCATCGCCGCCCTCGTCGTCACCGACATCGGTCGCGACGGGACCCTCGGTGGCCCCGATCTGACGGGCCTCGGTGAGGTGCTCGCCGCCACCGACGTCGACATCATCGCCTCGGGAGGCGTCGGTACGGTCGCCGATCTCGAACGCCTCCGGGGGCTCGATGTCGACGGGCGCCGCCTGAGCGGCGCCATCGTCGGCCGGGCGCTCTACGAGGGGTCGTTCACGCTCGGCGCCGCCCTGGCCGCATCGAGCGGTCGCTGACGTGCGCACGGCGCGGGTGATCCCCTGCCTCGACGTGGACGCCGGGCGGGTCGTGAAGGGCGTCAACTTCGTCGACCTGGTGGATGCGGGTGACCCGGTCGAGCTGGCGTCCCGATACGACCGCGAGGGTGCCGACGAGATCATCTTCCTCGACATCACCGCCTCGTCCGACGACCGGGACACCATCGTCGACGTCGCCCGCAGAACCGCCGAGCAGGTCTTCATCCCCCTCACGATCGGTGGCGGCATCCGCTCGGTCGACGACGCCCGGCGCCTGTTGCGGGCCGGTGCCGACAAGGTGTCGATCAACACCGCTGCGGTCGAGCGACCCGAGCTCATCGGTGAGCTGGCGGCGGAGTTCGGCACCCAATGCGTGGTGGTGGCGATCGACGCCCGCCGCTCACCCGACCCGTCGTTCGAGGTGTTCACCCACGGAGGCAGGCAGGCCACCGGCCGCGACGCCGTGGCCTGGGCCGCAGAGTGCGAGCGTCGGGGCGCCGGCGAGATCATGCTCACCTCGATGGATCGCGACGGCACCCGGGACGGGTTCGACCTCGAGCTCACCCGGGCGGTGTCGACCTCCTGCGGCGTGCCGATCATCGCCAGCGGGGGCGTCGGATCGCTCGAGCACCTCGCGGACGGGGTGACCCAGGGACGGGCCGACGCGGTGCTGGCCGCCTCGATCTTCCACTTCGGCGAGCACACCGTCGCCGAGGCCAAGGCCCATCTGACGGCCGCGGGCATCGTGGTGCGCCCGGCGTGAGGGCCAGGGCGCTTGCGCTGGGCCCGTTGCTGGTCGCACCGCTGCTGCTGGCCGCCGGTTGCGGCAACGGGGCCGACGAGCCCGGCGACGGCTCCGACCGTGGCACCTCGGCCGACGTGCCCGCCGCCCTGATCCCCTCGGTCACGGCCACGAGCCCCACGACGGGCCCTCCGTCGAGCGACCCCGCGTCCGGCGCGCTGCCACCCGAGGCCGCTGGTTGCGATCCCGAGGGCGCCAGCCCTGCAGCGGTGGCCGGCGAGCTCGAGCTGCGCGTGCGGCTCGGCGAGACGCTCGGGGCCGGACCGGTGCGGTGGGTGCTGACCGTGGCCAACACGGGCGACGAGACGGCCTCGCTGGTCTACCCCACCGCCCAGGACGGCGACGTCGTGCTCAGCAAGGAGGGCCGCGAGCGGTACCGGTGGGCGGCGGCGTCCTCCTTCGCGCAGGTCGTGCGGTGCCAGACCATCGCCCCCGGCCAGCAGTACCGCTTCGAGTTGCCGGGGACGTCGCTCGACGTTCCCGCCGGCACGTACCGGCTCGAGGCTTCCCTTGCGGCGACCCCCGCGCCAGAGCCGGCCGTCGTGAGTGTGACGGTGGTCGACCCCGACACGAACTGACCCCGGTACCGTGGCGCGCATGGCAGAGAAGGGTGCGCCACCCCCCGAGATCGACGGGAACGGGCACGACAAGCTCCCCATCAAGATGCTCAACGACCGGATCCTCGTGCACACCTCGAGCGAGGGCGAGCGGCGTTCCACGGGCGGCATCGTGATCCCCGCCACCGCCCAGGTGGGCAAGCGGCTCGCCTGGGCCGAGGTCGTCGCCGCGGGGCCCAACGTCCGCAGCATCGAACCGGCCGACCATGTCCTCTTCAACCCCGAGGACCGCTACGAGGTGGAGGTGCGCGGCCAGGACTACGTGATCCTGCGCGAGCGCGACATCCATGCCGTCGCTGCCCCCCGCCTCGATGCCGAGGAGAGCACCGGGCTGTACCTGTGATGTCGGTCGCCGAGCCCGTACCGGCAACGGCCGAAGAGCTCGGCCGGGTCGTCTACGACGCGGACGGCCTCGTGCCGGCGATTGTGCAGGAGGTGTCCACCGGCCGGGTGCTGATGATGGCGTGGATGACCGCCGAGTCGCTGGCGAAGACGCTCGAGACCGGGCGCTCCTGGTTCTGGAGCCGCTCTCGCCAGGAGCTCTGGTGCAAGGGCGAGACGTCGGGAGACCGTCAGTATGTGCGAAGCGCCCACTACGACTGCGACGGCGACACCATCCTGCTGCTGGTGGACCAGGACGGACGCGGGGCCTGCCACACCGGCGAGCGGTCGTGCTTCTTCCGGGCCTTCGGCGCCCCCCGCGAGGACGAGGACGAGGACGAGCGTGCACCATCCCAGTAGGGACGACTTCCACGCGCTGGCCCGGGACCACACCGTGGTGCCGGTGTGGCGTGAGCTGCTGGCCGACATGACCACGCCGGTGGCGGCCTTCGCCCGGCTCGTCGGTGACCGGCCCGGGTTCCTGCTCGAGTCGGTCGAGCACGCCGAACGATGGAGCCGGTTCTCCTTCGTGGGTCGCAACCCGCTGGCCACGATCGTGGCCCGGGGCGCCGGCATGGTGGTCGATGGCGATCTGCCCGCCGGCGTGCCCACCGACCAGGGTGTGCTCGCGACCCTCGAGCACCTGCTCGAGCGCTACCGCTCACCACACCTCCCCGATCTGCCCCCGTTGCACGGTGGCGTGATCGGCTACCTCGGGTACGACGTCGTCCGAGAGGTCGAGCATCTGCCGGACGTCCCGAAGGACGACCTGGGCCATCCCGACGCGGTCCTGTCGATCATCGGCCAGCTCGCCGCCTTCGACCACTGGCGGCAACGGGTGACCCTGATCGAGAACGTCATCGTGCCCGAAGATGCCACCGCGGCCGAGCTCGACACGGCGTTCGACGCGGCCGTGGCGCGGCTCGACCAGTTGGCTCTCGACGGCGCCCACCCGATCGACGAGCCCCTCGTCGATCCACCCGACCGCACCGACGCCCTGCCCGATGTGCGCTCCACCATGGGCGAGGGCCTCTACACCGCCGCGGTCGAGGCGGCCAAGGAGCACATCCTCGCCGGCGACATCTTCCAGGTCGTTCTTTCCCAGCGGTTCGACTTCGCGCTAGAGGCCGACCCCTTCGACGTGTACCGGGTGCTGCGGCAGGTGAACCCGAGCCCGTACATGTACTTCCTGCGCGATCCCGCGATCACGCTGGTGGGCTCGTCGCCCGAGCCGATGGTGCAGCTGCTCGACGGTCGGGTGGTGTCCCGCCCCATCGCGGGCACCCGGCCGAGGGGTGAGACCGACGAGGAGGACCGGCGGCTCGGTGCCGAGCTCAGCGAGCATCCGAAGGAGCTCGCCGAACACGTGATGTTGATCGACCTCGCCCGCAACGACGTGGGTCGCGTCGTGGCGTTCGGGACCGAGAAGGTCGACGAGATGATGACCCTCGAGCGGTACAGCCACGTGATGCACCTCACCTCACAGGTCTCGGGCACGCTGGCCGACGGGCGCACGCCCATCGACGTCCTCCGCGCCACCTTGCCGGCGGGCACGGTGTCAGGCGCACCCAAGGTGCGGGCGATGGAGATCATCGACGAGCTCGAGCCCGTGAAGCGGGGCCCCTACGCCGGTGTCGTGGGCTACCTCGACTTCTCGGGCAACATCGACACGGCCATCGCCATCCGAACGATGGTGATCGGCCCTGACGGCGTCGCGTCGGTCCAGGCCGGCGCCGGCATCGTGGCCGACAGCGACCCCCTAGCCGAGCACGAGGAGTGCCAGAACAAGGCCAAGGCGCTGCTCGCCGCCGTCCCCGCCGCCCGTCGCATGACCGCCGAGCGCCGGCCGTGACCCCGCTGCTCTCCGCGGCCGATGCCGCCGACCAACGGGCGCTGCGCCACGGGGTGGGTGCGGTGCTCACCGGCCGTGATGTGGTCGAGGTGAGCGGCCCCGATGCCGCGACGTTCCTCCAGGGCCAGGTGAGCCAGGACGTGGACGCACTCGACGTCGGCACCTCGGCCTGGACGTTCGTGCTGCACCCCGACGGCAAGGTGGCCGTGTGGGCCCGGCTCAACCGTGCCGCGCCCGATCGTTTCGTCGTCGACCTGGACGGTGGGTTCGCCCAGGCACTGGTGGCGAGGCTCGAGCGCTTCAAGCTGCGCATCGACTGCTCGATCTCGGTCCTCGACTGGGGGGTGCTGGCCATCCGGGGCCCCGGCTCGGCCGACGTCGACCCTGGACCGTCCCTGGCGGCATCGCCCGAGTGGCCGGGTGTCCAGGGTGTCGACCTGCTCGGTCCAGAGCTCGAGGTGCCGTCATCCGTGCGGTCGTGCTCGCTCGAGGCGTACGAGGCGCTCCGGATCGAGGCGGGGGTGCCCGGGATGGGATCGGAGCTCACCGACCGCACGATTCCCGCCGAGGCCGGCGTCGTCGACCGGTCGGTCAGCTTCACCAAGGGCTGCTTCACCGGCCAGGAGCTCGTGGCCCGGATCGACAGCCGCGGGGGCAACGTCCCGCGCCACCTCAGCGGGGTCGTGCTCCACGCCGGCGGCGCACCGGCCGGCGCCGAGTTGTGGGTGGACGAGGCGGTCGTCGGCACCGTCACCAGCACCGCGGTCTCCGCCGAGTTGGGCGCCCCCGTCGCCCTCGCCTACGTGGCTCGGTCCGTGTCGCCCCCGACGCCCGTGACGGTGCGCTGGGACAAGGGCGAGGCCACGGCCGAGGTCCGCTCGCTCCCCCTCGTCGGGCCGTGAGGCGACGGAGCCGGGGCCACCACCAGCCGGGTACGCGGTCGTACAGTGCTGCGGGTGGACCACTACCAGGTGCTCGGGGTGCCGGTCACGGCGGACGCCCACACCGTGCGGCGGGCCTACCTGCGTCTGGCCCGCCAGCACCACCCCGACTTCCACACCGACGACGGCGCCGCCATCCGACGCCGCTCCGAGCGCACCATGCAACGGGTGAACGAGGCCTGGGCGGTGCTGGGCGACCAGGCCCGCCGTCGCGACTACGACCGGGCGCTCGCTCGGGCCGTGCGGCCTGCACCTGCGTCCGCCGGGCCGGCCCCTGAGCCCGACGTGGGCCCGGACGACATCGATCTCGACCTCCTCGACGACGATCCCCTCACCGACGCCCAGGTGCGGGGATCGTGGACGCTGCTGCCCGTCGCGTTGTTCTTCACCTCGATCGCGTTGTTCTCGGTCGCCCTGGTGCTCCAGGCGGGGCCGATGCTCGCGCTCTCGGTGATGGTCTTCGTGCTGTCTGGCCTGGCGTTCGTCGTGTTGCCGTTCGTGGCGCTGGCCACCAGCCGACGGGACGATCTCGCCGACGGGGGCCGGGCGTGACCTATCTCGACCGCATCGTGGCCGCCCATCGAGCGGCCGCCGCCCGGGACGAGCGCCGCCTCGACGACCTGGTCGAGCAGGCGGCGGCGGCGGCGCCGACCCGTGGTTTCGCGTTGCGTCTGGCCGAGCCGGGCTCCCGCGTGATCGCCGAGATCAAGCGACGCTCGCCGTCCAAGGGCGACCTGGCGCCGGACCTGGTCGCGGCCGACCTGGCCGGCGCCTACGAGCGGGGTGGGGCTGCCTGCCTGTCGGTGCTCACCGACGGCGCGTTCTTCGGCGGCGCGCCCGGCGACCTCGCCGAAGCCAGGGGAGCGACCACCCTGCCGGTGCTCCGCAAGGACTTCACCGTGGACGCCCGCGACGTGTGCGACGCCCGTCTCATGGGAGCCGACGCGGTGTTGCTCATCGTGGCCGCCCTCGCCGACGACGAGTTGGCGACCTTCCACGCACTGGCTCGACGGCTCACGCTCGACGTGCTGGTCGAGGTCCACGACGCCGACGAGCTGGCGCGCGCCGAGACCGTGGGCGCAACCCTCATCGGGGTGAACCAGCGCGACCTCGTCACCTTCGAGGTGGACACGGACCGCGCCGCGACCCTGCGCCCGCTGATGCCCGAAGGGGCGGTCACCGTCGCCGAGTCGGGCGTGCGGAGCGCGGCCGACGTCACCCGCCTGCGAGCGGCCGGCTACGACGCGGTCCTCGTGGGCGAATCGCTCGTCACTGCCGACGACCCCGAGTCGGCGGTCCGGTCCCTCACGCAGGCATGACCCGCAATGCCTGGGGGGTCGGGCGGGTGCTCCGGTAGGTTCGGACCGTGTTCGTGAAGATCTGCGGGACGACGACCGAGGAGGACGCGCTGCTGGCGGTGGCCATGGGGGCCGACGCCGTGGGGTTCATCTTCGCGCCCTCGCCCCGGCAGGTGGCGGCGACACGGGTCCGCGACATCGTGGGTCGCCTCCCACGCGAGATCCTCACGGTCGGCGTCTTCCGCGACGCCGCACCCGAACAGGTGCTCGAGACCATGCAGGAGTGCCGCCTCCAGGCCGCGCAGCTCCACGGCCACGAGACCGCCGAGGAGAGCCGGTGGCTGGCCGAGCGGGTGCCATACCTGATCCAGGCCTTTCCCGCGGGCTCGCCGGAGCTGAAGCACGTGGACGACTACGGCGCCAACGCCGTGCTCGTCGACTCGGCCACGCCCGGCTCGGGTGAGGTCTTCGACTGGTCGCTCGCCGAGGGCGCACCCTCGCACCGCAAGGTGATCCTGGCCGGCGGGCTGACCCCCGAGAACGTGGGCGACGCTGTTCGTCGCGTGCAGCCCTGGGGGGTCGACGTGGTGACCGGCGTCGAGTCGTCACCGGGTCGCAAGGACGCCCCCAAGCTGCGCGCCTTCGTGGCTGCGGCGCGGGCTGCGGCACCGGCCGACTACGAGGGAACCGTGTCGGGGCCCTACGACTGGCAGGAGGACCTGTGACGATCATGGACGAGCCGTCGCCCGAGGGGCGCTTCGGTGAGTTCGGGGGTCGCTTCGTTCCCGAGACCCTCGTACCGGCCTGCGCCGAGCTCGAGGCGGCCTTCCGGGCCGCGTGGGCCGACACCTCCTTCCGCCGCGAGCTCGACGACCTGCTCCGGGACTACGCCGGCCGCCCGTCGATCGTCACCGAGTGCCGTCGGCTGTCCGACCACCTGGGACTACGCCTCCTGCTCAAGCGCGAGGACCTGAACCACACCGGTTCACACAAGATCAACAACGTGTTGGGCCAGGCCCTGCTCGCTCGGCGCATGGGCAAGACGAGGCTGCTGGCCGAGACCGGCGCGGGCCAGCACGGCGTCGCCACCGCCACCGCCGCGGCGCTCCTGGGCATGGAGTGCCTCGTGTACATGGGCTCGGTCGACATGGAGCGCCAAGGCCTCAACGTCTTCCGCATGCGACTGCTCGGCGCCGAGGTCCGGCCCGCGGAGTCGGGCAGCCGGACGCTGAAGGACGCCATCAACGAGGCGATGCGCGACTGGGTCGCCACCGTCGAAACGAGCCACTACTGCCTCGGTTCGGTGATGGGCCCCCATCCGTACCCGTGGATGGTCCGCGAGTTCCACCGCGTCATCGGCCTCGAGGCCAGGGCGCAGTGCCTCGAGCACCTCGACGGCGCCCTCCCGGACGTCGTCACCGCGTGCGTCGGAGGCGGCTCGAATGCCATCGGCATCTTCTCGGGGTTCGCCGACGACGCCGAGGTCGAGCTGGTGGGGGTGGAGCCGGCAGGCGGCGCCGCCGTCGGCCACGGCGTCCCCGGTGTGGTGCACGGCAGCAAGTCGTACCTGTTGCAGGACGAGTGGGGGCAGGTGCTCGAGGCGCAGTCGATCTCCGCGGGCCTTGACTACCCGGGCGTGGGCCCTGAGCACGCCCACCTGGCGGCCATCGGACGGGCGCGGTACGAGCAGGTGGACGACGCCGAGGTCCTCGACGCCTTCACCATGCTCTCGCGCTTCGAGGGCATCATCCCCGCACTCGAACCAGCGCACGGGCTGGCCTGGGTGGCCCGCGACCGCGACGCCCTGCGAGGTCGGACGGTGCTGCTGAACCTCTCGGGTCGCGGCGACAAGGACGTCGACCAGGTGATGGGGATCCTGTCTTGAGCACCGACGGGACCCTGGAATCCCAGCTGCGCACCCGGCGGGACGCGGGCGCGAAGCTGCTCGTGCCCTACGTCACCGGCGGATACAGCGACGACTGGCTCGACGTCGTACGAGCGGTCGCCGACGCGGGCGCCGACGCGGTGGAGATCGGCATCCCGTTCTCCGACCCGGTGATGGACGGGCCGGTGATCCAGGCCGCATCGGAGCAGTCGCTCATCCGCGGCACGACACCGCAGTCGATCCTCACCGAGTTGGCCGGCCTCGACGCGGGGGTGCCGCTGGCGGTCATGCTCTACTACAACACCGTCTTCCACATGGGCCACGAGCGCTTCGCGAGTGAGCTGGTGACGGCCGGGGTCGCCGCGGCCATCGTGCCGGACCTGCCCCTCGAAGAGGTCGGCCCCTGGGCCGCCGCTGCCGATGCGGCCGGAGTCGAGACGGTCATGCTGGCCGCGCCCACCGCACCCGACGAGCGCCTGCCCCGGGTCTGTGCACGCGCCCGGGGCTTCGTGTACGCCGTGGGCCTGCTCGGGGTCACGGGCGAGCGAACCGCGCTTGCGGCGTCGGCCACGGTCATCGCGGCGCGGGTGAAGGCCGTGACCGACAAGCCCGTCCTGGTGGGCGTGGGGATCGGCACGGCCGACCAGGCGGTCGAGGCGAGCGCCGTGGCGGACGGCGTCGTCGTCGGCTCGGCCCTCGTCCGACGACTGCTCGAAGGGGCCGATCCGGAGGGCGCCGCGGCCTTCGTGGGCGAGCTCCGAGCGGCCCTCGACACCTGATCCCCGGGTCCTCCGTCGGTGCCCGCGAGCGGCCCGAAGGGGCGAAATGCTTGACATGCGGGCCCGGATCTACTCGGCTGTCCCCCAACGGGCCCGAATTCAACCGACCTCTCGGGCCTTCTGGAGGGCAATACACATGACCAAGACCGAACTGGTGGACGCAATCGCCGAGAAGACGGGCGTGTCCAAGTCCGACGCGGCCAAGGTGCTCGACGGGTTCTACGAAGTAGCGGCCGGGGTGGTGAGTTCGGGCGACGACAAGATCACCCTTCCGGGGTTCCTGTCGATCGAGCGCACCCATCGGTCGGCTCGGACCGGGCGCAACCCCCAGACGGGCGAGACGCTCCAGATCCCTGCCGGCACCGGTGTGAAGGTGTCCGCAGGCTCCAAGCTGAAGGCCGCCGCCAAGGGCTAGGCCACCTCACCATCTGCATGGCCCCGGGGGCGGCGCTTCGGCGCCGCCCCCGGTCGCGTACCCTGACGGCCATGAGTGATCCCATCCGGCTGGCCCCCGGCGACAGGGCCCCAGCGTTCAACCTGATCGACCAGCAGGGCGAGAAGCTCCGGCTCTCGAGCTTCAAGGGGCGGAAGGTCCTCGTCTACTTCTACCCCAAGGCGGACACCCCGGGCTGCACCACCCAGTCATGTGGCCTGCGGGACATCGCGGGCGAGGTGGGTGACACGGTGATCCTCGGGGTGAGCCCCGACCTGCCGGAGAAGCAGGCCCGCTTCGACGCCAAGTACGGCCTGGGCTTCCCGCTGCTGTCCGATGCCGAGCACACGGTGGCCGAGGCCTACGGCGTCTGGGCCGAGAAGAACATGTACGGCCGCAAGTACATGGGCATCGTCCGTTCCGCCTTCCTCGTCGACGAGAAGGGCAAGATCGCCGAGGCCTGGTACAAGATCAGCCCCAAGGACACACCCCTCAAGCTCCAGGCGGCCCTGGCGGGCTCGTGAGCCGCCTGCCGGCCCCTGCGGCGGTTCTGCCCCATCGGGCACCATTCCTGCTCTTGGACGCCGTCACCGAGCTCGTGGCCGGGGAGTCGGCCCGTGGCTCGTGGACGCTCACGGGTGACGAGGCCTTCTTCGCCGGCCACTTCCCGGGGCGACCGACGCTCCCGGGAGTGCTGATGGTGGAGGCGATCGCGCAACTCGGGGCCTACGCCGTCCTGTCCGACGAGCGGTTCGCCTCGAAGCTGCCGCTGTTCGGCGGCGCCGACAAGGCAAGGTTCCGACGCCAGGTCGTGCCCGGCGACGTCCTCGACCTCGAGGTGGAGCTCGGCCGGATGTCGAGCCGTGCCGGAAGAGGCTCCGGTCGAGCGAAGGTAGACGGCGAACTGGCCTGCGAAGTCGACCTCCTGTTCGTGCTGGTCGATCGTCCGACGTAGCCGTAGGGCGGCGTCAGGCGCTCAAGTGGGAGGGCCCAGGACGAGGCACCCGTTGTGACCGCCGAAGCCGAACGAGTTCGACAACAGGGGAGCGGGCTCCCAGGGTCGTGCGTCGCCTGACACCACGTCGATGGGGGGCATCTCGGGGTCGAGGCGCTCGAAGCCGGCGGTGGGCGGGATGAGTGACCGCTGGAGGGAGAGGACCGAGGCGGCGGCCTCGAGCGCCCCGGCCGCACCCAGTGAGTGGCCGGTCACCCCCTTTATCGACGTGACGGGCGGCCCGGGCGCGCCGAAGACCTTGGCGATGGCTTCGGCCTCGGCCGCGTCGTTCAGCGGGGTCGAGGTGCCATGGGCGTTCACCTGGCCGACGGCTCCGGGGGAGACCCCGGCATCGGCCAGGGCGAGCTCCATGCAGGCCACGGCGCCCGAGCCACCGGGGGACGGGGCCGTGATGTGGTGGGCATCGGCGGTGCTGGCCGCCCCGAGCAGCTCTGCGAGGATCGTGGCCCCACGGGCCACCGCCCGATCGAGCGATTCGAGGACGAGGACGGCGGCGCCCTCGGCGATGACGAAACCGTCGCGCTCGGCATCGAACGGGCGCGACACCCCCGACGACGACATGGCCGTCATGTTGATGAAGCCCTGGATGGCCGTGGGGGTGAGGGCAGACTCCGAGCTACCGGCAAGCACGACGTCGCAGCGGCCCGACGCGATGAGGTTGCCGGCATTGCCGATCGAGTGGGTCCCGGCCGCACAGGCCGTGGTCGTGGTCTCGCAGGGTCCCCGCCACCCGTGGCGCATCGAGACGGCCGCGGCGGCCGCGTTCGGCATCATCATGGGCACGAGAAAGGGTGAGACGCGCCGTGCGCCCTTCGTGTAGTAGATCTGCACACCGTCCTCGAGCGTGGTGAGCCCACCGACGCCGGTTCCGATGATCACGCCCGAGCGGTCGGGGTCGGCGGCCAGATCGCCGGCCTGCTCCAGAGCCATCTGGGCCGCCGCGAGCGCGAACTGGGCGAAGCGATCAGTGCGGCGGGACTCCTTCGGGCTCTCGAACCACAGGGCCGGGTCGAAGTCGTCGACGGCCCGGCGGTCGCCGGGCGCCACCGGCGCGTGCAGGCCGTCCCAGAAGGCATCTGCGCCGATCCCGCAGGGGGAGACGACCCCTACCCCGGTGACCGCGACCCGGGCACCCTGCACGGGACTAGAGCTTGCCCGAGACGAGGTCGAAGGCCTGGCCCACGGTCTCGACCCCGTCGAGCTCGTCCTCGTCGACCGCGATGTCGAACTCCTCCTCGAGCGCCATCACGAGCTCGACCAGGTCGAGGCTGTCGGCATCGAGGTCGTCGCCGAACCGGGCCTCGCGTGTCACCTTCGCCTGGTCGACCGAGAGCACGTCGACCGCGCACTTCTTGAACCGTTCGAACGTGGCCTCGTCGCCCATGGGTGTCTCTCCACTCGTCTCAGGGGAACTCTGGTTGGGGGGCCCTATGTTCCCATGCCCATGCCACCGTCGACCGGGATCACGGCGCCGGTGATGTAGGCAGCCTCGTCGGAGGCCAGGAACCGGATGGTCGACGCTACCTCTTGGGGAGTGCCGAACCGCCCGAGCGGTATCAGCGAGGCGATGGCTTCCCGGCGGTCGGGGGCCAGGGCGTCGGTCATGTCGGTGGCGATGGGCCCCGGGGCGACGACGTTGACGGTGATGTCGCGCGACCCGAACTCGCGGGCCAACGACCGCGCCAGGCCCACCAGGCCCGACTTGGAGGCGGCGTAGTTCGCCTGGCCGGCCGATCCGCTGTGGGCCACCACCGACGACAGGAAGATGATGCGACCCCACCGGGCCCGCATCATCTTGCCCACCGCCCGCTTCGCGACGCGGTACCCCCCGGTCAGGTTGGCGTCGACCACCGCTCCGAAGTCGTCCTCTCCCATGCGCAGGAGCAGGCCGTCACGGGTGATCCCCGCATTCGAGACCAGGACCTCGACCGGGCCGAGCGCCGTTTCCACCTCGGCGAATGCGGCGTCGACCTGGGAGGCGTCGGTGACGTCGCAAGGGACGCAGGTGAGACCCTCCGGGTCGGCCGGCGGGGCGATGCGGTAGGTGATGGCGACGCGGTCACCGGCCGCGGCAAAGGCCCTGGCCGTGGCGAGGCCGATGCCCCGCGAACCACCGGTGACCATCACGACCCGGTGCACGTCCCCACCCCCCGACGGTCAGCCATCGCCTGCGATGAGCCAGGCCACGGGTTGGCTCGGTGTGACTCGCTCGCCGTCGAGGGCGAGGTAGGCCATCAGCCGGCCGGCGAAGGCAGAGCACACCGGCTGTCCGCTCACGTCGCCGACCGCCATGCCGGCCTCGAGCGCCGAGCCCTCGCCGAGCGCGGCCGACCGTCGGAACACACCGGCGGCGGGCGTGACGACGAGACGCTCGGCGACGTAGAGGTGCTCACCGGCCAGCGGGCTCTCGGGATGCGCGCCGGACAACGCCTCGAGCAGCCCGTCGAGGTCGTCAGGGCAGGAGACGGCGATCGCCCGGGCGTCGCGTGCGTTCCGCCGGGCCAGACCCGTGAGGTGTGCCCCGGGGCCGAGCTCGAGGAACGTGCGCACGCCGTGATCGACCAGCGTGGCCACGCTCTGGCGCCACCGCACCGGGCTGCAGAGCTGGGCGGACAAGAGGTTGTGCCAGTCCGCCGAGCCCGTGTGGACCATCGCGTCGACGTTGGCGACGACCGGGGTGTCCGGGGTGCGCCACTCCGCGCCGGCCAGGGCCTTGTGCAGCCGGCTCCGGGCCGAGGCCATCAGCGGTGTGTGGAACGCGCCGCCGACCGGGACGTCCAGCACCTTCGTGGCGCCGAGGTCGCGGGCGACCGAGCAGGCCTCGGCGACCGCACCTGGGCTCCCGGCGATGACCGTGTGACCGGGGGCGTTGAAGTTCGCGGGCCACACCTCGCCCGCCACTCGGGCGCAGGCGACCGCCATCTGCTCGTCGTCCAGCCCGAGGACGGCTCGCATCGTCCCCTCGCGCTCGTCGGCGGCGGCCTGCATCGCGTCACCGCGCTCGACCACCAGGCGGACGCCCTCGTCGAAGGCGAGCACGCCTGCCGCGGTGAGCGCCGTGTACTCACCCAGGCTGTGGCCTGCGGTGCGGTGGGGGGCGATCCCGAGTCGTTCGACGGCATCGAGCACCACGAGGCTCGCCACGAAGGTCGAGAGCTGCGCGTTCCTCGTCGCCCTGAGCTCGTCGGCGTCGGCGTCGAGCAGCAGCCGGGCCACGTCGCGGCCTGCGATCTCGGAGGCCTCGGCGACCAGTTCCCAGGATGGGTGATCGGTCCAGGCGCGACCGAACCCGGGGCGCTGGGCGCCCTGGCCGGGAAAGGTGAACGCGATCATGGGGCGATCCTCAGGTCAGCGGGTGTTCGACGGGAATCGTCCGGCATCCGACCGCCGGCCCAACGAGATCGTCTCACGTCCGTGCCGTCAGCGCGGCGCGTACTTCGCCTCGTTGGCCGCGAACTGCCGGCTCCGAACGGCCGTCACCACGCCGATCACCACCGCAACGACCACGAGCCGCCGAACCCATCGCCGTTTCCCGGTGCCCTCGGTCATGGGGTCTGAGGGTACGCTCCTCGTTCGTTCGGTTCACGCCCGGGTGGAGGAACGGCAGACTCGGTGGATTCAAAATCCACTGTCCGAAAGGACGTGCGGGTTCAAATCCCGCCCCGGGCACCGACAGACCCCTCGTCGATCAGCACCGCTCCGGTCACCGACCAGGGCCTGAACAGGACCCATCGGCCTCCGGTGCGCGTCACGTCGTCCACCGACGATCGGGCCTGAGTCGCCCGCATCCCACCGGTAGCATCGTGTCATGGCTCGATCGCTGGTCGAACGGCGGCTCATCGAGGTGGGCGATCGCCTGAAGTCGTTGCGCGCCGACCTGGGAGTGGCCGACGAACAGCTCGCGCACCTGGCGGGCGAAGCGGACGACACCCGTTTGCGCTCACTCGTCTCCGAGACGCCGCTCGCGGAGCGGGACCACCGCGACGCGCAGCGCCACGCCGACGCCATGGCCCGTCACCGGGCCGAGCTCCTGGCCGAGATCGTTCGGCTCGAACGCGCCCAGGACGAGCTGCTCGACCGCCTCACGCTCGAAACCGACTGATCGGCTCGCCTCTGACCGGCCGCTCGTCGGCACCTACTACCCTGCACCTCACCCGACCGAAAGGCCCGTTGCGTTGCCCACCCGAGTCGTCATTGCCGAGGACGAGGCCATCATCCGACTCGACCTCAAGGAGACCCTCGAGGAAGAGGGGTACGACGTCGTGGGCGAGACCGGCCGTGGCGACGAGGCCGTCGACCTGGTCAAGGAGCATGAGCCCGACATCGCGATCCTCGACATCAAGATGCCCGGCCTCGACGGCCTGTCGGCCGCCCGCGAGATCGCCGGCGAGCGACGGGCCGCCGTCCTGATCCTCACCGCGTTCAGCCAACGCGACCTCATCGAGCAGGCGCGGGACGCCGGTGCGCTCGCCTACCTCGTCAAGCCGTTCCAGCGCAGCGAGTTGATCCCGGCCGTCGAGGTGGCGCTGGGGGTGTTCCGCGAGATGAAGGCGCTCCACGAGCAGACCGCGAACCTCGAGGAGCAACTCGAGACCCGCAAGATCGTCGACCGGGCCAAGGGCCAGATCATGGACGCACACGGCCTGAGCGAGCACGAAGCCTTCGGGTTCATCCAGAAGCGCGCCATGCGGGAACGCCAGACGATGAAGGCCGTCGCCGAGCGGGTGATCGCCGGGGAGCTCGCTCCAGAGCCGAGATGAGTGAGCCCGCCGAGAGGCTCACCATGCTGATCGACGGGAACTCGTTGACCTATCGCGCCTTCTTCGCGCTGCCCACCGACATGGCCACGGCGTCCGGCCAGGTGACCAACGCCGTCTTCGGGTTCACCTCGATGCTCATCAACCTGCTCCGCGACCACCGTCCCGACTCGCTCATCGTCGCCTTCGACCGGCCTGAGCCCACGTTCCGCCACGAGCGCATCCCCACCTACAAGGGCAACCGTGATGCGGCGCCCGACATCCTGCGCCAGCAGTTGGGACTCGTGCGCCAGGTGATCGACGCCCTCCACATCTCGACGGTCGAGGCGCCCGGGTTCGAGGCCGACGACATCATCGCCACGCTGGCCGAGCGCGCCAAGAGCGCCGGCCACCGGGTGCTGATCGTCACCGGCGACCGCGACGCCTACCAGCTCGTCGACGACCCCCTGGTGAAGGTGCTCTACAACCGGCGGGGCGTCTCGGACTACGCCCTGTACGACGAGGCCGGCATCGAGCAGCGCACCGGCGTGACCCCGGCGGAGTACACCCAGTACGCGGCCATGCGCGGCGACAACTCCGACAACCTCCCCGGGGTGCCCGGCGTCGGCGAGAAGACGGCGGCGAAGCTCATCAAGACCTACGGCGACCTCGACGGCATCTTCGCCCACGTGGGCGAACAGACCCCCAAGCTCCGTGAGAACCTCGCCGCCCACGAGGCGCAGGTCCGCCTGAACGCCGAGGTGATGTTGCTGCTCCGCGATCTCGAGCTGGACGTGGACATCGAGGCGGCGACGATCGGCGAGATCGACGTGGACGAGGTGCGCCAGCTCTTCGACTTCCTTGAGTTCCGGACGCTCTACGACCGCATGGACGAGGCCCTCGGGGGGCGACTCGGCGGTCCGGCCGGCGGCCTCGCTGCCGGTTCCGACGTGCTCGAGGCGGAAGTGGCGGCGGTCGAGACGGTGGAGGAGGCGGCCGAGCTGCTCTCGGGGCTCGGTGCCTCCGCGGGGCCGCTCGCCGTGGCGCCGGCGTGGTCGGGCCCAGAGGGTCGCTCACCCCTCGACGGCCTCGCGCTCGTCGTCGACAGCCCCAACGCGACGGTCGCCTGGCTCGGGAGGGGCCTGCTCGATGAAGAGGAGGTCCGGGGCGGCCTCGCCCGGCTCGTCGGCGAGGGCGCCCGTCCCCTTGCCGCCCACGGGGCGAAGGCGCTGATCAGGCGGCTCGGCGACGAGGGCGTCGACGTGCGCACGTTGTCGGTCGACACGATGATCGCCGCCTACCTGCTCGATCCGGCGGAAGCCCGTTACCTGCTCGGCGACCTGCTCGTGCGGTACGCCGCGCTCGAACTGCCGGCCGGGGCAGCGGCGGTCGACGGGCAGCTCGACCTCGAGGGCGACTCCGTGCCGGCCTCGCTCCAGGCGGCTCGTCATGCCCTTGCCGTCGACCGGCTCACGGGGCCGCTGTGCGAAGCGCTCGATGCGCAGGGCCTGCGCCGGCTGCACGACGACATCGAGATCCCCCTCGTACGGGTGCTCGCGCGTATGGAAGAGGTCGGCATCGCCGTCGATCGGGCCGAGCTGGAGGCCTTGAACGCCCGTCTCGTCGAGGAGTGCGTCACCCTGGCGGCGCAGATCAGGGAGGATGCCGGCGAGGACTTCAACGTCAATTCGACGGTGCAGCTGCGCCAGGTCCTCTTCGAGCGGCTCGGGTTGACCCCCCAGAAGAAGACCAAGACCGGCTTCTCGACCGACGCCGCCTCGCTCGAGAAGCTCTCAGGCCAGCACCCGATCATCGAGCACCTGCTCCGGTATCGCGAGGTCGAGAAGCTGCGCTCCACCTACGGCGAAGGCCTGCTCGCGGAGATCGCCGACGACGGCCGCATCCACGCCACCTTCAACCAGACGGTGGCCCGGACGGGCCGGCTGAGCTCGGATGCCCCGAACCTGCACAACATCCCGGTGCGCACCGAGGAGGGACGGGCCTTCCGGCGGGCGTTCGTCCCCGGCCCCGGGTACGAGCTGCTGGTTGCCGACTACAACCAGATCGAGCTGCGCTGCATCGCCCACCTGGCCGAGGACCCCGGCCTGGTCGCGGCCTTCGAGAGCGGCGCGGACATCCACAACGAGACGGCCGCCCGGATCTTCTCCGTCGACCTCGACGAGGTGACCACCGAGCAGCGATCCAAGGCGAAGATGGTGTCGTACGGGCTGGCCTACGGCATGGAGGCGTACGGCCTCGCACAGCGACTCGCCATTCCCGTCGACGAGGCGTCCGAGATCCTGGACGCCTACTTCGAGGCCTTCCCCGCCGTGCACTCCTACATGGAGGCCACCGTGGCCGAGGCACGCGAACGGGGCTACACCGAGACGCTGTTCGGCAGGCGCCGCCAGATCCCCGAGCTCAGCGCCGGCAACTTCCGGATCCGCCAGGCGGGGGAGCGCCAGGCCATGAACGCCGGCATCCAGGGGCTGGCCGCCGACATCTTCAAGGTGGCGCTCGTGGCCCTCGATCGAGCCCTTGATCAGCGCCGCTCGGGCAGCCGGGTGATCCTCCAGGTGCACGACGAGGTCGTGCTCGAGGTTCCGCCGGTCGAGCACGACGAGATCGCCGATCTGACCCGGTCCACGCTGGAGGCGGCCGCCGACCTCAGGGTGCCGCTCCAGGTGAACCTCGCCTTCGGCGCCAGCTGGGCCGACGCCAAGGCGTGACGGAGGCTCGGCTGGATGGGCCTGTCGGCCCCCGGGGCAGGAGCAGTGGACACGTGTGCTTCAGTCCGAGGCTCGTCGTGCCGACAGGGGCAGGAGGCCAGCCCGGTCTGGAGGTCACCGATGGCAACTACCGCTCGCGCCCGATCCGGGCTCATGTTCTGGCTGCTGTTGGCCGTGACCGTCTACGCCCTCACCTCTGCCGGCGTCGCCATCGGCACCAGCGACCGCTGCGGCGGCATGCAGGCATCGAAGACCTGGCAGTTCGTCCCGCCCGGATGGGTCTGTCGCACGCCCCGCCTCCCTGGCCAGAACGTCGGCTGACCGGGCGTCGCGCTGCTCGGCTCCGGAAGGGGAAGCACCGCCGTGACCCGTGACCACTGGTTCGAGGACCTGGCCGACCATCTCGGTGCCGCCTACCTGCGCTACTCGTTCACCAAGGGAACGGAACAGGAGGTGGCCTTCCTCGTCGAAGCGCTCGGGCTGGCGCCCGGCGACCGGGTGCTCGACGTCGGCTGCGGGCCGGGCCGCCACGCCCACGCCCTCGGCCGGCGGGGGATCGAGGTCGTCGGTGTCGACGTCTCCGACCGCTTCGTCGCCCTGGCCCGGGAGGGCGCCCCGGCGGGCGTCACCTTCGAGCGGGGCGACGCCCGGGCCCTGGCCCACCACGACGAGTTCGATGCGGCCATCTCGCTGTGCCAGGGCGCCCTGGGCCTCGGTGGCCCCCCCGATTCGCTCGCGTCCGACCGGGCGGTCCTGGCCGGCATGGCCCGAGCCCTGCGCCCCGGCGGGGTGCTCGCCGCGAGCGCGTTCTCGGCGTACTTCCAGGTGCGCTTCCTCGAGGCAACCGACACGTTCGACGCCGCCACGGGCGTGAACCACGAACGCACCACCTTGCGCAGCGAGACGGGTGAGGAGGCCGAGCACGACCTCTGGACGACCTGCTTCACCCCACGCGAGCTCACCCTGCTCGCCGAGGGGGCGGGCCTGTCCGTCAGGGACATCTGGTCGGTCAGTCCCGGCGCGTACGCACGGCGGGCGGCCGACCTCGATTCACACGAGTTCCTGCTCATCGCCGACAAGGTCACCTGAGAGCGCCCCTGATACCCTGGCCCGTCGGTGTGCGTGGACGGACCCGCCGCCGCTCGCCCACGTTCGTGGGCCGCCCGGAAAACCCAGAGAAGAGCTACCACGTGTCCCAGCAGGTCGATACCGCCCCTTCCCAGCCGTCCCTCGACGGTGCCACCGGCACCCTCGCCATGGGCACGTTCGACGAGGAGGGCAACTACATCCCTCGTGCGATCACCGAGAACGATCTCGGCGACGTGTCGATGGCCGATGCCTACACGGCCACCATGGTCGACGTCGACGACGGCCAGATCGTCGAGGGCACGGTCGTCAAGGTCGACCGCGACGAGGTCCTCCTCGACATCGGCTACAAGTCCGAGGGCGTCATCCCCGCCCGCGAGCTCTCGATCCGCAACGACGTCGACCCCTCGGAGATCGTCAAGCTCGGCGAGTCGATCGAGGCCCTCGTCCTCACCAAGGAGGACAAGGAGGGCCGGCTCGTCCTGTCCAAGAAGCGGGCGCAATACGAGCGGGCCTGGGGCAAGATCGAGGAGATCAAGGAGTCCGAGGGTGTCGTCAGCGGCCCCGTGATCGAAGTGGTCAAGGGCGGCCTCATCCTCGACATCGGGCTCCGCGGCTTCCTGCCGGCCTCTCTCGTCGAGCTCCGCCGCGTGCGCGACCTCCAGCCCTACGTGGGGCGTTCGCTCGAGGCCAAGATCATCGAGCTCGACAAGAACCGCAACAACGTGGTGCTCTCGCGTCGGGCGTGGCTCGAGGAGACCCAGAAGGAGCAGCGTGAGGAATTCCTCGACAACCTGAAGCCCGGGGAGGTCCGCACCGGCACCGTCTCGTCGGTCGTCAACTTCGGCGCCTTCGTCGACCTGGGCGGGATGGACGGGCTCGTGCACGTGTCCGAGCTGTCCTGGAAGCACGTCGATCACCCCGGGTCCGTGGTGGCGGTCGGCGACGAGATCGAGGTGCAGGTCCTCGAGGTCGACCTCGACCGCGAGCGCATCAGCCTCTCGCTCAAGGCCACCCAGCAGGATCCGTGGCAGGAGTTCGCGACCAATCACCGGGTCGGCGAACTGGTCTACGGGCGGGTCACCAAGCTGGTGCCGTTCGGCTCGTTCGTGCAGGTGGGCGACGGCATCGAGGGCCTGGTCCACATCTCCGAGATGTCCGCCCACCACGTCGAGCTTCCCGAGCAGGTCGTGACGCCCGGCGAGGAGCTGTGGGTCAAGATCATCGACCTCGACCTGCAACGGCGTCGCATCAGCCTCTCGATCAAGCAGGCGGCCGAGGGTGGCGTGGTGGCCGCCGAGTACCAGGAGCACTTCGGTGAGCACGCCTACGACACCGAAGGCAACTACATCGGCCCCACCGGTGAACTGGAAGACGCTCCCAGCGATGGACGAGAGGCCTGGGCCGACTACTACGCCAACGAGGACCCTGCAGCGGCTCCCCCCGGGGGCGAGCCGCCGACCGACATCGAGCGGCCGGCGGAGGCCTCGGACGACATCGCACCTGCCGAGGCGCCCGAGCCCGAAGCGGGTCCCGAGGCCGGGACCGACGAGCCTCCGGTGGCGGTTCACGCCGATGTCGCCGCCGATGTCGTCGAGGCCACCGACGAGGCTCCCGCGCCCTCCTGACCCGTCGGTCTTCCCGTCGTTGAGCCGCCGCCCCTCGGGGCGGCGGTTCCGCGTCCGGGGCCAGAAACTCCTTGCGACCCCTAAGCCCCGAGGTCTCTTCAGCCGACGGAGGGAGGGACATCCCCGACGCGTCGAGAGCCCGGCTCCCACCGTCATCGAGATCGAGGAGCGAGGTCCGTAGTGAGCTCTCGGAGAACAATGATCCTTATCGGAGCGATTGCCGTCGGTGCACTCGCTGCGTTCATGATCTTCAACTACGTCGGTGGCGTCGAGGACAAGGCCAACCAGGGCGCCGAGCGGGTCGACGTGTTCGTCGTCCGCCAGGACGTGCCGAAGGGGCTTCCCGGCGAGCAGGCGAGGGACGAGGGGTACATCGTCCAGGACAAGATCGCACGGGAGTTCCTGCCCGCCACCGCCGTCCGCAGCCTCGACCAGATCGACGGTCGGGTGGCCCTGAACAACCTGGCGGCCAACCAGGTGCTCGTGGACGGCATGTTCGTCGACCCGGCCCAGGCGGAGGTGGGCTTCTCGGCCCGCATCCCCGGATCGATGGTGGCGGTGACGGTCTCGATCGACCAGGTCCGCGGTGTCGCCGGCCTGCTCGTGCCCGGCGACAAGGTGGACCTGCTCGTGGCGAGCCCGTCCGAATCGGACTCAGCCGCTGTCGGCGTGCCCTCCGCCGCCCAGTCGAGGTTCGTCTACCACAGCCTCGAGATCCTCGCCATCGGCCAGCAGGCGACCCCACAACCCGGCGAGAACATCACGGCAGCAGGTGCCGAGGGCGATGCGGCCGCCGGGGACACCGCCGCCGCCCCGGCCGCCGATGCCGCCAGCAGTGGGCTGATCACCTTCCTCGTGCCGCCCGAGGCGGCCCAACTGATCACCGCCCTCGACCCCGGTCAGATGTACCTCACGCTCGTCGGGCCCGACTACGAGCCCGCACCGATTCCGGCGCTCGACCTCGCCCCCGACACGCCGCTGCCGGGTGAGAGCGGATCCGAGCTGACGCCCTACGGGCCCGACGGTACGGCCGCCGGATGAGCCTCTCCAGCTTCTTCGGCGGCAAGGGAGGTGACGCCGACCGGAACGGGTCCGGTGGCGGCCCGCCCGGCGTGCAGACCGCCGACCCCGCACCGCCGCCGCCGCCACCACCACCACCACCTCTGCCGGTGGGTCGCGACGACGGTGGCTACGGGCGCTTCGACGCCCTCGCCGGCTCGGGCGCCGTGTCGGCGGCCCCGACCCATGTGGCCCCCCAGTCGAACCTGCCGGCCCCGAGCCTCAGCCACATCGCGATCGCGGTGGTGGACGCCGATCAGACGATCAGGAGCCGCCTGGCCCTCCAGCTCGGCGACACGGCAGCGCCCTTCCCGACCCTCGACGCCCTCGCCGAGCGCCTGAACGGCACGCCCGTGGTCACGGTGCTCGGGCCGTCGTGCGCCTATGGGTCAGAGCTGGTGGCTCTGGAGCGTCTGCTCCAGACCCGGACCGAGGTCGGCGCCATCCTCGTGGCCGCGGAGCTGTCGACCACGCTGCTCCAGCAGGCACTGCGCGCCGGGGTCAAGGACGTGCTCGCCATTCCCGTCGACGGCAACCAGCTGATCCAGACCGTTCAGCGTGTGGCGGAGAACCTCCAGGTCCATGCCGCCGCCATGGGTCCCCGGTCGACCGACTTCGCGGGACCGGTGGCCCCCGAGGCCGTCGAGCAGGGCCAGGTCATCACCGTGTTTTCGACCAAGGGCGGGTCCGGGAAGTCGGTCATCGCCTCCAACGTCGCCGTGCGCCTCGCCATGAAGAGCGACAAGCCGGTGTGTCTCGTGGACGCCGATCTCCAGTTCGGCGACGTGGCCGTGATGCTCAAGCTCGCGCCGCAGCACACGATCGTGGACGCGGTGAGTGCCATCGACCGCCTCGACGCCGGTCTGCTCCAAGGCCTGCTGGTCACCCACGAGCCCTCGGGCCTGTTGGTCCTGCCCGCACCGCTCGAGCCGGCGTTCGCCGATCAGATCGGCGGCCCCGAGATGGTGAAGATCGTCGAGATGCTCCGGACGTTCTGCTCGCACGTGGTGATCGACACCCCCGCCTACTTCAACGACGTGGTGCTCGGCCTGATCGAGGTGAGCGACGACGTCTTGTTGGTGGCGGGCATGGACATACCGAACATCAAGAACGTGAAGATCGGGTTGCAGACCCTTCGCCTGCTCAACACCCCCATGTCGAAGCTGCGGCTCGTCCTGAACCGTGCCAACAGCAAGGTCAAGCTGGAGGTGAGTGAGGTCGAAAAGACGCTCCAGGTGAAGGCCGACTCGCTGATCCCGAGCGACGTCGTCGTCCCTCAGGCCGTCAACAAGGGGACGCCGGTGATCCTGTCGGCCCCGCGGGCGGCGGTGAGCCGGGCCCTCGAGCAGCTCGCCGACACCTTCATCACGGCGCCCACCGGACGCCGGTAGTCGAACGCAGGAATCAGAGGAGGATCGATGTCGCTCTACAAGCGGCTCCATGAGGTGCAGCAGGTCCCCGGCGGCCCGGTCGGAAAGCGTCGCGACCCCGTCCTCGACGAGCTGCGCCACAAGATCCATCACGTCCTCATCGACGAGTTGGGCCCGATCCTCTACGACAAGCGCCTCTCCGAGGACGATCTCCGGCGGCGCGTGCACGAGCAGCTGCACCAGGCACTGGCCGAGGAGCGCGCGCCACTCTCGGCGGCCGACAAGGCCCAGCTCATCCAGGATGTCTCGGACGACATCTTGGGCTACGGCCCGATCGACCGGCTCCTCAAGGACGACGAGGTGACCGAGGTCATGGTCAACGGCCCTTCGTCGGTGTACGTGGAACGGAACGGGCGGATCGAGCGGTCGGGCGCCAGCTTCGTGGACGAGGTGCACCTCCGTCGGATCATCGACAAGATCGTGGGGGAGATCGGGCGCCGGATCGACGAGTCGTCGCCGCTCTGCGACGCACGCCTCCCCGACGGGTCCCGGGTGAACGCGGTGATCCATCCGTTGGCCATCGAGGGACCGTTCCTCACGATCCGGAAGTTCTCCAAGGACCCGTTGCAGGTGGACGACCTGATCCGCTTCGGAACCCTCGACGCCCAGTCCGCGCGCTTCCTGCAGGCGTGCGTCGTCGGCCGGCTCAACGTCATCGTGTCAGGCGGTACCGGCACCGGTAAGACCACGACCTTGAACGTGATGTCGTCCTTCATCCCGGCCGAGGAGCGCATCGTCACCGTCGAGGACTCGAAGGAGCTCCAACTCCACCAGGACCACGTGCTCGCCCTCGAGGCGCGCCCGCCGAACATCGAGGGGAGGGGCGAGATCACCATCCGGGAGCTCGTGAAGAACTGTCTGCGCATGCGGCCGGACCGGATCGTGGTGGGGGAGTGCCGTGCCGGTGAGGCGCTGGACATGCTCCAGGCCATGAACACCGGCCACGACGGCTCGATCACCACCATCCACTCCAACAGCCCCCGGGACACGCTGTCCCGCATCGAGACCATGACCCTGATGTCCGGCTTCGAACTGCCCATCCGCGCCATCCGGGAGCAGATGGCATCCGCCCTCGACCTGATCGTGCACCTCAGCCGCCTGCGCGACGGGACCCGTCGCATCACCCACATCACCGAGGTGCAGGGCATGGAAGGCGACGTGATCACCCTCCAGGACGTCTTCCTCTTCGACTACGGCATGGGCATCGACGAGCACGGGCGGTTCAAGGGGCACCTCAAGGCCACCGGCGTGCGTCCGAAGTTCGCCGAGAAGCTGGCCGACCTGGGGATCCGACTGGGGCCCGAGGTGTTCCAGCCGCAGGGCCAGGGCCGGATCGCGGGCGTTCGATGAGGCCGACCAGGCGTGGTCTGGCGGCCGCGTTCACCGGCATCCTCCTGGTGCTGGCCGTGGGCGGCCCCACGGCATCCGCCCAGACGGCGGGGGGCGAGGACGGCGGCCCGTACCTGGCGCTCCGTTCGGTGGACAGCGGCGCCGGCGACCAGACCGCCCTCGACGTGACGTGGACCGGGGACGAGGCAGACCTGTCCCGGATCCGGGTGACGGAGAACGGCGACGAGGTCAAGCCCGGCGACCCGGTTCCCGCCGCCGAACCACGAGGCGTCGTGTTGGTCATCGACTCCTCGGCCGCGATGGACAGCGACATGGCACCGGTCAAGGACGCCGCGACGGCATTCGCGAACGACCTGCCTGCCGATGTGTCCGTCGCCCTGGTCAGCTACAACGACACGGCCCAACTGCTGCGCGGCTTCACCACCGACCGGGCGGCGATCGCCGAAGGGATCGACGGCCTGGTCCCGAAGGGGGCCGCGACGATGTGGGACGGCATCTACACGGCTGCCTTGGCGCTCGAAGACGAGCCGGCGCTGCAGCCGAACATGGTGCTCATCTCGGCTGCGCCGGACACCGGCTCGACCACCTCCCCGGCACGGGCGGGCGGCCTCACCACCACCCTGGGCACGTCGGTGTTCGCCGTTGGCATCGAACCGGGTGCCGATCCAGCCCCCCTCGAGCGGCTGGTGGAGGCGACGGGTGGGCGCTACCTCCCGACGAGCGATGTCCAGGCGACGTTGCGGCGCGAGGTGGCGCCGTCCATCAACGACCAGTACGAGATCACCTATCCGACGAAGGTGGACGACGGTGGGTACGTCGAACTCACCGTCGCGGTCGGCGACGTGAGCACCGAGGCCACGTTCGTCGACGGCGGCGTCGTCACGGGGAACCTGGCCCTGTCGCCGAACCGCGGTTCTGGCGGCGGTGGGATCGGGGTCCTGCACAGCTCGACGGCGAAGCTCCTCGCGGTCCTGCTCGCACTCGTGGCCGTCGCCATGGGCGTCTACGCGATGGTGCTGGTCTTCTACAAGGACAACAACGGTCTCTCCGCGGTCCTCGAGGCCTATGCCGACGGGTACAGCGTCAAAGGGGACTCGAACGACGGCAACGAGGGAAGCGTGGCCACGTCCGCCCTGATCCAGCGGGCCGTGGACCTCACCGGGAACCTGGCCGAGCGCCAGGGCCTGCTCGCCAAGACCGAGGCCGCCCTCGAGCGGGCCGCCATGCCGTTGCGGGCGGCCGAGGCGCTCTTCTTCTATGCCGCCCTCAGCCTGCTCGTCTTCGTCCTTGCCTTCCTGCTCACCGGCAACCTCATGCTCACGCTGCTGGGCGGTGGGATCCTCACCGCCATCCCGCCGGTCATCGTGCTCGGCAAGGCGAAGAAGCGCCGCAAGAAGTTCCTCACCCAGTTGCCCGACACGCTCGCGTTGCTCTCGGGGACCCTGCGGGCCGGCTATTCGCTGATGCAGGGCGTCGAGGCCGTCTCGCAGGAGGTGGACGAGCCCATGGGCTCCGAACTACGCCGGGTGATCACCGAATCGCGCCTCGGCCGTCCGCTCGACGAGTCCCTCGAGGCATCCGCCGAGCGGATGGACAGCGCCGACTTCTCCTGGGCGGTGATGGCGGTCCGGATCCAACGTGAGGTCGGCGGCAACCTGGCCGAGCTCCTGATGACCGTCGGCGACACGATGACCCAGCGCGAGCGGCTCCGGCGAGACGTGGCCGCGCTGACGGCGGAGGGCAAGGTGAGCGCCATCGTGCTGGCATTCCTGCCGGTCGGGCTCGGGGCGGCGATGTTCGTGATCAACCCCGAATACATCTCGGCCCTGATCACCACCAAGGCCGGGAACTTCCTCCTCGGCGGGGCCGTGCTGCTCGCCCTGGTTGGGTTCTATTGGATGAAGAAATGTATCGAGATCGAGATCTGACCATGCTGCCACTCTTCGTTTCCCTCATCGGTGCCGTCTTCGCGGTGATCGTCTACACGCTCCTCACCGACGCCGAGGAGAAGTCCGTCGTCCGGAGCTCGCTCCGCCAGCTCGACGGCTATGAGGTCGAGAACGTCCGCGACCAGGAGTTGCTGGTTCCCCTCCGCCAGCGTGCCCTGCTGCCGTTCCTCACCGGACTCACCGGGCTGGGCCAGCGGTTCACCCCGGTCGGCTACGTCGACGGTGTACGCAAGAAGTTCGTCTACTCGGGCAGGGGAACCGTCGAGGACGTCGACCGGTTCCTGGCGATTCGGGTGGCGACCGTCGCGGCGATCCCGATCATGTTCATCCTGAGCTTCTTCGTCCTCCCCCTCACGGGCAAGATGCCGCTGGCCGTGTTCGCCATGTCGGCGCTGGCGCTGCTGCTCGGGCCCGACGCGATCCTCAACCGCCGGGTCGAGGCGCGGCAGCACGACATGCAGATCCAGCTCCCGGACATCCTCGACCTGCTGGTGATCAGCGTCGAGGCCGGCCTGGGGTTCGAGCAGGCCCTCGACCGGACGGTGTCCGCCGTGCCGGGCCCGTTGTCGGACGAGTTCGCCCGGATGCTGGGCGAGACGCGGGCCGGAGCGTCGCGATCCGATGCCATGCGCTCGCTCGAGGGCCGCACCAAGGTCCCCGAGATCCGCTCGTTCGTCCTCGCCATCCTCCAGGCGGACACGTTCGGCGTGTCCATCGGCCGCGTGCTCCGCGCCCAGGCGGACGAGATGAGAATCAAGCGGCGCCAGATCGCCCAGGAGAAGGCCCAGAAGGCGCCCGTGAAGATGCTGATCCCGATGGTGTTCTGCATCTTCCCCGCCCTGTTCGTCGTCGTGATCGGCCCGGCGGCGATCAGGATCCGCAACAACTTCTGAGCAGCGTCCGGTTGGACGCCGCGGGCGCCCAACCGCCGTGACCGGACCGTCCGAACATCTGGGAGCGCACATGGCGATCGTGGTGGAATCGACGACCGACAAAGCAACAGAGACACCCCACCGTGGCGAGCCGGGCACGGGCGAGGGGGCGCAGCGTCGCTGGCCGCCCTCGATTGCCGGCGTGGTCGGCCTGGCCGTCGGCGCCTGGGGGCTCATGGTCGGCCTCTCGCCGCTCAACGACAACAGCTTCTTCACGCACCTGGCCACGGGTCGCCTGATCCTCGATCACGGCATCCCCCGCACGGATCCCTACTCGTTCACCGCCTTCGGTACGCCCTGGGTGGTGCAGAGTTGGCTCGCTTCGCTGTTGTACGCCCTCGCCGACGACCTGGCGGGCGGTACCGCCCTGCGCCTGCTCATGGGAGCCCTCACGGCAGGGATCGCGTTGCTGCTGTGGCGGCTCACGCAACCGGCGGTGTCGATGCTCGCCCGTGTGGCGCTCGTGGCCGTGGCCATCGGGGTCGGCACCGAGGCGTGGTCCGAGCGGCCGCTGCTCTTCGGCCTTTTGTTCCTGTGCATCTTGTTGGTCCAGGCCGACGACGGCCTCGACCCCCGATGGGCGCTTCCGATGATGTGGTGCTGGGTGAACCTGCACGGCTCGTTCCCGCTCGGCCTCGTGGCCATCGGGCTCCTCGGCCTCGGGCAGTGGATGGACGGCCGATCACCGGCCACCGAGCTGCGCCTGCTCCGCTGGGCGCTGGCGGGAACCCTCCTGGGGGCGATCAATCCGTTGGGCCCGAGCCTCCTGGTCTTCCCCGGCCAGTTGCTCAGCCGTTCCGAGACCCTGCACTACATCACCGAGTGGAAGTCGCCGACGTTCGACACGATCGGGCAGCGCCTCTTCCTGCTCCAGGTCGTGGCGGCCGTCGTCCTGCTCGTGCGGCGTCCGAGCTACCGCGTGGCCCTGCCGCTCGTCGTGTTCGTGGCGGCCGCCCTGCTCGGCCTGCGGAACATCCCGGTGGCGAGCATCGTCATGGTTCCCGGAATGGCCCTCGGGGCGGCGGGCCTCGGGTCGATCGTCGGCGCGCGCCGTTCCGTCGGCACCGCCGGCGCCGCGATCGCCGTCGTGGCGCTCACCGTCACGCTGGCGATCGCCCAACTCGGCCAGGAGAACTTCGACCTCGAGTCCTATCCGGTCCCTGCCGTCGAGTGGCTCCAGCGCCACGACATGACGGGCCCGGGCACTCGCCTCGTCAGCCGCGACTACGTCGGGAACTACCTCGAGGTGCTGACGGGCGAGGATGCGCAGGTCTTCATGGACGACCGCTACGACATGTACCCGACCGCGGTGTCACGGGACTACATCGATCTGGTGCGAGGCCTGAGCGGGACCGAGGTCCTCGACCGCTACAACGCCGACGTCGTGCTCTGGGACCGGGACACCGCGTTCGCAACCATCCTCCAGGAGGCGGACGGCTGGGGGATCGTGTACCACGACGACGACTGGCTGATCGCCTGCCGGCGGCCGTCGCCCGGCGCCTCACCGGTCTGTCCCTCCCCCTGAGGACCACCGGCCGTCGGTCGGGCCGATCGCCCGTCAGGAGCAGTGAGCCGTCGGCATGTAGGGGGTATGGGGGTACGACGCATCGCCCCGCCACGCCAGGCCGACACAGCTGCTCGGTGGACGCGCAAGGGGAGGCGACGCCCGCGCGCCGCCTCCCCTGGAAAGCCGATGCCCGCCTCGCTAGCCGGCGGTCACGATCGAGTTGCCCGAACGATTGAGGCTGTTGCCGTTGTTGCCCCCGAAGTAGGTCAAGGCGCCCAGGCACGCGAGCGCGATGAGTGAGAGCAGCAGCACGTACTCAACCAACGATGCCCCCCGGTCGGACATGCCGTAGCGAGCCGGGAACCAGGTGCGCAGATACTCCCAAGAGAGCATCATGGTCGCCTCCTTCTCCCGGACAGTGACACGCTGGGGAGCGGGCCGGGCCCGCTCCCCAGCGTGTCGAGCACGTCCGTGGGTCGTTAGCTGCCGATCGAGCCGCCGACGCTGCTGAACTTGCTCGACGCGTTCTTGCCGAGAATGGTGACGGCCGCGATGCACACGACCGCGATCAGCGCGACGAGCAGCGCGTACTCCACGAGGGAGGCACCACGATCGGTGTCACTGAACCTGGCCCGCAGCCAGTTGGCGAGGAACTCATAGGAAAGGGTCATCCGTTTTCATCCTGTCTTTCGGTGTCCCGCCGGGCTGGCGGAATCGTTGTCACAGGAGAGGTATCGACCCTTCGGAGGCCCACCTGAACAGATATGGCGGCCCGTTCGTCGGTCGAGCCGATCGACGTCAGTCGAGGTGGACGATCCCCATCCGCACGGCCTGGAGCACCGCCTGGGTGCGGTCACGGGCGTCGAGCTTCTGGTAGATCGACGCCAGGTGGTTCTTCACGGTCTTCTGGCTGATGAACAGCTGTTGTGCCACCTCGGGCGTGGAGCAGCCGTCAGCGATGTGCTGGAGGATCTCCTCCTCACGAGGGGTGACCACCCGTTCGCCGGCCGTGACCCCCGGCTGCTCGAGTCGGCGCACCTCGTCCAGCATGGAGGCCGCGAGACGGGGAGAGACGACGGTGTCGCCACGAGCGGTCATGCGAACGGCATCGGCGATCTCGTCGGTCGAACAGTCCTTGACCAGGTAGCCACTCGCGCCGGCACGGATCGCGGAGGCGAGCACGTCCTGGTCGGCGTGCATCGTGAGCATCAGGACCCGGACGTCGGGCAACGAGCGGCGAATCCGCCGCGTGGCCTCGACGCCGTCGAGCTCGGGCATCGTGACGTCCATCAAGATGACGTCGGGACGCAGCAGCCCTGCGAGCTCCACCGCCTCGACGCCGTCGCGGGCCTCGCCCACCATGTCGAACCCCTGTTCGGCCATCGAACGGCGGAGCCCCTCGCGGAGCATGCGGTGGTCATCGGCGAGCATCAGGCGGATGTGGGCGTTCACAGCCGCGACAGCAGCCCGGGCCTCCGTTCGGTCCGCCGTCTCGTACGCGGTCAACTCATGCTCCCTGGAGGAGACACCGGACGCGGGTCCCACGATCCTGCTCGGAGACGAAGTCGAGGGTGGCGCCGATGCTCGAGGCCCGTTCGCGCATACCCATGATCCCGTAGGAGTCCAGCCGCCCGCTCGTCCCCTCGGGGAAGCCGACACCGTCGTCCAGCACCTCGAGCGCGGCGGCGGTGCCGTTGCATCGCCAGACGATGCGCACCTTGGTGGCACGGGCATGGCGCTCGACGTTGGTCAGGGCCTCCTGGGCGACGCGCCACATCTCGCGTTCCTGCAGGATGGGGAGGCGATGGCCACGGTCGGCGAAGAGCCGCACGTCGAGCTCGCTGCGCTCTGCGACCCGCTTCGCGTAGGCCTCGATCGTGTCGGCCATGTCCTGGCTCTCGGACACATCGGTACGCAGGTCGTAGAGGGTGTCGCGGACTTCGCCGATCACGCCGCGCACGTCGCCACGCAGCTGTTCCAACGCCGGGCCCACCTCCTCCCCTCTGTTCTCCACGGTGACGATCCGGTCGAGCTCGAAGGCGAGGTAGGCCAGGGACTGCCCGATCCGGTCGTGCAGGTCCCGCGCGATCCGGGTGCGCTCCTCGTCGGCCCCCACCGTCCGCAGGCGCGAGAACCAGCGTGCGTTGTCGATCGCGAGGGCCGCCGGCTCGACGAAGCCGTTGAGCAGTTCGACGTCACGGGCGTGGAAGTGGTGGGGCTCCCCGTGCTCGATGGAGATCAGACCGATCATCGAGCCCCGCGCCCGCAGCGGCGTGTAGAGGCCGGAGCCGGTCGACGGTGCGAGCCCCGGGCCGCTCGCCTTCAGCAGGTTGCTCTCGGCCACGAGCACCTGGGTGGTGACGGCCTCGAGCAGAGGGGGCGGGAGCCGGTCGGCGGCGATGCGGTCGGGGAGACGGGTGCCGTCGCGGCGGGCGACCACCCACATCGAGCTGTCGGTGTCGTCGAGGAGCAGGACGACGGCCGCGTCGTAGTCGAACAGGCCCCGGAGCCTGGTCACGGTCGTGTCGAGCACCTCGTCGAGGTCGAACGAGGCCGGGAGGGTCTGGGTCACCCGGTGGAGCGAGAAGAGGAGCGCGTTCGCGTCCGCCAGGCGGCCGAGGCGATCGAGGGCGACCGAGTGCTGTCGATCGGCCTCACCCGAGATGCGGCGCGCGTAGCCCGCCACGAGGGCGACCATCAACATCACGACCACCCACTGGGCCGAGGTGCGGACGTCTTCGACGTGGAAGTCCGACCGGGCGAGGTCGGGGAGCGCGACCGCAATGGCCGATGCCGCAGCGACGCGGAGCGCGAAGGCGAACCCGCGCGAGAACCCGGCCACGATGATCGCCGTGATGAGCAGGAACACGAACGGAGAGGTCCAGTAGCCGGTGGAGATGACGGCCAGCACCGGGATGGCGACCTCGACCAGCACGCGGATCAGGCTGCGGGTGCTCCCGTTGTACTCGAGCGGGCGCACCGTGCGGATCAACGTCATCAGGACGATCACCCCGCACCAGAACACCACGACCCAGTCGCCCTCGGCGAAGAAGGGGATCGACAGCGCCACCGAGACCGCCGTGGTGCCCCAGCGGATGGCGAGGATGGCCGGGCTGAAGGGGGCGAGCAGATCGACGTCGTCGACGAAGCCGGCCGCTACCAGATCGTCCGTGTCCTTCAGGCCCCCGGCCCGGGTGAGGCGAGCGATCTGATGGTGCCAGGAGGCCCGACGGGTCGGCGCGGGAGGGGGCGTGCCTCGATCGCTCTCGACGTCATTGATGATCGTGCTCATCCCCACCTCTGCTCTCGGACGGCAGCAGGCGCCTCCGACACCCCTTCAATCGGCAGCGCCACCGGCGCGGTAAAGTGCCCGCCTCGTGATCCTGGTGGGGCTGACCGGCGGCATCGGTTCGGGGAAGTCGACCGTCTCGGCGATGCTGGCCCGCCGCGGGGCGGTCATCATCGATGCCGATGCACTGACCCATGAGCTCCAGCGCAGTGGGACCCCCGTCTTCGAGGCGATCGTGGACCGGTTCGGCACCGGCATCGTGACGCCGGAGGGCGAGCTCGACCGCCCGGCGTTGGCTGCGCTGGTGTTCGGCGACCCGGACGAACTGGCCGACCTGAACGCGATCGTCCATCCGGCGGTCGGCGCCGAGATCATGACCCGGATGGCGGCCGAGGCCGACACCGACCACGTCGTGGTCCTCGATGTGCCCCTGCTGGTTGAGTCGGGCCGCTCCGACATGGCCGGCCTCGTCGTGGTCGATGTGGTGACCGACCTGGCCATCGAACGACTGGCCGGGCAGCGGGGGGTGAGCGAGGCGGACGCCAGGGCGCGAATGTCCCGGCAGGCCTCCCGCGAGGCTCGCCTGGCGGTCGCCGACAGGGTCGTCGACAACAACGGGACGCGAGAAGACCTCGAGCGTCAGGTCGAGGCGCTCTGGGGCTGGATCACCGGCCTCACGCCCACCGACGGGTAGTCGCCACCTGCGATCGGCCTATCCGAGGGTCGGCCACCGGAAGACCCCGAGGAGATCGCTGAACGAGTCCGTCCAAAGTGGGGCCGGACCGGTCAGGCCGAGGGGGTACCACCCTTCGATGTCCTCGAACGCCCCGAACGCCGTGGGCGAGCGGCTGAGGAGGACCCACTCCGAGGAGATGTGGCCGGTGGCGGCCTCGGCCGGGCCCGGGTCGTCCTCGCCGATGACGCCGGACATGGCGATCTCCTCGGCGACCCGGTTCAGCACCGGCGCCAGGTCGAAGTAGCGGTTCGAGACGTGGAACGCCAGCACGCCGCCCGGAGCCAGTCGTGACCGGTAGAGCTCGACCGCCTGTTGCGTCAGGAGGTGCACCGGTACCGCGTCGGAGCTGAACGCATCGAGCACCACCAGGTCGTATCGGGCGTCGGCGTCGTGGCCGATGGAGAGTCGACCGTCTCCGAGGACGATGCGCGTGTCGGCCGGTGTTTCGGCGAGGTAGCTGAAGTAGGCCGGGTCGGAGGCGATCCTCGCCACGGCGGGGTCGATCTCGTAGAAGGTGAACGAGTCGCGCGCCCGGCCGTAGGCCGCAAGGGCCCCCGAGCCCAGCCCGATCACGGCGACCCGGCGGGGACCGCCGGTGGGCTCGAGGCTGGCGAAGTACTCGCCGATCGGCCCGTCCCGGTGGTAGTACCCGAGCGGCTCGCCCCGATGCCGGGGGTCCTGCATCCCGTGGGTCGTGGTCCCGTTGGCCAGGAGGTGGCGGCCCTGGTCGTCCAGGAGGACGCGGTGCACGCCGAAGAAGGTGCGCTCCGCGTGCAGGACCGCGAGCGGCGAGATGAAGATCGTGGTGGCCAGCACCAGGGTCAGCCCGGCGGCGAACGAACGCGTGGACCGCGCCCCGAGGTAGACGACCGCGGCCGCGACGCCGAGCAACAACATGGAGGGACCGACCCGGGCGTCGTCCGTGCGCGCGTGCTGGAGCAGCAGCGCCGCCGCGACGAGGCCGGTGATGGCCAGTGCGTAGCCGGCGGTGAGCCAGGCGGTCCGACCCTTCGAGCGGTGCTCGTCCGCGGTCGGCGTGCGGAGGGCAAGGGCGACGCCCAGGATCAGGGGGTACTCGACGACCGAGTCGAAGAGGACCGGGGCCAGGAGTGCGCACGCGATGCCGCCGAGGACTCCTCCCACCGAGATCCAGAGGTAGAACTCGGTGAGCCGGCCTGGGTGGGGGCGGTCCAGGGCGAGTCGCCCATGGGCGAGCAGGGCGACGAGGAAGAAGACGGCCAGATGGGGGACCAGGACCAGCCACACCGATCCGAACGTGGCGACGAACGTGAGCGCGACGGGCACGACGAGGAGACGGACGAGGCGGCTGCTCGCGCTGACGAGTCTCGTGGGGTCGCGCCCGAAGGCCGCGATGAAGCTCACGAGGTAGAGCGCCAGCGGAATCACCCAGAGCAACGGCACCGATGCGATGTCCGTGGAGATGTGACGGGTGACGGCGATCATGAGCGCCGACGGCACGAAGGCGAGGAGCACCCACCAGCCCCGCCTGCGCCAGGGGATCGGCGCCGCGGCCGTGACGGGTTCGACCGCAGTGTCGGTGCGCGCCGCAGGGTCGTCGGACCGGGTCGTCAGGGGGGCCGCACGCCTGCGGCGCAGCATCACCACGCAGCCCCCGCAGGCCACCACGAACACCACGTAGCCGATCGACCACACCCGGGCCTGGTCCTGGAGGGAGAACCTGGGCTCGAAGACGAGCGGGTACCCGACCAGGGCCAGCAGGCTGCCGACGTTCCCTGCGGCATAGAGGAAGTAGGGATCGCCGGCGGCGGGATGGTCGGTGACCGAGAACCACCGCTGGAGGGTGGGGCTCGACGTGGCGAGGACGAAGAACGGTGCCCCGACCGCGACGGTCAGGGCGAAGAGCGTCCACAGCGCCGGCGCCGTCCCGGCGGGAGGCTCCCAGCCGGCCGGAACCGCCACCGGCAGGAACGCCAACGGCAACAGCAACACGACCAGCTGCACCACGGGCTGGCGGCGCATCCCGAGCCGGGAGGTCGAGGCGTGGGCGAACGCGTAGCCCGCCAGCAGCACGGCCTGGAAGAACACCATCGCCGTGTTCCACACGTCGGGTGTGCCACCGAGCCGGGGCAGCAGCATCTTGGCCACCATCGGCTGCACGAGGAACAGCAGGCCGGCACCGAGGAAGGTCGCGAAGACGAACAGCCCCACCAACAGACGGTCTGCCGCAGTTCCGGGGACGGTGGATCCGGGGGCGGTGGTTCCGCGGGCGGCAGTCGGAGTGTCGACGAGTGTCGAGGCCATCCCCTCACATCGGCAGGGCCATCACGCCGTGAAGCGGGACGTCCCACACCGAGGGCGGCCGGACGACGCGACCCGGCCATCATGAGTGTCGTACCCCCTGGGTACAGTGCCGCTGTGCCACCGTTTCGTGTCGTGTCGGACTTCGAACCGGCCGGGGATCAGCCCGCCGCGATCGCAGCGCTGAGCGAGGGCATTCGGCGGGGCGACCGGTTCCAGACGCTCCTCGGCATCACCGGGAGCGGCAAGAGCGCCACCATTGCCTGGACCATCGAGCAGGTGCAGCGCCCGACCCTGGTGATCGCTCCGAACAAGTCCCTCGCTGCGCAGCTGGCGAACGAGTTCCGCGAGTTCTTCCCCGACAACCGGGTCGAGTACTTCGTCTCCTACTACGACTACTACCAGCCCGAGGCCTACATGGCCGCGAGCGACACCTACATCGAGAAGGACTCGTCGGTGAACGACGACATCGACCGGCTCCGCCACTCGGCCACGTCCGCGCTGCTCACCCGTCGCGACGTCATCGTCGTCGCCTCGGTCTCCTGCATCTACGGGCTGGGCTCGCCCGAGGAGTACCAGGAGCAGCTCCTGGTGGTTCGTCCCGGCGAGGAGCACGACCAGCGCGACCTGCTCCGCCGACTGGTCGACATGCACTACGAGCGCAACGACATGAACCTCGTGCGGGGCAAGTTCCGGGTGCGGGGCGACACCGTCGAGATCCACCCGGCCTATGACGAGCACGCCGTGCGCATCGAGCTCTTCGGTGACGAGGTCACCCAGATCACCACGGTCGATCCCCTCACGGGCCAGGTCGTCGAGACCCTCGACGAGCTGGCGGTGTTCCCGGCCACGCACTACGTGGCCGGTGAGGAGCGCATGCGTGCGGCCATCACACGCATCGAGGCCGAACTGCAGGAGCGCCTCGCCTGGTTCGAGGCGAACGGCAAGCTGCTCGAGGCCCAACGACTGCGGATGCGCACCCAGTACGACCTCGAGATGATGCAGGAGCTCGGGTTCTGCAACGGCATCGAGAACTACTCGGCGCCGATCGAGGGCCGGGCCGCCGGCACCCCGCCGAACACCCTGCTCGACTTCTTCCCCGACGACTTCCTCATCGTGCTCGACGAGTCGCACGTGAGCGTGCCACAGCTCCACGGGCAGTACGAGGGCGACCGCTCCCGCAAGGAGAACCTGGTCGAGTTCGGCTTCCGGCTCCCCTCGGCGGCCGACAACCGTCCCCTGCGATTCGAAGAGTTCGTCGAGCGGGTCAACCAGTGCGTCTTCCTCTCGGCCACGCCGAGCCCCTACGAGCTCTCCCACTCCGACCAGATCGTCGAGCAGATCGTGCGCCCCACCGGGCTGATCGATCCCGAGGTCATCGTCAAGCCCACCAAGGGCCAGATCGACGACCTGGTCGAGCTGATCAACCAGCGGATCTCCACAGAGGCACGGGTGCTGGTGACGACGCTGACCAAGAAGATGGCCGAGGACCTCACCGAGTACCTGCTCGAGCTCGGGCTCCGCGTCCGGTACCTGCACAGCGAGGTCGACACCATCGAGCGCATCGAGATCCTCCGCGACCTCCGCCTCGGCGAGTTCGACGTGCTCGTCGGCATCAACCTGCTGCGTGAGGGCCTCGATCTCCCCGAGGTCTCGCTGGTGGCGATCCTCGATGCCGACAAGGAGGGCTTCCTGCGCAGCGAGACGTCGCTGATCCAGACGATCGGACGGGCGGCCCGCAACGTGGACGGCCAGGTTGTCATGTACGCCGACCGGGTCACCGATTCGATGCAGCGCGCCCTCTCGGAGACCAACCGCCGACGGGGCGTCCAGCAGGCCTACAACGAAGAGCACGGGATCGACCCCCAGACCATCCGCAAGGCGGTCACCGACATCCTCGCCCACCTGCGCCCCACCGAGGGCGTCCCGGTCCCGGGCGCCGACCGACGCTCGCGGCGCCATGACAAGCGCTCCGACTTCGCCGACCTGCCCCACGACGAGCTGGGTCGGCTCATCCGCACGCTCGAGGAGGAGATGCACGAGGCCTCGGCCGATCTCCGCTTCGAGTACGCGGCCCGGCTTCGCGACGAGATCGCCGACCTGAAGCGCGAGCTACGCGAGGCGGTCTGATCAACCGCTGCTCCACGGAGACAAGCACTGGAGCGCCCGCCCTGACCTGCCGATAGTGCGAGGTGCCCGCCTCGACCACCAGCCGGCCTGCCGGGCCGGTACGCGCAGGGTCGCCTCAGGCCCTGACCGTCGCCGGCACCTCGGCTCGGCGGGCCGGCCCCGCCGATGACCGCCACTGGCGCCTCGGCACCCACGCCGCCCTGCTCCTGGTGCTGCTCCTGGCCGTCATGGTCGTTGTCGGATACCGCTACTCGCTCTCGGCCGACGAGGGCGCGGCTCGGGCCCAGGTGGAACTGCTCGCCCGCGACCAGGTGTGGACCACCGATCACTCGTTCGCCGAAGCCGACCCCTCGGGTGAGGCATTCCCGCTCGAGAAGTCGATCCGCGTCGACGGCGGCTACGCGCCGTACTACAAGCACCCGGTGTTCCCCCTCCTGCTCGCGCCCCTCGTGCTCGCCTTCGGCACCATCGGCCCGGTGCTGCCGTCGGTGCTCGGGGCGGTGCTCTGCGCGCTCCTTGCGGCGGTGCTCTCCCGGCGGATACGTCCGGGGATCGAGCGGCCCACGCTCTGGGTCGTCGGGGCGGTCAGCCCGATGCTGTTCGACAGCCAACTGGTCATCGCCCACACCCTGGGCGCCGCCGCCGCCACGGGCGCGGTCGTCGCCGCGATCGAGGCGCGGGATCGGACCGGCCTCGGCTGGTTGCGGTGGGCGCTGCTGGCTGCGGCCTGCACCGCCGCCGCCACCCTGGTGCGAAGCGAGGCGATGCTGTTCGGCCTGGCGCTCGCGGCCGTCCTGGGTGTGACCACCCTCGCCCGGCGGCGGTTGGCCGACGCCGGGCTCACCGCGATCATCGGTGCCGCCACGCTCGCCGGCCCGGTCATGGACCGCATGCTCGCCGGGTTGCTGGTGGGCGGAACCGATGCGGCCACCTTCGCGGGCGGTGGGGGCAGCGACGGCGACCTGCTGGCGGCCCGCCTCCACGGGCTGTGGGTCACCTGGCTGCAACCGAGCTACGGCGGTCGCCCGGGCGCGGATCTCGCGGCCCTGTGCGTCCTGGCCCTGATGGCCACGACCGCGCTGCTGATCCGCAGCGGCTCGGCAAGGACCGCGCTGATCCGAGGCTGTGCCACGGCGGCGGCAGCAGCCGCGATCGCACGCCTCGTACTCGGACCGACGGACGTGACGCCCGGCCTGCTGGTGGCGTTCCCGTTGCTGGCGGTGGGGCTCCTGCTCCTCGATCGGCAGGTCCTCGCCCCCGTGGCGGCGCGAATCGCCCTCGGGACGGCGACGGTCTTCGTCCTCGGCGTGGCCGCCACGCAATATGCCACCGGGGGCTCCGGCGAGTGGGGCGGCCGGTACTTCGCGTTGGCCGTGCCGATCATCGTCCCGCTGGTCCTCGCCGCGCTGGCCCACGCGGCCGAGGTCCTCGACGTCGGCACCCGCCGCCACCTCGTCGCCGCGCTCGGTGTCGTGTGCCTCTCGCTGTCCCTGACCGCGGTCCTCAGCCTCCGAGCGGCCCACCGCCATGTCGAGCAGTTGGTCGTGGCGGTCGATCGGTCGAGTGCGTCGCTCGCCCCCGGAGACGGGGGGCTGCCCGTGGTCGTCACCACCGACCCGGCGCTGCCGAGGTTCGCGTGGGACCGTCTGGACCGCGCCCGGTGGTTGCTCGTGCCTGCCGACCGGGTGGACACCTACACCGCCCGGCTGCAACGCCTCGGCATCGACCGGTTCCTGCTCGTGGTGCGCGACCAGGGTGCCTCCCGCGCTGCGTTCACGGGCGCGTACCGCCCGGGGCGATCGATGGCCCCGGCACCGGGGTCGCGCTGGTCGCTCACGGAGTTCGCACCACGCTGAGCCAAACGTGTGTTCGCCTGTTGGTCGCACCGGTATCGTAAGGGCGTGGCCGACAAGCTGGTGATCCGGGGCGCCCGGGAGCACAACCTGCGCAACATCTCCATCGAGCTCCCCCGCGACAAGATCATCGTGTTCACCGGCCTGTCCGGGTCGGGGAAGTCGTCGCTCGCGTTCGACACGATCTACGCCGAGGGCCAACGCCGCTACGTCGAGTCGCTGTCGTCCTACGCCCGCCAGTTCCTCGGGCAGATGGACAAGCCCGACGTCGACTTCATCGAAGGCCTGTCGCCCGCCATCTCGATCGACCAGAAGAGCGCTTCCCGGAACCCCCGCTCCACCGTCGGGACGGTCACCGAGGTGTACGACTACCTCCGACTGCTCTACGCCCGCATCGGCGTTCCCCACTGCCCCAACGACGGCACGGTCATCACGCGCCAGACCCCCCAGCAGATCGTCGACCGCATCCTCGAACTGCCCGAGGGCACCCGCTTCCAGGTGCTGGCGCCCGTGGTGCGGGGCCGCAAGGGCAACTACACGACGCTGCTGGCCGACCTCGCCACCCAGGGCTACTCGCGCGCCCGAATCGACGGCGAGATCCACGAACTGACGGACAGCTTCGAGCTCGCCCGCTACGAGCAGCACACGATCGAGGTCATCGTCGACCGCCTCGTGAAGCGCGACGGCATCGAGCGTCGACTCACCGACTCACTGGAGACGGCGCTCAGGCTGGCCGAAGGCGTCGCCGAGGTGCAGGTGGTCCCGAAGGCCGACGAGGCGCCGACCGAGACCCTCACCTTCAGCCAGCACCTGGCGTGCCTCACCTGCGGGGCGTCCTACGACGAGCTCGCCCCCCGCAACTTCTCGTTCAACTCGCCCTACGGTGCCTGCCCGCGCTGCGACGGCCTCGGCACACGGTTCGAGGTCGACCCCGATCTCGTGGTGCCCAACCAGGACCTCACCGTCGACGAGGGTGCGCTCTCCCCCTGGGCGCGGGGCCACAACCAGTACTTCAAGCGCCTCGTCGAATCGGTGGCCGCCGAGCACGCCATCCCGACCGACATCGCCTACGCCGATCTGAACGAGGGCCAACGCGACCTGCTGCTCTACGGCGCCGGTACCGACCGGGTCCACGTGAAGTACAAGAACCGCTATGGCCGGGTGCGGTCGTACCACGCGCAATACGAAGGCGTGATCCCGTACCTCCAGCGTCGCCATGCCGATTCCGAGTCGGACTCGCAACGCGAGCAGATCGAGGGCTACATGCGCGAGGTGCCCTGCCACGACTGTGGGGGCGCCAGGCTGCAGCCGCTGTCGCTCGGGGTGACGATCGACGGCCTCAACATCCACGACCTGTGTGACCTGTCGATCGCCGACTCGGCCAAGGCCTTGGCCGAGCTCGAGCTCTCCGAGCGCGACCGCATGATCGCCGAGCGGGTCGTCAAGGAGGTCAACGCCCGCATGGGCTTCCTGGTCGACGTGGGCCTCGACTACCTCAGCCTCCACCGCTCGTCGGCGACCCTGGCGGGCGGCGAGGCCCAGCGCATCCGGCTGGCCTCCCAGATCGGGAGCGGGCTCGTCGGTGTGCTCTACGTGCTCGACGAGCCGTCGATCGGACTCCACCAGCGCGACAACCGCAAGCTGATCGACACGTTGGTGCGCCTCCGCGAGCTGGGCAACACGGTCCTGGTGGTCGAGCACGACGAAGAGACGATCCGCGTGGCCGACCACGTGGTCGACATCGGCCCGGGTGCCGGCGAGCACGGTGGCGACGTGGTGTTCTCGGGCCCGGTCGACAAGCTGTTGAAGAACCGCACGTCGATCACGGGACAGTACCTGTCGGGCAGGAAGTCGATTCCCGTACCGGAGCTTCGGCGCAAGCCGGGGGAGCGCTGGCTCGGTGTCCGGGGAGCAAAGGCGAACAACCTGCGCGACATCGACGTGGACTTCCCGCTGAGCTGCTTCGTCACCGTCACGGGGGTCTCGGGCTCGGGGAAGTCGACCCTCGTCAACGAGATCCTGTACCGGTCGCTGATGCAGACGATCTACAAGTCGAAGACGCCGCCCGGGCGGCACCGCACCGTCGAGGGCATCGACCTGCTCGACAAGGTCATCAACATCGACCAGTCGCCCATCGGCCGCACACCACGGTCCAACCCCGCCACCTACACCGGCGTCTTCGACCACGTGCGTCGACTCTTCAGCCAGACCCACGAGGCCAAGGTGCGGGGTTACCTGCCGGGCCGCTTCTCCTTCAACGTGAAGGGTGGTCGCTGCGAGGCCTGCGCCGGCGACGGCACCATCAAGATCGAGATGCACTTCCTGCCCGACGTGTACGTGCCGTGCGAGGTGTGCAAGGGCGCCCGGTACAACCGCGACACACTCGACATCGCCTTCAAGGACCGCAACATCGCCCAGGTGCTCGACCTGTCGTGCGAGGAGGCGCTCGAGTTCTTCGCCAACCAGCCGCCCATCGCCCGGCACATGCAGACGCTCGTCGACGTGGGCCTGGGCTATGTGCGCCTCGGCCAGCCCGCCCCGACGCTCTCGGGCGGTGAGGCACAGCGGGTGAAGCTGGCCAGCGAGCTGGCCAAGCGATCCACCGGCCATACCATCTACATCCTCGACGAGCCCACCACCGGGCTGCACTTCGAGGACATCCGCAAGCTCCTGACGGTGCTGTCCCGCCTGGTCGACCAGGGCAACACCGTGCTCGTCATCGAGCACAACCTCGATGTGATCAAGACGGCCGACTGGATCGTCGACCTGGGCCCCGAGGGCGGCAAGGGCGGCGGCACCGTCGTCGTGGAGGGCCCGCCGGAGCTGGTGGCCAAGACGGCCGAGAGCTACACGGGCCAGTTCCTGGCGCCACTGCTTCCCCAGGATTGACCGACCCGACGAGGGTGCAGCGTGGCGAGCCGGCCGGTCGCGATGCCGGCGTGAGACCGATCACGCACGGCTGGCGCTGACCAGCACGTAGCGCCTCGGCGCCCTCAGCTCAGGGGCGCATCGAACCGATGGAGAAGGGTGGCAACCGCGACCGTGCCCGCTCCTGGCTGCGCCGGTCCTCGCGCGCAAGGGCGGCGGGCGGTCCGCACCACGGTGCTCGTCGGGCTCGCGGTCAACCTGCTTCCGGTGCTGCTCGCCCTCGCGGCCTTCGGGACGCGGGCGGACTGGTTCGTGAAGTTCGGCCACGAGGGGTCGTACACCCCCGTCGCCCGCGAGGTGCTGGGCGACGACGTGCGGGTACCCCTCGACGACGGCCACGACGGCCAGGGCTATTGGCTCCAGGCGCGGGATCCGGCGCTCCTGCACGGAAGCGCCGACGCCAGGGCCTTCGATCGTCCCGCGTACCGCGCCCAGCGCATGCTCTACCCGACGCTGGCGGCACCGTTCCGGCTCCTCGGTGAGAACGCGCTGCTCCAGGGCCTCGTCCTGGTGAATCTGGCCGTCGTCGGCCTCGGCACGTACGCGGCGACGCGGCTGGCAATGGCCGCCGGCGGCCCCGCGAAGGCGGGTCTGGCCTTCGCCTTGAACCCCCTGGTGGCCGTTGCGGTCCTGATGGACTTCGGTGACGCCCTGGCCCTCGCCGCCTTGGTGGGCACCCTCTGGATGCTCCGGGAACGTCGATTTTGGCCCGCCCTCGGGCTGGCCGTCGCTGCTGCGCTCGCCAAGGAGGTCAGCCTCCTGCCGCTCGCCGCGCTGGCCATCACCGGGGTCGCAGGGCTCACGACCCGTCGCCGCGTGCAACTCCTGGCGGCACCCACCGCCGCCGTGGTGAGCTGGGCCCTGTACGCCCGTTGGCGCCTCGGGTGGCCGGCCAGCCAGATCGAGGAGTTCAGCGCGGTGCCCCTGTGGGGTTACCTCGACTCGTACCGCAGGGGTTGGAGCCAGGCCGGAAACTGGTTCGACGCGGTGGTCGCCGCCGCGCTGCTGGTCGTCGCGGTGGTCGTCGTCGTCCGCTTCCGGCATCGGCGTACGCCCGAGCTCGCCGTCGCCCTGCCCTTTGCCCTCCTGGTCCCGTTCCTCTCCGCCAACGTCGTCGACCTCGCCCTCAACTCGTTCCGGGTGTTGGGCCCGGCACTCACGTTCGCAGTGATCGACTGGTACGCGGACCCGGCGAGCCGGCGTCTGGTTGCAGAAGGCTCGCTCGACGAGCACTGGGCCCGATGAGCCGCCGGCTCGCCCGGGTGCTGCTCGTGCTGGGCACCGTCCTCGCGGTGTTCGGGTCGAGCAAGCTGCATGCGAGCAGGGTGGCCGATCCTCCGTATGACTTCACCAATTCGTTTCGATTCGCGTGGGCCATCGTTTATCTCGCGCTGCTCGTGGTCGCTGCCTACGCCGTCGGGCTTCCCGATCTCCCGCGCTCGCGGCGCTCGGCACTCCTCTCGTCGCTCGCTGCCACCTTCGCGGCCGCTTCTGCAGTGTCGCTGGTCGAGCTGGCGGTGGGCGATGCCCTCCTGCCACGGTTCGTGGTGTTCGGCGCGGCGCTCGTGCTGGTGCCGTGGTATCTCGTCTGCGTGGCCGTCGCGAGCGACGGCCGGGACCGCGCCCTCAGCCACGACCGGGTCGTGGTGGTGGGCGACCTCGCGGAGATTGCGGCCCTCCGGGAGGAGATGGCGAGGTTCGCCGAGGTGCCCGCGGAGATCGTGGCCGTGCTCTCCCCCGACGAGGCGAAGGTGGCAGGTGTCCGTTCGCACCCGCTGTGCGAGCGGGTGGCGGAGGAGGGCGCGACCGTCGTGGTCCTCGACCGGGCCGCACAGGTCGAGCCGAGCGTGGTGAGCCAGGCCGCCTCGCTGCACGAATCGGGCATCCGCCTGCGAACGCTGTCGTTGTTCTACGAAGAGTGGCTCGGCAAGCTGCCGGTCTCCGAACTGGAGCGTGTCTCGCTCATGTTCGACATCGGAGAGATCCACCGGACGCGCTACGGACGGGTGAAGCGACTGATCGACATCGCCTTCGCCTCCGCCGGGGCGCTGGTCCTGGCCGGCGCCACCCCGATCGTGATGATGGCCAACCGGCTCGGGAACCGGGGCCCCCTGCTCTACCGCCAGACCAGGATCGGGAAGTTCGGCGAGCCGTTCTCCATCGTGAAGTTCAGGACCATGCGGCCTGAGCCCGACGGGGCCACCCACGACGAGTGGACCAGCGAGGACGATCCCCGGATCACGCCGTTCGGTCAGGTGCTGCGCACGACCCACCTGGACGAGCTCCCACAGGTGATCAACATCCTGCGCGGTGAACTGGCCGTGGTCGGCCCTCGTCCCGAGCAGCCCGCGTACGTCGAGGAACTCAGTGCGAAGCTTCCGTTCTACTCGATGCGTCACCTGGTCCAACCGGGGCTGACCGGGTGGGCGCAGGTGAAGTACGGCTACGCGGGTGACGAGCGCGACGCGTTGGAGAAGCTCCAGTACGAGTTCTTCTACCTTCGCCGCCAGGGCGTCGGCCTCGACCTGCGCATCGTCGGCCGGACACTGCGGACGGTCATGGGCCGCGAGGGCCGCTGATCGGCACGTACGTGCCCACCCATGATCACCGGCACCGACTGCTCGACCGGCGGGCGGGCAGCCGTTCAGGTGCCGCCGAGGCTTCAGACGCGGGCCGAGGCTGCCCCCGCAGACTCGCGGATCCGGTCGGCCAGACGGAGTGAGGCGAGCGACTCGGCGAGCGGCACCGGCGGCAGCGCGTCACCCCGGAGCCAGGAGAGGAAGCACTTGGTCTGGTGCTCGTGGGAGCACGCCAGCGAGTCGATGGCGGGCTCCACCTGGGTCTCACCTGCCTGTTCCACCTCTATCACCTCGCGCGACCAGTCGAGTCGGAGCGTCGCGTCGGTGCCGATGATCTCGAGGCCCCGCCGGTAGCGGCGGCTCAGGTAGTCGAACGAGGCCTCGGCCAGGGTCCCCGATCGATGCCGCATGAGCGCGCGCACCGTGTCCTCCACGTCGAGATCGAGATCGCCGAGGCACGCCATCTCTGCAGCGATCACCTCGAGGCCGTCGCCGAGCACCCAGACCAGGAGATCGAGGTCATGGATGGCATCGAGGAGGACGCCCCCACCCAGCTCGGCCCGTGCCGAGCTGGTCTCCTGATAGGCCATCGTGGGCCGCCAGTCGGGAAGATAGCTGCCGTACCACGAGCGCACCGAGGTGATGCGCCCGGCGCGTCCCTGGCGGGCCATCTCGACGACACGGATCACAGGTGGGTGGAAGCGGAGATGATGGTCGCTCATCACACGGTCGCCGACCTCGACCAGTGGCTCGGTGCCACGTGCGCTCAGGCTCAGCGGTTTCTCGACGAACACCTTGGTCCCCGTGTCGAGGGCCGCCAGCGCCTGGAAGAGGTGTGCGCTCGGTGGCGTGGCCACGACGATGCCGTCGTATCCGCCGAGATGATCCAGGTCGAACGGCACGGGCTGGGCGTGGCGAGCGGACTGCGCCCGGTCGGCGCAGGGATCGGCGAGGGCCACCCGCGCGCCGGCGACCTTGAGGTTGCGGGCGTGGCGGTTCCCGACGGCACCAGCTCCGAGTACGAGGACGGCCGGCTGGCGTCGCCTCAACTTCGCCAAGGCGGTCCCTCGACTCGAGGGCTCGGCGGGGTCACATGGCGCGCCGCTCGAGCCGTGGATCTCATGGACTCCCATCGGCACCGTCGAGGGCCGATCAACCCACCACGTGGATGTCGGGCTCAGGTGATGTCCAGCATGCGTTGCAGCGCCACCTTGGCCCACTCGGCGGTGGCGGCGTCGACGCTGATGCGGTTCACCACCTCTCCCGCGACGAGACGCTCGAGCACCCAACAGAGGTGGGGGCCGTCGATGCGGAACATGGTGGAGCACGGGCAGATGAGCGGATCGAGCGATACCACCACCTTGTCGGGGTTCTCACCGGCGAGGCGTTGGACAAGGTGGATCTCGGTGCCGACGGCGATGGTCGCCCCGACGGGCGCGTCCTCGATGGCACGGATGATGAAGTCGGTCGATCCCACCTGGTCCGCCAACTCGCACACGTCGTGCGCGCATTCCGGGTGCACGACCACGAGGCCCTCGGGGTGCTCGGTCCGGAAGGCCTCGATGTGCTCGGGGCGGAAGCGCTGGTGCACCGAGCAATGGCCCTTCCAGAGCAGGAACGTCGCACCCTTGCATTCCGCCTCGGTGAGCCCGCCGAGATCGAAGCGCGGGTTCCACACGCGCATGTCGGCCTCGGTGTAGCCCATGGTGTGCCCGGTGTTCCTGCCCAGGTGCTGATCGGGGAAGAAGAGCACCCTGTCGCCACGGGCCAGGGCCCATTCGAGCACCGCCCGGGCATTGGTCGAGGTGCAGACGGCGCCCCCGTGCTCTCCCACGAACGCCTTGAGGGCCGCCGACGAGTTCATGTAGGTGATCGGGATGAGCCGGTCGACGTCGATCACGTCGCCGAGCTCGGCCCACGCCTCCTCGACCTGGTCGATGTCGGCCATGTCGGCCATCGAACAACCTGCATTCAGGTCGGGGAGGATCACCTGCTGGTCGTCCGAGGTCAGCACGTCTGCCGACTCGGCCATGAAGTGGACGCCGCAGAAGACGATGTACTCCGCCTGGGGCCGCTGTTGGGCGAGGACAGAGAGGCGGTAGGAGTCGCCGCGGGCATCGCACCACTTCATGACCTCGTCGCGCTGGTAGTGGTGCCCCAGCACGAAGAGGCGATCGCCGAGGGCATCTTTGGCGTCGCCGATCCAGGCGTCGAGCTGTTCGGGGGTGGCGTCGGCATAGCGCTCGGGGAGCGGGGTCTGGAGCCTCAGCATGTTGTCTTGACCTCCCTGGAGGGAGCTCCGCTGTCGGGCGGTGGGGGCAGCCTGGTCGCCACGCCACGGGGATGTCGCCCACGGAGCTGATATGTCGCCGGAATCCAGGCCGGCGTGGGCTCGAGTGTAGGCCATCGCCGCCCCGGCGCGGCCACCGTCCCCGGCCGCGGCCTTCAGTCGCAGCGGGCAGGGTCGAGCGCGCGGAGGCGGTCCCACCGGACGTGCGGCGACCCGGGCAACGCCCACATCACCCGCTCGCCGCCGCACACGGCGTAGGCCGCGGCCCCGAACTCGCCGTCGGCGAGGCCGTAGGGCAGATAGCCCCATCCGACGAGGTCGTCCGGCCCGAGGTCGCGCCAGGGCTGGGCGACGAGGTCGGGCTGCAGGCTCCCGATCGAGTAGGCGAAGTCGTACTTGTCGTGGCCGGGCAGGACCAGTTCGGTGGTCGCCGGCGGGCGCTTGGCGATGTGCTCGTCGCTCTTGCCGAGCAGGTCGACCGCGGCACGCCCGGACACGTACTGGGTGGCCCCCGCGGCCACGACTGCCACCCTGGCGCCGGGCCGGGTGACGGACGCGATCTGGTCCCCGAGGATGCTGTAGTTGGCGGCGCTGTCGAGATCGCCGAAGGCGAGACCGCCGCTTGCCACGGCACCGGCCGCCGAGAGCAGGACGATCGCGACGACGAGCGCCCGATCGGAGGCGCCCCGGCGCCGGCGAGGTGGTGCGGTGGTGGGCCGCAGCAGCACGGCCGCAAAGACGACGGATGCCAGGAGCACCGGCAGGGCCACCGGGAACCAGGTCGACTGCTCGGCCAGCGCGACGAGGGACAGGTCTGCCCGGGGGAAGCGCAGCACGAGCAGGTAGACGATGGTCGGTCCGGCACCGGCGAGGAGGACGGCCGCGGCGAGCCCCTGGGACGAGCGGCGCTCCCCGGCGGGCCCCGTGTCGGCCGGCGGCGCCCGAAGGACCCCCACCGCCAGCAACAACAGCAGCACGAGGCTCGGCGTGAGGTACCGGTTGGGGAGCAGGAAGTACTCCCAGGCGTCGCCCCCGACCGAGAGCCCGTAGAGGGCTCCCATCAAGGCGACGAGCCCGACGAGGCGGGCGACCTCGCGCGCGGGCCTCCCCAGCCGGTGCCACCCGAAGGCCACGATCAACGCGGGGCCGACGAAGTACCCGAGGAGGGAGACGACGGTCGTGAGGGCACCGCGCTCGAGCCGGTCGCTCAAGAGGACACCGGTCAGCTTCAGGTAGTAGGTGTTCGGGACCGGGTCGCCGTAGTAGGCCAACCGGAAGGCGGCGCAGGCCAGCCCGCTGATGGCGGTGACGGCCGCCACCAGGCCCGCCGTCCGCAGGTGCGGGCGGCTCGGCGGCCGTGCCACGAGCCAGAGAACGATTGCGCCGGCGACCAACGCGAAGTCCGTGCGGATCGCGATGCCGGACGCCAGCACCAGGGCGAGCAGGAGCGCTTGGCGCCGTGCGCCGGGCCCTTGCTGCACCACGGCCAACGTGGCGTTCACCGCGACCAGGGTGAGGAGGGTGAGGAGGCCCACCTCCATGCCGCGCATCGTCCACCACAGGAGGGGGAAGCAGGTGGCGACGGCCAGCACCGCCAGGAAGCGGGTGAGCGGGTCGGTCGCGCCGGAGAGCAGGGCCACGATGGCCCGACCTCGGAACGCCGTGGCCCACACGACGACGAGGCCGATCAGGATCACGGTGAGGACGACTTCGTCGCCAGAGAGCCCCAGCTTGTGCAGCAGCGCCATCACGAGTGTCCAGCCGAGGTTCGTCATGCCCTCGGTGCGTGGCGCCCCGGGGTACCAGACCAGTTCGCCGGTCCGAGCGAGCGTGCGGGCGTAGGACATCGAGATCATGACGTCGTCGAAGAGCGACCAGTGCAGCCGACCGTCGGGGGAGCGCCACGCCGCCTCTCGGGTGACGAGCGCGGCGAGCACCAGCGACGGGAGCAGACCGACCGCACCCGGGTGGCGCCTCACCCACGTTCCGCGACGGGGCCGCGCTGCCGGTGGCTCGACGGGGACCGGCCGCTCCGTGACCTGTGCCGCGCGGGGCCGCGAAGTCACCAGCTGGGTTCCCTGCGTCACGGGTCGCTCCTCGCTGGACGCCGACACGTCCGGCCCTCTGCCTGTCGGCGCGGGCAGCCGGAAGATGAGCGGAACCCGAGTCGACGGCTCCGGTGGCCCCGATCCGGGCGGCGCGTGGAGAGGCGCGCGAGCAGACGCGTCGTTTGGGGCGATGATCAGGCCATGGCGTTCCCTGCTCCCGACGAGTGCCGGCGCGCCCTCGAGGTGTTCGGTCTCAGCGGGGTGGCGGTGGCCCAGCCGCTCTTCGAGGTGTTCGGAGCCAGCCCCGAGGTGTTCGTCTTCGCCGACGCCACGAACGCCGACATCGTGGCGTTCGCGCTCGTCCTGCTGCTCGTGCCACCGCTGCTGCTCTGGGGTGTGGGCGGCTGAGCTCGATCGCCACCGGATGCTCCAACAGACGGGGTATCTCGACTCGCTGGTCGGCGACCTGCTCGGCAAGCTCGACCGAACCGGGCTCTACGACGACGCCATGGTGGTCGTCACCGCCGACCACGGGATCGCGTTCGAGCCCGGCGCGCCGATACGCGGGCTGGGGGCCGCCCAAATGCCCGACTCGACCATGCCCGACATGGGTTGGGTCCCGCTCATCGTGAAGGCCCCCGGACAGACCGAGGGAGCGGTCGACGATCGCAACGCGCTCACGATCGACGTGTTACCGACCCTGGCCGACCTGCTCGGCATCGAGGTGCCGTGGCGCGTGGACGGCCGTTCGCTGGCGGGCCGTCCCCGGGCAACCGACCGGAAGCCGTTCCTCCGCGCCGTCGGGACCGCCTTCGCCGCGTACGAGTTCCAGCCTGCCGTCCGGGTCGACCGGCAGGCGTCGCTGGCCGATGTGTTCGCGCGGGGTGTCGACACGTTCCTCCCGCCGGGTGTCGCCGTCGACCGGTGGTACGCGCACGGTCCCCGCCCCGACCTCCTCGGTCGATCGGTGGCCGACTTCCCCGCCGGCCCCGGCAGCACGGCGTCGGCGACCCTCGAGACCGGTGCCTCGATCACGGTCGACCCGGGAGGCCGGCTCCCGGCGATCGCGACCGCGAGAGTGGGCGGTGCGCCGGTCGACGGGACGGCGGTGGCCATCGTCGTGGACGGCACGATCGCCGCGGTCGTCCCCACCTACACCGACCCGTACGGCCCGGGGAAGCTGGCGGCGTTCCTGGTGCGCTCCACGCTCACCGAGGGGGACCACACCGTTTCGCTCTTCCTGGTTGGCGGGGGGCCGCGCCCCCCGTTGCGCCCGATCCCCTTGGGATGACCGTGGCGCCGCGGGCCGCACTTAGGCTTGACCCCAATGGTGCAGCGACCGCCGGCTGGGACCATCCCCGATGCGCCCGGCTCCTATCAGTTCAAGGACGCCCACGGTCGCGTGATCTACGTGGGCAAGGCCAAGTCGCTGCGGTCACGGCTGGGCAACTACTTCGGCTCCAACCTCCCGGTCCGCACGGCGCAGATGGTCGCCTCGGCGGACAGCGTCGAATGGATACAGGTCGACAACGACGTCGAGGCGTTGATGCTCGAGTTCAGCCTCATCAAGACCCACCGTCCGCGGTTCAACATCCGGCTCGTGGACGACAAGAGCTACCCGTTCCTCGCCGTCACCGTGGGCGACGACTGGCCACGACCCATGGTGATGCGGGGAGCGAAGCGGAAGGGCGTGCGCTACTTCGGGCCCTACGGCCACGCCTACGCCATCAGAGAGACCCTCGACCTGCTCCTGCGCACCTTCCCCCTGCGCACCTGTTCGGACAACAAGTTCAACCGCCACGAGAAGCTCGGACGGCCGTGCCTCCTCTTCCACATCGAGAAGTGCAGCGGCCCCTGTGTGGGCGAGGTCGACCGCACCCGCTACGCCGAGCTGGTCGCCGAGCTGTTGGACTTCCTCGACGGCGACACCGACACGATCGTCAAGCGCCTCGAGCGCGAGATGCGCGAGGCCGCGGACGACCTGGCCTTCGAACGGGCCGCGAGGCTGCGTGACAAGCTGACGAGCGTCCGCAAGGCCATCGAGAAGCAGCAGATGGTGGCCGAGCGCGACGAGGACCTCGACGTGATCGGCATCGCCGACGACGACCTGGAAGCGGCCGTGCAGGTCTTCTTCGTCCGCCGCGGCCGGGTGGTGGGCCGCAAGGGCTTCATCGTCGACAAGGTGGAGGACGTGAGCGCCGCGGAGCTCGTCAGCAGCGTGCTCGAGGGCCTCTACTACGAGGACCCGCCGCTGGGACTGCCGAAGACGGTGCTGGTGCCCACCGCGCCCGACGATCCCGACCTGTACCGTCGCTGGCTGACCGAGTGCCGCGGTTCGGCGGTCACGGTTCGGGTGCCCCAGCGAGGCGACAAGGTGTCGCTCCAGGAGACGGTCACCCGGAACGCGCTCGAGGAGCTCACCCGGCACCGCCTACGACGGGCGTCCGACCACAACAGCCGGGCGCGGGCCCTGAACGAGCTCCAGGACCACCTCGGGCTTCCCTTCGCACCGCTGCGAATCGAGTGCTACGACATGAGCCACATCCAGGGCAGCGACTACGTGGGTTCCATGGTGGTCATGGAGGACGGCCTGCCGAAGAAGAGCGAGTACCGCCGCTTCAAGATCCGCGAGGTCGACCAGAACGACGACTTCGCGGCGATGGAAGAGGTGCTCACCCGGCGTCTGACGGCCTATCTGGCCGACCGGCAAAGGCCGCCGGGCGAACGCCAGGGGAGGTTCGCCTACCCCCCGCAGCTCCTGGTGGTGGACGGCGGGAAGGGGCAGTTGGCTGTCGCCATCCGGGTGGTCGAGGCGTTGGGCCTCGCCGACGAGATCCCCGTCGCCTCCCTCGCCAAGCGCTTCGAGGAGGTCTACGTGCCGGGCGAGTCCGATCCGGTGCGCATCCCACGGCAGTCCGAGGCGCTCTACCTCCTGCAACGGATCCGCGACGAGGCGCACCGGTTCGCCATCGCCTACCACCGTCAGCTGCGGGGCAAGCGGATGACCAGGAGCGCGCTCGACGACATCGCCGGCCTCGGCCCGACGCGCAAGAAGCGACTGGTGAAGGAGCTGGGCGGGGTGAACGCGGTGAAGCGGGCCGAGCTCGAGACCCTCGTCGGGCTCCCCTGGCTCCCCGAGACCGTCGCCCGGGCCGTGTTCGACAAGCTGCACCGACCGGCGCGCCGATGAGCGCGACCGGAACGGGCGACGGTCTCTGGGAGACCCACGCCTCGTGGTGGCAGGCGGGCTTCACCGCCGGCGCCGACCCCGAATACGAAGAGCAGATCCTGCCGCTGGCCGCACGCCACCTGGCGGGCGCCCGCACGGTCCTCGACGTGGGAACTGGCGAGGGCCAGGTCGCGCGCCTGGCGCGCCGGTCGGGGGCCGAGCGCGTCGTCGGCATCGATCCCACCATCGCCCAGGTGGCCGAGGCCGCCCGCCGCGGCGGGGGAGCGGCCTATGCCCGCGCCGGGGCCGACCACCTGCCGGTGGCGTCGGGCGTCGTCGACGTGGTGGTGGCGTGCCTGGTGTTCGAGCACATCGAGAACGTCGACGCGGCCATCGCGGAGGTCGCACGCGTGCTCGCCCCGGGCGGGCGCTTCCTCTTCTTCCTCAACCACCCCCTGCTCCAGACGCCGAACAGCGGCTGGATCGACGACCAGGTGCTCGACCCCCCGGAGCAGTACTGGCGCATCGGGCCCTATCTGGTCGAGGACGCCACGATCGAGGAGGTCGAAAAGGGCGTCTTCATCCCGTTCATCCACCGGCCCCTGAGCCGGTACGTGAACGCCATGGCGGACAACGGGCTCACCATCACGCGGATGGAGGAGCCGGCACCTCCCCCCGGCTTCCTCGCCGCCGCCGCCGAGTACCGGGCGGCAGCCACCATCCCGCGCCTCCTGTTCCTCCGAGCCGAGCCGACCGATCGGTAGGCTGTCCCGATCAGCGAGTTCATCATCATCGCCGGGCTGTCGGGGGCGGGACGCTCACAGGCCGCGGACAGCCTCGAGGACCTCGGCTGGTTCGTCATCGACAACCTCCCGCCGGCGCTCATGCCGAAGGTGTCCGAGCTGGCCCAGGCCCCCGGTTCGGGCTATGAGCGGGTCGTCCTCGTGGTGGGCACCTCGGGCTCGGACCCCGGCGAACTGCTCGACTCGCTGGTGACGCTGCAGTCCACCGACGCCAGGGTCCGGGTCCTGTTCCTCGACGCGTCCACCGAGGTGCTCGTGCGCCGTTACGAGAGCACCCGGCGACGTCACCCGCTCGCCGACGGCGACCGACCCGCGGAGGCCATCGAACGCGAGCGGGTCCTGCTCGAGCCGGTGAAGGCCGGTGCCGACGTGGTCATCGACACCACCGACCTCAACATCCATCAGCTCAAGGCCCGCATGGGCGACCTGTTCGGCGGCGACCATCCGGACGCGGCGATGCAGGTCACCATCCAGTCGTTCGGGTACAAGCACGGCCTGCCGCTCGACGTCGACCTGGTCTTCGACTGCCGCTTCCTCCCCAACCCCCACTGGGTCGAGGACCTCCGTCCCCTCAACGGACGGGACGACCCCGTGCAGAGCTACGTTCTCGGCCAGCCGGTGGCGGTCTCGTTCCTCGACCACCTGCAGCGGCTCCTGCTCCTCCTCCTGCCGGCCTACGTGCGCGAGGGCAAGTCGTACCTCACGATCGCGTTCGGGTGCACCGGTGGGCGTCACCGGTCGGTGGCGATCGCAGAGGAGGTTGCCGCGCAGCTACGGCGTCGGGGGGAGCACCCCGCGGTCAGCCACCGCGACATCGACCGTTGAGCCGCCCCTCGGGGCCACGGGTCGCCGCGCTCGGCGGCGGTCACGGGCTCGCGGCCACGCTGCAGGCGGCCCGCCGGTACGCCGGCGAGTTGACGGCCATCGTGGCCGTCGCCGACGACGGCGGTTCGAGCGGCCGCCTGCGTGACGCCATCGGCCTGCCGCCCCCCGGCGACCTTCGCAGGTGCCTGGTGGCCCTGGCCGCGGACGACTCGGTCCTGGCTAGGACGCTCGACCACCGCTTCGGCGCCGGCGAGCTCGAGGGCCACGCGCTCGGCAACCTGCTCATCACCGGCCTCGCCGACGCAACGGGCGACTTCATCGCCGCCCTGGACGAGGTCGGGGCGCTGTTGGGTGCGGTGGGCCGGGTGCTGCCGGCGACCCTCGAGCCCGTGGTGCTGAAGGCCGACGCGGGGGGCGACGAGGTGGCCGGGCAGGTTGCGGTCTCCAACTCGGTGGGCATCACCCGGGTGTCGCTCACACCGCCCGACCCTCCGGCGGCGCCCGGCGTGGTCGAGGCCATCGAGGCGGCCGACCAGATCGTGATCGGTCCCGGGTCGCTCTACACGAGCGTGCTCGCGGCGGCGGCCGTCCCAGGCGTGCGGGAGGCGCTGGCCCGGACGGCGGGGCGAAGGGTCTACGTCTGCAACCTCGCCCCCGAGGTGCCCGAGACCGCCGGCTACCGCGTCGTCGACCACGTCGAGGCCCTCCGCACCCACGGCCTCGAGGTCGATGTCGTCGTGTGCCACCCGGGGGCGCTCGACGCCACGGGTCTCGACATCGCCTGCGTGGCGAGGCCCGTGGCCACAGCGAGCGGCACCGCTCACGACCCCGCACTCCTCGGGCGGGTGCTGGCAGACCTGTGTTGACCGTGGAGCGGCGGGGCGTACCGCCGCGGGACCGGGGCGCTCGACGCGCCCAACTGGCACCGGACCGAGCCGACGTGGTCGGATGGGAGCCGATCGTCCACCCAGCAGCACGGAGGCTTACCCAATGACTATCCGCGTCGGCGTGAACGGCTTCGGCCGGATCGGCCGCAACTTCTTCCGGGCCGCCAAGAAGCAGGGCGCCGACATCGACTTCGTCGCCGTCAACGACCTCGGCTCGCTCGAGACCATGGCCCACCTCCTCAAGTACGACTCGGTGATGGGCCCGCTCGGCAGCGACGTGAAGGTGGTCGCCGAGGGCATCGAGGTCGACGGCGACGTCTTGAAGGTCCTCGCCGAGCGCAACCCCGCCGATCTGCCGTGGGGCGATCTCGGCGTCGACGTGGTGGTCGAGTCCACCGGCTTCTTCACCGATCGGGCCAAGGCCGCCGCCCACCTCGACGCCGGTGCGCCCCGGGTCGTCATCTCGGCCCCGGGCAAGGACGCCGACGCCACCTTCGTGGTCGGCGTGAACGACGACACGTTCGATCCGGCCACCCACAAGGTGGTCTCCAACGCCTCCTGCACCACCAACTGCTTCGTGCCGATGATCAAGGTGCTCGACGACGCGTTCGGCGTCGAGCGGGGCCTCATGACCACCGTGCACGCCTACACCGGCGACCAGTCGCTGGTCGACGGCCCGCACAGCGACCTGCGCCGGGCGCGGGGCGCGGCCGTGAACATCATTCCGTCGTCCACTGGGGCGGCCCGGGCCACCGGCCTGGTGTTGCAGTCCATGCAGGGCAAGCTCGACGGCACCTCACTCCGCGTGCCGGTGCCCGACGGGTCGATCACCGACTTCGTCGGCGTGCTCGGCCGTGAGGTGTCGAAGGACGAGGTCAACGAGGCCTTCGAGGCCGCGGCGTCGTCGGGCCCGCTCGCGAACGTGCTCGTCTATTCCGACGAGCCGCTCGTGTCGTCCGACATCGTGGGCTCGCCCGCGTCGTGCACCTTCGACAGCGGCCTCACCATGACCACGGGCAACCTGGTGAAGGTCCTCGGCTGGTACGACAACGAGTGGGGCTACTCGAACCGCCTCATCGATCTCGTCCAGATCGTCGGCGCCGCCGGATAGCGGGCTGATGCCCCTGCCGCTCCTTCCGGACCTGGGCGACCTGTCGGGTCGCCGGGTTCTCGTCCGCACCGACTTCAACGTGCCGCTCGAGGGCGGCGAGATCACCGACGACCTGCGCATCCGGGCCGCCTTGCCCACCCTCCGATGGTTGCAGGAGCAGGGCGCCACGGTGACGGCGTGCAGCCACCTGGGCCGCCCGAAGGGTGCCCCGGATCCCGCCTACGACATGGCCCCCGTGCGGGCACGGCTCGCGGAGCTGGCACCGGGCGTCGCGCTGCTCGAGAACCTTCGTTTCGACCCGGGCGAGACCGCCAACGACCCGGCGTTCGTCCGGACGCTCATCGACGGACAGGACGCCTACGTGAACGACGCCTTCGGCGCGTCGCACCGGTCCCACGCTTCGATCGTCGGGCCACCGCAGTTCCTGCCTTCCGCGGCCGGCCGTCTGCTGGCGCGGGAGGCCGAGGTCCTCGGCGGGTTGCGCGTCAACCCTCGGCACCCGTTCGTGGCGATCCTGGGCGGCGCCAAGGTGAGCGACAAGCTCGGTGTCATCGAGGCGCTCCTCGGCGTCGTCGACACCTTGATCGTCGGCGGCGGCATGTGCTTCACGTTCCTCGCCGCCCAGGGGCACGCGATCGGCGGGTCGCTGGTCGAGCCCGACCAGATCGACACCTGTCGGCGGCTGCTGGCCGAAACGTCGGCCATCCACCTGCCGAGCGACCTCACCGCCCTGGGTCCGGGCGGCAGGATCGGCGACCCGTCGGCGGGTGGCGAAGTGCGTCAGTTCGGCGTGAACCTGCCCGAGGGATGGATGGGCCTCGACATCGGGCCGGGCACCGCGGCCGAGTTCATCGACGTCATCAGCGATGCGGGCACCATCTTGTGGAACGGCCCCATGGGCGTGTTCGAGGACGACCGCTTCGCCGCCGGCACCCGGGCGGTGGCCCAGGCCGTGGCCGACGCCCGTGGGTTCACCGTGGTGGGTGGCGGCGACAGCGCGGCCGCACTGGCCCAGTTCGGGTTGGCCGCCGAGGTCGACCATCTGTCCACGGGCGGCGGCGCGTCGCTCGAGCTCCTGGAGAAGGGCGACCTGCCCGGACTCCGTGCCTTGAGGGAGGCTCCCAATGCCGGAAACCCGTAAGCCGCTCATCAGCGGAAACTGGAAGATGCACCACAACCACTTCGAGGCGATCCAGACCGTCCAGAAGCTGTCCTACCAGGTGTCGGGCGAGGACTACGACGCCGTCGACGTGTCGGTGCACCCGCCGTTCACCGATCTCCGGTCGGTGCAGACCGTGCTCGAGTCCGACGACATCCCCATCGCCCTCGGCGCCCAGAACTGCCACTGGGAGGACAAGGGCGCCTTCACCGGCGAGGTGTCGCCCGGCATGCTCGCGAAGCTGAACGTCGCCTACGTGATCGTGGGGCACTCCGAACGTCGCGAGCTGTTCGGCGAGACGGACGATGACGTGAACCGCAAGGCCCGCGCCGTTCTCGCCCAGGACATGACGCCCATCGTCTGCTGCGGGGAGACCCTCGAGGAGCGCGAAGCGGGCACCACCGAGGCCAAGGTCGAGGGTCAGGTACGGGCCGGCCTGGCCAGGATCAGTCGCGAGCAGGTAGGTGGCCTGGTGGTGGCCTACGAGCCCATCTGGGCGATCGGCACGGGCCGCACGGCCAGCGCCGAGGATGCCCAGGCCGTCTGCGGGTTCATCCGTTCGATCGTCGAATCGGTGGCCGGCGCCGACGCCGCCGCCTCCGTACGCATCCAGTACGGAGGCTCGGTGAAGCCCTCCAACGCAACCGAGCTCATGAGCCAACCCGACATCGACGGTGCCCTGGTCGGCGGGGCCAGCCTCGACCCCGACGACTTCAGTCGCATCCTCCGTTACCGCCTCGTCTGATCCGCCGCAGGTCCCCGAACTCAGCGCATCTACTCCCCTCTGCGAGGTGTTGATGCGCTGAGTTCGGTGGGGCAGCGGTAAGATCCTGGCGTGCTCACCGCCATCGTCGTCGGCATCCATGTCATCGTCTCCACCGTCCTCATCGTGCTCGTGCTCCTGCACAGCGGCAAGGGCGGCGGCCTGTCCGACATGTTCGGTGGCGGGCTCGGCGCGGCGGCCGCGGGCTCGACCGTCGTCGAGAAGAACCTCGACCGCATCACCGTCGTCGCCGCACTGATCTTCGCGTTCACCACGCTGGGCCTCGACCTCCGCCTCGGCTGAACCGCTGCGAGGGACCTCGGCGCCCTGCGGTACAGTGTGTCTTCGCTCGAACCGAGTTCGGGCGGCCACGTCGGAGTGGCGGAATTTGGTAGACGCGCCAGCTTGAGGGGCTGGTGCCCGCAAGGGCATGGGGGTTCAAGTCCCCCCTCCGACACCATCTGGTCAGGGCAAACTCCCTGGTCAGCGCAGTGTTCGGCGGCGCTCGGGCGACTCGGATCGGCCCCTTGTCATTGGTTTGTCATCACCCGTCGTGGCCATCGGCCTGTCCCGGCCGGCCATCGGCGCCGGGGCGGGTCGCATTCGATGGACGCGGACCGCACTTGGGGACGGCGAGATAGGTCGAACGCTTTGGCGCGGACCCCGCCGTTCGTAGATCACCGTGATTGTCGCTGCTGTCAGCGCTGCATCGCAGAGCGGAACGCTTCGACCCTCGCCTTGATCGCAGCGTCGATCGAGGCTTGATCGCTCTCCGCGTAGCGCTGGTACAGCCAGCTCGGAATCCGGCGTGTCTCCATTCGCAAGCGGTACAGCTCGTCCTGAGCGGTTCGGACGTGTTGCTCACTGCTCGGATCAGCAGGGGAAAGCACTGCTTGAATGTGTTGTTCGAGAGACTCACGGCGCTCAGCTAGAGATGCGTGGTCTCGGCCGCTCTGGATGCGTCCGACGAGGAACGGTGCGACGGCGACTACCGCTGCGGCTGTCTCGCGTGCGCTGACGTCGAGGATCAAGGCTGCCAGGATCACGAGCACGAGGCCCACGATCGACGGTATCCGGTTGAGGCTTGCGTACCGGCGGTGACCTACCGCTCCCCACGCCGCGGTCTGTTCGATGCGGAACAGCGCGGCCTCGTTCTCTGGAATGCCGATAGTGCTGACCCAATAGTCCGCCGGCATCAGAGCGTGGAGGCTGGCGCGGGCCAGTTGCTTGATCCTGCGCGGTGGCACGGGGTCTCCAGCGAGGAGCCGGTTCCAGTGGTGGTCCCAGTCGGTGCCTCGCCAGTTCGTGAGGTCCAGCTGTTCTTGGATGTTCACAGCGCTTCGTCGATGAACAAGGTCGATGGGGAAGAGGTTCATCTCCCGAACGGAAAGCCAGAGCAGCGCCGTGAGTGGGAGCCATGTGGTGAGGAACGCCGTGGCGTTGGGGGACCAGTCAGCCGTGGTCATCACCGTGAGCGCGAGCGCCGCGGCAGCAAACCCAATGTCAACCCCGAACGCGATTTGGCGTGTGTTGGCCTCAGTTGCGTAGCAGCGGGAATAGGCCTGGTAGAGCTCGTCGCGATCGGGCGAATCAGTCAAGGACGGGGCATCCTCTCCCCGAAGATCTCGCGCCACTTGTCCACGGCCTTGCGTTCCTGGCCGTTGTCCTCGAGATAGATCGCCTCCTCAGCGAGCGCCAGCGAGGTGGATGCCGCGGAGCAGATCTGCTGACGTTCGTATGCCGTAACGAGCTCGTCGACATCCGGACCGAGCTTTGCGGGGTCAGGCCAGGGGCAATCGACTCGATCGATGATGTTGCCGAGAAAGGCTGCCATCTCGTCCTGGTAGCGACCGAACGGCGCACGAACCAGATCCAGAGCCATCACCTCGACAAGGAACGACTGTGGCACGGGTCTACCCGCCTGGCGGTTCCAGCCCTTGGCCATCTTGGCGAACGGCACCCACTTCTGCCCACACGCAGCGTTCTTGGCCGAGGTCAGCTGAGCATGGATGCTGGGGTCAGTGCGGATCCAACGGCCGCGATCGGGATCGGGGACCTCGTACCCACTTGCGGGGTGGGCGAACGCCGGCACGACCTCGAAGCTGGCCTGCCCGTCGTCGTCGGAGAGGGATACGCGGACGGCCATGCCGCTGAGCTCGACGTGCTTGAACTTGCCGTCCAGTTCGGTGGCGAGGGCGATCACGATCCGGTCGGGAGGCTCGGCACGAAAGTGGCCCTGGGCGCCGTCGGGTTTGATGACCGCGAAGATGTCCACGTCTTCTAGAGGCTTGATCTTGGTGTGGCGGTCATAGCTGCCGGTCAGGAAGGTGCGATCGACGTCCCAGCCAGTCTCGAGCGTGTCGCGGATCCGTCGATGCCGGTTCTGTGCCAGGGTCTGCTCGGTGCCTGTGATCTCGCCTGCGTCGCGCATCCTCTCGAACGCCTGGTCGACATAGGTCACGATTGAATCTCCATCTCTAGATGCGGAAGGACCGCATGACGGCTGACGCCCCGGGACCGCTGGCGGCCGTTCCGTGTCGATAGCCACCCTCGAAGCTCGGCAACGCGGTCGTGCGGTCCGAGAAGCCTGGCTGCGGTGAGAGGGGGAAGCCGGGCCGCGGAACGGCGATGACCTCGAACGTGGTGCCGGTTGCGACTCGCGGCTCCTTCGCCAACTGGCGGCGTAGTCGGGCAAGTTGGTCCCGTAGCTCCTGGTTGGGGTCGAGGGCGGTGTAGTTGATGTCGAATCTGTAGCCGGGTACCTCACCTCCTCCTGGCCGGGTCAGCGTCACGCGGATGGAGGCGAGGGACTTCTCGGCGATCCAAGCGCTGATTGCTCGTTCGTAGCCGTGAACTGCCGCGACCTTGTCAGCGCCGATGCCGATGGAGAGGAGTGTCTCCGCGAGCGCCGATGTGATGACGCCTCCCAGGTGTGTGGCCGTATGTGCGAACGTCCTCGTGTTCGAGCTGGTGTAGGTCGACGTTGCCATCAGCGGTTGCTCCTATCGAGCAGTCGGGTCAGATCGATCGTCGAGGACGATGCCTTCGCCTCGCTCGCACGGCCCTCGGGCGGAGGTGGATCAGCGGACACATGGGCGCAGGTCGATGCCGTCGACTCCGCAAGCTCGGCCAGGCCATTGGGGGCGGGGATGTGGAGCATCCAGCTCTCGGCGGTCGCTGCGCCGCGTGGGGCGGAGGTATCCGCGGTTGCCGTCAGGGCTGCTTCGCCGACGGGCACGCAGATTGTGAGGCGGAGGCTTGCCGCCAGCAGCAGCAAACCTCCGTCGGTGAGGTGGCCGCCGGATGCGAGGAGGGACAGGGCCGGGAGAGCATCGTTGAGCTCCGCGCGGATTGCCTTCGCCGTGATGTGGGGGCTTGGGTCCAGCGTCGCAGCGACGAGGTCGACGATCTCGTTGGCGACATCCGTACCGCTCGAAATCGGGCGACCCGGAATCGTGCGAGTGGCGTTCACTTCGCACCTCGGCGAGCACGCCCGGCGGCCTGCAACGCCGCAATGGTCAGCGACCCGGGATCCGCAGCGGTCGACAGGTCGCTGCTGAGTACGTCGAGGACGAACTTGCGGGTCTGGCGAGCGTCGATACCCGACGTGGCCAGCTCCTTGGCGACTGTACGAATCGCCCGGTCCTCGGCGAGCGCCTTGAGGCCGGGGTACTGCTCCGACCAGGCATGCAACGTCGATTGAAGGATCTCGCCGACCGCTTCGGAGGTCGGCAGTGGGACCGCGATGGTGACGTCAGCCCGGGACCTGAGGGCAGCGTCGACGAGGTCTGGGAAGTTGGTCGTCACAACGGTGACCACGTTGGGGCTGCGATCGGCGAGTAGGTCGAGCGCCGTGAGGACGGCGTCGGTAGTCCGGTGGACGTCAACAGGGTTGGCCTCAAGGCTCACGCTTCCGCGGTGGATGGCGAGCGACTCGACCTCGTCGACCACAAGCACGGTGTAGTCGTCGCCCGCCAGTTCGGGGATCACCTCGGACAGGACCCGGTGAACCTCGCGCTGGGTTCGGCCGTGCTCGCCGCTCATCGCCTCGTGCGCTGCGAACTCGATCACGCGTACGGCAGCACCGCAGATCCTGCCGAGCGGCGAGGCGAGGTTCCGGGCGACGGTCGTCTTTCCGGTGCCCGGTGGCCCCTGCACCACGGCCAACCGATTCACCGCTGTGGATGTGCGGTCCAGGTGGGCCGCCTGCAGCGTGAGGACTCCCCAGGCAAGCAGTTGATCCTTCTGCCCATCGAGGCCCAACAGGTTGTCCCAGGCTGCGTTATGTCGCTCGCCAGCGAACTCGTTCCGAACGATTCCGGTTGCTTCCACAAAGGCCTCCTCGGGGATCCACCGTAAGTGTAGCACATCAGAGTAGTATCACTCATATGTGCTTCCGGGATCCCGCGTCATGACTGGCCGAGCCGGACCGCTACGACTTGCTGACGTGCGAAAGCGTGTCGGGCGATCGCAGGCCGAGGTCGCGAACCTCATGCACACGACGCAGTCCGGAGTATCGAGGCTGGAGAGACAGGGAGATCTGCGCGTCTCTACGCTCCGCGAGTACGCAGCTGCGCTTGGGGGGCGCTTGCGCCTGACCATTGAGTGTGACGACGCGTCTTTCGACCTGGCTGTGGAGGGCGCTGAGTCTGGCGAGGAGCATCATCGGCACTTCCGAATCATCTGGCAGGACTCCATCAGCCGAGCGCTGGTGCATGTTGGGTGGCTGGAGTACACCGGGGCATGGTTTGAGTTCACCTACACCGAACAGGCGCGCCGGCATGAGCGCTTCACGCCGTTCCCCGCCTTCCCGAATTTGGACGAGTCGTACAGGTCAGCGGAGCTGTTCCCGTACTTCTCGGTCCGGTTGATCGACGCAGCTGATCCGAACTACGAGGCGGTGATGGACGCGATCGGACTAGCTGGCCGAGCCGCGACGCCGGTGGAACTCCTGGCGTTTGCTCCGGACTCGCAACACGACACCATCCAGGTCGTTCCGGAGCCAACCGAAGCCGAGGACGGGACTCTGCACCGGACGTTCCTCGTGTCGGGCTTTCGGTACGCGGATGACGTCACAAACGGAGAGGCGAGTCGCACCGTCGACCGGCTGGAGCGCGGCGCCCACTTGGATCTGACTCCGGAGCCGACGAATCCCTACAACCCGCGTGCGATTCAGCTGGTCGCTGGAGGCACGCAGGTCGGTTGGTTGCCCGACTACCTCGTCGAGGAGGTGCACGGGTACAACGCGGCGGGCCGCAGGGTCGAGGTGGCTGTCGAACGAGCGAACGGGCCCGACACGCCATCTCACGTCCGCCTTCAGTGCCAGCTCGTGGTTGGCCCTCCTACTGCGAACACGTGAGGGCCGGCACATGCGGGATGCCCCACCACCGTCGGGGGGCCTCCCGCACGGTCACTTCCGTCGCAGGATCCTCGCCGCCACGCGGTCGGCGGCGTCCGACTGCAGGGGGCGGCGGACGTGGGTGTAGATCTGGCTGGTGATGTGGATGCTGCTGTGGTCGAGGCGGTCGCTGACGACGTGGATGTCGATGCCGTCTTCCAGGGCAAGCGTGGCCCAGGTGTGGCGCAGGCCGTGGAGCTTCAGCCTCGGCACCGCCTCGCCGGGGTGGACCTTGTTGTGGGCTTCCTGCTTGCGGAGGAACTCGCGGCTGAACCGTTCCGGGTGGATCGGCGTCCCGTCGGGGCGGCAGAAGATCCAGCCGTCGTCGTGGTAGCCGGCGCCGAGCATCTGCTTCAGTTCGGTCTGGCGGACCTGAAGGTCTCGGAGCATCGCCACGGTGCCGGGGTCGAGGGCGATGGTGTGCCCGCCCTTGGTCTTCGGCAGGTCCTTGATGACGACGAGGTGGTCGACCATGCAGATCTGGCGGGACATGATCGCCGTTGCGTCGTCGAGGTTGATGTCCTCCCACTTCAGCCCGAGCACCTCGCCACGGCGTGAGCCGGAGGTGGCGAGGTAGAGCCAGACCGGCAGGTAGGGGCTCTCGGCCACGAAGTCCAGGAACCGGCCGAGCTGTTCGCCGGTCCAGGTGGTGTGGCGTCCCCGGCGGGTCGATGCCTCGGGCGGAGGAGTGGCGGCGTCGGCGACGTTGCGGGTGACCCGGTTCCAGCGCATCGCGTCGCGCAGGGCTGCGTGGATGATCGTGTGTACGTACCGCACCGTGCGGTTGCTCAGTCCCGGCGTCCTCGGCGCCGGCTTTGGCTGCTGGGCCCGGCGGTGCGCGGCAGCAACGGCGTCACGGGTGATCCCGGCTTGGTCGGGGAACTTCTCGCCGACGGCGTCGGCGACCTGCTGCCAGGTGTGGCCGTCGCCCTTGAGGTCGGCGATGAGATCGAGCACGGCCGGGGCGTGCTGGCGGGCTGGCGTGCCCGGTGGCCGTCGGCCGGAGTCGAGGAGCTTGCGGTACAGGGCGTTGAGGTCCATCGGCGTGAGCTCCTGGAGCCGGATGCCGCCGATGCAGGGGGCGACGTGGAGCCGGATGTTGCGGGCGTAGCTGACGTAGGTGCTCTCCTCGAGTGTCGGTGGCCGTTGGGTCGGTAGCCACTCGTCGGCGAGGAACTCGGCGACGGTGAGCCGGTCGGGACGCACCCAGCTCCCGGTCGACATCGCGGTGAGGGCCTCGGCCCGGGCGGTCTCGGCCTGTTTGCGGGTGGCGAAACCGCCCTTCGACACCTGACGGCGGGTGCCGTCGCCGTCGGTGACGTAGAGGTAGTAGGTCCAGGTCGATCCGCGCTTGCGGATGTTGTTGCGGCCGGTGGTCATCGCCTTCTCCTGAGGACACGTCCGATGCGTGGTCGGAGCGGTTGGAAGGCGACGGACAGACCCCCGTCACGAGGGGCTCTCCGGGACCGGATCGGTCCTGGCGAGTGCGGTCGTCATCGTCGCGCCGAACGGTCGATCTGACCAGTCCCACCGCCGACAACCGGCGGTGTCGCACATCGGAGACAAGAAGATGCGAGGAATCTCGGATTTCTTGTCGAGATCCGACGCCAGAACGGCCTACCTATGTGACGGGATCTCCGCGCCCGTCCGGAGGTCACCATGGCAGCCGACCAGCTATCGCTCCTGGACCTCGATCCAGAGGCCCCGGTTCGCAAGCCGATGCGCCCGCGGGCGCGCCGCTCGACTCCGGCCCGACTCCCGACACCGACCAGGTCGACGGAGCTGACGGCGGGGGAGGTGCTGATCGAGCACCGATACCCGGCGGCCCTCGAGTTCCTGCGCGAGCACGGCCCCGACGCGGTGGCGGTGCTGTCCGTCCTGGTCGCCGATGCCGACCTGGTCGACAGTCGGCTGGTCGCGGCGGCGAGCACACGGGGTGTGGCGGAGCGGCTCGGGTTCCTGTCCAAGGACAGCGCTCACCGGCGACTGCGCCAGCTCCGCCGAGCCGGAGTGCTCGAAGCCCTCCCACCGACGGGACCGATGGACCCGCCCACCTACGTGGTCCACCTCGACGGCACCGGCATCACCGTCACCCACCCCTCCCGCTGAAGGAGCGACACCGTGACCGCAACGACCTCGGCGCAAGCGTCGCAACAACAGACAGACGAGTGCACGCGCTCGTGCGGGATGCGGTCGTGACCGCCCGGGTGACCACGCTCAAGGGCCCCGACGCCGGCACCTACTACGTCGACGGTCCCGGCCGGTACTACCTCGACGGCGACGAGCCGCCCGGTCGATGGCTCGGTCGCGGCGCCGACGCGCTCGGCCTCATCAGGGAGGTGGACGACGACGACTTCCTCGCCCTGATGGACGGCCGGGACCCGCTCAGCCGTGAGCTGCTCGGTACCAGCCACCACGAGCGCACCGTCCGCGGCTTCGACGTCACGTGCTCGGCCCCGAAGTCGGTGTCGGTCCTGTTCGCCATCGGCGACGACCACGTCCGCCACGAGGTGCTCGAAGCCCACGACGCCGCGGTCGCCGCTGCGTTCGGGTGGATCGAGGACCACGCCCACTGCCGATACCGGGTCGACGGCGAGGTCTGGACCGTCGACGCCCGCGGCGTGGTCGCCGCCGCGTTCCGCCAACACACGAGCCGGGCGCACGATCCCCAGGTCCACACCCATCTCGTGATCCCGAACCGGGTGATGGCTCCCGACGGCCGGTGGCTCGCCCTCGACGCCCGCACCCTCAAGCACGACCAGCGCACCATCTCGGCCCTCTACGCCGCCGGCCTTCGAGCCGAGCTGACCACCCGACTCGGCGTCCGCTGGAACGTCGTTGAGAACGGCCAGGCCGAGATGGTCGACGCCCCCGAGTCCGTCCTCGACGCCTTCTCCCAGCGCACGAAGCAGATGGCCCGTCGACTCGACGAGAAGACCGAGCGCTTCGTCGACAGTCTCGGCCGCCGGCCCACGCCGCGGGAGCGGTGGCGCATCGAGCGTGAGGCCGCCTACGACAGCCGGCCGTCCAAGACCAGCGAGGACGCCCAGACCCTCCACGAGCAGTGGCAGGACCAGCTCGACGCCCTCGGCTTCACCCCCGAGCGCTACCTCGACCGAGTGACCGGGCGAACCCAGCCGCTCGAACCCGGCGCCGCGACCGACCGAGACGCCGTCGTGGCCGCCTTGTCCTCGCTACGAGACACCCAATCGGTGTGGCGACCAGCCGAGATCACCCGCCAGATCGCCGCCGCCCTACCCACCCGGCTCGGTGGCACCGCAGCCGAGACCGTCGAACGAGCGCAACGCCTGGCTTCTCACGCCGAGGACGCGCTCACCATCGAGATCTCCCGCCCAGTTCCCGACCACGTCCCGCTGCGTCAGGACGGTCGTCCGGTCACCGAGGGGGCGCTCGACCGGATCCTCACCACCCGCACGATCCTCGACGAGGAGGAGAACATCCTCGACCTCACCCGACGCTGGACAACCGAAGGTGGCACCGACGCCGAGGACCTCGACGTCGACGGCGAGTTGACCGCGGTCCAGAATCACGCGGCTGGTGCGGTGGCGGGGGACCGGCGCCTCGTGCTCGTCGTCGGACCTGCCGGTACCGGCAAGACCACCGCCATGCGCCCGGCCGTCGCCCGGCTCCACGCCGAGGGCCGGGTGTGCTTCGGGGTTGCCCCGTCGGCCGTCGCGGCCGAGGTGCTCGCCGTGGACACCGGCATCGACGCCGACACCCTCGACAAGCTGCTCATCGAGCACTGTCTCGACCGCCCACCCCAGCACCGCTACGACCTCCCTTTCGGGTCCACGGTGGTGGTCGACGAAGCCGCCATGGTGGCGACTCCGCGCCTGGCCGAGCTGATCGACCTGGCCGACCGTCGGGGCTGGCGACTCGCCCTCGTCGGCGACCCGATGCAGTTCGCCGCCGTCGGCCGCTCCGGCATGTTCGGCCACCTCGTCGACACCGTCGGCGCCGTCGAGCTCGATCGGGTCCACCGGTTCGAGGCGTCCTGGGAACGAGACGCCAGCCTCCGGTTGCGCCGAGGCGACACCGACGTCGTCGCCCTTTACGACCGCCACGACCGCTTCCACGGCGGGACCTCCCGCCAGATGGCAATCGCCACCGTCCAGGCCTGGCGACGAGCCACAGAGTCCGGCGAGAGCGTGGCGATGATGGCCCCGACCCGAGAAGCTGTCGTCGTCCTCAACGAGGTCGCCCAGAAGCTCCGCTTCGCCGTCGGCGAGGTCGACGTCAACAGCCCGTCGGTGAAGGTTGGTCCGAGCCGAGCCCACGTCGGTGACGCGGTCGCGACGCGTCGCAACGAGCGGACGCTGCTCACCGACCGAGGGCGGATGGTCAAAAACCGCGACCACTGGACCGTCGAGGCCGTCCACACCAGTGGTGCGCTCACCGTCACCGGCCCGACCGGAGAGGTCACCCTGTCCGCCGAATACGTCGCCGCCGACGTCGAACTGGCCTACGCCGAGACCAGCCACGCCACCCAAGGACGCACCGTCGACCGCTCCTTCCTCTACCTCGACGGTCCCACCGACACCCGTGGCATTTACGTCCCGCTCACCCGAGGTCGCACCAGCAACGAAGCCTTCGTTGTGCTCAACGACGAGCGGACCGCAGCCGAGGTCGTCGCCGAAGCCGTCGCTCGTACCTGGATCGACCAACCCGCGACCGCCCTTCGCCTCGATCGTCCACAACCACGTTCAGATCCCAGCCGAGGAGGTCATGGGCTAGGCACCGAGTCCGGAAGGGCAGCCCGGTCGAAGCCGCTACCAGCGGCCGAGCTGCGATCGCTCGTGAAGCAAGCCGCTCGCCATCGAGCCGTCGCCGACGGCGTCGACCGGGTGGTCGCTGCGCACGACCGAGCGCTCTCGGATCTCGCGTTGCGACGGGAGCAGCTCACGATGTCCATCGAACGGGAGACGCTTCGTCTCGCCAGTGCGACGCGCGCCCTCGACGGCGATCGGCCGTTGCGGCGTCGCCACCACCGCTCCAAGATCGCGCAGGCAAGACGTCAGGTCCTCGATCTGCCCGCGAGGATCGAGGAATCGGAGCAGGCACTGGCCGAGCTCTCGGGGATGGTCCAAGCCGAACGAGCCGCCAAGCGCGAGACGATACAGAAGGCGACTGCCGGTCCCGACCGTGACAGCTCCGGGCGCATCCAGGTCGCACTCCGCGACAACGCGCGCTTGCGGGGCGAGCAGGTGGCGGCCGACCCGGATAGGCGCCTCCTCGAACACCTTGGACCGGTCCCCGAGGATCCGGCCGCGCGTGGTCGGTGGATCGAGGCTGCTGGCCGCATCGCTCAGCACCACACGCTCTGGGGCGTCCCCGCCGGCTCCGTGCTCGTCGGCCCGATGCCACCGCTCGGCAACGACGAGTACCCGATCACCTTCTATGCCGCCACCCGCGCCATCCACGACATCGACCGCACGGTCGGCGTCGACCGGCGAAGCCTCGGCCGCCCTGGGCCGGGGCTATCCCTGTAGTCCCCGTTGGTCGTCATACCCCCTGAGTAACGTTGACGCTGTCGACCTCCGCCCATCCTCTATGGGTGACGGCTGCGAATGCCGCAGTCGGATTCTCGAGCAGCAGTCAGGTCGGCGAGCCGCTCCGCCAACGCTCCTGCATCCCTCGTCGTCGGGTCCGCCAGACCCTCCGGATTCCGCCCTACGGTTCCTACTCGTGGGAGGTCCGTCCGAGCCGGCGTCGAGATGCCGTATCATCGAACTCATGTTCGTGAGAGGCGGATCCCATTCCGCTCGCCCGGCAACTCTCCCTGCTCGAGGACCCGATGGTCCTCGCTGAACTCGCCCCCGATCCCGGCGCCGACTACGGCGAGGTCTTCACCCGACGTTGGGTCGTCGAACTGATCCTTGATCTCGTCGGCTACACCGCCGACTGCGACCTCGGTCGCCAGGTTCTCGTCGAGCCCTCGTGCGGCACCGGAGCATTCCTCGTTCCAGTCGTCGAGCGCCTGATCGAGTCCGCCTCGATCCACGGGCGCGACATCAGCTCGCTCGGGCCGTCCATCCGCGCCTTCGACCTGTTGGAGGCCAACGCGCAACGAGCCCGCAAGGCTGTCGCTCAACTACTGGTCGAGCACGGCCTCGACGGCGACGAGGCGGAAGCCATGGCGCGGGAGTGGGTCACCACCAGCGACTTCCTGCTCTACGCACACGAGTCGGCAAGCGCTGACTACGTCGTCGGAAATCCTCCGTACATTCGGCTAGAGAACGTGCCCCGGCGCACGATGGACGCGTACCGGCGGATCTGCCCCACGATGCGGGGCCGTGCCGACATCTACGTCGGCTTCATCGAGCGAGGTCTCGATCTCCTCGAGCCCGACGGCGCCCTCTCGTTCATCTGTGCCGACCGTTGGATGCGCAACCAGTACGGCGCCGATCTCCGAGAGCTCGTCACTGCCAACTACGCCGTTGACACGGTCATCGCCATGCATGACGTCGACGCATTCGAGGACGACGTCTCCGCCTACCCGGCCATCGTCGTGCTCCGCAACGCATCCCAGGGCAAGGCCGTCGTCGTCGATGCGAAGGCCGACTTCGACGAGCGCGACGTTCCCCAGCTCACCTCTTGGGCCAAGCGGGGCCGTCGAAAGATCGTCACCGAACCCTCCTACGAAGCAACCCGCGTCGACGGCTGGTTTAACGGCCGCGACCTCTGGCCGGCGGGGTCACCCAGCCAGCTCGCCCTACTCGCCGAGCTCGAAGCCCGCTTCCCGCCCCTTCAGGACGCTGGCACGGGCACCCGTGTCGGTATCGGAGTCGCCACCGGCTGCGACGAGATCTTCATCACCGAGGACTCTGATCTTGTAGAAGACGACCGCCTCTTGCCGCTGCTCCAGGCCCACGACCTCGCTGACGGTTCCGCCACCTGGTCTGGCCGCTACCTCGTGAACCCATGGAACGGTTCGGGACTGGTCGATCTCGACCGGTACCCGCGGCTCGCCACGTACCTCGATGACAACCAGCGCCGCCTCCGCGGCCGGCACATCGCTCAGCAGCGGCCGGCGACTTGGTACCGCACCATCGACCGCGTCCACCAGGACCTGACAGCCATGCCGAAGCTGCTGATCCCTGACATCAAGGCGGCGGCTCACCCGGTGCTCGACGAGGGCGGGCACTACCCACACCACAACCTGTACTACGTGGTCTCCGACGTGTGGGACCTCGAAGTCCTCGGTGGCCTCCTGCTCTCCGACGTCGCCAACCTTTTCGTCGGTGCCTACTGCGTGAAGATGCGGGGCGGCACCTACCGATTCCAGGCCCAGTACCTGCGTCGTATCCGAGTGCCCGACCCACGATCGATCAGCCGGGGCGATGCTCGGTCCCTTGCTCGGGCGTTCCGTGGTCGGGATCGGGAGCGAGCCACCGGCGTCGCCGCCGACGTGTACGGACTACGGGTGATCCTGGGCTGAGTCCGGCGCCGGAGCGTTCCAGTCAATGTCCGGATTGGTGGCCATGAACTGCAGGCACCGACCATGGATCGCGGCGGCGAACGACTGGAACGACAGCGTGTCGGAAGGGAACCGAACCGCACCCGTGGTCTTGTCTCCCAACGCGACACACGCGGCATCCAAGAGCCGTTCGCGCACCATCCGCTCGAAGAAGATCCCGTAGCGATCTGAATAGCTCGATCCATCGAAGATCCGATCCGGCGGCCACACCGCGCCCTGCGGTTTCACGGCGGTCGTGAACGCAGGGTTGTCTTCCAGCAACATGAAGTAGCCGAGCCACGGTCGGAGCGGAGTGTCGATGATCCCGCGCTCGACCGCAGTCCAGATGTCGACTGCTTGGCCGAGGGCCTCGTCGGTTCGGTTGTTGAAGTTCTTGCCAGGGTCGTTCGGGCCCATCGACTTCAGCTCGATGATCCCGGCGACGCGGTCGGCGACCATGACCACGACATCCCAGCTCTTGCTGCGCCGGAAGTAGCCCGCGACAGGGCGCTTCTTGACGTCGATCAGGTGGGCAGGAATGCCTGCGTCGATGAACACATGGACGAGCAGTGCGTGCAGCTCATCGAAGTGCCGGCCGCCCGTGACCTCCGCACGGAGACCTGGGTTCAAGACGCCTTCCTGAGCTTGAGAACGTTCCGCCTGGCTTCTCCGGACATCCCAGTACGCGCCGACTGCGGTGTCCACGAGCTCGGTGTAGTCGGGAAGCGGATTGGTCACAGCTGCCTCTGGGTCGACGACGATCGTCCAGTATCCCAAGCCACCGGCCCCCGCCGGGTGACCCCTGCCCGTCTGCGATGAGATGAGGAACCCGAACGCCACAGAACGACGCCGCGTGCATCCGAGAACTCGCCGTCCCCTGGTGGTGGCTGCGCGCCGAGGGCGGCTCGCCGACGACCGCATGGGAGGCTCCCTCGGCTGGCGTCCCGGCACCGAGCTCCGGCCACCTTCGAGGTATCCACCACCCGGGCGACTTCTCGGTCGCCGAGCTGACCTCGGCAACCCATCGATGCCCTCATCTCGGCTCGAGAGGCGTCCTCGTCAACCACGGGATCCGGGCGCGGCTCGGGTGGCTGACCGCGCCGAGGGTCGCCTTGTGGGTCGACACCGCGAATCAGACCCTCACGATCGCCCCGTGCCAGCCAGAGCTACTCTTACGGGGTGCCTCGTCCGAACGCATCGCTGTTGGTCACAGACCTCGACAACACGCTCTTTGACTGGTTTGCGATCTGGTACGGATCTTTCGATCCCATGCTGCAGGAGATCCTGCGGATCAGCGGCGTTCCCAAAGAGAAGCTGCTTGAGGAGATCCGCGTTGTCCACCAGCGTCGGGGCACCTCCGAGTACTCGGGGCTCCTGCTGGAGCTTCCGTCGCTGACGAAGCTACATCCTGGCGAGGACCTCGGCGAGGTGTATGCCTCGGCCATTGCCGCCTTCCGCGAGGGGCGCAAGAACACCATGCGGCTCTACCCAAGGGTCATGGACACGCTGACGGCAGTTAAGAAGGCCGGCATTCAAATCATCGGCTACACGGAGTCGCGGGCGTTCTATTCAGCACTGCGGCTGCGTTGGTTCGAGCTAGATGGAGTGATCGATGTGCTCTATTCGCCGGCGGATCACGAGTTTCCTGCAGGGATCACCAGGGACGACCTGCGAAAGCGACCACCCGAGACGTACGAGTTGCAGAAGACCGAAGCGCGCCACACGCCCAAGGGTCACTTGAAGCCAGACATCGAGATTCTAGCTACCATCGTTGAAGAGTCGGGTTGTAATCGCTCGGAAGTGGTCTACGTCGGCGATAGCCTGATTAAGGATGTCGCCATGGCTAAGGACCTCGGCGTGAGTGACGTGTGGGCGGAGTACGGTGTCTCCCAGGACAAGGACGGCTACGACCTCCTACGTTCCGTCTCGCACTGGACACAGGCAGACGTCGACCGCGAGCGAGAGATCGGCCGGCGGCCGGATGTGGCCCCGTCCTACGTCTTGAGCGAGAGCTTTGGGCAGCTACTCGACTTGTTTGACTTCACAGCTCCCAATGCCTGACGTGCAGGGACCACAACCTGACAATCGAGTCGAACGAAGCCCCGATGAGCTGTCGACCCTTGTTGAGATGTGGAAGACGACCGTCGAGGTCCAACAGCACTTCAACGACCTGGAGTGGAAGATCCGTGGTCTCGCGCTCACCGTCCTGACTGGATCGCTTGGCCTTGGAGCCCTTGCCCTGCGGGAGGGTTCGACGGTGCTCATCGGCGGTTGGCGATTCAGTCTTGCGAGTTTGGTGCTGGTGGCAGCCTTACTCGTGTGGCTGGCCTTCTTTTTCGTGGACTCCGTGTGGTACCACCGCCTCCTTGTTGGTGCTGTGAAGGAGGGTGTTCGGCTCGAGGAAGTGATCCAAAGAGCGGTACCGGGGTCGGGCGAGCTGACGAAGGCAATCGGGGCTGCGAGTCCATGGAGCGTACCGTCTCAGGATGTTCGCAAGGACAGGAAGGGCGTCACGAAGCCGACCAAGAATCCCTGGTTTACCCTGCACTCGAAGCACAAGCTGATGGCCTTCTACCTCGGCGTTGGCTTGATTCTTCTAGCGCTGGCGCTCGCTGCGCACGTCGCCGCTGGATCCGTCGTCCTAGAGACGACAGACACCAGCACCCCCGACACGTCGACGAGCACGTCGACCACGACAGTCACCAGCACCACCTACACGTCGACGAGCTCGTCGGCGCCGGCGACCGCACCACCCGGGCCGACCACCACGCTCGACCCATCGGATCCTTAGCGTTGCGAGAGACTTTTGCTGGACACTCGCTCGGCTCAGCTTCTGCGGACGAGCGTGCAGGTGATGACAGATCTGATGACAACCCTCGAGCGTCGGAGGGGAGGCCCCGCCTATCGCGGCCGACAGGGCGCAGTCGCTGAGCGGCCACTGCGCGGCGGTCGGCATCTGATCGAGCGCTGCCCTGTGTCCGACACACATCGGCCGTTGTCGTCAGACTCGTCATCGAACGTGATGACAAGCGGCGGTTCTCAGGGGTACGGGCTGGCACGACGCCTCGACGGAAACCCCATCTGACCTGCACGGAAGGGGATGCAGTGGTACGCGTGGTCACCTGAGACTGCGGCGTTCAAGTCCCCCCTCCGACACACTCGTAAGTACACGAGGGAACCGCATCGACACGCACGACGCTGCGTTCCACGTCGAAGGTGAGTTCAAGGCCAAGCTCGTTGTAGAGCCGGGCCTTCTGCTCGTGCTCGGCTCGCGCGAGCACGTCATCTATCGGTGCGAGCGCTTCGACCAACGCACGAATGTCGTCAGCATTGAAGGTGTCGGCGGGAGTGGCCCTGGCCAGCTCGAGTTCCGCGCCGAGGCTGAGGGGACCCTGAACTTCGGCCATCCACCCCGCCACCACCGTCGGATCGGCGCCAGCCTCGAGAGCTGAGCGGTACTTCGCCAGGCGATCGTCGCAGCCGGCCAGCTTCCGCCTAGCGGCCTCGGCGCGCGCCAGATCCTCGTCGACTGGCCGCTGAGCGGGGGCCAGCGACTCGCACGTCTGGTCGATGTTGGCGGGGTCGAAGACCCGAGCTAGCCACCGGTCGAGCTTCGGCACGATCACCGACTCGCGAAGGCTCAATGCGGTTCAGACCTTCGCCCTCGAGCACCACGAGCAAGGCGTGTGGGACGGCACCACCGACCGTGAGCGGGTCGCTATCAGGATGGCCGGCCAGCGAGGCCAGGAAGCCGCCTGAGACGCGCAACGGCCCGCGGCAGGCGAAGCCCTGGGTCTTTGGCCTCTAGGAGCCTGCTGAGCAAGGCACTCGCGGGCGGACGGGCGTAGTGTCGGATGTGGTCCTCGGGTCATGTCCGACCGAAGAGCCGGTGTAGAGGGTTGTGCCGGCCGCGCAGGTGGCCTTCGTGCCGTAGAGTCGCCCCTCGTTGACAGGCCCGGGGACCGCATCGCGGTTCAGGTGATGGCCCAGCCGGTGGCGGTGTGGGTGAGGCCGAGCGCGAGGAGCCGTTTGAGGTTCACCGCGGCGCAGCGGTGCGACCAGCCGAGCTGGTTGCGTTCGATCCCGCGGTAGCGGAGCCGCCGGTTGTTGTTGGCGACGAGCCAGGCGATGGTCCGTTCGATCATGGGCCGGTGCCGCCGGTAGACGGCGTCGAAGTCGTCGGTTCGGGCGAGGACCCGGGCGGCGGCCAACAGGTCGTGGTGGGGGTGCAGGGTGATGACCCGGCCGCCTTTGGCTTTGGTGCATTGTTTGGCGACGGGGCAGGTGTGGCAGTGGGCGCCGAACCGGGCGGCACCTGACTTGGTGATCGTGACGGTGATCTCTTCGGGGCATGTGACGGTGCCGGCTTGGAGGTCGATGTTGAAGTCGTCGAGGGTGAACCCGCCCGGAACCGCGGGCCGCAACGGTGGGGGTTTGATGACCGCGGTCATCTTCTGGTCTTCGAGGTGGGCGCGGAACCCGCCGGCGCTGTACGCGGAATCGCCGAGGACTTCGGTCCCGTCGGGCTCATCGGCGACCAAATCCGGGGCGGCTTCGGCGTCGCCGACGTTGCCTGCCCCGACATCACAGGCGGTGACGAGGCCGGTGTCGGGCTCCGCGGCGACGTGGGCCTTGTAGCCGTCGCGGTATGCCCGGCGGGTCTTGTGGGCGTGGCGGGCTTCGGGATCGACCGTCGAGATCACCCGGTCCGGGGCGGTCCGCCGGGCGATCCGCCACTTCCCGGGCCCGTCGCCCGGCTCCACGTCTTGGCCCGCGACCAACGCCAACAGGGCCACCGCGTCGGCCTGCTTGTCGCCCAGGTCCAAGTCCTGCGCGGCCCACACCAGCTCGTTGGCGTCATCGACCAGCTCGGACACCAGCCGGTCCCGATCGGTCGGGTCGTCCCAGTCACACGGCGGGCGGCCCCCCTCGAGGTTGTGCTCACGGACCCACACCTCGGCGAGTTCGGGGACGACCTTGCGGACCCGCCGGATCTGGGTGACCAACATGTCGATCGTGCCCTGGCGGGCCACCGCGTCATCAAGCACCGTCGAGTCCAACGCCCGCCGGTGCTTGCGGGCGATCACCCCGGACTCGTCGATCACCGCCCGGACCGCGTCGAAGATCCGCTGCGGCGCTTCGGAGTCCCGGAGCTTGTTGCGCCACAACACCAGCACCGTCGGGTGGAAACCCTCGTCGGTCAACGCGAGGCCGGCGGCGGCCTTCCACGCGATGTTCGTCTCCAACGCCCGGACCGCTTCGCGGTCCGACAGGCCCTCCAACGACTGCAGCACCATCACCGTCGCGATCACATCAGCGGGGACCGACGGGCGGCCCCGGTTCGTGGGGAACAGATCAGCGAACATCTCGTCAGGGAACAACCGGTGTCGGTGCTCGGCCAACAAAGCGTGCACCGACCCCTCCCCCAGCAGATGACCGCACAACGCGGCCGCGTCCAACAACTCCCGATCCGGAACCGATGATCCCTGCATCCCACCAGTATTTTCGATCCGCGCCCCGAACGCGAATCGACAGGCCCCTCAACCCGGATTGCTCAGCAGTCTCCTAGCACCGGCGTCGGCACGGGGCGGACACTCGTGGTGCTGATCGACTGGGAGGCTCTCCATGTTCCGTTTCCACCAGAACCACGCGCTGCACATCCTGCTGCTGGTCGTCGGCTTGGCCCTTGTCGGCGGTTGTGGCGGCGACGGGGGCGGAACTGCGCCCCTCGATGCGGCCACCGTCGAGTCGCAGGGCTGCGACGACTGGAACGCCGCGACGCCTGAGGAACAGGCCGGGCTCATACGTGATCTCGGCTATCCCGAGGAGACCTCGGCGTTTCCCGACGTGATCGGGACCATCGTGGAAGGTGTCGACAGCGGCTGTTCGAGTCCCGACGCCGAAGCCGAACTCGGTCTCGGTGGAGCGATCAGCGGGACAGCGCTGGCGATGGGCGTTCAACCGGCACCCTGAGCGATGCGAGCGTCGTCGTGATCTGGGGCGGGACGACTGAGCAGCAGCGCCGGACCATGCGGGCCGGGCCGAAGGCCGCCTAGGTCACCAGCCGCAACCGGGGCGATGGACCAGCACCTCCAGAGTCGGCCCGCTCCGCCTGGTCGGCCCGCTCCGCCTGGTCGGCTCCTCGCCGCGAGTGCTCGCCGGTGGTGGCACTCGATGAAGCCCTGGCCGCGATCGCCGTACCGGGCCTCGAAATCGAACCCACAGGATTCGAGCTGATCATCCCAGTGATGAATCGTGAGGACCGCCGTCGCGGCATCGACGCTGCCGTCGCGCAGTGGCAGCGTCGAGGCGGATCCTCGAACTACTCGAGCGAGCTCGACGCGACGTTGGGCGGCCATGACATCGCTCGGTTCGACGGCGATGACCTGGCGATCGCGCAGCTCGTAGGACCCGGTACACGCGCCGACGCTCACCAGGGTCGCGGCGTCGCCCTGCGCTGCGACGATTCACGTGCGGAGTCGTGGGTCCTCGCGGCGCGTCGTGGCATGGGTCCGCCCGACCTGGTCGCACCGGGGCGGGTTCACGCGTTCGGCGACGGGTTCGACGCGCGGTACGCGTCGTAGGCCTCGCGGGGCCAGTAGCGCACTGGCTCGAGGCCATCGGCTTCGACGAGCTCGGTCCGAACGCGTTCGTAGTCGTAGCTGTTGAGCTCGTACTGGTTTCCCCAAGGGTCGGCGAGGTCGAACGCCCAGCACAGGTCGAAGTCGATGAGGTCGCAGACCTGCAAGCGCTCACCGCTCGGAGCGTCGATCTCGCTGGGGAGTGAGCGGGCGAACGACACGAAGGTGGCGGCATCGACACTGAACGCGACACCGGTCTGCTGGCGAACCATCGGATGGCCCTCGCTCGCTTCGAAGAGCGCGAGGGTCGTGTTGCCGCCGTCGGCGGAGATCTGCAGCGGGCCGCCGTCGAACCCGCGGGCCCAGAAGCCATAGGCATCGACCGACTCGAACCCGAGGTGCGTGGCGTACCACCGGGCGGCTTCGGCCCGGTCGGGTACTCGGATGTGGACGTGATCGAGACGTCCCATGCGGAACGCCGGCTGCCCAGTGCTCATGGCCCAACTGTACGGGTCGTCGTCAGGACCGGAGGATGCAGGTGAGCACCGCGTTGCCGGGCGCGGTGATGGTGTGGTCGATGAGGTCGGGGCGCGTGACGGGAACCGGGTCGTCGAAGAGGCGCCTGCCGGCGATGGCCGGGGGACGGAGCGTGCCCCGGTGTCGACGCCGCCGTGGAAGAGCGTTCGGACAGTCCCCACACTGCCGGCGACGACGATGCCTGCCGGCTCGTCGCGCGCGGCGAGCCGCCGGGTGGGTCGATCGGGTCAACGTCGACGAAAACACATGCTTGCGGAGCGGGTGACGAACGAACCGAACCCGCGGCTAGCAGCCGCTGAGCACGCCGGTGACGCCGGCCGGCGCCTGCCTCATCATCTGGCCCTCGCCCTCGCCCTCGCCCTCGCCGAACGAGTCGGACAGGAACAGGTGAGGCGATTCGGACACGCCGTCGACGGAGGAGATGAGATGAGGGGTCACGCGACGCGGCGTCGGTAGGCCTTTCGGGTCGGGCGCGGGGTGAGTCGGCAGACCATACCGACCAGTTGGTATGGTCTTGCCCCATGACGACCATCACCCCGTGCCTCTGGTTCGACTCCAACGGTCTGGAAGCGGCCGAGTTCTACGTTTCGCTGTTCCCGGACTCACACATCGACGGCGTGATGCCCGGTCCGGACGGCTCACCGCTGATGATCCACTTCACGCTGATGGGCTCGTCTTTCCAGGCGCTGAACGGCGGACCGGTGTTCGAGTTCACCGAGGCCGTGTCGATGGTGATTCCGTGCGCGACCCAGGCCGAGGTCGACCACTACTGGTCCGCGCTGACCGACGGTGGGCAGGAGAGCATGTGCGGGTGGCTGAAGGACCGCTTCGGGTTGTCCTGGCAGGTCGTGCCCTCCGAGCTCGGGTCCATCCTCGGCGACCCGGACCCGCAGAGAGCTGCCCGTGCCACCGAGGCCATGATGCAGATGCACAAGCTCGACGTGGACGCCCTGCGCGCCGCGGCCGATGGGGCGCCGATGTGAGTCCGGCCGCCCGGCCGTCGACCCCCCAGGCGACCAGGACGGCGTTGCTCGATGCCGCGTCGGCGGTCATCCGGGCCCAAGGGTTGCACGCCACGACGGTGGACGACCTCTGCAGAGCGGCGGGGGTGAGCAAGGGGGCGTTCTTTCACCACTTCTCCTCGAAGGAGGAGCTGGCGGTCGCGGCGGCCGATCACTGGTCGGCGGTCACCGGTGCGCTGTTCGAACGGGCGCCCTACCACGACCCGGGCGATCCTGCTGACAGGGTTTTCGCGTATCTCGACTTCCGGGCATCGCTGATTGCGGGCGCTCCTGCGGAGTACACGTGCCTCGTCGGCACGATGGCCCAGGAAGCGTTCGACACCTCGGCTCCGGTGCGTCAGGCCTGCGCGGCGAGCATCTTCGGCCACGCTCACACCCTCGAAGCCGACCTGTCGGCCGCGCTCGCCGCCAGTCCCCGTGGAGCTGACGTGAGCGCAGCGAGCCTGGCCCGGTACACCCAGACCGTGCTGCAGGGCGCGTTCGTGCTCTCCAAGGCCGCCGACGACCCCGCTGTCGTGTTCGAGGCGATCGACCACCTGCGTTGCTACCTCGAATGTGTCCTGGGTCGCTCATCAGCCGCCGCCGACCACCAGGAGGTCTCCGATGTCCAGTGACGAGGTCGATCGCTATCTCGGCGAGCTCGACGAGGCGACGCGCCGCACGCTCGACGAACTCCGGCGCACGCTGCTCGAGCTGCTCACCGACGCCGAGCAAGGGTTGTCGTACGGCGTTCCAGCGTTCCGGGTCGGCGGCAAGCTGGTCGCAGGGTTCTCGGTCGCGAAGCATCACCTCAGCTATCTGCCGTACAGCGGAACCGTGTTGGCCACGATGTCGCCGGCCGATCTCGACGCACACGACGCCTCGAAGGGCGCGCTCAAGTTCACCAACGACAACCCGCTGTCGCGCGACCTCGTCGCCAAGCTGGTTGCCGCTCGACAGGCAGAGCTCGCCGGCGGCGTACGACCGGGATCAGGAGCCGGACGACGTTGACACACCGCGACATCGAAGCGTTCACGTCGCTGCAGGGGGTGGCAGACAGCGCCGTCGCCGACGGGACCGGGGGAGTGGCGTGGGCGCTGAGCCTGGGCGGCGAGTCTGCCTGCGGTGCGGCCGGCTGGCTCGACCCACACCGCGAAGGTCAGGTGATGCCCGACGACGGCATCTTCCGGGTGGCGTCGGTGTCGAAGCCGATCGTGGCCGTCGCCGCCCTCCAACTCGTCGAGCAGGGGCTGCTCGGACTGGACGACCCGGTGGATGGTGTCCTGCCCGAGCTGGCAGACCGGCGGGTGCTGCTGGACCCGCACGGCGGCCTGGACCAGGCGAGCGTGCCCGCGCGACGGCCGCTCACCCTGCGAGACCTGCTCACGTTCCGATGTGGCCTCGGGATGGACTTCGACTTCAGCGCGCCGCAGCCAGTCCTCGAGCGGATGTGGGAGCTCGGCATCGGTCCGGGGCCCACGCCGCCGGCCTGCGGCCCGGACGAGTTCATGGCCCGGCTCGGCGAACTCCCGCTCTCGGACCAGCCGGGCACGCGGTGGCGCTACCACACCGGCTCGGACATCGTCAGCGTGCTGATCGAGCGGGTCCAGGGTGATCCGCTGGACACGGTGCTCGCTCGGGATGTCTTCGGCCCGTGCGGGATGCCCGACACCGGGTTCTGGATCCAACCCGAACAACTCGATCGCTTCGGCGTGTGTCGCATGGCGGACGCACACGGGCGGCTCGCGGTCTGGGACGGTCCCGACGGCCGGTGGTCCACGCCGCCATCGTTTCGGTCCGGCGCCGCCGGCCTGTTGTCCACCACTGCGGATCTCATCGCGTTCGGGCGGCTGCTGCTGGCGGACGGCGATGCGCCGGGAGGACGGGTCCTCACACCCGCGTCGGTTGCGGCGATGACCTCCGATCAGCTCACCGGCAACCAGCGGGCCCGAGCCGTCATCGACGACGATGGTGACGACCTTGGCTGGGGCCTCGGACTCGCAGTTCGGCACCGCGATGCCCAGGCGGGTTGGCCGACGGCTGGGTGCTACGGATGGGACGGCGGGCTGGGCAGCCGCTGGCTGGTAGACCCGGCACTCGACCTGAGTGCGGTCGTACTCAGCACCGACGCGTTCGAATCGCCGTCGGGCGAGCCGGTTCTGATGCGTTCCTTCGTGGACGCCATTGCCGCCATCTGCGTGGGTCTGACGGGCCGTCGGTCCTGGTGATCGGAATCGACGATCAAGTCGCTGCGCCGATCGACATGAGCAGAGCAGCCATGACCGTCATCACGGGCTGGTGAGCCGACCCAGCACCGCAGGACGGGATCGAGCCGCGAAATGGCCAGTCGGTTCCTCATGGACCCGCAGGCCCTTGCCCAAACCCAGAAGATGGCCGCCGGTCTCATCGACAGCGTCACCCCCGAGCAACTCGAGCTCCCGACTCCGTGCGCCAACTGGAACGTGGGCCAACTGATCGACCACCTGGTCGGCGGCCAGCACTGGGCGCGGTCGGGCGTCGCCGGCGAGCCGATGACCGAGACCGGCGACGGCGCGTCACAGGGTGACTTCCGGGCAGCGTTCGCCGACGCATCGCAACGCTGCCTCGACGCATTCAGCAAGGACGGGGCGCTCGACCGAACGGTCAATCCCGGCTTCGGCGACATGCCCGCCACCGCGCTGCTCGGCCTGGCCATCACCGACACCTTCACCCACGCCTGGGATCTGGCCACTGCGACCGGACAGGACAATAACCTCGCGCCCGAGTTGGCCGGACAACTCCTGGCCGCGTCGCGTCATTCGATCCGCCCCGAGTTCCGCACCGAGGACGGCTCGTTGTTCCTCCCGGAGCAGCCCGCTCCGGACGGAGCGAACCCCGCCACGCAGCTCGCCGCCTTCCTCGGCCGCACGGTCTGACGGCTCGGTCTGCCGGCTCGATCTGACGGCACGGGCCGGCGGCACCCCGAATGAGGCCGAAGTGGGCGCGATCGCCGTTCGAAAGCGCCGGTCCCGTGCCTGTTGGTGCCAACAACTCGTCGGGGAGGGTCCGGAGTCGCACGCTGCGTCGGTGGCGCGGACTGTGTCTCGGCCTGGGGCGCATCGATGAGCACCGGCCACAAGGTTCGGCGCGCCGCGGCGGCCCGGCTCCAGGCGGTGAACCTGCTCACCACGGGTCTCGCCCCTGCGGCCGGTGACCGGATCGCTCGTGCCCCGGACGCGGCGTCGACGCTCGTATCGACGTCCTGGTCGGGGACTCCCCGGGAACGAGGCCCCCTCCCGGGTCGTCACCGCCGCCCGGCTGCACCTGCGTCGAGCACAGAGCAGCGGGAGCCGTTGTGCACCGCCGACTCGAGGGCCGCTCGCCCGATGCCGCCGGTATCAGTCGCGGAAGCCTTTCCCGGCGAGGATCTTCCCGGTGTACTTGTCGATCCTCGCCTCGCGTGTCTCGGCCTTCTTGGCGTCGCTGAAGTGGAGGTTGTACTCCCGCTGGCGACCGGGTGTCAGGGACTCGAACGCCGTCCGGAGATCAGGGTCGGCCTCGAGGCGGGTGGCGAGCTCCTCGCAGAGCCCGAGCTCGGGCGCGGGCTCGACCTGGAGGCCCTTGTCCTCGACCTCGATGGCCTCGTGGACGTAGTCCTTCACGATGCCGGCTTGGTCCTTCACCTGCTCGACCGAGGTGAGCTCGAGGCGGAGGGCGGAGCGGCTGTTCGGCCCCTGGGAACGCAACAGGCCGGCGGGGTCCTCCAGCAGGGCGCCCTTGAAGAACATGAGGGACAGGAAGCCCTTCATGGGCTGGAAGATGGCGATGTTGCGCCCGTCGTGACTGAAGCAGGGCTTGCCCCACTTGATCTCTTCGGTCAGCCCACAACCGAGAAGGACGGGGCGCACCGCGGTCATCTCCGCCTGCCACCGGTCCTGCCGTCCGATGAACGCATCCACCTTCGGATTCGTCGCCACGGCGCTGAGCATAGGCGGGCACGTCGCTCGCAAGAGAGGAGCCAACGGGGGACAGCGGGGGTTCCTGGACGCCGGCGCCGGCGCTCGACCTCGGGTTCGGGCCCGGGCACGCCGGCCGGCACCTCGCTGGTCTCGTCGATGTGCTCGACCCGGTCAGCCCCGGCCGGCCGGGCGAGGTCCTACCTCGCCGAGGCCTTCATGCTCACCGTCGTCCCTTCCCCCTCGATCATCGGTCCACCGTGACGACGACCTTGCCCTTGGGGTGCCCCTCCTCCAGGTGACGCATGGCGTCGGGCACCTCGGCCAGCGGGAAGACCCGGTCGATCACGGGTGTGACGTCCCCGGACCCGACCATGACGGCGAGGGCCTCGAGGTCTGGGGCGTTCGGCTTGTCGGACACCGAGACCAGCCGCTGTCGCACGAAGGGCGAGAGCAGCGCGCCGCGGGTGCCGATTGATCCCGGTCCGAGCAGGCCACCGTGCTGTGAGCCGCCGACGGCGGCGAGCGTTCCACGAGGAGCGATGGTGCGGCGCAGCGCACGCAGGGAGTGCGCGCCCCCGATGTTGACCAGCAGGTCGTAGGTCCGCCCCGTGTCAACGACCGGCTGCTGCGTGTAGTCGATGACCTCGTCGGCGCCGAGCGATCGCATGAGCTCCACGGCGCCGGTGCTGCAGACCGCGGTGACCTTGCCGCCGAGCGCACACGCGATCTGCACGGCGAAGGTGCCGACGCCACCCGACGCGCCGTTGACGAGGACCGTCTGGCCCGGTTGCAGCCGGCCGTCGTGCTGCACCGCCGTGAGCGCGGTCACGCCGGCCATCGGGATCGCCGCGGCCTGCTCGAAGCTGATCGTCTCGGGCAACCGACCGACGCGCTTCTCCGCGACGGCGACGAGCTCTCCACAGCTGCCCTGCAGCGTCTCGGCCATCACCCGGTCACCGACCACGAGCCTGGTGACCTCGTCGCCGACGGCCTCGACGACGCCTGCGACATCCGAGCCGATGACCATCGGCCTCCGCGGCCTGCGCAGGCCGAAGGCGATCCGGGCCAGGGCGGGATCGGCACGCATGAGGTGCCAGTCAGCGGCGTTCAGTCCGCTCGCGTGCACGCGGACGAGGACCTCGTCGGCGCTTGGTCGCGGTGCTTCGACCTCTTCGAACCGGAGCACCTCGGGCCCGCCGTAGCGGTGGTAGACCCATGCCTTCATCGGACGTCCTCCGGCAGCCGGATTCGCGGGCTGATGGTCACGCGTCGGCCTTCACGACATGGGCCCCCGGGAAGCCCGGCGTGTCGCGCCAGCGCTCCAGGTAGCCAGCGTAGTCCAGGATGCTGCCGGTGTAGACGAGGTTGCGGGCGGTCTTGGCGTCGCGGCTGAGCTCGCTGTTGAAGTAGCCCGGGGTGCAGCTCCCCGAATAGCCGGCTATGAGCCGGGACTGCTCTCGGAGGACATCGAGCCACTCCTCCTCGGCCTCGGTGGTCGCCTCGATGGTGGCGACTCCCTGCTGCTCGCATGTCGCGATGATCCATGCCACGTGCTTCGCCGACTCGGCCAGGAAGTGCACGAAGTTCGTGCCGAACCCGGCCTGCACCAGCCCGATCATCAACAGGTTGGGGAACTCGCCGGAGAGAACGCCGTGCAGGGTGTGGGGCCCGTCGTCCCAACGCCCGCTCAGCGCCACGCCGCCACGACCCCTGGGGTCGAAGCCGAGGCGGTGCTCGAGCGTGGTGGTGACCTCGAACCCCGAAGCGAAGACCAGGACGTCAAGGGGGTACTCGACCCCGCCGGCTACGACGCCGCCGGCCGTAATGGCCTCCACACCGTGGCCGTCCGTGTCGACGAGGTGCACGTTGGGGCGGTTGAAGGCGGGCAGGTACTCGTCATGGAAGCACATCCGCTTGCAGTGCTTCCCGTACCAGGGCTTGAGCCTGGCCGCGGTCTCGGGGTCCTCGACGATGGCGTCGACCCGCCGGCGGAACGCCTCCATGGTCTCGAGGTCCGACTGCTCCAGCGCGGCAGCCTCGTCCTCGGATGCGGCCGCGGTGCGGGTGTCCTCCCACATCGCCGATGTCCAGCCGTCACCGACGAGGTCCTTCTCGGGCTTGGCACCGGTGACGGCCTGCGTGAAGTTGCGGATGCGTTCGGCCTGCCAGCCCGGCGGCTGGCTCTCGTACCAGTCGACGTCGGTCGGGCCGTTGTTCCGCTCGCCCACGGCCGACGGGGTGCGCTGGAACACATACACCTCGCCCGCGGTCCGGGCGAGCTGGGGCACGACCTGCACGGCGGTGGCGCCGGTGCCGATGATGCCGACCCGCTTGTCGCGGAGCTTGTCCATCGGCGCTGTCGGCCCGCCTCCGGTGGTGCCGTAGTCCCAGCGGCTGGTGTGGAAGGCGCGTCCCTCGAAGTCCTCGATGCCCGGGATCCCCGGCAGCTTGGCCTTGGCGAGGATGCCGCCGGCGGTGACCAGGAAGCGCGGTCGCAGGGTGTCTCCCCGCGTGGTCGAGACGTGCCAGCGCCCGGACGCTTCGTCCCAGGCGGCGTCGACGACCTCGGTCTGGAACAACGCGTGCGGGTAGAGCTCGAAGTGGCGGCCCATCAGCTGGCAGTAGGCGAAGATCTCGGACGCGCTCGCGTACTTCTCGGTGGGCATGTACCCGGTCTCCTCGAGCAGCGGGAGATAGGTGTACGACTCGACGTCGCACATGCAGCCCGGGTACCGGTTCCAGTACCAGGTGCCCCCGAAGTCTCCGGCCTTGTCGACGATGCGGATCCCACCGACCCCCTGCGCCTTCAGGTTGACGGCGGTGAGCATCCCGGCGAACCCGGCCCCCACGATGACGACCTCGACCTCCTCGTCGACGGGGTCGCGGGTGAACCCCGGCTCGGCGAAGGGATCCCGGTCGAATTCGGCGTAGTCGCCCTCCAGCTCGCGGTACTGGGCCAGACCGTCGGCGCGGATCCGCTTCGCCCGCTCGAGCCGGTATCGCTCGTGCACCTCGTCCAACCTGGGGTCCAACGACGGCGATCGGCCAGGTTCGGGCTGCATCATCGGTTCGTTCTCTCGCGTCGGCGTCACCAGCGGGTGCGATCCCACAACCTACAAAGGTCGGAACCGCGCCCGGCCATCGCGCCGATGGGTCACCGCCACGGGGGCCAGGGGTCGTCTCGGTGTGGCACCCGCCGTCGGCCACACACCTGGGTCACCGACCAGTCCGAGGTGCGTCGGTCGCTCCCTCGGCCGCCAATGCCACGTCGGGCAACGGCAAGGACCACCGACAGTGATCCAGCGGCGGGGAAGGACCAAGAACCCCTTGGACGGTGCTCATGGGGCCGGTTTGGGCTGCCGATATTTCAATGGTGAGCCGATCCGTCACGCTGCCATCGGCGCCGCTCGCCGCAGCAAGCGACCCGTCGGTGTTCCGCGACGCGGTGCCGGTGGTGTCGGTGTGCATCCCCATGCTGAACGAGATGGGCGCGATCGAGGCCTGCCTCGACGCATTCGAGGCCCAGTCCTACCCCCTCGACCGTCTCGACCTGATCGTGGTCGACGGCGGCTCGTCGGACGGGTCTCGGCAATACGTCGAGGCAAGGGCGGCCACCTCGGGCCTGATACGCGTGGTCGACAACCCGCGCCGCAAGGCCGCCGCCGCCTTCAACTGCGGTCTCGATGCCGCGCGGGGCGAGGTCTTCTGCCTCTTCTCGTCGCACGGTATCCCTGATCCCGCCTACGTCGACCGGTCGGTGGCCGTCCTGGCCGAGACGGGGGCGACGGGCGTCGGTGGCCGCTACCACCACGTCGGCACCGACCGGACGTCGAACGCCGTCGGCCGGGCCATGGTCTCGCCGGTGGGCATGGCCTCGCCGCACCGCTTCGCCTCAGAGCGGATCGAGGTCGACACGATCAGCCACCCCGCGTACCGCGCCGTCCACCTCGCCGGCATGCGCTTCGACGAATCGCTCGAGCGCAACGCCGACTACGAGTTCAACTGGCGCCTCCGCCGGGCCGGCCGCACGCTCCTCTTCGATCCGTCGGTTGAGTCCGTCTACCGGCCCCGACCCTCGCTCCAGGCGCTCGCGAGGCAGTTCTGGTGGTATCGGCGCTGGAAGGAGCGCGTGATTCGCCGCAATCCCGGCTCGCTCCGTCCCCGCCACGTGATCGCGCCCGTCTTCGCCGCCTCGCTGGCGACCGCGCCCCTTCTGGCCTGTTCGCGGGCAGGACGCACGGCCCTCGCCCTCGAGGCCACGGCGTACGCCACCGTCGTGGCCGCCGGCGTCATCCACGGCAAGACCCGTGAGCACGACACCGACCCTCGGCTGCTGGCCGCGTGCTTCCCCGTGATGCACGCCTGCTGGGGCGCGGGATTCCTCACCTCGTTCGTCGAGGACGCACTACGACGGGAGCGAAGCACATGACCGATGGCATCGGAACGGCCGTGGTGGGCTACGGCTACTGGGGCGTCAACCTCGCCCGCAACGTGGCCGCGGCCTCGTCGCTGCGTCTGGTCGGCGTGGCGGACGCCGACGAGGACCGCCGGAAGGCCGCGGCCATCGCGCATCCGAGCGTGGTGGTGTGGCCGGGCCTCGAGGCCGCCCTGGACGACGAGCAGGTCGATGCCGTGGTGCTCGCAGTCCCTGCCCACGCGCACGCCGCGCTCGCCACCAGGGTGCTCGAGAGCGGGCGCCACGTGCTGGTGGAGAAGCCCCTCGCCATGGAGGTCGGGGGCGCACGCGACCTGGTGGACCTCGCCGACGAGGCGGGGCTGATCGCCATGGTCGGCCACACGTTCCTCTACTCCTCGCCGGTGCGGCGGCTCCGCGAGTACATCCGCGACGGCGACCTCGGCGAGATCCAGTACCTGTACAGCCAGCGCCTGAGCCTCGGGCGGATCCGACGGGACTGCTCGGCCCTCTGGAACTTCGGCCCGCACGACATCGCCATCATGTTGCACCTGCTCGACGAACGTCCCGCCGAGGTGTCGGCGCGCGGCTTCTCGTTCATCGGCGAGGGAATAGACGATGTGGTCTTCGCCAGCCTCGAGTTCCCCTCGGGCATCGGCGCGAACCTTCACGTGAGCTGGATCGACCCCCGCAAGACCCGCCTGATGACCGTGGTGGGCGACGAGAAGATGGTGATCTACAACGACGTCTCGGCCGACCAGAAGCTCTGGCTGGTCGACTCGGGCGTGGCTCGCGACAGCGAGTTCGGTGCCTACGAGAGCATGGGCGACTTCCAGTGGCGCACGCGCTCCGGCGACATCGTGATACCGCAGATCTCGATGGTGGAGCCGCTGCTGGCGGAGATGGAGGCGTTCGGCGAGGCCTGCGTCACCGGCGACGCGCCGCTCACCGATGCCCGCCACGGTCTCGAGGTCGTCGAGGTGCTGGTGGCCCTCGAGCGGTCGGCGGCCGCGGGCGGCGCCCCCGTGGAGGTGGGCGCCCCATGATGAAGGTCCCGTTCCTGGATCTCGCCCGGTTGCACGCCTCGATCCGCGCCGAGCTCGACGCCGCGTTCGATGACGTGGTCACCGCGAGCCGGTTCGTGGGCTCAGCCGCCGCCGAGGGCTTCGAGACCGACTTCGCCGCCGCGCACGGCGCCGCAGGGGCGGCCGGATGCGCGTCTGGCACCGATGCACTGGCGTTGGCCCTCCGCTCCCTCGGCCTCGGCCCCGGCGACGAGGTCGTGGTGCCGTCGATGACTTTCGTCGCCACCGCCGAGGCGGTGGTGCACGTCGGCGCCACTCCTGTCCTCGCCGACGTGTGCCCGACCACCCTGCTGCTCGATGAGGAGTCGATGGACGCGGTGCGGACCGCGCGCACACGGGCGGTGATCCCCGTGCACCTCTTCGGCCACGTGGTCCCCAACGCGACCGTACGGGGCTGGCGCGACACGGGTCTGGTCGTGATCGAGGATGCCGCCCAGGCGCATCTCGCCACGTCCGGGGGCCGGCCGGTGGGCAGCGCCGGCCACGCTGCCTGCTTCTCGTTCTTCCCCGGCAAGAACCTCGGCGCACTCGGCGACGGGGGAGCCGTGGTCTCCTCGGATCTCGAGGTGGTGGCCTCGGTACGGCGCCTACGGGACCACGGCCGGACGTCGAAGTACACCCACGACGAGATCGGGTGGTGCTCCCGACTCGACGGGCTCCAGGCGGCCTTCCTCGCCGTGAAGCTCCGGCACCTGCGTGCGTGGACCGACGGCCGGGTGCGGGCCGCCGAGCGCTATCGGGCGCGCCTCGGCGACATCCTGGTCCCGTGGGAGCCGGGAGCGGTGCACCATCTGCTGGTCGCCCGAGTGCCGGCGGAACGCCGTGGGCGCATCCGCGACGACCTCGGGGCACTCGGTATCGCCACCGGCGTCCACTACCCCGTGCCGCTCTCGCGGCAGCCGGCCCTGGCCCCGTGGGCACGCCCGACCCCCAACGCGGAGGACGCGGCCGATCGCGTGCTCTCCCTGCCCATGGACCCGCTCATGACCCTCGACGAGGTCGACTACGTGTCCGACCGCCTGGCAGAGCTCCTGTGAGCCTCACCGCCCAGGCCCGACCGACCGGCCTCGAGGCCGACGCGCAGGTGCACGAGTCCTCGTACGTCGACGCGGGTGTCCACATCGGCCGGGGCACGCAGGTGTGGCACTTCTGCCATGTGCTCGAAGGGGCGCGCATCGGGCGCGACTGCATCATCGGGCAGAACGTCATGATCGGGGCCGGGGTCACGGTGGGCGATCGCTGCAAGATCCAGAACAACGTGAGCGTGTACCCGGGCGTCACGCTCGCGGACGGCGTCTTCTGCGGGCCGAGCGCGGTGTTCACGAACGTGCTCAACCCCCGCGCCGAGGTCGAGCGCAAGGACGAGTTCCGGAGCACGCCCGTGGGCCGGGGTGCGACCATCGGGGCCAACGCCACCATCGTGTGCGGACACGTCGTCGGCGAGTACGCCCTCGTGGGAGCCGGTGCGGTGGTCACGACCGATGTCGTCGCCCACGCCGTGGTCGTGGGCGTGCCTGCCCGTCAGGTCGGCTGGGCGAGCCACGACGGGGAACTGCTCGGCGACGACCTGGTGTGCCCGCGGAGTGGCCGCCGCTACCGCCTCACCGCCGACGCCCGCCTCGAGGAGATCGCGCAATGAGCCCGAGGAACGAGGGCGGGGCCCGAGCGGCCCGCCGTCGGCTGGAGCGGGAAGCGTGAGCCCGAGGAACGAGGGCGGGGCCCGAGCGGCCCGCCGTCGGCTGGAGCGGGAAGCGTGAGCGAGGCGGTGCTGCCGTTCATCGACCTGGCCGCCCAGCGGCGACGTCTGCGCCCTGCGGTGGACGACGCCATGGCCGCCGTCCTCGACCACGGCCAGTTCGTCTCGGGGCCGGAGGTCGCGATGGTCGAGGCCGCGCTCGCGGCGCGGGCCGGCGTGAACCATGCGATCACCTGCTCCAGCGGCACCGACGCGCTGTTGCTGGCCCTGATGGCCGACGGGATCGGGCCCGGCGACGCGGTCCTGGTACCGGCGTTCACGTTCGCCGCAACGGCCGGTGCCGTCTTCCTCACCGGTGCGACCCCCGTGTTCGTCGACGTCATCGAGTCGACCGCGTGCCTCGACCCCGAGGCGATCGCCGGTGGGGCTGCCGCGGCCCGAGCGGCAGGCCTCCATCCGCGAGGGGTCATCGGGGTCGACCTGTACGGCCAGCCCGCCGACTACGACGAGATCGACAAGCAGGCCGATGCCGAAGGCCTCTGGGTGCTCGCCGACGCGGCCCAGAGCTTCGGCGCCACCTACCGCGACCGGCCCGTGGGCAGCCTCGGCCGTGCCGGCGCAACCAGCTTCTTCCCCTCGAAGCCGCTCGGCGCCTACGGCGACGGTGGCGCGGTGCTCACCGACGATGCCGACCTCGCCCGGTCGCTGGTCTCGATCCGCGAGCACGGCCGCGGCGCCGAGCGCTACGACATCGAACGCGTGGGCATCAACGGTCGCCTCGACACCCTGCAGGCCGCCGTGCTGTTGACGAAGCTGACGATCTTCGATGACGAGCTCGCCGCCCGCACCCGGATCGCCGACCGGTACCAGGCCATGCTCTCCACGTTCGTCACCACACCGGTGCTCGACGTCGCGCGCACGACGACGTGGGCGCAGTACACGATCCGCGTCGCCCACCGGGCCGCGATCGCGGCAGACCTCCTCGCGCACGGTGTCCCGACCGCGATCCACTACCCGACGCCGTTGCACCGCCAGCCCGGCTACCGCGACGCCGGGCTGGTGGGCGGCGACCTCGGTGTGTCGGAGCGCCTCGCCGCCGAGGTCCTGTCACTGCCCATGCATCCCTACCTCGAGCCCGACGCGCAGGACCGGGTGGTCGAGGTGCTGGTCCGGGCCGTCGAGGAGGCCACGTGACCACGACCTATGTCGATGCCACCGCCGAGGTCGACGCGACCGCGACGCTCGGCGCCGGGACCCAGGTGTGGAACTGGACCAAGGTGCGCGAAGGTGCGCGGCTCGGTGCCGGGTGCCACGTGGGCCAAGGCGTCTACATCGACCACGACGTCCACATCGGGGCGGGCTGCAAGATCCAGAACGGGGTTTCGGTGTTCCACGGTGTGCGCATCGGTGACGCCGTGTTCGTCGGGCCCCACGTGACCTTCACCAACGATCGGGTGCCCCGGGCCGACAACGAGGAGTGGGCCGTGGTCGAGACCGTCGTGGACGACCACGCCAGCGTCGGGGCCAACGCCACGATCGTCTGTGGGGTCCGGCTGGGACGGGCCTGCATGGTGGGCGCCGGCGCCGTCGTCACCGCCGACGTGCCGCCACACGCTCTCGTGGTCGGGTCGCCGGCGCGGCTCATCGACTACGTGCGACTCGACGGCACCCGCCTCCACCTGGGCCCCGAGCCCTCCGGTACCCGCGTGCAGGAGGCGGTGGCGTGATCGGTGAGCCCACCCGCACACAGCGCCGTCGTCGCGACGAGCCCGTTCGCATGGCGGTCGTCGGGGTCGGTTCGATGGGGACGAACCACGCGCGGGTGTACGACAGCCTGAAGGGCGCCGAGGTGGCCGCTGTCGTGGACGGCGATCCCTGCCGGGCCCGGCACGTGGCCGACCTGTACGGGGGCGCGGTGGTCGCCTCGCTGGACGCACTCGAAGGCAGGGTCGACGCCGCCTCGGTCTGCGTGCCCTCGGCCCTCCACGCGGACGTGGGTTGCCGTCTGCTCGAGCTGGGGATCGATTGCCTCATCGAGAAGCCGCTCGCCACCTCGGTGATCGACGGCCGGCGCCTCGTGGACACCGCCGAGGGCCATGGCCGAGCGTTGTTGGTGGGCCACATCGAGCGCTTCAACCCCGCGGTCGAACAACTGGTGGAGATCCTGCGGGGCGAGTCGCCGGTCCTCGCGGTCGACGCCCGTCGCATGAGCGCCGTGAGCTCGCGGATCACCGACGTGGACGTCGTGTCCGACCTCATGATCCACGACCTCGACATCGTGCTGCGCCTGCTCGGCGAAGACGTGCACGAGCTCACGGCCCGGGGCGCCGCCGTCGAGGGTGCGGTCGGGGAGGACTACGTGACAGCGCTGTTGACCTTCGGCGGTGGCTCGCTCGCCAGCCTCACCGCCTCGCGCATCACGCAGAACCAGGTGCGGTCGCTCGAGGTGACGACGGCCAGCCGCCTGTTCACGGTCGACTACTCGAACCAGTCGCTGTGCATCTACCGGCAGGGCCGCATCGGCGGCATCGCCGACGAGCAGGTCGACACCGGTCGGTACCTGCTCGACGTCGGCACCGAGCGGGTGTTCGTGCGGCGCACCGAGCCGCTGGTCTCGGAGTTGGCCCACTTCGTCGAGGTCGTCCGCCGCCGCGAGGCCCCACGGGTCGGCGCGCCGGCCGCCCTCCAGGTGCTGGACCTGGTGGAGCGCATCCGTGGATCCGTACGAGGAGCGCTCCATGTCTGAACTGCCGTGCCGGCGACCCTTGGTGACCGGTGGCGCCGGCTTCATCGGCGGCCATCTGGTCGACGCACTGCTCGCCGGCGGCGCCGAACGGGTCGTGGTCGTCGACAACTTCTTCCTCGGCTCGGACGCCAACCTGGCCGACGCCCGGGCCGCCGGCGGGGACCGGCTCGTCGTCTACCGCGAGGACGCCGCCGATCCCGACGCCATGGCGGCGGTCTGCGCGGCCGAGGCGCCCGACCTGGTCTTCAACCTCGCGACGAAAGCGCTCCTGTACTCGTTCTTCAACCCGCCCGGTGCCTGCCGGGTGAACCTCGACATCGCGCTCGCGCTCGCCGAGCTCCAGCGAGCCGGGGCCTTCGAGCGCCTCGTCCACCTCTCGAGCTCCGAGGTCTACGGCACCGCGCAGTTCGTGCCCATGACCGAGGAGCACCCACTGCTCGCCGAGACCACCTACGCGGCCGGCAAGGCCGCCGCCGATCTCGCGCTGGCTTCCTACGCCCGGATGTTCGACCTCGACATCAGCATCGTGCGACCGTTCAACAACTATGGCCCGCGCCAGAACGAGGGGGCCTTCGCCGCCGTGGTTCCCCTTACCGTGCGGCGGATCCTGGCGGGCGAGGCACCGCACGTGTCGGGCGACGGCGAGCAGACCCGCGACTTCATCTACGTGGCCGACACCGTACGGGCGCTCCTCGCCCTCGCCGCCGAGCCTGCCATGCGGGGAGAGGTCGTGAACATCGGCAGCGGGTGCGAGACGTCGATCGCCCTGGTCGTCGACACGCTGGTGGAGCTGCTGGGGTGGACGGGCGGGATCGAGCACGACCCGCCCCGTGCCGCGGACGTCCGCCGGCACTGTGCCGACACCACCAGAGCCGAGAAGCACATCGGCCCCATGGCCCACACCTCCTTGCGGGACGGCCTGACCCAGACCGTCTCGTGGTACCGGGCACAGGCCCGATGACGATGCTGCCGATCATCCGCCCCGACGTGAGCTTCGACGAGGTGGCCGACGACCTTCGTGCCGTCCTCGACTCGGGCCAGCTGACATCAGGGCCCTTCCTCGCGGCATTCGAGCAGGCGGTGGCCGAGGTGGTCGGGGTCCGGCACGCGGTGGCCACCACGTCGGCCACCACCGCCCTTCACCTGGCCCTCCACGCCGCTGGTGTCGGCCCCGGCGACGAGGTGCTCGTCTCGGACCTCACCTTCCCGGCCACCGGCAACGTGATCGTCCAACTGGGCGCGGTGCCGGTACTCGTGGACAGCCGGCGCGACGCCTTCGCCCTCGACCCCGCCGACGCCGCGGCGAAGGTCACGTCTCGCACGACCGCCATCGTCCCGGTCGACCCCTTCGGCCAGCCTGCCGATGCGAGGTCGATCGCGGCTCTCGCCGTGCGTCACGGCCTCGTCGTCGTGGAGGACGCGGCGTGCGGGCTGGGTGCGTCCGTCGGCGACCGGCGGTGCGGGCAGTGGCCGCTGGCCGGGTGCTTCAGCTTCCATCCCCGCAAGGTGGTCACCACGGGCGAGGGCGGCGCGATCACCACCGACGACGACGACCTGGCCGATCGGCTTCGGCGCCTTCGGAGCCACGGGGCCGAGCACGGCCCGGCGGGGATGACCTTCGTGGACAACGGCTTCAACTACCGGCTCAGCGAATCCGCCGCTGTGCTGGGCCTCGCCCAGCTCCGCCGCTTCGAGGAGATCCTGGCCGACCGGGCCCGCACCGCCGCCGCCTACGACAAGCGCCTCGCCGCGATCGACGGCGTGGAGGTGCGCGCCCCTGGCCCTGGCGAGCGCTGGAGCCACCAGTCCTACGTGGTGATGTTGGACGACGCCATCGATCGAGACGCGATCGTGCTCGGTCTTCGCGAACACGGCGTCGAGTCGACGCTCGGCACCTATGCCCTGCACGCCCAGCCCGCGTTCGCCGCGTGTGGCCTGGCGCCCGGCGACCTGCCCAATTCGTGGCGGGCGCAGTGCCAGTCGCTGACGCTGCCGCTCGTGCCCCGGATGACCGAGGCCGAGGTCGACCTGGTCGTCGGCGCGCTCGGCGAGGTCATCGCCACCAGGTCGGGACGCCATGCAGCCTGACGAGCTCCTCACCGCGCTCCACGAGTTGCGCCGGAGCACCGACAACGATCTGCGCGTCCGGTGGGACCGCAGCCTCAGCTTCGGCGACGCCGTGTTCGACCGTTGGGAGCGGGCGGAACGCCTCGGCTTCGGTCCGGGCGCGAGCATCTACGACAGCGCGCTCGTGTACGGCGACGTCGAGGTGGGGCCCGACACCTGGGTCGGGCCGAACGTGCTGCTCGACGGATCTGGTGGCGGCCTGGTGATCGGCGCGTGGTGCTCGATCTCCGCAGGAGTGCAGATCTACACCCACGACACCGTCGCCCGGTCGCTCTCGCTCGGTGCGTGCCCGACCGAGACCGGACCCGTGCGCATCGGCGACGGCTGCCACCTCGGCGCGCTGTCAGTGGTCGCTCGTGGCGTGTCGATCGGTGACCGCTGCGTCATCGGCGCCCAGAGCTTCGTGAACCACGACGTGCCCGAGCGCTCGGTCGTCGCCGGCGCACCGGCCCGACTGCTCGGCCGGGTCGTCGGCGAGGGCGCCGACGTGGCGATCGTGACGGGCAACCGCGTCGAGCCGCTGGTGGCCACGTGACCATCGCCATCGTGGACGTGGGCATGGGCAACGTGGGGTCGGTGGCCAACATGTTGCGAAGAGTGGGTGCGGCCGCGGTGCGCACCGACGACCCCGAGGTCCTGGCCTCGGCCGACGGCGTCGTCCTGCCCGGTGTCGGCGCGTTCGACGTCGGCATGGCCCGGCTGCGCGAACGAGGCCTCGGCGAGGTGTTGCGCCACGAGGTGGTGGAGGCGGGCACGCCGGTGCTCGGCATCTGCCTCGGCATGCAACTGATGGCCGACACCAGCGAGGAGGGCGACGCCGCGGGGCTCGGTTGGATCCCCGGACGGGTGGCCCGGCTCCCGGCCGACGCCCCCGGCGGGCGGCGGCCCGTCCCGCACATGGGATGGAACACGGCCCGGCCGGTGAGGCCCGACTCGCCCTTCGACGCCGTCGACGGCGACGCCCGCTTCTACTTCGTCCACTCGTACGCCTTCGCTCCCGCGGACCCCGACAGCGTGCTCGCCGAGACCGACTACGGCATCACGTTCGCCTCTGCGGTCCGCCGCGCCAACGTCACCGGGGTGCAGTTCCACCCCGAGAAGAGCCACCGCCACGGCATGGCCTTCCTTCGCCGCTTCGCCGAGGAGGTCGCAACGTGCACGGCCCGCGTGTGATCCCGTGCCTCCTGCTGGCCGGTGAGCAGTTGGTGAAGACCCGGCGCTTCGCCGAGCCCGCCTACGTCGGCGATCCCGTGAACGTGCTGTCGATCTTCAACTCCTTCGAGGTGGACGAGATCGTGCTCCTCGACATCGGCGCGGCCGGCTCGGGTCGGCCCGCCGCCGCCGAGCACCTCCAGCGCTACGCCGAAGAGTGCTTCATCCCGCTGGCCTACGGCGGCGGGCTGGGTGACCTGGAGTCCATCGAGCGGACCTTCTCGATCGGCTACGAGAAAGTGGTCCTCAACTCGGTGCTGGCCGACGATCCCGACGTGGTGGTGAAGGCGGCCGAGGTGTTCGGCTCGCAGGCCGTGATGGCGTCGATCGACGTACGCGGCTCGGGACCCGGCGCGTGGTCGGTGCACACCCACGGTGCGACCCGCCCCACGGGGGTCGACCCGGTCGCCTGGGCCCGCCGGGCCGAGGACCTCGGGGCCGGCGAGATCCTGGTGACCGCGGTCGACCAGGAGGGCACCATGGACGGCTTCGACGTCGCCCTGGCTGCAGCCGTCGCCGGCGCGGTGTCCGTTCCGGTCATCGCCCACGGCGGGGCGGCCAGGCGCAGGGACCTCGTCGGGCCGATCGACGCCGGCGCCTCCGCCGTCGCTGCCGGCAGCCTCTTCGTCTTCCAGGGCACGAATCGCGGTGTCCTCGTCAACTACCCCTCCCGACCGCAGCTCATCAGGCTCCTCGGCCTGCCGACCGGAACGCCATGACGCTCGTCGCGAAGCCAACGGAACAGCAGCCGCGGGTCGCGCCGGGCGAGCGGGAGTGCACCCGCTGCCTCTACCACTCGGGCATCCCCGGCATCACCTTCGACGAGCGGGGGGAATGCTCCTACTGCGCGCTCCACGACGAGATGGATGCCCAATACCCCACCGGGGAGGAGGGCGCCGCTCGCCTCGAGGCGATGGCCGACGAGATCCGGGCCGCCGGCCGGGGCAAGCCCTACGACTGCATCGTGGGCGTGAGTGGGGGCTGTGACTCCTCGTACATGATCCACAAGATGGTGGAGCTGGGCCTGCGCCCTCTGGCCGTGCACTTCGACAACACCTGGAACTCGCCCACGGCCACGAGCAACATCTTCGCCGTGCTCGAGGCGCTCGACATCGACCTCGAGACCTACGTGGTGGACAACAAGGAGTACGACGACATCTACCGGGCGTTCATGCTCGCGGGGGTGCGCGACGTCGAGGCCCCCACCGACATCGGGTTCATGGGCGTGCTCTACCGTGCGGCCGAGAAGCACGGCCTGAAGTACATCATCGAGGGCCACTCCTTTCGCACCGAAGGTGTGTCGCCCCTCGGGTGGTTGTACATGGACGGCGGCTACATCCGGTCGGTGCACGCCGCGTTCGGTCGGCGCCCGATGGCGACCTACCCGAACATGGACTTCCCCCACTTCGTGAAGTGGGCGGCCCTCAGCGGCATCAGGCGCATCCGACCGCTCTACTGGATGGACTACGACAAGGAGGCCACCAAGGCCTTCCTGGCCGACGAGTTCGGGTGGGAGTGGTACGGCGGCCATCACCTCGAGAACCGCTTCACCGCCTTCTACCACTCGTACCTGCTGCCGAACCGGTGGGGCATCGACATGCGGATCCTCGGCTACTCGGGGATGATCCGGAGCGGTCAGCTGGGCCGCGTCGACGGGGCCCGGCTCATGGGTGAGCCGGCGTACCTCGACGAGGACATCCTCGACCTGGTCAAGAAGCGTCTCGATTTCGACGACGACGAGTTCGAGCGGGTCATGGGCCTCCCCGAGAAGCACTACTGGGACTACCCCACCTACAAGCGGACCTTCGAGCGCCTCCGCCCGTTGTTCTGGGCGCTGTACAAGCTGGACCGTGTGCCCAAGAGCTTCTACGTGAAGTTCTGCCAGTCCCGCCCGGTGGTGGGCCGGGGCCGGTGAGGCGGCGTGCTCCGCGTCGCCTTCCTCGGCAACATCGCCAACACGCACTACCGCCTCGCCCGCGCCTTGCGCGAGGACGGTGCGGTCGATGCCCACTGCTTCGTCAGCAGTTCGGACGCTCCCGGATGGCGGCCGGAGGCTGACGACACCCACCTGACGGCCGGCTACCCCGAGTGGGTCCACGAGGGCGACTGGGTGACCGCATCCTCGGTGCTCCGCCCGCAGCGGGCCGCCGTGACGCGGGAACTGGCCACCTTCGACCTCGTCGTCGCCAGTGGTGTCGGACCGGTCTTCGCCCAGTACGCAGGACGTCCCTGGGTGTTCTTCGTGACGGGGGCCGACCTCACCGTGAAGCCCTTTCCGCTCACCTTCTGGCGCTGGTACCCCACCTTGGCCCGGCGCCTGGCCCAGGTGATCGCCGCCACCCACCAGCGCCGCGCGATCCGCAGGGCCGACCGGGTCCTCCTGCAACCCTTCGCTCCGATGGTCGAGGCGGCCGATCGGTTGGCGGTCACCGGGCAGGCGCGATCACCCCGGTACTTCCCGCTGCCCGTCGACACCGATCGATTCTGTCCCCACGGGCCCGTGGCCGACCTCGCCACGGACGCCGACTTCGTGGTCTTCCACCCCTCCCGCCTGGTCTTCGACGACAGCGAGCGCATGCGCCGGACGGGCCAGTGGAAGGGCAACGACACCCTCATCCGCGGGTTCGCGAGCTTCGTTCGGTCCGGCACCGCCGAGCGACCCCTGCTCGTGCTCGTCGACGGGCCAGGGTCACGTGACCGGGCAGCGGCGCGGCGCCTGATCGCCGAGCTGGGCATCACCCAATCGGTTCACTGGGCAGTCCCGCCGAACGGAGATCTGTTCCGTCAGCCGGAGATGGCCGCGCTGTATCGGCGAGCGGACGTGGTCGCCGACGAGTTCGGGGTGGGCTGGTTCGGCTTCGTCACGCTGGAGGCGGCGGCCTGCGGTCGGCCGATCCTGTCGCACGTCGACGGGTCGGTGATGGCCGACCTGTATCCCTGGCACCCCATCGTCGACGCGAGCACGGCGGACCAGGTGGGGGAGCGCCTACGCCAGCTGGCCGGCCAACCCGATCTGCGGGCCGAGCTCGGCGCACGGTCCCGACGGTGGGCCGAGCAGTTCCACGCCGTCGACGCCATCGCCGGGCGCTACGTGGATGAGTTCACGAGCCTCGCCGGCGAGTTGGTCGCCAGCAGGACGACGGCGAAGGCCACCCCCAGTCCTGCACGGTCGAGCGCCGGCGCGCCGCCTTCGGGAACGGTCGCCCCCAGGGCGCACGCCGCGGCAGCGGCGACCACGAGTCCCAACCGCCCCCAGTCGTAGGGCACCCGGGCCTGAGAGCGGGCGAGACTGACGCCAACGCCAGCGCCGACGAACTGGCCGGCGGCGACGGCGGCGGCGGTGCCACCACTCCCGGCCACCGGCGCCCACCACAGGTTCAGCAGCAGTCCCACGCCGGCAGCCGTCGTCGCGGCAAGTCCGAGGTCGCGCATGCGACGGGAGAGGGCACTCGGCATCGTGACCACGTGGAAGGCGGCATAGCCCAGCGCGAAGACAAGCGACATGCCGACCGCCGGTAGCGCCGGCGCAAAGCTGGCACCGGCGGCCAGGCGGAGCATCTCGGGGCTCGACACGGCAAGCAGCACCACAGCTGCAGAGACGCTGGCCATGATGCGATAGCCGTCGTCCGCGATACGACGAAGGGCATCCGGGCCCAGGCCCATGGCGAAGGCCCGTGGCTGCCAGGCCGTGTGGAAGCCGATCACCACCAACAACGCCACCGACGAGAACCGGACTGCCACGGAGAAGTAGCCCACCTCGACCGGCCCGGCGGCCCACAGGAGGACGGTACGGTTCGCGAACTCCGCGATCCAGGTGGCCGCGACGGCCGGGAGAAGTGGCAGCCCGAGCACCAGCAGGCGACGGGTGAGCGCCCGGTCCGGCCGGCCGATCACCTCGCGTCCGGCCACGGCCACGCCGATCACGGCGCCGAAGGTCATGCTGAGGGCCATCGCCGCCATCACGACGGTGACGTCGGGGCGCCAACGCAAGAACGTGACGACGAGGACCCCGTTCAGGGTCAGGCTGCCGGCGCTGACACCGGCGAAGGCCAGCGGCCGGCCGTGGTTCCGGAGCGCTGTCAGCGCCACGAGTTGGACGGTGGCGCCGATGACGGCCATACCCGTGAAGGCGACCGCGGCGGAGTAGGCCGTCGAGTCGAAGAGCGCCCGGCTCACCGGATCTCGGAACAGCGCGAGCGAAAGCCCCACGGGAACGACGACCGCCCCGCTCAGGGTCATCCACGACCCGAACATGCGACGGCGCTCCCGGTCGCCGATGTCGGCGTAGAGGCGGGTGGCGCCGGTGTCTAGGCCCAGGAGCAGCACCGAGGTGAGGGCCGACTGGAGGGTGGAGAGGACGTCGAGGCGGCCGAAGTCGCCTGGCCCCAGCACTCTCGTGACGACCGGCAACAAGAGGAGGCCGATCGCCTTGCCCGCCACCGAGCCCGACGCGTAGATCGCCGAATCGCGCGCCAACCGGCCGAATCCGGCCTTCTGGCCCCGATCGACCACAGGCGCGACCGGGGTGGCCATGGTGATCCATCGGCCGCACCCCCGCAGTTGTGACGATGCCGCACCCCTGTCTGGTCCTGGGTGACCAGAGACACACCGAGCTCCATCGCGTTTCGACAGGCGCCGCCGCGAGCGGCGGGTAGCTCAGACCGGAACGACCTCGATGAGTTCATCGAGACCCCTGAGGTCATCGGGGTTGCGGGTATACAGCGGTAGGCCCTGCGCGCAAGCCGTTGCCGCGATGAGGAGGTCGACCGCGCGGGGCCCGCGCGCCTCGCGGCCAGTCGTGACGACCGCGGCGTAGACCCTTCCGTAGGCGCGTGCCGCTTCGCCGTCGAACGGGAGCGGGTCGAAGGCCGCTTCGGCACGTTGCAAGCGATCTTGGCGCCGGGCCCGCTCACCCGCGTCGGTTGCGGCATGGGGCCCTGCTGCGAGCTCTCCCATCGTGATGGCGCTGACGGCGACCTCGAGCGGGAGTCGTCCCGGTTCGATGGACTCCAAGTCGATGATCACCGAAGTGTCGAGGATTCCCCGGGCGTGACGGTGTTCATCCACGGGGCATCGCGTCCTGGTCGGTGTGCTCGTCGAGGTTCTTGCGGAACGTGTCGTAGTCGACTGGCGGAGCATCGCGGAACAGTGCGACGGCGGCGTCAGCGGCGATGAAGCGATGACGCCGCAACGGGACCAACTCGCCGACCGGGACGCCGGAGCGAGTCACGACGAAGGACTTCCCGCGGTCTAGCTCGCGCATGATCTCGCCACTGTCGTTGCGGAGCTCTCGTTGGGTTATCTCACGTGCCACACCTGCCAGCGTAGCACGCCGTGCTACGCTTCGGTGTGCGCCGGGGCAGTGCGCGGGAAGGTCCGAGCACCTCGGTAGAGCGACGAGCATCTCGGGCTCCTCCACAGCTGGCCGAGAATGTCCCGGGACACCGTCCGCGCTGGCGTCAGTCCTCGAGTGCGAGCAGGTCGGCCCCGCTGACCGCGGCGGTGCGGCCGCACCACTCGCCTTGGCGCAGAGCGTCGACGAGCCCGGCATCGGTGGTGTGCGCGACGGTGCGGGCGCGCTCTGCGGTGTCGGCCACGATCACGGCCTCGACCGGCTCACCGCCTCGGTGGCCGACCGTGTAGCCGACGATGGTGACGGTCCCCTCGGTTTCGGGGTCGACCGACCGGGTGGCCGTGGAGGCGGCGGCCATGGCGGTCACGTCGGTGGTGACGAAGCCGGCCCGAGGCGGCGTGGCCGACCAGGCGCCGGCGCCCACCTTGGTCAGCATCCCGCTGACCGACGTGACCACGCCCGTGGCGGCGGGATCGGCCCGGAGCAACGGCACCATCCGGGCCAGCGCCTGGAACGTGAACGAGTTCAGGGGCCCGCCGGCGAAGTGCATTCCGCCGGTGACCGTCAGGTCGCGTCCCGACTCGACGTCGATCCCGAACTCGGCGCACTGGATCTGCACGGCCGACGGGAAGCAGCTGTAGACCTCGAGCAGCTCGACCTCGGACACTGGCCGTCCCAGCGCGCGGGCGAGGGCGGCCCCGACCTCGTGGGCGGCGGGGGAGCGGTGCATGTCCAGACGCTCGGTCACCGGCACCATCAGGTTCGACTCGACCCCTGCGACCGGGAACACCCAGCCGTCGCGAGCGACGCCGAGGGCTTCAGCGGCTTCGACCGAGCAGAGGATGAACGCGGCCGCCTGGTCGACGTTCCACTGCGAGCACGAGGGCTTCGTGTATGGCTCGGCCACGAGCGTCGCGGCCAATACGTCGTCGGTGCTCATCGGCTGTCGGTTCCACGCATCGGGGTTGTCGGCCGCGATCCTGCTCATCCCCGCCACCAGCGCCCCGATCCTTCGGGCATGGTCGGCGGGCGAGCGGTGGGCGTGGTGGCGCAGCGCCGACTCCATCACCGCGTACTGATGGGTGGGAGCGGAGAGGCCGCGGTGGATCTCGATGTCACTGATCACGTCACCGCCCGGGGCGAGGACCAGGTCGGCCTCGCCGTCGCGCACATCGAACACCGGCGGTGCGGCGACACCGGTGACCTGTCCGCGCAGGGAGCGCCACTTGGCCTCCCCGCCGCAGACCACCACCACCTCGGCCTGACCGTTCGCGATGGCCCGGGCCGCTCGGGTGAACGCGCTCTGTTGCAGCACACCCACCACGGCGAGCACCGACCGGGCATCGGGAGATCGCTTTCCCAACACGAGCCGGCCCGGGTCGCGGGTGGCCCAGATGCCTTCGGGAACGATGACCTCGTCCACCCGGTCCAGCAGTGCCGCAGCCCCGCTGCCGGCGTCGAGCGCGGCCGCCTCGAGTGCCTGGCGCATCAGGCCGATGGCGTCGGTCCCCTCGAGGGGGTCGTCCGATCGCTGGGTGGCGATACCGGTGCCGACCAGCACCGGGGTCCGCGGCGCGGGTGTCAACTGGTCACACCGGGGCTGCCGGCGTCGAGCGCCGTGACGCCGCGCTTTCTGCCGATCGCGCTCCTTCGCGGGTATCGGCGCCACCCGGCAGATGCGAACTCCATCGGACCCTCCTCGGTCGTCGCTGCGCGAAGCTAGTGCGGGCAGTTCCGGTTCCCTCACCGCCAGGCGCGTGAGGTCCCACTCGAAGGGCCCGGGGGGCCCACGGGCATCTGGGAGATCCGCCTATGACCCTGGGAGGGGCATCTCCAGGATGCTTGCCGCCAGAGCGGCGATGGGGCTCCGCTCCGAGCGGGACAGGGCGACGTGGCCGAAGAGCGGGTCGCCCGCGAGGGCGCTGATGACCGACATCACGCCGTCGTAGCGACCCACCCGCAGGTTGTCGCGCTGGGCCACGTCGTGGGTGAGGATTACGCGGCTGCCGGCCCCGAGACGGCTCAGAGCGGTGACGAGCACGGGCCGCTCGTACTGCTGCGCCTCGTCGAGGACGACCCAGGTGTCAACGAGGGTTCGCCCGCGGATGTGCGTGAGCGGCAGCACCTCCAGCAGGCCGTTGCTGACGACGCGGTCGATGATCGCGGGTGACGCGATCGACTCCAACGCGTCGACGACCGCTGCGCCCCACGGCGACATCTTCTCGTTCTCGCTGCCGGGCAGGTAGCCGAGGTCCTGGCCGCCCACCGCGTAGAGCGGCCGGAACACGACGATCCGCTTGTGCGTGTGTCGGTGCAGCACGGCTTCGAGCCCGGCCGCGAGGGCCAGCACGGACTTGCCGGTTCCGGCCGGTCCTCCCAACGAAACGATCCCGACGGTGGGATCGTCGAGCAGGTCGAGGGCGACGCGCTGCTCGGCCGACCTGCCGATGACCCCGAACAGACCATCGGCTGCGTGGAGGCGGCGGGCGCGCTTGTCAGGGTGAAGGCGGGCGAGGGCGGAACGTGACCCGTCCCGCAGCACCAGTCCGGTGTGGCAGGGCAGGTCGCCGGTAACGTCGAGGTCGACGAAGCCATCGCCGTAGAGCCGGTCGACGTCGCCGGGATCCACGGCGAGTTCCACCATCCCGGTCCATTCGTCACGCGGGGCGAGCTCGTTCCGGTACTCCTCCGCACCGAGCCCCAGGAGCGACGCCTTGAGGCGCAACGGCAGGTCCTTCGTGACCACCACGACATCGGCGCCCTCGCGGGCGAGGTGGTCGGCGACGGCGAGGATGCGGGCGTCATTGGCGTCACCGCGCATCGGTGCAGGGAGGCCCGATCCTTCGATGTGGTTGAGCTCGATGCGCACCGTGCCGCCGTGGAGCAGGTCGATCGGATCGGTGAGCGAGCCGTGGCGAGTTCGCAACGCCTCGAGGTAGCGCAGCGCCGAACGGGCCATGTGGCCGAGCTCAGGGTGTTGGCGTTTGGCCTCGAGCTCCGAGATGACCACCAGCGGGAGCACCACGTCGTGCTCCTCGAAGCGTTCGAGCGCCATGGCATCGGCGAGAAGCACCGAGGTGTCGACCACGTAGGTCCGCCGGTCCGATCGAGCGGTTGCCGTTCGGGCGTGGGCCATGGAGTCCTCCGGGGTAGGGGAGTTCGGATGACGTGCGTCTCGACCCCCATTCTTCGACTCTGCGGATCACCAAGTGGTGGATGGCTGATGCAAATGGGGGAATGTTCAGGCGCCGTTCATCGAGGAACGGGGTCGATGCCGCGCCCGGTCGCCCTGCGAACCGCGGCGGCGATCTGGAGGTCTTCGCGTGCCGCCACCACGAGGGTGCTGGCCCTTGCACCGGTGGCGCTGATGTCGGCGTCGATGCCGATGGCGGCATCGTTGGCATCCGGGTCGAGCTCGGCGCCCAGGAACGCCAGGCCATCCAGGGCGCGGGCACGAATGCCCGCGGCATGCTCGCCGACGCCCCCGGTGAAGACGAAGGCGTCCGCCCCGCCGAGGGCGGCAGCCATGGCGGCCATCGCTCCTCGAAGTCGATGGAGGTAGACGGCGACCGCCAGGCCGGCCCGTTCGTCACCTTTGCCTTCCGCCGCCAAGATCTCGCGCAGGTCGCCCGAGCGTGCCGAGAGGGCGAGCAGGCCGGACTCGTGTCCGAGGACACGCTCGAGCTCGGCAGGGCCGACACCCTCGCGGCGCTGCAGCCAGAGCAGCGCGCCGGGGTCGACCGAGCCCGACCGGGTGGCCATCACAAGGCCCTCCAGAGGCGTGAACCCCATCGTCGTGTCCACCGAACGTCCGCCGGCGATGGCTGCCAGCGAGGCACCGGCGCCGAGATGACAGGTGACGAGGCGCAGTTCCCCCAACGGCCGCCGGAGCAACGCAGCGGCGCGACCCGCCGCCCATTGGTGGCTCAGACCGTGGAACCCGAAGCGGCGAACGCCGAGCTCGGTGGTCCACCGCCACGGCACCGCGTACACGGCTGCGGCATCGGGAATCGTGTGATGGAAGGCCGTGTCGAAGCAGGCGACCACGGGCAGCGAGGGGTCGATGCGCCGGAGGCCGGCGATCACCAGCCGGGATGCCGGGTTGTGGAGCGGGGCCAGGTCATCGAGGGCCTCGAGGCGGCCGGCCACCTCGTCATCGACGACGAGGCTGTGGCGGAACTCGCCCCCTCCGTGCACGACCCGCACCCCCGCCGCACGCACGGAGGGGGCGTCGCCGAGGAAGGCCGCGACCCTCTCGCGCACGTGCCCATCGGGTGCGGGGCCGTCGTGGGTGGCCAGCACCTCGTCGTACGCGCCGATGACCCGCAGCTTGAGGCTGCTCGAACCGGGATTGGCCACCAGCAGGTTGTCACTCACCGGTCATCCTCACGAGGGGCGCTGGCCACATCCCGAGGGTAGAACCGATTGATGACCGAGACTGCTAAGCGGCCGGTCGCCGGAATCGTTCCCGACGACAACGAGCTCGCCCTCATCGACGCCTACTGGCGTGCCGCCAACTACCTGTCTGTGGGCCAGATCTACCTGATGGCCAACGCCCTCCTGCGCGAGCCACTGCTCCCCGAGCACACCAAGCCGCGCCTGTTGGGCCACTGGGGCACGACGCCGGGCCTCAACTTCCTGTACGCCCACCTGAACCGGGTGATCCGACAGCGCGACCTCGAGATGATCCTCGTCTGCGGCCCGGGCCACGGAGGCCCGGCGATGGTGGCCAACACGTACCTCGAAGGCACCTACTCGGAGCTCTACCCCGACATCACCGAGGATTCCGAGGGCATTCGGAAGCTGTTCAAGCAGTTCTCGTTCCCCGGCGGCATCCCGAGCCACGCCAGCCCAGAGACACCGGGGTCCATCCACGAAGGTGGCGAGTTGGGCTACTCGCTGTCGCACGCCTTCGGCGCGGCGTTCGACAACCCCGATCTGGTGGTGTCGTGTGTCATCGGCGACGGCGAAGCCGAGACCGGGGCCCTGGCCACCTCATGGCACTCCAACAAGTTCCTCGACCCCGCCACCGACGGGGCGGTGCTCCCGATCCTGCACCTCAACGGCTACAAGATCGCCAACCCCACCATCCTCGCCCGCATCCCGCGGACCGAGCTCGAGTCGCTGCTGCTCGGCTATGGCTGGCAGCCCCACGTGGTGTCGGGCGAGGATCCCATGGACGTCCACCGCCAGCTCGCGGTCACCCTCGACGTGGTGCTGGACAAGATCGCCGATCTCCGACATCGGGCACGCGTGGAGGGCGTGGTCGAGCGGTTCCGGTGGCCAATGATCGTCTTCGAGACCCCCAAGGGCTGGACCGGCCCCAGCGTGGTGGACGGCCTCCCGGTGGCCGGCACGTGGCGGGCACACCAGGTGCCGGTAGCCGACGTGCGGACGAACCCGGACCACCTGGCGATCCTGGACGATTGGATGCGCAGCTACCGGCCCGACGAGCTCTTCGACGAGTCCGGCCGACTGCGGCCCGATCTGGCGGCGCTGGCGCCGACCGGCGACCGGCGAATGGGTGCCAACCCGCACGCCAACGGTGGGCGGCTCCTCCGCGACCTCCGGCTCCCCGATTTCCGTGACCACGCAGTGGTGGTGCCGGCGCCCGGGCAGGCGACCGCCGAGGCCACAAGGGTGCTGGGCGGGTTCCTGCGCGACGTCATGTCGCTGAATGCCGATCAGCGCAACTTCCGCGTCATGGACCCCGACGAGACGGCCTCGAACCGACTCGACGCGCTGTACGAGGTGACGAACAAGGCGTGGATGGCCGAGGTCGATCCCACCGACGAGCACCTCGCTCCCGACGGCCGGGTGATGGAGGTGCTGTCGGAACACAACTGCCAGGGCTGGCTCGAGGGCTACCTCCTCACCGGCCGCCATGGCTGGTTCCCCTGCTACGAGGCGTTCATCCACATCGTCGACTCGATGTTCAACCAGCACGCCAAGTGGTTGAAGGTCATGAGCGACATCCCCTGGCGCCGTCCGATCGCGTCGCTCAACTACCTGCTCACCTCGCACGTCTGGCGCCAGGACCACAATGGGTTCAGCCACCAGGACCCGGGGTTCATCGATCATGTGGTGAACAAGAAGGCATCGGTGGTCCGTGTGTACCTCCCGCCCGACGCCAACTGCCTCTTGTCGGTGGCGGACCACTGCCTGCGCAGCCGCAACTACGTGAACGTGATCGTGGCCGGCAAGCAGCCCGACCAGCAGTGGCTCGACATGGACGCCGCCGTCCGCCACTGCACGAAGGGCCTGGGCATCTGGGCATGGGCGTCGTCAGATGCCGGCGAGGAGCCCGACGTGGTCATGGCCTGCGCGGGCGACACGCCCACCCTCGAGACGTTGGCCGCCGTCGACCTGCTCCGGCAGGAACTTCCGGACCTGAGAGTGCGCGTCGTGAACGTGGTCGACCTGATGACGCTCCAGCCCGACACGGAGCATCCCCACGGCCTGTCGGATGCCGCCTTCGATGCTCTCTTCACCACGGACCGTCCGGTGGTGTTCGCCTACCACGGCTATCCGTGGTTGATCCACCGGCTCACCTACCGCAGGACGAACCACCCCAACATCCACGTCCGCGGCTACAAGGAGGAAGGGTCCACGAGCACGCCGTTCGACATGGTGGTGCGCAACGACCTCGATCGCTTCCACCTGGTCCTCGACGTGCTCGAGCGGGTGCCCGGTCTCTCATCGAGAACGGCCCACCTGGCCGACCGGTTGCGCGACCGCCTCATCGACCACCACCGCTACGTGACGACTCGCGGCGAGGACCTGCCTGAGATCCGGGAGTGGACCTGGCCCGGTTGAACCTCACACCTCGTCGGGGTGGAGCCCTCAACTGAGGGCGCCCAGCCCCTCCCCGAGGATCTTGGCGCCGAGGATGAGGAAGATCGTCATCATGATGACCGCGTTGTGCGTGGCCATGAAGTCCTTGACCTCGGCCAGGGTGTGTTCGGCCCGACGTCCGCCCACCAGGTAGAGCAGCACCGCGCCGACCACCGTGCACGAGGCGATCGCGACGAACGCGACCACTGCGACGACCTCCTGGCCCGAGGTGATGGCGGGCACCTGGGTGATCGACGCGACCGCCGCCAGCGTCAGGATCAGGTTCTTGGGGTTCGCGCCCGAGAGGGCGGCGCCGGCCGCCAGGGCCTTGCCCGGGGGCACCGAGTCGATGGTGGTCATCCACTTCGGCATCTTGGCCGTCTCGCCAGGGGCCGGGCGCTGCTTCCACTGCTTGTGGGCAAGGACGAGCAGCAACACACCCAGGCCCACCTGCACCCAGTTGATCGAGTCCGATGTGCTGCTGCCCGAGCTGTCGGCGTCGCCCGTGGCGCCGGTCACCACGAGGACCAGGGCACTCACCACCAGCAGGCCGGCGACCCAACCAACCGCGAAAGCAGGGCCGTCGGTACGCGCCCGGGGCGTACCGAGCATGAGGATCACCGCGATGATCGGAATGGGGCTGAGCGCGACGCCGAGAGCGGACGGCAGCGCGCCGCCGACAGCTTGACCGATAGCGGACGCGAGCACCTCGGGTTACGTGCCTGCGCCCGTGCGGACGACGATCACCGGGCACGGCGCGTGGTTGACGATGTGGGTGCTGACCGATCCGAGGAGCGCACGCTTGATCGCGCCGCGCCCTCGCGAGCCGACGACCACCACGTCGCAGGACCGATCACCAGCCACGAAGCAGAGGGTGGGACCGGTCTCACCGTTCTCGATCATGCTCTCCACCGCCGCGTGCGTGGCGAGCGCCGACACGGTGCGCTCGATGGCGTCGACCGCCTCGCGATTGGCCGCATCCCAGGCGGCGTCGACCTCGTCGGGTGCGGCCACGCCGCCGGCGAAGCCCGACTCGAAGCCCTCGGCGGCGATCGACGGCGCCTCGACGACGCAGACCACGAGGACGCTGTCCGCCGGAGCGAGCAGGGGCAGCGCCCGCTGGGCCGCCTCGATCGCGTGGTCCGAGCCATCCGTGCCGATCAGGATTTTCACAGGCTGCTCCTGCGAGGCGGGTCGCGGGAATGCGCCGCCGGCGCGTCCACAGCATGGGCAGGGTCACCGCTTCCCCGCAAGCCATCCCCGGCGACCGGAGCCTCGCCGCTAGCGTGGGCGGCCATGCACGAAGCCGAGGCGCCGGGACTCGGCCCAGGCGTCTCGGCGGTGGCGTCGGGGGTCGGCGTGGTGAAGCGATTCGGGTCGACGACCGCGCTCTCGGGGGCCAGCTTCACCATCGGGAGGGGTGTGACCGGCCTCCTTGGGCCCAACGGTGCCGGCAAGACCACCTTGATCGGCCTGCTGCTGGGCCTGCACCGGGCCGACAGCGGAGCGGTGCAGGTTCTCGGCCTCGATCCCGCCAGGCTCGGCACCGAGGTGCGGGCCCGGGTTGGCTACGCCCCAGAGCACCACCGCCTGCCGCCCGACGTGAAGGCCCAGGACCTGGTGCGCCACATCTGCGAGGTGCACGGACTGCCCAAGAGAGAGGCGGCGGCACGGGCCAGCGATGCGCTCTGGCAGGTGGGCCTGGGCGAGGAGCGGTTCCGCCCCGTCGGCACCCTGTCCACCGGTCAGCGGCAGCGGGTGAAGATGGCCCAGGCGATGGCACACGACCCGGCCCTGGTGCTGCTCGACGAGCCGACCGACGGTCTCGACCCGGTGCAACGGGACCAGATGCTGGCGCTCATCGGCCGGGTCGCCCGCGAGTTCGGCATCGACGTGGTGCTCTCGTCGCACCTCCTCGACGAGGTCGAGCGGACCTGCGACGCGGCCGTGATCCTCAGCGAGGGCCGGGTGGTCGCCTCCGGCACGCTCGACGAGCTGAGGGGCGGGAGCCGCGGGCTCGTCGTCGAGTTGACCGCGGGCGACACCGCCTTCGCCGACTGGCTGCAGCGAGCCGGGTGCGAGGTGGGTCGTGACGGGCCCCGACTCGTGGTCACCCGCGGTCGCTCCTCGCCGGAACACGACCTGCACGACCTTGTCCGCGACGCCGCAGCGGCCTCCGACGCCCAGTTGCGGAGGCTCGGCCCGCTCACGGTGTCGCTCGAAGACGTCTTCCTGGGCGTCGCCTCGTGAGTGACGCCGTCGCGGGCCAGGCCCGGATACTGGAGGGCGGCTACCGACGCTACGACGGCGTGCGGACGGGGTCCCGCGGAGCCATGCGGAGCGTGACGGCCCACACCATGCAGCGGGCGTTGGGGCTGCGCCGAGCCGGCCGCTACAAGCTGCTCCCGGTGATCGCCGCGGTGCTCGCGTACGTGCCCGCCATCGTCTATGCCGGGCTCGCCGCCATCCTGCCAGCGTCGTTCTTCCTCGACCAGCAGATCCTCCCGACCTACGCCGAGTACTACTTCTTCATCACCGCCGCCATCGTCGTGTTCACCGCCTTCGTCGCCCCCGAGGTGCTCTGCACCGACCGCCGCACCGGGATGCTCGGGCTCTACCTGGCCTCCCCCCTCACGCGGCTCACCTATCTCCTCAGCAAGGCCGCCGCCGTGATGGGCACACTGGCCATCGTCACGTTGGGACCACCGCTGTTCCTGCTCATCGCCTACGTGCTCGAAGGCAGCGGGCCGGACGGCCCGGCCGACGTCGCCCTGTTCGTCCTGCGCATCGTGGCCGCCGGTGCGTTGCTGTCTGCGTTCTTCGGCTCGCTCTCGATGGCCGTCTCCAGCATCACCGATCGCAAGGCGGCCGCCTCCGCGGCGATCGTGATCGTGCTCCTGCTCTCGGCCGTCGTCACGACGAGCCTGGTGGCACAGGCGGACGCCTCGCGCTACCTCCTGCTCGCCAATCTGTTCGGGCTTCCTTTCGAGGCCGTCATCCGGATCTTCGGCGAGACGACCCAGGACATCTACTACGCCCCGCTCGACTCGACCGCGGTGGTCGCGGCCGCGGTCGGGTGGTCCGTGCTCTTCACCGCGGTGGTCGGCCTGCGCTACCGGGCCCTCGAGGTCACGCGGTGAGCCGCCTCGGCGCCGGTTCGGCACTCGCCCCCGCGCCGCTTGCGCTGGTCGGCGCCTCCAAATGGTTCGGCGACGTGGTCGCCGTCTCCGACGTGAGCTTCGCCGTGGGTCCCGGAGTCACCGCGTTGCTGGGGCCGAACGGAGCGGGCAAGTCGAGCGTGCTCAGGTTGCTGTGCGGGCTCACACCACCCTCACGGGGACAGGTGTTGGTGTACGGCCGCGACCCCCGTCGTCACCTGGAGCTGTTCGGGCTCATCGGCCTCGTCCCGCAGCAGGAGTCGGTCTTCGAATCCCAGAGCGCCCTCGAGTTCGTCCGGTTGGCGGCGGTGCTCCAAGGGCTCCCGAAGGCCGAGACGGCGGCACGACGGGCGCTCGCCGTCGTCGAGCTCGACGCAGGTCTCGGTCGGCGCCTGGCCACCTACTCCAAGGGCATGCGCCAGCGGGTGAAGGTGGCGGCCGCCCTCGTGCACGACCCACCCGTGCTGATGCTCGACGAGCCCCTCACCGGCCTCGATCCACGGCAGCGACTCGGCATGATTCGCCTCCTGCAGCAGCTCGGGCAGGAGGGGCGGTGCGTGCTGGCGTCGAGCCACGTCCTCGACGAGGTCGAGCGGTTCGGCTCTCGCGTCCTCGTCATCGCACGGGGTCGACTCGTCGCCGAGGGCGACTTCCACGCCATCCGGGACCTGATGGACGACCGGCCGCACCGCATCCGTGTCCGCACCGACCAGCCACGCCGGCTCGCCACGGGCCTCATGGCCTCCGGTGCCGCCCTCGGCGTGCAACTCGAGGGCGAGGACGGCGTGGTGGTGGACACCGCCGAGGTGGCCGCCTTCCGCCGGGCGGTGGCGCCGGCGGCGCGCGCGGCCGGGGCCCACCTGTGGGAGGTCACGCCACTCGACGACGACCTCGAGTCCGTCTTCCGCTACCTGGTGGGTGGCCGATGAGCGAGACGCCGGCTCCACCACCACCTCCGCCCTCGCCACCCCCGCCGCCACCTCCGCCATCCTCCGGCCGCCCCGACGCTGGGCCATCGGTCGTGGCCCCGAGCGTGCCGGCCGTTCGCTCCATCGGGGTGCTCCCCGCCCTCTACCGTCTGCTCCTCGGCACGCAGGTCAACCGCACACGGCTCGCTGCGCTGGGCGGTCTGGGGATGGCGGCGATCCTCGTGGGGTTCGCCATCGGCCGCTCCGACCCCGTCGACCCCTTGGTCACGGGTGCCGCCTTCATCAACAGCTTCGGCCTGTCGGTCACCGTCCCGGTGACCACCCTCGTGTTCGCCAGTGCCGCGCTCGGCGACCTCACCGACGACAACACGCTCGTGTACCTGTGGGTGCGCCCCGTCCGCCGCTGGGTGGTCGTCGTCGCCGCGTTCCTGGCTGCCGTCACGGTCACCGTGCCGCTGGTGGTCGTGCCCCTCGTGCTCGCCGCATTTCTCACCGGGGGCGGACGCGACCTCGTCACCGGCACGGTGCTCGCGTCCGGGCTCGGCGTGATCACCTACGCCGGCCTCTTCACCGCACTGGGCCTGCGCGTGCGCCGCGCGTTGGTGTGGGGCCTGCTCTACATCCTCATCTGGGAGGGATTCGTCGCCCGCGGCGGCGACAACGCGGCCCGGCTGGCCGTGCGCTCGGTCACCGCCACCATCCTCGCGAGCTGGTCGGGGGCCGACCTCCGACTCGCCGTCCTTGCCCCGAGGACCGCCTACATCGCCCCTTTCGTGGTGGTCGGCCTGGCCCTTCTCTACGCCACCCGACGGCTCAATCGTCAGGACGTGGCCTGAGGGCCCCGTCTCCCACCTGGGCCAGGACCACCGCGGTCAGAGCCTGCGCCGTCATGGGCCGCCCCGTGAGGTAGCCCTGCACCTTCGGCACGCCGTAGGAGCGGAGGATGCCCATCTGCTCGGGAGTCTCGACGCCCTCGGCCACCAGGTCGTATCCCAGGTCGGCGGCGAGCGAGGTGATGGTCCGTACGACGGCGTCGTCGCGCAGGCCCGGGAGCCCTTGGACGAACGACCCGTCGACCTTCAGCTCGGTGACGGGGAGCTGCGTCATCTGCGACAGCGACGAGTGTCCGGTGCCGAAGTCGTCGATGGACACGCCCATGCCCGCGTCACGGAGCCGAGCCAGGAGCGTTCGGGCCCGCGCACGGTCGGGGATCGCCACGCTCTCGGTGACCTCGACGACGAGGCGTGTGGCGTCGACGCGATGTTCCGCAGTCAACTCGATGAGGTCGGTCACGAAGGCATCGTCGAGCTCGAGGGCGCTCGTGTTGACCGAGAAGGTGAACGGGTGACCGTCGATCATGGGGACGAGCTCGGCCGCCAGGCGCACCACTGCGGTGTGCACGACCCGCCCCACCTCGGTGATGAGGCCGGCGTTCTCGGCCGCAGGCACGAAGTCGTCGGGGCCGATGATGCCGCGGGTGGGGTGTCGCCACCGGGCCAACGCCTCGACCCCGACGATCCGCCGATCGTCGGTCCGGACGATCGGCTGGAAGTACGCCGTGATCTCTCCCTCGTCAAGCGCGCGACGCAGGTCGCTGAGCCGCGCCGCCGCTGCCGCCGCGCGAGCGTGCATCTCCCCGTCGAAGGTCATCGGCCGTCCGCCCCGCAGCCGCGACTCCTGCAGGGCGAACAGCGCCTCGTCGACGGCGCTTTCGCCACTCGCACCGGTCGAGGCGATGCCCACACCCAGTTCTGGGTGAACGACCACGCCACCGACCTCGAGTGGCGGGGTGAGCGCGTCGATGCATCGCGTCAGCACGGCGCGAAGGCTCACGGGATCGTGGGGCAGGATGGCCGCCAGCAGGTCGTGGTCCAGCACCGCCACCGGCGAGTCGGCGGGGAGCGCACCCCGCAGCCGCTCGGCACTGCGGGCCACGAGCTCGTCGGTGACCTGCCGCCCGAGCGTCCGGTTGGCGTCGGATCCCGCGCCGGTGTCGAGCGCGACCACCGTGCCGAACGGTGCGGCGGCCGAGACGGCGGTCTGGGTGAGGCCGGCGCGGTTGAGGGCACCGGAGCCCGGGTCGTGCGTCACGGCCCAGTTCAGCCGATCGCGGGTCGAGAGCAGGGACCCGATGCGTCGCAACTCCGAGTACCGCGCCGTTACCACGAAGGCGGAGACGATCGCCGACGTGAGCATGATCGCCTGCGCCTGCACCAGCCCGAGGCCGACGGTCCTGGGGGAGAGCTCCGCGGCGATCGACACCGCCGTCGTGCTGGCGCAGAGGTACAACGCGGCGTCCATCGGGTCCCGGCGGAGAGCCACCCACAGGATCGGGACCATCATCGCGATCAACAGCGCAAACGGCGTGACGCTGTGGGTGAGCGCTGACACGAACGGGAGGGCCACCAGCACGATCGCCATGAGCAGCGCCTCGACGGTGTTCGTCGACGGCTCCAGGTCCGACCTGATCGCAGGGGTGGCCCACAGCCCGGCGACGAACAGGAGCATCGGGGTGAAGGTCATCACCCCGATGGAATCGCCCACGAAGTAGATGTAGGTGTCGACAGACCGCACGAGCGGACCCGCTTCATACCAACGGTCGAGGAGGCTCGCGCTGAGGGCCGACCACGCGGGGGCGGCGATCACCCCGAGCGCCCCGAACCAGGCGAACGACCGCAGGTCCAGGCGCACCAACGCGAGCCGGCGGAGCGCGGTCGCCACCACCACGTAGCCCACGAGCCCGGCCAGCGTTCGCGCACCCAGCAGGTCGAACGGCACGCCGCGCGCCCCGTCGGTGACCAGCCAGTCGACGACGAGGGTGGTCGCGAAGACCAGCGGGGCCACGCGCCACGAACCGGCCAAGAGCCAGGCCAGCGTGATGCCGGCGGCGGGATACCAGGGCGACGACCCACCGTCGATCTGGAAGAAGCGCGAGGCGCACATCGCGATCGCCAGCAACCCGGCGAAGGTGACCGTCTGGATCACGCCACGCCGTTGCAGGGGGCGCCGGAGCGGTCCGACGATCGTGTCGAGGGACACCAGGCCTCAGTCCTCGGCGGGGGGAACGTCCTGCATGCCGTTCAACAAGTCGACCATGATGTCCTCGATGAAGGCCACCACCTCGGGCGTGGCCCCTCCGGGGACACCGCCGTAGATCGCCCCGGACAACGGGGCCTCGACCGGTGGGTCGTTGGCGTAGGCCACGCCTTCGGCCAGGTCGGCGGCGAAGGCCTCGATGACGCCGGGCTGGGTCTGGGGCCGGGTGACGCACATGTGGATGGCGTTGGGGTACTGCTGGCCGTTGAACCGCCACCCCTTCTGCGCCATCGAGTCGTTGACGTGGTAGATGTCGAACTCGTCGGACCGGAACGAGAAGCACCAGGTGGGGCTGCCCATGATCATCAGCTCGGGGTGTGAGGTCACGGCCTGCTGCATGGCGAACGACGTCTCGAAGATCGACTTGGCGTAGCGCAGGTAGCCCTCGCGACCGAGGCTCACCATCGACGCCCACGTGGCGGCGATGAGCCCGCCCGAGCGGCTGCCGGCCATGCCCGGCGACAGGTACTTGCCGCCCACCCAACCGGGGGTCATGAAGTACGCGTGGCGGCGCAGCTCCTTCGAGCGGTAGGAAAGCACCGAGGTGCCCTTCAGGCCGTAGCCGTACTTGTGGGTGTCGGCCGAGATGGTGGTGACCCCCGGGAGGCGGAAGTCGAAGACGGGGATGTCGTAGCCCAGCTCCTGGCCCCACGGCAGGATGAAGCCGCCGAGGCAGCCGTCCACGTGCAGCCCGATGCCGTGGTCGACGGCGAGCTCGGACAACTGGTCGATGGGGTCGATGGTGCCGTAGGGGTAGTTCCCGGCCGAGCCGACGAGGGCCACCGTGTTCGCGTCGATGTGGTCGGCGACCCAGGACACGTCGACCAGCGTCGTGTCGGGGTCGACCGGCGCCTTGACGACCTCCATGCCGAACAGGTGGCCCGCCTTGTCGAAGGCCGGGTGGCCCGTCGTGGGCATGATGAAGTTGGGTTCGGTGATGCCACGCTCGGCGCGGGCCTGGTCGCGATACACGAGCATCGCGGTGAGGATGCTGTCGGTGCCCCCACCGGTGATCGACCCGCACGGGTCGTCGGCCGCCTCGCCGTGGAACAGGTCGAGGGTCATGGCCGTGATCTCGGACTCGAACTTGGTGATGCTGGGGCACATGTCGCGCTGTAGGGCGTTGACGTGTGAGAACGAGGCGAACACCCGGTTCAAGAAGGCGTAGTGCTCGGTGTCACCGCAGTACATCGTCCCCGAGCAGTGGCCCTGGTTCCAGGTCCTGTCCTCCTGGGTGCCCATCCACTCGACCTCGGCGAGGACGTCCTCGCGGGGGCGGCCCTGGTCGGGCATCTCCCGGACGATGCCGAACCGGTCTTCATAGGGGTAGCCGTTGCTCATGGGACCTGAAGCTACTTCAGGCGAGGTACACCTCTCCGGCCTCGGGTCGTCGACTGGCGCGATCACCGCGGAAGCTGTCGTTGGTGCCGTGGCCAGCGAGGGCTTAGGTTCCCTTGTCATCGGTGCCGAAACGACCGCCATGCCCTGTACGAAAGGCTCTGCCGTGCAGATCGCCATCCCGCTGTTCCCGCAGTTCACCGCCCTCGATGCCATCGGGCCCTACGAGGTGCTCCAGCGCATCCCCGGCTTCGACGTCACCTTCATCGGCCACGAGCGCGGCGAGGTGCGCAGCGACAACGGCTTCCTCGGCGTCACCGTCGACGCCACCTTCGAGGCGCTGCCCGAGCCCGACCTCGTGGTCTTTCCCGGCGGCATAGGAACCCGACCCCTGATGGACGACGAGCGCGTGCTCGCCTGGGTGCGCCACGCCCACGAGACCACCGCCTTCACCACGTCGGTGTGCACGGGGTCACTGGTGCTCGGCGCAGCCGGCCTGCTCGACGGGCTCACCGCCACCACCCACTGGTCTGTGCTCACCGACCTCGTCCCGCTCGGCGCCGTCCCCACGTCGGCCCGAGTGGTGGAGCACCTCGACCAGCGGCTGATCACCGCGGCGGGGGTGTCCTCGGGCATCGACATGGCGCTGCGCCTCGTCGAACTGCTCGTGGACGACACCGCGGCGCGCGCCGCGCAGCTCATGATCGAGTACGACCCCCAGCCGCCGTTCGATGCCGGTGCGCTCGACAAGGTGGACGACACCGTGGTCACCAGGGTCATCGAGTACGCCCAGGAGCGTCAGTAGGAGCGCTCACACCCGCGCCACTGTGAACGGTCGGCTCACGACGCTCCGTGTTCCTCCGAGGTGCTAAGTTCCAGTCCGGCTGCGATTGATGGGTCGACCGCGTGCGAAGCACCCGGCCTGCCTGCGCCGGTTACCCAGTTGGCAGAGAAAAGGGGAGGTCACCGTGACCAGCAGGACCACGGCATGGCGTTTGATCGGCGTAGTGGTGGCACTCATGCTGCTCGCAGCAGGGTGTTCGAGCGACAGCGGCGACGACACGAGCGGCGGCACGGCCGGCGGCGGGGAGTCCGCGAGCGGCTACGACTCACTCTGCGAGGACTTCCCCGCACCCGCTGCTGAGGAACCAGCGGACGACACGACGACGACGACCGCTGCAGCCGACACCACCACCACCACCGTTGGCGATACCACGACCACCGGGGCCGACACCACGACCACGGCCGGCAAGTCGGGCACGGCGGCGCAGACCGACACCACCGACACGACCGACACCACCGCGGCCGAAAGCGACGTGGCCACCCAACCGGGTGGCGAGTTCACCGACCTGGGCACCTTCGTGGGCGACCCTCCCGAGCACATCGACCCGGCGCTCAATGTCACCCTCGACGCCTACCAGGTGATCAACGCGCTCTACGACGGTCTCACCGACGTGGACGCCACCGACCCCGAGAACCCGGTGATCGTGCCCCATGTGGCCGAGAGCGTCGAGCCCAACGACGACGCCACCGTTTGGACCTTCACCATCAAGGACGACCAGTTCTTCTCCGACGGCGAGCAGGTCACGCCGACCTCGTTCCAGCGGGCATGGGAGCGCGCCAGCGACCCCGACTTCGCCGGTGACTACAGCTACCTCTTCAACTTCATCGAGGGCGGCGCCGAGAAGCTCGACGGCACCGCCGACACCCTCGCCGGCGTCGAGGCCGACGACGAGACCATGACCCTCACGGTCACCCTCGCCGAGCCCTACTCGAACTTCGACGCCGTGGCCGGCTTCGCGATCTTCTTCCCGATGCCCTCGGCGGTCGACGACCTCGCCGACCAGACGGAATGGGAGAACGGGATCATGATCGGCAACGGCCCCTACGTGATGACCGAGCCCCGCACCGACGAGCAGATCGTGCTGGCGAAGAACGACGAGTGGTCGGGCGACTTCAACGGCGAGACCTGGCCGGACCGCCTCGACCAGATCACCTTCGTGGTCACCGCTGATCCCGACACGGCGTACAACTCGTTCGAGGCCGGCGAGGGCGAGGACGCCAACATCCCGCCCGCCCGAACCCAGGAGGCCCAGGACAACTGGGGCACCACGCTCGACGTGGCCATCCTCGGCTCGTACCACTTCAACCTCAACCTCTGCGATCCCGCAGTCGGCGGTGACGACAACACCCTGTTCCGCCAGGCCATCTCCCAGGCCATCGACCGCGACGAGATCAACGAGGCGGTCTACGGCGGCAGCCGCGCCACCAGCACCGGTATCACGCCGGCGGGCATCCCGGGCTTCGCTCCGGATCTGTGCGACTACTGCAGCTACGACCCCGAAGCCGCGCAGCAGGCGTTCGACGACTGGAAGGCCGCAGGCAACGAGCAGGCGGAGCCGCTCCAGATCGATTTCAACACGGACGCCGGTCATGAGCCCGTGGTCCAGATCATGGTGGACAACCTGGCGGCGATCGGACTCGAGGCCGAGGCCAGACCATTTGAAACCGAGACCTATTTCACCGAGCTCGCCAATGGTTCCTGCCAGATGTGTCGGACCGGTTGGTTCGCCGACTATCCGACGTACGACAACTTCATGTACGACCTGTTCAGCACCGACTCGCTGGGCGGCAACAACTACGGCTACACCAATCCCGAGTTCGACGACCTCGTGGCGCAGGCCAAGGCCACCGTCGACAAGGACGAGCAGGCCCGGTTGTTCCAGGAGGCCGAGCAGATCCTGTTGAACGAGGACATCGGGGTCGTGCCGGTCAACTGGTACCGCGGCGACTACGTCTACAACGACGATGCGATCGCCGTGTTCCCCCAGACCAACTTCGGTCTGATCCTCTGGGAGCAGGTGGCCTTCAAGGCCTAGCTCCCGACCCTTGTGCGACCAGGGGTGTCACCCGCCGGGAGGCGTGCGGGTCACACCCCTGGACTCGTACCGCTCTTGCGCTGAAGGAGGATCGGACCAGCGATGCCCGCCTACATCATCAGACGGCTGCTGTTGGTGATCCCGACTGTATTCTTTGCGCTGTCCTTCCTCTTCCTCCTGTTCTTCGCCCTCCCGGGCGATCCCGCCACCCTGATCGCCGGCGGCGGTGACCGGAGCGTCGACCAGGGCGTCCTCGAGCGGGCCAAGGAGCGCTACGGCCTGGATGATCCGCTGCCCGAGCAGTTCGTCAACTACTGGCAGCGAACGGTGCAGTGGGACCTCGGCGAGTCGTTCAAGACCCGACGCAGCGTGAACGACCTGCTCGGCGAGAAGGCCGTGAACAGCCTCCGGCTCGCCATCTGGGCGATCATCATCGAGGTCATCGTCGGCATCTCGGTCGGCGTGCTGTCCGCCATACGACGGTATTCCCTGTCCGACAAGCTCACCACCATCGGGACGGCGGCCGCCTCGGCCATACCTGTCTTCGTGTTGGGCTTCATCCTGCAGTACGTGTTCGCGGTGTACCCCAACCTGCACGGCTGGCCCGAGTGGACCCACCTGCGCACCCAGGGTCTCGGCCCGAACACCTGGGCCCTGTTCTTCATCCCCACCGGCGAGCAGTGGCGCTACCTGGTGCTGCCGGCGTTCACGCTGGCCTGCGTCTCCACCGCCCTGGCCGCCCGCATGATGCGTGGTTCGATGCTCGAAGTGCTGCGCGCCGACTTCCTGCGCACGGCGAGGTCGAAGGGCCTCAACGAGCGCCAGGTGGTGACCCGGCATGGCCTGCGCAACGCCATGCTGCCCGTGATCACGCTCATCGGCCTCGACTTCGGGGCGGTGATCGGCTCGGCCGTACTCACCGAGACGGTGTTCTCGTGGCCGGGGCTGGGCTCGGCCATCGCCGACGCAGTGGGCGAGCGAGACCTGCCGGTGCTGCTCGGACTGACCCTGGCCGTCACCATCGCCTTCGCCCTGGTGAACCTGCTGGTCGACCTGTCGTACGCGTGGTTCGACCCCCGCATCCGCTTGGGCAAGGACGCCGAGACATGAGCGGACTGGACCCCGGGAGCGCGAACATCGGCCTCGAGGATGCCGAGGACGAGTTCGCGGACAGCCTGCTGGCGCCCACGCCGTTGCGCGCCGACGTCTGGCGGCGGTTCCGCCAGAACAAGCTGGCGGTCATCGGCCTCGCCTTCATCGTCTTGTTGATCCTGGTGGCGATCTTCGCACCGCTCATCGCCCCCTACGGGTTCGCCGAACGCACGCCCGGCGCGTTCCGCGAGCCACCCTCCACCGAGCACTGGTTCGGCACCGACACCATCGGCCTCGACGTGTTCTCGCGGGTGGTCTACGGCGCCCGCATCTCGCTCCGGGTAGGCATCATCGCCACGCTGATGAGCGTGGTGATCGGGCTGATCCTGGGGGCCGTCGCGGGGTTCTTCGGGGGGAAGACCGACGGATTGATCATGCGCATCACCGATGTCTTCCTGGCCATCCCGTACATCATCCTGGCGATCGCCATCGCCACCCTCTTCGGCAAGAGCGTGAACGCCGTGATCCTGGTGCTCGGGCTCACGGGCTGGCTCGGCCTGTGCCGGATCGTCCGCGCCAGCTTCCTGTCGCTGAACCGCCTCGAGTACGTCGAGGCCGCGAGATCGCTCGGCTTCAGCAACACGCGGATCATCTTCCGCCACATGCTGCCCAACGCGCTGCAACCGGTCATCGTCTACGCCACCATCGAGGTGGGCACGATCATCCTCGCCGAGGCGGCCCTGTCCTTCCTGGGCGTGGGCCCGGTGCCACCCACACCGGCCTGGGGGCTCATGGTCTCCGAGGCCAAGTCCACCCTCGCCGTCGCGCCACACATGCTCTTCTTCCCGGGAATGGCCATCTTCCTGACCGTTCTCGCCTTCGTGTTCATCGGCGACGGATTGCGCGACGCCCTGGACCCGAAGCTCAAATGAGCGACCACGGGGACAGCCTCCTGTCGGTGCGGGACCTGCGAGCGGGTTTCGACACGCCCGACGGGCGGGTCAAGGCCATCGACGGTCTCTCCTTCGACATCCACCGCGGCGAGCTCTTCGCAGTGGTGGGTGAGTCCGGCTCGGGCAAGTCCGTCACGGCCATGGCGGTCATGGGCCTGCTGCCGACGCTCGAGATCGACTCGGGCCGGATCCTCTGGAAGGGGAGCGACCTCCTCGCCATGAGCGAGGCCGAACGCCAGGGCATCCGGGGCGGCGAGATCGCCATGATCTTCCAGGACCCGCTGAGCGCCCTCAACCCTGTCCACACCGTGGGTCGCCAGATCGGCGAGATGGCGAGAATCCACGAGAAGGTGTCCAAGAGGACGGCCCAGAAGCGGGCCGTCGACATGTTGGGCCTCGTGGGGATTCCCGAGCCCTCCAAGCGCGCCGACATGTATCCCCACGAATTCTCGGGCGGCATGCGGCAGCGGGCGATGATCGCCATGGCCATCACCTGCAACCCCGACCTGTTGATCGCCGACGAGCCCACCACGGCCCTCGACGTCACGGTCCAGGCCCAGGTGCTCCAAGTGCTCATCGACATCAAGGACGAGATCGACTCCGCGATCATGTTGATCACCCACGATCTCGGGGTCGTGGCGGGTCTCGCCGACAACGTGATGGTGATGTACGCCGGCCGGCAGGCCGAGATGGGCACCACCGACGAGATCTTCTACGAGAGCCGACATCCGTACACCCTCGGCCTCCTCGCCAGCATGCCCCGCCTCGACGACACGGGGGAGGAGGTGTTGGTGCCCATCGCGGGCCAGCCGCCGTCACTCATCAACCTGCCCAGGGGCTGCGCCTTCCACCCGAGGTGCCGGTTCGCGAGCCTCGATGTGTGCCGGACATCCGTGCCTGAGCTCACCCCGGTGACCGAGGGCGACCGGCACCGCGCCGCCTGTCATCGGCTCAACGATCTCGAGGACCTCACGGTCGCCGAGATTCGATCGGCGGCGGCGGCGACGTGAGCGCGACACCGCCAGCATCAGCAGCCTCGGTGGAGACCGCGGCGACCGGGGCGACCGGGGCGCCGCTGCTCGTGGCGCGTGACCTGGTGAAGAACTTCCCCATCCGCGGCGGCGTGTTGAGTCGCGAGGTTTCGCACGTCTCGGCCGTGGCGGGCGTGTCGCTCGAGGTGCGCAAGGGCGAGACCCTCGGCCTGGTCGGCGAGTCGGGGTGCGGCAAGTCCACCACCGGGCGCCTGTTGCTGCACCTGCTCACGCCCACCTCCGGCTCGGTCACCTTCGACGGCCTTGAGCTCCGCTCACTGCGGGGGAAGGCCCTCGCCTCGGCCCGGCGACGCTTCCAGATCGTCTTCCAGGACCCCTATTCGGCACTGAACCCCCGCATGACGATCGGCAGCACCCTCACCGAGCCCCTCAAAGTGCACCATTCCTGGCCCACCGCCAGGTGCCAGGAACGCGTGGCCGAGCTGCTCGAGATCGTGGGGCTCTCGCCCGAGCACGCCAACCGGTTCCCCCACGAGTTCTCCGGCGGGCAGCGCCAACGGGTGGGTATCGCGCGCGCACTCGCACTCGAGCCCGACCTGATCGTGCTCGACGAGCCGGTCTCGGCCCTCGACGTGTCGATCCAGGCCGGGGTGGTCAACCTGTTGAGCCAGTTGCAGCGTGACCTCGGCCTCGCCTACGTCTTCATCGCTCACGACCTCTCCGTCGTGCGTCACATCTCACACCGGGTGGCGGTGATGTACCTCGGAAAGCTGGTCGAGGTCGCCGATCGGGCCACGCTCTACGAACGGTCGGTGCACCCGTACACCCAGGCGCTGCTCTCGGCCGTCCCGCTGCCGGACCCGCGTCAGGAGCGCCAACGCCAACGCATCATCCTCGAGGGTGACGTGCCGAGCCCCGCCGACCCGCCGACGGGGTGCCGGTTCCGCACCCGTTGCTGGCGTCGCCAGGAGCTCGAGTCCACCGGCGAGGACACCTCGGCCTGCACCGAAGCGGAGCCGCCGCTCGCCGGGCACGGCCAGGGCCACGAGGTGGCCTGCCACTTCCCCGCACCCGTCCGCGCCTTCGTCTGATCGGTCGCGCGGTGCCGCTAGGCGGGGCAGCGCAAGAGGCGCGACCACCAAGTTGTTCATCTGTCGGAGAGGCGGTCAGGTGGTCGATTGGCGCTCCCCGTGCGGCCGGGGACTCGCTCACCGCGGGCCTTTCCGGCGCTGGGACTCGTTGATCAGGCGGGCGAGCTTCTTGTCGTACTGCCGGCGCTCATGCGGCGACGCCCGTACCCGCGCGGCATCGGCCTCGTGCTGCAACATGCGCCACCGGTCGAGGCGATCACGGGTGAGCGTTCCGCCGGCGACGGCCGCACTGACCGCGCACCCGGGCTCGGTGTCGTGGGCGCAGTCGGAGAAGCGGCAGGCCTCGCTGAGCTCGTCGATGTCGGCGAACGTCTCGGTGACCGCGGTCGACTCCGGATCGGTCCAGAGGCCGATGGCCCGGATGCCAGGGGTGTCGATCAGCACGCCACCGGACGCCAGCACGTAGAGCTCGCGGCTCGTGGTGGTGTGGCGCCCCTTCGAGTCGCCCGTGCGAACCCGGCCGATGGCGGCACGATCGTCGCCGAGCAGCGCGTTGACGATGCTGGACTTGCCGGCGCCCGACTCGCCGAGCAGGACGACGGTGTTGTCCCTCACCAGGGCCTCGAGCACGTCCAGGCCAACCCCCTCCTTGGCAGAGGTGACCACCACCTCGAGGCCGGGATGGGCCTCGGTCACCTCGGCAGCGACGGCCTCGGGATCGAGCTGGTGCCCGACCCGCGCGGCCTTGGTGAGCACGACGGCGGCGTCGGCGCCCGCCTCATGGGCGAGCGCCGCTCCGCGCTGGATGCGGCCGTCCTTCACCGGGCGGTCGAGCCCGCACACGAGCAGCACCAGATCGATGTTCGCCGCCAGCACCTGTTGGGTGTCGGTGCGGTCGTCGCGCCGCCGCAGGAGCGACGTGCGCTCGAGCACACCGGCGGGGCGGCGTGCCACGAGGACCACCCAATCACCCACCGCAGGAGCGGGGACGACCCGCTCGACCAGGGGCACGGCCTCGATGCCCTCGGCGGTGGCGACGATCAGCCCCGCTCCGTCGTGACGGACGACCCGTGCCGGCTCACCGTCCTGCCCGAAGGCGTCGAGGAGCGCGGCCCAGCGCTCGTTCCACCCGTAGGGGACCAGATCCTCGTCATCCACGACCCGAGGCTAGGAGAAACGACCCGACCTGGAGCGGTACCAGGTGCCGGCCAGCGCCCTTGAGCCCTCCAGACGACCGACCCGCCAGCCCGGGATTTCTTGGTGATCGACCACCGAATCGGGGGTATTCCACCAGGAATTCCTGGGGTTCGGGGGTCAGCTCGACTCGGAGCCGGCCCCCTGGCGGGCAAGGAGTGTCTCGACCCGCTGGTTGAGCTTCGCGCCGCGGGGCCAGCCCAGGTAATGGGTGAGGAAGATCACGATCTCGCGCAGCTCGTCGGGGCCGAGCTCACCGTTGCCGAGCGCCGCCGGCAGCTGGATGTCGAGCACGTCGTCGAGGCCCGACGCCGCCAGGGCACCAATCAGGAGGAGTCGCCGGTCGCGGTTGGACAGGCCTTCGCGCGTCCAGACCTCGGCGAAGAGGTGCTCGACGGTGATCCCGTAGAAGTCGTCGGGGCCCCCGCCGTCGTCGGTGACCTGCCACCCGTAGACCTCGGCCATCTTGTCGAGTCCGCGTTGTCGCCGTTCGCTGGTCATGCGCCTTCTTCCTGGTCGGTGTGGGGCACGCCGATGCTCGCCGCGAAGCGCTCGTACGCAAGACGGGCGAGCGGCGTGTCGACCCCATGTTCCTCGGCGAGCTCGATCGCCAGGCCCAGGTCCTTCTCGCCGAGCCCCCGGGTGTGCACGAGGATGTCGTACCAGTCGTCGCCGGGGTGCTGGTCCGCCGTCGTGTCGCGGAACATGATGGCGCCGGGCCCGCCGGTCACCGTGTCCGTGTAGCGGACCACGTCGCCGAGGTCGACGATGTCGATGCCGCACGCCTCCGCGACACGCGATGCCTCGCCCGCGGCCGTGAACGCCACGAAGTGCATCAGGTTGCGAGCGAGCTTCGCCTGTGTGCCGGCGCCCACCGGCCCGAAGTGCACGACCTTGGCTGCCCACTGCTCGAACACGGGTCGACAGGTCTGGACAGCGTCCTCCGCACCTCCTACCAACACGGCCAGAGTCCCGGCGTGGGCGCCCATGAAACCGCCCGACACCGGTGCGTCGACCAGCGCCACACCGTGGTCGGCAGCCACGGCGGCCAACTCGACCGCCGTGCCGGCCCGAATTGTCGAGTGCAGGGCGATGACCGTTCCCGGCCGCGCCGTCGACAGGATCCCGCCCGGCCCCGCCACCACCTGACGGGTCTGGACGTCATCCAGCACCATCACCGACACCACCGACGCGTCTGCAGCTGCCTCGGCGGGGGAGGGCACCGCGACCGCACCCCGGTCCACCAAGGGAGAAGTGGCCTCGTCCCGGACATCGCAGACCACCAGCCCGCCTGGGTGCTCGATCAGGTGAGCCGCCATGGCGGCGCCCATCTGGCCGAGGCCGATGAAGCCGACGGTCACTCCCACAGCCCGACGGGTGCCTCGCCCACGGGGTAGCGGCAGGGCTGTCCCTCGCCCGCCCCCGCCGAGTCGAGGCGCTTCCTCATGCCGTCCGAGAGGGTGCCGTTCCGGAACATCTTGATGAACAGCGCCGTGGCGTTGCCCACGTCGAAGAAATCCCGCTGCCACGACCATCGACCATCGCCGCCGTAGCGGAACCAGCTGCCGCCGATGCCGGCCACCTCCTCGGTCGCGCCGTCGGGCAGCGTCGCCACCTGCTTCCAGAGCCCGATCACCTCGCCCTGCTGATCGTCGATCAGCACCTTCTGGTAGGGGTATTCCCAGCCGTCGAGTCCACCCATCTCGACGCCGAGGGCCACGTCGCGGATCTCGTCCCGGCCCACGCACATGAAGTCCTCGTCGGGGCCGTAGTTCCAGCCATAGGTGGCGTCGGGCGTGTACAGGTCGGCCATCGGCTTCCAGTCGCCTTCGGCCTCGGCACGCCGGTTGGCGGCCAGCCACCGCTCGACCATGGCTTCGAGCTCGGCACGGGGGTAAGCGGGCACAGGGGGCTCCTATCAGTCGTGAAGGGACAAGGCGTGGGTGGGGCAGTACTTCACCGCGGCGGCGATCGCCGGGCGGGCATCGGCGGGCGGGTCATGGTCGACCACGGCCACCTTGCGGTCGTCACCGACGACGAACACGGCGGGCGCCTCGGACTCGCAGACCCCGTGACCCTGACAGAGGTCGGCGTCGACCTTCACCCACGCGCTTCCTTCGTCGGCGCCCCTTCGGGATCCCGTTTGACTCACGATGCTGCTCCGCTCCGCTGCGCAGCGTTGCCCGAGGCATCCCGGCGGCGATAGCGGACCCGGCAGGGCTGTTGGAGCTGGACGACCATCTTCGAGTGGTCGTTGACGTAGGTCTCGGGCGGCTGGGCCAGCTCGAAGACCCAGTCCTGCAGGAGCACCGAGAAGATGGCCTTCAGCTGCATGAGGGCGAAGGCCGCGCCGACGCAGCGGTGCCGTCCCGCGCCGAACGGGATCCAGTTCCACGGGTTGGCCAGGTCCTCGCTACGCGGGTCGAGGTAGCGCTCGGGCACGAACGTGTCGGCATCGGGGAAGGCCTCGGCGATGCGGTTCGAGATGGCCGGCGTGGCGCCCACCAGCTTTCCCTGTGCGATCCGGAAGCCCTCGACCTCGAGGTCGGACTTGGCCACCCGGAGCAGCAGGATCAGTGGCGGGTGCAGGCGGAGCGCCTCTTTGATGCCGGCTTCGAGCCACGGGATCTCGCGTAGGGCCTGGTAGCTGACCTGGCTGCCGTCGGCGTAGAGGTCATCGATCTCGTCGACGACCGCGGCCATCACATCGGGGTGGCGCAGCAGCTCGATCAGCGTCCAGGAAGCGGTGCCCGAGGTGGTGTGGTGGCCCGCGAACATCATCGAGATGAACATGCCCGTCACCGTGTCGGCGGAGAAGCGCTGCGAGCCGTCTTCGGCACGGATGGACATCAGGACGTCGAGCAGATCCTTCTCTGCACCATCCTCGAGGGGCGACGACGAGCGGCGATCCATGATCCCCTGGACCAGCTCGACGAGGCCGACGCGCGCCTCGTCCCGACGCCGGAAGCTCTCGATGTCGGCGTAAGGATCGACGTAGGCGATGGCGTCGGTGCCCTTCTCCAGATCGTGGTACAGCGCCGCGAAGCGCCCGTCCAGCTCCTCGCGGAAGCGCTTGCCGATGAGGCAGGCCGACGAGGTGTAGATGGTCAGCTCGGCGAACCAGTCGAGCAGATCGATCTCGCCCTCGTCGTCCCACGCCGCGACCATGCGGTCGACCTCGGCCGAGATCGTCTCGGCGTGTCCACGCATGAAGCTGTCCCGCAGGGCCTGGTTGTGCAGCATCTCGCGCCGCCGCTCGGGCGGCGCGTCGAACACCACGCCTTCGCCGAAGATCGGCGTCATGAACGGGTAGGCCTCGGCCTGGTCGAGGTCCTCCTCGGGCGCGCGGAAGAACCACTCGTTGGCCTCGGCCCCCGACAGCAGGACGACCGGGCGGTCGGCCAGGAGGAACTCGCCGACGTCCCCGCATTCGGCCCGGACCCGCGCCATCAGCTCGATCGGGTCTGTCCGGAGGTCCTCGAGATGGCCCGTGACGGCCTCGCCGCCGGACACTCTCGGCGGCTCACGGAGGAGGACAGGGTCGCGAGGCGTCATGGGCGGTCCTTTCGAGAGGGCGGTGCTTCGGGCTCCACTTCGACCAGCGCGAGGTGCACGCCCTTGGGCGCCGTGACAACCATGACGATCACGTCGGCGACGTCGTCGGGCGTGAGGTAGTGCGCGCCGTGGATGAGGCCGCGCTCGATCCAGGTGGTGATCGACGCGTCGACGACCGACGGCTCCCAGGTCATGCCCATCCCCGTGAGCGTGGGCCCGGGTCGCACGGTCGACACCCGTACGCCCGTCCCCTCGAGCTCCATCCGCATCACCCGGCCGAGGGTGTCGAGCCCCGCCTTGGCGGTGGCGTAGGCCGACATGCCCGGGACCGGGACGCGCAGGATCGACGAGCTGACCAGCACCACGTCACCACGGCCCCGCTCGACCATCGACGGCACGAGGGCGTTGCAGAGGCGCTGCGGCCCGAGGAAGTTGACGGTGATGTCCTGGGCGAACGCGTCGGGGTCGGTGCCGATCGAGGTGCCCGGGACCACGTCGCCGGCGTTGGACACCACGATGTCGATCTCGCCGTAGGCCGCGACGGCGCCCGCCACGAAGGTGGCCACCGAGTCGGAGTCGCTCATGTCGAGCCGCAGCGCCGTGGCCTCGCCGCCGGCGTGGCGGATCGCCTGGGCCTCCTCCTCACACCGCTCGACGCGCCGGGCACCCAGCACGACGGGGTGGCCGGCGGCCCCGAGCAGACGGGCGGTGGCCGCGCCGATACCCGACGAGGCGCCCGTGACCACCGCGGGCCGGCGCTCGGGATGGGCGGTGAACGTCACCGGGGGGCCACCGTGATGGGCACCGAGGCGAACCCCCGCACGTTCACCGAGTGCACGCGGCGAACGCCGGCGCCGAGCACCTCGTAGCCCGAGCAGCCGGCCACGAGGGCATCGAGGGCGATGCGGGCCTCGAGCCGGGCCAGCGACGCGCCCATGCAGTAGTGGCGACCCAGGCCGAACGAGAGCTTGTCGGTGTCGAGGGCACCCGACGTGTCGCGGTGGATGTCGAAGCGGTCGGGCTCGGCGAAGGCGTCGGGGTCGCGGTTGGCCGACCCGACCAACAGGATCACCCGATCGCCCTCGGGGATCGTGCCGTGCGGGGTCTCGATGTCGACCGCAGCGCGGCGGGCCAGCATCTGTGACGACGTGTCGTAGCGCAGCGTCTCCTCGATCCACGCCGGGATCAGAGTGGGGTCGGCCCACAGCTGGTCGGTGGTACCGGGGTTGCGCCACGCCCAGTAGAGGGCGTTGGCGAGCAGCTTGGTGGTGGTCTCGTTGCCCGCGACGACCAGCAGGAACAGGAACCCGTTGATCTCGTCGTCGGTGAGGCGCTCGCCGTCGACCTCGGCGCTGCAAAGAGCCGAGGTGAGGTCGTCGGTGGGCCGGCACCGGCGCTCGGCCACCATGTCGGCGTAGTACCCGGCGAGGGCCAAGGCCGCTTCGATCCCTGCACGGGGGACGTCCTCCACGCCCTCTTCGCGGTGCACCAGGAGATCGGCCAGCCGGCGGACCTCGTCGCGGTCGGACGCGGGCACGCCCACGAGCTCGCTGATCACGTCCATGGGCAGCTTGCCGGCGAAGTCCGCCACCAGATCGAACGCGCCGGCCTCGAGTGCCGGGTCGAGGTACTGCGCGGTCAACGCCTCGATGCGGGGGACCAGGTCCTGCACCCGCCGGGGGGTGAAGCCCCGGGAGACCAGGGCCCGCATGCGGGTGTGGCGCGGCGGGTCGAGGGCCAGGAACGACATGGTCCTGTAAGCCTCCGGCCCCCAGGCCAGGCGGTCGAGCGTGACCCCGTAGGCACTCGAGAAGCGGGTCGAGTCGCGGAAGGCCGCGCTCACGTCGGCGTGGCGCGACAGGGCCCAGAAGTCCAGGTCGTCGTTGCGGTAGAGCGGCGCTTCTTCGCGCAGACGGGCGTACGTGGGGTACGGGTCCTCGTGGACCTCGTAGTCGTACGGGCTGTAGTGCGGGGCACCCGTGCCTCGGGCCGGTGTCATCGACCGTCTCCCAGCACCAGGCGGGTTGCATTGGCCACGACGCCGGGGAGGTCGGTGTAGGCGAGGTGACCCATGCCCGCCTGGAGCATCGCTCCCGAGAACATCAGCCCGAGGGCCAGCACCGCCGCGTCGGTGGCCTCGTCGCCCAGGGCGTCGAGCATGCGCTGGGTCATGGCGGCGCCGATGCGGTCGCGCACCCGCTTGACCTCGGGGTCCGACGCCAACATGGCGGTGGTGACCGCGGCAGCGACGGTCGGCTCGTCGACCAGCAGCAGGGAGACGGGCGCAAGGGCGCTGGTCACCCGCTGCGCAGCAGGTTCAGCGGCAGCCCGCGTGACTGCCGGGAGCGCGGCGAGGCGACGCCAGAAGACCTCGGCGACGAGGTGGTCCTTCGAGGCGAAGTAGGTGTAGGCCGTCGCCGGGGCCACGCCGGCCGCGGCGGCCACCGTGCGGACCGTGAGCCCGTCGTAGCCTTGTCGGCGCAGTACCCCGGCAGCGCTGTCGACGAGCCTCGCCACCGTCTCGGCCTGACGCTCGGTCAGGTCACGCGACGGCGCTGTCTCGATCCCCGAGGCCCCCGAACTGGACATGTGTCCAGAACTCTACCCGGTGCGATGGTCGGGCGCCACCGCCACCGCCACCGCGGCCGTCGGGCCCAACGGCCCTACCGCGCCCGACCGGGCCCTCGTACGGTGAGGATGCAGACCTCGGGTCTCCGTTGGAGGCGTGGGGAGCCGCCCGGCGAGTCGGGCGGCCGGGCGAGAGGAGTGATCATGGTTCTCCGAAGGCGAAACCGGAGCCGACATCTCGCGCTGGTCGTGGGTGCGGTCGTGATGGCCGCGCTGGTGGGCACGCCGCCGGCAGCGGGGGGCACCTCGGCGGCTGACGAGCCAACGGTCGCGCCGGTCGAGATCGTGGAGTTGGAGCTGGGGGAGATCCCCGAGACGACGGGTCCCCGGATGAGTGCCGCGTTCGCGGGCCAGGACACGGAGCCGGCGACGACCACCGATGCGGCGCCACCGCTCGCGGACCTTCCCATCGCCCCCGAGGTGCTGCAGGAGTCGGTGATCGGTGCCGACGGTCGCACGCGAGAGACGAACACGACGATCTACCCGCACCGGGCCATCGGCCAGCTCGACATCGTCGAGGACGGGATGCGCTACTACTGCACCGGCTGGTTGATCGACCGGAACTCGGTCGTCACCGCCGGCCATTGCGCGTACAACCCTGGCGGCGCCAACGACCCCATCGACCTCGCCACCTTCGTTCCCGGCCGCAACAACAACGGCGTGTCCTCCTACGCACCCTTCGGGTACTGCCCGGTGAACGCCCTCTTCGCCCCCTACCGCTGGCGGGTGGAGGGCAAGCGGTCAGACGACTGGGCGATCATGCAGATCGACTGCGACCTCGGCACCACCGTCGGCTGGTTCGGCATGTACACGCTGCCGGGCACCAACCGCTTCGCCGGCACAAGGGCCCGGGTCCAGGGCTACCCCCTCGACAAGGAATCGGGCACCCAGTGGCAGATGACCGGGAGCGTCTATCACTCGACCGACCGTCGGCTGTTCTATCCGATGGACACCGCCGGCGGGCAGTCGGGGAGCCCGGTGTTCAAGTGGAACCGCCCCTCGTGCGGCTCCTGCGTCATGGCCATCCACACCGCCAGCGCCAGCGGCACGCCCCCGAACAACAGCGGCACGCGCATCACCGCCAGCGTCTTCGACAAGATCCTCCAGATCCGGGCCCAGAACGGCTGACGTCACGGAGCGGATGCCGAAGGCGCCTGGGCGGAGCCGAGCAAAGGAACAGAGCCGGGCGGGGTGACGTGGCGCAGCGGAGCGGAGCCGCTCAGCCGACGAACCGGATGCCGAAGGCGCCCGACGGAGGAGGGCTAATCAGACAGGTAGTAGTCCATGCCCAGATGGGTGATCGGCTCCTCGCCCTGGATCCAGCGCAGCGTGTTCTTCAGCTTGGTGAGCTGGATGAACAGGTCGTGCTCGGGGTAGAGGCCGGGGGCCACCTGCGGCGACTTGAAGTAGAAGCTCAGCCACTCCTGGATGCCGCCGAGGCCGGCCCGCTGGGCGAGGTCGAGGAAGATCACCAGGTCGAGGGCCAGGGGCGCGGCCAGGATCGAGTCGCGGCAGAGGAAGTCCACCTTCATCTGCATGGGGTAGTTCAGCCACCCGAAGAGGTCGATGTTGTCCCAGCCCTCCTTGTTGTCGCCCCGGGGCGGGTAGTAGTTGATGCGGACCTTGTGGTACACGTCGCCGTAGAGCGCGGGGAAGCGCTCGGGCTCCAGGATGTCCTCGAGGACCCCGAGCTTCGACTGCTCCTTGGTCTTGAAGTTCTCGGGGTCGTCGAGCACCTCGCCGTCGCGGTTTCCCAAGATGTTGGTGGAGTACCAGCCGGCGAGGCCGAGCATGCGGGCCTTGAGCATCGGGGCCAGCACGGTCTTGAGCAGGGTCTGGCCCGTCTTGAAGTCCTTGCCGCAGATGGCCACCTTGTGGGTGTCCGCGAACTGACGGAGCGCCGGTGTGTCGACGCAAAGGTTCGGGGCACCGTTGGCGAAGGGCACCCCCTCCTGGAGGGCGGCGTAGGCGTAGAGCATCGAAGGCGCGATGGCGGGGTCCTCGGCGTCGATGGCCGCCTCGAAGGCCTCGATGGTGGCGTGCGCGGGGCCGGGCTCGATGAAGATCTCGGTGGAGCCGCACCAGATCATCACCAGCCGGTCGCAGAGGTTCTCGTCGCGGAAGGTCGATATGTCGACGCGGAGCTGGTCGAGCATGGCCCGCTTCGACGTGGAGGCCATCACGTTGGTGCCCTCGAGGCGCTTCACGTAGTTGGCGTCGAACGCAGCGGGCATGGGCCGGATGGCGCGTAGGGCGTCGGCGATCGACTCGAGGTGGCGGCCCTGGTCGAGCACACCGGCTCGGCTGGCGGCCGTGTAGGCGTCGTCGGGGTACGGGTCCCACGCCCCGAAGACGATCTGGTCGAGCGTGGCGAGCGGCACGAAGTCGGCGATACGCGGCACGTTGCCGTCGGTGCGCTTGCCGATGCGGATGGTGCCCATCTGGGTGAGCGAGCCGACCGGCTCGGCCTCGCCGCGCTTGGCGAGCTCGACGCCGGCGATCAGGGTGGTGGTCACCGCCCCGAGCCCCACACAGAGGACGCCGAGCGTGCCCTCGGCAGGGACGACGGTGGGGGAGGGCGGGATGGCGGAGGTCATGGTCGACGATGCTAAGCGATACCTGCGGGCCGCCCCCCGAGCCGACCGGCTCCCCGGGGGCTGGTTCGACGGTACCGACGAACTAGTCCTCGAGTTGGACGACGGGCTCGAGGCGATGGGCGAACCGGCGCATGCTCGTGAGGATCGCCCCGCCGGTGATGACGATCAGCACCGCGTTGGTGACGGCTCCGGCGGCGTCCCACGGGAGGCTCGTCACCACGTAGAACGACCAGTAGCGCTGGAGCGTCTCGGCCAGCGTGAGCCCCGGGTTCCAAGCCAGTTCACCGGTGCCCACGGCGTACGGCCAGAACCAGAGGTTCATGATCGCGCCGTAGAGGAACCCCCACACCCAGCCGTAGGCGGCGAGGACCCCGACCTCGGCCACGGGCTGCAGCTGCCGGGTGACACGCCCGACGAGACCGGCGCCGGCCCCCATCCACCCGAGCGCGAGCATCTGGAAGGGCAGCCAGGGGCCGATGCCGCCCGTGATCACTGCGGAGATGGCCATCGAGCACAGCCCGAGCAGCAGGCCGAAGCGCGGTCCGAAGGCGGCGCCGGCGAGGACGATGAGGAAGAAGATCCCGCTGCCGCCGCCGGGGAGGTCGAGCAGTCGCAGCAGCCCGCCGGCGGCCGAGAGCACGCCGAGGAGCGCGACCGTGCTGCCGTTCATCGTGCCCCGACGAACCTCGAGGGTGACCGCACCGACCACCAGCGCGCCGACGAGCGCGGCGACCAGCGGCGCGTCGCCCGCGTGGGCCTGGTCGGGCAGGGCGTCGCCGGGGAGCCAGAAGGGGTAGAGGAAGGCGCTGGCGCCCAACCCCACCATCAGCAGGTACACCCCGACCGGCCGGGCCCGGTCCCCCCAGCGGACGCTCGATTCGGCGCCCAGGGCCGGGCTGACGACGCTCATGGCACCATCTCGGCGTCACGGGCCGCCCGCACCTCGTCGACGGTGAGGAACGGGGGCAGCACCCGCAGCACCTGGGGCGCGAACAGCGAGCCCGACAGCACCTCGCGGGCGGGCCCGTCGGCCACCACCTCACCGTCGCCGAGCACCACCACGCGCGTGGCACAGCGCGCCGCCAACTCGATGTCGTGGGTCGCGAGCACCACGGCTCCGCCCGCCGCGGCATGGGCGCGCACGGCGGCCTCGAGCGCGGTTCGCGAGGGGGTGTCGATGCCACGTGTGGGCTCGTCGAGCAGCAGGACGTCGGCGCCCCCGACGGCGATGGCGGCGATGGCCACCCGCTGGCGCTCACCGGACGACAGGCTGCGCGGGTGGCGGGCGGCCAAGGGCTCGAGGTGGAGCGCCGCCAGCCATTCGTCGACCGCCCCGTTGTCGGGCATGCCGCGCAGGCGGAGCGTCTCGGCGAGCTCGGCGCGCACGGTCGGGGCGAAGAGCAACACGTTCGGGTCCTGAGGCACGTAGCCGACCGTGCCCGGACCGGCGACCGAGCCGCGGTCCACGGCCTGCAGCCCGCCGAGGGCTCGTAGCAGTGTGGTCTTGCCGGCGCCGTTGCGCCCCAGCAGCGCAACGATCTCGCCGGCCCGCACGTCGAGCGAGGCGTCGCGGAGGGCCCTGGTGCTGCCGTGACGCACCTCGAGGCCGTGGCCTGCCCGCAGGACGTCGCCCGCCGCCGGCACGGTGCGCGGCAGCAGGTCGGCCCTCGGTCGCCACTCGGACGCCCGTGCCCGCAACTGCGCGTCGCGGACGGTGAGCGGCAGCGGTGACCATCCCAGCAACCGGCCGAGCTTCGTCACGGGTGGCGCCCCGTCGTAGCGGACGACGACCTCCGCCGGGGTCCCGTCGGCGACGACCCGGCCATCGGCGATCATCAGGGCGCGATGGGCCAGCGCCGCCACCCGTTCGAGGCGGTGCTCGGCCATGATCACGGTGGTTCCGAGGTCGGCGTTGAGGCGGCTGACCGCGGCGAGCACGTCTTCGGCCCCCTGCGGGTCGAGCTCGGAGGTGGGCTCGTCGAGCACGAGCACGTCGGGAGCCGAGGCCAGCGCCCCGGCGATGGCACAGCGCTGGCGCTCACCCCCCGAAAGGGTGGCGGGCGAGCGGTCGCGGAGCTGGGCGATGCCGAGGGCGTCGAGCACCTCCTCGACGCGCCGCCTCATCGCCTGCGGGTCGGTCCCGAGGTTCTCGAGGACGAAAGCCAGGTCGTGCTCGACGTGATCCACCACGAATTGGGCCTCGGGGTCCTGGTGCACGAAGCCCACGACGTCGGCGAGGTCGCGCGGGGCACTGGTGCGGGTGGAGCGCCCGAACACCGCCACCTCGCCCCGGAAGCGACCCCCGCTCGTGTGGGGCACGAGACCGTTGACCGTGCGCAGGAACGTGCTCTTGCCGGATCCGGACGGCCCCACCACGACCACCACGTCGCCGGCCGGCACCTCCAGGTCGATGCCGGTGAGGGTCCGCTCACGGTCGGGATAGGCGAACGCCACATCCGACCAGGAGACCGCGACGCTCATGACCGGCCCTCGGGCGCGAACAGGGCGGGGGCGCCGAGCAACACGATGACGGCGGCGACGAGCGGGGAGAACTCGGGGAAGGCGGGGGGGTTGGTGACCCAACGGAGGGTCGGCGCGAAGAGCCGGGACACCACGAGGAGGCCGGCGGGCGCGACCCAGACGACCGCCGCCACCAGCCAATCGGTCGACGTCATGTGCCGCGGTCGGTAGCGGGTGAGCCGACTCGCCTGGGAGGCGGTCACGATCGCCACCAGCAACAAGACGACTCCTGCGGCCCCGAGCAGTGTGGCCGAGCGGGGCGACCGACCGACGAGAGCCACGAACGAGGCGCCCAGCGCGAGGAGGGCGGCCAGCCCGCACCAGCCGGCGGCCCGCTCGCGGGCACCGCCACGGCTCCGGGCGAACCCCCGTGAGTCCATCGACTCGGCGAGGTTCACCGCTCGTTCCATCCCGCTCTCGAGGACCGGCAGCATCTGGCGGAGCAACCGGCGCCGCCCCACGCGGTGCCCACCCGTCCGGGCGAGGTCGGCCTCCCTCGTCTGTTGGAGGGCGAGCATGGTGGACGGCACGAAGGCCAGCCCGACGGTCACGATCAGGCCGGGCTCGTGGAAGGCGCGCGGTGTGGCCTGGACCAGCTCGTAGTGCGAGATGACGGCGTTGAAGGCACCGAAGACGGCCAGGACCCCGACGACCGCGAGGCCTTCGGACGCGGCCTGGAGCACCACCGGCAGCTCGACCGTCCCGCCCACGGTGAACCCGCCGAGCAGGCGGGGGAGCGTGAACTGGGGGAGCGTGAAGAGCACCGTGCCGACGCCGTGGGTGGTGAGCGCGGTCAGCACCACCCGCAACAGGGCGAAACACGTGCCGAGTGCGAGCAGGAGAGGGAAGGCACGCGACATGGCGGTGTCGAGGCGGTGGATCTCGACCACGAGCGCGGCGAGGGCGATCACCAGGGCCACGTAGACCGGGCTCGGGGCCAACTGGACGGTCGCGGCGCCGGCCAGCGCCCAGAAGAGCCAGGTGACGGCGTGGAAGCGGGAGGAAGTTCGCACAACGAAGGATCCAGCATGACAGGGTGTGGAGATGGTCTGGAATCCGGCTCGGGGACGACGGGCACGATCCCGCCGTTGCGGTCCTCTCGCTCTGTTGGCCATGGCGGCGGTGGCCCTGTCGATCCCCTCGGCCTCGGCGGACGACTCCGGTGCCCGCTCCGCCGAACGTGGTGTCGCCTACCTCCTGGACAACCAGGGGGCTGACGGCGGCTTCGGCGAAGGGGCCGTCACACCGGACGCGGTGTCGGCCATCGCCCAGCAGGCCCAGTCCTCCGACCTGTGGAGCGCGAAGGAGGCGATCGATGCGATCGCCGCGACCGAGTCGGCCGAGGGTCGGACGCCCCTCGACGCCCTTGATGCACTGGCCGAGGGCGACCCGACCCCCGAGTTGGCCGCCCAGCTCGTCAGCCGGGCCGTCGTGCCCCTGGGCCTCGACCCCGAGAACTTCGATGCGGGACGCGACGGCAACCCCGTCGACCTCGTCGGCCGGGTGGCCGCAGGCCGCTCGCCGGACGGCTCCTTCGGCTCACTCGCCGCGACCGCCGAGGCGGTGCTGGCCTTTGCGCTCGTCGACCATCGGGTGCCCGAAGCGACCGTCGGCTTGCTGCGGGCGGCCCAACAGGAGAACGGCGGCTGGAACGCCGACGGCGACCCCGACGGCACGCTCGTCGATCCGGTCACGACGGGCCTGGTCGTCGAAGCCCTCATCGCGGCCGGAGTGGTCACGCAGGGCGACGCGTCGGTCACGCCGGCGCTCGCGATGCTCGCCCGCAACCAGGGCGACAGTGGCGGTTGGCCGGCGGCACGGAACGGTGACGACGACCCCTCGGCCACCGCGTGGGCGATGGGCGCGATCCGAGCCGGAGGATTCGACCCGGACCAGCGGTGCTGGCGCGACGCGGTCGACCCGGCACGGGCGACCGAGGCCTACGCCCCGCCGACGGCGGCCCTCGCGGCGGCACAGGGCGACGACGGCAGCTTCACGGGTCCGGTGGGCAGCACCGCGGCCACCGCCCTCGCCGTCCAGGGCATCCTCGGTCGTTGGCTCCCGACCGAGCGAGCGTCCGAGGCGGCCTGTGGGCCGGGTGACGGCGGCGGCGGGATCGACCCCTCGCTCGTCTTCCTGGCGGTGTTCGCGCTCGTGATCATCGGGGGCGCCGCCGTCATCCTTCGGCGAGGCAACCGCTGAGGCGCCATTGCGGGGCATCTGCTGATCGCCTAGCCTGTCGAACAGCAACGGTCATCCACGGCCCGGACGTCGTGGATGAGTCACCTCGGCGGGTAAGACCGACGGGGCGACAGGGGAAAGTCGGTGAGAGACCGACGCTGTCCCGCAACTGTGAGCGGCTCCAGGGCCGCAAGCCAGATGACCTGCCGCCGCTCACCGGGCCACCGGTGTCACCGCATACGAGAGCCGTTTCGGCGGCTCCCCACAGAGGGCCCTCGTGGAACGGGGCCCGCGGAGGTCCTCATGACCCATCGTTTCCGACTGGCCGTGGCCAGCACACTCACCCTCGTCCTGCTCGGTGGTGCCGTCCTGCCGGCCGCCGCGGCCGACGCCACGACAGACCGGGCGGCCGACTGGCTCGGCGATCAGCAACAGGACGACGGGAGCTTCGAGATTGCCGCGCCCGCATCCGCCTTCGAGACCCCCGACGCCATCCTGGCGATCGCCGAGAACGCGCAGACCACGTCGACGTGGAGCACCACCGAGGCCCGGGCTGCGGTGCAGGCCCTCGACGCGAACGCGGGCGGCGACAGCGGCACGCCGCTCGAATGGGCCGACGACTTCCTCAGCGGCTGGTCGCCCGATGCCGGGATCGCGGCGAAGTTCATCACCCTCGTGGCCGCGCCGCTCGGCGTCAGCACCACCGCCTTCGACCCCGCCGACGACGGTGAGCCGGTCAATCTCCAGGCCCTCATGGACGCGGGCGAGCTCGCCGACCACTCCTACGGCGCCGGAGTCCTGAACGCCACGCTCTATGCCCTGCTGGCCCAGGCCGTCCTCGGGCGCGAGGCGCCCGACGACACCATCGCCTACCTGCGGGATGCCCAGCAGGAGAACGGCGGGTGGAACTACGCGGGCGACGCGGGCGGGACCGACGAGGACGTCGACACCACCGCCCTCGCCGTGACCGCACTGATCGCCAACGGGGTGCCACCGGGCGACTCGGCGGTGGCGTCCGCCATGAAGTTCCTGGCCAACCGGCACCAGAACTCCGGCGCATGGCAGTCGTTCGGCAGCGACGACCCGAACAGCACGGCGCTCGGCCTGCTCGCCGTGACGGCAGCCGGCTGGGACCCCGGCACCGAGTGCTGGCGCGACTCCTCGAGCCCGTCGGTGCGCGCCACCAGCTTCGTGGGTCCCGCATCCTGGTTGCGCTCACGGCAGATCACCACGGGTGCAGCCGCCGACGTCGGCCGGTTCAGGAGCCCCAACGACGGCTTCGGCGTCAACACGTTCGCCACCAGCCAGGCACTGCACGGCCTGCTGCGTTCGTGGCTGCCCGTCGACATCGCCGCGCTCCAGCCACCCAGTGCCTTCACGGACGTCGAACCGTGCGTCTGGTACAGCCAGGCCGTGGCCTGGATGGCGGACAACGCCATCTCCCGGTCCACGAGCGGCCGCTTCGGGCCCAACCGGGCCGTCCTCAGGGGTCAGGCCGCCGCCCTGCTCTGGAACACCATGGACTCGCCGGCCGAGCCGACCGCGCACGGGTTCCCTGACGTCCCTGCAAGCGCCTTCTACAACGATGCCCTCGACTGGGCCGCGGCCGAGGGCATCGTGAGCGGCTACCCGAACGGCACCTATCGCCCACGGGTGGCGGTGAACCGAGGCCGCATGGTGGCGATGCTCTGGCGGATGGTCGGCGCCCCCACCGGTTCACCCGACAACGGGTTCTCCGACGTCCCGGCGGGCGCCCCGTACCGCGAGGCGCTCGACTGGGGTGTCGCCAACGGCATCGTCACCGGATTCGCCGACGGCACCTACCGCCCGAAGGTCGTCGTCGATCGGGCCGAGGCCGCCGCCATGCTCTTCCGGACGGCCAGCACCGAGCCGGCATGGAGCCCCGGCACCGATCTGCCGTCGACCATCCAGTTCACGCCGTGAGACTCAGGGCTGCCCTCGTGGTGGCCCTGATCATCGCCGCCGGCCCCTTGGCGGCGATGATGGGGGCCAACCCCACCGGTGCCGCCACGGGTGGCCCCAGCCGGGCGGTGGTGGTCGCGGACTCGGGAACCGGCGTCGTCGTGCGGGGGATCGAGTTCGAGAGCGACTCGATCTCCGGGGTCGAGGCGCTGCAACTGGCCGGGCTGGCACCCGTCATCGAGGGTTTCTCGGGCCAGGGCGGTGCCGTCTGCGCGCTGCAGGGCGTGGGGTGCCCGTCCGACGGGAGCTGTCTCACCTGCGACCCCCGTGGCTACTACTGGGCCTACCACCGGGCCCCAGCGGGCGCCGGGGGCTACACGTACTCGCGGGCCGGCGCCGGCAGCACTCAGGTGCACGACGGCGACGTCGAGGGCTGGAAGTGGGGGACCGGCTCGGCGCCGCCGTTCCACTCGTTCGCGTCGGTCTTCCCCGCGCCGCCTCTGCCCGCGCCGTCAGCCGGGGGCGACACCGGCGACAACGGAGGAGAACCGCCAGTGACCGCCGGCGGGGGAGTGACATCGGCTGTCGTGCCGCCGAGCGGCACCCCCGGCGCCACCGCCACCGGAGGCGTCACGACCACGTCGGCGATGCCCGAGGCCCCCACGACCACCGCCACCGCCGTCTCCGGCGATGGCGCACCGAACACCTCGGTGCCTTCGGACGACCAGGCCGACGAGGATGCCATCGCCTTCACGGCCGCGCGCTCCTCACGGCCGGTTGCAAGCAGCAACGGACGGGGCTGGGTGATCTCGGCCAGCCTGTTCGCGCTCACCCTCGGCGCCGTCGCCGCCCTCGTGTGGCGTGCCCGACGCGCTCGGCGCCAGGCGACCTGACCGACGCGGGTGGACCGGGGCGCACACGCGAACGGGGGGCGGCGCCGAAGCGTCGCCCCCCGTTCGCGTGCGTTGGTGGTCTGCCCGAGGGCAGTGACTCAGGGCGTGACCTGAAGGGCCTGCGCGCACTCGTTGATGCGATCGGCATCATCGGGGTTCGCCGTGACCAGATCGGCCGCAGAAGCAGACAGGGCGCTGGCATCGGCGGTGATGGTCGCGACGTCGGCGCTCGTGGGATCGTTCACGGCATCCTGCAGCTGCTGACCGAGCGCCTCGGCGTCCGAGCAGAACTGCTCGACCTCGGCGCTGGCGCCACCGCTGTCGCCGCTGGCAGCGGTGGTGTCGGTGGTACCGCCCCCGCTGTCCGCCGCGGCGGTCGTGGTCGTGCTGTCGGTATCGCTGTCGCTGTCGCTACTGCACGCTGCCGCGGTGCCTGCGAACAGCAGGCCCACGATGACAAACCCGAGCAATCTGCGCATCTGGGTTCCTTCCCTTTGGTCGAAACGGTGCCGCGGATCGGGCGACCGTGGAGGCAGTCTCGCGCACTTCGGAAGGCCACACGTGAGTAGCGCCTACTCATTTCGGGATCTCGGGGGTACTCAACACGATCCCTTGTGGCCAAGGCCCCGCTGCCCTAGTTTCGTCATATGACGAAAGTGGCGACGTGTCGTTGGTGCGGGGTCGCGATCGTTCGGGACGACACTGGGGGCCGGCCACGGCAGTACTGCCGCCAAAGCTGCCGCCAGCAGGCCTACCTCGCCCGGAAGCTCGCTGCTGCGCACGACCTGGCCGACGGCGAGGTGGTCGTCCGGTGTTCGGACCTGGAAGACCTGCAGGACAAGATATCCACGCTGCACGCCGCCCTGGAGGACGTCGCCGGCGACCTGGCGACCGCCACCGGGCCCCACGACGTGCGCCAGGCGCTCGACTGGCTGGTGAGCCAGGCTCGGCCGTTGGCAGACGTGTGGATGACCCCCGTCGCGAACCGGCTTCCCCTGGGTGCCCCATTGAGCAGCCGAGGCTATAGGTAACATAACGATGATTCTGGGCGTTATGGGCCGGTGGTTCGGAGGCGAGCGACCCCTGCCAGTGGTGGTCAGCGCCACCGTGGACTCCGCCGAACCAGCATGCCCCTGCCGCCGGGCCGATAGCGTGATGGCCCCATGTCTCGTCGAATCGACATCGAACTCACCAGCGAACGCCCGGACGGCGTCTGGACGTGGCGCGCCGCAGGCGCGCGCCAGCCGAAAGGCGAACTGGACGGCGGCCTGCTCTATGCCGGCGCGAAGGCCGGCGACGTGGTCAAGGCGGATGCCGACTTCGACATCGACGGCATCACCGTGGTGGCGGTGCTCCCTCCCAAGGGCGCCCGGCGCGAGCCCGAGCGCCTCGAGGTGATCGGCAGCCCCAAGAAGATCGAACTGGTCACGAGCACCTTGGTGCGAGGCGGGCAGGGCGACCGGGACGACCGCAAGGCACGGGGCGACCGAAAGGAACGCGGCGGTCGCGGTGGACGCCCTGGTGGACGACCCGGTGATCGGGGCGATCGCGGCGATCGCCCCGCCGCCCGCGAGCGCCCCAAGCGCGAGCCGCGGCCGCGCACCGAAGGCGACTCGACCCCTCGTGGGCCCCGACGCCCGCGCCCCGAGGTCGAGGCCAAGCCCCGTCCCAAGCGCCTCAAGGCGGGTCGCGTCCACCGAAACGCCGTGCTCGCCGACCTTCCGCCCGAGCAGCGACCGGTCGCCGAGCAGGTCCTCCGCGGCGGCCTTCCTGCGGTTCGCCAGGCAGTCGAGAAGCAGAACGAGTCGGCCGCCGCCGAGGGCCATCCCACGATCAAGCCCGAGCCACTGCTGGCACTGGCCGAGCAGATCCTCCCCCGCCTGCGGGGTGCCGAATGGCGGGACAAGGCCGAGGCCGCCCTGGCCGATGTGGCCGAGCTCGACCTGCGCGACCTCCGTTCGGTGATCGTCGCCGCCGACGGCGGTGCACGTGACGACGAGAGCCGCGAACTCGCGGCGGAGCTCCGCGCAGCCCTGGTGCGGCGGGTCGAGCAGGAGCACGGCGCCTGGATGGCCGAGCTGGCGTCCACCCTCGCGGAGGGACGAGCCGTGCGTGCGCTGCGGCTCAGCTCTCGGCCCCCCAAGGCCGGTTCACCGCTCCCGTCCGACCTGGCCTCCCGGCTCGCCGATGCGACAGCCGCCGGGCTGACCGCCGACGTCGCCCAGGACCGCTGGGCCACGGTGCTCGATGCGCTGGCGTTCTCGCCGGTCCGCCTGACCGTCGTCCCGCTGGGCATTCCCGCCGAACCGAGCGATGAGCTGCTCGCCGAGGTCCGGCGCCTCGCCTCCCAGATCCCCCAGATCGCCGTGCTGTTCGGCATCGAGCCCACCGAGTCACCCAAGCGCCCCCGCCCCCGGCCTCCTCGCCGCGAAGGGGCGACATCGGGTGGGAAGCGGGTCCCCCGGCCACCCCGCTCCCCCGTCGACAAGGCCGACAAGGGCGCACCGCCTGCGGGTCAAGTACCCGAGGCAACCCCCGAGGTGTCTGAGGCACCCGCGGCTGAGGCACCCGCGGCTGAGGCACCCGCGGCTGAGGCACCCGCGGCTGAGGCACCCGCGGCTGAGGCACCCGCGGCTGAGGCACCCGCGGCTGAGGCACCCGCGGCTGAGGCACCCGCGGCTGAGGCACCGGCCGGCGAGCCACTGGTGCCCGAGGCCGAGACGCCATCCACCGAGTCCGTTCCGACCGAGACCGCCGCGCCGGAGGCAGCGGCCCCGGCGGAAGCCGTGGTCGTCGCCGCCGAAGAGCCCAGCGCCGATCAGCCCGTGCCCGAGGTCGAGCCGCCGGCGACTGTCTGAGGTCAGACGGCCAGCAGGTCGAGCACGTCCAGTGGCGATTCGAGCACCGGGTCCCCGACCATGGGCCGGGCCCGAGGGTTCCAGCCCGCCCAGGCGAACCGGCACCCGACCTCGTCCGCACACCGACGATCGTGGCTCGTGTCGCCGATGAAGATGATCTCGGCCGGCCCCAGACCGAGCGAGTCCAGCACCGGTCCGAGCGACTTGCCCGCGCCGGCGAAGGCGTCGGCGAAGAGCGACACCTCGGGCGCCCAACCCAGGCGGTCGAGTTCGACGATGCCCGAACGGTGGTCCTTGTTCGAGCAGACCGCCCACCGATCGAGACCGGCCACCAGGTCGTCCGCGCCGGCGAATGGTTGGGCCAGCGTCACGTCGTAATGAGCGAGGTAGTCATCGACGGTGAAGCCGAAGCGGCGACACTCGTGGGCCAGGGTGTGGCCGAAGGTGATGTCGTCACGGTGCACGCCCAAGGCCAGGAAGGGGGCGATGAGGGCCTCGTCCGAGTCGATCAGCGTGCCGTCGAGGTCGAAGACGGCCACCGCATCGCTCACGCCCAGAGTCTCCCCGTTGGGTGGTGCAGTCGCCCAACCGGCGTCCGGCCATCCCCGACCGCACCGCTAGGGTGCCTGTCATGGTCGAGTACGAACTCAGAGGTCACGTTGCCGTTCTCACGATCAACCGTCCCGAGGCCCGCAATGCGGTGAACGGCGTGGTCGCCAACGCCATGGAAGCAGCCATCGACCAGATCGAGGAGGACGCCGACGTCTGGTTGGGCGTGCTGTGCGGTGACGGCCCCGTCTTCTGTGCCGGAGCCGACCTCAAGGCGATCAACGAAGGACGCGGCGGAGAGCTGCAGACGACGCGCGGCGGGTTCGCGGGCATCACCCAGCGCGAGCGCACCAAGGCGATCATCGCTGCGGTCGACGGCCCCGCCCTTGCGGGCGGCACCGAGATCGTGCTGGCCTGCGACCTGGTGGTGGCCTCCACCCGTGCCTCCTTCGGGATCCCTGAGGCAAAGCGCTCGCTGGTGGCCGCCGGCGGCGGGCTCTTCCGCCTCCCGAAGAAGCTCCCGCCGAACATCGCCATGGAACTGGCCCTCACGGGCGACCCCATCGACGCCGAGCGGGCCTACCACTTCGGGCTCGTCAACGAGCTGTGCCAACCGGGCGAGGCGCTCGACACCGCGCTCGCCCTCGCCGCACGCATCGAGGCCAACGCCCCGCTGGCGGTCCGCGAGAGCCGGCGCCTCCTCCTGCAGTACGAAGAGCTCGACGTGGACGAGGGGATCCGTCAGTCCAACCAGGCCATCATGAACCTGGCGGCCAGCGCCGATTTCTCCGAAGGGCTCATGGCCTTCATCGAGAAGCGCCCGCCCAACTGGCAGGGCAAGTAGCCGCCCTGCCTGCCTCACACGATCGTGGTGAGGATCTGGTGGTCGTGCAGGAACTCGGCCAGGCCGGGCGCAAGGCGCATGTCGGCCACGTCCCACAGCGGCACCCAGCGCGCCTCATCGGCGTCATCGCCGGCCACCGGCTCGGCCGCATCGAGCAGCGTCACGACGAAGTCCATGATCACGGCGTGGTGGTCTTCGTCGATCACCTCGGCCCAGCCGACCATCTCACCGCAGACGCCCTCGAGGCCCGTCTCCTCGCGCAACTCCCGGATCACCGCCTCCTGCACGGTCTCGCCCCACTCGATCCGACCCCCGGGAACCGACCACGTGCCCGCCGCCGGGCCCCTTCCGCGACGGATCAGCAACAAGCGGTCGTCGTCCACGACGACCGCCCCGACGCAGGCGTCAGGGCGCAACAGGGCCGTCGGCGGCATCGGTGACATCGGCGTCGCTCTGATCGGCGTCGCCCGCATCGGCGTCGCCCGATTCCGCTCCCCCACCGAGGGTCTTGTGCACCACGATGGCACGCGCCACCAACCCGAAGCCCTCGAAGAAGTTCTTGGTCGGCCGGTTGCCGGGCAAGGCGACCGAATCCACCCCGAAGCAGCCCTGCTCCTCGCACCAGTCCTCGAGCAGGGCCATCATCGCCTCGCCGACCCCGACACCGCGTGCGTCGGGCTCCACGAAGAGGTCGCCGATCACCCCGAGGCGGCCCTCGTCACGCAGCACGTTGAAACGGGCGACGCCGTATCCCACCACGGACTCGTCGACCGAGCCGACCACCACCAGGTGATCGTGGTCGGCCAGTGCCGCCCGGAGGGCATCGGCCACCGGCTCGGCCCGGCCGGCGGTCCGTGCCCAGACCTCGCCGCCCTTGGTGGGCCGGAGCTCATCGATCATCTCTCGCGCCAGCCCCACCAGACGCTCCAGATCGGTGGCATTGGCGACGCGGGCGCTCTCCATGTCTTCAGGATGCCTGGAGTTGAGCGATCTTGTTCAATATGGTCTGGCGGGCACGGGTCTCCCGCTCGTACGCGCGTACCGCCTCGAGCTCGTCGATCCCGAGGCCCTCGAGCCGGGGCATGACCTGGAAGGCCGAAAGGCTGTCGTATCCCGGGATCGCCAGGTCGCCGCTCGCGGCCCGGGAGGGACCGGGCGGCTGCTTCTGCGGGCTCGTGCCGTTGGTCGTCGGCGGGGGCGTGGCTGTCGATACCGGCGGCTCGTCGGCGTCCTGCTCCCCACCGACGCCGGCCAACGCGAAGATGCCCAGCACGAGCCCCTGGGCGTCGCCCCAGGTCTGGTGGAGCCGCTCCTCACCCCTCCGGACGGCGTACTTGCCGACGACCCGGGTGAACTGCACCTGCCGTCGTCCCCGGTCGGCCAGATCGGGCAGAAGCCGCCGACCTTCGAGGGCCAGGCCGAGCGGTCCGTAGAGCACGGCGTCGGCGAGGCGCGACACCGGCGGGCGCTCGTCGGTCATTGCCCTACACGCAGTCGAGGCAGAGCTGGTGCTCCTCGTCTGCCATCTGGGACGGGTGCTTCACGAGGAAGCAGGACTGGCAGACGAACTCGCCGGGACGCTTCGGCTGGATACGACCACCGCCCTCGCCGCCCTCGGGCTCGGGGACGCCCGCATCCTCCTCCTCTTCGTCCTCCTCGTCGTCCGGCGCAGCGATGCGGTCCTTCAAGATGGCGTCGAGGTCCGCCTCGACATCATCGGGGTCGGGCTCGTCGTCGTCGTCCTCCTCGGCGTCGGCCTTGGCCACCCCGACCGCCTTCGCGACGAGCGGCTCGACCACGACGTCGAGGTCCTCCTCCTCGTCGGCATCGGTATCGACGTCGAGGTCGACCTCGTCGACGAGAACCTCGTCGAGCTCGTCTGGCACTTCGAGCTCGTCAGCGACGAAGTCCTCGTCGTCGATCAGCTCGTCTACGTGTTCAGCCATGGTGTCCTAGGTGAGATGGTCTTGGCGGTGCGCGAAGAAGCCGCGGCCGGGATAATAGGCACACGATGGTCCGATTGCGCGCCTCTGCCGCTCGACGGTGCACCCGGGTCGACACGAGCGACTCCCGAGTGCCTGTGTCGTTAGATTCGGCCGAGGCGGCGAACCTCGGCCTGACGCTCTGATTGCAGGCGTTCGAGCTCGGGTTCGGCCGAGTGGTCGACGAACGTCATCATCTCTGCGACGGCGAGATGGCCGGCGTGCTCGGCGATGAGGCGGTGCATCTCCTGACCCACGAGACGGTAGGCCGGGTGGCCCTGCGGGGTCGTCCGCAGCTCGATCAGATGCATCGCTTCGCGGGCATTGAGGTTCATCACGAAACGCACCTTGTAGGCCAGCGAGACGGCGTAGGACGCCTGGTCGGGGAACGGGCCTGCGAGATCCTCGTAGAGGGAAGCGGAGCGCTCCATGGCCTCGTCGAAGGCCTGACGGGCCCCGGCATCGTCGACGGCGGCGGGTCGGGTGTAGCCGTGATGCGGCGTCAGACGCTGCCACTCGATGGTCAGCATGCGGTGGCGCTGGAGGTCGCGGAAGGCGCCGTAGTCGGCCAGCACGTCGAAGCGGTAGAACGGCCGCTCGAGGGCACGGCCCGGCTTGTGGCGACGGTTCGCCCGGTCACCGACATAGGCCCGGACGACCGCTATTCGCTCGTCGGCGCCCATGTCGCGCACGCGCCGCTCGATCTGCGACTCGGGGAGGTCGAGGTGCGCGTAGAGCATGGATGCCACGAGCTTCACCTCCGCGTCTGGATCGAAGTCGGTGAGCGTGACCACCGGGGCGGGATCCGGCTCCCCGCCGGCGGGGAAGAGGCGTCCGGCGATGTCCTCCATGGCGTCGTGGGTGGACGAGAGGTAGCCGCTCCAGGCGACGCCTCGATCTTCGAGGTCGACCCGCTTGAGGAACGACGGGACGACCTTGCGCAACTCGGTGAGCATGAGCTCGGCGTACGACCGGGCTTCGGGCAACGGGTGCGCCCGCATCCGGAGCAGCAGCTGCTCGTACGCCTGGCCGGTGCCGTAGATGCCCACGTTGGAGAGCGATGCCGCCGGCAGGATGCCACGCAAGGCGTCGAACGCCTTCGCCCGCACCGCCTGGCGGTAGACGAAATCGGAGTCGTCGGGGTCCTTGGGGTACTGGTCGCGAAACCAGTCCTGCAGCCTCGGGAGCAGCTCGCCGTAGGTGTCGAAGAGGCGGTCCATGTCGCCCACGTAGCGGGTACCCAGCGGGGACCCCAGGACGTCGGGATCACGGTGGAAGCGGTAGCGCCCGCCGATGCGGGCGTCGTAGGCGATGTAGCGGGTGGACTGCTCGAGATAGGCCATCAGCCGGCCCCACTCGAGCACCTTGGTGAGCAGGTTCGACGCCTGCTCACAGGCCAGGTGCACCCCACCGAGTTGGGCCACCGAGTCGTCCCCGTACTCGAAGAACACCCGGTCGTAGAGGTCCTCGGCCCGCCGCAGGCCCACGGTCGCGTCGATGGAGATGTCTCCGCTGATGTCGAGGTCGCCCACGAACTCGTCGAGGAACAGGCGCCGAAGGCTCTTCGGGGATCGCGAGTACCGCGCGAACAGTGCGCCCTTGACCACCTCGGGCAGGTTCACCAGCGCGAAGACCGGGCCGTTGAGGTTCGTGAAGTAGCGCCGCAGCACGTCGGCCTCTTCCGGCTCGTACTCCTCGGCCACGTACACGCTCACTCGCCCTGCTCCTCGTTCCTCACACTCAGGTACTCCGCTCTTGGGTCGCCGGGCCGCTCGGGCTCACGTCGGCCGAGGTTACGACGCTCGCGCCGGCGGGCCGGGGATCACGCGAGGTGAGGGTCAATCGCGGTGGGCGGCGGCGAAGTCGGCCGAGGCTGCGGCCATGACCTCGGGCTGCAGCCAGAGGTCGACGACGGTCATGGCGAGGGCCTTCGCCCCGTCGAGCACCGCCACGTCGCCGGCGGCCGAGGCCGCATGGGCGGTGAACTCGGGCGAGTGGATCGACACGTCGGGAGGCGACACCGCGATCATCGGGTGGATGGACGGCACCAGGTGGCTCACGTTGCCCATGTCCGTGCTACCCACCACACCGGGCACGTCCGCAGGGTCGAGCAGCGTGCGGCCCGTGGCGGCCGCGTTCCGGCGGTAGAGGTCGACCAGGGTGGCGTTGTCGGACATGTCCGCGTAGGCGGGCTCCTCCCACGAGTGGGTCATCGTGCACCCTGCGGCATCGGCGCCGGCCTGCAGGCAGGCCAGGACCCGCTCCTTCAACGGCTCCAACGAGCGCAGGGTCGGCGACCGAACGTACCAGTGGGACGAGGCCTCCCTGGGCACGATGTTGGGCTTGTCGCCGCCCTTGACGAACACGCCGTGGACGCGCTCGGTGGGACGGATGTGCTGACGGAGCGCCGCAACGTTGACGTAGCCCAGCACGGCGGCGTCGAGGGCGTTGCGGCCCCGGTGCGGGTACGCGGCGGCGTGGGCCGCCACACCCTGGTACTCGACGAAGAGCTGCTGGATGGCGATCGCGTTCATGGCGATCAGGTCGCCCCCGGCGGGGTGGACCATCATCGCCGCGTCGACGCCGTCGAACGCGCCCCGGTCGGCCATGAGCACCTTCCCGCCGCCTCCCTCCTCCGCCGGCGTGCCGAGGATGACCACCCGACCACCGAGCTCCTCGGCCAGCGCGGCCGCGGCCAGACCCGCGCCGAGACCGGCGGTGCCGATGATGTTGTGGCCGCAGGCGTGGCCGACCCCCGGCAGGGCGTCGTACTCACAGAGCACCGCGATCGTGGGCCCCGCGGTGCCGGCCCGGGCGCTGAAGGCGGTCTCGAGACCGTAGGCATGGCGCTCGACCGGCACACCCTCGCCTTCGATGATCCCCGAGAGCAGGTCGTGGGCGAAGTGCTCCTCGAAGGCCAGCTCGGGATTCTGGTGGATCTGGTGCGACGCCTCGATCAGGAGGTCGGCCCGCCGATCGACCTCGTCGGCCATCCGCTGCTTCGCCGCTGCCAGTTCCATGGCGTGAACCCTAGACCCGCCGCTCAGATGACCACGGTGACCGCATCGGGCTCGACGCGGATGGACAAGGCCCGGGCGCGCCCGGGCAGCCGTCGCCCGTCCAGCCAGACACCGAGGGCGGGAGCCAGGTCGAGCTGCGTGGCCTGGGTGCGTCGTTCGACGATTCCCGGGTGCGGCACGTGGGTCCCCTGCCTGAGGCGCCGGCGGGCCTTGCCGCGGTCGCGGACGGAAAGGTCGGCGGTGAGGACGTCGAGGAGGCCGTCGTTCGGGTGCGAGCGGGGCGCGACGTCCCACGCGCCGATCCACTGGGCGTTCATCGCCGCCACCACCGGCCCCCGCCACCAGGAGTTGCGGGCCACCAGGTGGGCCACGAACCAGTGCTGGCGACCGTCGACCAGCACCGAGCCGAGGTCGACGACCACCCGCACGCCCTCGGCCGAGCGCAGACGGCGCTCGTCACCGCTCCCTCCGAGGGTCCGACACAGGTCGCCGCCCAGCAGACCGAGCGGTGGCGGTTCCTCGCCCGCCCGCCGGGCCCGCTCGATCACGGCCCGGGCCTCGTCGTCGGATCGAACCACGACCCCGTTGCCTGGCAGCGGCCCCGATTCACCCCACTCCCCTCCCCGGCGGATGGTCATGCCGGACTCACCTCACCGACCACGGAGGAGGCCGACACCACCCCGCGGAACAGGGTGTCGGCGGCCGCGCGAGCGGTGCGGGCTGTCGCCGGGGAGGGAGCCACGTCACCGATCTGACGCAAGAGGTCGATCAACTGCTTCGCGTTGCGGACGAAGTCACCTCCCGAGAGGTCCTCGTCGTCGAGGACCGCTTCGAGGCGCTCGCCGGCGGCCCACGCGTGGGCCAGGGCGCAGAACCCGGCATCGGGCAGCCGGGTGAGCGGGAGGCCCGCCTCGTGCTCGTGCTCGTTCAATGCCACCGCAAGACGCTCGACGTCGGAGAAGCGGTGACGGACCTTCGATGACGGGAACCAGGGATCAGGTGGCGGTGCCGCGCTCCGGTGCTCGTAGGTGAAGCAGGAGGCCAGACCGGCCAGGGCCGCAGGGTCGAGGTCGTCGAGCGCGCCGGTGGCCAGGCTCTCGGCGATGAGGAGGTCGCCCTCGTGGTACAGGCGGGCGAGACAGTCGCCCCGCGCCGTGAGGGCCCACCCCTCGAGATACCGCCACGCCTCGAGCAGGCTGAGCACACGGTCGAACTGCCGGGCCAGCGACCCCGTCCGACCCCGCACGTGGCGCTCGATGTCGGCCACTTCGCGAGCCGTGCGCTCGGCCCGCCGGGACGCCGCCAGATGCGCCGCGACATCGGGGCAGCCGGCCACCGGGTGGTCGGCGCCCGGGCCTTCCGGTGAGCCAGGTGCCACCCCCGGGTTGCCGGACGGCCCGGGGCCGGCCGGGCCCCTCTGCACCGTGAAGGCCCGGAGCCTGTCGACGGCGGCCCTCCGGAACTTATCGTTGTTCGGCGTGTACGGCACGGGGAGATCCACCCGACCGAGAACACTCGGGGCGGCATCGAAGTCGGTGGCGCCCAGGCTCAGCACCTTGCGGTTCCTGGTGATCGCCCGCACCCGCACGGCCCCCCGCTGGCGCTGGGCGACCGACAGCACCAGCACCGGTCCGTCGGTGGTGACGCCGATGACCTCGCCGGGGTGCAGCGCAGCGAGGGCGGCCTCCACCACGCCTCTCGGCGTGGCTCGGCGCCGCTCCTGGCGGCCCGGGAGCAGGCGACGGTACTGCTCGATGTCACCCCGCTCGCACGCCGCGGTGGCCCGTAGCTCCGCCAACCGCGCCTGGCGCATCTCGAGGCGGCGCTCGAGGCGCACCACGTCACGGTCGGCCCGGTACTGGGCGAACGAGAGGTTCAGGAGATGGTGCGCCCGGTCCGGCGGATACCGGTGCACCAGGTTGGCGGCCATGTTGTACGTGGGACGAAATGCCGACGACAGCTCGAAGGAGCGACTGGACGCCAGGCCCGCGACCTTGCCGAAGGCCACGAAGGGTGACCACAGGACGACGGCGTGGCCGATGGGGTCGATCCCCCGTCGTCCGGCCCGGCCCGTGATCTGGGTGTACTGGCCCGCGGTGAGCAGCTCGTGATGATCACCGGTGAACTTGGACAGCTTCTCGATGACGACGGTTCGCGCCGGCATGTTGACGCCCAGGGCCAGGGTCTCGGTGGCGAACACGACCTTCACCAGACCCTCGGTGAAGCAGGCCTCGACGGCCTCCTTGAAGGGTGGGACCATCCCGGCGTGGTGCGCGGCGATCCCGGCGTCCAGCCCCGCCCGCCAGCGGGCGTAACCGAGGACGTCCAGGTCGTCGAGGGACAACGGCGCGACGCGTTGCTCGACGATCTCCGCGATCCTCGCCCGTTCGGCGCTCGTGGTGAGTCGGAGGCCGGCATCGAGGAGGTTGGCCGCGGCGTCGTCACACGCGGCCCGGCTGAAGATGAAGTAGATCGCCGGCAGCAGGTCGCGCTCGAGCAGCTCGTCGACCACCTCCAGTCGTCGCGGGGTGAAGAACCGGCGGCGGGGCCTGCCCCTTGCCGTGCCGGGTCGGGCCCGTTCGGCGTCGAAGCGGTCACCCTCGGCGTTGGGGCGACCCTCCACCAGCGTCGGGACCAGCGTGAGCCCGACCGCATCGCGGTCGCCGACCAGGTAGAGGTTCGCGAGCTCCACCGGGCGTTCGTGCTCGATGACGGTGGCCGTGGGCCCCCTGATGGTGGCGATCCAGTCGGACAGCTCATGGGCGTTCGACACCGTGGCGGACAGGCACACGAGCCTGACCGCCGACGGCAGGTGGACGATGACCTCCTCCCACACCGGTCCCCGGTACGCGTCCTGCAGGTAGTGCACCTCGTCGAGCACCACGAATCGGAGCCGGTCGAGGGCGGCAGACGACCCGTAGATCATGTTCCGCAGCACCTCGGTCGTCATCACCACGACCGGGGCTTCGCCGTTGACGGCGTTGTCCCCGGTCAACAGGCCGACGGCATCGGCTCCGTGCCGTCGGACCAGGTCCGCGTACTTCTGGTTGGACAACGCCTTGATCGGTGTGGTGTAGAAGACACGGGACCCGTCACCTCGAGCGAGGGTGGTGGCGACCGCGTACTCCGCGATCACCGTCTTGCCCGAGCCTGTGGGCGCGGCAACGAGCACCGACTGACCGGCATCGAGGGCCTCGATCGCCTCCCGCTGGAACCGGTCGAGCTCGAAGGCGTAGCCGTGGAGAGGTCCGGTCTCGGCCACCTCAGGCGTCGGCTTCGGCCGCAGCCGCCTTGGCGCGCTGCCGACGGATGAGCTTGCCGGCCAGGATGGAGAGCTCGTAGAAGATCACCATCGGTATCGACAGGACGATCTGGCTGTACGGGTCACCGCTCGGGGTGAGCACCGCCACGACGACGAAGATGATCACGATGGCCCAGCGACGCCACGACCCGAGCTGCTCAGGGGTGACGATCCCGGCCATCTGCAGGAAGACGAGGAGGATCGGGAACTCGAAGCCCACTCCGAACGCCAGCATCATGTAGAGGATCAGGGTGAGGTACTTGACCGGCGAGTAGATCTCCTGAAGCTCGCTCCCACCGATGTCGATCAGGAATCCGAGGGCCTTGGGGAGGGTCCAGAACGCCAGCGCTGCCCCGAGGGCGAAGAGGGTGACCGCGGACGCGACGAACGGGATGGCGTAGCGCCGCTCGTGCTTGTAGAGACCCGGCGTGACGAACCGCCACAGCTGCCAGAGGATCACGGGCATGGCCAGGGCGATCCCGCCGTACCCCGCAACCTGCAGCCGCGTCTTGAAGCCCTCGAGGGGGTCGGTGACGTAGAGGCTGCAGTCGCCTCCCTGGATCTCGCAGTACGGGTGGACGAGGAACTCGAGTATCGGGTTGTAGAACCACCACGCGATGACCGCCCCGATCACCACGGCGAGGACGCACTTGAACAGGCGCGATCGCAGCTCGGTGAGGTGCTCGACGAGCGTCATCCGCTCCTCGTGGCCGCCCTCCGCGACCACTTCGTCAGCGTCCGCCGCCTCGCTCGGACCAGCCATGGTCTCGGAGCCTCAGGGCTCGGTGGGGTGATCGAGCGAGACCGGGTCCACGACATCGGGGGAGACCGGCTCATCGACGGCGGACCGCCGCTCCTCGGGCGGCTCGGTGCTCGCGGCTTCGATTGCGGTGGGGTGTTCGGTCGGGCCCCCGGGAGACTTCGGCTTCTCGGTGGGGGCCACCTTCGGCGACATGGCGAGCGGCGTGTCGTCCATGGCGGTCTTCAACTCGTTCTGGAACCCGTTGGCGATCCTTCGGAACTCGCCGAGGAACTGACCGACCTGGCGGGCCGCGTGGGGCAGCTTGGTGGGCCCGATCACGAGCAGCGCCACCAACATGATCACGAAGAACTCCGCGCCACCGACGTTGAACACCAGGAAACCCTATCGGCGCGTGCGCTCGACGGCGGTGGCGCGCGTGGCATCGATGCGGCCCTGCACGAGCTGGAGCGCGCTGCGGGCGCCCGCCAGGTCGGTCACCTGCTGCTGCATCCCGCGACGGGCGTCGTCGAGGGCCCGGATCCCGAGCACGAGCTCGATGCCGCCGATCGTCAGGGCCACCGGCACCACCAGCCAGAGCACGTTCACCGCCGGCGACCGGTGCCTGTGCGCCCCACAGGGTGGAGCGTAACTCCTGTTCCCGACTACCGATCGGAGTCGGATGCCAGCGTGCGGAACCAGGTGTCGTCGCGGTGCAGCAGGTCGTGGAAGTCGAGGAGGTCGTCATGGGTGATCGGATCGCCCGAACGCTCCTCGAGGAACTCGGAGGGCAGGGCCGACCTCGCCTGCTCGACACCGGATGCCAGCAGCAGGTCGATGGTTCGGGGCTCGGCCGACTTCACGACGGTGACCACACAGCCAGGGCAGCGGAACGAGTAGGTGCCCGAGCCGTCCTCCGCGCTGACGCGCACCTGTACGTCTCTGGTCGTGAACTCGACATCGCCGCAATCTGGGCAGCTCGCACGAATGGTTGCCATCGACGTCGCCCCTCCTCTCCTCGGCTCCTTTCGGTGATCGGCACGGGGAGAGCCTCCCTTGAGGCCGTTCTGCGGCAGAGACACCGTGCGAGAATGGCGGCATGCCCACGCGCCTCCCCTCGCTGCGGCCCGACCCCATCGGATTCGCCCACCGAGGCGGGCGGGCCCACGCGCCCGAGAACACCCTCGACGCCTTCTCGCTCGGGCTGCGCCTCGGCGCCACCGGCCTCGAGACCGACGCGTGGCTGACCGCGGACGGGGCCATCGTCCTCGACCACGACGGTGTCATCGGTCGAGTGCGCCGGCGTGCGATGGCGACGATCGAGCATCGGCTGGTACCCGACCACGTGCCGACCCTCGCCGACCTGTATGCGACCTGCGGCACCGGTTTCGAGCTGTCGATCGACGTCAAGGACCCCGACGCGGCTCCGGCGATCGTGGCGACCGCCCGCGCCGCCGGTGGGGGCGCGCTCGGACGGCTCTGGCTGTGTCATCACGACTGGCGGACCGTGGCGTCCTGGCGGCCCCTCGCCGAGGAGGTCCGCCTGGTCGACTCGACGCGTCTGCGCCGGATGAAGGAGGGGCCCGAGCGCCGGGCGGCCACGCTCGCCGACGCAGGAATCGACGCCGTCAACATGCACCACAGCGACTGGACGGGTGGGCTCACCACCCTGTTCCACCGCTTCGGCCGGTACTGCCTCGGATGGGACGCCCAATACGACCGACCGCTCTCGCAACTCGTCGACATGGGCATCGACGGGGTGTTCTCAGACCATGTCGACCGCATGGTCGACGCCCTCAGCACCGCACGCCGCTAGAGCGTGCTGATGTCACCCAGGGGCCAGACGCGGAAGAAGGCGCGCCCGACGATGGCGCTCTCGTCGATGGGCCCGAAGAAGCGGCTGTCCCGAGAGTCGCCTCGGTTGTCGCCCATCATGAACAGGTGCCCCTCGGGGACCTCGGTCGGCGGGAAGTCGGTGGTGACGACGCCCTCGTCCAGATAGGGCTCGGCCAGCGGTTGCCCGTTGACGAGCACCTGACCGTTCTGCCCTTCGACCGTGTCGCCCGGCAGACCGACGACCCGTTTGATCAGATCCGTGATGCCGCTGTCGGCCTCCCCGGCCGGTCGCTCGAAGACGATGATGTCGCCGCGGTGCACGTCGTGCACCCGGTAGCTCACCTTGTTCACGAGCACGCGGTCGCCCACGTTGAGCGTTGACACCATCGACGAGGACGGGATGAAGAACGCCTGCAGCAGGAAGGTCTTGATCACCAGGGCGATGACGAGGGCACCGCCCACCACCAGCGCCCACTCGACGAGGCTGCGCACGACCGACGGCTCCGACTTGGCGGTCGCGGTCACCTCCGCTTCGCCCGCGGGCTCGAGTGCGACGGGCGAGGGATCGGCGGATGGCACAGCGTTGGCAGGCTATCGCAGGCCCGCATCAGATCCGTATCGTGCGAGGACCCGACCCGCCGCCTGCGACCGAACGTCGCCCGTGCCGAGACGGCCATCGACCTCCAGGACCGTGGCATCCGGCCCGAGGCTCAGCAAGAGGCGATCGAGCCAGGGGCGTGCCGTGACCGCGAGGGTGATCCGGAATCGACCGCCGCCCAGGTCTTCGAGGTCCTCGTGGGGGTAATGGTCGGGCACCCACCGGGCATCAGGGCCGAGCTCGAGCGCCACTCGTGGCGTGTCGGGACCGGGACGGAACAATGCCGGCCCCGGCTGTTCGGAACCGACCTCGGCCGGACGATCCCGGGAGGCCAGGTCGAGCGCCTCGGCCACCTGGATCCGGTCCACCCGGAAGATGCGCTCCGCGTCGGCCTGGTGGCACCAGGCCGACGCGTACCAGTGACCCTGGTCGGCGTAGACCTGATGCGGGGAGATCTCCCGCGCCGTCTGTTCATCGCGGCCGTGCGAGTAGTAGCCGATGGCCACGCGTCGGCGGTCACGGATCGCGGTTCGCAGAATGGCCAGGATCTCGGGAACGACCGAACCCCCCAGGCGGACCTCGATGGACTCGTCGTCGGTCAGGCCGAGTGACTGTGAGAGCTTCGCGAGGCCGCGGGCCAACGATCCGTTGGGGTCCGCACCCGGGCTCCTCACCATCCCACGGCCGGCGGCGACCAGGGCGAGCCCCTCTTCGGGCGTGAGGCGGAGCGGCCGGCCGAACGGCTGGGCGAGGTGCAGCCACACCGCCGCATCCTCGATGACCACGTCGATGAGCGCATCCGGGCTGAAGGGATGCACGCCGACGTACCGGAGCATCTCGAGGGCGGCGAGCAGCTCCCCCTCGGCGATGCTGAAGCGGTCGCAGATCTCGGCCACCGGCGCGCCGGGATGATCGACGATCCACGGCACGATGGACAGCAGACGCTCCAGGCGGTCGCTGGCGGCGACGCGGCTCACGCTCGGCGCCCCTGACCGCGACGCGACCGGGCCGCGGCCTCGCTTGGCGCGGTCACGGCACCATCGAGCGCAGCCAGGAGACGAGGTCCTGGCGGAGTTCGGGCGGTCCGAGCACCTCGGCGTGATCGAGGAAGCCCACGACAAGCGATCGGAAGCCGGATCGGTTGGTCACGGGCACCGAGAAGACGACCGAGCCGTCTGCTCGCCGCCGGGTGACGGACTCCTCGCCGAGCTGCTGTTCGGCCAGCGCCGCGCGGTCGGCGTCGATGAGCAGCTCGGCGATGACCGGCGTGCCCTCGCCCAGCTGCCAAGCGGCCAGGTCGAGGCCGGGGACACTCGTGGCCGGACGCTCGAACGCACCCGGCCGTCCGGTCGACACCGAGCCCTCGATCCGGTCCAGGCGGAAATGGCGCTCGCCGCCGCGCAGATGGTCGACGCCACTCACGTACCAACGGCCGCGCTGGAAGTCGAGGCGACACGGGTCGAGTGTGCGCTGCTCCCCTCGATAGTCGAAGCGCACCTGACGCCGCTCGGCCACCGCCTGGAACACCTTCGCCAGGTTCGGATCGGCGGGCAGCTCCCCCAGCTCCGTCGCCGCGACGCGGACCGGTCGGTCCTCGGACCCCGAAGGCACGCCGCCGAGCTTCCGGAGCCCGCCCAGGCCGTCGGCACCCTGGAGACGGATCGCGCTCGCGGCGAGGTTCAGGGCTGCCAGCTCATCGGGCGCGAGGCCGGGATCGCGCAGGTAGTACTCGCCCCGGGGGATCCGGTACCCGTCGAGCGGCGGGTCGCTCCCGGGCACGTTCTCCACCCGGAGGGGGATGCCCATCTCGCGGAGGTCGTCCTTGTCGCGTTCGAACATGCGGCGGAAGGTGGGACCGGGCTCTTCGGGATAGCCCGGCACGCGTCGATGGATCTCGTCCGCCCCCAGGGCACGGGGTGTCTCGAGCAGCGCCGCTATCAGATTCAGGAGTCGCTCGACCTTGTCCATCAGCGCCGCGCCGCACGCCTCAGCGCCCCATCGGAGTCCGTCGAGGCCGGTGCCCACTGCCCGGCTCCTCGTGTCATCGTCGTTGCCGGCATCGGCGGAGCGTACCGGTCGGTTCAGCTGATGAGGCCGGCCGCGAGCGCCCCCGCGGCACCGGCCGCGGCGAAGAAGGCGGGGTCCTCCCGGGGTGACCGCCCCATGGTCGTGACCTCGAGGCCCTGCGCCTCGAGGAGCGCCGGCGTGTCAGGCACGGCGACGTCGATCTGCCGGTACCCGCCCTGGCCGTCCAACAGCGGGTGAGCGGCCACGAGCACCGGCACATGCGTCAGGTCGAGCACCGTGCGGCTGTGATGGCTGACGCCGCGGTGGCGCTCACGGGGGTCGCCGTCGGACACCCGCAGCGCCATCACCGGGACACCGTGCAGCGCCCCAGCGGTGTCGAGGATCCCGGCAACTTCGATCGCGGTCGTCCCGAGCACGGTGTTGGTGCCCACCACGCCGGGGCCCATCCCCACGACGATGACGTCGGCGTTCAGTTGGTGCCGGGCGAGCGCGAGCGCCGAGGCGACGTTCACGGCCTCGAGCTCGCCCCCGAACGCATGACCGGCGGTCACCGTGCCGTCGACCAGCCGCCGCTCGGTCATGGCGGCCACCAGGTCGCTGAAGGCGAGCGGAAGGGCGGCGCCGTCGGTCATCACATAGACGACGCGGGCACTCGGAGCGGCGTCCTTCAGCGCCACCGCCACGCAGGGCACCTGACTGTGCACGCTGCACGCCACCACCGGCGCGCCGCCGAGGTCGGCCGGCAGGCCGTCGAGGTGCTCTTCCGCGGCGCCGGTGTCGGCCTGCAAGCTCGTGTAGCGGAGCTTCATGATGTGCCCGCCACCCTGCTGACGCCATGACCGGCGCGACAGGTTCCAGTGCACGAAGTGCCACCCGCCGGTGCCGAGGCCCCATTCGACGGCCGTGGTGTTGCAGACCACCTCGTCGCCGGCCGCCACGTCACCGATCAGGCCGGTGAGCACGTAGGCCTTCTCGGGAAGGCCGGCTGGCCCAGACCCGGCCTCGGGCTCGAGCACCACGGTGACGCGTTGCAGGCCCTCACGCCGGGACAGGAGCTCGGCCACGCGGCCGGTTCGGAAGGCGGGCACGGCCGATCAGAGCGAGGCGATGAGCTTCTCGACGCGCTCGTCGCGCGACTTGAAGGGGTCTTTGCACAGGACCGTGCGCTGCGCCTGGTCGTTCAGCTTCAGGTGCACCCAGTCGACGGTGTAGTCGCGCTTGCGTTCCTTGGCCCGTCGGATGAACTCGCCGCGGAGGCGGGCTCGCGTGGTCTGTGGTGGTTGGTCGATGGCCAGCTCGATCTCGTCATCGGTGCAGATCCGGTCGACCATGCCCCGCTGCTGCATCCGGTAGAACAGCCCGCGATCACGGTTGACGTCGTGGTACTGCAGGTCCATCAGTGCCACCTTGGGATCAGTGAGCGCCAGGCCATGGCGGTCCCGGTAGGCCTCGATCAGGTTGTGCTTGATGACCCAGTCGCACTCGCGCTCGAGCGAGAGCGGGTCCTTCTCGATGCCCGTGAGACAGTGCTCCCACATGTCGAGTGCCTGCTGCTCGAGCGGACTGAGCCCTCGGGTCTCCGCGTAACGGAGGGCCCGCGTGAGGTACTCGGACTGGATCTCGAGTGCGCTGGCCTCGCGGCCGTTGGCCAGTCGGACCCGGCGCGTGCAAGTCATGTCGTGGCTGATCTCGCGGATTGCTCGGATCGGGTTCTCGAGCGTCATGTCGCGGAAGGTCACCATGCGGTCCTCCAGCATCCTCAGCAGGATGCTGGTGGTGCCGACCTTGACGAAGTTCGCGTACTCGCTCATGTTGGAGTCGCCCACGATCACGTGGAGGCGGCGGTAGCGCTCGGCGTCGGCATGGGGCTCATCGCGCGTGTTGATGATCGGTCGCGACCGGGTGGTGGCGCTCGACACGCCCTCCCAGATGTGCTCGGCCCGCTGGCTGATGCAGTACATCGCCCCGCGTGCGGTCTGCAGCACCTTCCCGGCGCCGGCGAAGATCTGGCGGCTCACGAAGAAGGGAATCAGGACTTCGACGTACCGGGCGAAGTCGTCCTGGCGGCTGGTGAGGTAGTTCTCGTGGCACCCGTACGAGTTGCCGGCCGAGTCGGTGTTGTTCTTGAACAGGTAGATGACCCCCCGGATGCCCTCCTCGCGCAGGCGCTGCTCGGCGCTCGCGAGCAACTGCTCGAGGATCCGCTCCCCCGCCTTGTCGTGCACCACCAGGTCGTAGATCGAGTCGCACTCGGGGGTCGCGTACTCGGGGTGCGAGCCCACGTCGAGGTACAGCCGTGCCCCGTTGGCGAGGAACACGTTGCTGCTCCGACCCCACGAGACAACCCGGCGGAACAGGTAGCGAGCCACCTCGTCGGGGCTGAGCCGGCGTTGCCCGCGAAGCGTGCAGGTGACCCCGTACTCGTTCTCGAGGCCGAAGATCCGACGCTCCATCACGCCAACCTAGTGGGAAGCCCGCCGTCGGCCGTGGGCGGCCCCAACGCGCTCAGCCGAGCAGGTCGGCCAGTTCCTCGCCCTCGACCCGCCGGAAGGCCCGGCGACCGTTGGCCCGCGACAGCACCGCCACCTCGAGATCGTCGGGCGCGAGCGTGCGATCCGGGCCCGCCATCGCGGCGGTCGCCGCCTTCAGGGCGTCGGCCAGGCCGAGCCCCTCGCCCCAGGCCTCGCCGAGGCGCCTGGCGATGGCCTCGGCCTCGCCGCCGAGCACCGTGAAGTCCGCCTCGTCGACCACGGTGCCGTCGTAGAGGATGTGGAACAGACGGTCGCCGGCGACGTCGGTGCCGACCTCGGCCACCAGGATCTCGACCTCCATGGGCTTCATCTCGTTGGTGAAGATCTGCCCCAGGATCTGCGCGTACTGGTTGGCCAGGCTGCGGGCGTCGACATCGGCCCGGCTGTACGAGTAGCCCTTCAGGTCCGCGTGCCGCACGCCCGCGATGCGCAGCGAGTCGAACTCGTTGTACTTGCCCACCCCGGCGAAGCCGATGCGGTCGTAGATCTCGCTGACCTTGCGCAGGGTGTTCGAGGGGTTCTCGGCACAGATCAGAATGCCGTCGTCGTACACGACAGCGGCGAGGCTGCGGCCCCGGGCGATGCCCTTGCGCGCGTAGTCGGCGCGGTCCTTCATCACCTGCTCGGGTGCCACGTAGAACGGCATGCTCATACTGCCTGCACCTCCTCCGTCGGTGCCCCTTCGGGATCCGACCCACGCCCTCGCCGCTGCTCCGCTCCGCTGCGCAACCTCACGACCGTCGGTGCCCCTTCGGGATCCGACCCACGCCCTCGCCGCTGCTCCGCTCCGCTGCGCAACCTCACGACCGTCGGTGCCCCTCCGGGATCCGACCCACGCCGTCGCCGCTGCTCCGCTCCGCTGCGCAACCTCACGACCGTCGGTGCCCCTTCGGGATCCGACCCACGCCCTCGCCGCTGCTCCGCTCCGCTGCGCAACCTCACACTCATGACGTGCCACCGCCTTTGGTCGGGAGCGTGCCACGGGTGCCGGTCAGCGAGTCGACGAGGCCCCGGAAGCGGTCGGCGATCTCGGCATCGTCCACCACCTCGAAGCCCTGCGCGGTGATCGTGGCCACACTCGGATAGATGCCGCGAACCAGGTCGGGCCCACCGGTTGCCGAGTCCTCGTCGGCAGCCTCGAACAACGCGGAGATCACGAGGTCGATCACCGCCTCACGCGTCAGTTCGGGGCGATAGCCGATCTTCACCACCGCTCCGGCGTGCAGGCTGCCCGAGCCGGTGGCCGCGTACTCGCTCTCTTCGTAGCGGCCGCCCGTGACGTCGTATTCGAAGAGACGCCCCTCGCCCCTCGCCACGTCGAAGCCGGCGAACAGCGGGACGACGGCGAAACCCTGCATTGCCGCGGGCAGGTGGTTGCGGACCATCTGTGACAGCTGGTTGGCCTTGCCCTCGAGGCTGATCATCGACCCCTCGACCTTCTCGTAGTGCTCGAGTTGGAGTTGGAAGAGCCGCACCATCTCGACCGCCGGGCCGGCGGCACCGGCGATGGCCACACCCGAGTGCCGATCGGCAGGGAAGACCTTCTCCATGTGGCGGTGGCTGATCAGGTTGCCCGAGGTGGCCCGTCGGTCGCCTGCCATCACCACGCCGTCGCCATAGCGCACCGCCACCACGGTCGTGCCGTGGCTGTAGGCCAGCGGCGACCCGGCCTCGGGGGCCGAGAAGACGGGCGGTTCCAGGCCACTGCGGCGGAGGAGGTGCACGAAGCTGGGGCCCGGGTCTTCGTCGCCGGTGAAGTACGGAAGCGTCACGGCTCGGAGGCTATCGGCTCTCCGACCCTGCGCTTTCGTCGCCCTCCGAGCCGGACCGGCGGGTCCGAACATGCCACGCGGCCACGCCGGTGGCGACCAGGCCCAGCGCCATCGCGCCGCCCACCACCGGTAGTGCCATCGAGCCCCCGTCGTCCTCGCCCCCGGGCCCGTCCACCGTCGTGGACGGGGCGGTCGCCGCCAGAGTCGTCGCCGTGGAGGCGCCGGCCGTGCCGGGCCCGGGGGCCCGGAACGGCCCGGTGACCTCGTAGTTGACACCGGCGTTGCCGGCACCGCCGCGCTGCGAGCCGAAGAACAGCCTCGATCCGTCCGGGCTGAAGGCAGGACCGGTGATCTCGGAGACCACGCCGCCGGCCGGCGTCCCGTCGTCGACGATCCTCACGAACGGGTATGCCTCGCCCTCCGGAGTGAGGACCACCACCTCCATGTTGCCGCCGTCCTCGGCGACGAAGAGGTCGCCCGTGCCGGCCTCGGCGGTGATGTTGTCCACGCCGGTGAGATCGCCAGACCCGTCGTAGATCACCTCGATTGTCTCGGCGTCGGTGTCATAGCGACGGACGTTGTCGTCGCCCTTCGAGGTGAAGTACACCGAGCCCTGGTCGAACCAGATGCCCTCTCCCCCGTCGAACGCCGTACTGTCGGGCACCTGCCCGCGGGTGGGCACGGTCGCCCCCGAGGGATCGGGGACGTCGAGCCAGGTGACCACACCCTCCCCGTCGACCCTGGCCACCTCGAGGCTTCCGGCCGACAGGTCGGGATAGGCGTCGGGGGTGAACCGGTACAGGCGACCGTCGGGCTCGTCCTCGGTCAGGTACAGCTGCTCGAGGTCGGGGTCGACGGTGACCGCTTCATGGGAGAACGAACCGAGGGCAGGGCGTGGCTCACCCTGGCTCTCCCCGGTCGGGTCGCACTCCCACACCAGGCCATCGTCGATCTCCTCGCCCGACAACCACGTGCCCCACGGAGTCGGCCCACCACCGCAGTTCTTGGTGGTGCCTTCCAGGATGCGGAAGGCGTCGACGATCCCGCCCTCGGCGTCGAACCCGATGGCGCTCGCCCCGCCCTCGCCATCGACGAAGTTCTCGCTGTTGACCGCGAGGTACCAGCCGCCGCCTTCGACGGCGAATGTCGCCGCCCCGTCAGGGAACACCGGCCACCGGTAGTCGCTTCCCTCCACCACCTCGCCGGAGCGGGCGATCACACGCGACGTGAAGCCCTCCGGCAACAGCAGGCCGTTCTCGTCAGGCTCGCGACCTTCGATCGAGCCGTATGGCCCCTCGGTCCCCTGCCTCGACGTGGCCGCCGCCGGTCGCCACAGCGGTGGCGCCAGGACCACCGCCCCCGAGGACACCGCCACCGCCGCCAGGAACTCCCTCCGCCGCACGGGCACGAACCTAGCCCCGATCGTCCACGAGGTCTCGCCCGCCTTCCCGGTGCCCTTCGTGTGGTATTCACGGTCCATGTGCAGGGGCTTCGGGGTGGGCGCGCCCCGACCGCGTGGACCGCATGACCGAGGCCGTGCCCCCTCCCGCGTACGGGCCACCACGTGATCCCGACATGAGGCTGGTCGTCGCGCTCGGGGGCAACGCCCTGCTGCGCCGCGGTGAACCGATGACCATCGAGAACCAGCGGGCCAACATCGGGGCGGCCTGCGACCACCTGGCACCCCTGGCGGTGGCCCACGAGCTCGTGATCTCGCACGGCAACGGCCCCCAGATCGGGCTCCTCGCGCTGGAGGCCGCCGCCTACGAGCCCGTGCCGGCCTACCCGCTCGACGTGCTCGGCGCCGAGACCCAGGGCATGGTCGGCTACCTGATCGAACAAGAGATGGGGAACCGCCTACCGGCCGAGCTCCCGCTGGCCACCCTGCTCACCATGATCGAGGTCGACCCTCACGACCCGGCGTTCGGCGAACCGAGCAAGCCGATCGGCCCCTCGTACCCGCCCGACGAGGCGGCGTCGCTCCAGCGCGAGCGCGGCTGGCTCTTCCGCCCTGACGGCGACCAGATGCGACGGGTGGTGCCCTCACCGGCACCGAAGCGCATCTTCGAGGAGCGCCAGATCTCCTGGCTGCTCGAGGCCGGTTGCGTGGTGATCTGCGCCGGCGGCGGCGGCATCCCCACCGCCTTCGACGGGGTGCGCCACCTCGGTGGCGTCGAGGCGGTGATCGACAAGGACCATGCCAGCGCCCTCCTGGCACGGGATCTCGGCGCGGAGGTGCTCGTCATGGCCACCGACACCGCCGCGGCCTACCTCGGCTTCGGCACTCCGCTGCAGCGGGCGGTGGTGACCGCGCACCCCGATGCCCTGCTCGCCCGACACGCGGCCGAGTTCGCGGCGGGCTCGATGCTCCCGAAGGTCACCGCGGCCTGCGACTTCGCCCGCGCCACCGGCCGCCCGGCCATGATCGGCAGCCTCGCGGCCATCGAAGCGCTCGTCGCCGGAAGGGCCGGCACGTGCATCTCGACCGAGGTCGACGGGGTCATGACGGCCCCGTCGACCCCCGACAGAGGCCACTGAGCCGCAGGACGCTGTCCTGCATCCCTGCAGGGACCCTGCACGAATGCGGCCGCACCCTCACATCGAGGTCTGACCCGTCGAGCAGCGTGCCCGGGTCGACGGAACCGTGACGGTCCCACGGCGAGCGACTACTGGCCGCCCTTCTGGACGTACGAGCGCACGAAGTCCTCGGCGTTGGTCTCCAGAACGTCGTCGATCTCGTCCAGCAGGTCGTCGAGCTCGGCCTTGATCTTCTCCCCCGTCTCCGAGGTGGCGGGCGCGTCGTCGACGTCGCGCGCCTCGCGGGCGGCGGCGGGCCGGCGCTTCTGCTCTCGTTCGGCCATCAGGCGCTCCTGTCCGGTCGTCCGGTGAATTGCATGCTCTGGGTGCTCACGAACCCAACCGCTCCAACAGCTCGGCCGCGCTGGAGCACTGGTCCAACAAGGTACCGACGTGAGCCGCCGTTCCGCGCGTGGGCTCCATCATCGGCACCCGCCGGAGGGTCTCCGAGCCGACGTCGAACACCAGCGAGTCCCAGTTGGCGGCCACGATGTCGTCGCCCCACTTGGCGAGGCAGCGCCCCCTGAAGTAGGCCCGGGTGTCGGACGGCGGCTCGCCGATGGCACGTTCGACCTCGTCGTCGGTGGTGATGCGCTCGACCGGCAATCGGGCGAACAGCGACCTGGACGGGCGCAGGTCGTGGTACTGGAGGTCCATGGCGGAAAGGCGGGCGTCGTCCCAGTCGAGGCCGTGACGGTCCCGGTAGCCCTCGAGCAGGCGGTACTTGGCCACCCAGTCGAGCTGGTCGGCCAGGGTCATCGGGTCCGCCTCCAGGGCCGTGAGCACTTGCTCCCACCGGGCCAGGATGTCCGCTCCGACCGAGGGGTCGGGCCCGAGGCAGGCGAGGCCGGCACTGTCGGCGTACTTGCGGGCACGGTCGAGCAGTTCCCACTGCACCTCGAGCGCGGTGACGGTCGAGCCGTCGGCCAGCTCGAGGGGCTCGAGGAGGCTGCGGTCGTAGGAGACCCGCCGCATGGCCGACACCGGTGACAGGAACTTGAACTCGCGAGGCAGGAAGTCGTCCTCGATCATGGAGAGCACGAGGGCGGTCGTGCCCACCTTCAACAGCGTCGACACCTCGGAGAGGTTGGCGTCGCCCACGATCACGTGGAGCCGCCGGTACTTCTGGGCGTCGGCATGGGGCTCGTCGCGGGTGTTGACGATCGGACGCTTGAGCGTGGTCTCGAGGCCGACCTCTTCCTCGAAGAAGTCGGCCCGCGACGTGAGCTGGAAGCCGATGCTGCTGCGTGCGAGGCCGGCCGCCTCGGTGCCCACCTTGCCGGCGCCGGTGTAGATCTGGCGGGTCACGAAGTGCGGGGTGATGTGGGTGACGATCCGTGAGAACGGCACCGAGCGGGCCATCAGGTAGTTCTCGTGGCAGCCGTACGAGTTGCCCTTGCCGTCCGAGTTGTTCTTGTAGACCACGATCTCCTGGCCGTCGGGCAGCAGGCGGCCCGCAGCGGCCATCGAGCGCTCGAGGATCTGCTCGCCGGCCTTGTCGAACACGACGATCGACCGCGGATCGGCGCACTCGGGCGTGGAGAACTCGGGATGGGCGTGGTCTACGTAGTACCGGGCTCCGTTGGTGAGGACCGCGTTCACCAGGTGGGTCTCGACCTCGGGTGCCATCGCTCCGAGCGGCGCGTCACCTCGGGCGTCGTTGCCGGGCGACTCGTCCTCGAAGTCCCAGCCCACCTTGGCGACAGGATGGGCGACATCGGCCGAGCGGGCCAGTTCGTTCATGTAGGCGTTGATGAGCACCGACGACGCCGCGATGGGGTTCGACTCACCGGCGCCGCGCAGGACGATGCCGAACTCGGTCTCGACCCCGATGATCTTGGGCAGCGCCACTAGTGCTCCGACGCCACTACAGGTACTGCCCGGTGGCCATCCGCTCGATGGCGCGTCCACCGGCGGTGTCCTCGTCGTCCCTGGTGATCAGGGTGCGGATGTAGACGATCCGCTCCCCCTTCTTCCCCGAGATCTTGGCCCAGTCGTCGGGGTTGGTGGTGTTGGGCAGGTCCTCGTGCTCCTTGTACTCCTGGTGGATCGAGGCGATGAGGTCCTCGGTGCGGATCCCTTTGGCACCGTCATCGATGAATCGCTTGATGGCGCGCTTCTTCGCCCGACGCACGATGTTCTCGATCATCGCCCCCGACGAGAAGTCCTTGAAGTACATGATCTCCTTGTCGCCGTTCTGGTAGGTGACCTCCAAGAAGCGGTTCTGATCGTCCTCGCGGTACATCTCCTCGACGGTGGTCTCGATCATGGCGCGGACGGCCTTGTCCGGGTCTCCGCCGCCGAGCGAGGTGACCTCACCGGCGTCGAGCGGCAGCTCGCTCACGAGGTAACGACTGAAGATCGACGCCGCCGCCGCTTCGTCCGGTCGTTCGATCTTGATCTTCACGTCGAGGCGACCAGGCCGGAGGATCGCGGGATCGATGAGGTCCTCACGGTTCGACGCGCCGATCACGATCACGTTCTTCAGTGTCTCGACTCCGTCGATCTCCGCGAGCAGCTGGGGCACGATCGTGGACTCCATGTCGGAGCTGATCCCGGTCCCGCGGGTGCGGAAGAGCGAGTCCATCTCGTCGAAGAAGACGATCACCGGCCATCCTTCCTCGGACTTCTCGCGGGCCCGCTGGAACACCAGCCGGATCTGGCGCTCGGTCTCGCCCACGTACTTGTTGAGGAGCTCGGGGCCCTTGATGTTGAGGAAGTAGCTGCGAGCCTGGGTGTCGCCGCTCACCTCGGCCACCTTCTTGGCGAGCGAGTTGGCCACGGCCTTGGCGATGAGTGTCTTTCCGCAGCCGGGCGGGCCGTAGAGCAGGATGCCCTTGGGTGCGGGCAGCTGGTACTCGGCGAACAGCTTCTGGTGCACGAACGGCAGCTCGACGGCGTCGGTGATCTGTTCGATCTGGGTGTCGAGGCCGCCCACGTCGTCGTACGACATGTCGGGCACCTCCTCGAGGACGAGTTCCTCGACCTCTGGGCGCGGGAGCTTCTCGAGCAGCAGGCCCGACCGGGAGTCCATGAGCACGGTGTCGCCGGAGCGCAGCCTCTCGCCCACGAGCGCGTCGGACAGCTCGACCACCCGCTCTTCGTCGGCCCGCCCCGCGATGAGGGCCCGCCGCCGGTCGGGGAGCAGCTCCTTCAGGGTGACGACCTCGCCCGTGACCTCGCCGCTGCGGGCCATCACGACGCTGAGCGACTCGTTGAGGACGACCTCGGCACCCCGCTCGATGTCGTCGTCGCCGATCCCGGGATGCAGCGCAACCCGCATCTTCCTGCCGCCCGAGAAGACGTCGACGGTGCCGTCCTCGTTCCGGGCGAGGAGCGTCCCGTACGCCGACGGTGGCTGGGTGAGCTTGTCGACCTCCTCTCGAAGCGTGGCGATGTGCTCACGAGCCTCGCGCAGGGTGTAGGTGAGCTTTTCGTTCTGGGAGACGGCCTGGGCCAGCTGACCCTTGGTCTCGAGCAGGCGCTCCTCGAGCGTGCGCACGCGCTTGGGTGCCTCCTGGAGACGGCGTCGCAACGAGACGACCTCCTCCTCCATGGCGAGCGCCTGCTCGCGGAGGTCACTCATCTCGGCCTCGAACGAGGCGAGCCGTCGTTCTGATTCGTCCTGGCTGACGACAACCACCTCCTCGCGGGCGACGTTCGCGGACGATACACGGGCCGTCGACGGATGCGGCGGAGCTTTCGGCCCGACGCTCGCCCCTGGCTGCAATTGCACCGGGATTTCCGTGTTTATTGCGGGGACGGGCTAGAATGCCGATCAAGTGAGAACCGGGCCCCTGTCTGGCGGCTCGGGCGTGACATCTTGAACCCGACATCGTGAGAGGACACCACCAATGAAGGTCTGGATCGATCAGGATCTGTGCACCGGCGACGGCCTCTGTGAGGAAATCGCCCCCGACGTCTTCACCCTCCTCGACGACGGCTTGGCCTACGTCAAGGAAGGCGACAAGGTCTACAGCGATCCAGGCGGCGCCGAGGGCCTCGCTGTGGTCCCCGCAGGCCAGGAAGAAGCCACCATCGAGTCCGCCGAAGAGTGTCCCGGAGAGTGCATCTTCATCGAGATGTAGCCCCGGATGGGTCAGGCGAGGCAGGGCCCGGCGTCGACCGGTCGGCTCAGGTCGCCGTCGAGCACGGCGCGCAACTCGACGTCGGTGAGGGCATAGCCGACACCCGGCTGGTCGGGGGCGATGGCAAACGCGACGCCGACCACTTCGCCGTCGGGGTTCACCAGCGCTGATCCTGAGTCACCGGGGGCCAGCTCGGTGGCCAGGAAGAAGACCGAACGCTCGGTGCGATTGCGGTCGTAGATGTCGGTGCCCCGGGCCCGGACCTCCTGTGCGATCTCGAAGGGAGAGATCTCGAGCGGACCTCCCCCCGGGTGGCCGTACACCCCCCCGGTGTCACCCGCGTTCGCCGACGCCACCGGCAGGGCCGGACGGTCGAGCCCCGGGGCACGCAGTACCGCGATGTCACGGTTGGCGTCGAAGGCGACCACCTCCGCATCGACGCGGGTGCCGTCGGAGCGCTCGACCGCGGTGTCGCCCTCGCCGGCGACGACGTGGGCGTTGGTGACCACCAACTCCGGACCTGCCACGAAGCCACTGCCGTCCTGGAGCCGCCCGCAGGCTTCTCCCTCGATCTTCACCGTCGACGGCACCACCCGCGCCGACACCTCCGCGGAGATGCCTGCCTCGGCCGGCGGCGGCCCCACCTCGGGCGCCGGTTGCAGCGCGTCGAACACCTCGGGAAACCGGTCCTCGCCGACGAGTTGGCGAAGCGCGAGGAATGCGTCGGGCGCCTGCGGGAGCGAGTCGTGGACGAAGGCCGCGACGGCGGAGGTGCGCGCCTGGCGGGCCGGCCAACCGGGGACGGCCGCCATGGTCGGCAGGAGCAGCCAGAGCGCGATCAGCACGCCCACGACTCCCGCGACGGCGCCCGCCGCCCGATCGGCGGCCTGGCCCCTGCCGGTCTCGATTCCCAGGCTGAGCTGGCGCCCCAACACCAGCCCGACGGCCTGCCCGAGGAGGGCCCCACCGAACAGAGTGGCGACGGCCACCAGCAGGAGGCGCTGGTCGCCACCGCCCACGCGCTCGACGACCGACGGGAGCGCAAGAGCGGCGAGCACCAGCCCGACGGCCATTCCCGCCCACGACGTGGAGCGGGCGACGAAGCCCAGCCGGACCCCTCCGACGACGGCGCCGATGACGGCCAACACGATCAGCAGGTCGAAGCCGTTCACGGGTCCTCAGTCGCGGAGCAGTCGCGCATGGGTGAGAAAGCCCGTGTGGGCCACCATCCGGTGGTCCGGTCGCACCGACTGGCCCTCGATGTGCCAACTGCGGTTGAGCACCTCGAGGGTCTCCTCCAGGCCGAATGCCGATGCGCTCAGCGCCTCCCGGAACCGGCGGGCCTGGAGGATGCTGGGCGTGTAGGCGACGATGATGCCGCCGGGATGCAGCGCGTTCTCTGCGTGACCGACCACCTGCCATGGTTCGGGGAGGTCGAGCACGATCCGGTCGAGGTCATCGGCGTCGATGCCCTCGTAGCTGTCGCGCACCTCCACCCGGTACCGGCCCTCGGCCTCGGTGCCGAGGAACGCCTCCACGTTGTGCTGCGCCCGGGCGGCGAAGTCCTCCCGGAGCTCGTAGCCGGTGACATCGGCACCGGCGCGGAGCATGGTCATCGACAGCGCCCCGGAACCCACCCCGGACTCCAGCACGCGGGCCCCGGGGAAGATGTCGGCGAGCATGAGGATCGGCCCGAGGTCCTTGGGGTAGATCACCTGCGCCCCACGCGGCATCTTGTAGACGAAGTCCGAGAGCGTCGGACGGATGGCGACGTAGCGGGCGCCCTGCGTCGACTTCACCGTTGCGCCCTCGCGTTCACCGAGCATCTCCTCGTGCGCCACGAAACCGGCATGCGAGTGGAACTGGCCTCCGTCGGCCAATGTCACCAGGTAACGGCGGTCCTTGGCGTCGATGAGCAGGACCCGCTCCCCGACCGTGAAGGAGCGGCTCACCGCTGCTTCCGGCCCCGGCCCTTTGGCGCCGACGCCTCGCGCCGGATGACCAGGCTCTCGCCCGGAACGAGCTCCTCTCGGAAGACGACCACCGGCTCATGGCGGACGGCACGCTGCGCGAAGCGGACCATCCAGGCGGCGAGGCCCAGGATCATCCAGGCTCGTCGACCTTCGAGTACCCCACGCTCGATGCCTGCGCGCCGCAGGTAGGCGAGCAGCGATGCCATCAGACGCGTCGGATCTCGACGATGGTCTTGGCCAGCCTCCCACGGCGGCGGCCGAAGTAGAACGCGGCTGCAGCGACGGCGACGGCCACCACCACGCCGGCCACCAGCAGGCCGGTGCGGGCGGCCTGGCCCGCCTCGTCGACCTCGCCCTGGACCTCGCGGAACTTGGCTTCGATGTCGTCGCGCGTGATGGCGGTCGGGCTGGTCATGGCTTCCTCTTCGACACGTTGCGGTTGATGGCCTTGATGGCGAGGTAGATGACGGCGCTCGCCGCTGCGACGGTGACGAGGTAGGGCACCCACGACCAATGGCCGGTGAGGGGTGAGCCCGTCTCGGTCTGGAGGGCACGCAGCAGGGAGACGGCGAGCTCGATCGACCCGATGCCGACCAGCAGCATGGCAGCGACCCCGTAGCCCACGAAGCGGCCCAGGCCCTTCAGGGGGTCGACCGTCTCCTGCCTGGCGTAGCCGACCAGGAGGTCCTTGATGTCGGCGACCTGTGCGGTCGTGTCCCTCGTGCGGCCGGAACCGCCCCTGCTCACGCTGCTCGCCACACCAATCCTCGATCTCGCTCGTCACCGGCGCTCGACGTGCCGTCGCGACATCCTACTCCTCCGACTCAGTCGGCTAGGCGGGCGGCGAGCACGTCGGCCTCCTCGGCGAACAGCCTCCGCAGCAGCTCCAGCCGATCGAGGCAGCGCTCGGTGCGGAGCACCGAGAGTTGGTCGAGCGGTCCCATGGGTCCCACGGCCGCGGCCTGGAAGCTGACGAGAAGCGGGTCCTCGCTGAGCTCGACCGTCGCCGGCATCGTGGCCTCACCCAGTTCGGCCTTGTACGCCAGCGCCCGTCGGAGCGGCACCAACATCGCGACAGCAGCCTCGGCCTCCTGCGCACCCAGGTCGGAGGGGTCGTCCCAGTCGTGCACCTCCGCCTGCGGATAGGGGTCGTCCGGCAGCCAGGCGTCGACCACGATCCGCCGCACGCCGAGTGCCACGAGGGCGAACCGGCCGTCGTCGAACTCGGTCACCTCGACGATGCGAGCGACGGTGCCGACCTCGGTGCGGACGTCGCCTCCACCGACCTCGCTCCCCCGCTCGATGAGAACCACGCCGAACTCCCGGTGGCCGGCCAGGCAGTCGCGGACGAGCTGTCGGTAGCGCTCCTCGAACACGTGCAGCGGCAGGTAGACCGACGGGAAGAGCACGCTTCCCAACGGGAACATCGGGAGGGTCGCCACCGCCGCGAGCCTACGAGGGTGCGACCCCGGGGTGTCGTCGCGGCACGGCGGCGGCGCCTCTCTCAGAACGCGTCGAAGTCCAAGAGCTCGAAGGTGTCGAAGCGGGCGGCTGCCTGGGGGCCCTCCTTCTCGAGGTCCATGCCGAGGAACCGCGAGGCCTCGTCCCGGGCGATGAAGAGCAGGTTGAGCGGGGCGGGTTGCGCTCGCTTGGGGATCTTCAGCCCCTTGACCGGCACGTGGGCGTTGAACCCGGCGTAGATCGCCACCGGCACCCGATGGTGGCGGGTGGCGGCGGCGATCACCGAGCGGGCCGACAGCGGGCCCCGGCGCCCCTCGCGCGGCAGGAGCTTGAGGACCACGGCGACCGGCACGCCTTTGGCGCTCGCCGTCGTGGTGATCGCCACGACCTCGTCGGACGCGTGGATCGCGTACCGCGCGCCCGGCGCGGCGAGGCGCCATCGGAGGTGCTCGGGTGTCCAGCACTGGGTCCAGCCGTCGGCCGGTTGCTCGTCCAAGCCGTCGATGAGACGGGTGAAGTCGTCGGTGGCGCGGAAGGCGTCGTCGAGATCGTGGCTCTCCACGCCACGCGACGACCGACCGACCCACGGGATCGCCCGTACCGGGAGGCTCGTGATCAGGCGGGCCCCGATCCGGTGCAGGCCGGGCATGGTGGACGACTCGTTCGTGACGCCGATCCCGCCGATGAGGCCGCCCAGCTCGTCCTTGCGCTCGATGGCCCGCCGTGTGCCTCTGGCCGCGAGCGCCACGAAATGCATGCTGCCCAGCCCCGACCGGGTGACGGCGTTGACCGAGAGCACGAAGGTGGCCGTGTCCGTGCGATCCCGGTAGGGCTGGGGGACCAGCGCGAAGTGGGCGACCCGCCTGCCCCGCCGATCGACGTTCTCCTCGATCGCGGGATGGTGGGGGTTGTCGCGGTACAGCCAGGTGAGGAACTGGGTGCCACCGAAGCGCTCGGCATCCGGGTGCTCCTTGCGGAGCAGCTCGGCGCTGGCCGACAGGTCGGCATCGGGCTCGGTCATGGTGTGCCGGTCACAGGGCGTCGAAGTCCAACAGTTCGAAGCAGGCCAGGTCGACCTCGTCCTGCGGGAGGCCGGGGATCTCCTCGCCCACGGCCACCGAGGCCTTGTCGGCACCGAACAGCACGAGGTTCAGGGGAGACGGGAGGAGGGAGCGCGGCACGGTGAGGCCACGGAAGGGCACGCGGTCGTTGAAGCCGACGTAGACCGCCGCCGGCGTGCGGTCGCGACGACAGGCGCGTGCCGTCACCGCCGACGCCGCATGCGCGCCGGGCCGCGCCGTGCGGGCGAAGAGCTTGAGCACGACGGTCACGGGGACGTGCTTGTGGACCGTCTTGGTGGTCACCGCCATGACCTCTGGGCTGACGTGCACCCGGTAGGTGGCCGCGGGGCTGGCGAGGCGCCACCGGAGGACCTCGAGTGACCAGCGCTGGGACCAGCCCTCCGTGGACCCCCCGTCGATCGACGCCGCCAGCGCGGCGAACTCGTCGCTCGCCAGCCAGTCGGGCGACACGTCATGGGTCGTGACACCGCGTCCGCCCGGTCGGTTGGGACGCACGACCACCGGGAGCGGGCCCACGTAGCCGATGCCGGTGCGCCCGAGGGTGAGCGCGGTGGACGACTCGTTCGTCACCCCGAAGCCGGCGACCGCGCCCCTGCGACCGATCTCGCGGATGCCCCGTCGAAGTAGGGCGAGGAAGTGCGCTCTGCCCGCGCCCGTCCTCGTCACCCCGTTCACCCCCACGCAGAAGTCGGCCACTTCGTCACGTCGGCACCACTGTTGGGGCAGCAGGGCGAAGTGGGCCACCCGCTGGCCCTGCCGGTCGACGCTCTCCTGGATGGCCGGCCCACACGGGTTGGCCTCGTAGAGCCACGGGAGGTAGTCGGGGTCACCGAAGCAGTCCCGATCGGGGTGCTCGGCGGCGAGTAGCTCCGCGGTGGCTGCGAGGTCGTCGGTCATGTCGGTGCCACCGACGCGCGGGGCTGCGGCGAGCGTGTCTTGCGAGTTCGGCGGGACCAGCGCAGGCCTGCATCGAGGGCGATCCCCGCGAGCACCGCTAGGCCCACGTCGACCGGGAAGCGGTACCTCGTCACCCCGATGGCCACGGCGGCGGTGAAGGTCACGAGCACGGCGAGGCTCACGAAGGGCAGGATCGGCACCCCTCGACGGCGGAGCACCACCAGGCCGACGATGCCCAGGGCGAGCATCTCGTAGTACATGACGAGCCCCACGGTGGAGATGGCACGGCCCCGGTCCTCGATCACGGTGTCGAGATCGATGCTCTGCGCGGGTCGGTAGACGCCCCACAGGCGGCCGACACGCGCCATCGACACGACCGCGGCCCGCCCCGGTCGCGATCTGATGTAGTCGAGCCCCCGATGGAGCCCGACGTTGGCGGCCGTCGACTCGTCGTCGTCGCCGAGGAAGGCGATCCCCTGCCGGGCGACCAGCTCGAGGTCGGGGTGGGGCTTGCCCATCTCGGGGAGCTCCGACCGGTTGGGGAACGCGCACGCACCACTCCAGTAGCCGAGGAGCGGCCCGTCGTAGGTCTGGTCGCAGTTCGCCTGCGGCAGGACGCCGGCAGCGCCGTAGGACAGGAAGACGGGCTCGTCGAACCGCGCCAGGTTGTACGCGATCCACGGGCTGACGACGGCCGCATACGCCAGGCCGGCGGCGACCACCAGCACGGCCCGTCGGCGCCAGGTCGCCGCCGGAAGCGCGATCACCAGCGGGACGACGAGGAACAGCAGCAGGTTCGAGGCCTCGGCGCGGGTGAGCGCCGCGAGCGCGATCGCCCCGCCCAGCGCCGCGGCCCGACGAGGGTCACCGGCGTCCCAGAGCCGATAGGCCGCGAAGAGCACGAGCGCGATCGTCACCCCGTACAACGGCTCGGAGAGAACCAACCCGTCATTCACCCAGACGATCGGGTACACGGCCGCCAGCACCGCGGCGATCAGCCCGGCCCGGTCACCGGCTCCCGGGCCACCGGCCAGTCGACGGGCGAGCAGACCGACCAGGGCAACGGTCGCCGCACCGGCGAGACACGACACGACCCGGTGGGCGAGCGGGCTGTCGAGCCCGAGGACGGACGGGATGGCCAGGTAGATCGAATAGAGCGGCGGGTGGTGCGCAGCCTGCACGTTGGTGTCCGCGTGGAGCCACGTGATCGGATTGACGAACCCGTCGCCCCGACTGATCGCCTGCGCCTGGTAGTGGAAGTAGAAGCCGTCGCCGCCCGGTTCACCGTTGCCCTCGAAGGCCACCGCGTAGACGAGGCGGAGCACCAGCGCGCCCGCGGTCACGAGGCCGAGCCGGGCGGGGAAGCCCCGCAGGCGCTCACCCACGAGCAGGCTCGACGCTCGACGACCCGCCCGCCGTGGGTCGCGAACGCCCCGACCACCACCGGATCACCTGATCGGCCACCACGCCCGCCAGCACGGCCATGGCCACCTCGACCGGCATCCGGTAGCGGGTCACGGGTATGGCGGCGGCCGCCACCACCGTCACCAGGACCGCCATGCTCACGAGAGGAAGGATGGGGACACGTCGCCGGCGGAGCAGCACCAACCCCGCCACCGCGACGGCCACGGACTCGTAGAACGTGATGAGGGCGACACGGGCGAGCAGGAGGCCACGACCCTCACCCACGGCGTCGATCTCCACCTGTTGGCCAGGCCGGAAGAGCCCCCACATCCGCCCCACCCGCGCCGCGACCACCACCGGAAGCCGACCACGATGGTCGCTCATGTACTGCAGCCCCCGCTTCTGGCCGAGTGCGGCCGCCTCGGACTCGTCGCCGAACTGGGAGGCGTAGATCTCGGCGCAACGGGCACGGTCGCGCAGGCACTCCTGGGCCGAGGGGCCGATCGTCTCGTCGGGGAAGGAGCAACTCGGCGACCAGTAGCCGAGGAAGACACCTGAGTAGGTGAGGTCGCAGTTGGCCTGCGGAAGAACGCCCGCCAGGCCGTACGACAGCGTGACCGGCTCCTCGAAGCGATACAGGTTGTGGGCCACCCAGGGCGCCATCACCACGCTCCCGGCGGCCAGCACCACGGCGACGAGGGACAGCCGCTGGCGCCGATCGAGCGCCCGGCAGACCAGGACGAGCGGGATCGCCAACAGGACGAACAGGGCCAGCGCTTCGGCCCGGGCCAGGGTGGCCAGCCCGATGGCGCCCCCGAGGAACATCGCCTCGCGGGGCCGCGGGTCCTGCCACAGCCGGTAGGCCGCGAGCAGCGTCAGGGCGATCGTGAGCGCATAGAGCGGCTCGGAGAGCAGCAGGCCGTCGTTGGCCCACATGTTGGGGTACATAGCGGCCGCGGTGGCGGCCAGCAGGCCGGCCCGCTCCCCCGCCACCCGCCGCCCGACGAGGCCGATCACCACCACGGCCGCGGCCCCCAGCACGCACGTGGCGAGCCGGAGTGACTGGGGACTGGTGCCCACGACCTTCGACATCACGGCCAGGAACACCGGATAGAGCGGGGGGTGATGCGCGGCCTGGAGCTTCAGGTCGAAGACCTGGAAGATGATCGGATCGATGAAGCCCTCGCCGTCGGCGACGGCGATGCCCTGCCCGTAGAAGTAGACGGCGTCGCCCGCCGGAGGATTGCCGCCCTGGGAGACCAGGGTGTGGGCGACGCGAAGGGCCAGCGCGGCTGCGCCGACCAACGCCAGCCTGATCCGAAACGCTGATCGGGTGGCGTCGGGCACAGGGAGCGATCGTACCGTGGCCCTGCGCCCGGCCCGGTGCATCGGCGGGCAGCTGCGTCAGCCCTCCGGCTGACCGGTCGGCGTCCGCCGTTGTTGGCCGGGAACCCGCACGGGCACCAGGTCGGGCACCGGGGGTCGGTCGGGGTAACTCGCCAGCAGCGCGCCGAGCCGACCGCGGAGCGCGTCCTGCTCCGGGGTGATGAACGGCGGGTTGTTGATCACGTAGGCGAAGGTGAGCGCATCGCCGCCCTGGGTGAGGTCGACGACGCCCGCCAGCGCCCGGACGTGGTTGAGCGATCCGGTCTTCGCGTGCAGGCGGCCTTCGAGGGGGGTGTCGGCGAACGAGGCCAGGGTGCCTGGCTGACCTCCCGTCGCCAGCGCACCGATCAGGTCCGGGTTGGCTTCGAGGGTCCGGACCAACGTGTCGCACGTGAGCCGGTTCGCGTCCGACAGCCCCGAGCCGTCGACCGTGTCCGACGCTTCCGAGGCGACCCCCGCCTCGGCGAGGGCCTGCTCGACCGCAGCCGCGCCCGCAACCGTCGAGCCCTCGCCCGAGGTGGCGAAGCCAACCTCGCGGAGCACCAGCTCGGCCGTCTGGTTGTCGCTGAAGGTCAACATCTCACCGAGGATGCGGGGAAGCTTCTTCGAGCGCTTTCCCGCAATCTCCACGGCACCGGCGGGAGCGGTCCCGGCTGACGGCGGCGCCGCGACATCGACCCCACGCTGGCGCAGGAGCAACGTGAAGGTGGCCGCGGCCCGGGTGGTCGGGTCGGCTGCCGGCCGCAGGGGGGCCGCGGGGTCGCCGGCATTGGGGAAGCTCTCGAAACCGTCGTCGACCGAGAGGGCCGACAGCGGGCCCGTCTGGTTCTGTTCGATGTATCGCGAGGGCCAGTCGGCGACGTACCGGTTGGACGAGTACCGACCGTCGTCGCCGACGACGCCACCCCCGACGCTGGTCACGCCGGCCGCGACCACGGCGTCGGCCAGCTCCTCGAGGCGCGTGTGGGCCTGGTCCTGCGCCGGCGAGGTCGCCGCATACGCATCGGTGGTGAGCACCGGGTCGCCGCCGCCCACCAGGTAGAGATCGCCGCCCACCACGCCGCCCACCGGCTCGGCCGCCGCCTGGGCACTCGTGCGGTAACGGAAGTCGGCGCCGAGCGCGGCCAGCGCGGCGGCGGCGGTGAGGACCTTCTCGGTGGACGCCGGCGTGACCGCATCGTCGGAACGGTGACCGATGATCGGACGCCCGTCAGCCTCGACCACGAGGCAACTTTCGGCGGGGAGCACGCCGGCGAGCCCATCGAGCCCCCCGCGCAACCGGCTGTCCGCGCCGGCCTGCGAAGCCAGGTCGGGGACGCGGCGGGCCGAGAGCACCGGGGTGACCGGTGCGGCCGCGTCGCCGCCCTCCTGGGTCTCGGCGGTGCCGGCATCGACCACCAGCGCAGCGACGAGGCAGCCGACGATCACGAGGATCAGCAGGATCGGCAGGACCAGCCGCTTCACGGCGCCGAGAGCCCTCGGCGCTGGCGGTAACGCGCGTCGTGCCACAGGTGGGCCAAGGCCGTGACTGCCCGGTTGGACGACGCGTAGCAGAGCCGTCCGGTGGCCCGCACCGCGGCAGGACCGGCGTTGGCCGGATCGGTGACCCCCAGCTCGGTGGCGGTGAGGATCGGCTTGCCGGTGGCGTCGGAGATGTCGGCGGCGGCCTGCGCGAACCGGGCGTCCTGGCGCTCGTGGTAGGCGACGATCCGCTCGAGGCCGTGACCGGGGTAGAAGGGCCCATCGCGCTCGAGACGCGCCTGGTTGGCCTGGATGCCGAGTCCGAGGAAGATCACGGCATCGACCTCGTCGTGGGAGGCGACCATCGCGAGCACCTCGGGAATGGTGTCACGGGTCTCGCCGCCCGCGAGGTCGACCGGGTTGCTGCGGCTCCAACGCGGTGGCAACTCGGCGTCGACCGCCCGCCGGAGGTCGTCGGGCAGCGTGAGCAGTTCGAGGTCGGTGCCGGCGATGGCATCGGCCGTCACGACCCCCCAGCCGCCGGCGGTGGTGAAGACCACCGTGCGCGGGCCCCGAGGCGCCGGCTGGGTGGCGAAGGTGGCTGCGGCCTCGAACGCCTCCTCGACGGTGGCCGCCCGGGTCACCCCCGCTTGTCGGCGCGCACCGTCGAACACGGCGTCGTCGGTGGCCAGCGAGCCGGTGTGGCTCGCCGCGGCGCGTGCCCCGCCGGCGGTGGCTCCACCCTTGACGATCACGAGGGGCTTGCGACGTGCCACCGAGCGGAGACGCTCGAAGTAGTGCCGCCCGTCCACGATGCCCTCCAGGTAGGCGAGCCCCACCTTCGTCTGGGGGTCGTCCGCGTAGAAGTCGAGGTAGTCGGGCACGGTCACTGCCGCCGAGTTCCCGGCGCTGATGGCGCGGCTGATCCCGATGCCGCTGTGTTTGGCGTAGTTCATGAACGACGACACGAAGTTGCCCGACTGGCTGGCCACCCCGATGTGGCCGACGGGCGGGTACGGCGCCACGATCTGGGCACAGAGCTTCGACGGTGGCGACACCACGCCCTGCCCGTTCGGACCGGCGAGGAGGATGCCGACCTCGTCGGCGACCGCCACCAGTTCCGCCTCGCTCGCTCGGCCCTCGTCGCCGGACTCCCCGTACCCGGCGGACGCGACGAAGGCGGCCCGCACCCCCTTGCGGGCGCAGGCTCGCAACAGCTCGAGGTTGGCGGCCGCCGGGGTGCAGATGAAGACGAGGTCGGCGGCACCGTCGGCGATGTCGTCCACCGACGCGACACAGTCGATGCCGAGCACCTGGGAGCCGTCGCGGTTCGTGGCGAACACCCGACCCTCGTAACCGGCGGCGAGGATGTTGTGCAGGCAGACGAACCCGAACTTGCCCGGATGGGTCGAGGCGCCGGCGACGATCACGCCGCGAGGCTCGAAGAGCGCCCGGAACTGCGCTGCGGTCGGGGCCATCAGGCGACACCGTCCAGGCCCGGCCCGGTGCCGTCGAGCTCGACCAGGGCGTCGACCGCCACCGGCCTGCCCTCGTGGACGATGAGCGGGTTCAGGTCGGCCGAGACGATGTCGGGCCGGGCGATCGCGGCGGCCGAGAGCCCGGTGAGCACATCGACGAGGGCCTCGCGGTCCACCTCGGGCTCGCCCCGGAACGGCCCGAGCAGTGCCTGGGTGTGGAGCTGCTCGATCATCTCGGTGGCATCGACCCGCTCGATCGGCACGAGGCGGAAGGCCACGTCGGCCAACGCCTCGGCAAGCACGCCCCCGACGCCGAGCATCACCGTCATGGCGAACTGCGGATCACGCTGGAGGCCGGCGATCAACTCGCGGTTCCCGGACACCATGGGGGCGATCAGGACGCCGACCTCACCGTCGTCGGGCCGGGCGGCGGCCAAGAGCGCGGTGGCCGCGCGCTCCACGGCGCTGGCGTCGGCCAACCCGAGGCGCACGAGGCCGCGCTCGGTCTTGTGCGCGATGTTGTCGCCGCACAACTTGGCGACGACCGGGAACCCGATCTGCTCGGCCGCGGCGACGGCCCCCGAGGCATCGACGGCCACGGCCTCGGCGACCATCGGCACACCGTGGGCGGCGAGGAGCTTCTTGGACTCCGATTCGGACAACGTGGGGGGCATCCGGCGCACGTTACGTGACGCGACCTGGGCGATTCGGGGTCCGCGCCAACGCGGTCAAGGCTCCAGGGCGGCCCGGAAGAACTCACGGATGTGCTCGAGCCGCGCTTCGAGCGCCTCGGGTGAGCGGGGGTCGCGCCCGAGCATGCTCTCGATGACGGGCAGGTCGCTGAAGTAGCTCAACATGGCCCCGTAGCCGGTGAGCAGCAGCTGCTCGGGGTCGTGACGACGGAATTGCCCGGCGTCCATCTCGCGCTCGAAGAAGGCGGCCGCCCGCTCGAACTGCGGTCGCATGGCCGCACCGAGATCGATGCCGAGGTGCCCGCCGCTCTCGAGGAACTCACGGCGCAGGAGGCGAACGAACTCGGGGCTCTCCATGAAGAACCGGAACCCCGCCGTGAGACCCCGGTCGAGCAGGTTCCATCCCTGGCGATCGGTGTCGGCGACCGCCTCCTCGATGCGGAGGTACCACTCGGCGAGTGCGGTCTCGAACACCTCGCGGTACAGCGCGTGCTTGGATTCGAAGTGGTAGAGCAGGCTCGGCCTCCGGATGCCGACGGCCTCGGCGATCTCGTTCAGCGCCGTTCCTTCGTAGCCGTGCTCTGCGAAGCATCGGCGCGCCTCGATGAGGATCGCCTCGCGAGTGGAAAGCGTCGCGAGGGAGTCTTCCACCCGGGCAGCGTACCGAGCCGGGTGGCCCACACCCCGGGGCGCGCTCGGCTAGACCTTCGACGGTGCCCCGTCGTCGGACCGTCGTGCTGTCCCTGGTCGTGGTCCTGGCCGCGATGGCCGGTTGTGGCGACAGCACGGCAAGCCGGGACGGGGCCCCGGGCCCCGGTGGCCGGCCGAACATCGTGGTGATCATGACCGATGACCAGACGGTGGAGAGCCTGCGGGTGATGGAACGGACGCGGACCTTGTTGGCCGAGGAGGGGACCACGTTCGCGAACGGCATCTCGAGCTTCCCGCTGTGCTGTCCCGCTCGTGCCAATTTCCTCACCGGCCAATACGCGCACAACAACGGCGTTCGCGACAACATCCCGCCCGACGGGGGCTACCCCGCCCTGCGCCACGAAGAGACGCTGCCGGTCTGGCTGCAACGGGCGGGCTACGCCACCTCGCATGTGGGCAAGTACCTGAACTCCTACACACGCCAGTCGACACCCGCCATTCCTCCGGGCTGGGATGACTGGTTCTCGCTCATGGATCCGTCCCAGACCCGCTACTTCGACTACGAGGTCAACGACAACGGCCGCTACGTCCACCGGGGGTCGGCCGACGCCGATTACCAGACCGACGTCCTCGCCGACCGAGCCGTGCGAGAGATCCGGCACCTGGCCGATGCCGACGAGCCGTTCTTCCTCGACTTCTGGCCCCTGGCCCCCCACACCGGTGCAGGCCCGGGGGCGCTCCCGTTCTCCCCCGCCCCGGCACCACGGCACCTGGGCCAGTTCGACGACGAGCCCCGGCCGCACTCCCCCGCCATCGACGAGTCCGACATCAGCGACAAGCCGGCCTTCGTGGGACGAATCGAGCGGCTCACCACCCTCGGGGTGGCCCAGTTCAACCTGGAGAACGACACCGACCTGACCCTCGAGGCATTGACCGCCAGGGCATACCGTCGCTACCTCGAGTCCCTGCAGGCGGTCGACGAGGCCGTGGGACGCATCGTGGCGACGCTCGAGCAGGCCGAGGTGCTCGATGACACGGTCATCTTCTTCTTCTCCGACAACGGGTGGGGCTTCGGCGAGCACGGAATCTCGTTCTCCAAGACCCTGCCGTACGAGAACGTGCTGCGGGTGCCGTTCATCGTGCGGGGAGGCGAGTTCGCCGCAGGCGCCACCGTGGAGGAGCAGGTGGCCGTCATCGACCTCCCGTCCACGATCCTCGATCTCGCCGGCGCCACCCCGGCCATCCCGGTCGACGGCCGTGCCCTCCCGACCGGCGCACCCGGCCCCGACGAGCCTCCCGAGCGGGCGCTGCTGCTCGAGAGCCCGCCACGCGGCTCCGGCCAGATCCCCCACTACGTCGGGGTGCGGACGCCCCGCTTCACCTATGTCCGCTACGACACCGACGAGGTCGAGTTGTACGACCGGCGGGACGATCCGGACGAGACCGAGAACCTGGCCGACGACCCCGCGCTCGCCGACACGCGCGACCTCCTCGCCGGGCTCGTCGAGGACCTGCGTCACTGCGTCGGCACCGGATGCCAGGTGCCCGCCCCCCCGGGAACGTGACCACGATCGCTGCGGCGCGTGCCCTCACCCCGGCGGGCTGGACCGGTCCGTGCGAGGTCGTCGTCGAGAGCTCGATGATCGGCTCGATCCGCCCGACGTCCACGGTTGTGAACGACCGGACGCTGCTGCCGGGGTTCATCGACCTGCAGGCGAACGGCCACGAAGACACCGATGTGGCCACGGCCACGCCGACGGGCTGGGACCGCCTCGACGACCTGCTCGTGCGTCAGGGGGTCACCACCTGGTGCCCCACACTCGTCACCGCCCCCCTTGGGGCGTACGCGGCACCGCTCGGGCGCATCGCCGACGCCGCGGCGCGGTCCGGTCCCCGGCCGGCGATCGCCGGGGCCCACCTGGAGGGCCCGTTCCTGGGCGGACGCCCGGGCGCCCATCCTCCGCAGTTGATCCGGGAGGTCGATCCCGGCTGGATCGAGGACCTCGATCCGATCGTGCAGGTGGTGACGCTGGCACCCGAGGCGGGTGACACCGCGCCGGCGATCGCGGCGTTGGCCCGGCGTGGCGTGCTCGTCGGCCTCGGGCACTCCGCCGCCACCTACGAGCAGGCCGGGGCGGCAGTCGACGCCGGGGCCACGCTGGTCACCCACTGCTTCAACGCCATGGCCGCGCTCCATCACCGCGCGCCCGGACTCGTCGGCGCCGCCCTCACCGACGACCGCCTCACCGTCTCGCTGATCGCCGACCTGGCCCACACCCATCCGGCCCTCGTCCGCCTCGCGTTCCGGGCCAAGGGCGCCGAGCGGGTCGCCCTCGTGACCGACGCGGTGGCGTGGCGCTCGGGTCACCTCGGCGAGATCGACGTTGCCGCGCCGGACGGGCTGCCGCGCCTTCCCGACGGCACCATCGCCGGGAGCAGCCTCACCATGGTCCGCGCCGTGCGGAATGCGGTGGGATCGTGCGGGGTGCCCTTGGCGGACGCGGCCGCCGCTGCGGCCACCACACCGGCGCGGCTCCTCGGGTTGGCCGACCGCGGGTGCATCGAGGTCGGCCGCCGAGCCGATCTCGTGGCCCTGGGTCCCGACCTCGGGCTCACCGGCACCTGGATCGGCGGTCACCGGGTGTTCGGACCTCCTCGATAGCCTCGCCGGGTGGACATCGTCGCGGCCCTCTTCATCGACAGCATCGACATGCGGCCGGCACCCGGGCCGTCGACCCGGATCGACCTGACCGGCGTGCAGTTCTCCGCCGTCGCCCCGGGGCCGCTCCCGTTGACCTGGGCACCCCATCTCTGCGTGCTCATCCGGTGCGCCGCCGACGAGGCCGGCACTGGTGCCCTCGAGGTCGTCTACCGCCGCGACGGCGAGCAGGTCGCCCGCAACGTCTCCCCCCTCCAGATCGAGCCGGGCAAGTTCGGCCAGCGGCTCGTACGAGGCGAGATCGACTTCGACGACTACGGCACGGTCGAAGCCCATTGCCGCATCGACCAGGGCCACGTCACCATCGTGCCGTACACCCTCCTACCCCCCGAGGAATGACCCGCCCGACGGGCGGCAGGTTCGCCGGCCACGACACCGCCGCGTCGATGGCCCGTCGCGCCGACAGCCGCGGGTAGGGTCGGGCCACTCGCCCAACGCAGGAGGAAGCGTGTCCGATCCCGACCTCGAGCAGCGGGCCGTCAACGTCATCCGTGGCCTGGCCATGGACATGCCCCAGCGGGCCAACTCGGGCCACCCCGGCACGGCAATGGCCCTGGCTCCCCTCGCCCACGTCCTGTGGGACCGGGTCATGCGCTACGACGCAGCCGAGCCCGACTGGCCTGATCGCGACCGCTTCGTGCTCTCCTGCGGGCACGCGTCCGTGCTGCTCTACTCGATGCTCCACCTCACGGGCTTCGGCCTCACCCTCGACGATCTCCGCGAGTTCCGCCAGTGGGGCAGTGCCACGCCGGGCCACCCCGAGGTCCGCCACACCGCCGGGGTGGAGGTCACCACCGGCCCCCTCGGTCAGGGAATGGCCAACGGCGTCGGCATGGGCATCGCCGAGCGCTGGCTGCGCACCCGCTTCGGGGGCGACCTCTGCAACCACCACACCTTCGTGCTCTGCAGCGACGGCGATCTCGAGGAGGGCATCAGCCACGAGGCCGCCTCGCTCGCCGGCCACCTGGGGCTCGGTCGCCTCGTCTACATCTACGACGACAACCACATCACCATCGACGGCCCCACCGAACTGGCCCTGAGCGACGATGCCCCCAAGCGCTTCGAGGCCTACGGCTGGCACGTTGACGAGATCGGCGAATCGGCGAACGATCTCGATGCGCTCGAGGCCGCCCTCCGCCGCGCCATGGCCGCGGACGACGCCCCGTCGCTCATCGTGGTCCGCAGCCACATCGGCTTCCCCTCACCCACGTTCACCGACAGCCCCAAGGCGCACGGCTCGCCGCTCGGCGAGGACGAGGTCCGCGCCACCAAGGAACTGCTGGGGCTCCCCCCCGACCAGACGTTCTGGGTGCCCGACGACGTGCTCGACCTCTACCGCAGGGCCGGCCGCCGTGGCGGCGAGGAGCGCGTGGCGTGGCAGGACCGGCTCGATGCCTGGGAGGGCGACCGCGCCGACTACGAGGCCTGCCTCGCCGGCAGGGGGCTCGACGGTTGGGAGTCGACCCTGCCCACCTGGCCGGCGGGCGAGAAGGTGGCCACCCGTGTCGCCAGCGCCAACTGCCTCACCGCGGCTGCCGAGGGCGTGCCCGGGCTGATCTCGGGTAGCGCGGACCTCACCGGCAACACCGGCACCCAGATCAAGGACGGCGCATCGATGAGCGCCGAGGTGCCCGACGGGCGGGTCATCCACTACGGCATCCGCGAGCACGCCATGGGTGGCGTCATGAACGGCATGGCCCTGCACGGCGGGACCCTCCCCGTCGGCGGCACGTTCCTCAACTTCGCCGACTACATGCGCGGCGCCGTGCGGCTCTCGGCCATCTCGCAGGCGCACGTCATCTTCTCCTGGAGCCACGACTCGGTCGGCCTGGGTGAGGACGGTCCCACCCACCAACCCATCGAGCACCTGGCGTCGCTGCGGGCCATGCCCGGCCTGCGCGTCATCCGCCCCGCCGACGCCAACGAGACCGCACAGGCCTGGAAGGTCGCGATCGATGCCGACGGGCCGACCGCGCTCATCCTGAGCCGCCAGAGCCTGCCGACGCTCGTTGGCGTCGCGCCCGATGGTGTCTCCCGCGGGGCGTACGCGGTGCGCCCGGTCGAGTCCCCGCAGGTGGTGCTCATCGGCACCGGGAGCGAAGTGACCGTGTGCCTCGACGCCGCCGACGCGCTGACCGCGCAAGGCATCGCCTGCGCCGTGGTCTCGATGCCCTGCTGGGAGCTCTTCGACGAGCAGGCACCCACCTACCAGCAGTCGGTGCTGCCTGCGGGCATCCCCCGCGTCTCGGTCGAGGCGGCCGCCACGTTCGGCTGGGCGCGTTGGGCCGATGTGTCGGTGGGAATCGACCGGTTCGGCGCCTCGGCACCGGGCGACGTCGCCCTGCGGCACCTCGGCATGACCGCCGAGAATGTGGTCGCACACGCGAAGGCGCTCGTCGCCGAACCCAATCACTGATCCGGTCGCACTGGAGCCAAGATGACCCGACTGCAACGACTCTTCGACGAGCAGGGCCAGAGCCCGTGGCTCGACAACCTCAAGCGGGGCTGGATCACGAGCGGGGAGCTCCACCAGTGGGTCGAGCGGGGCGTTCGGGGCATCACCTCCAACCCGACGATCTTCCAGAAGGCCATGGCCACCGGCGACGCCTACGACGCGCAGCTCTCCGAGCTCGCGGCCGCGGGTGCGTCGATCGACGAGTCTTACTGGGCGGCCGTCACCAAGGACATCGGCGACGCGCTCGCCATCCTCCGCCCGGTCCACGACGCAAGTGACGGCCTCGACGGCTATGTGTCCCTCGAGCTCGCGCCCGCGCTCGCGCGCGAGACCGAGGCCAGCATCGAGGCCGCCCGGCACCTGCACACCACGATCGGTGAGCCCAACCTGTACGTGAAGATCCCCGGCACGGCCGAGGGCATCCCCGCCGTACGCCAGATGATCAGCGAGGGACGCTCGATCAACGTCACCCTGATCTTCTCGCTCGAGCGCTACGGCGAGGTCATCGAGGCCTACCTGTCCGGGCTCGAAGCCCACGAGGGCGACCTCCGTCCGGTGAGCAGCGTGGCCTCGTTCTTCGTCAGTCGCATCGACACCGAGGTCGACCGCAGGCTCGAGGCCATCGGCACCCCCGAGGCGCTCGCGTTGCGCGGCAGGTGCGCCGTGGCCCAGGCCCAGTCGGCCTACCAGCTGTTCGCCCGGTGCTTCTCCGGCCCGAGGTGGGAGGCGTTGGTGGCACGCGGCGCACGCGTTCAGCGTGCGCTGTGGGCGTCGACCTCGACCAAGAACCCGTCGCTGCCCGACACCCTGTACGTCGACGAGCTCGTCGGCCCCGATTCGGTGAACACCATGCCTGACGCCACGCTGGACGCGTTCGAGGACCACGGCAGCGTGGAACGCCGGGTCGACGCCGACCCCGACGCTGCCCGCAGGACGCTCGACGCCATCGCCGAGGTGGGCGTCGACCTCGGCGACGTCACCCGTGTCCTCGAGGATGAGGGGGTCGCGTCGTTCTCGAAGTCGTTCGACGACCTCCTCGAGGTGTTGGGCGCCAAGGCGGAGAAGCTCGCACGGGGCTGACGCCTCGGCCCCGGCCGCCGGCTCGCCGGTCTACTGTCAGGCCATGAACGGTGACCTCGTGGTGGTCGATGACGTCCCCGGCGAGTTCGCAGAGCGGGTCATCGAGTCGTTCCACACCAGGCCGAACGACAACTTCTCGCTGGCACTCTCGGGCGGCGGGACGGCCCGCTCGTGCTACGAGCGGCTCGCCGACGTCGGCGGCACCCAGATCGACTGGTGGAAGGTGAACGTCTACTGGGGGGACGAGCGCTGCGTGCCCCACGACCACGAGGACTCCAACTACCGCCTCGGCCGGGAGTCGCTTCTCGAGCGGGTGGGTGCGGTCGACGCGAACTTCCCGATGCGCTGCGAGGAGGGCGCCGACCCGTACCAGCTTCGCATCGGTGAGTTGGGGCGGTTCGACCTCGTGCACCTGGGTCTCGGCGCGGACGGTCACACCGCATCGCTCTTTCCCGGCTCGGCCGCCCTCGACGCCGACCCGGGTCGCCTCGTCGTCATGAACGAGGACCCACTCGGCACCCACGCGCACCCCCGGATGACGCTGACCTTCGCGGGCATCGCGCGCGCCCGGTTCGCGGTGGTCACCGTGGTCGGCGAGGAGAAGGCCGAGGCGCTGGCAGGTCTGGCCCGCGGCGAAGACCTCCCCGCCACGAGGCTGAGGGCCGAGCGCCTCGTCTGGCTGGTCGACCCCGCCGCCGCCTCGAAGCTCCCCTGAAGGACCCGCAGCAGCGGCGTCCCACCCGCGCGCCGGCATGCCCGACCCCCGACTGATCGGACCGCTACGCCGATCGGGAGGAGAACGGTGGGTCGAGGGCGACCAGCAACGAGGCCTTCAACGCCACGAATTCAGGGTTCGTCACGAGCCCTGGCCGGCGCGGGCGGGTGAACGGGCTCTCGACGACGGTCACGAGTCGGGCGGGTCGGGGCGACAGGACCATGACCCGGTCCGACAGCACCAGCGCCTCCTCGACGTCGTGGGTCACGAGGAGCACGGTGCGACGATCGACCATCCAGACCTCTTCCAGCCAGCCCTGGAAGTGTCGCCGGGTGATGGCGTCGAGCGCCCCGAAGGGCTCGTCGAGCAGCAGGATCGACGCCGGGGTCAGGAAGGTGCGGAGCAGGGCGAGCCGCTGGCGCATGCCCCCGCTCAGCTGCGCCGGCCAGGCTCGCTCGAACCCGGCCAGCCCGAACGGCTCGAACAGGGCGGCGGCCGACCGCCGGGCTTCCGCACGGGCCACGCCCCGGACCTCGGCCCCGAGCACCGCGTTGCCCAGGGCGCGGCGCCAGGGAAGCAGGGCGTCGCGCTGGGGCATGTACGCCGTGCGACCGGCCAGCCGGGTGGCTCCCCCCTCGGGGGCGGCCAGGCCCGCCAGCAGGTGCAGCAGGGTGCTCTTGCCGCAGCCGCTCGGGCCCACCACCGACACGAACTCGCCCTCGGCGACCGACAGCGTGAGGTCATCGAGCACCTCGACCCGATCGCCGCCCCGACCGAAGGCGTGCGACACGCCGACGACCTCGACCGCGGTCACGCTCCCGGCGCGCCGCGGGGAGCCGCGGGCACGAAGTCGTCCGTGAACGACGCTGACGTGTCGATCGGCTCGTCCAGGAGGCCCGAGTCGACCAGGAAGTCGCCGAAGTCCGACCAGACCTGCTCCTCCTGGTGCCCCCATGGCTGGCCGCGGTCGACGAAGCGGGACGAGTGGTAGTTCGTGCTCGCCTCGACCAGGTCGCGGTCGAGCTCGGGTACCGCTGCGAGCAGCAACGACGCCGCTCGATCCGGATCGTCGACGGCCACCCAGTAGCCGCGTGCGGTCGCCGCGAGGAAGTCCCTCACCAGCCCGGGGTCGTCCTCGATCAAGGACTCGCTGGTCAGCACGAGGGGCGTGTACCAGTCGGGGATGCAATCGGTGTGATCGACGAACGCGATGGTGTCAACGTGCACGCCGTCGACCTCCTCGGCCCGCAGGGCGTCCCAGCCGTTGAACACCCAGGCGAAGTCGAAGCGCCCGCGCTGCATGCCGGTCAGGTAGTCCACGTTGCCGACCTCGACGAAGTCGACCCGCGACGGGTCGCCGCCGTCGCACTCGACCAACCGGTTGATCAGCTCGGTCTCGAGGGCGCCGCCGTAGCCCCCGTAGGTGTGGTCTTCGAGGTCGCGGGGCCGGCTGATGCCGGAGTCGGCGAGGGCCATCAGCGACGAGTCGTTGTGGGCCATGAGCGTGGCGATCGACACCACGGGCACGCCGGCGGCCCGGGCGGGCAACAGCGACTCGGCCTGGGCGAGGCCGAAGTCGGCCCGGCCCGACGCCACCACCGCCTCGACGCCGGACTCGGCCGGCTCGACGATCTCGAGGTCGATGCCGGCGTCCTCGTAGTAGCCGAGCTGCTGTGCGACGTAGATGCCCACGTGCTGGGCGTTGGGTGTCCAGTTGAGCATCAGGGTGACGTGTCGAGGGCGGTCCCCCTGTGCATCGGTCGACGTCCCCTCGGAGGAGCAGGCCACCGCGGTGGCGACGAGGACCGTCATGGCGGTCAGCCCGCGGACGAGGCGGGTCGAGCGAGAGGATCGCGACATGTCAGTGCTCCGGTCCGGGATGCAGCCAGGGCGTGGCCAGACGGGCGATGAGCCGGACGAGCAGGAAGAGGCCCACGCTGACCAGGGCGATCGCGGCAATTCCCACGAACACCCGGTCGAGGCGGAACGAGGTCTGGGACCTGGTGAGGAAGATGCCGAGGCCCTGCGAGGCACCCATCCACTCGGCGATGACCGCGCCGAGCATGGCGTAGGCAGCCGAGACCTGCAGGCCGGCGAAGAAGGCCGGGACTGCTGCCGGCACCTGCACCTGCCGGAGAAGCTGCCGGCGGCCGGCCCCCATGCTGCGCACCAGGTCGAGCAGGTCGCGGTCGGTGCCGTCGATGCCGGCCACGGTCGACACCACCACCGGGAAGAAGACGATCAGGGCCACGACGATCACCTTGGGGGCCATGCCGAACCCCAACCACACGATGAGCAGAGGAGCGAGCACGATCATCGGGATCGACTGGCTCACCACGAGCAGTGGCATCAGCACCCGTCGCACCAGCGGGACCGACGCGATGACCACGGCCAGGGCCACCGCCACCAGCGCGCCCAGCAGCAGGCCGAGCACCGCCGCGCTCACGGTGGCGATGACGTGTCCGGGCAGCGTGCCCCTGATCTCGAGAAAGGCACCCCACACGTCACTCGGCGCGGGCAACAGGTAGGGGGCGATGTCGAACCCGCGCACGGCGAGCTGCCATGCCGCGACGGTGAAGGCCAGCAACAGCGTCACGAGCAGCCCGTCGACGACACGTCGCCGACCGGCGCTCGGCCTCGTTGGGCGATCGATCTCGACAATCACGCTGGCTCTCCTCCGTCCACCGGCTGAGAGAGCGGATCGGAGTCGATCCCGAACATCCCTGCGCCGGCATGACCCGGATCAGGTTGTGACGGTCGGGGGCTTGCCAGCCCACCCTCTCAGCCCGGTACACCGGACTCCCGTGTTCGGTGACGACGCTACCAGCGACCTGCGGCGCCGCCGCGTTCGCCCGCGGGGTGACCGCACGGCTACGGCCGGTCGGTAGATTGCCGCGTCATGGCCTCTGCGCTGCTCAACCGTCCGCTCGGCGACCTCCAGGGCGAGGCGCGTGCGGTCCGCGATCTCGCGCACGGCAACCGGGTCACGTACTCGCCGAAGGTGTTCATCCCCCTCACGATGCTGTGCCGCGACAAGTGCGGCTACTGCACGTTCGCGCAGCCGCCTGCCCGGCTCGCGCACCCCTACCTGAGCCCGGACCAGGTGCTCGCCCTCGCGGCCGCGGGTGCCGAAGCGGGCTGCCATGAGGCCCTCTTCACCCTCGGCGAGCGGCCGGAGGACCGCTACCCGGCAGCTCGCGAGTGGCTGGCCGAGCACGGCCACGCCAGCACCGTCGACTACCTGGTCGCCATGTGCCGCCTGGTGCTCGACGAAACCGGCCTGCTCCCCCACGCCAACGCCGGTGCGCTCCACGTCGACGAGTTGGCCGCGCTCCGGGCGGTGGCCCCCTCGCAGGGGATGATGCTCGAGACGGTCAACCCCGAGCTCGAGGCCCACCGCGGCTCGCCCGACAAGACGCCCGAGCGTCGTCTGGCCACGCTCCACGCTGCCGGCGAACTGGCCATTCCCTTCACCACGGGCATCCTCGCCGGCCTCGGCGAGTCGCGCGAAGACCGGGTGGCGGCACTCGAGGCCATCGCCGACGCCCACCGCCGGTGGGGCCACGTGCAGGAGGTGATCGTCCAGAACTTCCTGCCGAAGCCGGGTACCGCCATGCACGCCCACCCGCCGTGCCCCGCCGACGAGTACCTCGAGGCCGTCGCGTTGGCCCGGATCATCCTGCCGCCCGACGTTCACCTGCAGGCCCCGCCCAACCTGTCCGACGACTTCGGCCCGCTGCTCGACTCGGGCATCGACGACTGGGGCGGCGTCTCGCCCGTCACCGCCGACCACGTGAACCCCGAACGCCCCTGGCCCGCCATCGACCGGCTCCGAGCCGTCACCGAGGCCAGGGGCCACACCCTTGCGCCACGGCTCACGGTCTACCCCGAGTTCGCGCACGACCCCGACCGCTGGCTCGACGAGGCCACCCGGTTCCCTGTGATGGACCGCAGCGACGCCGAGGGGCTCGCACGCGACGACCGCTGGTGTTCCGGCGCCGAAGCGGAACCACCGCTCCTGGTGCCCGGGCCCACCCCCAATCCCACTCCCACCCAAGGCACCACCGATGGCGGCGGTGCCGTCGCCGAGGTGCTCGCCGGCGTCGAGCGCGGGGAGCAGGTGGGCGAGGACGAGATCGTCACCCTCTTCGGCGCACGCGGCCCCGAGGTGGTCGCGGTCGCCGCGGTCGCCGACCGGCTTCGCGCCGACGTGGTCGGCGACGTCGTCACCTGGGTGTCCAACCGGAACATCAACTACACGAACGTCTGCACGTTCAAGTGCCGCTTCTGCGGGTTCTCCAAAGGGCCGTTGTCCCTCAACCTCCGGGGCAGCCCCTACCTGCTCACCTTGGCCGACATCCAGGAGCGCGTGGTCGAGGCCTGGGACCTCGGCGCCACCGAGGTCTGCCTCCAAGGCGGCATCCACCCCGACTTCGACGGCGACTACTACATCGACGTCACCCGGGCGGTGAAGGAAGCCGCCCCGGACATCCACATCCACGGCTTCACCGCGCTCGAGGTCACCGAGGGCGCCAAACGCCTCGGTGAGCCCCTCGCGGTCTACCTGCAGCGTCTGATGGACGCCGGGCTCCGCACCCTTCCCGGGACCGCCGCCGAGATCCTCGACGACGAGGTTCGCAAGATCCTCTGTAGCGACAAGATCGACACCGAGGAGTGGCTCGACGCGCACCGCACCGCACACGGCATCGGCCTGCGATCGAATGTCACCATCATGTTCGGCTCGATCGAGCACCCTCGCAGTTGGGCACGCCACCTGCTGCGCACCCGGGACCTCCAGCAGGAGACCGGCGGGTTCACCGAGTTCGTGCCGCTCCCGTTCGTGCACATGGCCGCCCCCATCTACCTCCAGCGCAAGGCCCGGCGGGGCCCGACCTTTCGCGAGACCCTGCTCATGCACGCGGTCGGCCGCATCGCCTATCGGGGCGCGATCGACAACATCCAGACATCGTGGGTCAAGCTCGGATTCGCCGGGGCGCGCCAGTTGCTCCAGGCAGGGGTGAACGACCTGGGTGGCACCCTGATGGACGAGAACATCTCGCGGGCGGCCGGTGCCAGCCACGGCCAGATGGCCGAGGAGGCCGATTTCCGGGCGTTGGTCGAGCCCCTCGGTCGCCGGCTCGAGCAGCGCACCACCCTGTACGGGCGCGTCGCTCCCGCCGGCAGATGAGCGGCCCCGCTCGAGGCGCGTCACCGCTGCCGCGCTACCGCAGCGGCGACGCCGAGATCGATGACGCCATCGCCGACATCCTCGACATGGCGGGGGCGGTCGACGATCGGGACCAGCTCTTCGAGATCATGGCCACGGCGGTTCGCTTGGCCGGCGACGGCGCCGACCGACTCGACCTGAAGATCGCGAACGCCGCCCTGAGGGAGATGCGCCTGGCCTTCCGGGCGTTCGCTCCCTACCGCTCCTTTCCCAAGATCACGATCTTCGGGTCGGCCCGCACCGCGCGCGACGACCCGCTCTACGTCCAGGCTCGCGACCTGGCCGCGGCGATGGCCGCCGACGGGTGGATGGTGATCACGGGCGCGGGCCCGGGGATCATGGCCGCCGGCCTCGAGGGCGCCGGCCGCGAGCGGGCCTTCGGGGTCAACATCCGCCTGCCCCACGAGCAGGCCGCGAACGAGTACATCGCCGGCGACTCGAAGCTCGTTTCGATGAAGTACTTCTTCACCCGCAAGCTCGAGCTCATCAAGGAGTCGGACGGCTTCGTGGTCCTCCCGGGAGGCTTCGGCACCCTCGACGAGTCCTTCGAGCTCCTCACGCTGCTGCAGAACGGGAAGTCGCTCCCGGCCCCGATCGTGTTCCTCGAGACCCCCGGCGGCACCTACTGGGACCGATGGCAGGCGTTCCTCGCCGACGAGATCGTGCCTCGCGGCTTCATCCACGACCACGACCTCGACCTGTTCCTGGTCACCGAGGATGTGGCGGAGGCGGTCGCGGAGATCCGCGGCTTCTACCGCAACTACCACTCGATCCGCTGGACCGGGAAGACGCTCGTCATCCGGCTCCGCACCCGACCGACCGATGCCGAGCTCGAGGGGCTGAACGAGGAGTTCGCCGACCTGGTGGTGTCGGGCCAGATCGAGCACGCCACGCCGACGGCCGACGAGGTGGCCCAGAACGACCACCTCGACCTGCCCCGCCTGGGCCTCGTCTTCGACTTCAACCGCTATGGACGCCTGCGGACCCTGATCGACGTCTTGAACCGGCTCGCCTCCGCCCCCGTCGAGCTGGCCGCTCCCCCTGGCCACTCCTTCGACTCGTGAGGTAGCCGACACCGCACGTCGCGAGGACGGAGCTACCGGTCGTCGGGCTCCTGGAGGAGGTACGCGGCCTTCTCCACCGCCCGGCGGGCCCGGGTGAGGCGGCGCTCGTCGACCGGGAACTCGGTGCCGCCGGCATCGATCGACTCCTGGAGGCGCTGGATGGCCAGGTCGGCCAACTCCTCGGCGATGCCCTCGAGGCGGCGGCGAATCTCGTCGAACTCGTCTGGCATCAGCCGAGACCCCCGTTCTGGCGCCGGACTTCGGTGCGGGGGCACCGAGATCCGGTACCAGTTGGGTCGGGGTGGAGGTAGGTCATCGTCACTCCTTGTGCGTCGCCGCGAGGCAGTCGGCCAGGATCTCCATCGGGTGACGCACCTCGGCGCCGGCGGCGGCGAGGTACAGGGCACACCCAGGGTTGGCGCTGGCCACCACGTCGGCGCCGGCGCGAGCGATGCTGTCCATCTTGCGGTCCCGAATGGCTCCTGCCAACTCGGGGTGGGTGATCGAGTAGGCGCCGCCGGCCCCGCAGCACAGGCCTTCGTCGTCGAGCTCGACGAGAGTCACGAACGGTGAGAGGACCGTGCGCACCGCACGGTGGCATCCCTGCACGTGGCGCAGGTGGCAGGGGTCGGCCACGGCCACCGAGGTCGATTCCGGGCCTGGCGGCTCCGGCGGCGCGGGGAGTGCATCCATCTGCTCGGCCAGCCACTCGTGCACATCGAGGACCCTTGCGCTGAACGCGCGGGCCTCGGGGGTGTCGAGCCGTGATCCGTAGCCCTTGAGCATGGCCCCGCAGCCCGCGGCGTTCACCAGCACCGGCGCGGTGCCGGGCAGCGCGGACATCACCTGCCGGGCCCGCCGACCTGCTTCGACCTCGAGGCCGGCGTGCGCGGCCAACGCGCCGCAGCAACCTGCGGTGGCCCCCGAGGGCCGGGCACCCACGCCCGCCGCGGTGAGCACCCGCACGGTGGCGGCATGGACCGGCCGCTGCCAGGCGTCCATGACGCAGCCCGTGAACAGCCACACGTCGTCTCCGGACCCGGTGAGTCGCCGGCGACGAACGGGGAGCCGAGGGATCCCCAACCGGCGAGAGGGAACGACACGGAGTCGCTGACCGACGCCGGCGAGCGACGAGCCGAGCAGCACCAGCCACTGGTGCCCGAGCGCTCGGTAGCCCAGCCTGCGCCACCACGGCTGGTAGCGGGTCTCGGCCACCAGGGCCGAGCGAGCGCCCTCCATCAGCGCGCCGAACGGCACGGCCGACGGGCACACCGGCTCACAGCCACGGCACTGGACGCAGCTGTCCATCACCCGCTCGAAGTCGGCGTCGAGAGGCAGACCCTGCCACTGCACCAGCCGCATGGCGGCGATGCGTCCACGCGGCGACGCGGCCTCGTCACCGGTCACGCGGAACGTCGGGCAGTGCGGCAGGCACAACCCGCACGAGACGCAGGACGCCAGCGCGCGGTCGTCCAACGACAGCGGCCCGCTCATGCGACGGCCAGGGGGTCGCGGCCCGGGTTCAGCCGACCGCCGGGGTCGAACTCGCGCTTGACCCGGCGACACAGCTCGGCGACCGCAGGGGCCACCGAGGGCACCTCGGAGGCGGGAACCGGTCCGGGTCGGTGGACCGTGCCGACCCCCACCTCGGCCACGAAGGACCCCTCGAGGGCGGCGACCTGAGCCGGCGTCACCGATCCCCGATGTGGCGGGAGCGCGGGGGGGCCGTCGGCGGCACCGAGCCCGTGGTCGGCCAGGACGGCGGCCTCGGCCTCGACGTCCACCGTATGGCCCTCGAGCAGCACCCAGGTCGTCCGACCATCCCACAGGATCGCCGATGGTCGGTACAGCCGGTCGCGCAGGAAGAACGGATCGGCCGAGCCGGTGAACCAGCGCGAGCAGGGCGGGAGCGGCCGGGTGCGCAGCACCACCTCGCCGAGCAGGCCCAGGGTGCCGAGCGAGCCGACGAGAAGCCGGCACAGGTCATAGCCGCTCACGTTCTTGACCGTCGGACCGCCCGCCTTCACCAGCCGGCCCTCGGCCGACACATAGCGTGCCTCGAGCAACGTGTCGCGCACAGGCCCCCAGCCGAGGCGGCGTAGGCCGCTGCGGCCTACCGCCAGGACACCCCCGACGGTCGCGCCAGGCCACGCGGGGAGGGCCACCGTCTGGCCCGCCGCGGCCAGCGCCTCGCCGAGGGCCTCGACGGCGGTGCCCGCGCCGACCCGAACCGTCATCTCCGCAGGAACGTGCTCGACCACGCCGATCGGGGCGACGACCGCCCGTGCCCCGTCGGCCGACGCGCCGCCGACGTCCCACTGCGTCCGACCGCCCACGACGGTGACGGCCCCATCGACACCCACCGCTTCGGCGAAGGCCTCGAGCGCGCCGTTGCGGGGCGCGTTCACGCCCACACGCCCTCGGGCACGTCTTGCAGGTCGAGGCACCGCGAGCCCGCGGGGAGCACCTTGGTGGGATTGGCCAGGCCCCCTGGATCGAAGGCGGACCGCAGGCGCGCCTGGGCGTCGAGGTCGTCGACCGAGAACATCAGTGCCATGAGATCCCGCTTCTCGAGGCCGATGCCGTGCTCGCCCGACAGCACGCCACCCGCCGCCAGCGACGCCGCGACGATCTCGTCCCCGGCTGCGTGCACCCGGTCGAGGGTGCCGGGCACGCGCGCGTCGAAGACGAGAAGGGGGTGCAGGTTGCCGTCACCGGCGTGGAACACGTTCATCACGAGCAGGTCGTGGCGGTCGGCGATGGCGTAGATCTCGGCCAAGACCTCCACGAGCCGCGAGCGGGGAACCACCGTGTCGTGCAGGTAGTAGTTGGGCAGGATGCGGGCCACGGCGCCGAACGCCGTCTTGCGGCCCTTCCACAACAGCGCCCGCTCGGTCGCGTCCGCGGCCACCCGCACGCTCCGTGCTCCGTTCGCCAGCACGAGATCGGTGATCGACGCGACATCGGCGGCCACGCCGCCCGGTAGGCCGTCGACCTCGACCAGGAGCACCGCCGCGGCATCGGTGGGGAAGCCGGCGTGGACGAACTCCTCCACCGCCTGGGTGATCCGGGCATCCATCATCTCGAGCGCGGCCGGCACGATGCCGGCGGCGATGATCGCGCTCACCGCACCGGCGGCATCGTCGACCCGGGCGAAGTCGACCAGCATGGTCTCGACCGCCGGTGGGTTGGGCGTGAGGCGCACGCCGATCAGTGTGGCGATCCCGAACGTGCCCTCGGAGCCGACGAAGGAGCCGCGCAGGTCGAAACCCGGCGTGTCTGGCCGCTCGCCGCCGAGTCGGGTGACCGTGCCATCGGCGAGCACGACCTCGAGGGCCACCACGTGGGCGCTGGTGACCCCGTAGGCGAGGCAGTGCGGGCCACCGGCGTTGTTCGCGACATTGCCGCCGAGGGAGCAGGCCTGCTGGCTCGAGGGATCGGGGGCGAAGTGGAAGCCGTGAGGCGTCAGGGCCCGGGTCAGGTCGAGGTTGACCACGCCCGGCTCGACCCACGCGATACGTCCTTCGAGGTCCACCGAACGGATGCGGTTCATCCGGGTGGTCACGATGACGATCGCGCCGTCCACCGGCACGGCGCCCCCGGCCAGGCCGGTGCCCGACCCCCTGGCCACGAACGGGCGACCGTGCCCCGAGGCGATGCCGACGCAGGCAGCCACCCCCGCCGTGTCGGCGGGGAAGCAGACCGCCGCCGCTGCTCCGGCGTCGACCATCGAGGCGTCGCGGCCGAACAGGGCCAGATCGAGCGCCGACGAGTGCACCCGATCCGCACCCACCGCGCCACGGAGCGCCGCGACCACCTCGGCGTCACTCGTCTCGCTCACGGGGCCAGTGTGCCCCAGCGCCCGGGTGGGCCGGTACGGTCCGTGGCCATGGCCACGCCGGAGGACCTGCACGAATGGCTCTCGTTCGAGGCCGAGGACGAGCACCGGACCTGGCTCTTCGACATCACCTTCCTCGCCAGCAACTGGACGTGCATCTTCGGCCGGGGCTGCCCAGGGGTGCTGACCGGACCAGTGGAGGAACAGGAGGAGGGGTGCTGCTCGTACGGGGCGCACTTCACGGGAACCGCCGACCGCGATCGCGTCGAGGCGCGCATCGCGCAGTTGGACGACGACGAATGGCAGTTCCGAGGCAGGGCAGCCGACCTCGGCGGCGCCGTGCACGCGAACGACGAGGGGGAGACGGTGACCCGGCTGGCCGACGATGCCTGCATCATGTTGAACCGTCCGGGCCACCCCGCCGGTGCCGGCTGCGCGCTTCACCAGGCCGCGATCGTCCGCGGCGAGCGCCCACTCGACTGGAAGCCCGACGTGTGCTGGCAGCTTCCCCTTCGCCTGGTCGACCACACCGACGAGCAGGGCCACGTCACGTCCACCCTCCGCGAGTGGAAGCGACGAGACTGGGGCGAAGGCGGCGCGGAGTTCCACTGGTGGTGCACCGAGGACGAGGCGGCGTTCGTGGGCGGCCGCCCCGTCTACCGGGCCCTGCGTGACGAGATCGCCGCCCTCGTGGGCGAGCCCGCCTACGAGCACCTGACCGCGACCATCGAGCAACGGCGCCGGTCGACGATTCTCCCCCACCCCGCCCTAAGAAAGAAGGACTGATCGGCCGACGGGGAGTACGTGCGTTCATTCACCGCAGAAGAGCTCAAGAACGCGGCGGACCGCGCCGGCATGTACTTCCCGACCCACGTGCTCGACCAGTTGGTCGCCGCCATCGATGCCGGCAAGCACGTCATCCTCACCGGCCCGCCCGGCACCGGGAAGACCACGCTCGCCTACATGGCCGCCGAGGTGGCCCAACAGGCGATGCTCTGCACCGGCTACCTCCCGACCACCGCCACCACCGAGTGGACCACCTTCGAGACGATCGGTGGCCTCCAGCCGACCGCCGAGGGGCTCATCTACCGCGCCGGGCTCTTCGTCGAGGCCATCGAGACAGGACGCTGGCTCGTGATCGACGAGCTGAACCGGTCGAACTTCGATCGCGCCTTCGGGCAGCTCTTCACCGTGCTGTCGGGACAGCCCGTCGTCTTGCCCTTCAAGCGCAAGGGCCAGTCGAGCCCGCTGTCGCTCGTGCCCACCGGCGTCGAGGCACCGCGGGACACCGACGTGATTCGGCTCCCGAGCCGCTGGCGCATCATCGCCACCATGAACGTCTTCGACAAGAACCTGCTCTTCGAGATGTCGTACGCCCTGATGCGTCGGTTCGCCTTCATCGAGGTGGGCACCCCCGACGAGGCCTCCTACCAACGCCTGCTCCAGGGCCCCGGCCAGATCGTGAGCAGCCTGTTGCCACTCCGGACCTTCAGCGATCTCGGCCCGGCCGTCTACCTGGACGCGGCCCGCTACGCCGCACGGCGCAAGCAGGACGGGCCGACGGACTCCCGCCTGCTGTACGAGGTGTTCTATGCCTACTTCCTGCCGCAGTTCGAAGGTTTCGACGACCTGCGGGCGACCAAGCTCTACCGGACCGTCGAGGGCCTCTTCGACCCGGAGGAGCAGGCCGAGGCGCAGCGCACCATCCAAGGGGTGCTGGGCGTCGAACTCACCCTCTGACATGGTCCACACCAACGCCGGCGGGCACCCGGATGCCACCCGTGCGCTCTGGGAGCGACTCCGACGGCCCTTCGATGTGGTCGCCATGGTGGACGCGGTCCTCGGCCTGTCGCCGAACGTCGTCCGCCAGCTCTCCGGCACCATGCTCGCCACCAGCGCGGAGGCCGAGGCGCTGCTGTCCGGAATGCCCCACACGATCCGGTCCCTCGCCATGTCGACCACCAGCGCGCCGGAGCGGTGCCGAGGTGAGCTCCGCGGGCCCGTGCTGTGGAGCGAGACGATGTCGGCCCGCTCCTCGAGCGCCGGGCTCCAGGACCTCTACATCTGCTCGTCCCCCCAACGCGCCTACGACATCCCCGAGAACCAGATCCTCGCGGCCGCCCTCGTGTGCATCCGTGACGCAGGACGGGGGGTCGACTCCATGTCCGCCCAGGCCTACGACGACGAGACACTCCGACATGCCCGGCACAACGGGATGCGCGCCATCCGGTTCCTCGAGCACCGGACCCTGGCAGCCGTGTCGCGAGAGCGGCCGAGCAGCCGAGCGCTCAAGCGCACCCGGAACGGCAGCCGTCGCATGACCTACGAACCGGCGCTCGCGATGCTCAAACGGGCAGCCGACCCGCTGACGGCAGACGACATCCTCCCGTTCTGCGATCGGCGGACCCGGGCCCAGCACGGCCTGGTGATCTCACTCGCCGAGCGCCTCGAGGCCCGAGGGGTGGTGCTCGAACCCTTCCGGGCCTTCGGCGGCATCCTCTACAGCGGGCCCATCCGCTACAACCACCCGCGACGGCTGGGGGACCGCAGCCGTCCGCACGGGGTGATGCTGGGCGGCGTGCTGGTCGATGTTCCCGAGCGGGTGCGGGAAGACAACCGCGAGCGGGCCCAGTACGCGCTCGCCGAGCGGTCCGGGGGCCTCCCGACCGTGATCGTGCTCGACTCGTCCGACATCGACCACGCCATCGCCCTGGCCGTCGAGGTGGCCCGCTCGACCCCGCGCCCCGCGTAGCACGGTCGCTTCGGGGACGAGCGGGACTGCGGCTCCGGTCGTCGTCTGGGCTCGTGGCGCGAGGGTCAGCGGTTGGCGCGCCTGCGGTCCGATTCGAGGAGCAGGCGCTTTCGCAACCGGATGTTCTGGGGGGTGACCTCGACCAGCTCGTCGTCCTTGATGAGCTCGATCCCGGTCTCGAGCGTGATCTCACGCGGCGGCGGCAGCTTGACGGCCTCGTCGGCGGCGTGGGTGCGGATGTTCGTCTTCTGCTTCTGACGGGTGACGTCGCCCGACATGTCATCGACCCGTGAGCTCTCGCCCACGACCATGCCCTCATAGACGGCGTCGCCCGGCTTCACGAACAACTCACCACGCGCCTGGAGCTTGTCGAGCGCATAGGCCGTGGCCACGCCGGCGCGATCGGCGAGGATGGCGCCGCCGCGACGCCCGGGGAGGTCGCCGACCCACCGGACCCATCCGGCATGGTGCTGGTGGAGCAGCGCCGTCCCGCGGGTGGCGGTCAGCAGCATCGAGCGGAAGCCCAGCAGTCCACGCGAGGGCGCCTCGAAGGTGAGGATGCTGCGCCCCGTGTCGCCAGGACGGAGGTCCGAGACGATGCCGCGCCGAGGGGCGAGGGCCTGGGTGACGGTGCCGACGTACTCCTCGGGCACGTCGACCACGCCCCGTTCGAGGGGCTCGTGCACCTGTCCGTCGATCTCCTTGGTCACCACGACCGGTCGACTCACCTGCATCTCGAAGCCCTCACGGCGCATGGCCTCGATGAGGACCGCCAGCTGGAGCTCGCCTCGACCCGCCACGTCGATCTGGTCGGGGGACTCGGTGGGCGCCAGCTTGATCGAGACGTTGCCCAGCACCTCCTTCTCGAGGCGGTCGACGAGGTGACGAGACGTCAGGTACCTGCCGTCCTGCCCGGCCAGGGGCGAGGTGTTGACACCGAAGGTCATCCGCAGAACCGGCTCGTCCACCTCGAGGCGCGGCAGCGCGACCGGGCTGGAGGTGTCGGCGAGCGTGTCGCCGATCTCGACCTCGGGGAACCCGGCGACCACGAACAGGTCGCCGGCGACACGCTCGGTCACGTCGACCCGGCTCACGCCCTCGAACCCCATGAGCTGCGAGAGCTTGCGGGTGATCGGCGGGTCGTCGACGTCGCCCAGCAACGTCACCGGGCGCCCGGCCTCGATGGTGCCCTCGATGACCCGGCCGATGGCGAGACGGCCGAGGTAGTCGGAGGCGTCGAGCGTCGTGACGAGCGCCTGCAACGGCGCCGCCGGGTCACCGGTGGCCGCCGGCACGGTCGCGACGATCGCCTCGAACAGCGCGGTGAGGTCGGCATCGTCGGACGGGTGGCCCACGCCCACCATCGAACGTCCCTCACGGGCGATGGTCGAGACGATGGGGAATTCGATGTGGTGGTCGGCGGCCTCGAGGTCGAAGAAGAGCTGGTAGATCTCGTCGAGCACCTCGGCGGTGCGGGCATCCGAGCGATCGACCTTGTTGAGCACGACGACCGCAGGCAGGTGGGCGGCCAGCGCCTTCGACAGGACGTAGCGCGTCTGGGGCAGGGGGCCCTCGGCCGCGTCGACGAGAAGCAGCACACCGTCGACGAGGGCGAGGGCCCGCTCGACCTCGCCGCCGAAGTCGGCGTGACCCGGGGTGTCCACCAGGTTGATCCGGGTGCCGTTCCACTCGACAGACGCCGCCTTGGCGAGGATCGTGATGCCCCGTTCGCGCTCCTGGTCTCCCGAGTCCATGACCCGCTCGGTCAATTTCGCGTGCGACGAGAAGACGCCGGTGGCGCGCAGCATGGCGTCGACCAAGGTGGTCTTGCCGTGATCGACATGGGCGACGAGCGCGACGTTTCGAAAGGTGGCAGTCATTTTTGTGTGCGGGCGCGACAGCTGGAAGTCAGGGTCCGGCCATGGCCGGGGTGCTTCAACTCACTGGACCCAGAGCTCTCCGTCGTCGTCTTCGCGGTTTTCTTCAGCCAGGCACCACGAGGCGTGGTCATGGCCCGGTTCGGCCGCGCATTCCGCGCAGGGTTGCTCGTCCTTGAGATCGAGAAGCCGATCGAAATCGAGCTCTGTTCGCTTTAGTGCTCGCGCTTCTTCGAAGCGACGGTGTCGACCCTTTTTCACGGGCCAGCTCCCCATTGAGGCCGCTGTTCGGTCCGACTACTCTAACGCCTCGGCTGCCAGGGACCACGCATCCCATCGTCGGCGTCGCGCCCCGTCACCCCCTAGAGTCCGGACGTGTCCAGGGTTGCGCGGTGCTGGGGAATACCGGTGGTGGCCCAGATACACGCAGAATTCAGGAAAGACCTGCTGGGGGCGGGCGGATCCTGACGTGCCTCAACAGACGGTCCTGGTGCTCCTCAGCTTCCTCACCGCCGGCATCGGCGCGCTCGGTGGGCTGGGTGGCGCCATCCTCCTCGTCCCCACCCTGGTGCTCCTCGGCGCGGACCCGGCGGTGGCGGCCCCACTGGGCCTGTTGTCCGCCGGCGCCGGCTCGCTTGCCGCATCCGTGCCGCAACTCGGAGCAGGGCTGGTGCACCACCGGTTGGGGGTCACCATGGAGACGACCGCCAGCCTGGGCGTCCTCGCCGGGGCGCTGCTCTCCGATGCCCTCTCGGCGACCTCGCTGAGTCGCATCCTGGCCCTGGTGGCCCTGGCGTCGGCCGTGTCCGGCGGACTGCGCAAGGGGATGCGCAACCTCCCCCAGGGTGCGTTCGACGCCGAGGTCGCCGGCGAATGGCCAGGGACGCTGTCGGGTGCCTACCGGGCCGACGGCGGCGTGGTGCCCTACGCCGCCAGGCGGGTGCCGGCCGGGCTGAGCGCCATGGTGGTGGCCGGCCTGGTGTCCGGCCTGTCGGGGGTCGGCGGCGGGTTCATCAAGACACCGATCATGAGCGAGGTGATGCACGTGCCCGTCAAGGTGTCGGCCGCCACGTCCACCTTCACGACCGGCCTCACCGCCGCGACGGGACTGGTGATCTTCACCGCGCAGGGCCGGATCGACGTGGTGGCGGGGGCCGCAGTGGTCGTCGGCGGGATGGTGGGTGGCGCAGTCGGCGTCTCGGCCCAGTCCCGCCTCTCGCCCCCCCGGGTGCGACTCGCGATCAGCCTCGTACTGGCCGTCATCGCCGTCGCCCTGCTGGCGCGCGGGTGAGCAGCCCCGCGGACCCCCGGGCCACCCGCCAGGCCCGCCTGTCCACGTTCCTGTTGATGGGGGCGGTGGCCACCTTCGCCGTCGGCGTCGCCGCGCTCCTTCTGCCCGACCGTGCGGGCACGATCTGCGGCGCCGCCATGGTCGGGCTGCTGGTGGCCGTCCCCCTCCTCCGCCTTGGATGGCTCGGCACCCGGTGGCTGCGCAAGGGCGACCGGCGATTCGCCCTGGTTGCGGTGACACTGGGCGTGATCGTGATGGCCGGGGCCGCGTTGGGGCGTTGACCGGAAGCCCGCCTCAGAGTGGCTGGTTCGACCGCTTCTCGAGCAGGAGGCCCCCGCTGCCGTCGAAGGCGAGCGCAGCGCGTCCCTCGACCAGTCGGCGGATGGGGCCCCCTACCAACTCGGCGCGCCAGCCGTGGGCCAGGCGGGCGTCGGCATCTCCGCGCAGGAGGGCCTCGAGGTCGGCCCGGGTGGCCAGGAGCGCGGTGTCGATCCTCGCGTCCCGTGCGAGCTGGCTCACCCACGCCGACACCAGGCCGACGGCCGGCCGCAACTCGCGGGACAGCTCGGCGGGGACATCGGCTCGAGGCGGGGGCACTGGCCGTTCGACTCCCTCGGCCACCGCGGCCAGGATGCCCTCGACGGCCGCACCCCTCGTGTGGCGGTCGTCGATCCCACGGATCTTCTTCAGCTCCGAGGCGGTCCTGGGCGCCCGCTGGGCGACACCCACGATGCCGAGGTCGGGCATCACGAATCGCACCGGCTGGTCGATCGTGGCGGCGCGGCGCTCCCGCCACGCCGCCACCGACTGGGCCACGCCCAGCGTCCTGCCGCGGAGCTGGCGCACCTCCTTGATCCGGCGCCACGCCTCCTCGGGATCACGGTCCCACGGGTTGCTGCACCGGAGCCGCTCGCACTCGGCCGCGGCCCACTCGACACGTCCGTCGACTTCCAGTTGCTCGAGCAGCCGGTCGTGGAGCTCGAACAGGTAGGCCACGTCGAGGGCGGCGTACCGGCGTTGGTCCTCCGAGAGCGGGCGCCGGAGCCAGTCGGTGAGCCGGTCGCCCTTCTCGAGCTTCTCGCCGATCTCACGCTCGACGAGCGACGCGAGCGAAGGCGAGGACATGCCCACGAACCCAGCCGCGAGTTGCGTGTCGAAGAGGGTGGTGGGCACCGCTCCACAGGCCTGGTGGAGCACCTCGAGGTCTTGGCCCGCGGCGTGCATGACGGCGGTTCCGGGTCCCTCGAGGACCCCGGCGAACCGCTCGAGGTCGACCGCCAGCGGGTCGATCAGCACCGCGCCACCGCTCCATGAGATCTGGACCAGAGCGAGCTTGGGGAAGTAGGTGCGCTCCCGATGGAACTCGGTGTCGACGCCATAGCGGGGCTCGTCCGCCAGCTGTTCGAGCACCTCGCCCCACGCGACCTCGTCGTCGACGAGGCCCAGGGCCGGCGTGTCCGCAGATGTGGGGCGACTCAACCCGGCTCGATGCCCGACACCACGGGTCGGCCGGCGTCGAGCCAGGCCTGGCTTCCGCCCGCCACGTTCACGGCGTCCACCCCCCGGCTGCGCAGGAGCTCAGCAACCCGGAGGCTGCGTCCTCCGCTCCGACAGATGACGAACACCCGGCCGTCGGTGGGGACCTCGTCGACGCGCTCCGCGAACACGCTCAGCGGGATCAGCTGCGCTCCCGGCACGTGGAACTCGGTGTACTCGACGACCTCGCGGACGTCGATGAGCGGGACCTCTCGTTGCTGCGCCAGCGTGTCGACGTCGATTTCCGGTACGGCCAGGTCCACGTCGCGGTCTCCTCGATGATCGGCGGGCTCGGGGCGAGCGTACCGTTCGCCCGGCGCCGGCGGGCAGTCCTCGGGCGTGTCGACGTCGCGGAGCCATGCCGGGTCGAGGCCCACCACCTCGACGCCCGTGAGCGCCATGGCCGCCCTGTGGACGGAGCGCTCCCCGGCGGCGAAGGCGGCTTCCCAGTGCGGCAACGACCGGCGACGGTAGGCGCCGTGGAGGAACTGGTGACGGCCGTCCGCAAGCGGCACCGCAAGTTCGGCCGAGGGCTCGTCTGCGAGCGCGTCGAGCACCGCCGTGACCCCAGCGGCGGCCACCGTCGCCAGATCGCAGGACAGGACCACCACGACCTCGTCGGTGGACGCAGCCAGGGCGGTGATCAGGCCGCCCAGCGGGCCCTCGCCGGGGTACCGGTCGGGGCGGGTGTCGAGACCCAGTGCGGCCAGCGCCGGGGCATCACCGCCGACGCAGTAGACCGTGCCGGCCCCGGCCTCGTCGAGCGCGGACGCCGCGATCACCGCCAGCGGCCGGCCGCCCACGGGGAGCAGGGACTTGTCGCGACCCATCCGCCGACTGGCGCCCCCGGTGAGAACGGCGCCCGTGAAGCTCACGCGATTCCCCCGTAGACGGCATCGGTGCCGCGCGAATCGCCGTGGCCCGCGACCGAGGCCGCGAGGTCGTCCAGGAACCGGTCGACCACGAGGGCGTGATACGGCGACACCATCACGTGGAGTCCGCCCTGCTGGCGGTCGAGCTTCCAGCCGCGGTCGTCCATGGCGTCGCCGATGGCCGCGATGTCGTGGACATCCGAGGAGAACTCGAACACCGACAGATCGGGGTCTCCCGTGACCGAGAGGCCGTCGAGCTCACCGATCCCCGCCCGGAAGGCCCTGGTGGCATCCCGCACCTCGCGGGCCAGGCGGAGGTAGCCCTCTTCGCCCAGGTACCTGATGGCCGCCCACGCCCCGGCGATCGGCGCTGCCGGCCGGGTGCCGGCGGCGGTGGCCGAGCCGTAGAGCCCGCCCGGCCAGTCGTCGAAGAGGAAGAACTGACGCTGGAGCAGCTCACGCGACCGGTACAGGAGCACGGACGCTCCTTTGAACGTGTAGCCGTACTTGTGCACGTCGGCCGAGAGCGAGGTGACGCCCGGAACCGTGAGGTCCCACGGGGGCACCGGCTCACCGAGCCGCTCCCAGAACGGCAGGAGCCAACCGCCGAGGCAGGCGTCGACGTGGCAGAGCAACCCGTGCTTCTCGGCGAGGGCGCCCAGCCCCGTGATCGGGTCGATGACGCCGTAGGGGTAGCAGGGCGCCGACCCCACGACGAGCGCGGTGCGGTCGGTGATCGCGGCGGCCACCGCGTCGGGGGCGAGCCGGAGGTCGGCGCCCACGGGGACGACCACCCGTTCGACGTCGAGGTAGTGACACGCCTTGGCGAAGGCCGGATGCGCGGTGTTCGCAGTGATGATCTGCGGCTCCGCGATCCCCCGTTCGAGCCTGGCGTGCTCACGCGCGGTCTGCACGGCCAGGAAGATGCTCTCGGTGCCACCCGAGGTCAGCGCGCCGGCCCGCGGCGGACCGCCGAGCAGGTCGGCCGCCATGGCCACGATCTCCTGCTCCATCTGGAGCAGGCTGGGGAACGCGAACGGGTTGAGCGCGTTCTCGTCGACGAACATGGCCGCCACCGCGTGCAACACCGCCTCCAACCCCTCGTCGCCGTGGTTGTACACGAGGCTGAACGCCCTGCCGCCCCGCCAGTCCAGATCGTCACCCCGCATGGACCGCACCAGTGCGAGCAGTTCGTCGCCGGGTGTGCCCCGCTCGGGGAAGGGAGTGCGTTCGCCAGCCATCCCGTGATGGTACGACCATGGCCCGCCGAGCGAGCAGGTCCGTCCAGCGCGACGACCGGGTGCCGGTCCACCTGCCCGGGGGCGCGGCCGTGCACAATGGTTCCCGTGATCTCGCTTCGTGTCGCCCACGGGTCAGGCTCCACGCGCCGGAGATGCTCCGCCCTCCTGCTCCTGTCCGTGGCGCTCACCGTCTCGCTCACGGCCTGCCACAAGCCCCCACCCCTTTCGGGCGCGCCGATCCACGGTTGGACACAGGCCAGCGTTCAGCAGGCCGAGCAGTGGGCACGGGCACGGGGCGGGACCGAGACCTTCATCGACCTCGCCGCCATCTACTGGCACGAAGCCCCTCGTCGAGGTGGCACCCGCCCGGACGTGGCGTACGCCCAGTCGGCCAAGGAGACGGCCTTCGGGCGCTTCGGGGGCTCGGTCACCCCCGACTACCACAACCCGTGCGGGCTCAAGCGGCCCGAGGGTGGGCCCGACCACATGCGGTTCCCTGACTGGACCACCGGGGTGCGAGCCTGCGTCGACCACCTCGCGCTCTACGCCGGCGCACCCGGGTATCCCTTGGCCGCCACCCCCGATCCGCGCCACTTCCCCAATCTGTTGGGCACGGCCGAGATCGTCGAGGCCCTGGGCGGGAGGTGGGCACCGTCGCCCACCTACGGCCAATCGATACTCACCGACTACCTCGCCCCGATGAAGAGCACCTGACGCCAGTGGAGTAGCGGTCGCCCGTCAGTCGAGGGCGACGCCTTGGTCCGGATGAGGCGGCCACGACGGGTCGAGCTGGCGCAGGAAGAGGGCGCAGCGCTCCTCCTCGTCGGTCTCGCCGATCGACCCGGCCACTCGTCGCAAGCCGTCCAACGCCCGGAGGAACCCCTGGTTCTCGGGATGCTGCCACCGCACGTAGCCCGAGCCCCGCCATCCGTTCTGGCGCAGGCGATCGAGCCCGCGGTGGTAGCCGACCCGGTAGGCCGCGTACGACTCGACGGGGTCGCGGCCGAGGTCGCCGAGACGGGCCCAGCCGTCGAGGAAACGGGGATGGGCGGCGACGAGGGCGGCCACGGCATCGCGCCGCTCGGTGGCCGGGCGACCCAGCGCCGCGTGCAACGCGGACCTCACACGGTCGGGCTCCGCGTCGAGGATGGTCTCGGGCGGGCCGCTGGAAAAGGACACGTTGTCGGGCACCGGCCCAACCTATCCGTCGTCCGGCCCGCCGTCGTCGACCAGCCGCAACGTGGGCATGGGTGGCTCCTCCCGGGACTGGCGGCCACCGAGCGCATCGAGATGGGCAGTGGTGGCGGCATAGGCCTGGGTGATCAACTCCCGGCCGCGGCTGAAGTCGTTGTACTTCAGCCGGGGCGGCGCACCGACGGGCAGCACCACCACGCGCACCCGTCGGGGCAGCGCCGCCAGATCCTCGTGGTACCGGTGCCGGCGGGCGATCCAGTAGGCCTGCACGATCACGTCGAGTGGGCGCTTGGGATCGAGCCAGGGGCGGTCGAGGGTGCCCACGTGCAGGACGTAGATCGTCTTCGCTCCCAGTTCGACCGCACGGGTGACGGGCACGTCGTTCACCACCGCTCCGTCCAGGTAGCGCAGTGCGCCGATCTGCACGAGCGGGAAGATCCCCGGCAGGGCGGCCGACGCCAGGATCGGGTCGATGAGCGGCCCGGCGCTGAACCACGCCTCCTCCGCGGGCTCGACCGCGGTGGCCACGCAGTGGAAGGGCACCTCGAGGTCCTCGAAGCGGTCGACGCCCAGCACGCGCACCACCAGGCTGCGGAGGCCCGCGTTGCCGTGCACCGCGGCACCCCTCCGGGCCAACATCACCGAGGGCGGCAGCCAACCGCTCGGCATGACCTCGTCGTCGTCGATCCCGAGCCACAGCTCCTCCAGCCGCGCCACGCCCGCCAGGGTCGGGTCAGCGGCGTATGCCGCGCCGTTCATCGCCCCCACCGAGCATCCGAGCACCAGGTCGGCACGGATGCCGCGCTCGACGAGGGCCCGCAGCATGCCCACCTGGATCGCCCCCAGGTTGCCACCGCCGCTGAGCACGAACGCCACCTTCCCCCGGCGGAGACGATCGAAGACGGCCATCTGACGGTCAGCGCACCCGGACCAGGCGGAGCGTGTCGGTCGCGCTCGATCGGTCATCGGCACCGGCGAGTACCGCCACGGTGTCCCCCGAGCGGACGTGGCCGAGGGCCCGAGCGGCTTCGATGGCCGCGTCCACCATGGCGTCCTGGTCGCCGCGGTGCTCCAGATGGATGGGCGTGGCCCCCCAGCTCAGCGTGAGTTGGCGCACCGTGCGCTCGTCGCCCGAGAAGCCGAGGATCTTGGCCTGGGGCCGGAACCGGGCGATGGCCCGGACCGTGAACCCGCTGCGGGAGAGACAGAGGATGGCGGCGGCCCGCATCTCGGTGGCGGCACGCCACGTGGCCATCGTCATGGTGTCCGTGACCTGCGCGTCGCTGCGACCCTCACCGGCGGCGTTGAGCTGGGACAGCTGCGGGGCCCAGCCGTCGTAGTCGAACTCCTGGTCGGCGCGGCCGGCGATGCGCGCCATCGTGCGAACGGTCCCCACGGGATCACGACCGATCGCCGTCTCGCCGGACAACATCACCGCGCTGGAACCGTCGAACACGGCGTTGGCGACATCGGACGCCTCGGCCCGTGTGGGCGTGGCGGCGTGGATCATCGACTCGAGCATCTGGGTCGCGGTGATGACCGGCCGTCCGAGGGCGATGCACTGGCGGATGATCTTCTTCTGGAGGTGCGGCAGCTCCTCGATGGGGAACTCGGCGCCGAGGTCGCCGCGGGCCACCATGATGGCCCCCGACTCCGCCACGATGCCCTCGAGGTTGTCGACGGCGGCACGCGTCTCGATCTTGGCCACGACCAGCGGGCCGCGGGGGTGGGGCTCGGTTCCCACCCGCCGTACGTCATGGGCCGAACGCACGAACGACACGGCCACGATGTCGACGCCCACCTCGATGAACGCGTCGAGCATCCGCAGGTCGGACGCGGTGGGCGTGGGGGTCTGCAGGCGGTCGGACGGCACGTGCACGCCCGGTCGCCCGTCGAGGTGCCCACCGTGGTCGACCGTGACGGACAGGCCCGACCCGTCCCGGTCACGCACGGCCATCACCACCGAACCGTCGCCGAACACCAGCGAGTCGCCGACCTCGACGTGGTCGAGCAGGCCGTCGTAGTCGACCTCGATCACCTCGGCGGTGCTGCGCCCGGAACCAGGTGTGAGCCGCAGCCCCTGACCGTCGGCAAGGTCGATCCCGCCCTCGGGGAACTGCCCGGCGCGGACCTTGGGTCCCGGGAGGTCGACCAGGATTCCCAGAGGTCGCCCCACCGCGGCGGCCGCATCGCGCAATCGGAAGTAGCGCTCGATCTGCAGGTCGAGCGTGTCGTGGGCGAGCCCGAGCCGGGCCACGTCCATCCCCACCTCGACCAGCTGTTGCAGGATGGCCGGCGAGTCGGAGGCCGGGCCGATGGTGGCGACGATCTTGGTCCGGCGAGCCATGGCCCACCACGCTAGGGCGTTGGTGGTCACCGACCGGCCATGATTCATCCCAGAGACCCGAAAGGACCCCGCTCCGTGCAGCTCCGGTTGATCCGCCACGCCCTGCCGGTCCGGATCGAGAACGCGTCCGGCGCGGCCGACCCCGGTCTCAGCGCCGAAGGGGCCGCCCAGGCCGAGCGCCTGGCCGAATGGCTGCGTCACGAGCACCTGGACGCCATCTGGTCCAGCCCGCTCCGGCGCGCCCGCGAGACCGCCGCGCCGTTGGCCCGGGCGATCGGCCTCGAGCCGGTCATCGACGAGGACCTGGCCGAGTTCGACCGTCACGCCGACTCGTACGTCCCGATCGAGGAGCTGAAGGCCGAGGGCGATCCGCGCTGGCGGGAGCTCGTCGACGGCACCTGGGCGGCCGACGACCGGGGCCGGGACTTCGAGGAGCGGCTCATCGAGGCCATGGACCGGGTCATCACCGCCCACCCGGGAGGCGACGTGGCCGTCGTCTGCCACGGCGGCGTCATCAACGTCTACCTCGCCCACGTCCTCGGGTTGGCCGAGCCCATGTTCTTCCACCCCGACTACACGGGGATCAGCCGGGTGATCGCCTCGCGCGCAGGCATGCGGTCGATCGCCAGCATCAACGAGTGCGCGCATCTCCGCGGACTACGAAGTGCGTCGCCAGCAGACGGTTCGTGACGGCGGGGGCCGCTCCATGGCCTCGACGAGCGCACGCGTGTCGAATCCCGGCAGGTTGCTCAGGCGCCCGATCAGGCCTTCTTGGGCGGCGAGGCGGCTCGGGACGAGACAGCCTCGGGCTTCGTCGGCCGCCAGCACCAGCAGGACCCCGTCATCACGGTGCACGCCGATCTTGGTGGTGATCACCTCGACCTCGATGATCTCGTCCCATCCCACCGACTCGACGCGCCCATCGGCCAGCAGGCGTCGCACCTGACGGCCGTCGACTTCGAGGGCCGTCGTTCGGGCGGCTGCCGCACGCCGCTCGCGCTCGAGGCGACGGAAGGCGCTGAGCACGACGAGGCCGATCACGACCACCGCTCCCATCAGGGCCCAGGCCATCAGCCACCCCCTCCGGCCGCGGCGGCCAGGATCGGCTCGCCGGACGACACCCGGCACACCCACCACGGGCGGTGGGACCGTACGACGGCGTCGAGCGCGGCGCCCACGCCCTGGCCGTCCTTTGTCATCCGGCCGGGCGACCGCTCGGGGTCCGAGGCGATCACGTCAGTTCAGCCGCGCCCGCATCCGGGTGGCCGAAGCGAGGTCGTCCTCGGCCGTGTCGCCCCCCGACTGGGCGGCGAGGTGCTCGAGCTCACGAGCCGCCGCCGCGAACTGCCCATCGGCTGCCAGCACCGAGGCCAGCTGGCGACGCTCGTCGTCGGGCACTCCCGGTATGGCAGCCCGCATGCGGAGCACCCAGGCCAACGACGGGCGGTCACCCCGATCCAGGTAGATCGCCTTGAGATTGGCCAGGACCCGACCGAGGATGGCAAGGGACCCCACCGGGTCGAGGAAGCTGGGGTCGAACGGGGCCGCCGGCCCGTGCACGACGCGGAAGGCCCGTTCGCACCCGACTCGGTCGAGCAGTGCGCCCCGAGCAAAGGGATCGACGAAGACGTCGGGATCCACGCGGTCGCGGAGCAGGAAGTGCCCAGGCATGCCGACCCCGGCGAGAGGGACGCCGATGCGCCGCCCGACCACGATCGCCAGCACGGACAAGGAGATCGGGATCCCCCGGCGCCGGTCGAGCACGTGGTTCAGGAACGAGTTCCGCGGGTCGTAGTAGTCCTCGCGGTTGCCGGCGAAGCCGAGGTCGACGAACAGGTATCGGACGAGGGCCTGGAGGGTCGGGGCGAAGCAACCGTCCGCCAACGCGTCCAGCCGTTCCAGGGCGGTGGTCACGTCGAGGTCGGGCTCGGCCCCGGCGGCGATGAGCAGCATCGCCTCGTCGAGGGCAACCTGATCCTCGGGGCCACCGACGAGCTCGACGAAGCGGGCCGGGGCGTCCACAGGGTCACGGTACCGCTCAGGTGGCTGCGGCCCGGCGTCTCAGCAGGCGACGTCCGACCACCATGACGGCCGCGGCCACGCCGGTCCAGGCTGCGGTCATCAACCAGGCAGGGGCGTAGGAGCCGTGTTGCACCGCGACCCCGAAGAGCAGGGGCCCGAGCAGCGCGCCCACGTAGACCCCGGTCTGGGTGATGCCCGTCGCCACGCCGGGAATGTCGGGGTTGTCGCGCACCACCGCCAGGTTGAACAGCCCGGGCCAGGCCCAACCCGCGCCGAACGCCACGGGGGTCAACGCGACGTAGGCCCACGGTCGGCCCGTGGCAAAGGCCAGGTAGGCGACGCTCCCGCCGGCCAACATCAGGGCCACCACCCGGAGGTGACCACGGCCTCGCCGGTCGGCTCGCGCGCCCGCCAGCATCCGCACCGTGATGCCGCAGGCGCTGCCCAGGGTGAGGAGCAGTCCGGCGGCGCCCTCGCCGATGCCCGCCTCAACGCTGCCGCTCACCAGGAAGGCGGCGAGGGCCCCGGCGGCCGCGGCACCGAACCCGGCCCCGATGCTCAGTACCACGAGCGGAAGCATCGGCCGGTCGCCGATCCGGGGGCGGTGGGCGGTCACGGCCCGCACCTGGGCTGTGGAGGGCAGCAGGACCAGGGCGAGCGCCGCCAGGCCGGCCCCCGCGACGAACGCCCACCGCCAGCCGACGGTCAGCGCGATGACGGGGACGGCGAGACCGGCCAGCAGCGTGCCCATGGGTATGGCCGACTGCTTGGCGCCGAGCGCCAGCCCGAGCCGATGCGTCGGCATCTCCTGGGTCAAGAGCACGTTCACCGCCAACTGGATCAACGCGTTGACCACTCCCCCCACCGCCATGACCAGGACCAGGAGCCCCCATGTCCGGGCTGCCGTCGCCACGGTGAGTTGGACGACCACGTTGGCGGTGAGGCCGATCCGCAGGGCCCGGCGGGCGCCGAGGTGCTCGGCCAGCCGTCCGAGCACAGCGGAGAACAGGGCCGACGAGAGCCAGTAGGCACTCACCGCGAGACCCAGGCCGACGGCCTCGAAGCGGAGGTCCGCGCGGATCTGCACCGCGAGGCCACCGACGAGGAACGGAGGGAGCGCGGCGGCTGTCGCTGCGCTCATGGCCGCGGCGAGCACGCGGAACCGGCCCCGCCGGGTGGGTGACGCACCGACGATCGCCGGACCGGACCTCGTCGGTACGTCCACGTCGCCAGGATCGCACAGCCGACCCGGAACGGGGCGCGAGGTCACCAACGGGTAGCGTCGGCTCCGTGCCCGCTCGCTGGCCGTTCCTCGAACATCCGGGGCCGCTGGCCTTCGCACACCGGGGTGGGGCCAGTGACGCACCCGAGAACACGCTGCCGGCGTTCGCCCGGGCCGTCGACCTGGGGTACCGCTACGTGGAGACCGACGTCCACGTCACCTCGGACGGGGTGCTGCTCGCCTTCCACGACTCGGTGCTCGACCGGGTCACCGACCGCACCGGCACGGTGGCCGAGCTGCCGTGGTCCGAAGTGGGCCGGGCCCGGGTCGCCGGCCGCGAGCCCATCCCCCTGCTCGAGGACCTGCTCGGCACCTGGCCCGACCTGCGGGTGAACATCGACCCCAAGCACGACGGGGCGGTCGACGCGTTGGCCCGCACGATCGAGCGCACCGGTGCCATCGACCGGGTGTGCGTGGGATCGTTCTCGGATCGTCGGATCCGCAGACTGCGGCAACGTCTCGGGCCACGCCTGTGCTGGTCACCCGGGCCGGTCGGGGTCGCTCGGGCGAAGCTCGCGTGCTACGGGCTCCCGACGGGCCGACTGGGCGCCGGCTGCCTCCAGGTACCGGTGCGACAGGGGCGCGTGACGGTGGTCGACCGGCGCTTCGTCCGATCGGCGCACCGCCACGGCCTCCAGGTCCACGTCTGGACGATCGACGATCCCGCCGAGATGGCCCGCCTGCTCGACCTCGGCGTGGACGGCATCATGACCGACCGCCCCGGCGTGCTCCGGACCGTCCTGGAGCGCCGCGGCGAGTGGGTCCCCTGATGGAGCTGCCGCTCACACCGCTCGACTTCCTGGCCAGGGCCCGGTCCCTCTTCCCCGAACGGGTCGGCGTGGTGCAGGGACCCGATCGCTTCACCTACGCCGAGTTCGCCGAGCGAGCCGACCGCCTCGCCCACGGCCTCGTCCGCGAGCTCGGCGTGCGACCAGGCGACCGCGTGGCCTGGATCGGCGGGAACACCCACGAGCTGCTCGAGGGCTACTACGGCGTCCTGCTGGCCGGCGCCGTTCTCGTCCCGCTGAACATCCGCCTGGCCCCCGCCGAGCTGCGCGTACTGCTCGACGACTGCGCCCCGGCCGTGATGGTGCGACACCCCGACCAGGCTGATCCGGGGCATGGCACACCGCAGCTGGTGCTGGGGGCACCGTACGAGGCGCTGCTGTCGAGCCAACCCCCCGGACCACCGGCCACACCGCCGATCGACGAACGCGCCCCGGCCGAGATCTTCTACACCAGCGGCACCACGGGGTCGCCCAGGGGCGCGGTGCTCACGCACCGCAACCTCTACCTGCACGCCGTTCACTCGGCGTTGACGAACGGGATCACCGGTGATGACGTCGTGCTGCACACCATCCCGCTGTTCCACGTCAACGGATGGGGCACCCCGCACTACCTCACGGGACTCGGCGGGGTGCACGTCATGCTCCCCCGCTTCGACGCCGGCGAAGTGCTTCGCCTGATCGAGGACGAAGACGTGACCCGCCTCTTCCTGGTGCCGACCATGGCCACCGCCCTGCTCGAGCACCCCGACCTGGACCGGACGCGCCGCCCCTCACTCCGCCAGATCTCGGTCGGGGGCGCACCACTCGGCCGTGAGCTCCTCGCCGAACTGGAAGACCGACTCGGCTGCCCGTGCATCTGCGGCTACGGGATGACCGAATCCTCGCCCACCCTCACCCGCGCCCTCGACAAGCCGGGCGAGCCCTCGGACGCCAACCGCCGGGCCACCACGGGCCTGCCCATCATGGGGGTCGAGCTCTCGGTCACCGGCGCCGACGGCGCGGAGGTCGCCCACGACGGCACGCAACGGGGCGAGGTACGGGCCCGATCGAACCACGTGATGGACCGGTACTGGAACGCACCCGCGGCGACCGCCGAGGTGCTGCGTGACGGCTGGCTGCACACGGGGGACATCGCCACCGTCGACCCCGACGGCTACCTGACGTTGGTCGACCGCACCAAGGACGTGATCATCTCCGGTGGCGAGAACATCTCGAGCGTGGAGGTCGAAAGGGCGCTGACCGCGCACCCGGCGGTGCTCGAGGCCGCGGTGATCGGAGTGCCCGACCATCGCTGGGGCGAGGTCCCCAAGGGGTTCGTCACACTGCGCTCGGGCGCCACGGTCTCGCCGGCGGAGCTCCGCACCTTCGTGCGCGGGCGGCTGGCCCACTTCAAGGCGCCACGTGAGGTCGAGATCCGCGACGAGCTGCCGAAGAGCGGCACCGGCAAGATCCGAAAGCAGGACCTGCGTCAATCGCCCTGACCAGCGGGAGGCAGCGTCCGCGGCACGACAAAACGCCTGAGGGCCGCCCCGGAAAGGGCGGCCCTCAGTCGTCGGTGCTTGGAGGATCAGTCGGCGGAAGCGAAGCGTCGGCGGGCGCCGAAGACGGCGGCGGAGCCCAGCACCAGCAGTGCCGCTCCCAGGCCGACCAGGGTGCCGGTGTTGTTGGAGCCGGTGCGGGCGAGCGCGGCGGTCGCCGCCCCTCCTGCCTCGTTACCGACCACTTGGAGGCTGAGGACCCGGCAGAGATCAGCGCCGCCGGTGTCGGTGCCGCAGACCTCGACGCCACAGTCGCCGACCGGCACGTCGGGGACCACGTAGGAGAAGGTGAAGGTCGTCCCGGTGGACGGGCCGTCGAAGACGACCGTGGGGCCACAGGTCAGGGTGGCCGTCACCGTCTCACCAGCGGCATAGCCCTTCACCGTGCACGTCACCGTGTCGCCCACCGATGCACTCGCCGGCGAGCAGCCGTCCTCGGAGCCGGTGGAGGCCGCGAGGTAGGCGTCGATGTCGAAGTTGCCGGCATCGTCGGTGAAGGCACCAGGGTCCTGGTCCTCGGGCTGGGCCTGAGCCGCCGCCGGACCGAGCGCCGCTACGAGCACCAGCCCGCCGAGGAACAATCCCCCTATCGCCGCCCGAAGAATCGTTCGCATTGCACCCGTCACAGTTTTCCTCCCGAGATCAGAACAGGACGAAGTTATAGCACGTCACTCGACGCGAGTGTGCAATCCTCGCCGTTCGCCCGCGACCGCCACGGCAACGGCTCCGAGGTAGAGGGCGTCGCCGAGGACCACGACGAGTGCCGGCCAGTACCAGAGCACGCCCGCGCCGGCGGGAAGGCGAACCTGGCCGTCGGCTGCGATCCCCGCAGACTCCCAGCCACGCAGCCATCCCCTGGCACCCGGCCGGGCCCAGGTCGCCGGCCCTGATGCCGGCAGTGCGGCCACCGGCGCCAGAGGCCCGGAGGGTGCGAGTGCCCGCCCGGCGTCGGTGACCACCGGGCCCTGCCAGCCGGTCACCTCGAAGAGCTCGAGCGTGGGCCCGTCGACCACCCGCCGCAGCCCGGGGTCGTCGCGGAGCGAGAGGTAGGTCTGCCAGTCGATGTCGTGCTGGAAGACCACCCACCGCACACCGAGATCTGCGAGCGCGGTCGACACCGGCTGGCCGGCCCGCACGCGCCGGGCGAGCAGGTCCATCGTGGGCTCGCGAGGATCAGCACGCTCCCGCGCCGGTCGTGCGAAGTGCGGGTCGGAGGCCACGAGCACGTCTCCACCCAGGAAGAGCGGCATCACGTTGTTCACCCTGCGGCCCCCGGCCACGTTGAGGTTGAAGTACTGCGCCCACGGGAGCGAAACGACCGTTCCCGGCTCGGCGACCACCACCGACCGCGCCTGCGACCACTCCCGAGGGACCTGCACCGGCTCGAGCTGACCGCCGATCCCCCACAGGCCCGGCGCCGCCAGCCAGAGGGAGACGACGACCGGAAGCGCCAGCAGCGCCGGTCGCCCTGGTCCGTGGGCCGCCAGGGCCAACCGCCTCGCTCCGAGCGCGGCGGCCGGAGCCATCCACACGAGGTAGAGGGCCAGGAGCCGATGGCCCTCGCGAAGCGGCGCGCCCGCGGGCGAGCTCGCCGCGCTCGCGTAGACGGCGTCGAGGCCCGGCACGACGCTCGCCAGGGCGAGGACTGCGCCGGTCACCGCGAGCCATGCGGCGGGACGCCGCCACCGGTCGGGCAGATCCTGGTGGCCGTGCACGGCCAGGGCCAGGAGCACCGCACCGAGCAGCGGGACGCCCGGCGCTCCGTGACCGACCTGGAACGAGTCCTGCCAGAAGCCGTGGCCGGCCAGCAGACGTAGCGGCCCTCCGACGCCGGTGGCTCGGGTGGCGAAGTCACCGGCATCGGCCGGGGTCACCCCCTGCGCGTACACGACCACCCCCGGCACCAGCCAAGGCAGTTGACCGATCAGCACCGCAAGGGCAACGACCCCGGGGCGACGCCTCGACTCCGACAACAGCCCGGCGGCGGCCACCACGACGGCGACCATGCCGCCCGTGACACCGCACGCGCCGAGGGCGGCGGCGGCGAGCAGCGTCCGCCGGATCGACCCGGACGGTGCCGAGAGTCGGGGAAGCACCCAGGGCAGCACCGCCATCATCAGCGCCACGCCGAGGTAGCCCGTGGCCACGCGCGTGAGCAGGAACGGGCTGGCGGCGTACAGGAGACCCGAGGCGACACGTGTCGGCACCGCTCGGTCGGCCACCAGGCGTTGGGCGCCCACGAACGCGACGGCGAAGACCGCCACGAGGAGCGCCTTGGCGACCACCGTGCCGTCGACCACCGACGAGAGCCACGCGAGCGGCACCATGAAGGGCAGCCGTCGTGGCAACTCCGGGCCGAGCCCCCACACTCCCTGGGGCACGGGCACCACCGAGGTCAGGACGAGATCGAGGTTGAAGAGCGCCCCCGGACCGAGGGCCGGGCCCAGCACCGCACCGCCCAGCGCGGTGCCGACCGCCCAGGGCCACCACGACGAGCGCCGCGTCGCCGGACGGGGCCGCGCCGTCGGGTCAGTGCGGATTGATCGCACTCGCCGCAGGCGGCCCGTCCGTCTCGGGGGCCCCGAGCCATGCCGCATCAGCGACCAGAGCGCCTCGACGCACCCGGGCGCCCCCCGAGACCACCGCCGCGACCACCGCGGCGATGCCGTTGCCGATGAGCCAGGCCTCGGCGGCCCCGTCGATCCCCCGGTCCGCCGTGAGAACGACCGCAGGGACCAGGATCGCGACCGCCAGGGTCATCGAGATGGTGACGATGGCGTGCACGTTCTCCTGCACGCGCGCCTTCGTCAGGCAGATGGACGTGACCGCCCAGCCGAGGCCCGCCGCGACGAGCGTCGGCAGGATCCGGGCCGCAGCTGCGTAGTTCTCGCCGTAGATCACCGTGACGAGCCCGCTCGCCACCCGTCCGAGCAGGGCGACCACCACCATGAACCCGACGGCGAGCGCCAGCGCGAGGCGCACCTGGTGGGAGAGGTCGGCCCCGCCCTTGCCACCCTCCACGAGAAGCACCTGACCCAGGGTGTGGGGAACGAGGAAGAGGACGCTCGTGATGCTGAAGGCCACGTAGAAGGCGGCGTTCTCCGAGGGGCTGACCTGCACCAGCACGATGAGCGGGAGGGCGAACGTCGAAGCCTGGACGGCGAGCACACCCAGGTAGTTCACCGACGAGTACCGCAGGCCGGGGCGCCAGGAGGCGGGAACCGGTCGAAGCGGGTGCCGCGGTCGGCCGCGGGCACCCAGAAAGACCACGCCGGCGAAGCCGGACAGTGCGGGGATGCCGGCGACGACGAGGAACAACCACACGGCGTCGTCGTCGACGGGATGGAAGAGGACGAGGGCGAACCGCACGAGCGCGACGAGCGCGACCCGGGCGAACACCCACCCCCAGCGCCGCAGGGCCATCAGACGAACCTCGACCAGCACCGCACACGACATGCCGAACACCAGCGCGGTGAAGAGGACCGCACCGGCAGGGCGTCCCCAGGCCCAGAGCGTGTCGGCCACCGAATCGGGAAGGAAGACAAGGAACAGGACCGTGCCGACGACCGACGAGGCGCCGGTGTAGAGGATGGCCCAGTTGAACAGCCGGGCCGACGACGGCGAGTCGTCCGGCGTATAGCGGGCCACGGCCACGGGCAGGCCCATGTTGGTGGCGTAGTTGACGAAGAGCACCGACGTGAAGAGCGCCGCCGCACGTCCGACCTCGTCGGTGGAGTCGAGGCGCGCGGCGATCAGCCAGAACGCGAAGCCGCCGACGGCGTTGGCGGCCACGCTGCTCATGAGCCAGGCGGACCCGCGCAGGAGATGGCCGTGGTCGTCGACCAGAGATCGGGGGCCGGTTCGGGTAGCCCGCCCCCCGGGTGCGATCACCGCCGCAGGCTCAATGGGGCCAGACCTGGTCATGGTGGCCGAGCAGCCTCGCCACCGACCCGAGCTTGGCCAGGATCAGCGCCTTCACCACCACGTTCCGGAGGAACCACGGCAGCTGCGCGGCCTGGGCAGCGGCATTGCGCGCCCGGTCGCCGAAGCCGAGTCGCTCGCAGCGGTAGGCCGTCATCGAGGTGGTACGACCCAGATACCGGAATCGAGCGCCGAAGAACAGGCAGGTGATGATCGCCAGCGTCACGCCGACCGAACTGAACGAGTCGTGGATCAACAGCGTGCCGCCGTCGGCCACCCGGGCGCCCCAACGTCGGATGTCGTCGCGGGCGGGCCGGTAGCGGTGCGCACCGTCGATGTAGAGCAGGTCGACGGGGCCCGGGACGGCATCGAGCGCGTCCTGGCTGGGACGACGCACATGACGGACGCGGTCGGCGACCCCTGCGGCCCCGAGGTTGGCGTTGAAGGCCTCGTTGTCGTGCCGGCCGGCCTCGGGGACCGCCTTGATCTGCTGTGGGCCCCGGTCGTAGCCGCCATGGGGATCGATGGCCACGACCTCGACACCGGGCGCCGCCGCGCTGGCGAGGACGATGGCCGAGCGGCCCCGGTAGCTCCCGATCTCGACGACCACCGCGGGGGGGCGCAGGACGCTGGCCCGATCCCAGAGCCAGCGCGCCTGGCTGGGCGTCATCCAGCCCTCGACATGGGCCACCGAGGCGAGGACGTCGGAGAACCGGCGCGCCGAAGCGTTGCTGGGCCCGGCGGTGGTGGCGGCGTCATTGGTCATGATGGGTCCCGGGGTAGCAGAAACGGACGGGGCGGACGCGGGCGAACCGGACCCCGCGCCGGGCACTTCGTGCCCGCGGCCATTCAGGGCACCCGGGTCAATCTAGGATAGTTCCACTGTGACTTCGAACCATGCCAACCTCGCCGCCCCGCTCCCGGGGCCATCCGCCTGCCGATCGGCCGCACACCGATGACCGACGACGAAGACGACCAGGAGCGCCCGGAAGGCGCACTGGACGCGACCGACGAGGCCGGACCGGGCGAAGGCGAGGCCGTCGCCGAACCCGACGAGACCGACCTCGATGCCGGCGACTCGCAAGCCGGGTGGCTCGATGACGGAGACCTCGACGAGGAAGGCACCGACGAGGAAGGCACCGACGAGGGGGCCGAAGGGGGCGATGACGATGACGAGGAAGGGCCCAGCCGCGTCATGTTGCTGGTGGGCGCTGCCGTGGCCTTCGTCGCCATCGCCATCGTCGGCATCCTGATCGCGAGCAGCGGGGGGAACAGCGACGACGGGAGCGGCGGCGACGGTGGTGGCGCCACCGCCGGCGATGCCCGCACCGACGTCGGCATCTACGGCACGATCGACCAGTTCGACCAGGCCGACTCCGCCACGTCGTTGGGCAACTTCGCCCCGGGTCGTCCGTGGACGGCCGACGCCGGCACCTGGGGCATCGACCGGAACGAGGCCTACGTGGCCGAATCGTCCGAGTTCCGCAACCACGCCGTGGTCGGCGCCGGCCAGGGCGACGGCGGTGTGCAGGTCCGACTCGACAAGGTCACGAGCGGTGCGGGCATCGTGTTCCGTTACGTGGGGCCCTACAACTACTGGGCCATCGTGGCCGTCCCGGACGTGGTCACGTGGAACATCGTCAAGGTCACCAACGGCGACCAGGAGGTGGTCGGAAACACCGGCCAGTCACCCGTCGGCGACGGCACCACCATCGGGGTGCGACTCCGGGGGGACACCATCGAGGTGATCGTCAACGGCCGTATCCGCAAGACCATCGTCGACGACTTCCAGGCCAGGGCGGGCAAGGTGGGCATGACCGCGAAGGGAGAGGATGCGGGCGACACCCGGTTCGACGACTTCGTCGTGGGCCTGCCGGGTGGCCTGCCGCTACCCGAGCCGGGCCGCGATGGCGGGCCCGGGGGCTCATCGACGACGACCGCGGCGCCATGACCCCATCGGGCGCCGCCCCTCCGCGGCCGGGGCCCGATCGGCACTTCCCCTGCATCGACGGGCTCCGGGCCGGTGCCGCCGTCATGGTGATGGCAGGCCACGTCGCCGGGGCGGCAGGGATGAACCGGGGCAACGGTGGGCTCGCCGACTACACGGGCCAACTGGGTCGCCTGGGCGTGTCGATCTTCTTCGCGATCTCGGGCTTCCTGCTCTACCGCCCCTTCGCGGCCGCACACGAGGAGGGGCGCCCCGCGCCCGCCGTGGGGCCCTATCTCACCCGCCGCTTCCTGCGGATCTTCCCCGCGTACTGGTTGGCCCTGGTCGGCTTCCTCGTGATGGGCGCCCCTTCGGTCCGCGACGCGACGTTCGGCCATCTCGTGCTCTGGTTCGGGCTGCTCCAGGGCTATTCCCGCTCGTTGGCCCTCTCGGGCATCCCCGTGGCCTGGACGCTGACCGTCGAGCTCGCCTTCTACCTCGTGCTCCCCCTGTACGCCTGGCTCGTGCGCCGACTCGGCCGTACGCTCGGCCCCGGCCGGATGGCCACCGCCGAGTGGGTGGGCCTCGGCGGGCTCTACCTCCTCGGCATGGGCGGCCGGACACTCGCCAACCATGCCCTGATCGGTCCCGGCCTGCTCATCGCGTCGACCGACCTCTTCGCGATGGGGATGGTCATAGCCGTGGTCCGGGCGCGCCAACGCTCCGGCGGGCCGACGCCCGCGGTCTTCCGGTACCTGGGGCGCTACCCCGTGGTCGGCCTCGCACTCGCGGCCGAGCTGGTGTGGATCGTCGCGCTGCTCAACCTCCCCCTCGGCTTCGCCCGCCAGACCCTCGCCGACACCCTGTTCCGCCAGGTCTGCTACGGACTGGTGGGCTTCCTGCTCGTGGCCCCACTCGTGTTCGGGAACCAGCAACGCGGCATCTACCGTCGACTGCTCCGCTCACCGCCTGTTCGGTGGAGCGGCGAGGTCTCCTATGGCCTCTACCTCTGGCAGCTCCTGGTGATCTACCTGCTCGCCGAGAACGTGGCGCCCGCCGACGTGGCGTTCTGGCCGCTGTTCGGCGCCACGTTCGCCATCACCCTCGTCATCGCGTCGGCGAGCTGGGTCCTGCTCGAGCGCCCGATACTGCGCCTGCGGCCCCGCAAGGCGACCTGGGCAACCGGTCGCGTGGCCCCCAGAACGGCCGTCGTGCCCGCCAGCGACGGCCGCACGCCGTGAGGGCCATCAACCCGCTCGGCCCGGGCGCGGCCAACCGGTTCGCCCCCCTCGACGGTTACCGGGCCATGGCCTGCCTCATCGTGGTCGTGGCCCACACGGCCGAGGGCCTCGGGGTCGTGGAGGACCATCCCGTGCTCGGCGCCAATTTCATCGGCTACTTCGCCGTCGTCGTGCTGTTCACGATGTCGGGATTCCTCGTGTACCGCCCCTTCGTGGCCCGCCATCTCGACGACCGGCCGGCGCCCTCAACCGGGCGGTTCTTCTGGCAGCGCCTCCTGCGGATCTACCCGCTCTACTGGGTGGTCGTCACCGTCTACCTGCTGCAGGGCCACCAGGACGTTCCCGGGCTCTGGGGCTACATACGGGTGTACGGCCTCTTCCAGATCTACACCCCCGGCACGTTCGGGCGGGGCATCCTGGCCGCCTGGACACTGGCCGTGGACATCAGCTTCTACCTCGTCGTGCCCTTGTTGGCGTTCGCCGCGCAGGCCGCCGGTAGGCGCCTCGGCCACGGACGTCGGGCCCGGCTCAAGGGCGAGATCCTCGTCGTCGCGTCGTTCACGCTGATCGGGCCGCTCTGGCGCTGCTTCTGGCTCCTGAGGGGACCGACCCGCCTCGTGGACATCTGGCTCCCCTCGCAGACCGACTTCTTCGGGCTCGGCATGGGCTTCGCCGTCGCCAGTGCCTGGGCCGCCCAGGGCGGCACCATCCCCCGACCGGTGTCCTGGCTGGCGCGGCGCCCGGCGGTCTGCTTCCTGTTCGCCCTCGAGCTCTTCTGGCTCCTCGGCCAACTGCACCTTCCGCTGGCCAGGATCAACCCCATCGGTGACTTCCGGGTCACTCCCTCCGACCAGATGGCCCGCTACGCCCTCTACGCGGGCGCCGCGTTCCTCGTGTTCACGCCGGCGCTCTTCGGCCGACAGACCGCGGCCTCCAACCGCGTGATGGGTAGTAGACCTCTGCGGGTCATGAGTGAGCTGAGCTTCGGGATCTACCTCTGGCACGTGCTCTTCCTGTCCCGGGCGGCCGACTGGCTCGGCGGAAGGGCCGAGGCGGGCTTCTGGCCGACCCTGTACATCGGCCTGGTGCTCTCGTCGGCCGCCGCTGGGGTGACCTACCTGGCTGTCGAGAAGCCGTCCTCCCGCCTGCGCGACCTGGGCCATCGGTCCTCCCGTCCGCACGCGGGGTCCCGGCCCGTCCCCACCACCCCGAAACACGCCGTCCGGCCGACGGCATGAGCCCCACCGGCAGTACCGGCGGGCGGAACGACGCGCCCCCCCGGCCCCCACGGAACGCCGCCTGGCGTCTGCCCGAGGTCACCCGCCAGCGGCTCTGGCCCACGGCCCTGCTCTATTCGGCGCTCGCCACCCTGGCCACGCTGACCAACGACGCCCACGACTACGTGGGCGACAATCGCTTCGAGCAGTTCTGGGCCCCAGCGGGCCGCCTGCTCCGGGAGACGACGCTCTGGGATGCCACCCGCGGCATCGGGAGGGTGGGCGAGGAATTCTGGCCCGTCACCTACCCCATCGCCCTGCTGCGCTGGATCGGGCTCTCCCCCGCGTTGACCGAGCGCTTCTGGCACGCCGGCGTGCTGGTGGTGGCCGGGCTCGGTATGGCGTACCTGCTGCGCGTCTTCCTGGGACGCATCGGGCCGGCCGCCGTGCTGGGCGGCCTCGTGTACATGTTCAATCCCTTCACGGCGACCTTCCTCCTGCCGTCGGTCCTCTTCTGGAACTACGCCATCGCCCCCTGGCTCCTCGTCATGTTCCTCCGGGGCGTCGGTGACTCCCGCCCCTGGCGTTGGGCGGCAGGCTTCGCCCTCCTGGTCTTCTCCGCCGGCAACGCCGACCTCCCGGGCACCTTCTTCGCGGCGCTGTGGGTGCTGCCCGCCGCCGCCTGGCTCGTGCTCGTCGACCGGGGCGCCACCTGGCGACAGGTCTTCGGCTGGCTGGCGCGGGCCGCCGCGCTGACCGCGCTCACGTGCGCCGCCGCCCTGGCCAAGACGATGCTCGGCGCCGAGCCCCTGGCCCAGCGGCTCCAGTTCACCGAACTGCCCGAGCGGGTCAACACCACCTCGTCATGGTCGGAGACGTGGCGCGGCCTCGGCTTCTGGCTCAGCTACATCGGCGACACGAGCGGCGCCGAGCGATTGCCGGGCGGCACGTACTACTACGAGTCGGCCGCCGGGGTGATCGTCACCTTCGTGGCACCGATCATCGCCGCGGTCGTGCTCTGGAAGAGCCGCTGGCGGGGCCGGGCGCTGTTCGGCGGCATCGCTGTCCTCAGCCTCGTCCTGATGGTGGGCTCGTACCCGCCGTCCGACCCGCCACCGACGGGTTTCCTGCTCCTGCGGTCCTACGAGGCGTTTTCGGGCCTGGCATCGCTGCGCAACACCTACAAGGCGGGGTCCGGCCTGCTGATGGCGGTGGCCGGACTCGTGGCGATCGGGTTCGCCATCGCCACGCTGCGCCTCGAGCGCTTTCGGCCGGCGTACCGCGCCCTGCTCGGCGCAACGGCGGTCCTGTTGGTGTTCATCACCTCGCTCCCCTTCTGGAACGGCGGCCTCTATCCCGAGCGGTACCGGGTGCGCGAGGTGCCCGGCTACTGGCAGGAGGCGTTCGCGTTCCTCGATCAACAGCCAGGCGACGGCCGGGTGCTGGTGCTGCCGGGGACGACGAAGACCGAGTATCGCTGGGGGGGTGAGCCGGGCCACGAGGACGACCTGCTCGATGCATTCCTGCGCCGGCACCCGGGCGTCAAGTCCACGGCCTTCCCGCTCAGCGGAGCCGAGTCCGCCAACCTGATCGACGCCCTCGAAGCCCGTATCGCGGACCAGACGCTCGCTCCCGGCGAGATCGGGCCCATCGCCCGGGCGCTCGGCATCGAACGGGTGGTGATCCGCAACGACCTCGACTGGGAACGGTCACAGGTGGCTAGGCCGGCGTACCTCGCGGCAGTGCGATCCGATCCGGACCTCGCGATCGAACGGACCTTCGGCGAGGTGGGTGAGCAGGTCGTCGACGCCGATGACCGGACCTTCTCCGCCAGGTCGGAGCGGTCGCTCACCCCGGTGGAGGTCTACCGCGTCCAGGGCACCTCCGGGGGAGGTGGGGCACGGCGCCTGGCCCGCGCCGACGTCGCGCCGCTCCTCGTCTCGGGGGACGGGTCGGCCTGGCCGGAGGCCGCCGCCGCCGGCCTGCTCACCGGCGACCGGGCGGTCGAGTACACCGGCGACCTCGGCCCGTCGGCGCTCCGTGCGCGACTCCGGAGGGGGTCGCCGCTCCTCATCACCGACACCAACCGGCGCCGGCTCACCCGCATCCGGGGGGCGGTCCCCACCAGGTCCCAGACGCTCAGCACCGGCCAGGACCTCGACCAGCCGGCCCAGAGCCTCTTCCCTCGACCGGGGAGTCAAACGGTCGCCGAGTTCCCCGCCGCCCGTGAGATCGAGGCGTCATCTTCGGGAACCCGGATCACCGGCTTCCAGCCCTGGTTGCGGCCCGCCAATGCGTTCGACGGGAACTACACCACAAGTTGGCTCACCGGCGGGCTCGAGGAGGCCGAGGGCGCGTACGTCCGGGTGAACTTCCGCCAGCCGATCACGATCGACCAGGTCAACCTGCTGCCGTTCATCCCCGACGACGCCGGCCGACAGGTCACCGCCGTGACCCTGAGGTTCTCGGGCGGCGGGTCGAAGCAGGTGCAGCTCGATGCCAGCGGTCCGACCGAGGTCGACGTCCCGGCCCGGCAGACGAGCTTCCTCGAGGTCCGCATCGACGAGGTGAACCGCCCCGGCACGGCCGCCGTGGGCTTCCGGGAGATCACCATCCCCGGCGTCGACCTGAACGAGGTGATCGCCCTGCCCGACGATGTTGCCCGCGCCGCCGAATCCGACGACGCCCTGCGCGCGGCAATCGCCGCCGCGCCGCTTCGCTACCTCTTCGAACGGGTGCGAGGCGTGGGGGCCCAGGACGAGGAGGTGGCCCTGCGCCGGAGCTTCCGCGTGCCCGGTCGCCGGGCCTTCTCCCTGTCGGGCAACCTGGGCGTGGACATCGCCACCACCGACCAGGAGCTCGACCGACTGCTGTCGAGCCTCCGCAACGACGGCGTCTCCGCCTTCGGCACGAGTCGCGCCAACGGATCGCTGGCCAATCGCGGCCTCAACGCGGTGGACGGCGATCCCGAGACGGCATGGGGGGCCATCCCCCGGGACGGCGAGGCGCTCACGGTCAGATTCCCCAGCCGGACGGTCACCCGGATAAGGGTGACCACGCCCGGCGACACCGAAAGCTCGCCGGTGAACCGCGTGACCGTCCTGGTGGGAGGGCGCGAGGAGTCCGTCGACCTCGAAGCCGAGCCCGGCTGTGCGGGAAGCCCCTGCCCACAGTCCGGAACCGTGGAGGTCCCACCGACGCAGACGAACAAGGTGGAGGTGCAGCTGGCCGCCACCGTCGCCGGCCAGTCCCGCCTTCCCGCACGTCTGAGCGAGGTCGCCATCACTGACGATGGGGGCGACCCGGTGAGGACCACGGGGGCGACGTCCGCCGCCGAGGCGCCCTGCGGCGACACCAGCCTCACCGTCGACGGACGCCCCATCCCGATCCGCCTCGCGGACAGCGACCCCACCCGGTTGCTCGACGGTGAGCCAGTCACGTTCACGGCGTGTGACGAGCTCGTGTTGTCCCAGGGTCGCCACGCCCTGCGAACGGCGGACCCGATCATCCAGGACCTCGTGCTGGCGTCAGGCGAGGTGCCGTCCTCGCCGGTGACCGAGGACCCCCGCGTCGAGGTGCTCTCCAGTGGCTCCGGTCACCTGCGCCTCCGTATCGACAGCCCGGGCGACACGCTGGTATCGACGGGCCAGTCCTTCGATCCGGGGTGGCGAGCCACGGTGCGCGGAGAGAGCCTGGGCAGCCCCCGGCCGGTCGACACCCTCTCCACCTGGTCGCTGGGCGCGGGTGACCACGTCGTCGACCTCGCCTACGCTCCCGACCGGACCTTCCGAGGAGCACTGCTGGCAACCCTCGCCGGGCTGGGCCTCTGCCTGGCCATCCTGCTCCGCCCCTCACCCAGACCGCGCGACCGAGACCTCAGAGGCAGCAGACGTGAGCCCCAACAGGTGCCCGATCACCCGGCCGCCCAGGCACCCTGAGCCGAGAAGATGAGCACCGCGCCCCGAAGCGATCTCGACCCGCCCACGCGCAACGCGCGCGCCGCACCACCGGGCCCGGTCACGGTCGGGCTCGTCCTGATCGGCGGCTTCCTCATCGGTGGCCCGTTCGGGACGGTGGTAGCCGTGCTCACCCTTCTGGTCTGGTTGCAGTACCCGGAGCTGCTCGGCGGGCTCACCGCCGGCCTGTTGGCGTTCGCGGCGCTGACATCGGTGCTCGGCCACTGGCCGAACCAGGACAGCCTCCGACAGAGCTTCGCCGACGACCGGGCGCTGGCCGCCGCCGCGGGCCTCGCCGCCGGTGTCGCCCTGCTGACGACCGTGGCGAGCGCCGCACGTGCGGATCGGGCGCCCCGCCGTCGGCCGGCCGCGACCGCCGCGCCGACTCCTTCGACCACCCGGCTGCTGAGCCGGGCCCGGTGGTGGCTCCCGTTCGGCGCGGTGCTGCTGGTGGCCATCGCGCTGTCGGTGTTGCTCGCGCCCGACGCCCTGACCGCGGGCCAGCTCGCGGCCACAGACGCCCTCCGTGCAGGTCGGGGATTCGTGCGTCCGACCGAAGGCCGCTCGAGCTACTTCGCCCCGGTACCGCTGGTCTTGGCCTCGCTCTTCGCGACGTCGACCGCGGCGTTGCTCACCACGCTCACCACGCTCACGGCGGCGGCGGCGATGGCCACGGGCTTCCGCCTGGGTGGGCGTCGCATGGCGCTGATCGCCGGGGTGGTGGCCGCCGCACTTCCCTCGGTCTGGGGCCAGGGTCTCGCCGGGGCACTGGCGGCGCTGGCGGTCACGACCGCCCTGCTCCTGTCCTGGCCCGACCGGGTCACCGTGGCCCGGGCGGTCGCGGCGGGCGCTGCGCTTGCCGTCGCCTGCCTGTCCCGACCGGAATCCCTGCTGATCGTGCCGGTCGTCGCGGGGTGGCCGCTCCTCTGGCGGTCGCCGGACGTGTCCCGTACCACGGCGTTCGGTTCATCGGCCGCGATCCTGATGGTCCCCGTCGCGGCCGTTGCCCCATGGGCCCTGCACGTCCGGCCCGCCACGGCGCCGCTGTGGCCGGTCACCACGTCAGGGCCGTCACTCGGCGTCTGGTCGCTCGGCCTCGCGGTCGAAGCGGCCACGTACGCCCTCGCGCTCTCCGAGGCGTGGAGGAGACGGCTCACGCTCCCCCAAACCTGGCATCGCCATCTCCCCTGGGTCGCGCTGCCGGCCCTGGCCGTCGCCACCTTCCTCTTCACCGTCGGCAACCGCGACCTCTTCTTCGCCGTCGCTCCGATGGCGGCCGTCGGCGCCGCCGCGGCGATCGGTCACCGGTTCGACGCCGTGCCACGGGAAGACGCCGTGCCACGGGAATCGGTGCGCTCCCGATGAGTACGCCCCTCGCGGACGACGACCGCCCAGGACCACGGGTGCGTGCCCGACGGGCGGTGCGGCGCGCCCATGAGCTCCTGGGGGATGCCCCTGCCCTGTTGCCTCTGCAGCGCCTGCTCACCCCCGAGAGCGCCCGCGATCGGGCCATCACGACGCGGACGCAACTCGTGATCGAGGGGTTCCCGCGGTCCGGCAACACCTTCGCGGCCAAGGCCTTCTCGCTCAGCCAGCACCAGCCTGTCGTCGTGGCCAGCCACGTGCACCTTCCCGCCCAGGTGAAGATGGCGGTCCGCCGCGGGGTTCCCACGATGGTGCTGGTTCGTGACCCCGGGGACGCGGCCGTGTCGATGGCCATCGCCGACACCCACCACCGCGTCGAGCACCTGGTGCGGTACTGGCTGCACTACCACACCGAGATAGAGCCGCTGCGGGACGAGATCCTGCTCGTGGACTTCCGCCACGCCACCACCGACTTCGGGGCGGTAACCGATCGCCTGAACGCCCGGTTCGGGACCGCCTTCGACCGCTTCGCGCACACCCCGGCCAACGTGGCCGAGGTGTTCACCGCCATCGACGACAAGCAGTTGGCAGTCCACGGGCGGTCCCGCTACCGGGAAGCCGTGGCCCGGCCGGAGCCGAGCCGCGACGACGCCCGCGCCGTGCTCGTGGGGCGGTTGGCCGACCCGCGGAACCAGGCCCTCCTGCAGGGCGCACGCGAGCTGCACGCCCGCCTGCTGGAGCCACGGTGACCGCCACGCCCGCGGTGTGGGCCCGGCGGCGCGCCCAGCCCCTGGCCATCTCGATCGTGGTCCTGGTGGGCTGCTTCCTCCAGGCCCCCGGGCGCCTGGTGCGCGACACGAAGCTCGACCTGGTGATCAATCCGGTGGGCTTCCTGAGCCGCACGCTGCACCTGTGGGACCCGTCCGCGTCCTTCGGGCAGCTCCAGAACCAGGCCGTCGGCTACCTGTTCCCCATCGGGCCGGTCTTCGCGGTGGGCCACGCCATCGGCATGCCCGCCTGGATCATCCAACGACTGTGGTTCGCCGGCATCCTCCTCGTCGCTATGTGGGGCGCGCTCCGGGTGGCGGAGGCACTCGAGGTCGGCCGTCCCGGGCCTCGCGTCCTCGGCGCGGCCGTCTACGGCCTCAGCCCCTCGATCCTCACCCTCGTCGGCTTCCAGTCGGGGGCCGAGCTTCCCCATGCGTTCCTCCCCTGGGCGATGCTCCCCCTGATCATCGGCGCCCAGCGGGGATCGCCACGCCGGGCCGCCGCGCTCTCGGGCCTCGCCGTCGTGGCCATGGGCGGCGTGAACGCGGCCGCCACCATCGCGGTGCTCCTCCTCCCCGCCACCTGGCTCCTCACCCGTGCGCCCGGCCCCCGGCGACGGGCCCTGATGGGCTGGTGGGCGCTGGCGGTGGTGCTGGCCACGACCTGGTGGGTGATCCCCCTCGTCCTCCAGGGCCGGTACGGGCTCCCCTTCTCGTCGTACACCGAGACGTCCTCGATCACCACCTCCACGGCATCCACGGTCGAGGTCCTCCGAGGCACCAGCAACTGGGTGGGCTATCTGGTGGTCGGGGGCCGGCCCTGGCTGCAGGGCGCCTGGTCGCTGGTCACCCTTCCGGCCGCAGTGGTCGCGACGGCGACGGTGACCGCCCTCGGGCTCGGGGGGCTCGCCCGCCGCGACATGCCCGAGCGCACGACGATGGCCCTCGGCCTCGGCGTGGCCGTGGCGGTCATGGCCTCGGGCTACGCCGGTTCCTTCGGCGGGCCGCTCGCCGACGTCACGCGGAGCCTGCTCGACGGCCCGCTCGCGCCGTTCCGGAACGCCCACAAGTTCAGCCCGGTCGTCGCCCTCCCGCTCGCCATGGGCGTCGCCCACGGGGCCACGGCGATCGGCGCCTGGGCCCGCCGCACCTGGCGGCGGACGGGCAGAGAGCGCCCGGTCTGGTCCCGACCGCTCGCCGCCGGCCTGGCCATGGCCCTCCTCGCCGTCGCCGCCTTCCCGGTGATCTCGGGTCGCGTGGCCACGCTGGGCTCCTTCACCGACCTACCCGGCTACTGGCACGACACCGCCGACTGGCTCGGCGAGCACGAGGACGGGCGCCGCACGCTGATCCTCCCGGCGGCCTCCTTCGGCGAGTACGAGTGGGGACGCACCTTCAACGAGCCCCTCCAACCGCTCGCCCAGGGCCCGTGGGCGGTGCGCGACCTGATCCCGCTCGGCTCCGTGGGGGCGACCCGGCTGCTCGACGGCATCGAAGGCCTGATCACGTCGGGCACGGCCTCGCCGGCACTTGCCTCATCGCTGGCCCGGGCCGGGGTGGGCTACCTCGTGGTCCGCAACGACCTCGACGTGCGCCGGGTCACCTCACCACGACCCCAGATCGTGCGGGCGGCGCTCGCGTCCACGCCTGGTATCGAACGGGTCGCCCGGTTCGGCCCGCGGGTCGATCCCCTGGCGGTCACCACCCGGCTCGTGCCCGAGGTCACCGCCGCGGTGGTCCAGCCGCTCCAGGCGGTCGAGATCTACGAGGTCACCCCGGCCCATTCCCGCCTCGTCACCTACCCCACCGCCGGGACACAGGTACTGAGTGGTGGCCCCGAAACGCTGCTCGACCTGCAGGAGGCCGAGGATCTCGACGGGCGGGCGGTCGTGCTGTCGGGCGACGAGCGGTCGCGCCTCGGCCCCGACGACCGCTGGGTGGTCACCGACGGCCTCGGGCACCGCGACGTGAACTTCGGCCGGGTCCACACGAACGCGTCCTACGTCCTCACTCCGGACGAGTTGTCCCCGAACACGGGGCGGGCACCGCACGACCGGCTGGTCGTCGAGGGCATCGAGCATCAGACCACCGCCCGCAACAGGGGCGTGGCCGAGATCTCCTCCTCGTCGTACGCGCTGGGGCTCGCGCGGCTCCCCGAGGCCCAGCCCTACGCCGCCTTCGACGGCGATCCCTCCACCGTCTGGCGGCCATCGCGTTCCGGCACCGCCGCCGGCCAATGGGTGGAACTGCGCCTCGACGAGCCGATGGCGATCGACCGGATCGGCGTCGAGATCCCCGCCGCCCGGGTCGGTCGGGGGCGGGTGGCCCAGGTTCGGCTCACCACCGACAACGGTTCGACCGAGGGCCGGGTCGCCGCCAGTGCCGGCGCGGACGGCCTGTCGTTGCCGCCGGGCGAGACCTCGTTCATCCGGCTGACCATCACCGGCGTGCGCGGCGGTGCGTTCGCCCTCGAAGGACCGGGCATCAGCGACATCACGGTGCCGGGTCTCGAGGTGAGGCGACCACTGGCGACTCCGGCCGATCGGCCCGACGGCCTCGAGGGGTCATCCGACCCCCTCGTCCTGTTGAACCGCCCCCGGGCCGACCCCTTCGACCTCACGCGACACGACGAAGAGGTGGGCATGCACCGGGTGGTCAGGCTCCCCGAACGCACCGCGCTCGCGATGCGGGGCGAAGCGGCGCCGGTGGTGGGAGACAGCCTGATCTCGCTCGTCGACACGCTCGGCGACGCGGGCGAGGTCGAGGTCGAGGCGACCTCGACCTGGGGGGGCCTGCCCACCTTCGGGCCACGCCGTCTGCTCGACGGCGACCCCTCCACCTCATGGATCTCGGACCCGTCCAACCCCGTGCCGCTGGTGACCATGCGATGGGGCGAGCCCCGGTCCATCGAGGAGATCCGTCTCACCCGGACCGGGCCGCCCACCGAGCGCCCGACGAGCCTCCGCCTCGAGAGCCCTGCGGGCACGCGAGAGGTCGAAATCGGGCGCTCCGGTCGGGGCACCTTCGCTCCGCTCCTCACCGACCAGGTGACGGTGTCGTTCCCGACGGAATTGGATCCCCTGGCCAACGCGGCCCGTGCAGTGGGCGTCGCCGAGTTGACCCTCCCCGCCCTCGCCGACCTGGCCGTCCCCTCACTCGATCCCAGCGCCCCGTTCGCACTGGCCTGCGGCGAGGGCCCGCCCGTCACCGTCGACGGGCAGGTCATCTTGACCTCGCTGTCAGGCACGGTCGGCGACCTCCTGAACGCCCGCCCGATCGCGCTCGCCGGTTGTGGTGACCCCATCGCCCTCGAAGCCGGCCGTCACGACATCGACGCACCTGCGGTCGCCCTCTTCGACCCGTCGAGCCTGGTCTTCGACGACCCCGTCGCCGACTCGGCCACCCCGACCGGTCGGCCCGTCGAGGTCGGTTCGTGGGGCCCGGTCCGGAGGGACGCGCAGGTGGGTCCCGGCGACCAGTCCTTCCTCGCCGTGTCGGAGAACTTCAACCCAGGCTGGGTGGCGTCGATGGGCGGGAAGCGCCTCAAGGCGGTCCGCCTCGACGGCTGGCGTCAAGGCTGGGTGGTGCCCGCCGGAGCGGGCGGCACCGTGTCGATGTCCTTCGCGCCCGACCGCACCTACCGTGCCGCCGTGCTCGCGGGCGCCCTTCTCGTGCTCCTCCTCTTCGCCCTGGCCCTCTCGCGGGAACGGCGGGCGGTGCCGGCACCGGCACCGGCACGTGTCCTCGGGCCTGTCGTGCTCGTCGCCGCGGCAGCGGCCATCTGCTTCGTGGTCGGCGGGCCGCTCGTGCTGTTCGTGCCCCTCCTCCTGGTCCTGCCCGGCCGGGAAGACTCGCTGCCCCTCCTGGCGGGCGGCGCCTATCTCCTCGCCGGCGGCCTCGTCGCGCTCAACGCCGGGCCGGGCGGCAATGCCTTCGGCTCGGCCACCCAGATCCTGGCCGCGGAGGCGATCGCCGCGGTGCTGGTCAGCCTGGTGCCCGGCTCGTGGCCGGCGCTGGGTCGCCCGCAACGGCGACGGCGGGCCGGCGGGCCACGAGCAGGATCGACAGCCCGAACGGCACCCGCCAGACCCGGATGACGACCCGCTCGAACGCGGTGAGCCACCCGAACAGCCGATTCACCGCCGGGCTGACATAGCTGGCCTCCTCCTGGTCGTCCCGCACGAGCCGTCGGAGCGGCGTGCGCCGGAGCAGGAACGCGAGTGGCACGAGCCACGAGTGGAAGTAGGTGACCCGCAGGCAGTCGAGCCCGACCTCTTCGGCCAGACCCCGCAATCGACCGGCGGTGTAACGCCGACGGTGCCCGAGGGCGACGTCGTGGTCGCTCCAGGCCCACTGGTACGCCGGGACCGCGAGCAGGAGGAGACCACCCGGGCGAGCCACGCGTGCGAGCTCGTGCAGCGCGGCAGCGTCGTCGTCGATGTGCTCGAGGACGTCGAGGCTCGTCACCATCGCCGCGCACGCCGTGGGAAAGGGGAGCTGCGCAGCCTCCGCCAATACCGGCCCGGCACCCGGCCCGATTGCATCGACCGCGAGGCGGGCCGCCCGCGCGCTCAGGTCGGTGCCCGCGACCTGCCGGAATCGGGGAGTGAGCGCAGACAGCAGGGCACCCGTGCCACAGCCGACGTCGATCGCCAGTCCCCGCTCGTCGACACCGGCACGAGCGGCCTCCTGGAGCACGAGCGCCCGCTTCGCCCGGAACCACCAGTGATGACGCTCGGCGGCCGCCATGACGTCGTACTTCCGATCGGTCATCGCCGTCCCGCCGACAGGAGGTCGCGCCGGGCCGAGTGCCCGCCGTATCCGGACCGAATCCGAGAACGATCGCATCCCGCCGAGCGCACCGACCCGGCTCCCGTCGACATGGCCCCACGCGATGGGCATCTCGCCGATCGAGAGCCCCGCCTGGCGGGCCCTCGCCAGGATCTCCACGTCGAAGGCGAACCCGGTGGTGCGCAGCGGCGTGAACAGCAGCCGGGCGGCATCAGCGGTGAACCCCTTCAGGCCGCATTGGGTGTCGAGGCTGTCCGTGAGCCCGAGGCGGCGGAGGAACCAGTTGTAGGTCCGCCCCATGGCCACGCGGTGCCGGGGAGCAGCGACCGTGATGGTGGAGTCCGGGTGCGACCGGGTGGCGACGACGACATCGTCGGGCCCGGCCTCGACACGGCGGAAGCACGCTTCGATGTCGGCGGCCCCCCCGAGGAGGTCCGCGTCGGCGAAGGCCACGGTCCGGCCCTCTGCGGCCAGCACGCCGGCACGCACTGCCGCCCCTTTGCCCTCGTTCACGGGCCGCCGGATCACCGTGACCGAAAGGCCCAGACCGGCCGCGGCGGTCTCCGCGATGGTCGGGGTGCCATCGTCGCTTCCGTCGTCCACGAGCAGGATCTCGGTGTTCTCGCCGTTGAGGGGCGACGCCGCCAGCGCCTCGAGCGTGCCCTCGATGCGCGATGCCTCCCGGAACATGGGGATGACGAGAGTCCGGACCGCGGCCATGGGGAGGCGATAGTAGGAGAGTGACCGCAGAAGACGCGCCTTGCCCCGCGAAGTCCTCCCCGTCCGCGTTGGCCCGCCTGGCCGAGGAGGGGGGCATGCACCGCATACACCTCGTGGCGTGGCGCGACCGGGAGGACCCCGAGGCGGGCGGCTCCGAAGAGCATGCCTCGCAACTCGCCCGGCACTGGGCCGAGGCCGGCATCGAGGTCACCATCCACACCTCGTCGGCAGACGGCCTGCCCGCCACCACCCGCAGGGACGGCTACTCGGTGGTGCGCCACGGCGGGCGCTTCACCGTGTTCCCCCGTACCGTGCTCCGGGAGATCAGCGGTCGGGCCGGGCCCCGCGACGGTCTCGTCGACGTCTTCCACGGTGTGGCCTTCTTCTCGCCCCTGTGGACGCGGGGGCCCAGGGTCGGCTTCGTCCACCACGTGCACCTCGGCGCCTGGCACCTGCTCATGCCGCCGGGCCTCGCACAGGTCGGGCACGTGCTCGAGCGCTTCGCGATCCCGCTGGTGTACCACCGGGCCACGCTGGTGACACCGTCGGAATCCACGCGGACCGAGGTCATCGAGCGCCTCGGGCTCACCCATGCCGACATCCGGGTGGCGCCCAACGGCGTCGACCACCGCTTCCGGCCCGGGGGCGAACGATCGGCCTCACCGCTCGTGCTCGCGGTCGGGCGCCTGATGCCCCAGAAGGGCTTCGCCACCGTCCTGCGGACCCTTGCCCTGGCCCACGAGGGCCACCCCGACCTTCGGGCCGTGGTGGTCGGCGACGGGCCCTCACGGCGCGATCTCGAAGCCCTTGCACGCGAGCTGGGCATGGGCGACTGGCTCGAGTTCCGGGGCAAGGTCACCGACGCCGCGTTGGTCGAGGCCTACCAGCAGGCATGGTTCGTGGCCAACGCCTCGCTGCTCGAGGGCTGGGGCATGACCCTCACCGAAGCGGGCGCCTGCGGGACGCCCGCCGTGGCGAGTCGGATACCGGGTCACACCGAGGCGGTCGACGACGGCGTCAGCGGGCTGCTCGTCGACGGCGAGACCGAGATGGCCGCGGCCATCGGCCGCCTGCTCGACGATCCGTCCCTCCGCGAGCGTCTCGCCGCGGGGGCCCGTCGCCACGCTGCCAATTTCACCTGGGCGGCGAGTGCAGAGATCGTGCTTCGCGCCCTGATCGACGACGGCGCCCGCCGCCGCTGAGGGGCGCGCCTCAAGGATCGCCCTGGTCGACCGACGGGAACAGGCACGTCCGCCCCATAACCCGTCGAAGAGCCCGTCCTGCCTCCCCACCACACCCGCCTGTCACGCCTGGTCGGCTCCGCCCTCGTCCTCCTCACCGCGCTCACCGGTCCCGTCGCGGTCGCCGAAGGGGCAGGACCCGATGCTTCGCCGCCCGACGCGGCGAGGATCTCGGCGGAGCTCGCCGACGTGGCGGTCGACAGCACCGCGTTCCGTGACCTGGACGCGGCGTTGCGGTCCGCCCGCGAGACCCGCGCCCGCACGACGGCCGACCTCGAGGAGCTCGTCCCGGCACGGGCACAGCTCGAGCGCCGGGTGCGACGTGCCGCTGCGAGTCTCCACCGAGCGCGCAAGCGCCTGGGCTACATCGAGAACGCGATCGACGCCCTGGCCGTGGCGAGCTACACGGAGAGCGGCCAGCCGCCGATACCGCTCCTCGACCCGGACTCGGCGAACACGAACCAGCGGCGCGAGGTCCTGGCCTCCAGCGTGAACGACGCCCAGACGGTCGACCGGGCCGCCGCCGCCGACGGCCGGGACGATGCCGTCCGCGAGCACCAGCTCAGCCGCGGCCTGCTCGAGAACGTCACGCGGAGGATCCGGGCCGCCAGACGCGACCAGCGGGACGCGGCGCTCGACGAGCTCGAGCTCGCCCCACGCGTGGAGCGGGCGCGCGTGCTCGCACCCGTGCGGGGCGTCGACTTCCCGCTCGTCGCCCTCGATGCCTACCACCGGGCCGCGGCCGCCCTTGCCGTCGAAGACCCGGGATGTGGCGTCCGATGGTGGGCGCTGGCCGGCATCTCACGGGTCGAGGGACAGCACGGGACGTTCGGCGGGTCCCGACTCGAGGCCACCGGCCAGGTGAGTCGACCGATCATCGGCATCCCGCTCCCCGCCGTCGGCGAGACCGACGGCGGTCTCCTCGACGGCGACCCGAGCGTGGATCACGCCGTCGGGCCCATGCAGTTCATCCCGTCGACGTGGGCCCGCCACGGACGTGACGGCAACGGAGACGAGATCGCCGACCCGCAGAACCTCTACGACGCCGCCCTCAGTGCCGCCGCCTACCTCTGCGTCTCGAGCCGCGGGCTCGACGGCGACGCCGGCCTGCGTCGGGCCTACTTCAGCTACAACCACTCGTCGTCCTACGTGGAGCAGGTGCTCGGGTACGCCCACCGCTACGAGCGCGCCGTCCCGCTCGGCTGACCATCCGGGCTCCGGCGCTGATCCGACACGGATCGACCCCGAGAGATCGACCGACTGCGGGCGGGCGGCTCCCGGGGCCACCGACCGTCCTGGGCGATGCCGTGAGCCGCCGGCGGGCCGAACCCTGCTACCTTGCGCGCTGCCGCATGTGCCGACCGTCACACCCGTCGAATCCGGGTTAGGGTCGTCGCAGACTCGGCTCGGATACTCATCAGGGGGAACATCGTGTTGAACCGCTCGGCGCACCGGCGTCGCCTTCTCGGCCTCTTCGTCACCGTTTTGCTGCTGGGCGCCGCGTGCGGCAGCAGCGGCAATGAGAGCAGCTCGTCGGGCGGCGGCGACTCGGCGACGACCACCACGAACCCCGACGCCAACCTCGAGCCGGTGACGGGCGGCACCCTGGTCTACGCCGTGGAAGGGGACACCTCGACGCCATGGACACCGGCGAACATGGTGTGCGCCATCTCGTGCCACATCACCATCCGCAGCGTGTACGACACCCTCACCCTGGCCAACGAGGACGGCGAGGTGCAACCCAACCTCCTGGCCTCGTTCGAGCCCAACGCGGACTCGTCGGTCTGGACCCTGGTGGCCCGCGACGGGATCACCTTCCACGACGGCACGCCCTTCGACGCCGATGCCGTGATGGCCAACATCGAGGCCGACCGTGCCAGCCCGCTCGTGGGCAAGGCCTTCGCGTACATCGACGACGTGGCGTCCGACGGTGACATGACCGTCACCGTCACCATGAAGGGCCCGTGGATCGCGTTCCCGGCCTTCCTCACCGGCCAGCTCGGCTACCAGGCATCGCCTACGTGGCTGGCCGACGTCGAGGCCGGCACCGCCGATGCCGCTGCCCCCGTCGGCACCGGGCCTTTCGTCTTCGACTCCTACGAGCCCGGCGGCACGTTCCGGGCCACGAAGAACCCCGACTACTGGCGCACCGACGCCGAAGGCCGCCAGCTCCCCTACCTCGACGCCATCGAGTACGTGGTGCAGGACCAGGACCAGACCCGGTTCAACGCGCTCACCTCGGGTGAGACCAACATCATGCACACCTCGAACGGCGACACCACCAACCGCCTCGAGGCCGAGGCCGAGTCGGGCAGCATCGAGGTCGACAACATCACCAACAACCTCGAGACCGGCTACGTCCTGTTGAACGTCGGCGACGAGAGCCTCCCCACCAGCGATGTGCGCGTGCGTCGGGCCCTGGCGTACGGCTTCGACTACGAGACCCGTCGACAGGCCCGGTCGGGAGGCGTGCCCGACATCGCCAACGGCCCCTTCCCCCCCGGCACGCCCGGCTACCTCGAGGACACGGGGTTCCCCACCTACGACCCGGACAAGGCCCGTGAGCTGGTCGACGACTACGAGGCCGAGAACGGCCCCATCGAGATCGCCTACAAGACGACCACCGACGAGTTCAACCTGGTGACCGCGCAGCTCTACCAGCAGTTCTGGGAAGACGTCGGCATCGACGTCACCCTCGACCAGGTCGAGCAGGGCTCGTTCATCGGCCTCGCCCTCACCGGCGACTTCGAGGCCTTCGGGTGGCGCAACCACGCCGGGTTCGACGCCGACCAGCAGAACGTCTGGTGGAACTCCGAGAACGGGAATCCGCCACCCGACTTCGGCCTCAACTTCGGCCGCATCCGCGACGACGTCATCGACGAGGGCCTGAACACCCTCCGCACGAACCCCGACGAGGCCGCCCGAGTCGCGGCCGCCGAGGACATCAACCGGCGGTTCGCCGATCAGGTCTACAACATCTGGTTCGAGTGGCCGGTCTGGAGCATCGGCCACAGCCCGTCGGTCCACAACGTGCTCGGTGGCATCACCGAGGAAGGTGACCCCGTCCTCGACGTGCTCGGCATCGGTGGCGCCCACCAGATCAGCCAGATCTGGATCGACGACAGCGGGAACTAGAGGAACGAGAGGCCCCGGAGAGCCGAGGAGCGGGAACGTGGGCTACGTCAGAGGCAAGCTGGTGCAACTCGTCGCGGTGCTGCTCATCGTGACCTTCCTCACGTTCCTGCTCATCAACCTCCTGCCCGGCGGGCCCGAGGTGGCCATCCTCGGGCTCGGGGCCAACGAGGAGTCGATCGCCCAGGTCCGCGCCGACCTCAACCTCGACGACCCGCTGCCCGTCCGCTACGGCCGCTGGCTGAGCGACGCGGCCCAGGGCGACCTCGGCGAGTCGTACGTCAACGGTTCGACCGTGTCGGAGCTCCTCGCCAGCCGGTTGGGCGTCACCCTGAAGCTGATGATCTACGCCATGTTCCTGGCCCTGATCGTCGCCATCCCGTTCGGGATAGCCACCGCCTACAAGGCCGACACCACCTTCGACAAGGTCACGGGCACGGTCGGCTTCGCGCTGCTCTCGGTGCCGAACTTCATCATGGCGGTCATCCTGGTCTACATCTTCGCGCTCACCCTCGACTGGTTCCCCGCCACCGTGAAACAGGGCGAGGAGAACCTCTACACCCTCTTCCTGCCCGCCGTGTCCCTCGCCGTCGGCCAGATCGCGGTGTTCATGCGCCTCCTGCGCACCGACATGATCGCCACCCTCCAGGAGGACTACATCGGCGTGGCCAAGGCCAAGGGCATGTCGACGAGGCGCATCCTGTTCCGCCATGCCTTCCGCCCGTCGAGCTTCTCACTGCTCACGGTGGCCGCCATCACCATCGGCAACCTCATCGGCGGCACGATCATCATCGAGCAGATCTTCGCCATCAACGGCATCGGCAAGCTGATCGTGTTCTCGATCTTCCAGCGGGACTACCTGGTGGTGCAGGGCGTGGTGGTGCTGGTCGCAGCCGGTTTCGTGGTCATCAACTTCGCGGTCGACCTGCTCTACGCCGTCCTGGACCCGAGGATCCGCCATGCCCGCGCCATCGCCTGAGTTCTCCGACGCTCCGTCGCTCTCCGAGCGACCCGGGGCCGACCTCATCACCGAGGCCGCCGGTGAACTGCGCTTCGATGCCGTCACCGCCGACGTCACCGCCGACGAGGCGCGCGGCGAGCTCCAGGTGCGCACCCTGGGCGTCGGCTTCTGGATCGCCGTGGCGTGGTTGGGCGGGCTCGTCACGCTGGCCGCGCTCGCGCCCTGGCTGCCGTTCATCAAGGACCCGAGTGACATCGACGCACTGGCCCTGCGCGCGTCCCCGAGCGCGGCCCACTGGTTCGGGGGCGACGACCTGGGTCGCGACATCTTCTCGCGCGTGATCTGGGGCGCCCGCGTGTCGCTGTTCATCGGCGTCGCCGCCGTCACGATCGGCTTCCTCATCGGGGGCACCATCGGGCTCACCGCCGGTTACTTCCGGGGCCGCTTCGAGAAGATCGTGATGTCGTTCATGGACATCATGTTGGCCTTCCCCGCCCTGATCCTCGCCCTCGCCCTCGTCACGTTCCTCAGCCCTCCGGGGACCCAGGACGCGAGCCTCGGCACTGTCACGCTGACGCTCACGATCCTCGCCATTCCCGCGCTCTCGCGGATCACGCGGGCCAGCACGCTCACGTTCTCGCAGCGCGAGTTCGTGCAGGCCTCGCGGACGCTCGGAGCCAGGAACGGCCGCATCATCCTGCGTGAGATCCTGCCCAACGTGATCCCGCCGATGGTCTCGTTCTCGCTCATCGCCGTGGCCATCGTGATCGTGGCCGAGGGCGGACTGAGCTTCCTCGGGCTCAGCGTCTCGGCGCCGACGCCCACCTGGGGCAACATGATCAACGAGGGCCGCATCGCCCTCGAGATCGCCCCCCACATCGCGCTCATCCCGTGTGCGGTCATGTTCCTCACCCTCCTGTCGCTCAACTACGCCGGCGATCAGCTCCGGCGCCGCTTCGACGTGCAGGAGGCCCGGCTCTGACCATGGCCCGCAACAAGAAGATCGTCCTCACCAGCCCCACCGCCGTCGGCGACAAGCTCGACGGGCCACTGCTCGAGGTCGAGGGCATCCGCACGCACTTCCTCACCCCGAGCGGCACCGTTCGCGCCGTCGACGGCGTGTCGTTCACCCTCGAACGGGGCAAGACCCTGGGTGTGGTCGGCGAGTCGGGCTCCGGCAAGACCATCCTGTCCCGATCGGTGATGGGCCTCCTGCCGTCCCGCAACGTCGTGCGTCAGGGCGCGATCCGCTACCAGGGCCACTCCATCTCGGACTACTCGCCCGAGCAGATGCGCAGCATCTGGGGCACCGAGATGGGCATGATCTTCCAGGACCCCATGACCTCGCTCAACCCGGTGATGAAGGTGGGCAATCAGATCACCGAGTCGCTCCGGTACCACCTCGACATGGACAAGGGCGAGGCCCGCGAGACCGCCATCGCCCTGCTCACCTCGGTGGGCATCCCCGAGCCCACCCAGCGCGTCGACGAGTACCCCCACCAGCTCTCCGGCGGCATGCGCCAGCGCGTGATGATCGCGGTGTCGCTGGCGTGCGGGCCGCGCCTGCTCTTCGCCGACGAGCCGACGACGGCGCTCGACGTCACGGTCCAGGCGCAGATCCTCGACCTGTTGCAGGCCCAGCAGACCGAGCGCCACATGGCCATGATCCTCGTCACCCACGACCTGGGGGTGGTGGCGGGGCGCACCGACGAGATCGCGGTCATGTACGCCGGCAAGGTGGTCGAGAAGGCACCCACCAGCGTGCTCTTCTCGGAGATGCGGATGCCCTACACCGAGGCGCTCCTGAACTCGATCCCCAAGCTCGAGGACCCGAGCCACACGAAGCTCCAGATCATCGGCGGCCGGCCACCCGACCTCATCAACCCGCCCTCGGGCTGCAACTTCAGCCCCCGCTGCCCGTACGCGCAGCCCCGCTGCTTCGAAGAGGAGCCCCCGCTCCGCGACGCCGACACCCCGGGCCACCAGTTCGCCTGCTGGTATCCCGTCGGGACACCGGAGGGCAGGAAGGCCCTCGAGGACAACGTCGCCGCGGGCGTCGAGGCCGCCCGGTCGGCCGCCGAGACGGGCGCCGGCCAGCCGGTGGGCGCCTGATGGCCGGCAGCGGCACGGCCCACCTGCGGGCCGAAGGCGAGACGCTCCTGCGCGTCGAGCACCTGCTCGTCGAGTTCCCGGTGGGTCGCACCGGCCTCAAGGTGAACGCCGTGACCGACCTGAGCCTCGACATCGCCGACGGCGAGACCATGGGCCTCGTGGGCGAGTCGGGGTGCGGCAAGTCCACCACCGGGCGGGCCATCATGTCGTTCCCCAAGCCAACCGGCGGCAAGGTGCTCTTCGACGGCGTCGACCTGACCACCCTCACGGGTGAGGAGCTGCGGCGCACGCGCACGCGCATGCAGATGATCTTCCAGGACCCGATCTCGTCGCTGAACCCGCGGCGCACCATCGGCGACATCGTGTCGGAGCCCCTGAACATCTGGAACCGGGGCACCAAGGCCGAGCGCAGCGCCCGCGTGGACGAAGTGCTCGACGCCGTCGGGCTCGACCCCACCGTGGCCAAGCCCAAGCGCCCGCACGAGTTCTCGGGCGGCCAGTGCCAGCGCATCGCCATCGCTCGGGCGCTCGTGCTCGAGCCCAAGATGATCATCTGCGACGAGCCGGTGTCCGCGCTCGACGTGTCGGTGCAGGCCCAGATCCTCAACCTGCTCGAGGACATGAAGCAGCGGTACCAGCTCACGCTGGTGTTCATCGCCCACGACCTGGCCGTGGTCAAGAACGTGAGCGACCGCATCGCCGTGATGTACCTCGGCAAGACCTGCGAGGTGGCGACGCCCGACGACCTCCACCGCTCGCCCGCCCATCCCTACACCCGCGCTCTGCTCACGTCGATCCCCGTGCCCGACCCCACCGTGCGCCCCGACCTCGCCGGTCGCCTCACGGGCGAGCTGCCGTCGCCCATCCAGCCTCCCAGCGGGTGCCGCTTCCGCACCCGGTGCCCGTTGGCCCAGGAGCGCTGCGCCGCCGAGGAGCCCCAGATGCGCCTGGTGGGCAAGGACCACTACGTGGCCTGCCATTTCCCGCTGGTCGACGTCGAGTCGTCGTAGCGACGTCATCACCTCCATGAGCCGATACAAGGAGTCCCTTTCCGTGCCACGCCGTCCGTCCCCTCGTCCGTTCCGGCTGCTGGCCGTGCTCCTGGCGCTGCTGCTCGTGGCCGCCGCATGTGGCAGCAGCGGCTCCTCTGGGGGCGGGGACGGCGCGTCGACCGACACGGTCGTTCCCGGCCAGTCGGACTTCGAGCCCGACAGCGCCGAGCCGCAGTATGGCGGCACGCTCACCTACGGCATCGAGGCCGACACCTCGAACCCCTGGGAGCCCCAGAAGGTGCTCTGCGCCATCAGCTGCTCGCAGATCCTACGGTCGATCTACGACCCGATCGCCGAGATCGGCCAGGACGGCTCGGTGCAGCCGGTGCTGGCCGAGACCATCGAGCACAACGACGACTACACGGTCTGGACGGTCAAGGTCCGCGAGGGCATCACGTTCCACGACGGCAGCCCCCTGACCGCCGAGGACCTCAAGGTCAACTCCGATCGGGTGTCGACCAGCCCCACGCTCGCGCTCGCGACCAAGGACCTCGAGTCCACCGAGGTGGTCGACGAGTACACGATCCAGTACAACCTCAAGCGACCCTGGTCGGCCTTCGACTACGTGCTCACCACCCAGGTCGGTTTCGTGGCCTCCGGCGACTGGCTCGAGGCCACCGCCGCCGGGACCGCCCAGTCCGACGAGCCGGTCGGCACCGGGGCCTTCGTCTTCGAGTCCTACGAGCCCGGCGGCAGCTTCGTCGCCACCCGCAACCCCGACTACTGGCGCACCGATGCCGAGGGTCGCGAGCTCCCCTATCTCGACAAGGTCGAGTTCAAGATCTTCGAAGACGTGCAGTCGCGCACCTCGGCCCTCACCTCGGGCCAGATCGACATCATGCACACGGCCAACGGCGACGCCATCGCCGGTCTGCGCACCCAGGCCGAGGCGGGCGAGATCAACCTCATCGAGAACTCGGCCAACGCCGAGACCAACTACCTCATGCTCAATGTCGGCAACCCCGACTCGCCGCTCGCCGATGTCCGAGTCCGCAAGGCCGTCGCCCACGCGGTCGACTACGACACGGTGAACCAGTCACGCTTCGCCGGCACCGCCAACGTGGCCAACGGCCCGTACCCGCCCGGGTCGATCGGCTACCTGGAGGACACCGGCTTCCCCACCTACGACCCCGACAAGGCCCGCGAGCTCGTCGACGAGTACGAGGCCGAGAACGGCCCCATCGAGATCGGCGTCCGAACGACCTCGGACGACTTCAACCTGCTCAGCGCGCAGCTGTTCCAGCAGTTCATGGAGGACGTCGGCATCGACGCCTCGATCGACCAACAGGAGCAGGGCGAGCTGGTGCTCTCCGCGGCCAAGGGCGAGTTCGACGTCTTCCTGTACCGCAACCTCGCCACCCAGGACCCCGACCAGAACAACGTCTTCTGGGGTTCTGACACCGCAGCCGACGTCGGCACACTCGCCATCAACTTCAGCCGGATCCGCGACGACGTGATCGACCAGAACCTCGACATCCTCCGCGAGAGCGCCGATCCGGCCGAACGCCAGGCCGCGGCCGAGGCCATCAACCGGCGGTTCGCCAAGAAGGTCTACAACGTGTGGTTGACGTGGGGCGAGTGGGCCATCGCCAGCCAACTCGACGTCCACCAGGTCGCCACCGGCTACAACCTGCCCGACGGGGGCGAGGCGCTCGGCATCCGCACCGGCAACCACCAGGTCTCCCAGATCTGGCTGGAGCAGTAGCGACCGCCTCCGCGCCGCACGGCGCCAGGGGCTGAGCTTCGGCCGGGCCGCCCGAAGCTGGCACTATGGCGGGATGGCCAACCCCCCTGCGATGGAAATCGACCTCGACGCGATCTACCAGGTGGCGATCACCACCCCGAAGGGCGAGATCGTCATGGAGCTCGACCCGGCGCTGGCACCCACCACCGTCAACCACTTCGTCGTCAACGCCCGCAACGGGTTCTACGACGGCCTCACCTTCCACCGGGTCGTCCCCGGCTTCGTGATCCAGGGCGGCGACCCCGACGGCACCGGCTCGGGCGGGCCCGGGTACCGCTTCGCCGACGAGCCCGTGAAGGCCGAGTACACACTCGGGGCCGTGGCCATGGCCAACGCCGGCCCGCACACCAACGGGTCGCAGTTCTTCATCTGCATCGAGGACTGCCGCGACAAGCTCCAACCGCTCTACAACCTGTTCGGCTACGTGGTCGACGGCATCGAGGTCGCGCAGGCGATCGGCACCGGCGACACCATGACGTCGGTGATCGTCACGCCGCGGGCCTCCGACTGATCCCGGTCGTCACGGGAGCGCCGTAACCGACGTCGTGGAGTTCAACATCGCCGCCTTGCACGAGGCGATCGCCGGCGAGATACCAGACCGGGAGTGCATCGTGTTCCGCGACCGTCGGCTCACCTGGGCGGCGGTCACCGATCGCACGCGTCGCCTGGCCGGCGTGCTGGCGGCCGCCGGGTTGGGCCTGGTGGCCGATCCCGCGGCGGTGGAGCCTTGGGTGTCGCCCCATGACCACCTCGCCCTCTACCTCCACAACGGCAACGAGTACCTCGAGGGAATGCTCGGCGCCTTCAAGGCGCGGATGGCCCCGTTCAACGTCAACTACCGGTACGTGGCCGAGGAGCTCGCCTACGTCCTCGGCGATGCCGGCGCCCGGGCGGTGATCTTCCACGCCTCGTTCGCCCCCGTGCTCGCCGAGGTGCTTCCCATCCTCGGCACGGCACCCTTGCTGCTCCAGGTCGACGATCGTTCGGGCGAGCCCCTTCTCGACGGCGCGGTCGACTACGAGGCTGCGCTCGCGGCCGCCGACCCGGACCTCGCTCCGGGCCTCGCCGACTCCTGGTCGCCTGACGACCGCTACGTGCTCTACACCGGGGGCACCACCGGGATGCCCAAGGGGGTCCTGTGGCGCCAAGGCGACTTCCTGCCCGCCGCGCTCGGCTTCCGGCGCCGCGACGGACGCGAGTTCTCGAGCACCGACCAGGTCGTCGATGCCGCCCGCACCGGGCGCCTGCGCGCCCTCCCGGCGGCACCCTTCATGCACGGTGCCGCCCACTGGAATGCCCTGAGCGCCTGGCTCACCGGCGGCACCGTGGTCGTGCAGGGTGAGCCGGGCCACCTCGACCCGGTCGACATCTTCGCGACCTGCGAGCGCGAGCGCGCCACGTCGCTGCTCATCGTCGGCGATGCGTTCGCCCGCCCGCTCGCCGACGAGTTGCAGACTGGGTCCTACGACCTGTCCGCGCTTCGCTTCATCCTGACGGGTGGGGCGATCCTGAGCACATCGACGAAGGCCGACCTCCTCGAGCTCGTGCCGGGCGTGACGATCGTCGACATCCTCGGCTCGTCCGAGTCGGGGCGCCAGGGGATCACGTCCACGACGACCACTGCCTCCTCGCCGGCGGGTCGCTTCGACCCCACCCCGTCCGCGGCCATCGTGAGTGCCGACCTGACCCGTGTGCTCGCGCTCGACGACCACGAGGAAGGCTGGCTGGCCCAGGGGGGCCGTGTGCCGCTCGGTTACCTGGGAGATCCCGACAAGACCGCCGCCACCTTCCCGATCATCGAGGGTCGGCGGTACGCGGTCCCCGGCGACCGGGCGAGATACGACGAAGAAGGGCGCATCGAGCTCTACGGCCGCGAGTCCGTCACCATCAACTCGGGCGGCGAGAAGATCTTTGCGGAGGAGGTCGAGCACGCACTGAAGGCCCACCCCGACGTGTTCGATGCCGTGGTGGTCGGCCGCCCCAGCGAGCGCTGGGGCAACGAGGTCGTCGCCCTCGTGCGCCTGCGCGACGGCGCCGAGGTCACCGACGCGGCGCTGCTCGCCGAGTGCGGCCGCCACGTGGCCCGCTACAAGCACCCCAAGGCCATTCTCCGCCTCGACCACATCGAGCGCAGCCCCAGCGGGAAGGCCGACTACCGCTGGGCGCGGGCCGTGGCCATCGATGATGCCGGGGAGGGACCACCCCGCTGACCACCAGCCCGCTCCAGCGCGCCGTCACGCTCCCCGAGCCGGTCGATCTCGCCCTCACCCTCGGTCCCCTGCGGCGCGGACGGTACGATCCCGCGTCCCAACTCGGGGCGGCGGGCTTCTGGCGCGCCACCCGGACCCCTGAAGGCCCTGCCACGCTGGCCGTCGTGGGGCGCGACGGCGCCAGCCGGACCATCAGCGCGACCTTCGACGTGCGCGCCTGGGGGCCGGGCGGCGAGTGGGTGCTCGACCGGGCCCCTGCACTGCTCGGCGCCGAGGACGATCCCCACGGCTTCCACACGGACCATCCCCTGGTGTCACGGCTGCATCGGCGGTTCCCGGGGCTGCGGATCAGCCGGTCGAACGCGGTGTTCGAGACGCTCGTCCCGACGGTGCTCGAGCAGAAGGTCACCGGTTTCGAATCGAGGCGCGCCTACCGCCAACTCGTCCTGAAGCTCGGCGAGCCGGCGCCGGGCCCGAGCGGCCTGATGCTGCCTCCCGAGCCCGCCGCCGTCGCCGGGACCCCGTACTACGAGCTCCACGTCGTCGGGGTCGAACGGAACCGTGCCGACACGCTTCGCCGTGTGGCGTCCCGGGCGCACCACCTCGAGCAGCTCCTCGCCCTGCCGTCGGCCGAGGCCCAACGGCAGCTCACGCTCATCCGCGGAGTAGGGCCCTGGACCGCCGCGGAGGTGGCCCTCATCGCGTTCGGCGACCCCGATGCGGTGAGCATCGGCGACTTCCACATTCCGCACCAGGTGGCCTTCGCCCTCGCCGGCGAGGAGCGGGGAACCGACGAACGGATGCTCGAGTTGCTCGAGCCGTTCCGCGGGCAACGCGGGCGGGTGATCCGGCTCATCACCGCGGCCGGCCTCGGCCCGGAGCGCAGGGGCCCGCGCATGGGCCCCAACGACTTCCGGGATCGGTAGCGGGGGTGGCCCGAAGATGGCGCCCACAAGTTATCCACAGGCTTTGCCGGCTATCCATGCACAGGCGGGCGATCGTATGATCCACCTCCGAGGAGGTGTGGCGATGACGAGCTACGAGGTGACGCTGACCGACCGCACGACGGAGAGGATCGACGGCGCCGACGCCTACCAGCAGGAGGGCCAGATGACCACGTTCTTCTGCCGGGACCGTGGCCGTGAGGTGGTCGACAGCTGGAGCACACGGATCGCCAGCTTCCGCACGTCGGAGGTCCTCATCATCCGCCGCTCCGACCGGGTGCCCGCCGCCTGACGGCGGGGCCGCCGCGGTTGGCGGCACGCCGGTGCCGCAGCCCCGGAGAGGCAGCGTGATAGGTTCTCCCGGCCCCACCACGACCCGCCGTGGCGCGCCTCACGATGATCTCCACCGCCCCCGACACCGCCGCCGCCACGTCCGAGTCGGAGACCGGAGACCGGTCCACATGGCGTCGCGCCCTGCTCAAGGCCGCGGTTGCGTACATCGTCTCCCGGGTGATGGTCGTGGCCGGCGCGGGCGTCGTGGCTGCCCAGCAGGGCGTGGACGCCACCGTCGAGAACGTTCCCCGTCCGGACGCCGCCACCAGCTTCATCGTGCGGGTCCTCGACTCATGGGACGGCAACTGGTACATGGAGATCGTCCGGGGTGGCTACCCGGAGGTGATCCCGCCCAACATCACCTACTTCCAGCTCGAGGCCCGCGCCGCGTTCTTCCCGCTCTACCCGATGCTCGTGAGCGTCTTCGACCGGGTGCTCCCCGGAAGCGAGGTCTTCGCCGGCCTCTTCGTGAACGCGGTGCTCGGCGCCCTTGCCATCTACCTCGTCGGCCTCCTCGCACGCGATCTCTTCGGGGTCAGGCCGGCCGGGCGCGCCATGATCCTCATGGCCGCGTTCCCGGGCAGCTTCGTGCTGAGCTTCGCCTACAGCGAGGGCCTCCTGATCGTCCTGGCCGCCGGCTGCCTCCTGGCGCTCCAACGCCGCCAATGGCTGCTCGCCGGCATCGTCGCCGCGCTCGCCACCGCGACCCGGCCGAACGGGGTCGCCGTGGCTGCCGCCTGCGGCGTCGCCGCGCTCCTCGCCATCTGGCAGCGCCGCGAATGGCGCGCCCTCATCGCCCCGGCCCTCGCCCCCATCGGCTTCATCGCCTTCCAGTGGTACCTCCGGGTGCACACCGACGAGTCGTGGGCATGGTTCCGGGTGCAACGCGAGGCGTGGGCGGAAGGAACCAGTTTCGGTGCCACCGCCGTGCAGGACACGTTCGGCTTCCTCACCCACCCGCTCAACTCGCCGACCGACGTCCTGACCAGCGTCTCGCTGTTCACCATGCTCGCCCTGCTGTGGACCATGTGGAAGAAGCGGCTGCCCTGGCCGATCGTCGCCTACGTGGTGGTCGTGCTCGCCCTCATGCTCATCCCTGCGACGGTGACCGCCCGCCCGCGGTTCCTCTTCACCGCGTTCCCGCTGCTGATCACCGCCGGGGCATGGTGGCCTGACGACGACCGTGACGGTTGGGCGCTGCTCATGGCGCTCTGCGGTGCCGGCCTGGTGACCCTCACCGCGCTGTACGGGGTCTTCGGCGCCATCCCGTGACATCGGGCCGTCGGCTGGCTGCGGCGGTACGGAGCCGCTGGGGCACATGGCTCGCCTTGGGGCTGTTGGCCCTCCTCGCCTACGGGCCCGCCCTCCGCGCCGCCCCTGGCGCGGTGCCGGCGGACACCAAGCTGTACCTGTACCTGGATCCTGGGCGCCAGATCGCCGACGCGCTCTGGTCGTTCGACGCCCGCCAGTTCGCCGGTTGGGTGCCACACCAGACCATCGGCTACCTCTGGCCCAGCGGCCCCTGGTTCTGGCTGTTCGACCACCTCGGCGTGCCCGACTGGGTGGCCCATCGACTCTGGATCGGCACCATCCTCTTCGCGGCCGGGGCCGGAGCCCGGTGGGCCGCACGCCGACTCGGGATCGCGCCCGTGGCCGCCCTCGCCGCCGCGGTCGTCTACCAGCTCTCGCCGTTCATCCTCGCCTACGTGTCCCGCACCTCGGTCCTGCTCCTGCCGTGGGCCGCCCTCGGGTGGCTCGTGGGCCTCACCATCGGCGCCGCGACCCGCACCCGCTGGCGGGACGCCGGGATCTTCGCCCTGATCGTGGCCACCGTCGGGGGCATCAACGCGACCGCCCTTCTCATGGTGGCGCCGGCGCCGATCCTGTGGTTGCTCGATGCCGCCGCGTCGGGCGTCATCTCCTGGCGCCGGGCGGCCCGCACGATGCTCACCCTCGGCGGCCTCTCACTCGGGGTCTCCCTCTGGTGGATGACGGCGCTGCTGGTCCAGATGCGCTACGGCGCCCAGGCGCTCTCGTTCAGCGAGACGCTGGAGGCGGTGTCGTCGACCGCGGCCGTCACCGAGGTGCTCCGCGGCCTCGGCTACTGGCTCTTCTACGTCGGCGATCCGGTCACGCTCGCCACCACCGCCGGACGCGTCTACCAGGAGGACCACCGCCTCATCGCCTATGGCTTCGCCCTGCTCCTCACCGGGGTCGCCGGGCTCGGATTCGTGCGATGGGGACAACGCCGCTTCGCCGGCCTGTGCCTGCTCACCGGCGTCATCCTCGCGGTGGGGGCCTACCCGATCGATGATCCGTCGCCGCTCGGCGCCACGCTGGCCGCATCCTCGCGCTCCACCGCCGTCCTTGCCCTCCGTAGCAGCACGCGCGCGGTGCCACTGGTGGTCTTCGGCCTGGCGCTGGGCGTCGGTGCGCTCGTGACGGCGATCGGACGGTGGCAGCCGAAGGTGGGCATGGCGGGTGCACTGACGGTCTGCCTTCTCGCCGTCGCCAACCTCCCCGCCGCCCGCACCGGGGGCTTCGTCGATCCCGACCTCCAGCACCCCTCGCCGCTCCCGACCTGGTGGAGCGAGGTCGGCGACGCTCTCGACGCACTGCCGCCCGGCTATCGCGTGATGCAGGTGCCGGGCGTCGAGTTCTCCACGTACCGCTGGGGCCATACCGTCGACCCCCCCCTTCCCGGCCTCAGCGACCGCCCGCTCGTGACCCGCGACCTGCTCCCCCTCGGCAGCCCCGGCGCCATGGACACCCTGTACGCACTCGACGACCGCTTCCAGGCAGGCGTGCCCGAGGCTCCCGCCGTGGCGCCCATCGCGAGGCTCTTCGGTGCGGACACGATCCTCGTCGCACCCGAGGTCGCGTTCGAGCGCTATCGCACGCCCCGGCCCGAGCCCACCTGGGACTTCTACCGAGCGGGGGCTGACGGACTGGGTGAGCCGACCACCTTCGGACCGGTGGCACCGAACCTCCCTCCGACGGACAAGCCCGCGGCAGCCATGGTCGACGAGCGGGCACTCGCCCTCGGCGACGTCGGCGAGGATGTGCCCGCGCTCGCCCTGGTGCCCGTGGAGGACCCCCAGCCAATCGTCCGCGCCGGCGGTCGCGTGGTCGTCCTGTCGGGAAGCGGTGACGGCCTGGTCGATGCGGCTGCCGCCGGGCTCATCGACGGGACCGAGACGATCCGGTACCCGGCCGCCATCCCGTCCGACGATCGTGCCGACGCCATCGTCGGGTCCGACCTGGTGGTCGTCACCGACACGAACCGCGTCAGAGCCCGCCAGTGGCGAGGGAGCCAGGACGTGTGGGGCTTCACCGAGGACGGCGTGCACCCTGGGCTCCTCGTCGACGATCCTGCCGATCATCGTCTGGAGGCGATCCCCGACCAGGGTGACGAGAACGTCACGGTGGCGACGTCTGAGGGCCCCGTCCGGGCCACGGCCAGTGCCTACGGCGAGCCGAACGCCTACCGTCCCGAAGCGCGCGCCGCGCTGGCGGTCGACGGCGACCCCGAGACCGCGTGGCTGGTGGCGGACCGCGACGAGCCGCTGGGGCAACGTCTCCGGATCGACGCAGACCATGCCGTGGGGGCCATCACCGTCCTCCAGCCCCACGACCGCCGTCCCGATCGCTGGATCACCGAGGTGCGGCTCACCACCTCGACAGGCGAGGACCGGATCGTCCGGCTGACCGGGGCCTCGCGCTCGGCGGATGGCCAGCGCATCGAGTTGGGCGATCCCGCCGTGTGGTGGGAGCTCGAGATCACCGACACGAACGTACCCCCGGCGCCGATCTATCCCGGGCGCGGCCCGGTCGGCTTCGCGGAGGTGTCCACCGCGCTCGGCCCGAGCCGCGAGGTCGTCAGGCTCCCCACGGACACCCTGTCGCAAGTCGACGCCGACACCCCCGTCGCTATCGTCCTGACGCGACTCCGGACCGATCCGCTCGACCGTTGGCGCCGTGACCCGGAGGCGGCCATGGTCCGCTCCTTCCGATTGACCGAGCCCGAGCAGATGGCCCTCGACACGAGCGCCCGGCTCGACCGCCGGGCCTCCGACTCCGTGCTCGCCGACCTCTTCGATGCCGACACGGCGGTGGCGACCGAGCGCCTGACCGGTGATCCCGCCGCCGGGGGTTGGGCGGCGACCGACGGCGACCCCGCCACCGCCTGGCTCACGCCGTTCGGGTCGGCCGAGGGCGCCAGCATCTCGGTACCGGTGACGTCGGGGGCGCGACCCGATGGCATCGACCTGCAGGTCGCGGTCGGTCCGCACCTCGGCCGCCCGACCGAGGTGGAGATCGGACGCGGTGATGCACACGAGACCGTCCCGCTGGAGCCCAGCGACGCGGACGGCCGGTACCGCATCGGCCTGGGCGACCTCGCGTCGGCGCCGGGCCCGCTCACCATCACCGTCACCGCCACGAACGCGGTCACCACGGTCGACCGGCGTTACGGCGACACCACCCTGCTCCCCGTGGGCATCGCCGAGGTGACGGGACCAGGGCTTGCGAGCCAGGGACTGCCCGCACGGCTCGACACCGGATGCCGCCGTGACCTCCTGCGCGTCGACGGGCGCTCGTTCCCGGTCCGGTTCACGGGCCCCACGGCGGGCGCGCTGGCCGGCGACGAGCTCGTCGTCACACCGTGCGGGAGCGGCGACACCCTCGGCCTCGGAGCAGGCAGGCACGAGGTCGTCGCCGCCCCCGGTTCACGCACGGGCCTAGACATCGACCGCCTGGTGCTCACCAACCCGACCGCTCGTGACGAACTGGCGGCACCGCCACCCGAACGGCCCGAGGTGGTGGTGCGCACCGGCCACGATCGCCGCACGATCAGGGTGGGGCCATGCCCTGATGGCTGTTGGCTCGTCCAGGGCGAGGGCTGGAACCCCGGCTGGTCGGCCAGGATCGGCGGCGACTCGCTCGGCCGCCCCGAGTTCGTGAGCGGGGGGATGAACGGCTGGTTCCTGCCCCCGTCGAGCGAGGAGACCACCGTCCACCTGCGCTGGACCCCCCAGCGGTGGATCTGGGGGGCGATGGCCGCAACGATCGGCGCCCTGCTGGTGTGCCTGGCCCTGATCCTCCTCGACCGCCGACGCGCGTCGGCAGACGGGACCGAGCCGCCTGCGCTCGCGCCACCGTGGCGGGCTGACGCCAGGCGTCACCACCTGGTCTGGGTGACCGCCACGATCGCGAGCGCGTTCGTGGTGTCGCCGTCGTGGGGCCTCGTGGCGCTGGCCGTGTCGCTGCCGCTCGTGGTGGTCCGCCGCTCCGCGCTGGTGGGGCTGGTGGGGCTGGTGGGGCTCGTCGCCATCACCGCCGACCTGGTGCAGTACCAGCGCATCGAGGACCCCGCCGCAGGATTCGGCTGGGTGCAGAACGTCGCACCGGACCACCGGGCCGCGTTCGCCATGGTCATCCTGGTGGTCGCGGCCACGCTGCCGGGCCACGCAAGGCGTGGGCCCCCGAACACGGACACACCGGCGGTTGGCGCAGCCACTGCGCCGGTCGAAGGGGTCGGTCCGCGCGCCGACCGACGCGAGGCCTGACCGCCATGAGCGAGGGGGCCCTTCAGTCGACCGACGGTCATCCCCACGGCCACCGTGTCGTCGTCGTCGGGGCAGGGCCCGCGGGGCTGACGGCCGCCTACGAGCTGGCCAAGAGGGGGTGCCGCGCCACGGTGCTGGAGTGCGATCCGGTGGTCGGCGGCATCAGCCGAACCGTCGAGCGTGACGGTTGGCGCTTCGACATCGGCGGCCACCGCTTCTTCACCAAGGTGCCCGAGGTGGAGGCCCTGTGGCACGAGATCCTCGGGGACGAGGACTTCCTGGTTCGGCCCCGTCAGAGCCGCATCTTCTACGACGACAAGTACTACGACTACCCGCTCAGGGTGGCCAACGTCCTGGCGAACCTCGGGCCGGTCGAGGCGACCCGGTGTGTCCTGTCCTACCTGTGGGCGCGGGTGCACCCCCCCAGGGACACGACGACGTTCGAGGGCTGGGTGGCCGCTCGATTCGGTTGGCGCCTGTACCGCACGTTCTTCAAGACCTACACCGAGAAGGTCTGGGGCATCCCGACCGACCAGATGCCCGCCGACTGGGCCGCGCAGCGCATCAAGAACCTGTCGCTGTTCTCCGCGGCGGTCAATGCACTGCTTCCCAAGCGGAACCGGAAGGGGATCGCGAGCCTCATCGAGGAGTTCCAGTACCCGAAGTACGGCCCCGGCATGATGTGGGAGCGCTGCCGGGACCTCGTGGTCGAAGGGGGCGCGAGGGTCGCCATGAACACGAGGGTCAGCGGCATCCGCCACGAGGGGGGACGCGCCGTCTCGGTCGTGGCAACCCACGCCGGCGAGACCTTCGAGCACCCGGCCACGGAGGTCATCTCCTCGATGCCCATCAGCCACCTCCTCAAGGCCATGGACCCGCCGGTCCCTTCCGAGGTGCGACGGGCCGCCGACGAGATCTCGTATCGCGACTTCCTCACGGTCGCCCTCGTGGTTCCCGAGGACGCCGGCTTCAGCGACAATTGGATCTACGTGCATGCCCCCGACGTCGCGGTGGGCCGCATCCAGAACTTCGGGTCCTGGTCGCCGTACCTGGTCAAGGAGGGTCGCACGTGCCTCGGCCTCGAGTACTTCGTGTTCGAAGGCGACGAGCTGTGGGAGTCGTCCGACGAAGACCTGGTGACCCTGGGGACACGGGAACTCGCCACACTCGGCCTCATCGACCCGGCTCAGGTCGAGGCGGGCTATGTCGTGCGGATGGCCAAGGCCTATCCCACCTATGACGAGCACTACCGCGAGAACGTCGGTGTGCTGCGCGCGTGGCTGGCCGACCATGCGGAGAACGTCCACCCTGTCGGGCGCAACGGCATGCACAAGTACAACAACCAGGACCATTCCATGTACACGGCCATGCTCACCGTGGACAACATCTTCGGCGCCGAGCACGACATCTGGGAGGTGAACGTGGAGGAGCAGTACCACGAGCGGGCCGCCACCGATGACACCCCCGCCACGGGAACCGGGCGCGACGCTCCGGTGCTTCCCCGGGCCGCGTACGACGGGGCGCGCCGCCGGCGAGGTGTCACCGGGGCGTGACCACCCGCTCTTCTCGTAGCCTGGATGCGTCATGACCACCGAGAGGCCGGGCTCGCTGCTGTTCATCATCCCCGCCTACAACGAAGAGGCAGCGCTGCCGCGGGTGCTCGTCGAGTTGGCCGAGGCGTACCCGACCGCCGATGTCGTGGTCGTCGACGACGGATCAGCCGACGCCACCGCCGATGTCGCCCGCCTCGGGGGCGCGGTCGTGCTGGAGCTCCCGTTCAACCTCGGCATCGGGGGAGCGCTCCGCACCGGCTTCCGCTACGCCGAGCGGAAGGGCTATTCGCGCGCCGTGCAGTTCGACGCCGACGGCCAGCACCACCCCGACGAGGTGCCGGCCCTGCTCGCTGCCCTCGACGCCGGTGCCGAGATGGTCGTCGGCAGCCGCTTCTCCGAAGGACACCCCGGGTACCAGGTGGGTCGTCTGCGCAAGGTGGCCATGGGCGCGCTGACGATCACCATGCGACGCATGGCGGGCCAGAACTTCACCGACACGAGCTCGGGATTCCGTGCGTTCTCACGACCCGTCCTCGAGTTCTTCGCGGACACCTATCCGGCCGAGTACATGGAGTCGGTGGAGGCGTTGCTCTCCACCTGTCGTGCGGGCTTCCGCGTGGTCGAGGTCCCGGTCACGATGCGCGGCCGCGAGACGGGAGCGCCGTCCAACCGCACGTGGCGCCTGGTGTACCACTACCTCCGGCTCTTCGTGGTGCTGCTCGCTGCGGCACCGCGTGCCAGGCAGGCGCCCGGAACCGCGGCGGAGAGATGACGGCCTGGCTCGCAGCGGTCGCGGCCCGTGCGACCGGGACGGATGCCGCTCCGGTGGACAAGGTCCACGCCATGAGCATCGGGGGCCGAATCCTCGTCGCGGTGCTCACGGCGCTCACCCTGCTCTTCATCCTCCGTCTCGTCCGCCGCGGTCAGCTTCGAGGGAAGTACGCCCTGCTGTGGCTCGGGGTCGGCGTCGCCATGGTGGGCTTCGCGCTCTACCCCGACGTCCTCGTGCCCATCTCGGAGACGGTCGGCATCAGCTACGAGCCGGCCATCATCTTCCTGGCCGCGATCGCGTTCCTGTTCGTCGTGATCGTGCACTTCTCCTACGAGCTCTCACGGCTGGAGGACCGCACCCGCACCCTCGCCGAGGAGCTCGCCCTCCTTCGCGCCGAGGCCCAGGACCGGAATGGGGAGCAGGGACGGAAGGACCCTCAGTGACCCGTCCCCCCCGGTGACGGGCGCTCGACGGGGCGGGACTCGACGATGAGGCCGTCGGCGACGAAGGGCGCCCACCACCGACCCACCGACCGTTCCAGGAAGAGCACGAACCGCCCCGCCAAGCCGAGGAGCCGGGCCTGAAGGCCTCGGCCCGAGGCCTGCTTCACCGCCGGGACGTAGGTGACGGTGCGGAGATGCTCCCACCCGTGGCGACCGAGCAGGGTGGTGAGGGTGCGCCAGCTGAACAGAACCACGTGGTCGGGGTGGTTGATCTCGGCCCCGGCGAGGGCCGCGAAACCGTTCAGCAGGCCCGACGCGTTGGGCGTGGTGAGCACGAGCGTGCCGCCTGGGGCGACCAGGCCGTGCAGTCCCTCGAGGAACGAGCCCGGGTCGTCGAGATGCTCGATCACCTCGCCGGCGATCACCACGTCGGCTGCCTCGATGCCCAGCGACGCGAGCACCTCGGGGCGCCGCCCGTCAGCGACGTAGGCCTCGTACCCCTGCCCGCGGGCGCGGTCGACCCCCTCCTCGTCGAGGTCGATGCCCACGAGGGACGACGCCACCGCGGCGAGATGCTCGTGTAGCCACGTGCCCGCCTGGGCCTGCATCTCCTGGTAGCCCGAGTCGACGAACCCCACGTGGATCACCCGCTTCCCCCGGGCGACTCCGCTCAGGTAGCCGATCCGGTCGACCACCCGCGCCTCGGGGAGCTTGTGCACCATCGCCAACTGCGCCTGAGCCTGCGCCTGCGCCCGGTCGGTCATGTCGCCCCGGGGATCGCGTCGGCGCCCACGGGGGCGGCGGTGTGGAGCAGCTCACGCAGCGGGGGGCCCGCGCCGTCGGCGAACAGACGGGCCAACTTGTCGAACATGGCGCCGCGCCCGATCCACAGCAGCCGGCTCCCCAGCCGGCCCGTGCCCGGCACGACCCAGAAGGGCTCCTCGGTGTCGAAGTCGTAGGGATGGCAGTAAGTGAGGGGCGCGGGTCCGCCACCGTTCAGCCGCCAGGTGAGGTTGACCAGCGACCACGGGAGCACACGCAGGTAGACGCCACCCATGTAGGGCGCCGCGAGGGGGCCCAGGCGTGCGATGGGGCAGGGAAGCTCGATGAGGCCGCTCGGCCAGGTGAACGGCTCACGGGGCAGCCCGGGGAACCCGTGGAGCGGGCTCCGCGCCGGCAGGACGCTCGACGAGTAGGTGAAGCCGAGGTCGGCGAGGATGTCGGTGGCCCAGACCGTCTCCCGCACAAGCGAGAACGTGGGTGCGCGGTAGCCGATGACCGGCTCGCCCACGAGGTCCTCGAGGAGGTCCTTCCCACGTCGTGTCTCGTCTCGGAAGCGAGCGGGGGACAGCTCGGTCAGCGGGGTGTGGTCCCACGAGTGCAGACCCACCTCGTGGCCGTGCGCCACGCTCTCGGTGACGAGCCCGGGGTGGTCAGCGGCAGCGGTGCCCACGACGAACACCGTGCCGCGGATGTCCCGGGCGGCCAGCCACGCGAGGACCCTTCGCGTCACCTCGGGGTAGCTCCGGTCGTCGCGGGGGTCGGGTTGGTGCGGTTCGACGTCGAAGGTGAAGGTGACGGGTGCGCGTCTCATTGCCCTCCCAGCATGGCCGAGCGGTCAGTACGCGTCGAAGTCGAGGAACTCGTATGTGTCGAGCGCGAAGGTCTCCTGGGGCACCTCGTCGCTCAGGCTGCGGAACAACAGATTGAGGGGGGCCGGCTGGAGCCGCCGTGGCGGACGGATGCCGCGCACCCGAACGTGCGCGTTGAACCCGGCGTAGACCGCCGCCGGTGCACGGTGGAATCGACAGGCCGCCGCCACCGCCCCCCGGGAGGAGAGGACCTCCCCTACCGTCAGCGGTCTGCGGGGGAGGAACTTCACGATCACCGCGAAGGGAACCCCGCCGAAGCGATGCTCGACCGACACGGCCACCAGGTCGGCGCCCACGTGCACCACGTAGCCGCCGCGGGGCTGACCGAGGCGCCAGCGGAGCTGGGCCGGCGTCCAGGACTGCGTCCAACCGGATGCCTCGTGGCGGTCGAGCTCGCCGGCCAGTGACGCGAACTCGGGGGAGGAGAGCCACGCGTCGTCCACCCGGCGGCTCTCGAAAGCGGCCGCACGACCGACCGGTGGGAGCACCCGGACCGGAAGCGGCCCGAGGAATCGGTAGCCGAGGTACTTCAGTGCCCCCGGTGTCGACTTCTCGTTGGGGACGGCCAGGATCCCCATCGCGCCATCGACCCGGGCCCGTTCGTAGATGCGCTTGCCGATCTGCACGAAGTAGCCCTTGCGCTGTGCTCCCGACCGGGTTACGGCGTTGAGCGAGAAGCACACGGGCGCCGGCCCACCGGCGTTCCGCCAGCACTGTGGGATCAGGGCGTAGTGCGCCATGCGGCGCCCGTCCTCGTCGACGCCCTCGTAGATCCCGCCGCCTTCCGGGTTCCGGTCATAGAGCCACTCGAGGTAGTCGGCGCCCTCGAACCGGCGATCGGGCAACTCGGCGTTGAGCAGTTCGGTGTTCAGGGCGTGCTGATCGGGCACGGCTGTCGGCTCTTCGTTCATCAGGGCACCTCGACCGCTGAAGGGGCCACCGAACGGTCGCCGGCGGATCGTTGCCTCGCCCAGGCGTCGACCGCGACCGCGGCGAGCACGGTGAGGATCAGATCGACCGGTGTCCGGTAGCGGGTCACGCCGAACGACGCCGCCGCGGTGAACGTGACCATCGCGGCGATCCCCACGAGCGGGACGATCGTCACCCGCCGTCGGTGCAGCACGAAGAGCCCCGCGACCGAGAGCGGGAGGAGCACGAAGTACATCGCCAGGCCCGCCCGCACGGGCCACCGCCCACGGCGTTCGAAGAAGATGTCGAGGTCGGCTCCCTGGAGCGGCCGGTAGACGCTCCACATGCGGCCGATCCGAGCGGCGACGACAACCGGGAGTCGGCCCGTGTGGGCCGAGATGTACTCGGTCGCCAACTTGCGGTGGGCGGTGTCGATCACCGATTCGTCACCGGACGGGAACTGCTTCAGCGTGCAGCTGTCATCCCAGTACCCCAGCATCGGGCCCGAGTAGGCCGCGTCGCAGTTGCCGTAGGCGAGTACCCGCCCGGTGCCGGCCGCGAGGAGCACGGGGTCGTCGAATCGGCTCAGGTTGTAGACCACCCAGGGGGCCATGACCGCAACCGCCACCACACCCGACACCCCGAGCAGGCCGAGCTTTCGACGCCAGGGGACCGCAGGGAGGACGGCGACCAGGGGCACCACGACGAAGACGAGGAGCGTGGCTCCCTCGGACCGGGTGAGGGCCGCGGCGGCCACCGCCAGCCCCAGCCAGGCGGCCCGACCGGGGGAACGCTCGTCCCACAGGCGATAGGCGGCCAACAACACGAGCCCGATCGTCACCGTGTAGAGCGACTCGGCGAGGATCAGGCCGTCGTTGATCCACAGGTTGGGGTACAGAGCCGCGAGGAAGGCCGCCAGGAGCCCCGCCCGGTCACCTGCCAGCCGCCGGCCGACGAGGCCGACGAGGCCGACGGCGATCGCGCCCAGCAGGCAGGACGCGACCCGTTGCTCGAGGGGCGTCTCGAAGCTGAGCCTCGCCACCGCGGCCAGGTACGCGGGGTACAGCGGCGGGTGGCCGGCGGACGGGTCGAGCCGGCCGTGATCACGGCACGCAGCGACCGCCTGGTCGTTGCCCATCGCGCCATCGGCGTTGACGTCCTTGAGGCAGGCGAAGGGATCGTAGAAGCCGCCGTGATCGGCGAGCAGCAGGCTCTGGGTGTGGTAGCCGTTGTTGTCGTCCAGGCCCAACGGCAGGTGCTGGTAGCCGACCAAGGTGGCCAGGAGCCGAACGGCGAAGGCCAGTCCCACCAGTGCCGACAGGAGGGCGGGAAAGGACCGCAGGCGTTCGGGCACGGCGCGTCATGGTACTAAGGCACGGCGAGTACGATGCGGTGCCCGGTGGCGGCGTTCCGACCCGGCCCGCGCCACGTCCGATGCCCCGACGGAGTCCCTTCATCCCTCCCCCGCACGCGTCCCGGATCTCGCCATGAGCGCGGGTCCGCCCGCGCCCGAGACCGACGCCGCCCGCAGCACCGGCACCGGCACCGGTCGGGGTGCACGCCGCCTCGTGGCGGCGATCCCCTTCCTGGTGCTCGCCGCCGTCACCTACCTGCCGCTCCTGTTCACGAAGCCGGGTCAGGTGGGCGCGGACACCAAGTCCTACCTGTACCTCGACCCGGGCCGCCTGCTCCACGACGCGCCCTTCCTGTGGGACCCCGGCATCGGACTGGGCACGGTCACCCATCAGAACGTCGGCTACCTGTGGCCCCTCGGGCCGTTCTACTGGACCCTCGACGCGCTCGGCGTCCCCGACTGGGTGGCGCAACGACTGTGGCTCGGGTCGGTGTTGTTCTCGGCTGGGGTCGGTGTGCTCTACCTGCTCCGCGTGCTGCGCTGGGACACTCCCGGCGCACCCGAGGGCACCGGCTCGAAGCGAGTCGGTACGCCCCGATGGTGGGACAGCGGGATGGTCGTCGCCGCGCTCGCGTACACCCTGAGCCCCTACATCCTCGCCTACGCCGCCCGGATCTCGGTGATCCTCCTGCCGTGGGCAGCGCTCCCCTGGCTCATCGCCCTCACCGTGCGATCGCTTCGCCACGGCGGGTGGCGACACCCCGCTCTCATCGCGCTCGTGGTCCTCACGGTCGGTGCGATCAACGCCACCTCACTGCTCCTCGTGGGCATCGGCCCGCTGCTCTGGGTGCTCTGGGCGGTGGCCTTCGCACGAGAGGCGACCCCGAGGCAGGCGACGGGCGCTGTCCTGCGCATCGGCCTGCTCACGGTCCTGACATCACTGTGGTGGATCGCGGGGCTGGCCCTGCAGGGCAGCTTCGGCATACCGATCCTCCGCTACACCGAGACCTATCAGGCCGTCGCCGTCACCACGATGGCCCCGGAGCTCCTGCGGGGGCTCGGCTACTGGTTCTTCTACGGCAACGACAAGCTCGGTCAGTGGGTGGTGCCCAGCACGGGCTACATGAGCTGGGGGGTTCCTCTCAGCTACGGGATCCCCATCCTGGCGTTCATCGCCGGGGTGGTCACCCGCTTCCGGCATCGCGCCTTCTTCGTCGCCCTGATCGCGGTCGGTTGCGTCGTGGGTATCGGTGGGCACCCCTATGCGGACCCGTCCCCGGCAGGCCGGATCTTCCGTGACTTCACGAACGTGGACGCCGGGCTCGCCTTCCGCAGCACGGCACGCGCCGTGCCGCTCGTCGTCTTGGGCACCGCAGTGCTCCTCGGCGCCGGCGTCAGCGCCCTCGGGCGCGCCCTGCCGCGCCTGGCAGTGCCGGCCGGCCTCCTGGCGATCGGGCTGGTCGTCGCCAACATGCCGGCCACCTGGGGTGGCAATCTCGTCGATCGCAGCCTGCGACGCCCCGAGGACATCCCCCGGTACTGGCACGATGCTGCCGAAGCCCTCGACGCCGGCGACCACGACACCCGTGTCCTCGAGTTGCCGGGGATCGACTTCGCCGCGTACCGCTGGGGCAACACGATCGACCCGGTGACGCCGGGCCTGATGGATCGGCCCTACGTGGCCCGCGAGCTGATCCCCTACGGGTCGCACGCCTCGGCCAACCTGCTCAACGCCCTCGACCGGCCGCTCCAGGAAGGGATCCTCGACACCGAGGCGTTGGCGCCGTTGGCGCGCCTCATGGGCGTGGGCGAGGTGCTGCTGCGCTCCGACCTCGAATTCGAGCGCTTCCGCACCCCGCGTCCCCGGGCCACCTGGAAGCTCATGAACTCGGTGGCGGGGCTGGGCGACCCGGTCCCGTTCGGATCGCCCGTGCCGAACGTCCCGCGGGCGTCCCTTCCCCTCATCGACGAGGTGGAGCTGGGGACCGACCCGTCACTCCCCGACCCGCCGCCCGTCGCCACCTTCCCCGTCGAGGATGCCCAGCCGATCATCCGCGCCGTCCCCCGAGCCAACCCCGTGCTCCTCGCCGGCGACGGCGACGGGCTCGTGGCCGCTGCCGGCGCGGGCCTCCTCGACCCGAGTCGGGCCATCCTCTACTCGGCCTCGATGGCGGGCGACCCCGAGGACCTCCAGGCCCGTCTGGCAGACGGGGCCGACCTGGTGGTCACGGACTCGAACCGCAGGCGAGCGAGGCGGTGGAGCGCCGTGCGCGAGAACGAGGGCTACACCGAACGCGCCGGGGAGGAGGCACTCGTGCCCGACCCGGGCGACAACCGGCTCGTGCTCTTTCCCGACGCAGGAACCGACGCGTTCACCGTTTCCGAGCAGCGGGGAGGCGCCACGCTGTCGGCCACGAACTACGGCAACCCGATCACCTACACGCCCGGCGACCGCGCCGCGCACGCCATGGACGGGGACCGATCCACGGCGTGGCGGGTCGGCGCGTTCTCCGAGGTGGAGGGTGAGCGCCTCGTGGTCGATCTCGCCGAGCCGCTCACCACCGACCGGCTCACGCTGCTCCAGCCCCAGTCCGGGGTGCGCAACCGGTCGATCACCAGTGTCCGCCTCCACTTCGACGGGAGCGACCCGGTCGACGCCACCCTGGGCGCGGATTCGCTCCACGGTGACGGTCAGGTCGTCTCCTTCCCCGAGCGGACGTTCACGCGACTCGTGATCGAGATCACGGGTGACACCGTGCCGAACCTGGTCAAGTACACCGGCCTCACCGCCGTCGGCTTCGCGGAGGTCGGACTCGGGGGGCTCCGCGTCGACGAGCTGATCCGGCCGCCGACCGACCTGCTCGACGCGGCCGGTCGGGACTCGATCGATCACGACCTCAGCTTCCTCTTCACCCGGCAGCGCAACAACCCGGCCGAGCCGGTGCGCGTCGACGAGGAGCCGGGCATGAACAGGATCATCGAACTGCCGGCCGGCCGTGACTTCTCGCTCCACGGCGAGGCCCGCATCTCGGCCCAGGCGCCTGACCAGATCGTCGATTCGATCCTGGGCATCCCCGACGCCGAGGAGAACGGCGTGACCGCCCGGTCGTCGGCCCACCTGCCCGGCAAGCTCAGCGCCCGAGCGTCGGCCGCCCTCGACGGCGATTCGACCACGGCATGGGAGACACCCTTCGAGTCGCCGCAGGGCAACTGGGTGGACTACACGCTGCCGAGGCGCACCCGCCTCGACCGTCTCGACCTCCAGGTGCTGGCCGACCCGCGACACTCGGTCCCGACCAGGTTGACGGTCCAGGCTGACGGCGGCGAATCGACCACCGTCGACCTCCCCGCCATCACGACCGGTACCGACGTGGGCCAAACCGTCGACGTCCCCGTGTCGTTCGACCCGATCGCCGGTCGGCGGTTCCGAATCACGCTCGATGCGGTCGACCCCGTGATGACGACCAACTGGTACAGCAACGGGCCCGTGGCCCTCCCCGTCGGCCTCGCCGAGATCGGCCTCGCCGACACGACGATCGGTGCCCCCGCCGATGAGCTTGCCGCCCCCTGTCGCGACGACCTGCTCGAGGTGGGCGGTCGTCGGGTGCCCGTGCGCATCACCGGGACCGCCGACGAGGCCGTCGCCCGGGCGGCACTCGCGGTCGTGGCCTGCGGCGATGCCCCCCTCGCGCTGGCCGACGGCGAGAGCATCCTGCGGGCGACGCCGGGGAACCGCAGTGGCATCGACATCGACGCCCTCGACCTGCAGTCCACCGCCGGCGGCGCCGCGGGCACGACCACCGGCGGTCCGGCCGCCGTCGCGCCCGAGGTCACCGTTCTGCACCAGGGGCTCGCCGATGCCTCCGTGCGGGTCACCCGACCGGAGCGGCCCTTCTGGCTCATCCTCGGCCAGAGCCACAACCTGGGCTGGACCGCGCGTGTGGTCGGCGGCAACGACCTCGGCGAGCCCACCCTCATCAACGGCTATGCGAACGGTTGGCTCGTCGATCCGGTGACGGCGGGCGCCGACATGGAGATCTCCCTCGAGTGGACCCCGCAGCGCGTGGTCTGGGGCGCGATGGCCCTCTCCGGGTTGGGGTTCCTCGCCTGCATCGGCCTCGTCGTCTTCGACCCCCGTCGTCGGTCGGCCGCGGCGTCGGTCGCCCCCGATGGGCTGCGGCCGACGTGGTCCTCGCCCCTCGTCGGGATCGCCCGACCGGCACCGGTCCGCACGGTCGCGATCGCCGCCATCCTCACCCTGATGCTGATGAGCGTGTTCAGCGGGCCGCTCTGGGGTGTGCTCGCCGCTGTCGGCGCGGTCGCGGCCCTGCGATGGCGGTGGGGGCTGCCCGGCGTTCGGCTCGGGGCGGTCGTCGGGCTCGCGGGCTCGGGCGCCTACATCACGGTGTCACAGATGTGGCGCCACTACCCCCCCGACTTCGACTGGCCGAACCGCTTCGAGGCTGTGAACTGGTTGGGGCTGTTGAGCGTCGCCTTCCTGGTCATCCAGGCCCTGATCGACGTCCGCACCGAACGGCATGGGAACGGCGGGTCGTGAGGGCGCTCAAGGTGGGCGCGATCGTGATGGCCATGGTCGTCATCGTGGTCGGCGGCGCCGAGTTGGGCGCACGAGCGCTCGGTGCCTACCTGCCGGAAGCCCTGTTGTGGACCGACAACAGCACCCAGGTGAAGGTGGCGCAGATGGACAGGCTCTCCCGCCGCCTCGGGTGCGTGGACGTGGCCTTCGTCGGGAACTCCATGACCCGTGATGCCGTCGACCCCCGCACGTTCACGTCCGCCGACGCCCCCCACCGCTCCGCCTACAACGCCGCCCTCGACGCCGCCACGCCCGCACTGCTCGAGCAGTGGACGCTCGACCAGGTCGTTCCGCGACTCGACCCCGCGACCGTCGTGCTCGGCCTGTCGAGCTTCGACCTCAACGACAATGCCCGGATCGCCGCCTCGGCGCTCGACAGCTACCAGTCGGCCCCCTTGTCCCGCCAGGACCTCTTCGGGCGCCTCCAGCGTCCGTTCGTCGAGCACTCCGACCTGTTCCGCTATCGCAGCGAACTGCGTGACCCCTTGGCGCTCTGGGCGGGAATCCAGCGGCTCCGCCGAGGCGAGGAGACCGAGCGATTGTCGACCGGCGGGATCGACGGCATCATCGGCCCCGACGGCGAAGGGCTCTCACGCCGCCCGCTTCGCTACCGGGGCTCGCTCGGGCTCCAGCGCTTCGACCAGACCGAGCTCCTGAACGATTTCGCCATCGGGGGCGCCCAGACGGTCGCGGCCGCCAACCTCATCGAAGGGCTCCGGGACCAGGGGATCGCCGTCGTGCTGATGGTCCTTCCCGTGACCCAGGACTACATCGGTCTCCACCCGAACGGGTCCGCCGACTTCGAGCGCTTTCTCACCCGGGCCCGGGGACTCGCCACCGCGACCGGCGCCACGCTGGTCGACGCCCACGACTGGGCGACCTCCGACGCGGTCTTCGCCGACACCCACCACCTCAACGGTCGCGGTGCCCTCGCCTTCAGTGCCGACCTGCCCGGGCTCATGGCCGACGCGGGAGCGCCCACACCCGCCTGCGACCCCGACTGAGCACGCCGCTCACCACCCCACTGGCACTCGGCGGCCTCGGCCAGCCAGAATCGGGCCCATGAGACGACCCGTACTCCTCTTCGCCGCCGCCCTCCTGGTCCTGGCCGCTTGCAGCAGCGGCGACGATTCCACCGATGGCACCACGGCCGCCGGGGGCGAGAGCACCACTTCGACCGCCGAAGGCACCCCTGACACGGTGGACACCGGCGACCTCCCCCGATTCGACACCGTCGCCGAGATCGGCGACACCCTGGGCTGCAGCCTCGAGTACGACGGCATCACCGACGCCGACCGCGAGTACAGCACCTGCGTCTTCGAGGAGGAGCAGGCCCTCATCTACGTGTACACCGATCCGACCTTCGTCGATCAGGTCGTGGCGACCGGCCCGCCGGCGCTGGCGTACGGGCAGAACTGGACGGTCGAGGTCGAGACCCCGGAGACCGCCCAGTTGGTTGCCGACGCCCTGAACGGCGCCGTGGCCGCGCCTGCGCCGGCCGACTGAACGACCGGCCATCGCGGGAGCGCTCAGAGCGGCGGGCACTCCTCGGGGTGGTCGAGGGTGGGTGGCTCCCGCCAGGGCCCGTTCTGCCAGTTGAAGCCGATCGCCACGTTCCACTGGGCCTGGATCGCCTGGAGCACCGGGATGGCGAGCCGCTCGGCCCCCGCGGGGCAGAGGTGCAGGCCGTCGACGCGGCGCACCCGCTGCGTGCTGCCGTCCTCGGCCGGCAGCGCGTCGACCCAGCGACCGTCGGGCCCGTTCAGGTAGTCGCCGGCATCGATGTAGTCGACGTCGCCACTGCGGTTGGCCAGTGCCTCGAACTGGGCGTTGAGGGCGGCCAGTTGCAGGTTGTCGCTCTCGGTCGGGACCGCCGGCATGCCGATCCAGAGCAGCTTGGCGCCCGCGTCGGCGACCATGGCGGCGAAGGGGTCGAGCACGTCGGCCTGGTAGGCAGCCGCCCAGCCGGGGTCCCCGGGCTGGAAGTCCGGATTGGCCCGCTCCCAGGTGCCGATCAACATCACCACGAGATCGGGGCGGAACTCGGCGAGCTGGCTCTGCCAGAGCACCCGTGACGCAGCATCGCGGGAGACGCTCGGGGCCAACTCGAACTTCGCGTCGCCCTCTCCCCCCTCGTTCAGACCGGTTGCCACCGCCGGCGCGAGCCCGTTCATGACCGAATCGCCGGCGAGGATAACCCGGAGCTTGTCCTCCGGCGTGGGCTGGCGACCCCCGGGCGGGACGGGGATGGTGGTGGTCGGCGCCTCGGTGACGGTCGGCGTCGTGCCCCCGGCGAGGGCAGGGCGCTCAGCGTCGGTGGAACATGACGAGGCCAGCACCGCCACGAGGGCGAACGCAGCGACGGGCGGCCAGACGCGTCGGGACACGACCTTCACGTTGGCCGACCCGGGAACGCGAAACAAGTCGGCGCCGTGTCGTGGGGTTCCCGCGCGCCGCTCACCGTGGCGGCTTTCCCGAAGAACGCTGGAGACGGAGTCGAAGGAGGATCCAGAGGGCCGCGACACCATCGGTCCACTGGATCTTCTTGCCTTCCTCGCGTCCACGGGCCCGGTAGCTGATCGGCACCTCGAAGATGCGCTCACCACCCACCAGGAACTTCCCGGTGACTTCGGCCTCGATGCCGAAACCCGAGGACCGCAGGCTCATCGTGCGCCAGAGCGCGGTGGGCGCGACCTTGAGGCAGGTCTCGATGTCGGAGAGCCAGGCATCGAAGAGAAAGCTGGCCCAGAACGCCAGTGCCTTGTTGCCGAGCACGTACCAGAACGAATAGGCGGAATGGCCACCGTACGACCGCTTGCCGTAGACCACCCGGGCGCCCTCGACCAGGATGGGCTCGAGCAGCGCCGGGAAGTCCGCAGGGTCGTACTCGAGGTCGGCGTCGAGCACCGTGAGGAGGTCGCCCGTGGCCTCCTGGATGCCTCGGCGGAGCGCCGCGCCTTTGCCCATGTTGAGGGGCAGCTGCACCAGGCGGACACGATCGGCCTCGAGCAGGTCGACGATGGTGTCGAGACAACCGTCGGTCGACCCGTCGTCCACCACGAGCACCTCGGTCTCGAGTGGCATCTCGACCGCGAGCAGCCGATCGAGGGCATGGCGCAACGTCGCCCGCTCGTTGTACACGGGCATGACGATGGTGAGTGAGCGTGGGTCCATGCGGCAGTCCTCGAGGGGCGGGGCGACGGACTTGGAGCCGCCGCGGGAGGCTCACCTAGCATACGAGCACCACCCCGCAGCCCCAATGGACCCCTCCCGCCCCCGGACTCGCCCGCCTTGGATCTCCCCGCCCCCGACTCCCGCGTCAAGCTCGGTGATATCGCCGCGTCGGCGGGGCTGTCGCGGGTCCACGTGCTCGCCTGGCGCGATCTCGATGACGTCGAGGCCGGTGGCTCCGAGGTGCACGCGGCCAACATCGCCCGACTCTGGTCCGAAGCCGGCATCGAGGTCACCATGCGCACGTCGTATGCGCAGGGCCATCCCCCCGAAGACGAGCGCGACGGGTATCGGGTGGTGCGTCGAGCCGGCCGCTACATGGTCTTCCCGCGCGCTGCGCTGAGCGAGGCCCGGGGTCGCCACGGTCCCCGTGACGGGCTGGTCGAGATCTGGAACGGCATGCCCTTCCTGTCCCCTTTGTGGGCCGGTCAGCCACGGGTGGTCTGGCTCCACCACGTGCACGGCGACATGTGGAAGATGGCCCTGCCACCACGACTCGCGGCCATGGGCCAGTTCCTCGAGCACCGCGTGGCGCCCGTTCTGTACCGAGGCACCCGCATCGTCACCCTGTCCGAGTCCAGCAAGCGCCAATTGGTCGATGATCTGCACTTCCGGGCCGACCGGGTTTCGGTGGTCCCGCCCGGCATCGACCCCCGGTTCCGGCCCGGGGGCGAACGCTCCACCCAACCCCTCGTGGTCGCGGTCGGGCGATTGGTGCCGGTGAAGCACTTCGACCACCTGATGCGAATGATGGCCGAGGTCCGCCGTCTCGTTCCCGACGCCCGTCTCACGATCGTCGGCGAGGGCTACGAGCGCCGACACCTCGACGAGCTCGTCCACGACCTCGATGCCGAGTCCTGGATCACGTTCGCCGGTCGGGTGTCCGACGACCAACTGGTCGACCTGTACCAGAAGGCCTGGGTCGTCGCCAGCGCGTCATCGCACGAAGGTTGGGGGATGACCCTCACCGAGGCCGCCGCCTGCAGGACCCCGGCGGTGGCCACACGGATATCCGGCCACCTCGACGCGGTGTCGGAGGGGCGAGGAGGCCTGCTGGCCGATGACGGGCGCCAGTTCGTTGCACACCTGGTCACGGTGCTCGGTGACGCGGAGCAGCGTGAGCGCCTGAGTCGAGGGGCGCTCGAGCATGCCGATGAGTTCACCTGGGAGGCCACGGCCGCCGGCACCCTCCAGGCCCTCGCCCTCGAGGCGCGGCGCGCCCGCCGCTGAACGCGCCTATTCCTGGTCAGGCCTCCGGCGGTCACGCTTCAGCGCCGAACGCTGACGCTTCTCCTCGAGCCGACGACGCCGCGCCCCCGCGGTCGGACGCGAGGGACGACGGGCGGCCTGCACCGCCAGCGCGTCGGCCAGGACGTCTCGGAGCCGGTCGAGGGCGAGGTTCCGGTTGCGGTGCTGCGACCGCGAGTCGTCCGAGCTCACCGTGACCACCGTGCCGAGTCGGGCCACCAGGCGGGCGCGCTGCACATCGCTCAACGCAGGCGAGCCTTCGACGTCGAACCTGGCGACGGCACGTGTGTGCGCCTTGTTCGCGTGCTGACCGCCCGGCCCTCCCGACGGAGTGAATGACCAGGTCACCTCCGACAAGGGAATCTCACAATCGGTGGCGACACGCAACCGCTCGGACACACGCCGAAGGCTACGCCCCCGAGATGGCGCACGGGATAGGGTCCCGCCGATGCCTGACGACGCGTGCCCGCCCGTCGTCCTCGTCCACGGGCTCGCGGCCTCGTTCGACCGCACCTGGCTGGACAACGGGTGGGTCGACCTCTTGGATGACGTCGGCCGAGACGTCGTCAGGGTCGACCTTCTGGGTCATGGCGCGGCAGAGAAGCCGCATGATCCGGCGGCCTACGCCGACATGGAGCGCGTGCTCGCCGCAGCGTTGCCACCGGGCCCCGTCGACGGCGTCGGCTTCTCGCTCGGAGCCCGGGCGCTGCTGCGCATCGCCTCCCAGGAGCCCCGGCGGTTCCGCCGCCTCGTCGTCGCCGGCGTGGGGGCCAACCTGTTTCGGACCGACGATCCCGAGCCGATCGCCAAGGCCATCGTCGAGGGCGCCCACGAGGCCGATCGGGTCGGACAGCATTTCTCGCAGTTGGCGAGCAGCCCCGGCAACGACCCCCTCGCCCTCGCCGCCTGCCTGCGCCGTGTCCCACCCCCGCTGGGGCGCGCCGAGCTCGGTGCCATCGACCTCCCTGTGCTCGTGGTGCTCGGAGACCGTGACTTCGCCGGGCCACCCGATCCGCTGCTCGAGGCCCTCCCCGATCCCCACCTCGTCGTCCTGCGAGGGGTCGACCACTTCGCCACTCCGAAAGCGTTCGGCTTCCTCGAGGCGGCGTTGGGATTCCTCGGCTGAACCTCGGGCCCGACTCCCCGGGCGCGGTTCCACATTGCCTCAAGACGCCGGTGCTCGGCCCGATGGACAAGCGGGCGCCAGAAGCGGTCTGGCCGGAGTCGCAGATGCGGGAGGTGGTCTCGGGGGCATGGCTCGTCAGCCCGAAACGCCCACGGTCGGCGATCGCCGGAAAGCCGACCCGCCCGACAGCGGACGCGATCTGGCCTGGGCCGTGGTCGCCTGCGTGGCCAGCGTCCTCATCGCGATACCCAGCCACTTCGGGACGGCGGTCCGCGACTGGCTCGCCGGACCCTCCCGGTTCGAACTGAGCGGCCTGTTCGCCCTCCTGCTGGTCGTCCCGGTGGCTGCGACCGTCTATGCCTACCGCCGCCACCGCGAAGCGGCGATCCACCGCGCCGAACTGGCCCGTCTCGCGCTGTATGACTCCCTGACCGGACTACCCAACCGTCGCTTCCTCGACGAGCAATTCGCACAGACCGTCCGACAATCGCAGCGCTCGGGCGGCCGCATCGCCGTCTTCGTCCTCGACCTCGATCGATTCAAGGTCGTCAACGACACCTACGGGCGCGGGGTGGGCGACCAGTTGATGGTGGCCGTGGCGGCCCGCATCACCGACCTCATCGGGGGCTCCGACACCCTGATTCGGTGCGGCGGGGGTGAGTTCGTGGTGATCTGCTCCGACACCACTGGCGGGCCCTCGGCCGAGCGGCTGGCCACTCGTTTGATCGAGGGGCTCGAGACCCCGTTCACGATGGGCGCCGACCGTGTCCGCATCTCGGCGAGCATCGGGCTCGCACTGGCCGAGCCGAACTGCGCGGAGCCCGAGGACCTGATCCGCGACGCCCGCTCGGCCATGCTCAAGGCGAGGTCCGGCGGCGGCGGCTCCCATGTCATGTTCGACCGCTCCATCGCCCAGCGGATCACTCCCTCGACGGCCGAGCGTCGACTCCGAGAAGCGCTCGAGCGGGGCCAGTTCCGACTGCACTACCAACCCGTGGTGTCGCTTCAGACCCAGCGCATGGTGAAGGTGGAGGCCCTGATCCGTTGGGAGGACCCGGAGCGGGGCCTCGTCAGCCCCGGCGAGTTCATCCCTGCGCTCGAAGAGACCGGGTTGATCGTGCCGGTCGGTGCGTGGGTGCTGGAGGAGGCGTGCCGTCAGGCCCGGCACTGGCAGGAGACCTACGCCGACCGGTCACCGCTTGCGGTCACCCTCAACGTCTCGACCCGCCAACTCGCCCAATTCGACTTCCCCGACGTGTTGACCCGTGCCCTCACGCTGACCAAGGTGGAGCCGAGCCTCATCTGCCTGGAGATCACCGAGGGCGCACTCATGCACGACGTCGAGGCGGCCTGGACGATGCTCCGGACCGCGAAGACGAGCGGAGTGGCCCTCGCCCTCGACGACTTCGGCACCGGCTTCTCGTCACTCAGCTTCCTGCGCAAGTTCAGCATGGACATCCTGAAGATCGACAAGAGCTTCGTGGACGGGCTCGGCCAGAGCAGGGAGGACACCACGATCGTCGAGCACGTGATCGGCATGGCGCGCGGGCTCGGCATGGTCACGGTGGCCGAAGGCGTCGAGACCGCCGAACAGGTGAAGCACCTCCGCAGCCTCGACTGCCACATGGCCCAGGGCTTCTACTACTGCAAGCCGCAGCCCGCCGCGGTGATCGACCAGATAATGGGCGAGCCTTCCTCGGGTGGCTGGCGGCCCGAAACGTCCTCGCGCCAGAACGGGGACTCCGCACCGGCGACCATCGGCATCGACGCCCCGTGGTGACGGGAACGGCCTGGAGCGAGCGTCGCCGGCCTCAGCGGTCGGTGGACGCGAAGCCACCGGCGAGGCGCTCGAGGGCAGAGCCGGAGCCTCGAAGCGAGCCAACTGCGTCATAGGCCTCGCGGCGGCGACGCCAGAGCGCACCGAGGAACCGGGGCCGGAGGAGCTTTCGGACTGGCAGGTAGCCGATCTCCCACACCATCAGCACGCCCCAGAAGGCGAGGTCGCCGCTCGCTCCGCCCGGTCGGAGCTTCACGTGGATCCGCATGCCGCCATGCACGAAGTGCAGGATGTGCTTGTCGATGGCGTCGGCGAGAACCGCCTCGTTCACCTGGATCAGGCTTGCCCGCTCGGCTGGCGGATCGGAACGGCGGTACACCGAGCGGCGCCGGAAGTCGACCACCCAGTACGGCTCGGCCGACGACGGCACCTCGAACACGACGGGCCGTTGGAGGAGCACCCGTGGGACGAGGGGCGGTATCGCGCCGAGGAAGCTCCCCAGGTACGCGGCGAAGTCATCCCACTGCAGCGTGACTCCCTTCTCCTCGGCGGCGCAACGCTCGAGCGCGGGTCGAGCATCCTCGCCACGAGCGGCCAGGGTCGCCTCGGCGTCGTCGAACCAGTCGTGGCCGGTCATCTCGAAACCGCCCGAAGACGACCACGCGTCCCCTGGTGACAGGACCACCAACTCGGTGTTGTCCACCCCTTCGGCTGTGTCGAATTCGGCGCGGACCTCGTTGGGCGTGATCAGGTACTGGTTGACCCACGTGCTCTCGGGATGCAGGAAAGCCACCATGTTGGCGAACGGCACCGCGAACCTTGGCCGGAGCTGGGCTGCCGCCTCCACGAAGTCCTCGATGTAGGTGTGCCGTGAGAGCAGCGTGAGGTCGGCGGAATCCTCGGCTTCGTAGCCGATGGGGTACGACTGGGCCCAGGAGTGGGTCTTGAACATGAAGGTCGGCGGCCCGAAGTCGTAGCTCACCTGATCGAGCGCCCGCCCCCGGATCTTGCAGTCGTTCAGGTCGGCCAGCACGTCGGCATCGTCGGCGACCACGAAGGCGGTGTCGTCGAACCCGTATTGGTACGAGGCCACGCGCAGGCCGTCGGCCAAGGTGGTGAGCACGCCGTGGGGCAACTCGGTCACCTGACGGAATCCGAGCGACCGGACCTCGCCCGCCATGACGTCGACGCCGAACCTCGACACCAGCACGTGGGTGCCCTTGTCGATCCGGCGCATGGACGGATAGTGGAAGTGATCGAAGTGGTGGTGGGTGAGGTACAGGTAGTCGGGCGCCAGCCACTCGGGTCGGAGCTCGTCCTGTGGCGCGAAGTGCCACCACGACCGCCAGTAGCACGACCCGAACAGCCATGGGTCGACGAGGATCGTCGGCCCCGTGCCCTCTCCTCCGGCACCGTCGGTCTCGATGTAGAGACTGGCGTGCCCTATCACGGTGAAACGCATGTCGCTGATTACGGTAGTGACATTCGAGGCACGACCGATAGCCGCAGTTGCACCGATGGCCGATTCCGCCTGGCGTTGGCCGCGATCGCGTTCGTCGGATTGCTCCTCCGCGTCCTGAACGTCCTGGTGCTGCGGCCCACGGTGGAGCTTGGTGGTCGCGGCTACGTGCTCAGCGGCGACTCGCTCTACTACCACTACCAGGCGAGGGCGCTCGCCAAGGGCCTCGGGTTCATCGTGCCGCTGGGTGTCGACCTGTACCCCGTCACGGCAGGGTCGGGGCTTGTCAGCCCGAGCGCCGCTCACCCGCCCTTCTACTCGGCATACCTGGCGATCTGGTCCCTGTTCGGTGTCGACACGATCACCGGCCACCGACTCGTGTCCTGCCTCCTCGGGACCGGCACGATCTTGATGGTCGGCCTCCTCGCCCGCCGGTTGGCCCCGACAGCCACCTGCTGCCGGGTCGGCCTGGGAGCAGCAACGGTGGCTGCGCTCTACCCCGGCCTCTGGATCAACGACGGCATGCTGCTCTCGGAGTCGGGGGCGATCCTGGCCGTCACGATCGCGACCTATGCGGCCTACGCCTTCTGGGCGCGTCCCACCCTCCGTCAGGCGGCGCTGGTCGGTGCCGCTGTCGGGCTCGCCGCCTTGACGCGGAGCGAGGCCATCGCCCTCCTGCCCCTCGTCGTGCTCCCGCTGGCGCTCCTTCGCGGCGAACGGACCTGGGGTGAACGCATCCGGCTCGCCTCCGTCGCCGGTGCGGCCACGCTCGCCGTGCTGGCCCCATGGCTGATCCACAACCTCACCCGCTTCGAGAACCCGGTGCTCCTCACGAGCTCGAGCGGCGCCGTGCTCTCAGGAGCGAGCTGCGACGGCTCGTGGTACGGGCCGAACATCGGTTTGTACGCGGACTGCTTCGACCCCACCGAGTTGCCTCCGGCCCGACAGGCGGAGCTCTGCGCCCGGATCGACCAGCCGGCCGACTGCCTCGATGACGACGACGACGGCGTGCGCGCCGTCGTGCTGTCGCTGCGCGACCCGCACCTCTACGACGAGAGCACCTCGGATGCGCCCTACGCCGAACTCGCCGCGTCCTACACCAGGGATCACCTCGGCCGTCTTCCGCTGGTCGTGGCGGCCCGCGTGGGTCGGGTGTGGGGCCTCTTCAAGCCGAGACAGGGGACCCACCTCGACTACGAGGTCGAGAACCGAGGTCGCGTGGCTTCGTGGCTGGCGCTCGGCTGCTACTACCTGCTTCTGCCGTTTGCGGCTGTCGGACTCTGGTCGCTTCGACGGCGCCGGGTGCCGATCATCCCCGTCGTCGGCGTGATCCTCACCGTGACGCTGGCCGCGGCCCTGACCTTCGGTGTCACCCGGTACCGGGCGACGGCCGAGGGTGTGCTGGTGGTGGCCGCCGCGCTGGGCGCCGACGCCGCCATCAGGCGAGCAGCGAGTCGAGCAGCGGTCGCACCATCTCGATCGTCGTCCGTGGGTTGATGAAGCACAGGCGCATCACCGGATCGCCGTGCCAGGAGGTGGCCCGGACGAAGGCGATCTGGTCGCGGAGAAGGTTGTCCGCCCACCGCTCGTAGTCGACCCGCTCCCAGCCCTCCCGGCGGAACAGAACGATCGAGAGCTCGGGCTCCATGACCAGCGCCAAGCCGTCGCGCCCGTCGATCTCGGCGGCCACGGTCCGCGTCAGCGAGAGCGTCGACTCCACGGCGTCCCGGTAGGCGTCGGTGCCGTGGGACGCGAGGGAGAACCAGAACGGGAGCCCCCGCGCCCGTCGGGAGAGGTGGAACGCGTAGTCGTGCGGGTTCCACTCGTCCCGGGTGACGGCATCGAGGTACTCGGCCTTCTGCGTGTGCGCCGCGGCGGCCAGGGCCGGGTCGCGGTAGATCAGGGCGGCACAGTCGAACGGGCTGTAGAGCCACTTGTGCGGATCGACCGTGACCGAGTCGGCCGCCTCGATGCCCTCGAACCTCCCCCGGGCCGACGGTGCCACCAGGGCGCCGCCGCCGTAGGCCGCATCGACGTGCAACCAGAGCCTTCGCTCCCCGGCCACCCGTGCGGCACCGACGAGATCGTCCACGACCCCGACGTTGGTACTGCCCGCAGTGGCCACCACGGCGAAGACCCCGTCGCCCCCGTCGGCGTCGTTGGCCAACGCGGCGTCGAGGGCCTCCCCCCGGAGCGCTCCCCGTTCGTCACCCGGCACGGCCAGGAGCCCGACATCCATGATCGCGGCTGCCGATCGGACCGAGGAGTGAGCCTCGGCGGTCACCGCGATGCGCCACCGCCCTGGGCGATCCGACCTGCGTGACATGGCTCGGTGCCGGGCGGCGGCGAGCGCACTGAGGTTGGCGGCCGAGCCGCCACTCACGAAGCAGCCTCCGGCCGTCGGCGGGAGGCCGCAGAGCGCGGCGAGCCAGGCCAGTGCCTGGTTCTCGGCGAACACCGCTCCGGCACCTTCCTGCCACGACCCCGCGAAGATGCTGGAAGCGCTCACCACGAGATCGAAGAGGACGGCCGCCTCGGTCGGCGCCGCCGGCACATAGGCGAGGTGGAGCGGGTGGTCCATCGACACCGTCGCCGGCGCCAGCACCTCGGTGAACCGCCGCAAAGCCTCCTGCCACCCCAGCCCCTCGGTGGTGACCGATCGACCCACGAGCGCTTCGAGCTCGACGGCCGACCGCGAGCCGTCGAGCGGGACCTCGCCGCGCGTCCTGCCGGCGACGTAGGCCACGACCGCCCTCGACAACGCCTCGGCGCTCTCGTCGTATCGATGCATCCGGGCGGGATCGGCAGCGTCGCTCACACGGGGAACGTACCGTCGCGCCATGTTGCGAGCGGTGCACCCTTTGGGCTGGCCGACCCAGACGCGATCCCGCGGCCCCGCCGCACCACCTGCGCATCCACCGGCCGGCCACGGTCGTACCCTGGCCGAGTGGCTGACCTGCTCCGGATCGGGAGGCGCCGAACCTGGGCCGGCATGCGCCCGATCATCGAGAGCAGGCTCGCGACCGGCTTAGCCGGCGTCGCGATTCGCGTGGACGACCAACCGTCGATCACGTGGAATGACGGGCCTGGCGAGACCACGCTGGCAGCCACGATCGGCGACCTCTCCGGGTGGCAGCTCCGCGTCGTGCTCGATCACGGCGAGGCGCAGGAGGGCGACGGCGATCGAGGCAGGATCATCCGGCTCCGGCGCTCGTTCAGTGACGCGGCCCTCGCGGTCGCCGTCGTGCGATTCCAGGCAAGCACCATTCGGCCCTACGACAGCGCCCGCCCCGGGGCGGAGTCGGCCCTGCGGGACCTCCTCGACGTCGATGAACCTGCCGTGAGCGGTTATCCGATCGTGGACGCGATGGCGGGACTCCTGCTCACGGCGCCGGAGCCCGAGCCCGATGAGCCAGTCGGCGGGAGCCGCGCTGATCTCTGGTCTCGGAAGCTCACGAGCGTGGGCTACGACGCCCTCTGGAATCAGGCCTACGCCGACGCCACGCTCTGACCGGCGTCAGTGGTCCCGTCCGGAGGACCGGGCACGCCCGATGCCACGGGTCAGTGCCCGAACACGGACCTAGAGTCGGCTCGATGACGATCGGAGCAGAGGACGTCGGGATCGGGGTGCTCCTGTGGGAGACCCTCAAGGCGGTCTTCTTCCTGCTGCCCCTCGCGCTCACCACCTGGGCGTTCCTGGACGTCGCCCGCCGTCCGTCCTGGGCCTGGGCGCTCGCCGGCCGAAGTCGGGTGAAGTGGCTGATCGGGATAGCCCTCGGCGTGCTCACGCTCATCGGAGGCATCGCCGTCTCGTCGTGGTACCTGCTTCGCGTGCGACCCCTCGTCGCCGCCGCGGAGAACGGCGACATCTCCTCGCCCTGAGCGCCGTGCGGTCGCACGCGGGCACGCTCGGCATGGCGCTCAGAAGCCGGGGCGGGCCTCGAGCTGGAGCATGGCACGCAGCGTGGCGTCGGCGAGCAGCCCGTCGCCGGCAGGGGTGTAGTGGAGACCGTCCTCGGCGCGTACCCGGACCATCTCGCCGTTCGGCCCGATCGGAAGGTCGTTCGCATACCCTCCGCCCGGCGGGCTCGAGACCGTCCCCCAGTCGATCTTCGGCACCGGGAACGTCCGGTAGATCGCGTTCAGGCGGGCCACGTGCTCCTCCATCGGGCCGTAGTAGCCGTTGGTCTGCACCGGTGGCGACAGGACCCAGAAGACCCGGGCGCCCCCGGCCGAGGCCCGCCGAATCATCTCCCTGGCGACCTGTTCCCATGTCCGGTAGGCGAGGTCGCTGTTCGGGAGCACCTCGGTGCCGTCGAGCAGGCGGTAGAGCTCAGGTGGCGGGTTGGCGTAGTCGCAGCACGCCTCGATGACGACGACGTCGGGATCGAAGTCGGCCACCCACCGGTCGATCTGCGTCAGCCAGTCGTTCTCCCCCTGGGGGTAGAGCGGACCCGTGCCCGGCCCACCCGCATATCCGGTGGTGATGCCGCGCTCGCTGAATCGGTCCCGGAAGAACGGGTAGGCCTGACCCATCACCGAGTCACCGACCAGGAGCACCCGATCCACCGACGGAGCCGTCGTCGCGGCCACGGGAACGGCGTTCTCGACGGCGTCCGCCTCGGCGGCGAGCGCGCTGGGCGACGACGACGGGGACTCGATCGCCTCGGCGGCCTCGGCGAAGTCGCCGTTCGGCACGGGTGGCGGGTTGATCGTGACCAGGATCACCGAGACCGCCACCGTCGTGATCGCCGCGGGGGCGACGAGCCACGCCCGCGGCGACGTGAGCGCCACCCGTCTGCGGACGGGCTGCTCGAGGTACCGGTAGGACAACACGGACACGAGGAGCGTCAGGCCGACCCGGACACCGAACAGCGGCCCGAGGGCCAACCCGGTCCGCTCGGGCGTCAGCCAGAGGAAGATCGGCCAGTGGTAGAGGTACACCCCGTAGGAGATCATCCCGAGGCGCACGATCATCGATTTCGAGAAGATCGCCTGGACCGGGCCCGCCACCTGCAGCGCGGACAGGATGAGCACTGCCGAGACGACGGCGTAGAGGCCGAGCCCGCCCTCGAACAGCCACGATTCCTGCTGGCCGGTGTGCGACCACCAGTAGACCGTGAGACCGAGGGCCAGTACTCCCGCCGCGCCGATCGCGAGCACGGCACCGGCGCGGCGCAGCGGTCCCCGACCGAGCAACAGCAGGGCCAGGACCGCTCCCACGAGGAGCTCCGCGGCGCGGGTGAATGTCGAGTAGTAGACCCGCGCGGTGTCGAGGCCCGGCTCGTAGAGGTTGATCGTGAGCGCCACCGAGCCGACGGCGAGTGCCGCGAGGACGACGCCGAGCACCGCCCGTGAGCCACGAGCCGCTCGCAGCACGCCGAACACCAACAGCGGGAAGACGAGGTAGAACTGCTCCTCGATGGCCAATGACCAGAAGTGCTGGACGGGCGACGGCTGCGTGAAGAGGTCCGCGTAGGACTGGCCGGCCAGTATGAAGTGCCAGTTGGCAACGTAGGCCAACGCGGCGAGCACATCACCACGAAGTGCCTGCAACTGACTGGCATCGGCCACGAAGACGCCGAACAGCACCGAGATGCCCGCCAGGGCCGCGAGCGACGCCGGCATGAGCCGCCGGAATCGGCGGGTCCAGAAGTTGCGGAGATCGATCGCGCGCCGCCGCTCGTGCTCGGTGACGAGCAGCGTGGTGATCAGGAATCCAGACAGGGTGAAGAAGGTGGAAACGCCGAGGAACCCACCCCTGGCCCATTCGAACTGACCATGGAAGAGAAGGACCCCGATCACGGCGAATCCCCGCAAGCCGTCGAGTGCCGGCTCATAGCGGATCTTCAGGCTCTCACCGGACGTCTTCGGTGCCACTGCCTGAATCGCGACCGGCTCGTCGGCCTGCGCGGGCTCATCCGACTCCTCCCGCTCGTCGGCCTGGTCCAGCTCGTCGGCCTGCTCGGGCTCATCCGACTCATCCGACTCATCGGGCTCATCCGACTCGTCGGGCTGCTCGGGGTCATCCGACTCATCGGGGTCATCCGACTCGTCGGGCTGCTCGGGGTCATCCGACTCATCGGGGTCATCCGACTCATCGGGCTCATCCGACTCATCGGGCTCATCCGACTCATCGGGCTCATCCGACTCGTCGGGCTCATCCGACTCATCGGCCTGGTCCGGCTCATCCGACTCGTCGGGCTCATCCGACTCATCGGGCTCATCGGCCTGCTCGGGCTCGTCGGCCTGCTCGGGCTCGTCGGCCGGTTCGGCCTCGTCCCGCTCATCGGGCTCGTCGGCCTGTTCCGGCTCGTCGGGCTCGTCGGCCGGTTCAGCCTGTTCGGCCTCGTCGGGGTCTCCCACCTCGTCGGGACCCGCCGAGTCGGCGCCGAGGGCTCCTGCTTGCTCAGGCTTGGAATCGATCATGGAGGAGGTTTCATCCGGGCGTGAGAGGACTGACCCTCGTCAGCCCTCCCTGCACACCGCCGGCACGTTCGGGCACTCTACCTGCGCCACCCCCGCGCTCCGGCGTCACCCCAGGCTGTTCGGGGGTGGCCCGTAACGCTCGGCCAGGTGGTCGCACACGGCGCGCCATCTGGCCGCCCCGTTGAAGCCCGGCCGTCGTCGGCCCGGTGCGACGAGGCCCAGCGCCAGCTGCAGCAGCGACATGACGAGACGCACGCTCCCGGCATACCGGCCGAAGTGCGACCGCACCAGCAACAGGGTGTTGCGCTCCTCCAGGTAGTCGACCACCGCCTCGCTGCCGCCCACCGCAGGGTTGCGGACCCTGGCGCCGCGCACCAGCCCGACCTCCCAGCCCGCCCTCCGGGCCCGCTCCCCCAGGTCGGCCTCCTCGCAGTACGCGAAGTAGCGCTCATCGAAGAGCCCGATCTCCTCCAGGCACGCACGACGAGCCAAGAAGAGCGTCCCGTGGGGATAGTCGACCGGCTCCCAGCCGTCGGTGACCGAGGCCGACCGCAGGATGCTCCCGAAGTACGGGTCGATGACCGTCGACGCACCGTCCCCCACGTCCGCGCTGATCAGGCCTGCTCGGGGGCGCCGAGCGCCCTCGGCGAGCATGCGGGCGAGGCAATCGTCTGCCGGGAGGGCATCGTGTGGAGCGATCGCCACCCACTCCGTCGACGCCGCGTCGGCGAGCCATCCACGCAGACCCACGTTGGCTCCCGGGCCCCAGCCGAGGTTCTGATGCTGCTCCAGCAACCGGGGCGCACGGCCGAACTCGCCCCTCGCCGCAGCAAGACCCGTGCGCAGCACGGCCAACTGCGCCGGTGCCGACGCGTTGTCGACGATCACCGCGTGCACGGGCACACCCTGGGCCCCGAACCTCGCCAGGCTGGCGAGGCACCGCTCGGCCTGGTTCCAGTGGATCAGTACCACGGTCACCGGCCCCATGGAGCAGGGAGGGTATCGACGCGACGCGTGGCACCGCGGCGGGAATCAGAGCGACTTGAGCATCGCGTGCTGCACCAACTCGAGCAGCGCCGCCTTGGTCGACTCTCGATCGCGGGCGTCGCACAGGATGAGCGGCACGTCGGCAGGGACCGCCAGCGCCTCGCGGACGTCGTTCACGTCGTGGGCGAGCATGCCGTGGAAGCAATTGACCGCCACGATGAACGGCACGTCCTGGGATTCGAAATAGTCGACCGCCGGGAAGCAGTCGGCGAGCCTGTTGGTGTCGACGAGCACGATCGCGCCGATCGCGCCGCGCACCAGATCGTCCCACATGAACCGGAAGCGATCCTGACCGGGGGTGCCGAACAGGTAGAGGATCAGATCCTCGCCGAGGGAGACCCGGCCGAAGTCCATCGCCACCGTGGTGGAGGTCTTCCCGGCAGCCCCGCCGACGTCGTCGAGGCCGAGGCTCATCTTGGTCATCGCCGCCTCGGTGGTCAGCGGCTCGATCTCGGAGATCGAGCCCACCAGCGTCGTCTTGCCCACCGCGAATCCTCCGGCGATGACGATCTTCACCGGGAGTGGCACCGCGGCCGTGTCTGTTGCGCCTGAGGCTGCTGCCTCAGAGTGCCTGAAGGCCATTGAGCACCCTTTCGAGAAGCTTGATGTCGGGTCGGTCGTTCGGCGTGGCTTGGGGACGGTTCGTGTCGAGCAGGCCCTCGGCCTTCATGTCACCGACGAGCACCCGGACCACACCAAGGGGCACTCGGAGATGGGCGGAGAGCTCCGCCACCGACAACGGCGCTGCGCACATGGTCGCTATCTGCTTCTGCTCGAGCACGAGCCGGGGAACCGCCGACTGGCCCTGAGGTGTGGTGCGGATGAGCGTCTCGATCGGGAGGTCCGACACAGGGCGCGTCCGTCCACCGGTCAGCGCGTAAGGCCGCAGGCGAGCGCCCAACCGCCGGTCGCCCTGCTCGTCCACCGGAGTCATCGCGGAAGGGCACCCTGCAGCTCTGCCCGAAGCTCCGGAGTGAGAACGCTGCCCGCCTTGTCGACCATGACGGCCATCTCGTACCCGACCAGACCGACGTCGCACTCCGCCGACGCCACGACCGCGAGACTCGATCCGTCACTGATGCCGGTGACGAAGAGGAAGGCGTTCTCCATCTCGACGATCACCTCGTTCACCGCTCCGCCGCCGAATCGACCCGCGGCGCCATAGGCGAGGCCGATGAGGCCCGAGGCGACCGCGGCGAAGCGATCAGCAGAATCTCGGTCCAAGCCACTCGAAAGGGCCATCGGCAGACCGTCGGAGGAGACCACGACCGCCTCATGGACGCCCGACACACGGTCAACGAAGTGGTTGACGAGCCAATTCAGGTTCTGCGCTTCGGGACTGAGGCCGTTCATGTCCCCTCCTCGGGGTGCTCGGATGATGGCGACGGGGATCGGTTCGGCCGGCGGCCGTGCTGCAGGCCACTTCGATAGCGGGACAACATGGCCTGCACCTCCTGGGGAGATCGCTGAGTGGCGGAAACGGCGGGACGCCCGTCGGCGGCGGGTCGACGCGACGGCGTCGGTGCCACCGGCTTGGCCGAACGCTGCACGAGACCTGCCGACGTCAACCGCTGACCAGTGACGCGCGACAGCTTCGCGGGCGCGCTACGAGACTCCGGCGCCGGGTGGGGCGCCGGCGAGGACGGCGCCGGGGGTGCAGCCGGCGAAGGCGGGACCGAAGCGTCCAGCGGTGGCGGGGGCGGTGGCGGTGGCGGCGGTGGCGGCGGTGGCGGCGGCGGCGCCTCGGACACAGGCGGCCGGTCCGCCTGGTGCTGACCGCCGGGCCGGGCCGACGTGCCGCGGTCCGGGGGGCCGACCAGCGAGGCCAACCCCTCTTCGAAGGCGGCACCCTCGGGAAGCGCCTCATGCAGGCTCGTCGGCGATCCGGCCGGCGCGCCTCCACCGGGCATCGATGGAGCCGACGGCTCTGCGAACAGGGGGAAGTCGCCTCCAGCAGGTGCCCCGTTCGGCGGGGCTGCCCCGAAGGGACCGAAGGCCGTGTTGTCGGGGGAGAACGGCAGGTCCTCGCCGGACAGCTCGGGGAAGCCGGCAGTCTGGTGGTCCGGCGGGGCCCAGAAGTCCGCCGCGGGCGACGAGGTCACCGACGGCGGCTGACCCTGGGGTGGAGGGGTTTGCCCATCCCACGGCGCGACCGGTGGGACCTGGGGCGGGGTTCCTTCGATCGGCCCGACGTCGGCTCCGCTGAACGGTGAGAGTGTCGGCAGCACCGGCGGCGCAGGGGTGTCGTCCACGGGCGGCGACTCGGCGAACAGCGCACCGACCGGCGGCATCGGGGGCGGCTCGGGCACCGGGGGCACTGCCGTCGGTCCGCCGTCGGCCGACGGGACCGGCTCGCCCGCCTCTCGCGTGCCGATCGGCGCATCCACGAGCGGTGTGCCGCCGTCCGACACCAGGTCTGGCGGCAGTGAGACCATCGCGCTGATGCCGCCGGCCGGAGCCGCGACCAGGCGCACGCCGATACCGAACCGGGACGCAAGGCGGCCGATCACGATGAATCCCAGCGAACGCGACAGCGCCAGCCCGACGAGCGGCGGGTAGGCCATGGTTCGGTTCGCTGCGGTGATCTGCTCGGCGCTCATGCCGATCCCCTGATCGGAGACCGTGATCAGGTAGCCGGCGTCCTCGGTCCGCTGACCGACCACCTCGACGTGGGTCTCCGGTGGCGAGAACTGCGTCGCGTTCTCCATCAACTCCGAGAGCAGGTGAGCGACGTCGACCGCCACATTGCCGCCCACCATGACCTCGTCCAGTGCGAGGAGGTTGACACGCGTGAAGTCCTCCACCTCGCCGATGGCCACGCGAACCACATCGGCCAGCGCCACCGGCCGGGCGCGTCGACGTGGAGGCTCGGCTCCGGCGAGGACCAAAAGGCTCTCGGCGTTCCGACGCATCCGGGTCGCCAGGTGGTCGAGCTTGAAGAGGTGCTCGAGTTGGTCGGGGTCTTCCTCGCGTGCCTCGAGCTCGTCGATGAACTCGATCTGGCGGTCGAGCAGCGACTGGTTGCGCCGGGCGAGGTTCACGAAGATGTCGCCGATGCCCTTGCGGAGCAGGGCAGCCTGTTCCGCCGCCACCTCGAGGGTCACGTTCTGGATCGCGTTGAACGCCTCGGCGAGCTGGCCGATCTCGTCGCGCGATCGGACCTCCATCGACTCGAGGACGGGTGGCTCACTGGCGGCCACCGCCTCTGGCGACCGGAGCTCTTCCACCAGCCGCGGGATCCGCTCGGAGGAGAGGACGTTCGCCGCCTTCGTCAGCTTCCGAAGCGGTCGGGTGGTCGCCCGTGCCACCACGGACGCCAGGAGCAGGGCGACGAGCGTCGCACCCGCCGCACCCGCGAGGTAGAGGCGGACCGCCTTCTCGGCCGCGAAGCTCTGGGCCGAGGCCTGCCTCGTGACAGCGGTCAGGATCGCTTCCTCGACGGCCTTGTAGGCGTCGAGCCGATCCACCGAGGCAGCGATCCAGTCCTCGACCGGCACGTCCGACCGCCCGCTCCCGCCGAGCGCACCGGCGGCGATGATCTCCGCCTGCAGCGCGTCCGCCTCCTGTACCGCCGCTGAGCCGAGCGCGTCGCGGAGCCGTGCCTTGAAGCCGGCGCTCTGCGACTCGTCGAACCGCTCGAGATGCCCGTCCTCTTCTCTGTCGGCCGTCACGAGGGCATCGAGCTGCCCTTCCTCGAACCCGCCGGAGGCGAGGACCGCGGTCACGCCGGCGGCAACGACGGCGCTGTCCTCCTTCGCCCTCGCCAGCGCGACGTAGTCGTTGAAGGACGCCGCCAGCTCGGGGACGGCGGTGCTACCTGCGACCTCGGCGTCGACCGCTAGGAGCGCGTCGACCACCCCTGCGTACCCGTCGATGGCGGCTTGGACGCTGAGCTCGGAGCCGTCGACCGCGCTCCGGATCTCGTCCAGCCCGTTCAACTGCGACCGGGCGGCGATCAGTCGCTCGCGCATGCCGGCGCTGGCCGACGAGACGTCGATACGCGCCAAGAGAGACTCGAGGCGGCCGATCGCGGCATCGGTGACCTCACGCTGACGCACCAGCTCCTCGCCGCCGAGCTGGCCACCGCTGGCGAGGAACTCGGCGGTCAGGATGCGCTCCAACTGCAGCTCGTGGACGACGGTCGAGCTGGCCGAGGCGACCTCGGCGAGCCGCTCCACCTCATTGGCCGACTTCGCATCGGCGAGGCGCTCTTGAACGCCGATACCAGCCAAGACCGCGAGCACCAGCAATGGCGCGACGAGGACGGTCAGGATCTTGGTACCGACCTTCATGTTTCTGAGCATTGCGGGCCCCTGTGTCGTCGAACGGCTTCCACCGCGACCCAGGGCCACCCGCTCCGCACCGAAGCCGGGTCCCTGGACTGGTCATCCAATCGACCGTCGATCCCTGGAGTTGAGCCGAGGGGACGTCGGCGCTCGTCGGCTCCCTCGGGGGCTTCTGGCCTGCGGTCACCCCCTTAAGGGCTTCGGTCGTCCGCGCGCCGCCAACCGGTCGGCGATACGGTCAGGGGGTGGCCGTCGAAGACCCGCTTGTCGGTGCCGGTGTTCGCGAAGGAACACTCGGCGAGATCCCGCTGCCCAACCTGCTCCGCTCGCTCGCCGCCTCGAGGAGCCACGGCATTCTGCACCTCTCCGGCAGCTACTCGAGCATCGTCTGCTTCAGGGACGGTGGTATCTACCTCGCCCACGCCGAGACCGGGCCGTCGCTACGCCAGGTTTTCCTTTCCTCGGGTGTGAGCGAGGAGAAATGGGACAGCGCGACCGAAGCCACCCGCCAGGGCGGGACGCTGATCGAAGCGCTCCTCGCCGTCGGCGAGGCCTCACCGGAACGGATTCGCTCGGCACTCTACGAGCACACGCTCAGCACCCTCTTCGAGCTCCTGGTGCCCAACTCCAACCTCTTCCGATTCGGCGCCGACGAGACCCACCAACTGGGCGCCGCCTTCCTCTTCCCGGTCGATGACGTGCTCGATGCCGCGACGAATCGGCTGGCCGAGTTCACCGAGATCGCCCGGTCGGTCCCCTCCACCGCAACCGTCATGGGAGTGTCCCCCCGACTGCCGGTCGGCGCCGCCGAGATCAGGTTGACGGCAATCGAGTGGCAGGTGCTGGCTGCGATCGACGGGCGCGCCTCCGTCGCCGAGATCATCACCACGGTCGGCCAGAGTGCCTTCACGGTCTTCAGCACCCTCCACCACCTGCTCCAGGTGGGCGCGATCGGGCGTGTCGGTCCTGACTGAGCCGCGCGTTCCGGCACCGCCGGCACAACCCGGTCGCGGCGCCCGGGCACTGCGACCGGTGCTGTTGCTCCTCCTGGTCGCAGCGGCGCTCTCGGCCTGCGCCGGTACCCGGCTGCCCGTGGGCGCCGAGGACCCCGCGGCCGCGTCCACCGCAGGCGCGAACGCCGTCCCGAAAGGAGTGCGCCTTGTCGCGGCCCCGCCCGGGCCCGTCACCTTCGCCTTCGGAGGCGACGTGCACTTCGAGGGCCGTATCCGCGGTGCGCTCGATGCCGACCCGGCCGCGTTGATGGCCGACGTCGCCCCGTCGTTGTCCAGCGCGGACATCTCCATGGTGAATCTGGAGACGGCGATCACCGAGGGCGGCACGGCCGAGCCCAAGACCTACAACTTCCGGGCGCCGGCCACGGCCTTCGACGCACTCCGGGCCGCGGGCGTCGACGTGGTCACCATGGCCAACAACCACGGCATGGACTACGGGCCGGAAGGCCTGGCCGACTCGCTCGCCGCGAGCGACGCGGCCGACTTCCCTGTTGTCGGCGTCGGGAACAACAGGACCGAAGCGCTGACCCCGTTCGTCGCCGAGGTGCGCGGCCGGCGCGTCGCCATCCTGGCCGCCACCGACGTGCTCGACGCCCCCCTCGCCGGTCGGTGGACGGCGACCGACTCCCAGCCGGGCCTGGCGTCCGCCAAGGATGCCGAGCCCCTGCTGACCGCGGTCCGGGCGGCTCACGCGGACGCCGACACCGTCGTGGTCTTCCTCCACTGGGGCACCGAGGGAGAAACCTGCCCCAACGGGTCACAGCCGACACTCGCGCAGAGCCTCGTCGATGCCGGCGCCGACATCGTCGTCGGGAGCCATGCCCACCGTCTCATCGGCGCAGGCCGCCAGGGCGATGCGCTGGTCGCCTACGGCCTCGGGAACTTCGTCTTCTACACCTCCGGCGGTCCCGGTGCCGAGACCGGCATCCTGCACGTCACCGCCACCGGGCACCACGTGGACGACTACTCCTGGGAGCCGGCCGAGATCTCGGGCGGGCTGCCCCGCCCGCGCACCGGCGAGGAGGCCGACGCCGCACGCGCCTCCTGGGAGCAGCTCCGGGACTGCACCGGCCTGGCACCGTGACGCACGCACGTCGCCCTTCGGCGACGCCCGGAGGGTCCACGGAAGCTCGCGACCTGCTCGATTTCATCGACGCGGCACCCTCGCCCTTCCATGTCGTCGACGAGGTCGCCCGTCGGCTCACGGGCGACGGGTTCGTGGAGGTGCGGGAAACCGACCGATGGCCCACGCACGACGGTGGCCAGTTCCTCCGTCGCGGCGGCGCACTCGTTGCCTGGGTCGCGGGACCGGCCCCCGCGCCAACCGGCTTCCGGCTCGTCGGCGCCCACACCGACAGCCCCAACCTCCGCATCAAGCCCCGCCCTGACACCGGTCGGGCGGGTTACCGGCAGCTCGGCGTCGAGGTCTACGGCGGCGCGTTGCTCAACTCGTGGCTCGACCGTGACCTCGGGCTCTCGGGACGGGTCGCGGTTCGGGAGGTCGACGGCGTGGGCCAGCGCCTCCTCCGGATCGACCGGCCGCTCCTCCGCGTCCCGCAACTGGCCATCCACCTCGACCGTGACATCGACCAACGAGGGCTCCTGCTCAACCGCCAGACCCACCTGAGCCCCGTCTGGGGGCTCGGAGCGGCTGACGAGGGCTCCTTCCGCCGCCTGCTCGCCAACGAACTGGAGATCGAGGGGGACGAGGTGCTGGCGTGGGACGTCATGGCCCACGACCTCAGCCCTTCGACGCTTCTCGGCCTCGACGAGGAGTTCATCAGTGCCCCGCGCCTGGACGACCTCTGCTCGTGCTGGGCGGGAACGGTGGCGCTCGGTCGCGCTGCGAAGCGGCCTGGTCGCCGCACCCCGGTCCTGTGCCTGTTCGACCACGAGGAGGTCGGCAGCACCTCCGAGCGCGGCGCAGGAGGCCCCCTTCTGATCGCGACCCTCGAGCGACTCGTCGCCGGTCGGGGTGGCACCGGGAGCGACCTGCGACGAGCGCTCGCCGCTTCCTTCTGCGCCTCGGCCGACATGGCCCACGCCGTGCACCCCAACTACGTCGAACGCTCCGAGCCGGACCATCAGGTCGCGATCAACGGTGGGCCGGTCATCAAGGTCAACACGAACCAGCGCTACGCGACCGACGCCGTCGGGGCGGCGACCTTCCGTCTGGCCTGCGAGGTCGCCGGCGTCCCCGTCCAGGACTACGTCAACCGCTCCGACCTCCCCTGCGGCTCCACGATCGGACCACTCACTGCCGCGACGCTCGGCATCCCGACGGTCGACGTGGGGGTGGCGCAGTTGGCGATGCACTCGGCCCGCGAGCTCACGGGAGCGGCCGACCCGGCCCGGTTCGCGGCCGCGCTGACCTGCTTCCTCGACTAGCCCGAAGGGGGAACCGCCGACTCGACGGCATCGCCGAGGACGTCGCTGGCGTCGGCCAGGGCCATGAGCGAGACGATCGCCGACTCGCTGACCAGGGCCGCCTCCACCTCGCGCCGAACGATCAGGCGCAGCTTCTGACACTCGAACACCGCGATCATGAAGCCGTGGCGCGTCACCCCGTCGGGATAGAGAGCCACGACCATGTCGACCTCGTTCGGCGCGGCGAGCCGGGCATCGACCATGGCGGAACGCTGCATGATCGCGGCTTCCAGCAGGCGCGCGAGCCGTTCCGGGGCCATGGCGCTCCCCCCTGCGGTCGGCACGTCGAAGCGGTACCGGAACCGGACCGGTTCGTCAGGACCCGACGGACCGTCGACGGTGATCGCCAGGAGCCCACCGTCGTCCTGGAGGCTCATCGTCAGTTGGAACGGTGGTCCCACCTGGGTCACCGAACAGCCGAAACCGCCCAGTGCGCACCAACGCTGCAGCCCCTCGAGCATCGAACTCATGTCAGACCCCGGTTCTCCTCGTGCGAGTCATGCGCCGGAACGCCCCAGCGGCTTCTCGGTCTTCCCGGCATGGCGCTCCTCGCCGGCACGGCGCCCCTCGGCGGCGAGGATACGCCGGTCGAGGTCGTCGATGGCCGACCGCGCCCGCGCGCACTCGGCACGCGCGTCGCCGAGCCGGGCGGCGAGCCCGGTGACGTGAACCGCCATCCGCTGTTGCAGCGCGACCTGGCGAGGCGCAAGTCGCTCCAGCATGGCGAGGCCGTCGACGACCGCGAGACGCCGGTCCTGCCACAACCAGTACCGGGTGTCGTCGAGGGCGCTCTCTGCGGCCACCATCACCTCGCCGTGTACCTCGTCGAGCCTCGCCTCGGCCTCGGCGACGGCCGGGACCGGCGGCGCGAAGAGCCGGCCCGCCCGGCGGGCGCCAGTGGACACGAGGTTCGTCGCCGCCGCCGCCATGGTCATCACGCCCGAGTAGGAGGCAACGTAGCCCGTGTTCGAGGCGTCGAGGAAGGACGCGGCCAACCGGCGGACGGCCTGCACGTGCGCTCGATCCATGGCGAGATCGCTCCGGGCGCCGACGAGGACGGCCTCGATGGCCTGCGCCTGCGCCGAGGCCGACCGCATGGCGCCGGCGGACCGTTCGCGCTCGATGACGAGGGTTGCCAGATCGTCCGAGCCGGGTTGGGACACGGTCGGCGCAGCAGGCGTGGCCGCCGGAGCCGGCAGTGCTCGCCTCCTGGGCGAGCGTCGGCGGAGCACCACGACCGCGACGAGGAGCAGTGTCGCCACGATCGCAGCGGCCGCCACGGCCCAGGTCACGGGGCGGGACGACGAGGAGGACGCCGCGCCACTCGGGAGCGCCAACCCGTCACCGATGCCCGCGTCACCCTCCTCTGCACACCGATGGGCATCCCCAGGCACCTCGGCGAGCAGTTCGGTCGCCGCGGCATCGATGGTCGTGAGCGAGATCTCGGGCACCGCGCCGTAGGTCACCCTGGCACTGGACGTCCGATGATCTCGGGCTCCCTGCACACGGCCGTCGCCGGTGGGCTCGGACGTCAGTTCGGTCTCCCGGCAGGACAGATCGTCGGCGGGGTACCGGCTCCAGGTCAACGTGAGCTCGGCGATCGACGCCCCTCCCGGCCGGCGGTACGGACAGAGCAGCGTGAAGCGCACGAGGGTGCCTTGATCGTCGGCCAGCGGCCGTGTGGACCCCGCGAACGGCTCTTCGGTCGAGAGCGGCGCACCGCCGAGCTCCGTCGGGCAGCTCACGGCGTCAGCACCCACCGCGTGCCCGCCCGGTGTCCGGGAGGCCGCGTGGGCGGGAGCACACCAGGCACCGGCGGCACACAACAGCGCGGCCATGACCACGGGACGTCGCCAGCCGGGGGATCGGCGGGCACGCATGACGGAGGCGGGTCGGGCGTGACACGCTGCGCTCATGGCCCACCCTCTCGACGCGCTGTCCGCCGCGGAGATCGAGCGCGCCGCTTCCATCGTGCGCCGCGAACGATCCACCGACGAGATGCTCTTCTCCACCGTCACCCTCCGAGAGCCGGACAAAGCGGTGATCGGCACCTATCGGCACGGGGACCCCGTCGATCGAGAGGTCCTGTGCGTGGTCGTCGATGGACCGAATTCGGTGGCCGAGGCGGTGGTGTCGGTGACCGCAGACGAGCTGCGGTCGTGGCGGCACGTTCCGGACGCGAAGCCGCCCCTGTTGTTCACCGAGATCGTGAATGCGATCGAGGTGCTCAAGGCATCGCCCGAATGGCGGCAGGCGCTGGCCCGCCGCGGTGTCACCGACCTCGACTCCGTCCAGATCGACCCATGGCCGGCCGGGACCTTCGGCGACCCGGCCGAGGACGGCACGCGCCTCACCAGGGTCGTCGCCTACGTTCGTCACGACCCGACCGACAACGGCTACGCCCATCCCGTCGAAGGTGTGGTCGCCGTCGTCGACCTCGTCGCCCAACAGGTCGTCGATGTCCTCGACCACGGCGTCGTGGCCATCCCGGAGGAGTGCTCCAACTACGACCTGGAGCGGTCCGGCCCCCCCCGCACCGGCCTCCAGCCGCTGGAGATCGTTCAGCCCGAGGGGGTGAGCTTCACCGTGGAGGGCAACCTCGTCTCCTGGCAGAACTGGCGCCTACGGGTGTCGATGGACCCCATCGAAGGCCTCGTGCTGCACGAGGTCGGCTGGGACGACGGTGATCGCGTGCGTCCGATCCTGCACCGGGCGGCCCTCAGCGAGATGGTGGTGCCGTACGGGACGACCGCGCCCACCCACGACTGGAAGAACGCCTTCGACGCCGGCGAGTGGGGCATGGGCCGCTTCGTGAACTCCCTCGAGCTCGGGTGCGACTGCCTCGGCGAGATCCACTACCTCGACGCGGTGATCGCCACCGAGGACGGGCGGGCCTCCACCGTGTCGCAGGCCATCTGCATGCACGAGGAGGACTTCGGCATCCTCTGGAAGCACCAGGACCTGCACAGCGGCACCACCGAGGTTCGCCGCAACCGTCGCTTCGTGGTCAGCGCCATCTACACGGTGGGCAACTACGAGTACGGCTTCTACTGGTACCTGTACCTCGACGGCACCATCGAGCTCGAGGTCAAGCTCACCGGCATCATGCAGACCATGGCCGTGGCGGCCGGCGAGCCACCCGCCCAGGCGGTGATGATCGCGCCGTCGCTCGCCGCGCCCCACCACCAGCACCTCTTCAACGTGCGCCTCGACGTCTGCGTGGACGGGCCGGACAACTCGGTGTACGAGGTCGACGTCGAGCCGCTGCCGCCCGGCCCCGACAACCCGCGCGACAACGCCTTCACCACCGTGTCGAGGCTGCTCGAGACCGAGCAGGCGGCGCAGCGGGTCGTCGATCCCTCCCGGAGCCGCTCGTGGAACATCGTCAACCCGTCGGTCCGCAATCGGCTCGGCGAGCCCGTCGCCTACAAGCTCCACGCGGGCCCGTGGCCGACCCTCCTCGCCGGCGAGGCGGCCTCGGTGCACCAGCGGGCCGAGTTCGCCACCAGGAACCTCTGGGTCACGCCCTTCCACCCTGACGAGCGGCGCGCGGCGGGACCGTACGCCAACCAGCAACGGGGTGGGGGCCTTCCCGCGTGGACGGCGGCCGACCGGTCCATCGTCGACACCGACGTCGTGGTCTGGTGCACCTTCGGCGTGACCCACATCGCCCGTCCCGAGGACTGGCCCGTCATGCCCGTCGAGCGGACGGGCTTCTCGCTCACCCCTCTGGGCTTCTTCGACCGCAATCCGGCCCTCGACTTGCCCCGCTCCCCCGGTCACTGCCACCCGTGAGCGGCACCGCCGCGCCGCTCGCGCCGACCGGCCGCTCAGTCCCTCACACTCTCGCCCCGGTCGAACTCGTCGGGCTCCGGCGGCCGCATCCACAGGTCGACGGCGGTCCACAAGGTGCGGGACGGCCCCAGGAACACGATCGGGACCACCACGGCGATGCCCACGCTCACCCCGGCCACCGGAGCGAAGGGAACGTCGGGGTACGTGAGCACGATGCCGGCCACGATGGCGAGGAACATGAGCCCGAGCGACACCACCGTGTTCATGGCGATGGCCCCGATCCAGTGACCCTCGACGCGCTCGAGCCACAGCCCGCACCGCGGGCAGCGCTCCCGGATCAGGATCACACGCCGGAAGAGCCCGCCGCTGCCGCAGTGCGGGCAGCGACGCGTGAACCCGCGCCAGAGCAGCACCCGCGGCGGCACCGGAGCGAGGGCCTCATCCACGATGTCACGGTACCGGCGTGACGCTCGACGAGGCCCGAGCGGTGCTCGGCGTCACGGCAGCGTCACCGCCGGCGGAGGTGCGAGAGGTCTACCTCCGGCAGGTGCGGGCGAACCACCCGGACACCACCGATGATCCCCGTGGCGCAGGCGAGCGCACCGCCACGATCATCGCGGCCTACCGCCTCCTCCGTGGCCGACTGCCCGAATCCGGGTTGGCGGGAGCGGAGCGAAGCGCCGGCGGGTCGATGGCAACCAGCGGCATCGGCGTCGAGGTCCTCTCCGACGAAGCGCTGTGGATCGACGCCGACAGCACCCTGGTCGGCCGATTCCTCCTCGAGGCCGCCGATGAGGTCGGCGAGGTCAGCTACGTCGATCTCTCGAGCGGGCTCGTCCAGGTCACGGTGCGCCCGACCGACGGTCCCACCTGCTGGCTGACCGTGAGCATCCACGAGCGACCAGGCGGGACAGCGCTCGTGGCCACCCTCGAGTCGATCGAGGCCATGCCGTCCCCCTCGGCCCGGCCGGTCGTGCAGCGTCTCGCCGACGAACTGGGGCGCCGACTCCCACGGTAGGTGGCGATCACCAAATGACTGCGTCCGCCGACACCTGGCCCGCAGCGGGTCGAGGCCGACGGCGTCAACCCTCGAAGGCCTCCACCGCACTGATCACCGAGGCGACCTCCTTCTCGGTGAGCGAATGGTGGAGCGGCAGGCGGATCAGGCGGCCGCTGAAGGACTCCGTGATCGGACAATCGCCCTGCTGCCCGCCGAAGCGCCGACCCATGACCGACAGATGGAGGGGCAGGTAGTGGAACGGGGCGCCGATGCCGCGCAGTCGGAGATGCTCGATGAGCCCGTCGCGGGTGGCCTGATCGGCCAGCAGGACATGGAACGAGTGCCATGACGAGCCACAGCCCTCGGGCACGAAGGGCAACTCGCAGCCACGAGCGGACGCCCATGCCGTGAGCGCCTCGTCATAGCGCGCCCACACCCGTCGACGAAGGGCCTGGATCTCGTCGGCCTCCTCGAGTTGGGCGGCGAGGACGGCCGCGAGGACATCGCTCAGGAGGTAGCTGGAGCCGACGTCGATCCAGGCGTAGCGGTTGACCTCGCCGCGTACGAACTGGCTCCGATTGGTACCCTTCTCCCGGATGATCTCGGCGCGGGCCACCAGCGAAGAATCGTTGAGCACCAAGGCACCGCCTTCGCCGCACGTCACGTTCTTGGTCTCGTGGAAGCTCAACGTCGCCATGGCGCCGAAGGTGCCCAGGGGCTTGCCCTGCCAGGTGCCGAACAGCCCGTGCGCGTTGTCCTCCACGACGGCCAGGTCGTTCGCAGCGGCCAAGGCGCCGATCCGATCCATGTCGCAGGCGATCCCGGCGTAGTGCACGACCACGATGGCCCGGCTCGCCGGGGTGATCCGTCGCGCCAGATCGTCCGGATCGATGTTGCCGGTGTGGGGGTCGATGTCGACGAACACGGGCCGCGCCCCGCGGAGCACGAACGCGTTGGCGGTCGAGACGAAGGTGAACGAGGGGATCAGCACCTCGTCACCAGGGCCTACCTCGAGCAGGAGGGCGGCCATCTCGAGGGCGTGGGTGCACGACGGGGTGAGCAGCGTCCTCGCTCCGCCGAGACGGCGTTCGAGCAGGTCCTGGCAGGCCACGGTGAACGGGCCGTCGCCCGCGAGGCGATGAGAGGCGAGGGCCTCGGCCGCGTACGCGAGCGAGCGGTCGCTCGTGGTGGGCCGGCTGAACGGGACGGATCGAGGTTCCATGGGAAAGGCCGCAACCCTACTTCTGCCTGGGTGCGCAGCCGTTGACGGCACGTCGGCTGGGTCAGCAGCCCGCCCTGTCCGGCCTGCGCGGCGTCGCCGTGCTGGCGGTGCTCTACCACCACCTGCCCACCGCGACCGGGCCCCGCGGCTTCGGCCTCGTGGGCGTGTGCGTGTTCTTCGCGCTCTCCGGATTCCTCATCACCGCCTTGTTGCTCCGCGAATGGGGCGGCAGCGGCACCGTCCACGTCGGTGAGTTCTACCGGCGCCGTGTGGTCCGCCTCCTCCCCGCCCTGGCCATCGTGTTGCCGGTCGTCGTGGCATGGACGGCCCTGCTCGGTTTCGACGCACGGCGCCCTGCGTTCTTCAGTGCCGTCTACCTGAGCAACTGGGCACGGATCAACAACGAGCCGCTCGGGGTCTTCGCCCACACCTGGACCCTCGCCGTCGAGGCGCAGTTCTACGTGATCGCTCCGTTGCTCTTCCTCCTCGCCATGCGCCACCTCCGTGACCGGTGGGTGTTCGTCGCCACGTTGGCCCTCGCCGGCGCGGTCGCCGCGTGGAGGGCCGCCCTCTGGCTGTTCGCTGGTTCGCTCGTGCGCTGGGCCGACGGCGGGCTCCTGATCTACGTCACCCGGGCAACCGACACGCGCCTCGACGCCATCCTCATCGGGGTCGCCGCGGCCTTCGTGTTCACGAGCACACCGATCGTCGTTCCGACCCGTGTCGCGGCCCTTGCCGCTGCCCTCATCGTGGCCCTCGGCTTCGCCGATCCCGAGGGCGACCTGATGATCGTGCTGGGCATGACCGTGGTCCCGGTCGCCGCGGCCATCCTCATCGTGCACCTCGTCTCCGCCGAATCACCGATCAGGCGGATGCTGGCGTGGCGACCGCTGACGGCGGTCGGGCTCATCTCCTACGGTCTGTACCTGTGGCACCTGCCGGTGTACCGGCTGCTCTTCTACCAGGCGCCGGGCCTGCCCTGGTGGCTCGTGGCCGTGTCCGCCGTCGGCCTCACGTTCGCCTTCGCCACCGCCTCCTACCTCCTCGTCGAACGGCGATTCCTCGGGCACCGGCGTGTGCGACCCGGGCCCCCGTCGGCTCCGGTGACACGCGACCCCGTGCTGGTCTGAGCGCGTTACCCACGGGCCGGCCCCGGTCGGCACCGGCGATTTGAGTAGCGATTACTCATGGCACGGCGCCGACGGGGGCCGAAGATGGTCGCATCGGGCGGCGACCGCCGCCCCCGAGGAAGAGGAGTTGTGCATCATGGGCCTGTTCAAGGACATGAAGGACACGATGCGGGCCGCACCGCAACTGATCGGCAACGCCCAGCAGATGCAGCAGAACGCCCTGGTGGGCCAGGCCGCAGCGCAGCGGCCCGTCGACCTCAACGACCCGGTCTGGGCACCGATCGACGGCATCACGCTCGACAAGTACGCCCAGCTCACCGCCGCCATGGCCCGCCAGAACCTGGGCACACCGGACCAGGCCGAGGCCTGGCTCGAGACCCAAGGGGTGGCCACCGGCACGTGGGCCGGCGTCAACGTGGGCTGGGTGAATCGCATGTCCGCCAACGAAGCCGTCCGTACCCGCTACGGCGTGCTGTACACGCAGTCATGACCATGAAGCCCTGGCGTGCCTTCAGCTACGTCTTCATCGCGATCGGCGGCGTGCTCATCATCTGGGGCTTCGTCGCCCGGTCGAACAGCAGCGACGGTGTGACGGGCCTCGCCGGGAACATCCAGGGACAGGCGATGATCTTCAGTGGTGCGATCATGATCTTGGTGGCGCTCATCAACCTGGTGGTCTACAAGTTCTTCCGTCCACTCACCGATGCCAGTGACAACCTCATGATCAGCCAGGGCTACAAGCCCGGGTTCGGCGGCACCATGAAGATGGCGGCGGGGTCGATGGCCCAGGCCAACGCCACCATGGCGGCTTTCAACGCGGGCCCGGCGATGGCCGACCAGCTCGCGGTGAGCGGCGTCGATGGCACGGCCACGGTGACCGGGTCCCGCCCCACCGGTCAGCTTTCGAACCTCAACCCCGTCTACGAGCTCGACATGACCGTGACCGCTGCGACAATGGCACCCTTCGAGGTGACCCACACCAGCGAGGTCAACACCCTCCGGGTGGCCCAGGTGGGGGTCGGTCGGCGACTGCCGGTGCGGGTGAACCCCACAGATCCAACCCAGATGCTCGTTCAATGGGAGAAGGTGCCCGTCTGATGTTCGGTCAGTTCTATCTCTGGATGTTCGTCTCGCTCGCCATCACTGCGGTGGTCTTGTTCTTCGCCTTCCGCATGGTGGCGGGAGCCACCGGGAACACCAAGGCCGGTCGGGCGCTGATGGCCACGGGCGCCGATGCCCAGGCCACGATCCTCGGCCTCCAGCAGACCGGGACGTTCGTGAACAACAACCCCCAGGTCGTGCTCACCCTCGAGGTGAGCCCCCCCGGCCAGTCCAGCTTCCAGGCCCAGGCGTCCACGATCATCCCGTTGGTGGCCGTGCCGCAGGTTCAGCCCGGAAACGTGATCAACGTGAAATACGACCCAAGTGATCACTCGAAGGTGATGGTCAACTTCGGCTGATCTCCCTCGTGTCGGTCCTGCCCGACAACGGCGCACAGGTGTCGAGTGGGCCGTGCCGATCAGTCGGGCAGGGCCTGGAGTCCGACGGTGTTCTGGGTGTTCGCACCCTCGAGGGTGGCCCCGGCCAGTTTGGCGCCCGTGAAGTCGGCGTTCAACAGGTCGGCGTTGGAGAGGTCCGCCCCCGTGAGGTCTGCGCCGCGGAGGTCCGCGTTCTGGAGGTTGGCGCCGGACAGGTTCACGCTGGCAAGCCTGGCATCACGGAAATCGGCGTTCAAGAACGTGATGTTGCCGAGGTCGTTGCCGCGCAGGTCGGCCTCACGGAAGCGGGTGTTGTTGCTACTCACCTGGGTCAGGGTGGCCCCGCGGAGGTCGGCGCCGTCGAAGACGGTGTTCTGGATGCTGGCCTGCGTGAGATCGGCATCGGCGAGGTTCGCGTCGGTGAAGTCGGCATTGAGCAACTGGGCCTGGGTGAGATCGGCGCCGGAGAGGTCGGCGTTGGCCAACCGACCGTTGAGGAGCTGGGCCTGGGTGAGGTCCTCGCCCGAGAGGTCCTTGTCCTCGCAGACCGTGTTGGGCTTGAGCTTGCAGCCATTCACCGAGGGGAAGCCGTCGTCGGTGCTGATGCAGCCGGCAGCGACCACCAGGGCGATCGCAGCAACCAGGACTGAACGCACGGGGGAAGGCACGGCGAGCAAGGTAGCCGGATCCTCCGCGCTCGCGCCGGGTTCGCCTACTCGGGGCGCGCGTCGAAGGTGGGGACGAGGTGGCGGGCGGCTCGGGCCTCGTCCAACCGGCGGACCGGTGCGGTTCGGGGCGCCTCGTGGGCCTGCTCCCCCGTCTCGTCGGAGATCCGTGCCAGCGCCTCGCACAGCGCCTCGAGGGTCTGGGGGCTCTCGGTCTCGGTGGGCTCGATCATCAGGGCCTCGGCCACGATGAGCGGGAAATAGGTCGTGGGTGCGTGGAAGCCCTCCTCCAGCAGGCGCTTGGCCACATCGAGCGCGGTGAGCCCCTGCGCCTTCTTCAGGCTGGAGGTCGACAGCACACACTCGTGCATGTTGGGGCGGTCGAAGGGGATGTCGTAGCTGCCCCTCAGTCGGTGCCGGACCCAGTTGGCGTTCAGCACCGCCATGTCGGACACCCGGCGCAGGCCGTCGCCGCCATTGGCGAGGATGTAGCTGTACGCACGGGCGAGCGCGAGCGAGTTGCCGTGCCAACCGTGGACACGGCCGATCGAGTCGGGCGGCGTCTCCCAGTCGTAGGCGCCCTCGGCGGTGCGCACCGGACGAGGACCCGGCAGGAACCGGGTGAGGCGCTCGGACACGGCCACCGGGCCGGCACCCGGGCCTCCGCCACCGTGGGGCACGGCAAATGTCTTGTGCAGGTTCATGTGCACGATGTCGAAGCCCATGTCGCCGGGGCGCACCACACCCAGGATGGCGTTGAGGTTGGCGCCGTCGTAGTAGAGCAGGCCGCCCACCTCGTGCACCGCGGCGGCGATCTCGGCGATGTCCTCCTCGAACAGGCCCAGCGTGTTGGGATTGGTGAGCATGATGCCCGCCACCTGGTCGTCGAGGACCGAGCGCAGAGCGGCCACGTCGACACAGCCGCGGTCGTCGCTGGGGACGGTGACGGTCTCGTAGCCGCCCAGTGTCACCGAGGCCGGGTTGGTGCCGTGGGCGGAGTCCGGGATGATCACCTTGGTACGGGGAGTGGTGGCCGCGCCGCCTGCCAGCTGGGCGTCGTGCCAGGCCCGCATCAACAGCAGGCCGGTGAGCTCGCCCGCCGCCCCGGCCGGCGGCTGCAGGGTGGCGCTGTGCATGCCGGTGACCTCGCACAGCCACGCCTCCAGCGACACCAGCAGCTCGAGCCAGCCCTGGGTGAGGCTGGCCGGCGCCGACGGGTGGACGTCACGCAGGCCGGGCATGGCCGCGGCGTCGTCGCACAGCTTGGGGTTGTACTTCATGGTGCACGAGCCCAGTGGGTAGGCGCCGAGGTCCACGGAGTACTGGCGGTGGCTCAAGCGGGTGACGTGGGCCACCAGGTCGCGCTCGCTCACCTCGGCCAACTCGACCGGTTCGGCAGCCAGGTGCTCGGCCGGAACCAGCTCGGCGGCACCCCACTCGGGCACATCGGCGCGCGGGAACGACCAGGCCTTGCGGCCAGAAACCGAGAGCTCGAAGACCGTGGGCTCTTCGTCGTGGCCCATGATCGGCGCGCTGGTGGCGCGCCCGCCGGGCGCCGCGGCGCGGGTGGGAGTGGTGCTCATCGGATCACCCATCATCGAACCACCTTCTCGAGGGCCTGGACGTATCGGTCGATCTCGGCGCGGGTGCGCCGTTCGGTGGCGGCGATGAGCAGGCCCTCGCCGTGGTCGTCGGGCTCGAGAGCCACGCCGGCCAGGAAGCCCTCGTCGGCCATGCGCTCGATGACGGTGGCAGCCGGAACCGGCAGCCGCGCGGCGAACTCTCGCAGGACGGGGGCCGTCGACACGGGCGACACACCGTCGATGGCCAGCACGGCCTCCTGGGTGTACCGGGTGGCGCGGGCGCAGCGCAGGGCCAGCTCGCGAAGCCCGGTCGTGCCCAGCCAGGCCAGGGCGATGGTGCAGCCCACGGCGATGAGCGTCTGATTCGTGCAGACGTTGGACGACGCTTTCTCGCGGCGGATGTCCTGCTCGCGCGTCCGCAGCGTCGTCACATAGGCCCGTTTGCCCTCGACGTCGACGGTCTCGCCCACGAGGCGGCCCGGTAGTCGACGCACGTGCTCTTGCCGGCAGGCGAAGTAGCCCAGGTAGGGCCCGCCGAAGCTGAGCGGCGTACCGAACGGCTGGGCCTCGCCCACCACCACGTCAGCCCCGAACGACCCTGGCGTCTTCAACAAGCCTGCGGAGACGGGGTCACCGGCGACCAGCAGCAGGGCGCCATGGGCATCGGCACAGTCCCGGGCCGCGGCCAGGTCCTCGATGCAGCCGAGGTAGTTGGGGTACTGCACCAGTACCGCGCCGATCTCATCGGTGACGTCGGTGGGCCAGGCGGTGCGGCCGTCGGCACCGAGGGCCACGTCGACCAGGTCGTGGCCGGTGCCCTTGGCGAAGGTCGCCATGGTCGCCCGCCAGTTGGGGTGCAAACCCCGGCTGACCAACACGCCCTGCTTGCGGCTGGCGGCCACCGCGAGGTTGACCGCTTCGACGCAGGCGGTGGCGCCGTCGTAGAGCGAGGCGTTGGCGATGCCCACCCCGGTGAGGCGGCTGATGAGCGTCTGGTACTCGAACAGCATCTGCAGCACGCCCTGGGCCACCTCGGGCTGATACGGCGTGTAGGCCGTGACGAACTCGGATCGGAACATGAGCGACCGCACGGCCGAGGGCACCTGGTGGTCGTACGCACCCGCACCGGCGAAGCACACGAGGTCAGCTCCCCCCCGCTCTGAGGGGCCGCTCGGGCCCTGGCCGGGCGCCCGGTTCGCGGCGGCGAGGCGGGCGAACTCTCCCAGCACGTCGGCCTCGGCCAGGCCGTCGGGCAGGTCGAGGTACCGACCCTCGTCGCCGGCGACGAGGCGAAGTGCGGCGGGGATGGTCTCGAAGAGGGCTTCGAGCGAGTCGAGACCGACGAAGGCGAGCATCTCGGCGATCTCGTCGTCGGTGTGGGGGACGTAGTGACCCACGGGCGATCCTGTCTGTGAGGGTCAGCGGGCGCTGACGAAGGGGGTCTTCACCACTCGGGCGGGTATCGGGGTGCCCCGGACGTCGATGGCGACCTCGTCGCCGATCTCGACGGTGGGCGGCACGAAGGCCAGGGCGATGCCCCGCTCGAGCATGGGCGAGAAGTTTCCGCTGGTCACGATGCCGGCGGCGACGCCGTCGACGAGGACCGCCTGGTCGGCACGGGGCGGCCGACGTCCCTCGACCTCGAGGCCGCGGAGCCGGCGGCTGACGCCCCGCTCCTTCTCGGCCAGCAGCGGGGCCCGGCCGCGGAAGTCGCCCTTGTCCCAGCTGACCACCCAGCCGAGGCCTGCCTGCAGCGAGGTGATGCCGGCGCCGAGCTCGTGGCCGTGGAGGGGCAGGCCTGCTTCGAGGCGGAGGGTGTCGCGGGCGCCGAGGCCGGCAGGCACGACGCCGGCGGCCAATACTGCGTCCCAGAACTCCGGCGCGTGCCCGGCAGGCACGGCACACTCCACGCCGTCCTCACCGGTGTAGCCGGTGCCGGCGGCAAGGCAGTCGATGCCCTCCCAGGTGAAGGGGGCGACGCGGAATCGGCCGACGGCGGCGGCCTCGGGCGACACCGTGGCGAGGCGAGCCCGGGCGTCGGGGCCCTGGACGGCCAGGATGGCCCGCTCGTAGGTGACATCGCCTGCCTCGACGGTGCCTGGCGCGCCGTCGGTGAGGGCGGCAACGACCCGACCCGTGTTGGACGCGTTGGGCATCACGTCGAAGCGCTGTTCGCTCACCCACCACACGATGATGTCGTCGAGCACCGAGGCGTCGTCGGGGTCGAGCAGGTGGGTGTACTGGGCCCGGCCGGGGCCCACCTTGTTCAGATCGTTGGTCAGCGCCCGTTGCAGCATCTCGAACGACCCATCGCCCTCGACGCGCACGGTCCCGAGGTGGCTGACGTCGAACACCACGGCACCGGTGCGGCAGGCCCGGTGCTCGGCGAGGGTGCCGGCTGGGTAGCTCAGCGGCATGTCCCAACCCCCGAACGGCACCATCTTGGCGTCGAGCGCCCGATGGGAGGCATCCAGAGGCGAGGTCCGCACGGTCACCCGCCGGATCGTACCGTGACCCCCCACCGGGCCAGTAACCCAGGGGCCTGCCTATGTCGCCATGAGCCCGGGGCCGCTCGGGTTCCGGGCCACCAGGTTGCGGATCGCGAACTGGTCCCAGACGAACCAGAAGATACGCGCCCAGAAGCTCGGATCGGTCGGGTTTGCGTCGAGCCAGGCCGCCAGCTGCGAGGGTGTGCCCCCGATGTAGTGACCGAGGTAGCCGGCGGTGCGGCCCTGGGTGCTGTCGAAGAACCGTTCGAGGTTCTCGAAGGAGGCCGTGAAGAAGGTCTCCTCGACGACCAGGGGCCGGCCCGGCTGCTTGCAGTTGTTGGTGATCGTGATGTCGGCCGCAACCGTGGCATCCGTCGGGTACCGGTGCACCATGTCGAAGTCGAGCGTGGCCCGGCTCGCCTGGACCAGGCCGCCGGCGCAGAACGACAGCTGGCCGATCGACACCGGGTGAACGGTGTCGCCACCGCCGACCTTGATGGCGTCGCGCATCCGTGTCATCCAAGCCGTACCGACCTCGACCCCGGTGCGCTGGCGAGCGGGATCGGCCGGGTCGGTCATCGTCCGGACGAGGTTCTGCACCCAGCAGGGCTCGTTGGCGGCCAGGTCGGTGTCGAAGCACCACACGGGGTCCGGCCCCGCGGGCAGCGTGGGCTCGTTCGTCAGGTCGTACCAGGCGATCGAGGTCTTGTCACGCAGTTCGGTGGACAGTGCCTCCCAGAAGGTCTCCTGCACCTCCCAACGCAGCGCCTCGTCGGCCGGGCTCGCACCCAGCTCGTCGAACCAGCTGCGGTTGTGGTGGTGGAAGGCGATACCGACGCCGGTGATGTCGAGGTAGAGGCCCACCTCTTCCGCAGCGGTGGCGACGTCACCGATGTTGTCCACGGCAGCCTGATCGACGCCGACGGGACACCCGGTGCACGTCGGTTGCACCACGACGTCCTCGGTGTCGATGAGCAGTCGAATGACGTTCGCTCCCATGCGCCGCACGTCTCGGAAGTTGTCGACCATCTCCGCGATGTGGGTGGCTCCCAGCGAGTCGAGGTCGCCGCCCCAGACCCGGAAGTCCGAGCCGGTTGCGGTGCCCACGAACCCGGTGCCGGCGTCGTTGATGCGCAGGTTCTCGATGCCCTCGGGTGGGGGCTCGCCGATCACGCAGCCGCGTGGGCCCTCGTCCGCGGCGAACGAGACGTCGGCGTCGAGCGTGTCCAACTCGGCCGCTCCGGCGAGGCGCTGACCCTGCGGGCACTTGTTCCAGGTGATCCGAGGGTTGCCGTCGACGAGACGGAAGGTCCCGGTGTTCCCTCGCACCGTCGCGTGGGTCATGTCGTGGACGTCGATGCCGATGTTGACCCGGGTGGTCACACCACCGGTCGTGTTGTCGGTGACCGAGACCCCCTTCGCCCCCGGATGTGACCCGTCGGGAGCTTGGTTGAGGATCTGGTGGTCACCCCACAGGGCACCGCCACCGACGAGCAGACCCACATCGAAGCTCGTCCTCGAGCCGGAGAAGAACTCGTTGTCGTGGATGCGGGCCCCGGTGAAGTCGCGCGGCTGCACCTGGTCCAGGCAAGGCGCGATCGGGCCGGGGAGGACCGAGCCACTGGTGGTGGTCACGCTGATCGACTGGCACAGGCCCATCGCGTCGGCGCCGAGGGCGACGTGGGCGTCCTGTCCGGCACTCAGCACGAGGTTGTCGTGCACCTGGGACCGCTGAGTGTTGACGACACCGGCACGGCCCACCGAGCCGTCCATCACGATGCCGAGGTCGGTCACATCGACAACACTGTTGTGAGCCACCTCGGCGTCCTCGCACAGCACACGGATCCCGTCGACCCACTGCGCCTGGCCGCGTCGGTCGAATTGGTGGCGCGACGAGTAGCCGGTGACGAGGTTCCCGACGATGCGCTCGTTCACGCAGGCCGGGCCGGTGGAGGCGCCGTAGGCCCGGATGGCGGCGCCGTCACGCGATGGCTCTGAGAGTCGGCTGGCGACGACCGAGGTGCCGTCGTCATAGGGCGTCGAGGCAGTCGGGGCGGCGCTCCCGGTCGTCTCGACGTTCGCCACCTTGTAGTTGGCGTCCGACACCCCCTGGCCGTCGACCCAGACGCCGTCCAGGTGCGATCCGGACGACAGCTTCACGATGGCGACGTTGTTGCAGACCGAGGCGGCACAGATGAGGCCGTCCGCGACCGGGAATGCGCTCGACGAGGTGGACGAAACGATGCGCCCCATGCGCGCGTACGCGAGCCCACTTGGCGTGGCACCAGCGGGCTCCGAATACGCGGGCGCCCCTTCCGAGGTGAGCGTCACGCCGGGTGGGACCACCAGTTGCTGGTTGGCATTGGCCGAGCCGCCGACGCGGACCACCTCGCCGACGCCAAGGGTCACGGTCCGCTGCGCCAGCGTCGACCCGTTGGCGGCCGCCTGCAGCTCCTGCGCGAGCTGACCCTGCGTCCGTGAAGGGGCCAGTGCCGGCGTCGTGGTCGGCAACAGGGCCATGACCTTGGCCCGCAGGTCGATGGGCCTCGACAGCCCGAAGCCGGTGCCCGGGTCGGTCAGGTTGCAGTAGACGGCAGGACCCACGAACGCCATGGCGAAGTTGTAGATCCCGTTGACGGTGGACGCCCACGTGGCCGTTCCCTGGACGTACGGCTTGATGAAGGCGGTCCAGTCGTTGTCGTTCGGGTCGTGACTCAGGGCCGCCCGACTGACCGCCGCGGCCCGGGTGGCGCGATCGATCGCCGTCGTGGCCGGGTAGAGGCCCGCGAACTCGGTCGACGGGCTCGTGGGCAGACCAGGCGTCGTGGGTGGGGCCACGCCCGCGAGGTACCGCGGGAGCGCGGTCAGCGCCGCGGCGGTGCACGCGGGCTGGGCCGCGTAGAACGCCGTCCACGTCGCCCACTCCGCTCCCGAAGGTGCCCGGCCGAGGATCTCGGTGAACTGCTTGGCCACCCACTGAGTGGGGTGGCCGAAGGGGGCGGGGAGGGCGAGCGCACCCTCGACGGTCGTCGTCGCGCCCGGCGCCACACTGAACGGCGTCGCCCCCATGTACGAGAGGCTGTCGTTCCAGTACTCCTGGATCCGGCCGGTGGCCGGGTCGACCATGGTGGCCCGGTAGGTGCCGACCGGGAGCCCCGGCACCGTGTAGTCACCCTGTGCATCGGCAACGCCCACCCCGGCGACGCGTCCGGTGGACCCGATCACCACGACCCAGGCGCACGCGACCGCTGAGCCGTTCGGGTCGTCCACGACGGACCCTGCCACGGACCCGGTCGTCGGCGTGAGCGAGACCTCGGCGGTCCCGGGCGCTACGACCGTCGCCGCATCGGCGAGACCCGAGTAGGGCTGTTGGACGAACCAGCCCATGGTGTGGCGCCCCTCTGGGTCGAGGACCCCCACCTTGTAGCCGCCGGCCGGGAGGTCGAGGCGGTAGGCGCCTGATGGGTCGGCCTGGGCCGCCGCTGCGAACTGGTAGTCCTCGGCCCGAAGCGCGACGACTATGGCGGAGGGGATCGGCGTTGCGCTGCCGCTCGCTCGGGCCCGTCCCGTGATCACCGCTCCCGCAGGGGCGAGCTGCCGCGGCACCAGACTGGCCGAAACGCTCGAGGCGGACCCGGTGCGACCGCGACGGGCGTGGCTGTCGTGGCGTCCGCGGCGCCAGAGTGGAACGCCGCGGCGTGCGCCCCGGTCGGGTCGAGGTAGGCCACGAGATGGTTTCCGATCGCGAGCCCGCCGATGGTGAAGTGCCCCGACCCGTCCGTCGTGGCGGCCGTCTCCGGTGCCCCGCTCGAACCGTTCAGCACCACCGCCCACACACCGGCCAGAGGCGCGCCGGTGCGGGCGTCCACGACCGCGCCGGCGATCGACCCGTGCGTGGCCGCCATCTGAGGATCGGCGTCGACCATCGCGCCCGCCGGCACCGTCAGCACGGTCGGCGACCCGAAGAGCCCGGGCGCGTGCGCGCTTGTCGGATCGATCAGGTAGAGGAAGTACGAGCCCGGCACGAGCCCCACGGCGAAGTCCCCTGCACCGCTCGTGACCCCTCGGCCGACCACGCGCTGGTCGCTGGTCCGCAGCACCACGACCCACGCGCCGCCGACCGGTGCCCCGGACCCGGTCTCGGTGATGGTCCCGGAGACCCCGCTGGCGCCGACCTCCCGGTCGCACGACGCGTTGGGGGGTCCGGTCGGACCGCACCGCCGGCCGACGCGGGAGCGAGGAGCGCCGCCACGAGCGCCGCGCTGCCCCTACGCAACAGCCCCGACCGGCGACGCATCCCACCTCCCTGCCCGCTGTGGTCCACCACAATAGGCGTTCGCCTTAGCCTCGATCCACCGATCGGCTTTGGGTGGTGGGGTGGCGGCGGTGTGGCGGTGACGGCCTTGTCGGGCTGGCGGCTGTGGGTGTTGGGGCGGCCGAGGTTGGTGTTTCGTGGTGGTGGTGGGTTGTCGACGCCGTG
>JAYRVH010000078.1:0-4519 GCA_041918615.1 Acidimicrobiales bacterium
CCCGCAGGCGCACGTAGTCCAGCGCCGCCATCACGGTCTTGCCGGTGCCGGTGGCCGACACCAACAGGTTGCGGTGATGGCCCTGGCGGCGGGCGACGGCGATCTGCTCCAACAGCCGCTCCTGGAACGGCTCGGGGCGCAGCTCGATCGGGCTGAGCAGCACGGTCGGACCCGAGTCGCCGGCCCGCTCGGTCTCACGGTCGAACTCGTCGGCGTCGTACGGGCGGAAGTCGCCCGACTGCCAGTACGACTCGTAGACCGCCGCCACCTTCGCCACCACCGCGGCGTTGCGGGCCGCCGACACCCGCACGTTCCACTCGAGGCCGTCCACCTGCGCCGAATGGGTCAGGTTCGACGACCCGATGTATGCCGTCGAATGCCCCGACCGGCGGTGGAACAGCCACGCCTTGGCGTGCAGCCGGGTGGTGGTCGTGTCGTACGACACCCGCACGTCGGCGCCCAACGCCGCCAGCTCGTCGAGCGCCCGCCGCTCGGTCGACCCCGTGTACGTGGTGGTGAGCACCCGCAGCGGGACAGCTTCGCCGGAGCGCTCGCAGTGTCGGCGCAGCGCGTCGAGCAGGGGACGGATGCCGCTGCGGCGGATGAACGCCATCACCACATCGATCCGATCCGCCGACGCCACCTCGGCCAGCACCTGGCTACCCACCCGAGGCTCGCCGGGGGCGTTCGTCAACAGGGTCGTGTCGAGCAGGGGGATGAGCGGCTCGGCGATGACGTCAGGGGTGCCGTCGGGGCGGCGGACTGTGATCGACCGCAACACCGAGCCCGGCTCAACAGGCCGCTCCGGTGCCAGGTCAAGCGACCGGGCCCGGGCCGACACCAACTCGTCGAGCCGGGCCACCAGATCCCTGGCGACGGCGATGGCCACCTCGACTCGCTGGTCCTCGGGAGCACCGTCGATGGCCCGCTCGATCACCCGACCGAGGTGCAGCGCCACCCGGTCCGCCACCTCGGCCGCCCGCACCTCGCCGGCGCACACGACCAGCCGATCTTCGATCTGCGCCAACTGCTCCGCCAGCACCTCCGTGACCAGCACCTCGTAGAGGCCCGGAGGCAGCGGCTCGGTCACGGCGACAGTCTGTCCGGCGCCACGAGGTCGCACTGGCAGGCCGGCGAACCGGCACCGACTGCTCGAGCGGCGATTCTTGTCAGACCCCCTTCCTACGGTGCGATTCATGACCAGACCCAAGCCGAAGAAGCCACCCAAGGTCGCCGGCGAGCAGGTCGACCTCCTGGTCGAAGCCCTGCGCCAGCTCGACTTCGAGACCGAACCAGACGGCATGATCCACTTCTGGATGGACCTGCCTCCTCGGATCGGCGACGCCCTCGTTCGAGCGACGATGCGAGTCGAAGCCGAGCTGTTGCTGGCGGATGCTCGCTCCTACGGCACCGACGACCACGAGGATCGCGCGCCGGACGCTCGCCGTCTCGACGCCTTCGTTCTCCTCACCCGGCGAGTAGTGGCCGCAGTTGCGAATGGGCCGTCCCGAGGAAGGGCACGCCCAGCGTGACCTCGCTCGCCGCCGCCAGGTCTGCCAGGCTTCGATTCGTAGTCGTTTGTATTACACTCGACCGTGGATGACCGCGAACGGCTGGACTTCGATCTTCTCGACAGCGACGACCCCTTCGAGATCGACGACCAGGCCGCCCACCTCTTCAAGCACCCACACCTGGGCATCGATGACATCCACGAGGTCTGGGAATCCTTCCCGGTCTTCTACGCAGCGAAGCCGCCGGCGGACTGGCTGATGGTCGCCGAGGTCGCCGGTCGGGTCCTGGTCGTGCCTCTGGCCCCGCCGGACTCGGGCGACCCCGCATCCTGTCGACCGATCGGATGCTACGAAGCGGCCGAGCATCTCGCCCGGCGCTACCGGGAGGACCGATGAGCTCCACACCGAAGAAGATGACCCGCCAACAGGAGCATGACTTCTACGCCGACCCCGAGAACCAGAAGCCCCAGGGTCCTGCGCGACGACGGCGGCCCCTCACCAAGGTCGTGCCCGTCCGGTTCCCCGAGGACACACTCGAAGCACTCCGTGCCCGCGCCGAGGCCGACGACCGCTCCGTCAGCTCATGGATCAGGCGAGCGGTCGAGCATGAGCTCCAGCGCGACGCCGGCTGAGCTCACGCGCACCTCTGCCGCGTTGCCTCCGAGCCCGGCCTCCGCCGCCGCTTACGCCGAATGCATAGATTTGAGCTGCTACGCAAAGTCTAATGAAAAACCCAAACACTTTGGGTAACCTCGCACCATGAACTCCACGGCGGTCGAAGCACTCATCGCAGGAGGCGAGACGCTCACCGTCGAGTTCAAGACGGGTGGGATCAGCGACACCGATCTGATCGAGGCCGTGGCGTGCATGGCCAACGGCAGCGGCGGCCACCTACTCATCGGCGTACGAGACGACGGCACCGTCACGGGGGCGGGGCCACGCCACGGCACCACCACCGAGCCCGCGAGGCTCGAGGCCCTCATTGGGAACCGGACGGAGCCATCGGTGGTCACCGCGGCCGAGGTCATCGCCCTCGACGAGAACGAAGTCATCGTGGTGGAGATCCCGGCTGGTCGTAGCGTGGTCGGAACTTCGGATGGAAGGTTCGTCCGCCGCACCATCGACGTGCAGGGCAAGCCGCAGTGCGTGCCGATGAGACCCCACGAGGTTCTCGCCCGTGCGGGAAGCACCGGGGCACAGGACTTCGCCCGGGTCGCCATACCCGAGCTGACGATGGACGACCTGTCGGTCGTCGAACTTGCCCGTCTCCGGGACCTCGTCGAGGGCGGAGGCGACGCATCCCTGAGGACGCTGTCCGACGGCGACCTGCTCAAGGCCCTCGACCTGATCGCGCCGAGCGGCGACATCACGATCGGGGCCCTGTTGCTCTTCGGGCGCGAGGACTCACTGGCCCGATACCTCCCCACCCACGAGGTGGCGTTCCAAGAGCTGGACGCACTCGAGGTCCGCACCAACCAGATCAACCGCGCCCCGCTCTTTCGGGCGATGGCTGAGCTCGCCGACGCCGTGAGGGCACGCAATCCGGAGGAGGAGGTCGAGATCGGGCTGTTCCGCGTGGGCCTCCCGCGCTTCGGGGACATTGCCGTCCGCGAGCTGGTCGCAAATGCACTGGTGCACCGTGACTACACGGCCACAGGCGCCGTCCTCGTGGAACTGACCGGGCAGGCACTGACGGTCTCGAACCCCGGCGGGCTCCCCGAAGGAGTCACGCTGGCGAACCTTCTGACCACACCCCCGCGACCCCGCAACCCCGTGCTGGCGGACGCGTTCAAGCGGGCGGGCCTCGTCGATCGGACCAGCCGGGGCATCAACCGCGTCTTCCTCAGCCAACTCGCCATCGGTCGGCCGGCTCCCGACTACGGACGGACCACGCAGAGCTCGGTTGTCGCCCGACTGCGGTCCGGCCCCGCCGACAAGGAACTGGCGGGATTCATCGCCGAATCACGCCAGAGAGGCCAGGAATTCTCACTCGAGGACCTCCTGACCCTGCACGAAGTCCGGCTGGAGCGTCGGATCAGCACGGCCCGCGCGGCGGAGCTGTTTCAAGTCGGCGCGCATGAGGCCCGGCTCGTGCTGAACCATCTGGTCGAACGCGGATTGCTGGAGGCGCGCGGTGAGTCCAAAGGACGCACCTACCACCTGGCCGCCTCCGTCTACCGCAGGCTCGGCGAGCCCACGCAATACGTCCGGACCCGCGGGTTCGACGACATCCAGCAGGAACAGATGGTCCTCACCTACGTCGATCGCCACGGATCGGTGACCCGACGTGATGCAGCCGAGCTCTGCCAGCTCGAATCTGAGCAAGCCAGCCGACTGCTCCGCCGGCTCCGGGCTGAGGGCAAGTTGGAGCTCGTCGGGCAACGACGCACGGCCAAGTACGTGAAACCGCAGCGCAGCTGAGTTTCCGCCGCGACGGCAGCTGACGCAGGAGCCCGGCGCAGCTCGGCAGCAATCCGCCCGTCGAAGCGACCCAGCAGCGACAGGCCGTCAGCCCGCTCGGGTGTGGCGGTCAGTCCCAGCAGCTCGACCGGCGCCACGTGGTCGAGCAGCCGCTCGTACGACCGGGCGGCGGCGTGATGGAACTCGTCGACGATGACCACGTCGAAGTGATCGGGCGCCAGATCGTCGAGGCCGGCGGCGGTCAGCTCGAACTGCGTCGGACGGTGGCCGCCCACGCGTGCTTGCCCAAAACCAGTGCTCGCCGAACGCCGGCTCGCGCATGGCGTAGCGGAACGTGGCCTGGCTCTGATCCAGGATCTCCTGGCCGGAGCCCGAGGTACGAGGAGCGTGGCCCGAGCGGCCCGGCGACGAAGTCGCCAAGAGCGGGGAATTGGCGCGACGAACAGCAGCCGGGCCCGAGGCAGCTCGGCCCGCAGGCGCACGTAGTCCAGCGCCGCCATCACGGTCTTGCCGGTGCCGGTGGCCGACACCAACAGGTTGCGGTGATGGCCCTGGCGGCGGGCGACGGCGATCTGCTCCAACAGCCG
>JAYRVH010000079.1:0-25282 GCA_041918615.1 Acidimicrobiales bacterium
CAGTTCAACCGGGCCCAACGCCGGGCCATGGCCCTCCGCGACGGCGGCTGCGCGTTCCCCGGCTGCGACCGCCCACCGCAATGGTGCGACGCCCACCACCTCGACTTCTGGGACGCCCACCACGGCGAGACCAACCTCGACCGCGGCTGTCTGCTCTGCCGCCGCCACCACACCCTCATCCACCACCGCGGCTGGACCCTCGACCGCGACCCCACCACCGGCACCTTCACCGCCACCGCCCCCAACGGCCGCACCTTCACCCACAACCCCCGCACCCGATCCCGCCCGCAACGCCCCGCCGACGGGCCAGCAGACCCCCGAACGACCGCCGCCCCACCCCACGAACGACAACCCAGCCGCTGCTGACGCAGCGGCGCCCACGGGCACAGACATCGGCTCGTCGACCCACTCGGCGCTGAGAGGAGCAACCCGAAGCCATGCGAGCGGCGCTGGCGGCGTACGACACGCTGCTGCAGGACACGATCGAGGGCCACCGCTGTGGACGGCGACTACTTCGACGACCGGGTCACCCTCACCGATCTCGGCGAGCACCGGCTCCGCGACCTGTCCTCGTCGGTGCACGTCTTCCAGGTCGCGGCCGACCTGAGCGCCGAGTTCCGTCACGGCGCCTGGCTGTGCGAGCTCGCCCCGCTGACCAACCCCGACGCGGTCTGGGACGTCGTCGCTGCCAGCCTGCGTGTGCAGATGGTGCCCGGCCGCACCATGGAGGAGGCGACGCTCGACTACCTGGCGGCCAAGCGCCTCCTGCTCGTCCTCGACAACTGCGAGCACCTCGTCGGCGCCGTCGCCGGGGCGCGGACAGCGGCGGTCCCGGTCCTCGAGGTGCCCGGCGCCGACACCGGCGCCGAGACGATCATGGCCGCGGACGCGGTGCTGCTCTTCGCCGATCGGGCACCGCGGCCAAACACGACTTCACCCTTGACGAGCGCAACGCCGCCGCGGTGAGGACGCTGTGCCGACGCCTCGACGGGATCCCACCGGCCATCGAACTCGCCGCCGCCCGGGTGCGCTCGCTGTCCCCGAGGACCTGGTGGCCCGCCTCGACCAGCGCTTCAAGCTCCTCACCAAGGGCAGCCGGGCCGACCCCGAGCGCCACCAGACGCTGCGCAGCACCATCGACTGGTCCTACGAACTGCTCGAGCCGGCCGAGCGCCAGGCACGGGACCGCCTCTCGGTCTTCGCGGGGAGCTGCGACCTGGCGGCGGCCGAGGCGGTCCTCGCCGGCGGCGACCTCGACGCCCTCGACGTGGTGGACGTGGTGGACGTGCTCGTGGCCATGAGCACCACCTACCTGGACCAGCTCGATCAACTGCAGCGGGCCGTCGACGCGCTGGGCGCCCTACCGGTCTGTGCCCTGGTCACGACCGGGCCGGCGCTCGACCCCGAACAACTCGACCCGCCCGACAACGTGACGGTGGTGCGGTCCGCCCCCCACGGCCAGGTGTTGGCCCACGCCGACGTGCTGCTCACCCACGGCGGCCACGGCACGGTCATGAAGGGCCTCGTCGCCGGCGCGCCCATCGTGTGCATGCCGACGGGCCGGGACCAACCGGACGGCGCCGAGGGTTGCGAGCTACTCGGACCTGTTGTCGAGCGGTGATCGTCAGCAACGACGGGGCGACCGCGAACGGCTCGGGCGAGGGGTGGTGACGGTCGTACCGGTGAGCAGCAACACCGCCCGGATCCACCCGTTCCAAGTGCTCCTCGGCGCGGAGGGAACGGGCCTCGGGTACGAGTCGAAGGCCCAGGCCGAGCAAGTGCGATCGGTAGCGGTCGAGCGCATCGGGGCGCCGCTGGGCGTGCGGTCGGGATCCGACGTGGCCGCGCTCGACGAAGCGTTGCGTCTTGACTTGGCGATCTGAGCGCGCGTCCCCGTGGTCTCGATGTTCCCGCCTCCGGCCTCGTCCACCGCCGGTGGCAGGGCGCATCGACGTCGGCCGCGCTGACGACAGGACGTCAGCCGTGGGGGCGACGAGGGCCCATCGCACCCGTGGGGAGGCGTAGACATCCCTTTCCCGTGCCATCGTCACCAGGCCCTCCCGCCGGGGACGAGTTCGCGACGGAAGGGCTGGGGCTTCAGATAGGTCGCGGATCGCCACGCCCACTCCAGGGGGCCGTACCGGAACCGTGTCAGCCAGGGTTCGGACCAGGCGAGCTGGAGCGCCCACACGCCGCCGACGAACACGGTGAGCTGCCAACGGGCGAGGCTCGCGAAGGCGAAGACGTGGCGCAACACGAGGAGCCCGATCAACGTCTGGCTGAGGTAGTTGGTGAGGGCCATCTGCCCGGTGGCCCGGAAGCGCTGCCGGAAGGCGGTGTCGGGCCGCAGGTTCCACAGGGTGACGAGCCCGAGGTAGCCGACCGTCATCGGAATCGTGGCCAGCGTGTTCGGGATCTCCCCGACGAGCGCGACCGACGGCTCGTAGCCACCGATGGCCTGGATCGCCACCCCGAGTGCGGCCACCGGGATCCCGATCCCGAGCCCGACGAGCACCAGTTGGCGGTAGTACGGCGCCGGGCGGTCGCCCTGGATGATGCCGAGGCGGTAGGTGGCGACGCCGAGCAGCATCATCGCCAGCGCCCGTCCGAAGAAGTCGAACAGCAGGAAGAGCCCCACCGCGTCGGACATCGGAGGTCCACCTGTGGTCCAGAAGTCCCGCAGGCCGTCTCCGTTGGCGGGCAGCGTGGTCTGCACGACCGCGGCCACGAGGGTCGTCGCCGCCATGAGGGAGACCCCGGCGACGATCAGCGTTCGTGGCTTCCACCACCGGGCGATCAGCAGGACCGGCGCGCAGAGCGCGTAGACCGTGAGTACGTCACCCACCCAGAGCCAACTGTGGAGCAGGCCGATGCCGAGCAGCAGCGTGTTGCGCCACAGGCTCAGCCTGGTCCCGTTGCGTCCCTTGGCGTCGGCCCGTTCACAGAACAGCACGATCGACGCCCCGAACAACATCGAGAACAGGCCCATCATCTTCTGGTCGACGAGGATCTCGTTGAGACCGCCGACGAACCAGTCGAGGCGGCCGTCGCTCCCCGCGGCGTCCAGGTTGAAGTAGGCGGCTTCGGGAAGCCCGTACGACACCGCGTTCATGACCAGGATGCCCAGGACCGCCACCCCGCGCAGCAGATCCAGATTGGAGATCCGGGACCCGACAACCTCGCTCTTGGTGGTTTCCGAGGTCACTGCCGCGACACTACGGCGATCCTCGACCCGCCCGAGCGCCACCGGTCCCGGCTGATGCCGCCGAGTGCCGCGAGGCCTCCAATTCCAAGGGTTTCGAGTACCGGGCTGTGCCGGCCGATCGGCCCCGTGACGGCTCCTGACGGCCCCTGACGGCGGGTTCGTGAGAAGTCTCGTGAGTAGTCAACGTCCCCGGGAGCCCTGGTGGCTACACGTCATGGATGGAACAGCTGTTCCGCATTTGCTGGCTACCGGGATGGGTTGGTGCTCGTGGATTTCGTGCGACCGCTCGAGGCCATCGTGCCTGGTGCCCAGGGTCGCGTGCTGGCGGTGTTGGCCGAGACGACCGCTGAGCTCGACCTCAGGACCATCGCCAAGCTGGCCGCTGTGAGCATCGTTCAGGCGTCGCGGGTGCTCCCGGGTTTGGTCGAACTCGGCGTCGTCGAACGTCGAGAGGTACCACCGTCCTCGAGGAGATCGGTCGCCTGGCCGGCGCCCTCTCCCATCCCGCAATGCGTGTGATCGTCTTCGGCTCCTTCACCCGGGGAGAAGCCGGTCGTGACCGCGACGTCGACCTTGTGGTCATCCGTCCCACCGACATCAGCGAGGACGACGACAAGTGGGCCGAGGATCAGCGAGTGGCGGCGGTCACGGTGGTGAGGAGCCGCCCTGTCCGAACGACGTGGTAGCCCGTGATGAGAGCGTTGTCACTCGGTCCTTGATCGGACGAGGCTGACCGGTTCCCTGCCCGATGCGAGCCCGCTGACCGCGGTCGCGACCAGCGGGAGGCCGACGATGATCGCGGAGAGGTGGGCGATGGGGATGTTCCCGAGTTGGTCGGTCTGGGGCCAGTAGCCGGCGATGAGTGCGGCGTATGCGGTCAAGGCGCCAAGGATGGCCCCGACTGCGGCGAGCGTCATCGTGGTGAAGGCGGTGATGGCACGTCGGGTTCCGCTGGTCGCTCCGGTCGCGGCAGGATGCGGGTCTGGTGCTCCGCATCGCTGCGGAGCAGGCCGATGGTCATCGCCAGGATGGCCAGTGCGACCAGGGCGCCGGCGATGGCAGCCGTGGTGCTGATCGTGGTGAGGTCGGAGCGCTGGTCGCGGACCTCGATGACCAGCCCGGCGTCGGCGGCGATGGCTCGCACGCGTGCGAGTTCAGCATCCGAAGGACTCGACGGGGTCTCGAGGAGCCAGCCTGCCCGCATCGGATCGAGGTGGGCGTCGTCTAGGCCTCGTTGGGTGATGAGGGACCGGGGAGCCGACGTGTACGACGGAACCTGGCTGCGCGCTACCTGATCGGCTGGGACAGCGTTGCGTCGGAAGCTGACGTTGCTGATGTCGCCAGTGATGTACGCGGGGCCGGGGAGTGAGGTGAGCAGCACGTGGTCGTCTGGGGCAGTGGAGCGGTCCAGGCTGAGGTGGCGCCGCAGGGCCGGGGTGGCGACGAACAGGCGCCCGGAGTCCCGGACGGTCTCCTGCCCTGCGGGTCGTCCGAGGAGGGCGATCGGTAGCACCGTGCGCCCGTCCTGCACGTCGCGGAGCTTGGAGTCGACGGCCACGTCGAGGGGCACCACTTCGGAGGTGGCGACGACGGCGACGGCCATGCCGATGGCGAGGCTGATGGCGCCCAGCGCGGCAGCCGATCGCGACTGGTAGCGGGCGAGGTCGCGGGTCGCGAGCCAGGCTGCAACAGGAAGACGGCCGGCAAAGCGCTAGACAATTCGCAGCGAGGGCGAGGCCAGCAACACGGTGGCTACGACGACGGCGACGAGTCCGGCGAGGAAGAGCAGGGGGTGAGCTTCTCCGAGCTGGGGTCGACGCCGAGCGCGATCGCGGCAAGGCCGGTGGTGAAGACCGCCACGGCGTGGATGAGGGGCCGTCCCCCGGCTCGGGGATGGGGTGGGCGCCCGGAGATGGCTTCGGCAACCGACACCCGCGAGAGGACGCGCGCCGGCCACCACGCCGCCGCCGACGGCCGTGCCGTTGGCCGCCATCGCGGATCGCAGGTGTCGGGGGGTGGCGCCCTCGGCCCGTCCGCGCACGGCAACGGCCCCGGTCCCTGGTTCCGTCGCCGGCCGGAAGGTCTGCACCCGTTTGCCATCAGCGCTGATCAGCACCGAGAGAAGATCACCAGCGCGCACGGGGGACGACGCGGTGAGGGCGAACGCGTCGTTCAGGTCCGCCGGGTTCTCCACCAACCCGACGACCTCATAGGTGGAATCGCCGAGCGTCACCTTGTCTCCGATGGATGCAGAGAGCAGGCTCGCGACGTCGTCGGTGAAAGCGACCTCCCCGAGAGATGCGGGTAGGCGACCGGCACGGACCGCGAGCATGGGTGCGCCGAAGCGGCCGCCGATCTCCTGCGCTCGGAGATCGATCGCCTTCGTTGACCCCGGCACGCTGACCGGGCGGTTCCCGATGATCTCGACCGGACCAAACCAGTGCCGCGCCGAGCGGAGGTACCGATCGACCGCGGTTGGGTCGGTGACGCGTCGGTCAATGCGATGGCTGGCGGTACCGAGCTCGGCGTCTCGCGAGGGGACCACGTTGTAGGCGGCCGTCGCAGCAAGCACCGCGGCGAACACGGCAAACGTGATCAGCGCGATCACCACGACCTGTTGGCGCCGCTCCTGCCTGAGGAGGCGAAGGGACCACCGAGTGACGGCGCGCCGGGCCGGGCCGCCGCCGTTGCGAGCGGTCATGGTTGGCGCGGATCGAGCAGCGACTCGGGGCTGCTCGGCGACACGGTCTGGTCCACGATGCGGCCTTCGCTCAGGAACACGACGAGATCGGCCCACGAGGCCAGTTGGGCGTCGTGGGTGACGACGATGCCGGCGACCCCGTGTCAGCAGGCTGCTCGCAGCAGGCGCATGACCGACTCGCCGAACACCGGGTCGAGGGCGCCGGTCGGCTCGACCGCGAGGAGTAGATGGTGGTCGCCGACGATGGCTCGGGCGATGGCCGCCCGCTGTCGTTCACCGCTGGAGAGGTCGTCGGGGAACCTGTCCGCCCTGTCCGTCACCCCGAGCTGCTCGAGGGCGGCGAGAGATGCGCCGACCTGCCCCGCCGGCGCTAGGGCGTGAGGGCGAGGCCGGCGTCGATGGTGTTGGTGGCGCCGCCGGCGACGCTGATGACGCTGGCCGCGGCGTAGCCCGACCCCCCACCGCTGCCGGCGTGGTTGTCGTAGTACTCCGGGACGTGGGCCTCGGTGAGGTCGTAGAATCGCACCCGGATACCGGCAGCCGGGACGCCGGGGATCGTGTAGGTGCCGTCGGCGGCGGTGCGGGCCACCCCCACCACCGAGCCGGTGGTGTCGATGGCGAACACCCACATGTCCGCGAGCGGGCTCCCCGAGCCGTCCTCGGTCACCGTTCCCGCCACCGTGCCGGTGCTGGGGGCCAGCGCGGCGTTGACCGTCGCGGGGCTGCCGACGCCCGCGGACACCGGCGTGGCGGAACCGAGGCCGGACACAGGCTGGTCGGCGTTCCACTCGAACGTGTGGGTGCCCGCAGGGTCCACGAAACCCACGACGTAGCTCCCCTCGTCCACCGCCACGTCGTAGGCGCCGCTGCCGTCGGCGATGTCGCCCGCCACGAACTGGAACGTGCCGGCCCGCAGCACGATCGCGGCCGCGCCGCTCAGCGGCGCGCCTCCGCTGTCGGTGATCGTCCCCTGCACGCTGGTCGTGCCGGTGGGCATCGTCTGGGCCGGCACGGCCAGGGACCCGATCACCTGAAGGGCCCCGCCGACGACGTTCACCGGGGTGGCACCCGCCGGGGTGGCCGAGCCGTTGTAGTACCTCGGCTGGTGCCCGCCGGTGAGGTCGAGCAGCGCGACCAGGTGCGGGACCGAGCGAAGGTTCTGGATGACGTAGAACCCGGAGCCGTCGGTCTGGGCGCCGAGGCTCATCTGCCCCGTCAGCGCGTTGGTGCTGAGCGCCAGCCCCGCGGTGACGCCGTCGCCCGAGGTGGCGTCGGTGATCCGGCCCTCGATGCCGCCGAGGGCCCGGGTGAGCTGCGGGTTGATCACCACGGTGGCGCCGTCGGCCAGCGTGGTCGGCGTCGTCTGGTGGAACTTGGCGATGTGGCCGTTGGCCGGATCGGCGAGGTAGATCATCACCGAGCCCGCCGGGACGAGCATCGCGTACGTACCGTCCGCGGCGGTGGTGTCCAGCCCGACGGCGCTGAAGTCATCCGTATCGAGCGCCGCCACCATGGCGCCGCTGATCGCGTTGCCGAAGATGACGGCCGTCACCTGACCCTTCAACAGCGCCTGGCCCGCCGGGATCGTCACCGACACGCTCACCGTGGCCGAGGTGACCGGCGAGACCTCGGCGGCGTCCCCCGTCGCCGAGTTGGTGTACGTGCCGATGTCATCGACCGTCGGCGAGTACGTGCAGTCGACGGTCACCGAGGCGCCCGCCGCCAAGTCGGCCTGCGCGCCCGCGCACCCCGGCGCCTTCGCATCCGTGACGGTGACGCCGGTCAGGGCCACGTTGCCGGTGTTGGTGAGGGTGACGTGGAAATGGATGGGCGAGCCCACCGCCACCGTGGTCTCGTCGGCCGTCTTCGCCACCGAAAGCGCCGGCGCCGGCGTCACCAACTGCACCACCGGCAGGGCGTCACCCATCTCGCCTGGACCATCACCGCGGGTCTGCGTGTCGCCCAACCCCAACTGACCTGTGTTGCTCCTTCCCCAACACTTCACCGAACCGTCGTCCAAGCGGGCACACGTGTGGGTGATGCCGGTGGTCACCGCGACCACGGTCCGTCCCGTGCCCAACGCCACCACGGACAAGGAGTCGCCCATCTCGCCGGCCGCCTCCCCCCGGTCGTCGGTGTCGCCCAACCCCAGCTGTCCGGTGACGTTCCACCCCCAGCACTTCACCGACCCGTTGTCCAGCAACGCGCACGTGTGATTGAACTTCGACCGCACCGCCACCGCGGTGCGCCCGGTCCCCAGCGCCACCGCCGGCAAGTTGTCGCCCATGCTCCCCGGCTGGCTCCCCCGCTGGGTGTTGACCCCCAGGCCCAATTGGCCGAGGTTGCTCTGCCCCCAGCACTTCACCGTCGCGTTGTCCAACAGGGCGCACGTGTGGTCGCTGCCGGCGGTGATCGCCGTCGCGGTGCGGCCGGTGCCCAGGTTCACGGCCAGCAGGCTGTCGCCCATCTCCCCCGGACCGTCCCCCCGGTTGGTGGTGCTCTCGTTGCCGAGCGCACCGGCGCCACCGGCCCCCCAGCACTTCACCGAACCGTTGTCCAACAACGCACAGGCGTGGAAGCCGCCGGCGACCACCGCCACCGCGGTGCGTCCGGTCCCGAGCGCCACCGCCGGCAAGCTGTCGCCCATCTCCCCCGGACCGTCCCCCCGGTTGGCGGTGTCGCCCAACCCCAACTTGCCCACGAAGTTGCTGCCCCAGCACTTCACTGACGCGTCGTCCAACAACGCGCACGTGTACGACTGTGCGGCCGAAACCGCTACCGCGGTCCGGCCCGTGCCCAGCGCCACCGCCGGCAAGCTGTCGCCCATCTCCCCCGGACCGTCCCCCCGGTTGGCGATGTCGCCCAGCCCGAGCTCGCCCGACTGGTTCAAGCCCCAGCACTTCACCGAACCGTTGTCCAACAACGCGCACGTATGGTTGGTGCCGGCCGAGAGCGCCACCGCGGTGCGGCCCGTGCCCAGGTCGACGGCGGGCAGGTTGTCACCCATCTCCCCTGGACCGTCCCCCCGGTTGGCGACGTCGCCCAGTCCCAGCTGGCCCTTGTCGTTCACGCCCCAGCACTTCACCGACCCGCCGGACAGGATCGCGCACGTGTGGCTGCCGCCGGCGCTCAGCTGGCGAAACGCCGCCGGTGCACCCGGCGCCTCGTTGCTGTCCGCGCCGACCGGCGCCGGCGCCCCGGCCCCGGCCCCGGCCAGGGTCGCAGCGACGACCACGATCAGACCCACGATCCGAGCTCCCAGGCGCATGCCTGTACTGCCTTTCGGTACGACCGACTGACCAGACATGATGCCACCTACTCATCCCTTTGGTGACCCGTCTCACCAAGGTCCATGGCCATGGGTGCCGGGTGTCCCAGCACGGATGCGATCAACCGGTGGGCAGCGACCTCGGATGGAGGGGCAGTTCATGGAGATCCCCGCGGGACTGACGCATCGGGCGGGAGGGCCCACGGGCGACCTAGTGTGCTGGAAGGTTGAAGGGCTGTGAAATGAAGGTCATGTGTCGTCACCGGCTCCTTGGTTGATGGCGGTGCGGTAGCCCGCGAGGCGTTCGAGGATCTCGTCAGCGGTCTTGTGCCAGATGAACGGGGTGGGGTTCTCGTTCCAGGTGGCGGCCCAGGCTTCGATGTCGGCGGCGAGCTCTTTGACGTTGCGGTGGGCGGAGCGTTGCAGTTTCTTGGTGGTCAGGGCGGAGAACCAGCGCTCGACGAGGTTCATCCGGGACCCGTAGGTGGGCGTGAAGTGGAAGTGGAACCGTCGGTGGCGTAGGAGCCACCGGTGCACGAGGGGGGTCTTGTGGGCCGACAGGTTGTCCAACACGACATGGACGTCGAGGTCTGCGGGGACGTTGCGGTTGACCTTGTTCAAGAACGCCACGAAGTCCTTGGAGGTGTGCGATGAGCGGATGTCGGTGATGACGGTCCCGGTGGCGATGTTGAGCGCGGCGAACAGGTCGCAGGTGCCGTTGCGTTCGTAGTCCTGGGTGGCGCGCGCCGGGGTGGTGGGCAGCATCGGCAAGGTCGGGGCGGTGCGGTCCAACGCCTGGATCTGGGGTTTCTCGTCGACCGCGAACACGACCGCGGCGACCGGCGGGTTCAGGTACAGGGCGACGATGTCGCGGATCTTCTCCACCAGTTGGGGGTCAGGGGACACCTTGAACGAGTCCTCACGCCACGGCTTGAGCCCGAACGCCCGCCAGATCTCACCGACGGTCGTGTGGGAGATCCCGTGGCGTTCGGCCAGACCCCTCGTCGACCAGTGCGTCGCGTCCGGCGGAGCGGTCTCGAGGGTCTCGACCACCACGGCTTCGACGGTCTCGTCGCTGATCGTGCGGGCCGCCCCAGGGCGGGGCGCGTCCACGAGGCCGTCGAGGCGGTCGACCGCGAAACGGTGCCGCCACTTCGACACCGTCACGGGGTTGCATCCCAACTTGGCGGCGATCTCGACTTGGGTACGGTTCCCGTCGGCGCACGCCAACACGATCCGGCACCGCAATGCCAGCGCCTGCGATGACGAATGCCGGCGCGCCCACCGTTCGAGCGTCTTGCGCTCGTCGCCGCTGAGCGTGATCTCGACGGTCGGTCGTCCACGTTTGGCCATAGCGTTCCCTCCGATGTTGGCTGACAACACCGGACAACGCGACCCAGCCGCCGAAATTCCCGATCTTCAACTGTTTCTTGGCGAAACAACCTTCCAGGACACTAGGCGAGGTCATGGCATGTCCGCGAAGAAATCCGGGGCGAGGTGGCGGAGCACGTTGCCGTGCTCGGGTTCGGGAAGGCCGCGCAGGACGAGGCCACCGTCGACCCCGACGCACTGGCCGGTGATGAAGCTCGCGTCGTCACTCAACAGAAAGGCAACGCATCGTGCCACGTCTTCAGGCGCGCCCAGCCGCTTGAGTGGGGTCTGGCGGACGAAGCCCTCGCGGACCACCGGATCGTCGGTGAGGGGGGCGGCGTTCTCGGTGGCGATCAGACCAGGCAGGACCGAGTTGACCCGTATCCCGTAGTGACCCAGCTCGTCGGCGGCCACCCGGGTGAGCATGTCGATGGCGGCCTTGGACGCCGAGTATGCCCCTTCCCAGCGGCCACTACGAGCCGCTGCAACGGAGCTGATGTTGACGATGGCGCCACCTGACGCGACCATCGCTCTGGCTTCGGCCTGAAGGGCTCGGAACGTACCCGAACGTCGACAGTTGAGGGTGCCTTCGGTCGTGAACGCGAAGAGGTCAGGGGGCGTACCCAGAATGCTGCCGACCATCGCCTGGAACGCTGACCGCCAGACCGAGCGGGCCGGACCGTTCGACCGCGGTAGCGATCGCTTCGTCCACCGACTCGTTGCTCGTGACGTCGCACTGCACCCACTTGGCACGCTCGCCGAGCGCTTCGGCGGCTGCCGCGAGTACCTCGGTCCTGCGGCCGACGATGGCTTCGCCGCACGCGAAGCCGTTGCCGGTACCGCCTCCCGTGACAAACGCAGACTTCCCCTTGAACATGTCCGACCCCCAGGCAAGAGACACGCCGCCGCCCGTCAAGACAGCACCGCGCACGTAGACGCCTGCGTGTTCCACGGTTGCATGGTCGGCTCAGCGATGTGGCACGTGGCGCCGTCGGAGGGGTTTGCGCGCCTGTTGTGATCTTCACAACGCCGGTTGACCTGATGACCCTTCTTTCAAACCACGAACTGGCGTTCGACCCAGGCGTTTGACCAGTACCGGGTCATCCCGCGAGCCCGAAGAAGACCAGAATCGCCCGGCCGAGGCGGACCATCTCCTCGTCGTTCAGTCGGCCGACGCGCTCACCGAGCTTCGAACGAGGCACGGTAGTGATCTTGTCGACCATCAGGCTGCACGGCTCACGCAGCCCGTTCACATCGTTCGGCTCGATGCGAAGCCGGAACAGCGGCGCACCGGTCGGATCGGTTGTGAACGCGCACACGGTCACCGAATCGGTCGCATCGAACCGATCGTCCTGCACGATCGCCACAGGACGCGGCTTGCCGACGTAGCCGGTACCCGCAGCAGCGGTCCAGATCTCGCCGCGCTTCACTCGGTGTCGAGGCTGATCGCATCGATGAACGCCTGGTCGTCGACGGCGCTGGCGCTCGCCGCCACAGCAGCCGACTGGCGATGCGCCTCCCGGGTGAACTCTGGCGAACGCACATCAGGCACCCAGATCTGGACCGGACGCATCCCCTGAGCGCGGAGCCGACGACGATGCTCCCGTACACGCTTCTTGACGCTCGACTCTTCCGGCGGCGCAGCCATCACACCATGTTACATGTAACGGTCGGCAGATGCCTCAACACCGAGTGGACCTCGTGACCCTCACGAAGACCCGGCAAGATCCCGCCGGGCCTGGTCGCTCGCTCGCTCGAAGACATCCCAGTCGAGGTCAGGCAGGTCTGGCAATGAACCGGCGAGGCCGTATTGACGGCTGTCGGCATCGCGGCGCGAGCGGTTGAAGAACTTCTCCCCGGTTGCCGTTCGTCAACGGGTTCTCGATTCGGGTCTGGCGGCAATCGCGAGCTCCGACCGTGTAGCCGCCGCCTATTCCGCGCACAGTGAGTCTCTCCACGTTGTGCCAGGTTGGCCACCTCTACGGGAGGTTGGACGAGGGCATGTCGGAACGGCACCGGACGACTACTTCGCGATCGATATCGCGTTCGTTGAGATGCTCGAGCACGGGCGTCGACTGGGTAACGCGATCCTGCTCCTTACCAACAAGATCTCCCCGGGCTCAGACGCCGTGCGCATCGCAAGTGGGGCTCTGACTGCCTTCAGTGACGGACACGCTCGGACCCAGGAGTACCTCAGCCGGCACCTCGACGCGCTGGCCGAGGTACAGCATGCGCCCGACAGTTGAGGACGCCGCATGGGGCGCTGGCGTGGCGAGCTGACGTGATCGCCGCAATGCGCGTTGTTGTGAGACCGACAACAACGAGTGGACCTGATGACCCTTCTTTCAAACCCCGATCTCGCTGTGCGGACGACCCTCTGCGGCCTATGAGATTGGCGGTCGTGCTCTGGGGTGCCAGGTACTTTGGCAGGCTCCCGAGCCGATCTACGGCACTCGATCAGACCCCTTCGTCGGTGAGCGCAAGTCGCAGGTACCGCTCTGGGACTCGGACAGCCTGATGATCGTCGAAGTCGACGAGGTAGATGCACTCACCTCAGAGTCCGCCGACGTGAGGAAGGATTGGCCGGAACTCCACTTCCCGGACCGCGCCGACACCGGCGCCGTACCAAGCGTCAGGCGTCGGGCGTGCCACCGTGACTTGATCGCCCAGAGCGAATAGTCCCGCCTGTGAGCCCTTCTGATCGCGGTCGAGATAGAACTCCAGTCGTCCAAGCGCGCCATTCGGAGTGTCGCCAACACCTACCGGAACCGTCGGCGCGCTCCACCAGTCCACAGCGACGGTGTCGGCGCCGAAAGCTTCGGAGGGAACCGCCTGCACGCTCGCGACGGCGAACGCTGCCCAGGGACCTCCTTCGTAGACGCCGCTGTAGCGCGCCTCGGTGATCAAGATCATGCGGAGAGTCTGCACCTGGGTGATCGGTCCGGCCGCTCCCAAATCGTACGGTTAGCTGCTGACACGTGCTGTCGCTACCAGATCGTCTCGACCAGCTCCGCCTTCTGGATCCGCTCGTCACGGGTGACTAGGGGCAGGTCGAGCGCGCTTGCCGTCGCGAGGATGAACCGGTCCCAGGGGTCGCCGAGAGCGTCCCGCGGGATTGAGATTGCAGCATCGGTGACGGCGACGTCGATCGGATGCAGATCGACCTTCGGCGACGAGACCATCGTGGCCCTCAGCGTCGCCAGATCCTCAGTCGTCACGCCCTGCGTCGTCTGCGTCACGTACCAGAGGTCGATCAGCGTCGCGACGGACACCACGATTCCATCCGAGCCCTCGGCCTCGGAGAGCGCAGAGGCAGCTGGCTCGGACAGGCGAGATGAGCCCTGCAGGTACCAGACGATCGCATGCGAGTCGGCGACGACCCTCATGAAGATTGGGCGAGATCCTGCCGGGCCAGCTCGCCCGCACGCTCGAAGGCGTCCCAGTCGAGGTCGGGCAGATCAGGCAGCGAACCGGCAAGGCCGGACGCACCGACGGACGGCTCGTCCGTCGCGATCACGCGCAGGTGAGAACCAGGCCGAAGACCGAGGCTCGCGAGCTGATCGGCGGGAATGCTCCCGTCCTCAGACACAACGAGCTCCTTCTCACCGGTCGGATCGAGCGCGCTCATCGGTCCATGATACGACGACATCATGCGGCCCGGGGCCCTACTTTGGCGGCTCCGAGGCAGGTCAGCTTCACCGCACCGGTCTTCGGACGGCAGCCCGCTCCGCAGACCTGACGGCGTTGTGACTACCACAACACCGAGTGGAGCTGATGGGACTCGAACCCACGACCCCCTGCTTGCAAAGCAGGTGCTCTAGCCAGCTGAGCTACAGCCCCGAAGGGCCGTCAGCCTACCGGTGGGGATCCGCGGTCCTGCCAGGTGCAGACACAGGCCTCGTTGCCGTCGGCGTCGGCCAGCACCCACCACGCTCGTGCGAACGCGTCGGTGACCAGGCGTCCGCCGGCGGCGAGGGTGGCGGCGACCCTGGCGTCCGCAACGTCGTGGGGCACGACCACGTCGAGGTGGAAGCGGCCGCGGTCTGTGCGGGGCTCGTCCATCTGCTGGAACCACAGCGTCGGGCCGATGCCCCGCGGGTCAACGAGCTCACCGTTGCGCTGTCGCTCGCGGTAGCCGAGCACCGCCGCCCAGAACGGTCGGATGCGGGCTGCGTCCATGGTGTCGATGGCGATCTCGACGACCTGGGCGGCGAGCGGCTCGGCGACGGCGCCGTGGTCGGCGGCGATGGCCGAGATCGCGCGAGCGAGGGCCACGTCGGCGTCGGACAGGCCCCCGATGGCGTGGGTGGACAGCGAGACGTGCACCCGCCCCGGGTAACGGAGGTCGAGGTCGGGGTGGTGGTCGGCGGCGTCGGCCGCCTCGGCGATCGCGGCCACCAGCGCGGCGCCCGCACTGAACGAGCCGGCGAGGAACTCGGCCTGCAAGGTGGCCACGAGCACCCGCCAGCCGTCAAGGCCGGGCTCGGCAGTGATCTCGTGGGGGGTGAACGGTGTGTACGCCATCGTCCCAGTCAACCAGCCCGCTCGACCGGGCGCCCCGGTGGGGCTCAGGGGCCGGTGACCGGGTGGTACTGCTGCAGCTGCGGGTCGAGCCCGCCCCGTCCATGGCCGCACTCCAGTGCTCTGACCAGGGGCCCCTGGTCCCGGAACGGGAAGCGGTCAGCCGACGATCTCGAGGCCTCTCGGCAGGGGCTCGGTGGTGAGGGCGACAGCAATGGAGTTGGCGGTGGCCTCGTCCTCCACGCCGCTGATCTGGATGGAGTGGCGCTCGAAGTTGGCGTCGCGCACGCGTGGCGCCGACAACACCTGGTGGTCGAGGGCGATGCCTGCCAACCCGCTGTCGCACGGCGGGCGGCGGTGCTTGCAGTCGGCCGCCATCGCGTTGAACGTGTCGATCCCCTCGAAGGTCAGCACCAGGTCGACCGCCCACTCGCCGTCCGCCGTGCGCCCGCGGGCCTTGAACCCGGCGCACCCAGAGACACGGTGCTGCTGCTGAATGTGGCGAGTTGTGTGGGTCGACGCCGCCGGTCAGCGGTCGAACAGCGTGGTGATGTCGAGCGAGAAGCCTGGAATCAGCGGGCTGGTGAGGGTGTCGCCGCGGCCGATCTCGAGGCTGACGTCGAAGCTGGAACTGGAAGGCGACGACCGCCGCAGAAGAGTGATGGCGTCGGCTTCGGTGTCGACCAACCACAACTCGGCTAGGCCGGCGGCCTCCCACCGGTTGCGTTTGATGCCGATGTCGTAGCGCCAGGTGGACGGCGATCGGATCTCGACCGCGACATCAGGCGGGCCGGGGGCGCGCAGCACGTCGTGCGCCAACGTGTGCTCGGGCGTGGTCCACCACACGTCGGGCAGAAAGACGTTGTCGTCGTCGATGGGGATGTCGACCTCCATGCCCGGTTCGCCGGCACCGGGGTGGACCTCGAGGTGCTTCATCAGTTGGAAGTAGATCCACCCCAGGATTCGTTGGTGGCGGCGGCTCGGCGCGTTCACGACGATCTCCCCGTCGACCAGCTCGGTGTGCTTCTGTTCACCAGGGAGGGCGAAGAACTCGTCGGCCGTCAGTCGCCGGTGGGTGCGAAGGGCCATCTCCAGACGTTACCGAGGGAGTGCGACAGACGGAAGGGGCCGCCAGGTCTCCGTAGGCTCGGAGGTCATGGGGCGGACCGGCACGGTGAGCGTGCTCTTCACCGACATCGTCGGATCGACCGAGCTCCTGGGCCGTTTGGGCGAGCGAGAGTTCGACGAAGTGCGCCGCCGCCACTTCACCGCCCTGCGGACCGCGCTCGGCGAGCACGACGGCACCGAGGTGAAGAACACCGGCGACGGGCTGATGGCCGTCTTCACCAGCGCCGTCGACGCCGTCGAGTGCGCGGTGACGATGCAGGGCGTGGCCCGCCAGGTGGAGGCCGAGGGTCGCCCAGTGAGCATCCGCATCGGCGTGGCCGCAGGCGAGGCGCGGGAGGAAGCCGACGACTGGTTCGGCAATCCCGTCATCGAGGCGGCCCGCCTGTGTGCCCTGGCCGGGACGGACGAGGCGTGGGCGACCCACCTGGTGCAGGCGCTGGTCGGGACGCAGGCCGACGCCCGACTGGTCGATCTGGGCCCGCAGGAGCTGAAGGGGTTCAACCGGCCGGTCGACGTCGTGCGCATCGATGCCCCCGAACGCGCGCAGGGGACGATGTATGCCCGGGTCGACGAGCAGGGGGGTGCCGTCGGGGGTCGGTTGGTGGCGGCGATGGACCAGTGGGAGCGCCGGCCGGCGATCCAGAAGCTGCGCGCCGAGATGATCGCCCGCCTGGCCCCGCTGCCGGGCGACGTGATCGCCGACATCGGGTGTGGTGCGGGTACCGAGTTGATCCGTCTCGCCGGGTTGGTCGGCCCCGAGGGGACGGCCATCGGCATCGACCCCAGCCAGGCCATGTTGGACGAAGCAGCACGGCGTGCCGCCGAGCACGGCGTCGCCGTCGAACTGGTGGCCCGTGACGGTCGCGACACGGGTCTCGCCGACGATCTGGTCGACGGCGTCCGCATGGAACGGGTGGTCCAGCACGTCGGTGATGTGGATGTGCTGGTGGCCGAGGCGCGCCGCATCACCCGGCCTGGCGGCCGGGTCGTGCTGGCCGACTCCGACTGGGGCAGCTTGATGGTCCACCCGGTCGACCCCGACGTGTTGCGCCGCCTCCGGTCCGGCATGGAGCGCGGCCCCATGCCCCAGCCGTGGGCCGGCCGGGTGCTGGCCGACGCGCTCCTCGACGCCGGCCTGCTCGACGTGTCCGTCCAGTTCTTCGCCATCGACGCCGACCGGGAGGTGGTCGGCTCGATGCGAGCCGTGCTGCAGCGGTTCGTCGAGGGGCGGCTCCTCACTCAGACGGAGTTGGACACGATGCACTCGGATCTCGACGCCGCCTTCGAACGCGGCGGCGCCGTATGGGCCCTCATCATGGTGGTCGCGTCGGGCCGGGTGCCGGACTGACCACGAGCGGGCCGCAGCCGGTCGGGGCTCGGCTGTCGACCGGGTTGCGGCGCCTCGGTGCAGGCGGTCAGGCGTCGCCGATGGCGTAGAAGCGGCCGGCTCGCGTGCCGACGTAGATGCGACCCTTCCACACGGCGGGGGTCGACTCGATGCAGCCGCCGAGCTCGAGCGTCCACAGCTCGGGCGGGTCGACGCGGGGGTTGCTGACGTCGTAGGCGTGCAGGAAGCCGTTGCAGTCGCCCTGGATCAACACGTCGTCCACCACCACCGGGGACTGCCAGGTGGGACCAGGCAGTGACTTCTCCCACAGGATGTCGCCGGTGGCGCGGTCGATGCCGAGGAGACGCCCGCCGTTGGTGGGCACGATGAGCGTGCCTCCGTGGATGGCGGGGGTGGCCCACACGCCCGCAGGGTTGGCATCGCGGTCGGGGATCGACCACACCAGCGGGTTGTCCGGCTGTGTGGGGTCGAGCTTCATGATCTGGCCGATCTCGTTCGAGCGGGCGGTGGCCCGCTCGTACTCGGAGGCCACGTACAACATCCCCTCGTCGTCGATGACGATGCTGGCGTCGGTGTCGTCGCCCGTCCAGAATCGGAAGGTGCGGGTGACGGCGGACGGGCCGGCGCCGCCAGGGCGCAGCGGGCCGATGTCCCAGCCCTGCACCAGGCCGCCCGAGTTGGCGAAGTAGGCGGTGTTGCCAGAGATGGCCACCGAGTTCTCGATCGACACCGAGGTGTCGCCGATGTCGGCCAGCAGTTGGTCGTCCCAGCCCGGGGTGTTGAAGATGAGCTGCGGGGCGACGGTGACCGGGTCGCCGTCGCCGGTGCCGCCGGCCCGGTTCAGGGTGGCCACGTGGAACTGGCTGTTCTCGCCCCCCTCGAACAGGGTGTCGTCGATCACCAGGCCCGAGCCGTCCCAGTCGTTGTTCCACAGGGTGGGCGACACCGCGTCGGCGCTGAGCGACCACAGCTCCTGCACGGGGTTCCGGTCGATGGCCAGCACCCGGTAGTAGTTGTCGCGCGAGCCCGTGTAGACGAGCGGGAAGCCGTCGGGGTCGACGGTCACCGACCCCTTGATGATGTCGCCGGTAGGGAACGGCGGACGCAGGTCCGCTCCGGTGGCGGCGTCGACGAAGTGCACGGCCCGGTCGTAGGCGCCGAAGACCACCCACGTCTGGTCGTCGCGCTCGAAGACCGCGGGCTCGCCCGTCCAGCCCGAGCCGCACCACACGCGGGTCTCATCGCCCTCGCTCGACTCGGAGCACATGGCCGACCCGGGGTAGGTCCACAGCACCTGCGGCGCCTCGGGGACGGGCCCCTCGCCGTAGTAGGTGCGGGTGGGGTTGCCCCGGAACGTGAGCAGGCCGTCGACCGTGTCGCCGTACGGCTGGCCCGACGACGCCGGGTCGACCCAGCCCTCGAACGGCGGCGCGGTGGTCGTGGTCGGCGCCGCGGTGGTGGTGGGGCCGGCGGTGGTCGACGTGGCGGCGCCGTCGGTGCCCGGTCGATCGGCCCCGCTCCCCGCCCCGCACGCCGAGGCGAGGAGCACCATTGCGAGCGCTGCCGCCGGTCTTCTCAACAATCGACGGCCACGTGGAGGGCCCGGCACACCTCGTCGAGCCGTTCCGGCCCGAGCATGGTTATGCGTCTGGTGCAGAACGCGCGCCGGATGACCTGAAGGTTGTCGAGCGAGAGCACGCACGGCTGTGGCATGCCGTCTGCGTCGTCCAACTCCACCTCGGTTGGGATCCCTCTCGCCCGGCTGGTGGTCGGTGCCGCGAGCAGGCGCTCGAGTGCTGGCAAGACGCTGTCCCTGGTGAGTACCAGGAAGGGGCGAGCTTTGCGGTCCGGTGGTTCGTACCACCAGATCTCGCCCCGTCTCACCAGCCGCCGTCCCACTCATCGAGTGCACGGCCCGCCGCCCTTCCCTCAGCGTCGGACTGGGCGTCGAGATCGCCCCATTCGTCGACGCCACCGGGCGGATGCTTGGCGTAGCCCCGGATCAACGCCTCGTCGGTGCAGCGCCGCTCCTCGCGTTCGACGAACTGTTCGAGCGCGAGACGGACGACCTGTGACCGGGTCGAGGTGCCCTGGGTCAAGGCGTCGAGCGCCTGCACCAACGGGTCTGGCAATCGCACCGCGATCTGAGTTGTCATGCACCTAGCATACCGTCTTGTCGGGCACGGGCGGTGCCGGCGGCCGAGGTGCCGGGGGCGATGCGGGACCGCGCGCTATTGCTTCGAGAGCGGTGCCGCCCTGCGTCAGGCGCCGCCTACGACCCGCCCTCGGCGACCAGGCGGTCGAGAGTGAGCTCGGGCTGCTCGCGCTCGACGCGCTCGAGCCAGTACCGGCTCTCGAAGAGGGCGTATCGGGTGCCGTCGGCCCGCTGGAGCACGTCGACGCCCTGCATGGCCTTCAGGGTGGGCTCGCTGGCCTCGTCGGTGCGACGAGCCACCCGGTAGCTGGTGGGGTTGAGCTCGACGGGGGCGCCGAACTCGTTCTCGAGGCGGTGGACGGCCACTTCGAACTGCATGGGGCCGACGGCGGCGAGGAGCGGTGCCTGGTCGCCCAGGTCGGCGTCGCGCAGCACCTGCACCACGCCTTCCTCGTCGAGTTGGGCGATGCCGCGTCGGAACTGCTTGAAGCGGCCGGTGTCGCGGACCCGCGCCACCGAGAAGTGCTCGGGGGCGAAGCTCGGGATGCCAGGGTACGAAACGGGCTCGTCGAGGTAGACCGAGTCGCCGATGCGCACGTCGGTGGCGTTCACCAGGCCGACCACGTCGCCGGGGTAGGCCTCTTCCATCGTCTCGCGCTCCTGGCCGAACACCTGGTGGGCGTACTTGGTGGCGAAGGGCTTGCCGGTGGGGCCGTGGGTGACGACCATGCCGCGCTCGAACTTGCCGGAGCAGACCCGGAAGAACGCGATGCGGTCGCGGTGCGACGGGTCCATGTTGGCCTGCACCTTGAACACGAAGCCCGAGAAGGGGGCGTCGAGCGGACGGGGCGCGCCGTCGATGTCGTCGCGGGGCGACGGCGACGGCACCAGGTCGACGACGGCGTCGAGCAGCTTGCGCACACCGAAGTTGGTGAGGGCCGAGCCGAAGAACACCGGGGTGGTCTCGCCGGCCCGGAACGTCTTGTCGTCGTGGTCGGCGCCGACGGCACCGAGCAGGCCGAGCTCCTCCTCGGCCGCGGTCCAGGCCAGGCCCTCGTCGGCCCGGGCCTGGGTGGCCGACACCTCTTCTTCGGGGGCCTCGGTGCTGCCTCGGGCGGTGCGGGTGAAACGGGTGAAGCCGATGACGCCGGTCCCGCCGTCCTCGGTGAACGCCCGGTCGGCCACACCCCGGAAGTCGCCTGCCTGGCCCACCGGCCAGGTGACCGGGGTGGGGACGATCGACAGCTTCTGTTCGATCTCGTCGATCAGCTCCAGGGCGTCGCGGCCGGGGCGGTCCCACTTGTTGATGAAGCTGAGCAGCGGCAGGTTGCGCTGGCGGCACACCTCGAACAGCTTCAGGGTCTGGGGCTCGATGCCCTTGGCCGCGTCGAGCACCATCACGGCGGCATCGGCCGCAGCCAACACCCGGTAGGTGTCCTCGGAGAAATCGCGGTGGCCCGGGGTGTCGAGCAGGTTGACCACGCAGTCCCGGTAGGGGAACTGCATCACGGTCGACGTGATGGAGATGCCGCGCTGCTGCTCCATCGCCATCCAGTCCGACGTGGCCGAGCGCCGCCCGCCCTTGGCCTTCACCGCGCCGGCCTCTTTCGCGAGGGCACCCCCGTAGAGCAGGAACTTCTCGGTGAGAGTGGTCTTGCCGGCGTCGGGGTGCGAGATGATGGCGAAGGTGCGCCGGCGCGCCGCCTCCGCGCTGGCCGCGGTCACCTCAGCAGGCTACCGGCGGGCGTGCGCCCCGTCCCGTCCCCGGCGCCGCGGTGAGCCCGAGCGGATCAGCGCAGGTCCAAGATCTCCAGGTCGAGCGGGGCGTCGATGATCTCGGGGGCGCCGGTGAGGAGGGTGGCGTCGAAGGCGAGGGCGGTCGCCACCGCGAAGGCGTCGGCAAAGGCCATCGGGTGCTCGGCCTTGATGCGGGAGGCGGCGAGCACCCGCTCGGGGGTGGCCGGGTCGAGGCGCAGCGACGAGCCGAGGGCACGGGTGACCTCGTCGGCCCGGCCGGCGCCCTCGCTGCGCCACGTCACGTAGTAGACCTCGCCGACGTTGACCCAGCTCATCACCGGACGCTCGTCGATCAGGCGATCCACGGCGCCGAAGGCCGGCTCGATGCCGTTCAGCCACCGCAGGATGGCCCAGGAGTCGAGACAGCTCGTCACCGCGGCTCGGCCCGCCGGTCCTCTGCGAGCATCGCGGTGAGGTCGTCTTTGGTGAACGTGCCCCCCAGCGACCGCAGGCGCCGGGCCGGCTCGATGCGCACGGCGTCGTCGTCGAACTCGAATTCCACCTCGTCCCCCGGGCGGATGCCGAGCGTGTCGCGCATCGCCTTCGGGATCACGACCTGCCCTTTGGGCCCTACCCGATGAGTCATACCGGGAGTATAACCTTTCAGCCGTTGCGGCCGGCGGAAGCATTCGAGCGGACGCCTGGGCATGGCCCCGGAGAGAGCGGCTCGATGCCACGGTCGTCACCGCTGACCGCACCTGGGGCGGCGACGGCCGGGTCCGCCAGATCCGCTGAGGCGCGAGCCGGGGTCGGGGCCGGGGCCGGGCTCAGATCAGGGCTCGCCGCGACGCGGGGCCGTCGTAGGTGGAGCCGTCGCGTGGGTGGAGTAGGTGTCGGGGTCGGGGTCCGCCGCCCGGTTTGGTCAGTCGCCGATGGGGGTGAGGGCGGCGTTGAGGTTGGGGGTGGCGCCGCCGGCGGTGATGGGTACGAGGGTTCCGCCGGCGAAGTCGGGGGAGTTGTCGTGGTACTCGTCGGTGTGGACGGCGTTGAGGTCGACGAACCGGATGCGGATGTTGCCGGGGGGGAGACCGGTCAGGGTGTAGGTGCCGTTGGCGGCGGTGGTGGTGCCGCCCACGACGACACCGTTGGTGTTGATGGCGGCGACGAACACGTTGCCCAGGTTGGCGTTGGTGCCGGTTTGGGTGACGGTGCCCGACACGGTGCCGGTGGTGGGGGTGAGCGCGGTGTTGGTGGCCAGGGGGGTGCCAGCGACGGCGGTGACGGTGGTGGCGGTGGCGATGCCGCCGGGACCCTGGTTGTCGTGCCATTCGAACAGGTGGGCGCCGGCGGGGTCCCAGAAGGCGAGTTTGTAGTCGCCCGGGTCCAACGCGATGTCGTAGGTGCCGTTGGTGTCGGTGAGGTCGCCGCCAGCGAAGGAGAAGTCGCCGGCGTGCACGGCGAACACGGCGACACCTTCGAGGTTCCCGCCGCCGGCCGTGGTGGTGATGGTGCCGGTGAGGTGGGCGGTGGTGCCCGGTGGGGTGGCGGCGGCCAACTCGGCGTCGGCGGTGACGGTGGCGGCGCCGACGATGTTCAAGATGGTGGCGCCGGGGACGGTGGGGGTGTTGTCGTAGTACTCGAGGGTGTGGCCGCCGGTGAGGTCGATGAACTCCAACAGGCGCGGTCCGGGGGTGAGCCCGCCGATGGTGTAGGCGCCGGTGTTGTCGGTGAGGTCACCGGCGCCGGGTTGCCCGTCGGCCAGGTCGACCGACATGGCCAGCACCCCGGCGATGGGCCCGCCGGTGTCGCTGACGGTCCCCGCCAGGGTGCCCCGCCTCGAGGGCAGGGCGACATCGATGATGGCGGTGGTGTTCCCCTCGGTGACCACCACGAGGGTCGGGCCGCCGTGGAACCCGGCGGTGTGGTCCTGGGTGGGATCGACGGCGTACACGTAGTAGGTGCCCGGGGGGGCCTCGACGAAGTACTGACCCGCAGCGTTGGTGGTGGCGATCGCCACCGGCCTGAAGGTGGCGGTGTCGAGCACCGCGACCACCACACCCGGAATGGGGGTGCCCGAGCCGGTCTGGGTGATGGCACCCGACGTCAGCCCGAGACCGGGGGTGATGGTGACCGTGACGTCGACGGTGTTGGACTCCACCGGGGTGGTGATCTCATCGGCGGTGACCGACGCGGTGTTCGAATACGTCCCGACGTCGCCGGCGCCGGTCACGTAGGTGCAGTCCACCGTGTGGTCGGCGCCCACCGCGATCGACGCGACGGTGTCGTCGCAGTCGGGGGCGTTGGCATCGACCACGGTCACGTCGTTCAACGCCACATCACCGGTGTTGGCCACCGTCACGTGGAAATGGATGGTGTCACCCGCCACCACGGTGGTCTCGTCCGCGGTCTTGGTCACCGACAGGCCGGGCGCCGAAGCCGGCGGCCCGAGACCAAAGACGATCGGCGGCAAGGCGGCCATCTCGCCCGGGGCGTCGCCGAGGTTGGCGGTGGAGTCCTGCCCCAACCGCCCGCCGTTGCCGAAGCCCCAGCATTTGACGGTGGCGTTGTCCAACAGGGCGCACGTGTGGGTGCTGCCGGCGTCGATGGTGGTGGCGGTGCGCCCAGCACCGAGGTTCACGGGCGCCAGGGTGGCCATCTCGCCGGCTTGGTCGCCCAGGGTGTCGGTGGAGTCCTGCCCCAACTGCCCGCTGCTGCCGAAGCCCCAGCATTTGACGGTGGCGTCGTCCAACAAGGCGCACGTGTGGCTGTTGCCGACGGTGACGGCGGTGGCGGTGCGCCCGGCGCCCAGGTTGATCGGGTCGGCCGGCGGCGCCAAGAGGCTGACGTTGGAGTCCCGGCCCAACTGCCCGCCGTTGTTGAAGCCCCAGCATTTGACGGTGGCGTTGTCCACCAGGGCGCACGTGTGGTTGCTGCCGGCGGTGACGGCGGTGGCGGTGCGTCCGGCGCCGAGGTTGACGGCGGGTAGGGCGGCCATCTCGCCGGCGGCGTCGCCGAGGTTGGTGGTGGAGCCCTGCCCCAACTGCCCGCTGCTGCCGGAGCCCCAGCATTTGACGGTGGCGTTGTCCAACAGGGCGCACGTGTGGAAGCCGCCGGCGGTGACGGCGGTGGCGGTGCGTCCGGCGCCGAGGTTGATGGCGGGGAGGGCGGCCATCTCGCCGGCGGCGTCGCCGAGGGTGGTGGTGGAGTCCTGCCCCAACTGCCCCTCGGAACCGCGACCCCAGCATTTGACGGTGGCGTTGTCCAACACGGCGCACGTGTGGAAGTTGCCGGCGGTGACGGCGGTGGCGGTGCGCCCGGCGCCGAGGTTGACCGCCGGGAGGGCGGCCATCTCGCCGGCGGCGTCGCCGAGGTTGGCGGTGGAGTCCTGCCCTAACTGCCCGCTGCTGCCGGAGCCCCAGCATTTGACGGTGGCGTTGTCCAACAGCGCGCAGGTGTGGTCGTTGCCGGCGGTGATGGCGGTGGCGGTGCGCCCGGCGCCGAGGTTGACCGCCGGGAGGGCGGCCATCTCGCCGGGGGCGTCGCCGAGGGTGGCGGTTGAGTCCTGCCCCAACTGCCCGCTGAAGCCGGCGCCCCAGCATTTGACGGTGCCGTCGTCCAACAGGGCGCAGGTGTGCTCGGCGCCGGCGGTGACGGCGGTGGCGGTGGTGAAGGGGACACCGACGGGCACGGTGACCGTGTTGGAGGCCGTGGGGGTGGTCTGGTCGGTGTCGACGGTGGCGGTGTTGGCCCGGGACGGGTAGTCGGCGCCCACCGCGGTGTAGGAGCAGTTGATGGTGACGACCTGGCCGACCGCGATATCGGGCACCGCCTGCGCGCAGACCGGCGCG
>JAYRVH010000080.1:0-30501 GCA_041918615.1 Acidimicrobiales bacterium
CACGACCCGGAGATGCTCGAGCGACTCATCGAGCGTGACCTCATTGTCAGCGCGACCCAACGTCCAGGCGAGACCGGCGCTTGTCGTCGCCAACGCCTTGAACCCCAGCTGCTCCAACGCCCTTGCGCTCCCAGCGTCAAACGGGTTCGGCATGACGAAACACCCAGAGGCGTGGAGGCGATGGAACTCCGAGGCGGCATCGTCGAAGGCGCTCACCCGAGAGACGGTAGTTGTCAGCCACCTCGACCCGGGCATGGTCGTCCGCGGTGGCGGCGATCCAGGCGAAGCTGGATGCTGGGGACCGGGCAGGCCCGCTTCGACCTTCAGGCGATGCTGCGCGGTCTCGGCCATCCAACCGCTGACCGGTCGGTGGCCGTGTCGACCAGTTCGACCTGGATGGGGGCGTCGGGCCCGGTGCCCAGCAGTCGGCCCCTGGTGCGCACGGGCCCGTCCCCGCTCTTCGCCAGGTAGCGCAGGTCGAGGTCCACCACGATCACCGGTGACCCGAACCGCATCGCCAAGAGGTCCTCATCGGTCGTGACCTCGACCAGGCACGTGGCCGACCGCCGCCCCCGGCGCAGGATCGCGTTGACCGCGGTCACCCTCCGCGGCGCGGGCATCGGACGCGTCCGCACGGACATGTCGGTGGTGAACGTCCACATGTCGCCCCCGCCATCGAGGGTGACCCCGGAGACCGCGTCGATGGCGAAGGACAGGACGCTGGCCCGGACGATGCCATGGTGCAGCGTCTCGGGCTGCGGCGTGAGATCGAGGGTCAGCTCGCCGTCGGCGAACCTGCGGCCACGCCGAGCCGAGCCGAGCCGGCACCGACGTCGCCCGGCTCGGAATGTCCGTCATGTGCTCCCCTGGGTCGGCCGGAAGCCCCGGCCGATCACCGTCGCCTCCTCGAGCGCACGCAACTGCTCGTCCGAGAGGCCGAGCAGGTCGGCGAGCACCTGCTCGTTGTCCCTCCCGAGCGTCGGCGCGGGCGTGCGGAGCCACTCGGCCACGTCGCTGTAGCGGAACGGCAATGCCGGCAGCGGCATCTTCCCGACGACCGGGTGGTCGGGTGACTCGAAGTACCCCCGCGCCCGCATCTGGGGGTTCGACTCGAGGACGCGGGAGGCGTCGACCACCGCCGAGGCGGGGACGCCGGTCGCGCGCAGCTGCCCGGCCGCGTCCGGCGCGGTGCGCTCCTGCGTCCATCGACCGAGGTGCCCGTCGATCTCGTCGTGGCGGGCACGCCGGCCGTCGGCCGACTGCAACTCGGGGTCGGCCGCCCACCCGGGCGCGCCGAGCGCGGCCCGGAGACCCGCCCACTGCGCGTCGGTCGCGACCGACAGCGCCAGCCATGCGTCGGTGGGGGCCGTTCCGGGTCGGCACGGGTAGAGGCCCTGCGGGGCGGCCAGGGGCGACCGGTTCCCCTCGCGCCCCATGGTGCGGCCGTAGGCCGTCCACTCCACCACCTGCTCGGCGGCGACGCTCAGGCTGGTCTCGGCCAGCGTGCTCTCCACCAGGTGCCCGCGGCCCGTGTGCCCACGCTCGGCCAGGGCGACCACGGTGGCGAGCGCGGCGTGCATCCCGGCGACGGGGTCGCACGGTCCCCGGGGGATGCGCGGCTGATCGGAGGGGAGCCCCGTGATCCAGGCCAGGCCCGAGAACTGCTCGACGGTCTGGGCGAACCCGGGCCGGTCCCGCCATGGTCCGGTCAGCCCGAACGCGGGCATGCGCACCAGGACGGCCCGCGGGTTGAGGCGTTGCACCAGCTCCCACGACAGGCCGAACCCGTCGAGGACCCGGGGCGTGAAGTTCTCGACCACCACGTCGACCAGCGGGATGAGCCGCTCGAGGAGCGCGAAGCCGGCGGGCTCGCCGAGGTCGAGCGTGAGGCCGGACTTGTTGGCGTTGGCCGCGAGGAAGTGGGGGCTGGCCTCCCAGTGCTGCTCGTAGCTGCCGCCCATCATCACGCCGATGCCGCGCATGCCGTCGGGGCGTCGGGCCGACTCGACGTGGATGACCTCGGCCCCCAGGCAGGCGAGCAGGTGGGTGGCGGCGGGCCCGGCGAACCAGGCGGTCAGGTCCAGCACCCGAACGCCCTTCAGCGGCAGGTCACGGGCCCCGGCCGCGGCGGCCCCGGACGCGGCGGCCGCGGACGCGGCGGACGCGGCGACGGCCGGAGCGCCACGAGTCGTCGGGTTCGCGAACGCCGCGGTGCGGTCGTGCTCACCCAGCCGCGGTGCCGGCGCCGGCGGGGGAGGGTCGTGGTCGTCGATGCGCCACGGCCGCCGGGGCTGGCGGAACTGGTCGCGGGCGTCGGGCACGTACACGTGCCGGTCGACGTTCTGTTCGTGGTGCAGCACGGCTTCGGCGTCGCCGACCGGGGTGACGGGGATCCGGGCCCGGGCCGCCGCCTCGACGATGGCCGCGGTCGAGTGCGTTCCGCACCACCGCTCCACGGTGTCCGTCCACTCGTCGAAGCGCACCATCCGCCCGAAGACCGAGGCCAGCTCTTCGTCCCCGACCAGGTCGGGGCGGTCGATCAGCACCAGGAAGTCGTCGAACTGGCGGCGGGCGTTGGTGCAGAACCCGACCCAGCCGTCGGCGGTGGCCTCGATCGAGGGGGTCTCGACCGTCGGGGCCAGGAAGGCGTGCTCGGCGCGCCCTGGCCCCCCGTTCAGCAGCCGGTTCATGGTGTCCGAGAAGTTGGTGAACACCATGTTGGCGGTCTCGAGGATCGAGAGGTCGACGTGGCGGCCCCGTCCCGAGGCTCGGGCCTGGAGCACCGCCGGCAGGGCGGCGGCGGCCGCGTACGTGCCGGCGGCCCACTCGCCGATGCGGCCACCCGCCTGGAACGGCGGGCCACCGGTGAGGCCGCGGATGCCCAGTGACCCCGATTCGGCCTGGAGGGTGAACTCGGTGGCCGCCCGGCCGGCCCACGGCCCCGTGAGCCCGTACGGCGTGATGGACACCACGACCACGTCGGGGCGTTCGGCCCGAAGGCGGCCGAGGTCGAGGCGCTCACCGGCGTCGTGGGCCAGGCCGTGGGCCTCGACGACCAGGTCGGCCTCGGCCAGCAGCGCGGCGACGGCTCCGTCGGCGGCCGTCCCCACGACGGACTGCTTGCCGGCGTTCAGGTAGCGGAAGAGCGCCGAGTCCTCGCCGCCCAACGTCGCACCCGTGGCCGACCAGCGGCGCATCGGGTCGCCCTCCGGCGGCTCCACCTTGACGACGGCCGCCCCGGCGTCGACGAGCAGCTTCGAGCAGTAGGGCCCGGCGATCTGGGTGGAGAAGTCGAGGACCCGGATTCCGGCGAGCCCCCGGAACGCGGGCTCTGCGCCGCTGCTCACGAGCGCTGCACCGGGAGCTCCTTCACCGCCACCACGACCGGGTTGTCGATGCTGGTGAGGTCGACGTCGGTCATCGGACTGATCTTGACCCAAACTGAATATTGATTCAAGATTCCAGCCGTGACCGCGTCGACCCCGAACACCGAGGCAGGCACCCGCCGTGCCGACGGGGGGTACGCGAAGTCGACCGAGACCCGTGCCCGGCTCCTGGCTGCCGCGCTCGCCGAGGCGTCCGAGCGGGGGTTCATGAACACCTCGGTGGCCCGGATCGCGGATCGGGCCGAGACCGCGGTGGGCAGCGTCAACTACCACTTCGGTTCACGCGGCGATCTGCTGCGCGAGCTGATGCAGACGCTGATGGCCGACCTGTCCGCCCGGCTGGCCTCGGTCGTGTACGCGGACGACTCCGACTTCTTCGACCGCACCAGGGCCGAGTTGCTCGCCTTCGTCGAGTACCTGCGGGCCAACCCGGCGCACGTCCGGCTGGCCGACGAGGTCAAGCTGCTCGAGCCCGACCTCTACCGCGTCGGCATTCGGACGTGGGTCGCGCACATGGCCGAGCGGATCCGCACCGGCATCGCCGAGGGGGCCATCCGCCCGATGGACGACCTCGAGGTCGAGGCCCAGGCCCACTTCCTCCTCGGTGCCCGTCACTTCCTGGAGGAACTGCTCCACGAGGGTGACCCCCCGCGCGACGAGGCCGTCGTCGACGCCTACCTCGGCCTCGTGCGGCACGGCCTGGCCCGACGCGCCGCCGACGCGCCGCCGGCGCCCGCCACGTAGGGAGCCGCCCGTGACCTCGACCGACGACCTCGACCTCGACGCGCTGCGCGATCGCTACGACCGCGAGCGTGAGCGACGACGACGCCCCGACGGCATCGACCAGTACGTTGAGCCCGTCGGCGACCTCGCCCGGTTCGCGGCGGACCCCTACGTCGAGCCCGGCTTCGAACGCGAGCCCCTGACCGACGAGGTCGACGTGGCCCTCGTGGGCGCCGGGTTCGGCGGCCTGCTGCTCGGGGCGCACCTCCGCGAGCTCGGTGTCGAGCGCATCCGACTCATCGACAAGGCCGGCGACGTCGGCGGCACCTGGTACTTCAACCGCTACCCGGGCGTTGCCTGCGACATCGAGTCCTACGTCTACATCCCGCTGCTCGAGGAGCTGGACTACGTCCCGACCGAGAAGTACGCGCGTGGAGCGGAGATCCACGCCCACTGTCGCCGCATCGCCGAGGAGTACGACCTGTACCGCGACGCGTGCTTCCAGACGACGGTCACCGAGGTCCGCTGGGACGAGGCGGCCGAGCGCTGGGTGATCTCCACCGACCGGGACGACGTCATGCGGGCCCGGTTCGTCTCCCTGGCCAACGGATGGCTGCAGAAGCCCAAGCTGCCCGGCATCCCCGGACTCGAGACCTTCGCGGGCCACACCTTCCACACGAGCCGCTGGGACTTCGCCTACACCGGCGGCGACGCCGAGGGGAACCTCACGGGCCTGGCCGACAAGCAGGTCGGGATCATCGGCACCGGCGCGACGGCGGTGCAGTGCGTCCCGCACCTCGCCGAGGCGTCCGAGCATCTGTACGTGTTCCAGCGGACACCGTCCTCGGTCGACGTCCGCGCCAACCGCCCCACCGACCCCGAGTGGGTCGCCTCCCTGCAGCCCGGCTGGCAACGCGAGCGCATCGAGAACTTCCAGGTGCTCACCGCGGGCGGTTACGTCGAGGAGGACCTCGTCGACGACGGATGGACGGACATCACCGCGAAGCTGCTGGCCCTCATGTCCGCCGCAGAGAACCCCGACCTGTCCCCCGAGGCGATCAACCGGGCCGTCGAGCGGGCTGACTTCCTGAAGATGGACGAGATCCGCGCCCGGGTCGACGACCTGGTCGAGGACCCGGCCACCGCGGAGGCGCTCAAGCCCTGGTACCGCCAGTTCTGCAAGCGGCCGTGCTTCCACGACAGCTACCTCCAGAGCTTCAACCGCCCGAACGTGACGCTCGTCGACACCCACGGCAAGGGCGTCGAGGCGATCACGCCGCGGGGCGCCGTGGTGGACGGCCACGAGTACGCGCTCGACTGCCTGATCTTCGCCACCGGCTTCGAGGTGGGCACCGACTACTCGCGCCGGGCCGGGTTCCCCATCCTCGGCGTCGACGGGCTGACCCTCACCGACGCGTGGGCCGGCGGGGTGCGCACCCTCCACGGCCTGCACCTGCACGGGTTCCCGAACCTGTTCATGGTCAGCACCGCCCAGGCCGGCCTCACCGTGAACTTCGTGTACCTGCTCGACGTCCAGGCCCGGCACGTGGCCTGGACGATCGCCACGGCCCTCGAGCGCGGCATCCACCGCATCGAGGCCTCGGAGGCCGCCGTGGGCTCCTGGGTCGACGCCGTGGTCGAGCGGGGCGCACGCCTCGGGTTCTCCGAGAAGTGCACGCCCGGCTTCTACAACAACGAGGGCCAGGCCGACGACCGGTCGCGCCAGGGCAGCTTCTACTTCGGGGGCCCCACCGAATACGCAGAGATCCTGGAAGCCTGGCGCGCCGACGGCCGCCTCGAGGGACTGGAGTGCCGATGAACCAGAGCGCTGTCGACCAGAGCCGCTACCAGTGGCGACACGTCACCGACGAGCACAACCGCTCGTTCCTCATCGACCACGACTACACCATCCTCGGGCACGACCTGGCGGCCGGGACGCTCGACATGTTGGTGCGGTGGCAGCCCGGCGGGCACTGCCACATCCACCGGCACACCGCGACCACCACCGTGCTGGTGCTGGAGGGCGAGCAGCACCTGTGGGACCTCGCCCCCGACGGGACCAAGGTCCAGCACCGGGTGCGCAAGGCCGGCGACTACGCGCTCACGGGAGAGGAGAGCCTGCCCCACCTGGAGACCGGCGGCCCCGAGGGCGCGCTGGTGTTCTTCGGCTGTCACTCCGACCGGGGCACGCTCTACGAGATCCTCGACGAGGCCATGGTCCCGGTCCTCGAGGTGACCATGGCGCTCCTCATCGAGGACTGGAAGGCGAACACCTGAGCATGGAGCTCGAGCTGAGTGCTGCACAACGCACCTTCCGTGACGACCTCCGCAGCTACCTTGCCGACCTGATGACGCCGGCGCTCGTCGCCGAGGTCGCCACCGACCTCGAGGGTGGTGGGCCCGAGTTCCGCGCCGCGATGCGTCGGATGGGCCGCGACGGCATGCTCGGGCTCAGCTGGCCGGCCCGCTTCGGCGGCCGCGACAGTTCGGCGGTCGAGCAGTTCCTCTTCGCCGACGAGGTGCAGGCCGTCGGCTTCCCCCTGCCGTTCCTGACGCTGAACACCGTCGGACCGGTGCTCATGGAGTACGGCACCGAGGAGCAGCAGCAGCACTTCTGCCCACGCATCCTCGCGGGCGAGCTCTTCTTCGCGATCGGCTACTCCGAGCCCGACGCCGGCACCGATCTGGCCGCGCTCACCACCCGGGCGGTCCGCGACGGTGACGAGTGGGTCATCACCGGCCAGAAGATGTGGACGAGCATGGCCAACTACGCCGACTACGTGTGGTTGGCCGCCCGCACCGATCCCGACGTCGACAAGCACGCCGGCCTGTCCGTCTTCCTGGTTCCCACCTCGGCCGACGGGTACTCGTATCAGCGGGTGCACACTGTCGGCGGCGTCACCACCAACGCCACCTTCTACGACGACGTCCGCGTGCCGGCCGACCACCTCATCGGAGGCGAGAACCACGGCTGGGCCCTCATCGTCGGCCAGCTCAACCGCGAGCGGATCTCGCTGATGACGGTGGGGCGGACGCTCCGGCTGCTGCGTGACGTGACCGCGTGGGCGCAGGACACACCGATGGACGGGCGAGCGGTGATCGACGCGCCGTCGGTCCGGCTGAACCTGGCCCGCATCCACGCCAAGGCCCAGGCCCTGCGGCTCATGAACTGGAAGCAGGCGTGGGCCGCAGATCGGGGCCGTCCGGACATGGCCGAGTCCTCCGCCATCAAGGTCTTCGGCAGCGAGTTCAACCTGGAAGCGGCAAGGGCGCTGCTCGAGGTGCTCGGCACCGTCGGGCTCCTCGACGCCGCGAGCCCCGGCGCCGCGCTCGAGGGCCGGGCGCTCTCGGCCTACCTCAACGGGATGATCCTCACCTTCGGGGGCGGGACCAACGAGGTCCAGCGGGACATCATCGCCATGGCGGGCCTCGGGCTCCCGCACTACAAGGAGGCCTGATCGGCCGTGGACTTCACCTTCAGCGACGGGGAGCAGGAGGTCGGCCGGCTGGCCCGCACCATCCTCGGCGACCTGGTCACCAACGAGCGTCTGCGCGAGCTGGAGGCCACCCCCGGCGGGTGGGACGAGCAGGTGTGGGGGACCCTCGCCGAGGCCGACCTGCTGGGAGTCGGCATCCCCGCGGACGACGGCGGCTCCGGCGTCGGCTTCCTCGCGCTCTGCCGGCTCCTCGGCGAGGTCGGGCGGCACGTGGCGCTCGTGCCCGCGCAGGCCGCGCTCGTGTCGGGCGCGCTGGCGCTGGCCGAGTTCGGCACCGGCCCCGAGCGGGCCTGGCTGGCCGAGATCGCCGGCGGCCGGCGCCTCGTCAGCGCCGCACTGGAGGACGCCGCGTCCAGCGATCCGCTCGCGCCGGCCACGCGGGCCGAGGGGGCGGGGACGGCCACCCGGCTCACCGGGGTCAGGGTCAACGTCGCGTACGCGGCCCAGGCCTCCCACGTGCTGGTCCCGGCGCGCTGCGACGAGGGGGGTGTCGGGCTGTTCTGGGTGGCGCCGAACGCGGACGGTGTCGTGCTCGCCGCGCAGCGGACACCCGACGGCCAGCCCCGTGCCCGGATGGGGCTCGACGGGGCCACCCCCTCGGGCCGCCTCGACCGGGACGGCCGCGGGCAGGAGATGCTGCGGTGGCTGGTCGAGCGGGCCACCGCCGCGGTGTGCATGACCCAGCTCGGCGTGCTCGAGCACTCGGTCGAGATGACCGCCGCGTACGCCCGTGAGCGGGTTCAGTTCGAGCGGCCGATCGGGAGCTTCCAGGCCGTGCACCAACGCGCCGCCGACGCCTACATCGCGCTGGAAGCCGTGCGGATGACCGCCTGGGAGGCGGCGTGGCGCCTCTCGGCCGGGCTCCCCGCCACCGAGCACGTGCTGGTGGCCAAGTACCTGGCCGCCGAGCTCGGCCAGTCGGTGTCGTTCGCCTGCCAGCACCTGCACGGCGGCATCGGCATCGACACCGACTACCCGCTCCACCGGTACTTCAGATGGGCCACCCAGCTCGAGCACGAGCTCGGATCGGCCCGGCACCAGCTCGACCGACTGGGGCGGATGGTGGCCGCGGGCGACCTCCAGCCCGCGTGAGTGATCCCGGACCCCGCGAGGAGACCCATGACCGACAGCGTGACCGACAGCGTGACCGACAGCGTGACCGACCGCGTGACCGACCGCGACGCCGAGACCGGCACCGGGACCGCCGCGGCCACCGCCACCGACGACCGCCCGCTGATGGACCGCCTCCAGGATCTGGTGGGCCGGCCCCTCGGCGACGACCCCGCCCCGACCCGTGGCCCCGACCCGGTGAACGAGGCGATGATCCGTCACTGGGCCGCGGCCTTCGAGGACGCGAACCCGATCTACACCGACCCCGATGCCGCCGCGGCGTCCCGGCACGGTGGGATCGTGGCGCCGCCCCTCATGCTGCAGACCTGGATCATGGGCACCCCGGACCTCACGGCCATGCAGCACAACGGTGGCGTCCCGAGCGGGGCGGGTGCGGTCCGGGTGCTCACCATGCTCGACGAGGCCGGGTTCGTCGCCCCCATCGCCTCGAACTCCGAGTACGAGATCGAGCGCTACCTCCACCCCGGCGAGCGGGTGTCGGCCACGACCGAGCTCGAATCGGTCTCGCCCGAGAAGAAGACCCGGCTCGGCCCGGGCCATTTCGTCACGTGGGTCACCACCTACACCGACGCCGCGGGTGACATCATCGGCCGCCAGCGTTTCCGCATGCTCAAGTTCCGACCGGAGGGTTTCTGACATGGCCACACGCCTCGCCCCCTCGGTGAGCCTGGACACCCAGTTCTTCTGGGACGGCGTCCGGGAGCACCGGCTGCTCATCCAACGCTGCGGCGGGTGCGGCGCGCTGCGCCATCCCCCGCGGCCGATGTGCCCCGAGTGCCAGTCACTGGCATGGGACTCGGTCGAGGCATCCGGCCGGGGCACGCTCTACAGCTTCTGCATCCCCCGGCACCCGTTGCTGCCGTGGCAGGAGGAGGAGTACGTCGTGGCGCTCGTCGAACTGGACGAGGGCACCCGGTTGGTCAGCAACCTCGTCGGGGTGGACCCCGCCGAGGCCCGGATCGGGATGCCGGTCCGGGTGGTGTTCGAGGAGTTCGACGACGGGTTGGTGCTGCCCATGTTCACGCCGGAGGAGGCCCGGTGACCGATCCGACCGCCACCCTCGACTGGCGCACGGTCCGGGTCGGCGATGCCCTCCCGACCCTGACCTTCGACGTGACCGCCACCCGCATCGTGGCGGGGGCCATCGCCACCCGCGACTTCATGCCGGTCCATCACGACCGCGACTTCGCCGCCACCCAGGGCGCCCCCGACATCTTCATGAACATCCTGTCCGACAACGGGTACTGCAGCCGGTACCTCACCGACTGGGCCGGCCCCGACGCCATGCTCCGCCGCATCGCTCTGCGGCTCGGTGTCCCCGCCTTCGCCGGGTCCACCCTCACCCTCTCGGGATCGGTGACCGGCGTCGAGTGCGGTGGCGACGAGGCGCTCATCGAGGTGGCGCTGAGCGGCATCAACGACCTCGGCGAGCACGTCGGCGGCACCGCGGCGCTGACGTTCCCGGCGGTCCCGGCGGCGCCGGTGGGAGACGCGTCATGACCGGGTCGGGCCTCGGTGGCCGCGCCGCCATCGCCGGGATCGGCCAGACCGACTTCTCGAAGGACTCCGGGCGGACCGAGCTGCGCCTGGCCTGCGAGGCCACGCTGGCGGCGTTGACCGACGCCGGGCTCCACCCGTCCGACGTGGACGGCTTCGTCACCTCCACCCTCGACACCACCGAGGAGATGGACCTCGCCCGCAACCTCGGGGTCCGCGCCCTCTCCATGTTCAGCCGGGTGCCCTACGGCGGCGGCGCTCCGGCCGGGATGGTCATGCAGGCGGCCATGGCGGTGGCCACCGGGGTGGCCGACGTGGTCGTGTGCTACCGGGCCTTCAACGAGCGCTCGGGGGCCCGGTTCGGCAGCTTCGGCGGGCAGATGGGCGGTGGCCTCCCGCTCTGGCTGTCGTGGTACGCGCCGTTCGGCCACCTGTCGCCGGCGAACTGGGTGGCACTGCACGCCCACCGGTACATGGACACCTACGGCGTCACCAACGCCGACTTCGCCCCCATCGCCGTGGTCGACCGGGCCCATGCGGCCACCAACCCCGACGCGTGGTTCTACGGCCGTCCGATCACCGTCGCGGACCACCAGGCCTCGCGCTGGATCGTCGAGCCCGTCCTGCGCCTCCTCGACTGCTGCCAGGAGAGCGACGGCGGCGTGGCCATCGTGGTCACGTCCGCCGAGCGGGCTCGGGACCTGCGCCAGACGCCCGCGGTGATCACCGCCGCCGTGCAGGGGGCGACCTTCGACGGTGAGACGATGACCAGCTACTACCGCGACGACCTCACCGGGCTGCCCGAGATGGGCGTCGTGGGCGACCGCCTGTGGCGCGACTCGGGCCTGACGCCGGCCGACATCGACACCGCGTACCTCTACGACCACTTCACCCCGTTCGTCCTCATGCAGCTCGAGGAGCTGGGCTTCTGCGGGCGGGGCGAGGCCAAGGACTGGGCCACGGTCGAACGGCTGTCGCTCGGCGGCGAGTTCCCCATCAACACCAACGGCGGGCTCCTCGGCGAGGCCTACATCCACGGCATGAACGGCATCACCGAGGTGGTCCGCCAGATACGCGGCACCTCGTGCAACCAGGTCGACGGCGTGGAGCACGCGCTCGCCACGTCCGGCACCGGCGTCCCGACCAGCGGCCTGATCCTGTCCCGCCCGTGACCAGCTCGGGGCGGTGGCGATCGCGGGCGCCGGGCCTTTCCCCCGGCCTCCCGACGTGGCAGCATTGCCAGAAGGGCCTTGAGAGGGGGAGGTGTGGTGCCGACACTCGTCGATCGCGATGTTCCCCGGGGTCGCGCCCTGCACCTGATCGACCTCGAGAACCTGCTCCACGGTTCGCACGAGCAGGCCGGCGTCGAGGACGCGCAGTGGGCGGTCAGCAGCTTCTGCCGCGGGGCCGACTGGCACCGCGACGACCTGGTGGTGGTCGCGGCCAATCCGGGCCTGCTCGGCCGCGTGGCCTACGGCCTACCGGGCGGGTGGCAGAAGGTCGCCGCGTGCGGGACCGACGGCGCGGACCGGGCGCTGCTGGCCCGGGCCAACCCCGACCTGGTCGGCCACCGCTTCTACCGACTCGTCGTCGGCAGCGGCGACGGCATCTTCGCCGACCTGGCTGCCGCCATCCGCCGACAGGGCGGTGAGGTCTGGGTGGTCGCCGTCGACGGCCACGTCTCGAGGCGGCTGGTCAGCTGCGCCTCCACCCTGGTGCTGCTCGACGACCCCACCTCCACCAACTGACCGGCTCGACGATGAGGGCAGTGCGGAGCACGGAGGACGGCGTGTCGGTAGCGCAGGTGTCGGCGCCGGAGCCGACCGGTGACGACGTCCGGGTGCGGGTGGCGGCGTCGGGGATCTGTGGCTCGGACGTGCACCTCGTGGGCTGGGGCGCGCTGGCGGTGACGCTGGGCCACGAGGTGGCGGGCCGGCTCGACGACGGGACGCCCGTGGCCGTCGAGCCCGTGCGTCGCTGCGGCGCCTGCGACCGCTGCCTGGCGGGCGACACCCACCTCTGTCACACGGCCCTGACCATCGGCATCGCGGTTGACGGCGGCATGGCCGACGAGGTGCTCGTGGGGCCCGAGTGCGTCGTTGCGCTGCCCGCCGGCCTCGACGTGCGCGACGCTGCGCTCGTCGAGCCCGTGGCCTGCGCGGTGCACGCGCTGGGCCGGGCGAGGGTCGAATCCGGCATGCGGGTGGCGGTCGTCGGCGGCGGCACGCTCGGCATCGCCGCCGTGGCGGCTGCGGTCGACGCCGGCTGCGAGGTGGGCGCGGTCGCCCGCCATCCCCACCAGGCCGCCGCCGTCGAGGCGGTCGGCGGTCGCCCGGCCGAGGGGCACTACGACGTCGTCATCGAAGCCGCCGGCACCACCTCCGCCTTCGCGCAGGCCGCCGATCTGGCCCGGGTGCGCGGCACGGTGGCGATCCTCGGCACGTATTGGGACGAGCTCACCGTGGCGGCGATGCCACTGTCGCTCAAGGAGCTCGACGTCGTCGGCTGCCTGGCCAGCGGGCACCACGGCGGTCACCGCGAGGTGGAGGCGTCCGCCGCCCTGTTGGCCAGGCGCCCCGAGCTCGCCCGAACGCTCGTCACCCACCGCTTCGGCCTCGACGAGGCACCGGAGGCCTTCAGGGTTGCCGCCGACCGGTCCGCCGGTGCCATCAAGGTCGTCCTCGAGCCCTGATCGGCCAAACGTCGAGCCGGCGCCCCGGTCCGATTGCTGAGGCGGTCGGATCGGGTGCCGCCAGAACTGGTTGGGGCACCAACTGAGGCTGGCTGGGGTGGAGGGACTCGAACCCTCGGCACACGGGTTTGGAAGCCGCTGCTCTTGCCGCTGAGCTACACCCCATCGGGATGAGGGGCAGATGAAGCGCTGACGAAGGAACTCGAACCCTCAACCTCGTCCTCGACAGGGACTTGCTCTGACCAATTGAGCTACGCCAGCGCGAAGAGGCGCTGACCGGACTCGAACCGGCAAGTCCCTGGGTGAGAACCAGGTGGGTCTGACCATTCCCCTACAGCGCCAGGGAGACTCCCGCAGGCGCTGGTCGGCGTTTCTGCCTAGGGGCAGCGACGCCAACGCCGACGGGAGCACGTATCGGGCTCGACCGGTTCGGAGAAGGCGGGCGTGTGCATTGGCCCACTGTCGCACACGACACGGCCAGCGTCGAAGGAATATTCAAGCGGTGTCTCAAAGCCCCGCGAGGAGCAGGCCGAGGCCGAGGGAGGCGGCGTTCGCCACCGCCGCCACGGCCAGCGACGCCGGCCAGTCGGATCGGGCGGCGAGGCGGCACAGAAGCGCCTCACCCAGCCAGACCAACACCTCGGCGACGGCCACCGGCACTACCGTTCGGTCGCTCGCCCAATGGGCCAGTGGCACGAGCACGAACCACAGGAGGGGGTGCGACACCACGTTGACCAACACGCCGACCTCGGCCGCTCTCGATCTTGAGACCGGCGCCAGCCGGGGGAGCAGCCACGCGTACAGCGGCACCTCCACCGCGAGGGTGGTGCCGAGGGCGGCGGGGTACGAGAGGTCAGCCACCGTCGGCCTCGCAGCGGCGATGGTGGTGGCGCTCGGCTTGGCGTTGTCGGCGCCGCTCGACGTGGTGGTGTTCGGCCTGCTGGTCATCGGGATGGTGCACGTGGCCCTCGAGGTCCGGTACGTATCGGGTCGCTACCAAGGGCTGTTGCGAGGCCGGTTCCTGGTGGGCGTGAACGTGGTGCTCGTCGCCATCGTGGTGAGCCGCCTGCTGTTGCCCGGTGTGGTGCCTCGCCGGGTCGAGATCGTAGTGCTGCTCGGGATGCTGGTGGCCACGGTGATGCTGGCGCGGTCGTGGCGGTCGCGGGCGGTGGGGCTGGCGGTGCTGGGCCCGGTGGCGGCCTTCGCCCTGGCCCGGCCCGACGCGTGGTTCGTGGTGCAGGCCAACCTGCACAACCTGCTGCCGGCGGTGTTCCTGTGGGAGTGGTCGGCCACGATGGCCGACCCTGCCAAGCGACGGGCCACCCGTGCCACGACCGTCGCCTGGGCGGTGCTGGTCCCGGCGCTGCTCCTGTCCGGCGCGCTCGACCCGTGGCTGGGCACGGGCAGTGCGACGGCGACGGACGCCGCCGGTGCCACCGTCCTGCCGTCGATCCTGGTCGATCCCGCCGGGCCGGCGGCTGCTCGCTTCCTCGCCCTGTTCGCCTTCGCCCAGGTGATGCACTACGTGGTGTGGTGCTGGTTCTTCCCCCGTCATGCGCCCGAGGCCACCGCCGCCTTCGAGGCGACGCCCGTCGGCGCGAAGCTGCGGGGACGCCGGCTGGTGGTGCTGGCGACCGTCGCCACGGTGCTCGTCGCCGTGGTGGCTGCGCACGACTACGCGCAGGGCCGCACCCTCTACACCTCGCTGGCGTCGTACCACGCCTACCTCGAGTTCCCCGTGCTCATCGCCCTCACGATGGCGTGGGCCACCGGTCTCGGCTGCACCCGCGACCGTGGTTGGCAAGACCGTGACTGGATGGAGCCATGAGCCTGCTGCCCCGCCTCGTCGTCCTCGCCGACGTTCCCGACACGAGCAGCTCGCCGTCATCCTCGCCGGTGCTCGTCGTCGCGGGCGTCGCCTTGCTGGTGGCCGCCGCGGTCGGCGCATGGCTGTTGATCCGCGGCTCGCGCCGCTCGTCCTGACGCGCCGCGCCTGCGGGCCTCGCGCCGCACAACGGCGCCCACCTCGCCGACGGTGCGTGTTCGAGGGTGGGTAGTCCGACCGCTCGGTCCCAGCCGCCATGGGGTGGTTGCCCGGAGCGACGTTGCCCGGAGCGACGTTGCCCCGAGCGACGGGTGCTCCGAGCGCCGGCGGTCTGACTCGGTATCGCCCCTGCCGTCGGACGGCTCGGGACGCCGCCGCCGAACCGCCTAGATGACGACCCAGGGGGAGGAGCCATCATCCCCAGACTGATCAGCACGTACCAGATCAAGACGTCGTTGACCGGCGTGAAGCGATTGGCGACGCTTTGCAGGAGGACAAGGACGCCTGCATCGAGGCCTTCCGGTTCTTCCAGCGGATGCAGGCCGGTGAGCAGACCGAGACCGAGGACGAGACCAGAGCGGTAGCGGCCTACTACAAGGTCCTGAACAACATGCTGTCCGTGTTCGACCTCGAGAAGCTCTACATCCCGCCGCAGTTGGACCCGAAGCAGGGCCTGTACGGGAACCAGATCCTGTGCGAGCAGGCACTGGTCGAAGAGCTGGCCCTGGCCCGCCCGAGACGGTCACACCTGTTGGACATGGGCTGCGGGCGCGGACGGATCGCCCATCGCTTCGCCACCATGACCGGCGGCCAGGTGTCCGGATACAACATCGACCCCGATCAGATCGACAACGCCGTCGAGTGGGCCGCGGCGTGCGACATGAGCGACCGGCTGCACTACAAGGTCGGCAATCACCACGAGCCGCTCGACTACGCCGCCGAGGCCTTCGACGGGTGCTATTCGTTCCAGGCGGTATGGCCGTTCTTCAAGGAAGACGAGTTGGACGCGCACGCCGCCGAGATGTTCCGGGTGTTGAAGCCCGGCGCCCGCTACGCCTGCTCGGAGTACCTGCTGACCCCCCACTTCGACTGGGAGAAACTTCGACTGGGAGAACGAGGAGCACGTGACCTTGCACCGGTCGTTCCTCCCGACGTTGGCGGCCACCCAGTCGATGTATCCGGCCGATGTGTGCGCGGCGCTGGAACGTGGCGGATTCGAGATCCTGGTCTCGGCCCCGTCCAAGAGCGAGGCGTGGCCGATCTGTGAGCAGAAGGCCCGCCTGATCCACACGGTGCGCTGGGCCATCCGGGGGCTCGAGGCGGCGCGCGTCATGCCGCCGTGGGTCGAGGAGTCTCTCGACCTGCTGCAGACCGGCGGCGAATCGTGGACGGCGGCCGAGAAGGCCAAGATCGCGGACCTGAACTGGAGGATCGTCGCCGAGAAGCCGGCCGCCTGACCCGCGGGCACAGGAACACGAGGCCGGGCGGTTCCGCCGGCGCGACGAGGGCGGACGCCTGCCCGAGGAAGGTCAGCCCCCAGGGACTACTTCGCGACGGGCTGCGGGTGGTCGTAGTCTTCCCCGCGTCGCGCCGGCTACCCGGCGGTTGCGACCCACCGGGATCGGGCCTGACAAGATCGGGAATGGCCCCGCAGCACAGCCCCACAGGAAAGCGCGACGGAGGTGTCGACCAATGAAGGCAGTTCGGCTCGAGGACGGTGCGCTGCACGTCCGTGACGTGCCCGATCCGGTGCCCGACGCCGGCGAGGCGCTGGTGCGCATCAGCGCCTCGGGTGTGTGCCACTCGGACCTCCACATCGCCCGCGGCGACTGGATGGGCGTTCCCCGCACCGGCACCATCGGCCACGAGGCGATCGGTGTGGTCGAGGCGCTCGGCCCCGGCGCCGAGCGCGACGTGTCGGTGGGCGACCGGGTGATCCTGGGGCTCGGCGGCATGGGCGGCTACTGGTGCGGCGCGTGCGACTACTGCCTGAGCGGGCGGACCCGCCTGTGCGCCCGAGGCCGGCCGCTCATGGGCACCTTCGCCGAGCAGCTGTGCGTGTGGGCGCCGGCGCTGGTGCCGATCCCCGGTGAGATCGGCGACCAGGAGGCCCCGCTCGCCTGCGGTGGCCTCACCGCCTATGGCGCGGTCAGGAAGCTCGCCGCCCACCACGTCGGCCCGGGCCGGACGGTGGCGGTGATCGGCGCCGCCGGCGGGCTGGGCCACTACGCGGTGCAGATCGCCCGGGCGTTCGGTTACCGCGTGGTCGGCGTCGACGTCGGCGCCGACCGCCTCGAGTTCGTCCGTTCCCTCGGCGCGGACGCCGTGGTGAGCGCAGACGAGGCGGCCGAGTTCGCGCTGGCCGAGTACGGCGGGGTCGACGCCGCGCTCGTGTTCGCGGCCCGTATCGGCGGCTTCGAGCTCGGTCTGCAGATGTTGCGGCGCGGCGGCCTGTTCGTCGCCGTGGGCATCCCGCCGTCGAGCGACGGCAACCTGTCGCTGAACCCGTGGCAGCTCTTCCTGACCGACCCGACGATCATCTATTCCGCGGTCGGCACCGTCCAGGACATGCGCGAGCTCGTCGCGCTCGCCGCCGCCGGCAAGGTGCGCACCCATGTGTCCCGGGTCGGGTCGCTCTCGGAGGTGCCGACGATCCTCGACGAGCTCGAGGCCGGCGCGTACCTCGGTCGCGCCGTCGTCACCGACCTCACCAACTAGGGCCCGTCATGAGCCACCGCGCCGTGCGCGTCGCGATCATCGGCGCTGGTCCCGGCGGCCTCTGCATGGGCAAGCGGCTGCTCGACGAGGGCATCGACGACTTCGTGCTGCTCGAGCAGTCGGACGAGGTGGGAGGCACCTGGAACCTCAACCGCTACCCCGGCTGCGAGTGCGACGTGCCGTCGGCGCTCTACTCCTTCTCGTTCGCCTTCAAGCCCGACTGGTCGAAGCCCTACGGCACGCAGGCCGAGATCCTCGCCTACCTGCAGGACTTCGCCGACACCTACGGCCTGCTGCCCCACTGCCGGCTCGGCGACGGCGTGTCGAGCGCCCGTTGGAGCGACACGACCTCGACCTGGACGCTCACCCTCGCATCGGGCGGCACCGTCGAGGCCGACGTGGTCGTCAGCGCGATCGGCATGTTCAGCGAGCCGTCCTGGCCCGAGATCGAAGGGCTCGACCGCTTCGAGGGTGCGGTGTGGCACTCGGCGCGCTGGGACCGGGACCACGACCTCGGCGGCGAGCGGGTCGCGGTTGTCGGCAGCGCCGCCAGCGCGGTGCAGTTCGTGCCCGAGATCGTGAAGGTCGCCGGCCGGGTGCACCTCTTCCAACGCAGCGCGAACTGGGTCCTGCCCAAGATCGACTCGCCCTACACGCCCGAGCAGCTCGACGCCTTCCGGGCCGACCCGGCGCCGCTGCTCGGGTTCCGGGCCGAGGTCGAGCGCCACATGAACGCCGGCATGACCTTCTCCGACCCGGAGATGCTCGCCGAGCGCGAAGCGGCCGGGCTCGCCGCGATCGACGTCGTGCGCGACCCCGAGGTGCGCCGCAAGCTCCGCCCCACCCACCCCTTCGGCTGCAAGCGCCCGCTCTTCTCGAATGCGTACTACCCCGCGTTCAACGACCCACGCCTCGAGCTGGTCACCGACCCGATCGTCCGCATCACCGAGGCCGGGGTGGTGACGGCGGACGGCGCCGAGCGTGCCGTCGACACGATCGTCCTGGCCACGGGCTTCGCGACCACCCGGTACCTGTCGGCCATCGACGTGGTCGGCCGCGACGGGCGCGGCATCGACGACGCCTGGAACGACGGCCCCCTCGCGTACCTCGGGGTCACGACGCCGGGGTTCCCCAACCTGTTCATGCTCTACGGCCCGAACACCAACAACGGGTCCATCCTGACCATGCTCGAGTCTCAGGTCGACCACGTGCTCGCCCATCTGCGCCGCATGCAGGACGAGGGCATCGCATGGGTGGACGTCAGGCCCGAGGCGGTGGAGCGCTACAACGACGACGTGCAACGGGCCATCGCCGGCATCAGCGTCTGGCAGGCGGACTGTCGCGGCTACTACCGCTCGCCGAGCGGTCGCATCGTCACCCAGTGGCCCTACTCGATGATCGAGTACCAGCAGCGCACGGCGACTCTCGACCTCGACGCCTTCGAGGCGCACGCCTGAGCACCCGTGCACCGGCTTCCCGCGGGTGTCGAGGACGTGTGCCGAGGACGGGTGCCGAGAACGGGTGAGGGCTGGCGCCACCCCCTTCGTCGCTAGCGTCGTCGGCGACATGAGCCCGACGAGCGACCAGCCCGCGGGCGACCACGAAGGGGGTCGCGGCGATCACCGGTCGGCGCCTTCGCCGTCCGGCCGAGACCGCCGGAGCGTCGGCCTCGCCGCCGCCGCCGTCGCTCTCGCCGTCGTCCTCGCCGTTGCTGCCGCCGGCCCCGAGCACGCGGCCGGCCGGGCGCGCCCGGAGCCGTTCAGGCTCAGCCTGCCGATCCCGCCACGTGCGACGGTCGACGCCAGTGGCCCGCACCCGTGGGAGGACGGAGAGCGCGTGCGCAGCGCCGTGGATCTCGGGCCCGATGACGGCGGCGCGATGCCGGTGTCTGCCGCTGCCGCGGGCACGGCCCACGTGTACGCCGACGAGGGGTGGCCCGCCTGCTGGGTGAACATCGACCACGGCGACGGGTGGCAGACCCGGTACTACCACCTCCGCGACGTCGACCGCTCGATCGACGGGCGGCACGTGTCGGCGGGCCAGCGCATCGGCGGGGCCGGCCAACCGGGCGAGGACACCTGCGGACTGGGCAGCCCCGACTTCCGTCACGTCCACTTCGCGCTCTTCCGGGACGGCCGACCCGTCGGCCTCGACGGCATCTCGATCGGCGGCTACACGGCGCATGCGACCCGCGGCGACTACTGCGGCTACTGGACGCGCGACCGCGACGGCGCCGTCCTCGCCGACGTCAGCGACGCCTGCGAGGCGGTGCCGGGTCTCACCAACACCGGTTGAGGGGAACGGGCGACCTGCACGCCCACGGGCCCATGGCGGCCCGCAGGAGGGGTGGGATCGCCATGGTCGGGTCGGGGGCAGGGCATCGTCGCTGCCCGCAACAGGCTCGCCGACGCGGCGCCCAGGGCCTTCGACCGATCAGGCCTTCGACCGACCAGGCCTTCGGCATGGTCTTCGCCACGACGCTGTGGGCAAGGCCCGCGATCGGGTCGCGGGCGCCTGGGCCTGATCGTCGCGGTCACCGACCCGCCCCGGTGCGAGGGCTGCCGGCCGAGCGGGGGTGCCGGCTGGCGAGGACGATGGCAGGCCGGTCCTCGGCAGGACGAGCGCGGAGGATGCGGTCGATGAGGCCCTGACCACCCTGGCCAGCGGCCCGACGTCGTTCGTCGGCGCGCGTGCAGTGGCTGGCGGCGGCGCCGGCCAGCAGCTCGCGGGCCCGGCTGATCCGACCCGGCTCGACCAGCGGCGTCCTTCAGGGGAAGAAGCGGTACGAGCCGACCAGCGTCGCCGGCTGGGCGCTCGGGCCCTGGCCGTCCTCGCAGCGGTCGGCGACGCCGGCCGAGAAGGCGGCGAAGGCGGCGCTCTCGGCCAGGGGGTTGGTGTCGCCCTCGACGTCGGCGACGTGGACGAACGAGCCGTCGGCGAGGCGGAAGGTGGCGTAGCGCAGGCCGTCCGGTTCGGTGGCGGCCAGTTCGGCGAAGACGGCCTCGACCAGGCGCTGGTTCTCGTCGGCCTCGGCGGCTTTGGGCGTGTAGCTGATGACGAGGGTGCTCACTGCGTGCCTCCTGCAGTTGTGGGAGAGTCGGTTGAAGTGGGCCGCGGCAGCGGTGGGCGCAGCGGCGTCAGCGCGAGCGGAGGGTGGCCACGCCGTCGCCGCTCAGGTGGTCGGTCACCGCGCGTCCTGTCATGGCCAGGGCCAGGTACTTCGCCGGGCCCTGGACGGCAGGGCCGTCGCCCGTCGACCAGTCGGCGTCCGTCGCGGTGAGCTGCAGACCGGCGATCCGCCTCTTGGCGCCCAGGACGGGCTGGACGCCCTTCAGGTAGTCGAGACCGGTGACCCAGTGGTCGACGGGGAGGTCGAGCGGCGTCCCCACACCCTCGGCGATGTCGCCCGAGTGCAACAGCACCTCGGCCAGCGCGCCCAGGGGCTTCAGGCCCGGCGGCGTGCTCTGCGAGCCCGCCGAACTGGTGGTGGCGGCGGCGATCTGCTTGGTCGACATCGCCTGGCCCAGCCGGGCGATCAGCTTGGCCGACATCTTGTCGAGGTTGAACCCCGACGAGGCGAAGGCGCCGAACACCTTGCCCTTCGACATCGTCGGTATCACGAGCAGGTGGATGGCGGTGTCCCTGACCGTCCACTCGGTGCAGAGCGACTGCTTCTTCCAGTCGTCCTCGGACAACGCGGCGAGGTAGGCCCCCAGCGCCTCGCGGTCCGCCTTGATCATCGGCCATGGGTCCATGGTCCTGCTCCCTTCGCCACCGGTCGCTCAACGACGGTGACGCTACCGCGATGCGCGGCCGCGAGCGGCGGTCATGAAGCGTCCCGAGGCTCGAGGACGACGGTGGCCTCGTCGCCGGCGACCAACCCCTCGCGCTCCCGAACGGGCTTCTTGACCGGCAGCACGAACGACTCCTTCTCGTTCGAGGGGAAGAGTGAGGTTTCCCACGTCGATTCCCCGATCGTCACCCGCACCGGCACCGACCCGAACCCCTTGGCGGCGCCGCTCGCCGCCAGATCCTCGATCTCGTCGGCGATGTCGGCGGGCAGGGTGATGAAGTGCCACCCGCCCTTGCCGCGGTAGAGCCAGAGCGGGGCTGTGAACTCGAAGCGCACGTCCCAGACGTTACGGCTCCGGGAGCGAGGACATCGTTCCGGTGTTGCCGTCAGGACGATGCCGTCACGGCAACATCACCTCCGTCACCGCGGGCCGAGCCGCCGGCGGCGCGGAGGGCTGCCACGCGACCGCCTCGCCCACGCAGAGGCGGCTCAGAGGAAGGCGCCGGGGAGCCGGGCCACGCAGCCCATCACGTGGGTGATGGCGTCACGGTCGTAGTGGTCGCCCGAGCGGTAGGTGTCGAAGTGGCCGAGGAGGGACTCGACCCGGTCCTGGTGGCGGCCGACGGCCGCCAGCCCCAGGGCCACACCGAAGTTGGTGAAGGCGAACTGCGTGTGGGGCTGGCCCGGCTCGCGGCAGAAGTACCCCGGCGGGTCGATCCACATCTTGTCGAGCACTTCGAGGCTCCGTGCCTGGTGGGCGACGGCCCAGGCCTCGTCGGCGCAGCGGTGGGCGGACCACGCCATCATGCCCAGGCCGAGGTCCTGGGTGATCACGAGGTCACGCCACATCGGCTCGATCAGACGGCCGACGTCGTCCATCTCGCGTGCCAGGTCGCCGGTGCCGCCGTCGAGCGAGCGGTAGACGGCGCGTGCCTGGAAGGGGTCCAGCCCGCCGAGCCCGTAGCCGGGATAGGGGCCGCTCAGATCCTCCCGCATCTTCCACCAGATGCCCCGGTCGGGCAGCACGAAGTGGGGGTGCACCGCACGGACGAGGTCCAGGGCGCGGTCCCGGTAGGCGGGCCGCCGGGCGCCGAGCACCCCCAGGGCGAAGGCCCAGACGGTCAGGTAGTGGAAGTACTGGCCGTCGCGGTCCGCCGCCTCGCCGATGCGATAGCCGGGGGAGCGGCCGAGCACCCGGTCGACGTCGGCCACGACGGACTCCGCCCGGTCCAGGAAGTGGTCCTGGCGAGTGGCGTCGGCGAGCGTGCAGAGCAGCACCACGCCGAAGCCGTCGGTCCACAGGTAGCGGAGCCCCCCGGGCCAGACCCGCTGGGCGTCCATCCATTCGAGCCGGCGCAGCACCGCGTCGAGGTGGTCGGGCCCGGCCAGCGCCGGCCACCGATCACTCACGGGTCGACCCGCTCCGCGTCGAGGAGCCCCGGCGGGGTGGAACGGCCACCCAGGTCAGGTCGTCGGGCGCGACGACGTCACCGAAGGCCGCTCGGGCCTGGTCCGCGAAGTCGGCGCTGCGGGGGTGGCGCGCGGAGAAGTGGGTCAGCACCAACCGTCGGGCGCCGGCCTCGCGGGCCAGCTCGGCGGCCTGCCGCGCGGTGAGGTGGCGATAGTCCTCGGCCCGGTCCTCCTCGCCGTCCAGGAACGTCGCCTCGCACACCAGCAGGTCGGCGTCGCGGGCCAGTTCGACGGCGGCGGCGCAGCGACGTGTGTCCATGACGAAGGTGAACACCTGGCCGGGTCGCACCTCGCTGACGTCGTCGACGTCCACCCGCTGTCCGTCGACCTGCACCGAGCCCTCCCGCAACAGTTCGCCGGCCGACGAGCCGTGGATGCCGCGCTCGGCGAGACGGTCGGGGAGGAGGTGCCGACGGGCCGGTTCCTCGAGCCGCCAGCCGACCGCGGGCACCGTGTGGTCGAGCGGGCGCGAGACGAGGCGGAAGGCCCCGGCGTCCACCTCGTCGGGGCCCGCGGCCGCCGGGTGCAGGCACAGGTCGACAGGGCCGGTGTCCTCGGTGGCGTCGAGCAGGTTGCGCAGGTGGCCGTCACTCGCGGCGGGGTAGTGGAGGTGCAGGGGCCGGTTCACCCCGTCGGCGGATCTGCGTTCGACGAAGCCCGGCAGCCCCAGGCAGTGGTCGCCGTGGAGGTGGGTGAGGCAGACCCGGTCGATGGCCGCCACCTTGACCCCGCCTCGGGCCAACTGCAGCTGGGCGCTCTCACCCGGGTCGAACAACACCAGCTGGTCGTCCCAACGCAGGACGTGGGCGTTGTGGTGTCGCTCGCGGGTCGGGGTCTGGGCCGAGGTGCCCAGGACGAGCAGCGCCCGGTTGGCCGTCCGGGCAGGCTGCGGTGTCACCGCCACGGGATCGGCCTCGACGCTCTGGGTGGTGACATTGCGGACCTGCTCTCGTCCCGATGCTCGCGAGTGTCGCACGCCGCGACCGACGCGGCGAAGCAGGCCGATGACGCCGCATCGCGTCGACGTCCGGGCGCTGACCCCCGCGGGCTCAGCGCCGCCGCCACGCGGCCCAGGCGCCCGTGCACCACAGCGCCCAGACGACGAGCACTGGCTGGAAGAGCAGGCGGACGCCCCGCCCGAGGTCCGAGTCGAGGCCGAACGCCTTGTCGCCGTCGACGAACTGCGAGATGTTGCCCGGGAAGATGGCGACGAAGAAGGCGGCGACGACCCAGCCGACCAGGGCGCGGTGCTGGCGCAGCACCAGCAGCGAGGCGCCGAGTGCCAGCTCGACGATGCCCGACAGGATCACCACCGCGTCGGCGTCGAGCGGCACCCAGTCGGGCACCTGCGCCTGGAACTCGGCACGGGATCCGGTGAGATGGGCGATGCCGGCGAACAGCAACACGCCGGCGAGCAGCCAACGCGAGACGGTGCGGACCACCGTCCGGTCGTGGTGTGGGCTTTCGTCGGTTGAGTTCACGTTTGGCGCCTCCCGGACCGACGCTACGCCGGGCGAGCACGGGTCCGGGCGGTCGCGATCTTCCGGCCAGGGACCTGGGTGCCGTTGGAGGCCGGCGACCGACGCCGCGCCCGGCTGTCCGGCCGCGCCGATCGGGAGAAGCCGACGGGCCCTGCCGTGACCTACGAGCGCACTCCCCGAGAAGTGGCGGTCAGCCCGGTGCGCCCATCATGGCCATGATCCCCTCGATCCGGGTGATCCCGTCCCGGAGCGAGGCATCCAGGTCGGCCAGGGCGTAGACGGTCATCTTGGAGTGCTGCCCGAACGGGAAGCCTCCCATGATCGCGTCGAGCTCCTCGTGGGAGTCGACGTTGAGGATGCCTCCCCCGCCGGTGATGCCGGCGAACGACCACGTCTGCTCGAGCTTGCCGGAGGCGAGATGCTCGGCCGTCCACGCCTGCATCATCTGCATCATGGGGAGTGCCATCTCCGGGGGGACGGGCGTCCGGTTCTCGGTGACAACGAGGAAGCGCATGGGGTCAACCCTTTCTGTCTCGGGCCCTCCGCACGGGCCCGTCGACGCGAGGGTATTCCCGACCGGCGGGGGCGTCCATGGGTTCTTCCACCCCGGCCACCGCCGGGCCGCCGAGGCGGCCTCCGGACCCTGGGTGCCTGGATCCCGGCCCCGTCGCGTACCTCGGCGGTGGCGCCCGATCGCCGACTTGTCGATGAGCCAGGTGGTCACGACCAGGCGTCGGACATCACGTCGGGATCCTCGAGGTCTGCGGCGAGGGTCGCGATCCGTTCGAGGTGCGCAATGGTCACCGGACCGGCGGCGTGCACACGCTCGCGCTCCAAGGACCGCCGGAGGTGGGCCGCACGTGAGAGCCCGACTCGCTTCGCCTTGGCGTCGATGGCGGCCAGTACCTCGTCAGGCACGTCTCGGATCAAGATGTCGGTCATGTCCACCTCGGAGCGGTAGCAGATGACATCAGGGTCTCCGGCGAGCAGCTCGAGGCAGGTGCCCTGGTCGCACAGGGGAGGTCGGGGACGGTGGTTGGCGAGACGGAGACCCCGTCGTCGGTCACGGGAACGGCCACCATCCGCCGTCGTCCTCGATCGAGCCGCGGAGGCTGCGGATGAGGATGTCGTCGCAGGCGTACCAGTCGACGAGGTGCAGGCCACGGGAGGCGCACAGCTCGCTCGCCCGGGCGAAGCGCTGGTCGAGGCCGTCCGGCCGTGGGCCCGCGGTGACGGGCTCGTCGCAGTAGGCGACCGCGGCGACGGCCCGTCGTCGGAACCGATCGAGGCAGCGGGTGAGGGCGACCTCGGGCGGGTGGGTGCGTTCGGTGTGGATCAGGCCCCGCAGCCGGCCGTCCCGATCGGCGAACATCACGATCAGGCGGCGAGGCCCGAACTCGCGCTGGACGAGCGTGTAGCGCCAAGGGGCCACCCGCAGGTTCATGGTGTTGCGGCGGGTGGGGACGAGCGACGTGACGGCGGCGCGGTCGCGAACGCGGGCACGGCTGAGGTTGCGGCCCATGGGGCACCTCCCGGTGATTCCGGTGAGATGGCCCTCCGAGCATCTCGCACGGTCAGGTGGGAGGGCGGCGCCGCGATCGTACCGAGTGTGCCGGCCCCACGAAAGGGGTGAGGTCGGTGCCGGCAGCGGTGGTCAAGGGATCAGCGCTCGCCGACGCCTGGCCCCGCCTCGGTCACGCTGGGATCAGGGCCGGCGCGGCCGTCGACGAGCTGCGAGATGTCCCCCGGAAGATGGCGACGAGGAAGCCGGTGGGCGTGTGCGTCGACTGGGTTCAGGTTGATTCGACGACGGCGCGGTATCGCTGCTGCGCCGCCTGGGCCGAGGTGCCCAGGAGGTCGCCGATGCGCTGCCAGGAGATGCCCTTGGCTCTGGCCGACGTGACGGCGTCGACGACCTGACGTTCGCCCTGGGCGCGGGCCACGGCCGCCCGCTCGAGCAGGTACTCCTCGACCGGTCGCTCGTCGTCGGGCGAGGGCTCGTAGTGCTCGAGGCGATCGGCGAGCTCGTCGGCGTGCTCGAGGATCTCTTGGATGGACCGAGGCATTGGGCTACTCCAGGAACCGAGGTCGGGCCGCCATGGCGCGGATGATGAAGTCGATGCCCTCGGCGGTGGCCACGCCGATCTCGAGGAGCTGAGCGGCCTCGCCCGGCCCGATCAGCATGGTCAGGCCGTCCAGGTCGAAGACGCGGATGGGGTTTCGGTAGGCGTGCGTCATGTCGTCGTCAGGGATCCCGCGTCTGCGTGCGCTCTCCAGAACTACCAGAGCCACGACGTCAAGTTACCTTGATATGTGGCCGGCTGCGGGCCCAGCTCAGACTCTCCGGCATGCCCTTGTAGTGCGGGAGGGCCGTATGGGCACGCACTGAAGCCCGGCGCGGCGCTCGCCATGGCGGACGGGTGCGCCTGTGGGACGCCATCGACCAGCACCGGTTGTCGCCGTTCGCGTACTTCGGCATTCACGACGGTCTCGACCTGCGTGAGGTGCCGTGGCGGCGACCGACGGGCTACGACGTCGAGGGCCTGACCAACCTCTACACGGCCAGCGACGCCTGGGCCCGCCAGGTCGTGTTGGAGGTGCACTCGGGAGTCGACGATGTCCGCACCATGCGGGCGCTGGGGTTCTGCGTCAGCGCCGCCCAGCGCCCGGGTTGGCCCGGTGTTCAACGAGGCGGGGATCGCTGCGGTGGCGGTGTGGGGCGACAGTCCCGCCGACGAGCGTCAGGCGGCGCTGCGCGACCTGGCCGACGGTCGGGTGAAGGTGGTGTTCTCGGTCGACCTGTTCGACGAGGGCGTCGACGTCCCCGTGGTCGACACGCTGCTGTTGCTGCGCCCAACGGACAGCTGGGGTTGTTCCGTCAACAGCTCGGCCGGGGACTGCGCCGGGCGCCGGGCAAGTCGGTGTGCACGGTGCTCGACTTCGTGGGCCACCACCGCAAGGAGTTCCGGTTCGACCGGCGCTTCGGGGCGCTGCTCGGCGGCACCCGCAAGGACCTCCGTCAGCAGGTCGAGCAGGGCTTCCCCTTCCTGCCCGCCGGCTGCCACATGGAGCTCGACGCCGTGGCGCAGCCCGGCTGTCACCGGGGCCGGTCGCTGACAGCTGAAGTGGGATTGACATGTGATCTGATCAGGCTTAACGCTGCTATGGTGTGCACATGTCAGGACTCGTCCTCAGTCGACCAGAGCTCATCGCGCACGAACACGCCATCCGGACGCCGTTGCCCGACGCGGTTGGTGAGTTGCGAGGACTGCTCACGGCGCGCCTTGTCGCCTATCTGGCCGGGGTGGGTGAGACTCGGGCCGTCAACGAGTGGGCCGACGGCACCCGTTCGGTGCGTAGTGCCGACACCGAGACACGCCTGCGTCTCGCGCTCCAGATAGCGGTGATGCTTGCTGGACAGGACGACCCACGTGTCGTCCAGTCATGGTTCACGGGTCTCAATCCGAAACTCGATGATCGCTCGCCGGCCCGACTGCTCCGCGAGGGCGATCTCGACGAGGTCGGCCCTCTGGTGATGGGAGCAGCTCGAGCGTTTCTCGCTGGCGGATGAAGCCGGCAGACCTACCGGCGTCGATCCACCGCGTTGGTCGACTGCCCAATCCGTTTGCGTGGCCGGACTGGGCCTATGCCGATCCCGACGGCACCTTCGGGAACCGATTCGACGATCCCCGTGGCACGTACCGCGTGCTCTATGCCGCCACCGCGCGGGAAGGTGCCATATCGAGACGTTGGCCCTATTCCGCCCGGACCCAGCAGTATTCGCAGCGTTGGACGCGATCGAAGGTGCGCCTGACGAGGTCGACCTGCCCCGTGGCGTCGTCCCGAAGCAATGGTTTGTCCCCCGGGCGATGGGCACGGGCGTGTTGTCCGGATCGTTCGTCGACCTCGGCGCGGCGGCGACGCTCGCTGAACTCCGCACGAAGCTCGCCTCCCGTCTGCTCCACCATGGCATCGCCGACATGGACGCGTCCGCGATCCGGTTGAGCGTGCCTCGAGGTTTCACGCAGGACATCTCGCGCCTCGTTTATGAGGTGACGGCGCCTGACGGTCACCGAGCGTGGGATGGGATCGCCTACTCCTCCAGGCTCGGGGACGATCTGCACAACTGGGCGACCTTCGAGCCGAACGACCCTGGCGAGCAACAGGTAGAGCCTCTCGACCGAGCTGACCCAACGCTGGCATCAGCGCTGGCGATCCTCGCGCTCGAGCTCGAGGACGAAGACTGATGAAGCGGGCGTGTGACGGAGGTCGGCAATGAATGCGCTGGACCAATTCGAGCAACTTCTCGTGCAGGGATCGGCGGAGCTGCACGCAGACAATCCCGGGTTGATGGACTCGCCGGATCTGATCAAGACGCCGAACGTGATCGACGAGGGAGACGTCGATCTCTTCTTCCTCGGGCTTGACGCCGGTCTGATCACGGTCACTCGTGGCGCGAAGTTCAATACCGCCGACCGCTCGAAGGAGGGCGGCCGCTGGTCGTTGCTGTCGAGAAGCCGAGACGGAGGTTGGTACAACGCCGAGTACCTGCCGCAGATCGCCGCCTACGTGGACTGCATTCTCAACCTCGGCTACCCGCAGGAGCGGGTCTTCTTCGAGCTGCCGGCGCGATCGCTCCAACTCGATCTGGCGATTGTCGATGACGACGAGAAGGTCGTCGTGCTCGGCGAGGCCAAGCGGGACGTGGCCATGCTCGACAAGTTGCGCGCCTCGATGCTCGAGAGGTTCGCCTCGCAGGAGCCCGGGCCCGAGACCAAGAAGCGTGGCGACGAGGCCCGCCAGTTGGCCTGGCGGCTGTGGGCCACCAAAGCGCCCTACTGCTGGCTGGTCGGTCCCGGCCATCGGCCGGCGTACCGGGTTGGTCTGTCGCCGCTCACCTTCGAACTGCTGCCAGGTTTGCCGTCTGCCTCGGCGCTCGGGCTCGATCATCTGCCTCCACGACCGCTCGCGCCCCCAGTTCTCGCTCACTGACTCTGCCAGTCGAGAACGGCCTGCGAGAGGGACTGGTCCTGCGACCACCGTGATCACCGATCCCGTCGCTTGGACGCGGTCAGACTGGCGCCGTGACCGAGCCGTTGCCTCCTGGGCTGTACGAGGTGTTGGTCACGGAGGTGCTGGCAGGGCAGTTGGCGGGGATCGAGGGGCGCCTGGTCGCCACCGAGACCGGGGTGCGGCCGGCGGAGGTGGCGGACCGGGTGGCGCTGCATCTGAGCCGGGTGGTCGAGCGGGCGATCGAGGGTGTCACCGAGGAGGATCGGGTCGACGTCGCCATCGCTGTGGCTCGGGATCTGGTGGCGAGCCTCGACGGGCTCGTCGCCGCCCGATCCCGCTCGCTGGACCTGGCACCCGAGCGCCCGGTCGAACCCGGGTCGGTCTTGCGGTCGATCACCGCCCGTCGCCCCGACGGCACACCGGATGAGATCGACGAGCCGCTGATCCCGTTGCTCGACACGACGTTGTTGACGAACGCCCCCGGCGAGCCTCGGGTGGGCAGTCAGGTGTTGGCCGAGGTGGCGTCGGCCGACCGGATCGATGTGGTGATGGCGTTCATCCGCCGCAGCGGGCATCCGTCCGCTGCTCGATGCGCTGCGCCGCCACTGCGAGCGGTCCGGCGAGCCCGTTCCCCTGAGGGTGCTGACCACGACCTACACGGGGTCGACCGAGCGGCGGGCGCTCGACGCCTGTTGAATTCAAACCAGCGGCGGCGTTGGGCGCCGACGTGCGGGTGTCGTACGACACGACCACGACCCGGCTGCACGCCGTGGGATGCGCCGCCAGGCGCAGACCGGCGGGCCGCACAGGCCCGCTCAGCGATGAGGCGTCAGCCGAAGAGCCGACGATCAGGCGTGGTTGTTCCACCGCCGGTCGGGGCATTCGACGGCGTACATCGGGTCGTCGAACCTGACCCATTCGGCGCGGGTGGACGGGCTCGAGTGGAACGTGCGGGTGTCGGCGGCCCGCAACGTCGCGGTGGTGGCGAAGGTGGGGGCGGTCTATGAGTCGTACTGGCAGTCGGGGGACTTCCGCCCGTACGCCTGCTGTCTGTGAACCCAGGCGACGAGTTCGACCGTGAGACCGAGCGGGCCGGCGACTCGGGTCCGACGGTGCTGCTGAGCCCGATCGAGTTGCGCCCCGAGCCGTTCCAGGAGCGGCTGTTGGAGCAGATCGCCGTCGCCCGCCGCCAGGGCCATCACCGCAACCTGTTGGTGTCGGCCACCGGCACCGGCAAGACCGTGATGGCGGCGCTGGACTACGTGCGCCTGCGGG
>JAYRVH010000081.1:0-211034 GCA_041918615.1 Acidimicrobiales bacterium
CCGGCCAACAGCCAGGCACCCACAACCTCCCGGGCCACGCCACACCGATCTGCACCCAGATTCACGAACTCCGACCAGGCACCGAACCCCGCCGCCAGCGCATCAAGTCAGAAAGCGCTGTTGCTCAGCAGCCTCCTAGGAGTCGGCTTCGGCGTGTGCCTCCTGCTGCCACTTCTCGGCGAGGCGGAGCGCCTCTCTCTCGGTGTGCTGATCGCCGTGGTGGCAACGATCTTGGCCGGTCTTGGTCTCCATGAGAACATCGAGCGATCCCGACGCCCGGTTTGGGCCGCCCTCTACCTGGGTCTCGTGGGTCTCGTGGTGGGCACACTGGTCAGATCTGTGCACGCCGAGCTGGCAAACGTGGAGTTCCCTTTCCCCTCGCCGGCTGATGTCTTCGTCATGGCGGGCTACGTGCTTATTCTCGCCGGGCAGCGAGCCCTGGCGAAGGCACGACGTCATGAAAACAACCGGGCCGACCTCCTGGACGCCCTCCTCGTAGGAGCTCTGGTCGGAATCCCGTTCTGGTCATTGGCCGTTGTACCCTTCTTGCTCGACTCAACTGTCGCCCCATCAATCCGGATCCTTGACGGCACCTACTCCGTCATAGTTATCGCCGTTCTGGTTGCGACAGCGCTCCTGGCAGTCGGTCCAGGCAAGCGCAACTGGAGCTACTACCTTCTTGCCTTCAGCATGACCGTGCTCTTCGTTATTGACACTGGCGCCCTCCTTCATGACATGGGCATCCAGCAGCTCGACTGGGTGATCTCATACGCCTTTCCTCTCGGCTTCATCGCATACGCGGCCGCTACTCTTAGGCCCGACATTTCGCATCTAACTGACCGGCCCCCCGTGAAGGAACCGCGGCTCACTAGGCAGCGAATAGCCCTCTTGGTGGCATCGGTGCTACTGGTCCCAGCCCTCCTCCTTTGGCAAGTAGAATCGGGCAATATGCTCGGCGTGGTCCTGACATCGAGCGGGTCCGCCATCATCGCTCTAATCGTCCTAGCACGTATGACCGACCTCGTTCGCGCCAATGAGCGATCGATTAGAATGGAGCGAGTAAGGTCAAATGTGGGCGAGGCTCTTGTAGCCGCGGGTGAAGTCAGCGACATCGCGCGGGCCACCCTTGGAGGGATTATGGACCTCGTCACTAATGACCGGCCAGCCCTCGGCATCCTTCTGATCGATCGGGGTGATGGCACTTTCACAGCCGATACGCACGACAGCCGCGCCTACTACAGCCCGTCCGATGCCGTAAGACTAGATGAAGAATTCCTGACGACCGTCCACGAAGGGCGTCCGACTCAGAGGAAGGGAAGCTTAGTACTCGAATCGGGACGGGTCCTGTGCTGCCCGTCGGGTGAGGAGACGATCCTAATACCACTACAAATGGAGAGCATCTCACGCGGAATATTTGCGATAACCACGAGCGCCACGATGAAGCGCTCGACTCGCCGGGTCTTGGAATCGATAATCTGGGAGGCATGTCTCGCCCTTCGGAGCCTCGAGCTGGGCGAACAAATAGCAAGGGAACGAACAGAGCGCCGCTACCGAGCGATGTTTGAGCGTTCCACTGATATCGTAAGCGTAACCGGACCGGATGGGGTGATTCACTTCTGCAGCCCTGCAGCGCTTCGAGCTCTCGGCCGAGAACCCACTGCTCTGATCGGACGCACGCTCTTTGAGCTCGTTCATACGGCTGACCGCCAGAAGGTCAACTCGCTGCTTAGATACGCCTCCAGCGGCCGCACTGAGCCGAGGCCTGTCGAACTTAGGATGCGTCATAGGGACAAGAGCGTCCGATGGTTTGAAGTACTCGCACGCGACTTAACCGATGAGCCCGAGATCGAGGGAATCGTCATTACGGCAAGAGATATCACCGAGCGGAAGACAATGGAGCAGGAGGTCAGTAGAAGCGAGGCACGCTTCCGATCACTCGTCCAGAATTCGAGCGATATCGTTGCCGTTCTAGACGACGACGGCCGGTTCACCTACCTGAGCCCTGCCGTCACCGCGGTTCTGGCATTCAGTTCCGAGGAACTGATAGGCCTGAGCGCGTTCACCCTTCTGCACCAGAATGAGTCCGAGTTGGCTGGTTCTTTCCGCTCGTTGGTCTCTCGGCGGAGGTTCGCTCAAGAGAGGGCCGAAGTCTCCGTGACCGACAAGAACGGTAAGGCGCACACGCTGGAACTTGCCATAACAGATCTCCGGTCGGAGTCCGCAGTACATGGAGTGGTGGTCAACGCCCGAGATGTGTCGGTTAACAAGGAGCTTGAGAGTAGTCTCGAACATCAGGCTTTGCACGACGGGCTAACCGGTCTCCCGAATCGCGACCTCTTCTCTAACCAGGTCGCTGAGGCGCTTAGCCGGGCTGAGGGTCGTGTCGATTCGGTGGCCGTCCTGTTGGTTGACGTTGATGATTTCAAGACGGTCAATGACAGTCTCGGGCATCAGGCGGGTGATCAGCTTCTGATCGATGTTGCTGACCGGATTCTGCAATGTCTGCGGCTATCTGATTCGGCTGCCCGGCTCGGTGGAGACGAGTTTGGGCTGCTGCTCGAGCATTGTCAAGGGGAGCGTGAAGCGGTAGCCATTGCCGCGCAGATGCTCGATGCTATTGCCGAGCCGCTATTCGCTGGCGGACGGCCTATTCAACTAACCGCAAGCATCGGCGTCTCATTGGTGTCGGAACAGGCGAGGTCGGCAGAGCTACTTTTGAGGAATGCGGACATGGCGATGTATCTCGCTAAGAGTCGGGGCAAGGCGCGGTTTGCTCTGTTTGAGGACACAATGCAGGCAGCCGCTCTGGAACGGATGGATACAAAGTCGGCGCTAGCGATCGCGGTAGACCGAAACGAACTGGTGCTGTACTACCAACCGATCGTAAGCATGGATGGATCTAGCTTCCACGGCGCCGAGGCGCTGGTCCGCTGGAAGCACCCACAGCGCGGATTGCTTGGACCAGGGGCGTTCATACCCCTCGCGGAGGAGACGGGCGTCATTGTCCCCATTGGGTCGTGGATCGTGAACGAGGCACTACGACAGCTTAGTATCTGGCGTGCTCGGAACTTGGTCGACGCGAGCTTCCGAATGGGCGTGAACTTGTCCGTGCGTCAGTTGGATGATCCCCGTATTGTTGACTGCATTGAGATTGCGCTTGCTCGGTATTGTGTTCCGCCGGCCAGTCTGACCATCGAGGTAACAGAAAGCCTCCTAGTTGGCGAAAATTCGGAAGCACTGCTCCGTCTCGAGGGCCTTCGCTCACTCGGCGTTGCGGTGGCCATTGATGACTTTGGCACGGGCTACTCGTCGCTCAGCTATATCGGCAGATTCCCGATCGATATTCTGAAGATTGACCGGAGCTTTGTGGATGGCCTGGGCGGACCCAGTAAGAAACCAACCATCGCTAGCGCGATTATTGATCTAGCTCGACGTATCGGAGCCCAGACAGTGGCTGAAGGGATAGAGAAAGTTGCAGAGCTGGAGGTTCTCTTGGAGTTGGGCTGTGACTATGCGCAAGGCTATCTGTTCTCCCGGCCAGTCCCGGCGGCGGAGTTTGTCGCGCTTCTTACGGCGGGGGTTGCGCCGCTACCTCGACCCGAAGAGTTGTCTCCCTTGGGGAGCCACGCGGATCTGACCTGATCCCGCCGTCGAGTCCCTCCGGCTCTGGTGCGGGTACCGGACGACCTGGATGCGCGCCTACCGGGCAGCCGCGTCGGTGTCCGGTACGCGTTCGACACGGGTTCAAGCGCCGCCTCCCCGCTCGCCGCCTGCCACCTGTTGACGCGCCGAGCCGTACGGCGACTACGAGTACTGCTCCACCTCGACGGTTGGATCGTTGATCGCCCTCAGTCGCATGTCCTCACACGTACCATGGACTCGGCAAAGTAGCCCTCGGCACATCATTCTCATCGAGATCTGGTCCAAGATTACCTGGGTTGTGGTTGCCATTCGGTTCGACTCCCTCGTCCGTAGACTCGACACCCCCAGTCCCGTGCCCAGTGAGTCTGAGAAGCTCACTGACACCTTCTAGTGGTTCCCGGTTGCGGTATAGTCCTTCCGTGCCCTCTTCTCGGAGACGAGTCACCAAGGCTCAAGAGTCGCGCAGGCGTCTACTTGATGTGGGTCGAGAGATGGTCTACGAGACGCCCCAACCGGGTCTATTGGACCACATCCGTTTGAATGATGTCGCTAGCCGCGCTGGAGTTTCAACAGGCGCCCTCTACCATTATTGGGGGTCCCAAGAGCAGTATCGAGAAGAGCTCCTTGAAGAGCTGCTTTCGGCTCGACGCTATGAGGTAGGAGAAGTGGTCGAGCATGGATTCCATCGGGCCGTAGCCGACGGGATTCCGATTGTCGACCTTATTCGGGAGCTCTCGCAGTACAACCTCGAGCAGTTCATTGGCAATGAGGACTTCAGGGTTCAGATGGCATTTTGGATGACAGATGACCCATCGTGCCGGAAGAGAATTGCGAATCAGTATGCGGAAGTAGCTGCTTCGTGGACCTCGATATATAGAGCGTCGCTGGATGCCTACGGATTGGTTCTACGCCCACCATTTACCTTCGAGTGGCTGACCACGCTATTGACGGCGCTCCTCGAGGGTCTGGTTATCCGGCAACGGGTCGACCCGTCAGCCGTGCCACTCGACGGGATAGGCGGCGACCACGGTGGCGAGGTCTGGAGCCTCTTCTCCTGCGCTGTCCTTGCCCTGTTGCCAGGCGTGACGCAGGCAGAAGATGATCCGCCAGAGGACGTACGGCGTTGGGTCAGTGGCCTAACCCGTAGTCCAGCAAAGAACTCTCCCGAGGCCGCACGAGGGGACCAAACCGGGGGATGGGAAGAGCTATCGTCGGGGTCGGAGGGGTGACCAGGGGGGCGCGTGAGGCGACTGGCTCGGTTCGTGATCCTACGGCGTTGGTGGGTGCTGGGCTGCACCGTCGCCTTCCTCCCCGTGGCAGCCATCGTTGGCGGTGGGGTTGCGAAGCAGCTGTCGGTCGGGGGCTACGAGGACCCGGGATCCGAGTCGAGCCGAGCGGCCACGATCCTCACCGACGAGTACGGGGCGGCTGACCCCGACTTCGTGATAGTGGTGACCGCCGAAGGCGGTGACGTCGACGGGCAAGCGGTGGTCGACGCCGGTGTTGCGTTGACCGACGAGCTGGCTGCTGAGCCGCAGATCACCAACGCACTGTCGTACTGGTCGCCCACCCTCACCCCTCCGCTGCGTAGCGAGGACGGCCGCCAAGCGTTGGTGATCGGAAGCTTTGCAGGCGGCGAGGACGAGGCCATCTCGGCCGCTGAAGATCTGTCACCCCGGTACACCCGTGACGGTGGGGTGATCAGCACCGCCGTCACGGGGGCCGCCGAGGTCGGCCGTCAGGCGACCGAGACCGCCGATGCGGACCTCAAGAAGTCCGAGGCGCTCACGCTTCCCCTCACCCTCATCGTCCTGGTCCTCGTGTTCGGTTCGGTCGTGGCCGCGCTGCTTCCCCTCGCCGTGGGCATCGTCGCGGTCTTGGGCACGTTCGTGATCCTGAGCGTTCTGGCGCATGTGACTGAGGTGTCGGTCTTCGCGCTGAACCTCACGACCGGCCTCGGTCTCGGCCTGGCCATCGACTACAGCCTCTTCATCGTCGCTCGCTACCGAGAGGAACTGGCGGCAGGCTTCGGACGGGACGTCGCCCTGTCACACACCATGCAGACCGCGGGACGCACGGTCGCGTTCAGCGCAGGCACCGTCACGGTGTCGATGCTCGCCCTGCTCGTGTTCCCGGTGCCCTACCTGCGCTCGTTCGCCTACGCCGGGGTCGCCGTCGTGGCCCTGGCCGGTGTGGCGGCGGTGATCGTCCTGCCGGCGGTGCTGGCCGCCCTGGGCGACAAGGTCGACAAGGGCCGGATCTTCAAGCGGCGCCACCAGGACCCCGAGAGCGGATTCTGGCACGACCAGGCGATGCGGGTCATGCGGCACCCGTGGCTGTACGCGGTCGGTGTCAGCGCGTTCCTGGTGGTGCTGGCGCTGCCGTTCTTCCGGCTCGACTCCGGCCAGGTCGACGACCGGGTCCTGCCCGAGAACCAGTCGAGCCGCGCCGCCGCGGAGGACATCCGGGACCACTTCACGAGCCGCGAAGCAGGCGCCGCCCAGGTGCTGCTCGACGCGGCCGACCCGACCGACCAGACCGACGCGATCGACGACTACGCCCGGGAGTTGGCGGCGCTCGAGAGCGTCGACCGGGTGGACGCCGTCACCGGCTACTACGGCGACGGCATGCGTGACCTCGGGGTCGACAGCGGGTTCGTTCCCGCGAACGACCTCTCCGCGCAGCGATTCGGGCCCGGTGCCGGACCGGGAACCGGCACCTGGCTGTCGGTGGTCCCCGCGGTCGAGCCCGTGTCGCCCGCCGGCGAGCAACTGGTGCACGACATCCGTGATCTCGACGCCCCTGGTGGCAGCGCGGTTGCCGGGCTGTCAGCTCAGCTCGTCGACTCCAAGGACGCCGTGGCATCGAACCTTCCCGTGGCGCTCGCCCTCGTCGCCGTGGCCACGTTCGTCCTCCTGTTCCTCATGACCGGCAGCCTGCTGGTGCCGGCCAAGGCCCTGCTGCTCAACGTGCTGAGCCTCACCGCCACCTTCGGCGGCATGGTGTGGGTGTTCCAGGAAGGCCACGGGGCCGACCTGCTCGGCTTCACCTCGACAGGGACCATCGACACGTTCACGCCCGTGCTCATGTTCTGCATCGCCTTCGGGCTGTCGATGGACTACGAGGTCTTCCTCATCAGCCGCATCAAGGAGGAGTACGACCTCGACCGCGACAACGAGGCCGCTGTGGCGAAGGGCCTCCAGCAGACCGGCGGCATCGTCACCGCTGCGGCAGTGTTGTTGGCCATCGTGTTCCTGGGCATCGCCACCTCGTCGGTGTCAGTCGTGAAGCTGTTCGGCCTCGGCCTCGCCTTGGCCGTGCTGGTGGATGCCTTCCTCATCAGGGCCACGCTCGTGCCGGCGTTCATGCGCCTCGCCGGACGCGCCAACTGGTGGGCGCCGAGGCCGCTGCGGCGCTTCCACCTGCGTTACGGCATCTGGGAGAACGAGCCCATCGCCATCCTCGACCAGCGCGACCTGGGCAACGGGTCGGTGACGGCCGATCCACCTGCGGTCGTGACGACCGACAGCTGACAAGGTCGCCTCTCCGCCCGACCCCCCTACCCGGGGTCGATCGGGAATCAGTAGGTCTGGCGGCCTTCGAGGGCCTGGCCCAGGGTGAGTTCGTCCGCGTACTCGAGGTCGCCGCCCATCGGGAGCCCGCGTGCGATGCGGGTGACGTTCAGTCCGAGCGGGGTGAGCAGCCGGCTGAGGTACATGGCCGTGGCCTCACCCTCGATGTTGGGATTGGTGCAGAGGATGACCTCTTTCACCTGCCCTTCGCCGAGTCGGGCGAGCAGCTCCTGCACCCGCAGCTGGTCGGGGCCCACGCCCTCGATGGGGCTGATGGCGCCCTGGAGCACGTGGTAGCGGCCGTGGAACTCGCCCGTGCGTTCGATGGCGACGAGGTCCCGAGGCTCCTCGACCACGCACAGCACCGCCGGGTCACGCCGAGAGTCGGCGCAGATCCCGCACTCGTGGCCCTCGGCGATGTTGAAGCACTGGTCGCAGACGGACACCCGCTCCTTGGCCTCGACGATGGTGCGGGCCAGTCGGAGCGCATCCTCCTTCGAGAGCTTGAGCAGGTGGAACGCGATGCGTTGCGCCGACTTGGGGCCCACCCCGGGCAGCCGGCCGAACTCGTCGATGAGGTCCTGAACCGGACCGGCGTAGACCCCGGCCACCTAGGACTCCTCGAGGGCGCCACCCAGTCCGCCGAGCCCGCCCAGGTGGACGTCGCCGAGGTCGAGCCCTCCGATCGACCCGCGCTGCAGATCGGCGATCTGGGCGGAGACGTCGCGCAGCGCCGCCAGCACCAGGTCGGCGAGCAGCTCGACGTCGTCGGGGTCGACCACCGCAGGGTCGATGGCGACCTCGTCGAACTCCCAGCTCCCGGTCACCGAGATCCGCACGGCCCCGCCACCGGCGTGACCCTCGACAACGGTGGCCGCCGCCTGTTCCTGAGCGGCCATGAGCTGTTCCTGCATGCGGGCGGCCTGCTCGAAGAGGCCGCCGAGGTCGGGCATGCCCGGCATCTGCGGCAGGTCGGGCGTGGGCTCATCAATCATGGCGACTCTCCTGTCTGCACGGGGCCGATCGGGCTCCGTCATCGTTCCTCGGGCTCATTCGGGCTCCTCCACCATCACTTCGACCTCGCCGAAGGCCTCGGCGAGACGCTCGACGGCACTCTGGTCCTGACCGACGGCGTCGACCAACTGGGTGGGATCGATGGTCGTCTCGTCCTGGTCCTCGGGCTCGCTGTCGGCCCCGCCGACCGCCTCAACGGCGCCGACCGCGGCGGAAGACGCCGCCAGGCTGGCCTCGACCACCTCGGCATCGACGACGAGTCGCAGGGGGACCGGCACGCCGAAGTGACGCGCGAGGATCGCCTCTGCCTCGGGCCGGTATTCCTCGCAGCGCTGACGGTGCATGTCGTTGGGGACGGCGAACACCGCCACGCCATCCTGCACCGTGGCGAAACGGCCCCCGCGGAAGCGGGCTTTGCCGGCCGCGGGGAGCTGGCCGAGGAGGTTGCCGTCCCACACGGCCAGGATCGCCTCGCGATCGGGCATGGCGCCCGCTGGTTCACCGGTGGCCTCGGGTTCGTCGACATCGACGGAGGCCGGGTCTGGCCGCTGCGCCGTTGTCGTGACGGTTGCGGCGGGCGTCGCGGCCGGCGTCGCCGGTCGCGGGCGCGCTCCCAGGGCGGGCCTTGCGGTGCCGGCCTTGGCCTCACCCGAAGCTCGGGCGACCGTCACGCCAGTGTCACGCTCGGCACCTGCGAGCGCACGGCGGGCATCGTCGCCCGGCGAGGGCTTGGACGGTGACGGTGCGCCCGGCGGCGGCGCGGACGACGCTGGTTTGGACGGTGACGGTTCGTGGGCCGACGCCGAGGCGGGCTCGGGAACCGTCGGCGCAGCTGGTGGCGGGCCGCTCGTGCCCGCACCGGCAACCTTGCGCTCGAGGCGGTCGACCCGCTCGGCGAGGGCGGCCACCGAGGTGTCGCTGTCGGGCCGGGTGAGCCGGACGAGCGCCACCTCGAGAGGGATCCGCGGGTCTGGCGCCTGGCGCATGGCGACGAGGGCATCGCCGAGCAGCTCGAGGCCGCGGGTGAGGGCCGGGGCGGTCATCCGCCGGGCGTAGCCCTGCACCACGTCACGCTCGACGTCGGAGAGATGCCCGAGGTCGGCTCGCATCGACGCCAGGAACGCGTCACGCAGGCGGCCCAGCAGCGCCTCGCCGACGAGGCGGGGGTCGCGCCCGCGCCGGGTGTCGGCCGACACCGCCGCCAGCGCGGCACCCGTGTCCCGCTCACAGAGGGCCTCGACCAGAGCATCGACCGACTCGGTGCCCTCGGCGACACCCCCGCCCGCGGCGATTCGGTCGAGGGCGGACAAGGCGTCGCGAGCCGAGCCCGCACCCTCTTTCAGCACCTGTTCGACGGCCTCGGGTGTCACGTCGATGCCGGCGTCGCCCACCACCCACCGGAGGTGCTCGGACATCTCGTCGGCGCCCAGCAGGCTGAACTCCAGGTGCTGGGTACGGCTCTTGATGGTGGGCAGCACCTTGTGCGGGTCGGTGGTCGCCAGGATGAACACCACGTGCCCGGGCGGCTCTTCGAGCGTCTTGAGCAGCGCGTTGGACGCCGGCTTCGACAACATGTGGACCTCGTCGAGGATGTACACCTTGGTGCGGCCGGGCGTGCCGATCGCCGCACGGCTGATGAGCTCGCGCACCGCGTCGACGCCGTTGTTCGACGCGGCGTCGAGTTCGTGCACGTCCATCGACGTGCCGGCCTCGATGGCCAGGCACGAGTCGCACTCGCCGCACGGCTCGCCCTCGGTCGGATTGGTGCAGTTCAGGATCTTGGCCAGGATGCGGGCGGTGGATGTCTTGCCCGTGCCACGGGGGCCGCTGAACAGGTAGGCGTGGCTGACCCGGTCCTCGTTCGCGGCGTTGCGCAACGCGCGCACCACCGGCTCCTGGCCCTTGACCTCGCTGAAGCGCTGGGGTCGGTAGCGCCGGTAGAGCGACTGGTAGGCCATAAGGGCACCGATGCTACCGCCGAGCACCCAGTCGTCGTCCGGGTTCGCGGGGTGGCCTCGTCTCGGAACGCGGGTAACGTATCCACTCGCTCGCCCTCGAGTGTGGCGGCCGGGTCCTGTGCAATGGCGACCCGTGAACCGGGTCAGGGCCGGAAGGCAGCAGCTCTCAGCGGATCTCGCCGTGTGCCGCAGACCGCCTGGCCGTCACACTCGGGGGCGAGCACTTTCACCAGCATTTCTGGAGGGGTGCGAGAGCGGCCGAATCGGCACGCTTGGAAAGCGTGTGTGGGGAAACTCACCGTGGGTTCGAATCCCACCCCCTCCGCCAAACGTTGTGGTTTCGACAACGAATTGACGGTCCGAGTGCGGGCGGCAGCTCCGTCCAGAACTTTCCGGTGCACGCGGACCGGCGGATGGCCAAGCCCACGATCGCCGACTCACGTGCTGAGCGATCTTCAGGCTTCAGGTGCCCCGCCGGTACCTCGACACTCGATACTCGTCGACCCAGTTGCGGGTGCTGCGCCATTGCCCGTCGGCTCCCTGCGAAGCCTGCAGCCGCCCCCGCTTCGCTGCCACCCGCAGCGCCCCTGCGTTGAGGTCCTCGTCTGCGAGGGCAGCGAGCGGCACGAGCCGGGCGGGTCCGGCCACCGCCGGCACGATGAAGCGGTAGAGGTTGTCGAGGATCGACCGAGCGAGGAGCTCGCCGAGCAATCCAGGGTCACCGGAGTCGGCGCGACGAAGTGCCCGCAGGTAGTCGGATCGCTGTCGCTTGTAGACGATCACGGGCGGGTAGCCGAGGCGAACCAGAACCAGGTTGAGCAGGAGTCGTCCCGTACGTCCGTTGCCGTCGATGAACGGGTGGATCTGCTCGAATCGACAGTGCAGTTCGGCCAGCCGCCCGGGAAAGTCCGTAGAGCGCGCTTCGAGTCCGTTGATGTCGTCTGCCCAGGTCGCGATCTCGGCAGGCACGAGAACCCAACTGACGGGGTGCATGCCGCCGGGGAACGGATGGATCTCATGTTCTCGGAAGCTGCCGGGCCTCTCCCTGTCTGTCGCCTCAGGGTGGGGGGCGACATCCCAGACCGGAGCCATGGCAGCGCGGTGGACAGCGCGGATCTCGGTAACGGTCAGGGTCCTCTGCGTGTCAGCCCGATCCGGAGCAAGCGCTTGCTTGTAGACCCACTCCGAGGCATCCGCGTAGCCGCGGACCTCCATGTACTCCCGAAGTTCCTTGTTTCCGATCGCGCGACCTTGCTCCAGGAGCACCTCGACCTGCTTCAGGACGAGGGTGTTCCCCTCGATCGCCGTCGAGTGGTGAGCCTCCTCGAACCAGATGCCCCGCCAGATGTCCGAGGCCTCGAGTGGGCTCGGCAGGCCACCCATCCGCAGCCAGAGTTCTGCGATCTGTGTGTCGAGGCGCGAGTAGAGCGAGGCCCTCGTCGGCCGACCCACTCTGCCGGTGATGGGGATTTGTTCGCTCATCCTGAAACGAACTTTACCGAACAAATCGAGGGTTTGCGCGGTTGGCGCACCTTCGAAACGAACAGAACCACAACGGCACGTGTGTCATTTGGGTCGGTCATGAGTGGGCCACTCGAATACGGGCGCCGAGATGGAACCGGATTGGTCAGGTTCGACCCCAGCACCCCAGTCCGCTAACGGGATTCCGGGCCGGCTGACCAGGGCATGGTCGATCAGTTCGCCGAGACCGGCCCAGGCGAGGTGGTTCGAACGTTGTCTCACCCTCCCCGCTCGACCCCGGGTCTCAGGGACGAGGTCGACTGGCGCGACCACCACCAGGCGGTCCGAGATCACGCCCCGCCTTCGTCGCATGTGTGCTACGTTCGTCGCATGTTGGACGTTGCCTCGCGAGAGCTCCGCAACAACACCCGGGCGCTGCTCGATCGCGTCGAGGCCGGCGAGTCGGTGACGATCACCGTGGACGGCCGCCCGGCCGCCGTGCTCGAACCCGTCGCCCGACGCCCACACTGGATCACTCGCGACGAGTTCGTGCGCCGGGTGCTCCCCCGGCAGGCGGATCCCGCGCTGGCCGCGGAGCTGCGGGCGCTGGCTCCCGAGACGACCGACGACCTCCGACCGTTGTGACCCGCGGTCTGGCCGACACCACGGTGTTCATCGCACGCGAGTCCGGGCGCCCACTCGACCACCACGCCCTGCCCGACGAGATCGGGGTTTCGGTGATCACCATCGGTGAGCTGCGAGCCGGCGTGCTCGCAGCGGCTGATGTCGAGACCCGCAGCCGCCGCCTCGGGACACTGACCGCAGCGCTGGCCCTGCAGGCCCTACCCGTGGATGACGGGGTGGCGGAGTCCTGGGCGAGGCTCCGGCTCCTCCTGCGCGACAGCCGCCAGCGCATGCCCGTCAACGATTCCTGGATCGCGGCGACGGCCCTTTCACTCGGCGTGCCCGTGGTGACCCAGGACGACGACTACGCGGACATCACGGGGCTCGCCGTCATCAAGGTCTGACCAGCCCGCCGTCAGGAGCGCACACACCTCACGCCGCAGCGCCCGGTTCGCGCTCTGTCCCTTATATGAACCCACGCGCGGGGTTCGGGCCTCGGTCATTCTCGGGGTTGGTCGGCGGTAGCGGGCCTGGGGCCGGGACACGAACGTGGCCGACACCTCATGGCGGCGGGCCGCCTCAGTCTGGGTGAGTCCCTCCGCTGTGACCGACAAGACAACCGACCGGCGCAACGACGTCGGCCACCATCACCCGCCACAGCTCGGCGACGGTCGAGCTGCCGTCCGACACCGAGATCCTCATCACCCGGTCGTTCGAGGCCCCCCGCACCCTGGTGTGGGACCTGCTGACCACCCCCCGCCACCTGCTGCGCTGGTGGGGCCCGCACTCCTGCCCCCCGGGTCGCCTGCGACGTGGACCTGCGTCCCGGCGGCGCCTGGCGCTACCTGTGCCGCACGGCCGAGGGCGACGAGCTGGCCTGGCACGGCGAGCACCAGGCGGTCGAGGCACCGGCCCGCATCGTGAGCACCGAGGTGTTCGAGGGCTTCCCCGACGCCGGGTCGCTCAACACCCTGACCCTCTCCGGGGCTGACGGCGTCACCACCTTGCAGACCCTCGTGCAGCACTCGGCGACGTGGTGGCGCACGTGCCCAGCTGGGTTCCCGCCGTGCTGAGCCCCAGCGGAGTGGAGCTGCCGGCGCCGCCGGCCGAGGGGGACGACGCCGCGCTCGCGCCGACCTGGGACGCCTTCGCCGGCGCCCTCCAAGCTGCTCTCGACGGCCCGAAGGTCGACGTGGCCACCGGCGCTTCCACCCAGGACCGCCTCATCGCCTTCACCGGCCGCGACCCCGCCTGGCGACCGGCGGCCACCCCCTGACCCCGGCCTGACCCCCGGCCGCCGGGACGGCGGGAGGTCGCCGTCAGCAAGGTCGTCGGTCACCCCGTGCGCCCCACAGCGGTTGCCGGAGCGGCACCGGGCTGCGAACATGTGTTCGTGCCCGAGGACGCGACGATCCTGCACGCCGACCTCGACGCGTTCTATGCGTCGGTGGAGCAGCGCGACGATCCGCGGTTGCGGAACCGGCCGGTCATCGTCGGGGGCGGTGTGGTGCTGGCCGCGAGCTACGAGGCCCGGGCATTCGGTGTCCGGACGGCGATGGGCGGGGGCGAAGCCCGGCGCCGGTGCCCACAGGCGGTGGTGGTCCCGCCGCGTTTCTCGGCCTACAGCGCCGCCAGTCGGGCCGTCTTCGAGGTCTTCGCTTCCACCACGCCGCTGGTCGAGGGCCTGTCGATCGACGAGGCGTTCCTCGACGTGGGCGGGCTGCGACGGATCGCGGGCACCCCCCGTCAGATCGCCGAACGGCTGCGGCGCGACGTCGCCGAGCAGGTCGGGCTCGTCATCACGGTCGGCGTCGCCCGGACGAAGTTCCTCGCGAAGGTCGCCAGTGGCGTGGCCAAGCCCGACGGGCTGCTCGTGGTGCCGGCCGATGGCGAGCTCGAGTTCCTGCACCCCCTCCCGGTCGAGCGCCTCTGGGGAGTCGGTCCGGTGACGGCGGCGAAGCTGCACGAGCAGGGCGTCGCGACGGTCGGCGAGGTTGCCGCCCTCGGCTCGCCCGAGCTGATCTCCATCCTCGGGCCGGGGGCGGGGCGGCACCTCCACGCCCTGGCGCACAACCGCGACCCTCGGCGGGTGCAGGTCGGCCGCCGACGCGGGTCGGTGGGCTCGCAGCGCGCCCTCGGGCGCTCGCGCCGATCTCCCGAGGCCATCGACGCGATCGTGGTCGGCATCGTCGACCGCGTGACCCGGCGGCTGCGCGCCGCCCACCGCGTCGGGCGGACCGTCGTGCTCCGCCTCCGCTTCGACGACTACACCCGGGCGAGCCGGTCGCGGACGCTGCCGCAGGCCACGGCCGAGACCCACACCGTCCTCACCGCGGTGCGGGCCCTGGTGGTCGCCGCCCGCCCCATGACGGAGCGACGTGGCCTCACGCTGGTGGGTGTGGCCGTTGCCAACCTCGATGACGACCGGGCCGTCCAGTTGGCCCTTCCCCTCGACGGCCGGCTCGATCGCGCACTGGACGCCGCCCTTGACGACGTACACGCCCGCTTCGGGTCCGATGCGATCGGCCGGGCGGTCCACCTGGGCCGGGACCAGGGCTGGTCGGTGCCGATGCTCCCCGATTGAAGGACTCCGGCCGGCTGGGGGACGGCTCGTTGCCGGCCGATGCACCGGCCGCGCCGACGACCGGTTGCACGACGCCTTACCGGGGCTGGGAATCTCGGTCCCTGAGTGCTCGGGCGGCGACTGGCAGGCAAGCTGCGGCAAGGCGTGCTTCGCGACCACCCGCCTCTCCGCCGCCGCGCTGCGCACCGACCGCGAATCAGGTCGTGCGGTGGTGGCCAACCGCGGCGCGGCCACCCGGGCCCGCGGTCCCCCCTTACACCCCCCCGGCGCCCTCGAGCTACCCGTGGCGCTTCCCGCCCGCTCGATGGTCACCCTGCGCCGGCAGGCCTGAGTACCGAGCCCGGGTCGTTCGTCTGCGGGTTTGGTAGCACCACGGTTTCCACCGGAGAGCCGGGTGTTCAGCCGTGGTCGAGTGCGCCAGGGTGTCCCCATGACCACGCTCGTCCCGGCCTTCCAGGCATCGTCGACGCTCGAGGGACGGGGAACCGCGGGGCTCGGAAGGGACCGCACCCGTGGGGATCTCGGCCGGGCCTCGCGCTGGGGTCAGGCAGGGGTGTTGGCGGGGGCGATGGCGAGACCGTTGACATCGTTGCCGCCCTGGTAGGCCAGGACCCCACTGGGGCTGAAGACGATCTCGTCGGCCCCGTGGGTTCCCAGTGGGGACGACGTGCCTCTGTCGATGGAGTTGTCGGACACGCGGGCCCGAACGACATCGGCCGCCGCGAGGCCCTCGATCAGGAAGGCACGCTCGTCGGTGGCCGGCCGAAGGACGTTGTTGTCCATCCGGGCACGCTTGGCCCCACGGACGCGAACGGCCGGGAACACGGGGGTCGTGCCACCGCCGTACGGCGCGGTGGGCGGGAACATCTCGCCATGCCCCGATCCCGGTGCCCCGGAGCCCTGCTGTTGGTGGGAGCCGGGGTTGGGTTGCCCGGTCGTGATCGGGCCGTGGAGAAGATTCCCGGACAACGTCACGTCGCTCGCGTTCTCGATGAGCACGTAGCCGTTGCGGCAGTCGGCGACGAGGTTGCCCTCGACCAGCACCGTGTCGACCGTGCGGCTCGTCACCGGTGCATGGAGACTCCCCACGGCGATGCCGTACGGGGTCCCAGATCCCCACAGCACGTCGAGGTCCTCGCCGTAGAGCCCGACACCGTCGATGTGGTTCCCCCGTATCACCACGTTCCGCGTGTTCCCGCTCCGTTCGTGCGGGATGATCCCGACACCGGCCTGATGGGTGCCCTGGATCGTGTTGTCGCTGACGACGACGCCGTCGGCCCCGAACACCGTGATCCCCCGAGACCCGCTTCGTGAGACCACGTTCGAGGACACCACGACCTGGGTGCTGAGCATCGCATCGTCGTCGGTGGGCGCCCCCCCGCTCACCGCGATGGCATCGTCGCCGGTGTGGTCCACCCGACAGGCGTGGACCAGCCCGCCAGTCACCTGCTTCAGGTGGATGCCGTCGATGTGGATGTCGTGGACGTGGCAGTGGTCGACCACGACGTCGCTGCAGTCCGTGATCGAGATCCCGAAGGCAGGGCTGTCGACGACCTCGACGCCCGAAATCCGGACACGGTCGGCCTGGAAGCACTGCAGCGGGCTCTCCCCGGACTCGCGCGGGTCGAACGTGTCCAGGACGAGGTCGGTGCGCACGGTGAGACCCTGGACCGACACGTCGTGGACGCGGCTGTCCGACCGCAGGTTGGTGATCCAGAGCTTCGGCGCGAGGTCGATCTCACCGTGGTAGCCGGACTGCTTGAAGAACAACGTCGTCGCCCCGGCCCCGGCCCCGACGATCTGCAATCGGTTGAACCAGATGATCAGGATGCCCGTGATCAGGTAGATGCCCGGGGGGAAGTAGAGGACGCCGCCGACGGCCTCGTCGAACCGGGGCTGCCACTCCAACGGGTTCGACGACGACTTCTCGGCGATGAGTGCCTCGACCACCGCCGGCATGTCGTTGGTCACGCCATCCCCGACGGCACCGTAATCCCGGACGTTGATGACGCTCGGCCCCCCCAGCGTCCCCTCGAGCCGTTCGTCGACCTGTTCGAGCGCATCCTGGACGTTGGTGCCCGTCACCACCTGGAGACCCGTCGGGTCGAAGGTCGTCTGCGAGGCGCCCTCGGCGTGGGCGGTGCCCGATCCGAGCGCCCACGCCCCCGCGCCGACGCCCAGGCCCGCGGCGAGCGCACCACGTCGCGTGAACCGATGTCCCTCGACCCCGTCGCCCGGCCTCTGGGCCATAGACGGATCGTACCCGATGGTGGGTCCCCCGGACGTGGCCCGCCCACTCCTCGCCGGGCGTTCCCACGAGCAGACCAGGTCCACCCGTGGAAGCCGTCAACGGGACGGTTTCGGGGGCCGGACACAGTGGCAGTGGGGGCAGGCGCGCGCCATCACCCGGGCTGCGGACTGTCCTGCCGCCGAGGAGTTCTTAAGGAGCTTCGCCCGGTACGCCACCGCTCGGATGCGACGCCGACACCACATGTCCAGCTACCAGGAGAGACCGCCGCCAACGCCGAATGGCAACTCCTCGCCGTGCGCCACAACCTACGCAACCTGTTCAGGATCCGCGGCGTCGCATCCGACTGGCGACACTGGCCGAGGCGCTGGCGCTGCAGCCCATACCGGTGGATGACCGTGTATCGGAGTCCTGGGCGAGGCTTCGACTGCTCCCGCGCGACAGCAACCAGCGGATGCCAGCGAACGACTCCTGGATCGCGGCGACTGCACTGTCGCTCGGTGTGCCCGTGATGACCCAGGACGACCACTACACGGACATCGCCGGGCTCCCCGTCATCAGGGTCTGACCCGCCCTCGGTCAGGATCGAGCGCACCTACCCCCACAGATCGCGGTTCGCGCGTTGTCCCACCCTCCCCGCCAGGCATCCGGCCAACCGGGCGGCCTGGCGGCCCACTTCGCGAGGCCGCGTCCATGATCGCGCCGAGCGAGCGATTCCTCTGCGGGGTCAGCTTGGCCAACCCACGACCGAGGCCCGGTCTGTCACCTGCTGGGCGGGCCGACGCTCAGGTGATGGGCCGCCACTGCTGGGTCGCGTCGTCGAACTGCAGCCAGCACTGCCGTGCTACGTCGTACTGCACGTAGGCGTTGCGCGACGCGTCCCATTGGGGGGCGGCGGCGGCAGGGGCGGCCGCGGGCTGGGCGGCTTGCGCGGCGGTCTGGGCCACACCCGCGACGCCCGGCGCGGACGCTCCCGGCAGGGCCCCCGGAGCTGCGCCCCCGACGACGAGCTTGCCGGGCGAGAACACGAACCACGTCGGCGCCTTGTAGTCCAACGGGACGGCGCCGCTCGCCGGCACGTCGACCACGAGCTCGGCCTTGCCGCAGGCCCCGAAGAACAGGTAGTTGAACCACACGTTCACGCGGTGTGCACCCGGCGCCGTCGGGAGGAAGGCGTCACCCCAGTGCACCTGAACGGGCGGGCCGCCGTCGATGGACACCTCGGGCTTGAAGAACGCCAGCAGGAAGGCCAGCCAGAAGTAGCCGGTGGTCAGATGGATGCCCGTCGGAGCGGGGTTGACGGCGGTCATCGGGGCCTCCTCGGCGTGGTGATCCCCCCATCGTCCCACGCGCGTCGTCCCACGAGCGTCGTCCCACGAGCGTCGCTCCACGCGTGTCGCGTCCCGCCGGACGAACCGGCCGACGCGGCTGGCAGACTCGGCCGATGACCCACGGCGCCGAACGCACGACCGACCACGTCCTCGAGGGGATCGACCTGCGCGGCCGGCGCTTCCTCGTGACCGGTGCATCCACCGGGCTCGGCGAAGAGACGACCCGCGCCGTCGCCGCCCACGGGGCGGCGGTCACCTTGGCGGTGCGGGATCTCGACCGGGGGCACCGGGCCGCGGAGCGCATACGGGCATCGGTGCCGGACGCCGACCTGCACGTCCGCCGGCTCGACCTGGCCAGCCTCGCCGGCGTCCGGCGCTTCGCCGAGGAGTACCGGGCCGAGCACGACCGGTTGGACGTGCTCGTGAACAACGCCGGCGTGATGGCCTGTCCGTTCGCCACCACCGAGGACGGCTTCGAGCTCCAGTTCGCCACGAACCACCTCGGGCACTTCCTGCTGGCGGCGCTGCTCACGCCGCTGCTCCGCTCCGCTGCGCCGGCGCGGGTCGTCGCCCTCAGCTCACGGGGTCACAGCCGCAGCGACGTGGACCTCGACGATCCCGGCTTCGCCACGAGCGAGTACGAGCCCTGGGTGGCCTACGGGCGCTCGAAGACCGCCAACGCGCTGTTCGCGGTGGCCTACGACCACCACCACGCCGCCGAGGGCATCCACGCCTTCTCGGTGCACCCGGGAGTGATCGCCACCGAGCTGAGCCGCCACCTCACCGACGAGACCCTGGCCAGCCTCGCCGAGCGCCTCCCCCCGGGCCGGCGGCTGCACTTCAAGACCGTGCCGCATGGAGCGGCCACCACCGTGTGGGCGGCCACGGCACCCGAGCTCGATGACCACGGTGGCGCCTACCTGGAGGACTGTCAGGTCGCCCGGGTGACCGACGACGCCGAGGCCACCGACGGCGTCCGGCCGTACGCCATCGATCCCGAGCGGGCCGAGGCGCTCTGGGCGCGGTCGGAGCAGCTGGTGGGCCTCGACCCTGGCCGCTGACCGCCCGGGCCGGTCGCCCTCCGCCAGCCGGGGCGCGGGGTTGCCCGAGCATGGCCGCACGGCGGTTGCGGCGGCCGATCAGCGGTGACCGCCGCTTCCCGCGCCGCACCGGGCAGCATGATCTCTGCGTGGCGCGACCTCTGCTGGACGACGACCCCCGCCAGGTGGGCGGGTGGCGGCTGACCGCCCGGCTCGGCGCGGGCGGGTTCGGGGTCGTCTACGACGGCGTTCGCGACGACGGTCGGCGGGGGGCCGTCAAGGTGATGCACCGCCACCTGTCCGGCGAAGCCGACTACGTGGCCCGGTTCGGCCGGGAGGCGGCCCTGGCGCAGCGGGTGCGGGGCGATCACGTGGCCCGGGTGCTCGGCTACGACATGGCGGCGACTCCGCCGTACCTGGTGACCGAGTACGTGGACGGCTCGACGCTGCACGAGGAGGTCAGCCGGCGCGGGCCGCTCTCGGGCGACAACCTCTACGCCTTGGCCCTGGCGCTGGCCGAGGCCATCTCGTCGATCGCGTCCGCCGGTGTGGTGCACCGTGACCTCAAGCCGGGCAACGTGCTCCTCACGGCCCGCACCCCGGTGGTCGTCGACTTCGGCATCGCGTCGGGCGCTGGGCTCGACCGCCTCACCGCGACGGGCCTGGTGATGGGCACGACCGCCTTCATGGCGCCCGAGCAGTTCACCGGCGCCGACGCCGGCCCGGCCATCGACGTGTTCGCCTGGGCGTCGGTGATGCACTTCGCCGCCACCGGCCGCGCCCCATTCCGCGACGAGGCCGGCCACGCGCCGGCGGTGATGTACCAGGTGCTGCACGCCGAGGTCGACCACGGCGCACTGCCGGCCGCCCTTTCCGACCTGGTGACGGCGGCCCACGCCAAGGACCCCCGCGCCCGTCCCTCGGCCGCGGCCCTCGTCGCCCGCCTGGTGGCGCTCCGCGCACCCGCGGCGGACGACCCGGTGCGCACCTCGGCCATGCTCATCGAGCGCACCTGGCACCTCGTCCCCGACCCGGCGCCCCCACCACCGCCGCCATCGGCGCCGGCCACCGCGGTTGCGCCGCCACCGATGCCGAACGTGGTCTATACCCCGCCGCGTCCGGCCGGCGGGCCGCCCGCCCCACCTTCGCCGCCGCCGGCCGGTCGGGCCCCCGCCCCACCCGCGCCGCCGCCGGCCCCGGCCCGGTACCCGCTGGGATGGCTGACCCCGTGGGCACAGCGACTACCCGACTTCGGACGGCTGGGGACCCTCTCGGCCGTGGTGTACCTGGGCGCCGGGTGGGCCCTCGACGGCGTCGACGACGGCGTGGCGCCCACGACCCTCGAGCAGACCCGGGCCGTGGACGCCTGGAACGCGGCGTGGGCGCTGCGACCGCTCGTGGTGTTGTCGGTGGTGGCGTTCGTGGCCCAACGGGTGGTGCGCGCCGCGGTGGCCCGCCGCGGCCTCACCCGGCCCGAGTGGCGGGCGTACGCCGCGGCCTCCTCGGTACTCGGCGTCGGCCTGTCCCTGGTGCCGGTGGCGACCACCGCGGTGCTGGCCTACGGCGCCGTGGTCCTCGAGCCGAACGGGCGCCTCACGCTGAGCCAGGCCATCGTCGCCGGCGTAGCCGCGTTGGCCATGGCGGCCCTGGCGGTGGTGGGCCTGGTCTTCGCCGTCCGCGCGGTGATCCACCTCGGACGGTCGCTCGTGGGCACGGTCGTCTGGCGCGGCTGACCCCGTTCCGCACCCACTGCTCCTGCCGTTGCTGCTCCGTTAGGGTCCGGGGGTGGCCAAGTCGAAGAGCGCCAAGCGGCGCAACGCCCAGAACCGGTCCGCCCAGAAGCACGCGCAGAAGCGGAAGCAGCGACAGCAGAGCCACGGGCACGACCACCTGCCCAAGGTCGGCTCGCCGAAGGACGACGCCTACGTCCGCCGGCGGCGCCAGGCCGACCTGGTCGACTTCGGCCAGAGCCGCTACGGCGGTCGGCGCACGGTCGCCGTGGTGTTGGCCATCCTGGTGATCATGGCGCTCATGGGCCTCCTGCTCTTTCGATGACACGACCGCGGCGCACCGCCGCGGCGCACCGAGCAGTGGCCGTCGCCTGCGCCCTTCTCGCCGTGACCATGGCCGCCGCGTGCAGCAGCGACAGCACGGCGAGCGAGCCCGCCGCCCGGGACACCCGCGCCGCGCCGGTGGCGGGCCCGGCGGACGACGGGCCGACCACGGCAGCCGTCTCCGCCGACGGCGACCTCGTGCTCTCCACCGAGTCGACCCGGGCGTCGATGGTCACCGGCGGCGACGTACTCGTCAGGGTCACCGGCGCGCACCACGACGATGACGACCTGACGCTCACGCTCGACGGCGACGACATCTCCGATGCCCTCTCAGCCGGCCGCCGCCGGCTCGCCCTCGTCGGCGGCCTGCCCGACGGCGACTCGACGCTCGAGGCCACCGCCGGCGACCAGACCGCCACCCTCACCGTGACCAACCACCCCGTCAGCGGCCCCGTCTTCGCCGGTCCGCACCTGGAGCCGTGGGCCTGCACGACCGAGGCCCACGGCCTGGGCGCGGCCACCGACCAGGACTGCACCGCGCCCACGAAGGTCGAGTGGTCCTACGTGAACACCGCCGGCGCGGTGGTGCCGCTCGCCGATCCCACGCGGACGCCGGCCGACGCCGACACCACCGTGGTGAACGGCCACGACGTGCCGGTCGTCATCCGCACCGAGACCGGCGTGATCGACCGCGGCATCGCCTCGATCTGGGTGCTCGACCCGCACCCCGACACCCCGGGTGTCTGGGATCCCAGCGGGTGGAACCACCGGCTCGTCTACCGGTTCGGCGGCGGCTGCGGCACGCAGTACAGCCAGGGGTCGTCGCTCGGCGTCGGCCTCGACACCGACCTGCTGGCGCAGGGCTACGCCCTCGCCACCAACACCCTCGACACCTTCCAGACCGCCTGCAACCCCACGCTGTCCGCCGAGGCCGCCCTCATGACCCGCGAGCACTTCATCGAGGCCTACGGCCTGCAGCGGTTCACCATCGGCGACGGCGGGTCGGGCGGCGCCATCCAGCAGCTCCTCATCGCCAACGCCTACCCGGGACTGCTCGACGCGTTGTCGCCCGCGGCCCCGTTTCCCGACGCCATCTCCATCGCGGCCGGCGTCACCGACTGCGGGCTGCTGCTCCACTACTACGAGACCGACGCGGGCCGGGCGCTCGGCGAGACGCAACGCACGGCGATCGAGGGGCACCGCACCACCGGGACCTGCCGCTCGTGGGCCCGCCTGTTCCTGAGCGGCGTCGAACCGACCGTCGGGTGCGCCCTGCCACCCGAGGACGTGTACGACCCCGACACCAACCCCGACGGCGCCCGCTGCACCCTGGCGGACATGAACGTCGCCGTGCTGGGCACCGACCCCACCACCGGCTTCGCCCGGCGGCCGCTCAGCAACGTGGGGGTGCAGTACGGGCTCGCGGCCCTCGACGAGGGCACGATCAGCCCAGCCGAGTTCCTCGACCTCAACGAGGCGATCGGGGGCTACGACATCGACGGCGACTTCCAGCCCGAGCGCGAAGCCGTCGACGAGGCCACGGCGGCACGGCCCTACCAGGCGGGCGGCGTGAGCGGACCGGGGCCGCTGCTCGACGTGCCCATCATCCTGCGCAACCCCTACACCGACGACGTCGGCGACATCCACACCCGCGTCCAGGCCTTCGCTATCCGTGACCGCCTCACCGTCGAGGGTGAGGACGACCCCAACCTCGCCCTCTGGACGTCGTCGCCCGGTGGCGGCGGCGCGATCCAGACCCTCATCGGCGCCATCACCAGCAACGAGCCGATCAACCTGCTCGACCGGTGGCTCACCACCCTCGCCGCGAACGACCGCGCCCACCCCGACGACCGGCGCCCCGTGGCCGAGCGCCTCGCCGACGCCCGACCCCCCGCGGTCGACAACCGCTGCACCCTGCCCGACGGCACCACCGTGCGCGGCGGCTGGGAGATCTACGACGACCCCGGCCCGTGCCCCGACGCGTTCCCGGTGAAGGGCGACCCGCGCCTCGTCGCCGGCGCCCCGCGACGCAACGACGTGATCGCGTGCACCCTCACGCCCGTCGATCCCGCCGGCTACGAGGTGGACTTCACCGCCGCGCAATTCGACCGTCTGCGCCGCCTGTTCCCCGACGGCGTGTGCGACTGGTCGCAACCCGGTGTCGGCCAACAACGCCCCACCGCCACCTGGCAGACCTTCAACGGCTAGCGCACTCCGCCCGGCGTCAGGAGGGATCGATGGCGCTGGTGACGACGAGGCGGGCATCGCCCGCCAGGCCGAGGTCGGCCAGGTGGCCCTGGGGCACCTCGACGGCGAAGCGGTAGGGCCCGTCGGCCCGATAATTGGTGCACGTGGGCTCGTCGTCGGCGCATGGCTCCATGTCCGCGACGGACACGACGGAGCCGTCTGCGTCGAGAAAGGCGATCGACAGCGGTGTGGGCGTGTTCCGCATCCAGAAGGGGCCCGATGAATCGGAGGGGAACACGAAGAGCATGCCGGGGTAGCCCGCCAGGTCGGTGACCTCCATGAGCCCGCGGGAGCGCTCGCCGGGGGTCTGGGCCAGCAGCAGGCACTGCGGATCACCACCGATGTCCACGGCGACCTCGCCGAAGTCGCCGATGGGGTGCAACTCCGCACACCGCGCGCCGGGCGCTTCGGCGCCGCCGCCGGCCGGCTCGTCGGCACTCGAGCAGCCCGCCGCCACGAGCCCGAGTCCGAGGAGACCGAGGAGACAGAGCGCCCGCAGGGCTACACACTGCCGTCGCATGCCGCCATACTGCCTGCTGTGCGCGACGTTGCGGTGGCAGTGCTGTCCGTCCTGGCCGGCGTCGGCGCCTGGAGCTTCACCGAGTACGTGATCCACCGCTGGTTCATGCACGCCCGGCTCGGCCCCGCCATCGCGTCACGGGGCCACCTCGACCACCACCGGCACCCCACCAGGCGACCGCTCGCCTCGCCGCTCTCGCTGGCGGCGACGCTCGCCGTCGGCCTGGGCGTCCTCTGCCCTGCGGGCGCCGCCCTGGCGGTGCAGGTGGGCGCGCCCTGGTTCACCGGCGCGCTCGTGGGGGTGGCCGGGATCGCCACCTACCTGGTGTACGAGCGGGTGCACTTCCGCGCGCACTTCCGGACAGCTCGCACCCGCTACGCGCGCGGGCAGCAGCGGCGGCACCTGCACCATCACGCCGCCGGCGGGCGCGCCAACTTCGGTGTCACCAGCCCGGTGTGGGACGTGGTGTTCGGGACCTACGAGCCGGTCGAGCCCCCGCCGTAGAGCCCGAGCGACTCGGCCACCTCGTCGGTGAGGTGGTAGCTCTCGGCGTCGCTGGGGAACCGGCCGCCCCGAACGTCGGCGGCGTAGGCGGCGATCGCCGCCACCGCCTCGTCCTTCAGCGACGCGTACCGGCGGACGAATTTCGGTGCGACGCGGTCCTCGATGCCCAGGAGGTCGTGGAACACGAGGACCTGGCCGTCGCAGCGAGAGCCGGCACCGATGCCGATGGTGGGCACGTCGACCGCGTCGGTGACCATCGCCGCCACCACGTCGGGCACCCCCTCGAGCACGATCGCGAAGCACCCGGCGTGGGCCAGCGCCTTGGCCTCGGCCACCAACTCGACGGCGGCGCGATGCTCCTTGCCTTGCACCTTGAAGCCGCCCATGGCGTGCACCGACTGGGGGGTGAGCCCGAGGTGGCCCATCACCGGGATCTCGGCGTCGATGATGGCCTCGATCATGGGGAGGCGCTTGCGGCCGCCCTCGAGCTTCACCGACTTGGCGCCCGCCTTGACGAGCGTGGCGGCATTGCGGACGGTGTCCTCGACCGACACGTGGTAGCTCATCCAGGGGAGATCGCCCACGATCATGGCCCGCGGCTTGGCGCGTGCCACCGCCGCGGTGTGGTGGGCCATGTCGTCGACCGTCACCTGGAGGGTGTCGTCGTAGCCGAGCACCACCATGGCGAGCGAGTCGCCGACCAGGATCAGGTCGACGCCGGCCTCGTCCGCGATGCGGGCGCCGGGCGCGTCGTACGCCGTCACCATCACCAACGGATCGGCCCCTTGTGCGACCTTGCGGGCGCGTACTGCGGGTGCGGTCATCGGGCCAGCGCTCATGATGAGCCTCCTTCCCCGTCCAGCGCCCCACGGCTGCCGGCGGTTGCCCACCAGTGTAGGCCCATGGCGCTCGCGAGTCACACCACTCGTGGCGTGACAGCCACCGGCGAGTGCCCACCGCACGCCTCACCCCGGGCGGACGCGCGCGAGCTACGGCGACGGGCCGCGGATGCGCGCCGAGGGCCGCTCGGCGCCCGTGGGGGTGGTGACCGTGGGGGGCGGCGGCGGCACCGTGACGACGGTGGGGTCGGGTGCGACCGTGACCGTCACGGGGGTGTCGCCGGGGTTGGCGGGGACCACCACCGGATCATTCGACGGCGCCTGGTAGGGGCGTTCGCTCGGGGCGTCGTAGGTCTGCGAGGGGTCGTACCGGTCGCTGTCGTCGAAGCTCCTGCCGGGGAAGTCGGTGACATCGGCCAAGGCGCAGTTGTCGTTGAGCAGGGGATCGACCCGGGTCATGAAGTCGTGCCACATCCGCGCCGGGAACCGGCCGCCTTCCTGACGCTCGCCGTGCACGTTGTCCATCGGGGTGACGGGAGCGCCGTCGAACCCCGGGTAGCCCATCCAGACCGACGCCACGAAGTTGCAGCGGAACCCCACGAACCAGGCGTCCTTGTTGTTCTGGGTGGTACCGGTCTTGCCGGCGACGTCGGTGTTGTCGAGTGCCGCGGCCCGACCGGTGCCATTGGTGACCACACCCCGCATGGCCGTGGTGACCGTGTCGGCGATCTGGGGGGTGAGCACCGCCTCGCCGGTCGCCGGGGCTTCCCAGATCACGTTGCCGTCGGAATCCTCGACCCGGCTGACCACCTGCGGCTCGTAGTGGGTGCCGTGGTTCATGAACGTGGAGTACGCCGACGCCATGTCGAGCGGCGAGACCTCACCCGCCCCCAGCACGATCGACGGGACGATCGGCAGGTCGGCGGTCACACCCATCTGGTGCGCGAGCTCGATCACCCTCTCGGACCCCAGCTTGAGCATGAGCGTCGCGAAGAACATGTTCGACGACGCCGGGAGCGCGGTGAGCATGCTGTAGGTGCCACCACCACCCGAGACCCGCCACTGCTCCGCGCCGTTGTTGATCGGGAACGAACCGCTGCTCGACACGGAGAGGCGGGCCTCGGCCGAGTAGCCGTCACGAAGCGCCTGGGCCACTGCGAACGGCTTGAAGGACGAGCCCGGCTGGCGGCCCGAGCCGCCGCCGTCCACGCCGACGGCGAGGTTCACCGACTGGTTCGTGAAGTCGGTGCCGCCCATCATGGCCCGAACCCGGCCCCCGTCGTCGATGGCCACGATCGACGCGGCGGGATCGCCGGGAAGGTCGAGGGTGGATGTGACCGTTTCGTAGGCCGCCTGTTGGACCGAGTGGTTCAGCGTCGTGTAGACCCGCAGCCCGCCGCCGTAGACCACGTCCTCGCTGAAACGGTCGACCAGCCACTGGCGCACGTATTCGGCGAAGTACTCGGTGCCGTGCTCGTGGTCGACGACCGCCCCCAGGGTGGTGGCCGGTGAGCGGGGAACGAGGTTGGCCACGCCGAAGTAGTTGACGGTCCATCCCTCGGCCTTGGCGCCGTTCGACTGGTCGGTGGTGAGGTAGCCCTCCTCGACCATGGCGTCGAGCACCGAGTCGCGCCGCTGGGTGGCCACGCCGGGGTTCCGTTCGGCGTCGGCCCGCTCCGGCGCACGGATGAGCCCGGCCAGGTAGGCGGCCTGAGCGACCTCGATCGACGACGGGGCACCGGTGGTGTTGTCGAGCCCGTCGATCTCCTCGATGTTGTGGCCGAAGTAGGCACGGGACCCGGCCTGCACTCCGTAGGCGCCCCGACCGAAGTAGATGGTGTTCAGGTAGCGCTCGAGGATCTCCTGCTTCGAGAACTCGTCGTCGACCTTGACGGCCAGCACCGCCTCGCGGATCTTGCGTGAGATCGACCGCTCCCGGTTGAGGTAGACGTTCTTGACGTACTGCTGGGTGATGGTCGACCCACCCTGGGTCACCTCCGAGTCGTTGGCGTTGGCCGCCAAGGCGCGGGCGATGCCGACCGGGTCGATGCCGCCGTGGTTGAAGAACTCGCGGTCCTCGGCCGAGATCACGGCCTGGATGACGAGGGGCGGGATCTGGTCGTAGGTGACGTTGACCCGGTCCTCGTCGGCCTTCAAGCGGAAGAAGTCGTTGTCGGGCCCGCAGTCCTCGGTGACCTCGGACGCGCACACGAAGCTGGTCTGCCGCAACTGGTCGCGGGCATCGGGCAGCTTCACCTGCGAGAGCACCCAGAAGGACCCGGCCACACCCGCCACGACCAGCAGCAGCATCAGGTAGAAGACGCGGCGAAGCCTCCACACGATGCTGCGCTTGCGCAGCTTCTTCAGCTTGCCGCGTCGGTTGAGGCGCATGCCGGGCGGAACGTCCTGCACCTCGCTGGAGGGTTCGGGCATTGATGGCTCAGGGGAGATGGACGGGAGGGCGACCGACAACCGTGGTCGCCGCACTGCAACCGAATCGTAACTTGGTGGTCCTTCGGATACACGTCAGCCCCGCCGCCGGTGTGCATCAGCGAGCAGGGGCGGTCAGGGCTCCAGGGAACGGAGCACGTAGGCACGGACGGGCTCGGCCTTGCCCTTCACCGTGATCTCGCCGAGCGGCTCGACCGTGGCGCGGTCGCCGAGCGCGTCCAGCGTGGCGCCGCTGATGACCACCTGCCCGTGGGGCGCGGCGCTCTCGAGGCGGGCCGCCAGGTTCACCGTGTCGCCGATCGCGGTGTAGTGGCGCATCTCCGCGCTGCCGATGTTGCCCACCAGCGCCGGGCCGGTGTTCACCCCCACCCGGAACTGCGGCCAGCCCGGATGCGCATCGCGCACCCGCTCCACCGCCTGCTGGAACGCGAGTGCCGCCTGGCAGGCCCGGCGGGCATGGTCCGCGTGCCGGACCGGCGCCCCGAACAACGACACCACCGCATCGCCCACGAACTGCGTGACCGTGCCGCCGGCGTCGAGGATCTCGGGCACGACCGCCCCGTAGAACTCGTTCAGCATGGTCACCACCTCGGCGGGCTCCGATCGCTCGGTGAACGTGGTGAACCCGACCACGTCGGCCATGAGGGCCGACAGCTCGACGATGCCGCCGCCGAGGGACGCCTGCTGTGGGTCGGCCAGCAGCGTGGTGGCCACATCGCGCGACATGTACGAGCGGAAGAGGGTGTCGAGCTGGTGGTAGAGCCGCGCGTTCTCAAGGGTGATGGCCAACTGGGTGGCCAGGCTCTCGCCCAACGAGCGGTCGCGCTCGCCCAGCCGGCGGCCGCTGGCACGCAACCTCAGTACCCCCGCGGCGTGGCCCTTGACCGCGAGCGGCACCACGAGGAGCCGGCCATCGGCGCCCTCCTGGGTCGACAGGGTCTCGAGGGCGGCAGCGTCCGCAGCCGCGTCGGGAGCGGGCCCTGGCGGCACGCAGGCGATCTCCACCAGGGCGCCGTCCCGGACGAGCGCCATCCCGATCTCGTCGGGGGCGAAGCCGGGCGCGAGCACGCCGAGGGTCGCGTCCAACAGCTCGGCCTCACCGCGGAGCACCCTCGCTTGGCGGCCCGCCTCGACCATGCCACCGAGCCGGCGGAGCTGGCGTCGGTCGGCGCTCAGGGCCTCGGCCGCCCGCTCGAGCACCTCGAGTTGGCGCTCGGTGAGGTCGAAGCGCTTGGCGAGGCCGACGGTGGCAGGACGGATCGGCTCGTCGCCGCCGTCACCCTCGCGCCGCTCCATCACCTCGACGAGGGCCTCGAGCGCGTCGCGGTAGTCCTCGCGCACCTCCCGGAGCGTCTCGTCGAGCGCAATGGTGTCGTACACGCCGGCCGGGCCGCCCTCGCGACGGATCTGCGACAAGGAGCTGTAGCCCACGAACACGAAGCCGGCGGCCATGAGCAGATGCCACTCCCACCACGACACCCGCCAATTGCGGGCGAAGACGCCCGCCACCATGGCTTCACCGAGGGCGACGAAGGCCGCGACCGCAGCAGCGAGGAGCACCGAGCGACGGGTGGCATTGAGGCGCGCGTACCGCCATGCCGCGACCGCGAAGAGAACGGTGCCCGCCACCGCCAATGGGGTGAGCAGCGGGTGGAAGCGGGTCGGGTCGATGGGCCGGTCGAGGGGTGCGAGCCCGGCCAGCGACACCACCGCCCACCCGGTGATGAGCGCGAGCAGCCCGTCCCGCAACAACGGCTGCCGTCGTAGGACGGCAGCGGCGCTGGTCGGCGACAGCTCCACCGCCGACAGCGCGGCGAACGCCGCAGCCAGGAACAGGCCGACGGGAACCGATGCCTCGAACCCTCCGGTGGCCGAGTCGAGCAGCACCCCGGGGGTGGCGAGGGCGTGGAGGCCCAGGAAGCCGGCGCTGGCCATGAAGGCGAGGGAGACGAGGAAGAGGCGTGCGTCGCCACGCCGGCGCGCCGCCTCGCTGATGGACAGGGCGATCACCAGTGCCGCGATGCCCACCCCGCCGACCAGCCAGAAGTGGACGGCGTCGTCCTCCCAGAACGCGTCGAGCGACGGGTGGAGGCGCACCACCGCCAGCACCACCATCGGCGCCAGACCAACCACCACGGCCAGCCTGCGCCCTGCCGTCGTCCTCACGGCGCGGACCGTAGCCCACCCCAACTCGTTCTCGGCAGGGGGTAGTCGCGCCGGCAAAGGTCCTTCGCAGCGAGAACGCCGGGTCCGCGGGCGGTCAGAGCGGGAAGGTGCGGGCCAGGTGGTTCCAGGAGCAGTTGGGGCACACCTCGATCACGTAACAGGTGAAGCGGCCGGACCGGCGGGCCAGCTTGGCCAGCTCGCCCTTCTTGGTGATGCAGCGCCCATGGGACGGCAGCCGTGGGCCGAACACGTAGGAGACGAGCACCACCCGGGTCTCCTCGCAGATGGGGCATTCCTGCGAGGTGGGGTCGCCGAGCTCCCGTGCGGCCCGCACCAGCTCGGGATGGGCGTCGCAGACCTCGTGCTCGGCGAGGCGGCCCTTCTTGAACTCGGAGACCAGGGCCTGGCGTGCCAGGCGGTAGTCGATGGCCCCGCCACGGTTGGCACCGGCATCTCGGATGGCTTGCGGCCCGAAGCTCACAGCCCCAGAGGTTAGGGGGACCGGGGCGCCGGCGCGCTCTCGATGCCCGACGGGTGGGTGCCGCTGCGGCGGCCTGCGGCGGGGGTCAGGGCCGTTTGCGGCCGCTGGTCACGGAGCCGCCGGCTCCTCGAAGACGTGCCGGCGGGCCACCCACCGCTCATCGGCGGTCAGTGGCCCATGGCGGCGGCCGAGGACGTACACCCCGGTGGCATCGAGCGGGCGATGACCGAAGGCGGCGCAGTGGTAGCCGGCCACGTGGAAGTCGTCGGACCCGAGCGGCTCGGCGTCCACGAAGGCTCGGATCGCCGAGCAGAGGTCGTTCATCACCGGGGCGGGCACCTGCCGCAGATCGGGCCGCAGCAACTGCAGCCTGGCCCCGTGGGGCCCGGGACGGACATGGGCGGCGACCTCGAGGGAGAGGGTCGCGGCGATGCCGGCGAGCTGTCGACCGATCAGCTCGTCGTCCGTCGCGTGCGGACCCGACAGAGGCCGCGACGGCACGGTCGGGCGAGGCCCAGCCAGTGGTGGGGGTGGCGGCGGTGGCGGCGGCGGCGGTGGTGGGGGTGGCGGCGGTGGCGGGGATGGTGGCGGGGGTGACGACCCGAACAGCGAGTCGAGCCGCCCGCTCGGCGCGCTCGGCGACGCCGGGCCCGTCGACGACCCCGCGAGGATCGAGTCGAGCCCCCGCCCGAGACCGCTCTGCAGCTCCTCGTCTTCGGCGTCGGGCCCATCGGCCTGGTCGACGTCAGGGTCGCCCCGGGCGCCGTGCGACCCCGAAGGTGGGTGACCGACGGGCCGCTCGGCCTCGCGCGCCATGGAGAAAGGATCACACACCGCTCCCCGCCAGACGCGGACCACCCCGCCGTCAGGGCGGTGGTCCTGCCGGTACCCGGAACGGATGGGCCGCAGCGGTGCTCACGTGCTCTGCGCCCAGTGCAGGGTGACACTGCCGGCCGCCCCGGCGTAGCCGTCGACCGCGAGGCGGTAGCTCGTCCCCGCGGTCGCCGCGAACGACAGTGAGCTCTGGAGGCCGCACGTGCCGTCGTCGTTGCCGGCCACCGTGGTCAGCGCACCCACGGCGGTGCCCGTGTAGACCGCCAGCATCGTGTCGAAGCTGCTGCCGCACGTGTCGAGCGCCACCGGTCCGGTACTCGGGGCGGTCCAGGAGTACCAGATCGACTTCCCTCCCGGATGGCCGCTGTGACTGGGCTCTCCCGCCTCCTTGGTGGCGTTGGCGTTCGTTGCGGTGATCGTCCCGCTCGCCCCCGAGAGCGCCTCGGCCGCCACGAAGTCGTCGTTGACGGGACGGGTGTTCGTGCTCCAGTTGAGGGCGAAGTCGCCCATCGCCCCGTCGAAGCCCGCCACCGTCACCCGGTAGGTCGTGCCGGCGGTCACGGCGAGCTCGACGATGCTCGTGGTCGGCGAGCCGAAGGCGGCACAGGAGGCGTCGTCGTTGCCCGCGAGCGGCGTGAGCGCCTCCACCGCGTCGCCCGTGTACACCGCCAGCATGGTGTCGATGGCGCTCCCGCATGTGTCGAACCGCTGGCGACCAGTGGTGGGTGCGGTCCAACGGAACCAGACCGACCGCGTGCTGGTCTCGCCGGCGATGTCGGGCTCACCCGGCTCGGTGCCGGCGTACTCGTTGGTGCCGTTCAGGCTCCCGACCGTGCCCGTGATGGCGGCGGCCGCCGCGAAGTCGTCGTTGGCCGGGGGCGGCGGCGAGTTGGTGAACGTGCAGGTGACGTGCTCGTGGGCCGCCAGGTCGATGGTCACCCGACGGGCGGTCAGGTCGACGGTCTCACCGGTGTCGCACCGAGCCCGCGCCAGGGCCGGTGACACGCCGACGGCCTGGGTGATGGTGTAGTCCCCCGGTTCGAGGCCGGTGGCGAGGATGCGGTCGGGCAACGTCGGGTCCGCGTCGTCGTCGAGGGCGAACGGACCGCACCCACGCCCGATCGCACAGCCCTCGTACCCGACGTCGGCGCCGGACGCCGGCTCGACCTCCTGCACGACCGTGAGGGCCGCCGAGTCGTCGGTGAACGTGCACGTGACGTGCTCGCCGGCGGTGAGGGTGATGGTCGCCCGCCGGTCGGCCAGGCTGACGGTCTCGCCGGTGTCGCACGACAACGCGGTCAGGTCCCAGCCACGCACGGCGGCCTGGGTGATCGTGTAGGTACCCGGGGCGAGGCCGGTGGCGACGAGGCGTGCCGGCAGGGTCGGGTCTGGGTCGTCGTCGAGGGCGAACGGACCGCAGGCCGTGCCCATGCACCCCGAGAAGGCGAAGTCCTGCGGGGCGTCGGGCACCAGTGAGTGCTCGACGATGGCGATCGACGTGGAGCCGTTCGTGAAGGTGCAGGTCACGTGCTCGTCAGCGGCGAGGGTGATCGTGGCCCGGCGGTTGGCCAGGTCCACGGTCTCGCCGGTGTCACACGACAGGCCGGTCAACTCCCAGCCCGCCACCGCGGCCTGGGTCACCGTGTACGACCCCGCCGGCAGCCCGCTGGCCGTCAGGTAGTCCGGCAGGGCGGCGTTGCTGCCGCCGTCGTCGTCGAGTGAGAACGGCCCGCAGTTGGTGGTGCCGGCCTGGCACCCGGTGAAGGCGAAGTCCCGACCCTCGTCCGGCACCGAGTCCTGCAGGATGGTGATGGCTGGGCGGTTGACGAGGAACGAGTCGTTCAGGAGGCGGTTGGGGCTCCCGGCACCCGGGCTGGTGACGAGGCCGGGCGTGGCCCCGCCCAGGAGCCCCGACGTCACCTCGGCCGGTGAGGCGCCGGGTCGCTCCTGCAGGTAGCGGGCGACCATGCCCGCCACATGGGGGCTGGCCATCGAGGTGCCGTCGAAACTGGCGGTGGCATCGTCGCTGGCGCGGACCGACGAGAGGATGTCGACCCCCGGGGCGAACACGTCCACGCAGGTACCGATGTTCGAGAAGTAGGCCCGCGCGTCGTCCCGACCGGTCGCACCCACGGTGATCGCCGCGGGGATGAACGCCGGCGACGAGTTGCACGCGTCCCCGCTGTCGTTTCCGGCCGCGACGGCGTAGCTGACACCAGACGCGATGGATGCATCGATCGCGTCCTGCTGGGCCGCCGATCGTCCGCTTCCGCCGAGGCTCATGTTGACGACCGCCGGCTTGATCGCGTGCGCCGTCACCCAGTCGATGCCGGCGAGCACCTCCGCATCCGACCCCTGTCCCGCACAGTTCAGGACCCGCACGGCCACCAGCGACACCTGCTTGGCCACGCCGTAGGTCGACCCGCCGACGATGCCCGACACGTGCGTGCCGTGGTCGTTGCAGTCCTGGCCGTTCTGGCCGTCGCCCACGGCGTCGAAGCCCACGACGGCCCGGCCCCCGAACTCGTGGTGGCTGGTCCGGATGCCCGTGTCGATGACATAGGCGTGCACCCCGGCGCCGGTGGCGTTGTAGGTGTAGATGCCGTCCAGGGGGAGGTTGCGCTGATCGAGTCGGTCGAGGCCCCATGAGGGCCCGGTCTGGATCGCCTCGGCGTGTGCGCCCCCTCGGGGCAGGGTGCCGAACGGTGCGGTCGGACCGGGCGGCACAGTGGACGCCGACACCCTGGCATCCTGTTCGACGGCCGCGACCCGGGGGTCCTGGCTCAGGGCCAGTGCGTCGTCCCGGCTCATCTCGGTGGCGAACCCGTGCAGCGCGTGCCGGTAGGTGAACAGGACCTCGCCGTCGTGGCGGCCGGCGAGGTCGGCGACGGTGGGCCGCACCTGCGAGCGGGGGCCGTCGGCCAGGGTGACGATGTAGCGCCCCGGCAGGGCACCGTCGACCGCCTCGATGTGGGCCGCCCGGACCGGCTCGGCGGCGGCGGCCCCGGGAACCGCCAGCCCGGCGCCGGACAGGGTGACCATGGCGATCAAGACGACGGTTGCGAGACAGGCGGCAGGCGTTCTCATCAGTTGCTCCAGGTGAGGGTGAGGTCACCGGCGGCCCCGTCGAACCCGTCCACGGCGATCCGGTACGTGGTACCGGCCGTGGCGGAGACGTCGATGCTGCTGGTGAGGTACGGAAGGTGCAGGCCGCAGCCGTCGTCGTTGTCGGCGACCCGTGCCAGCGCGGTCAGCGCGGTTCCCGTGTAGGCGGCCATGACGGTGTCGAGGCCGGGGTTGCTGCCACAGGTGTAGAAGGAATAGGTGTCGGTCGCGGGGGCGGTCCAGCGGTACCAGACCGAGTGCACCGCGGTGTTGCCGGCGTGCGCCGGTTCGCCCGGCTCGGCGGTGGCGTAACGCAGGGTCCCCGGCGCGTCGCCGGTCGGGCCCGTCAGCACCTGCGCGGCGGCGAAGGCATCGTTCGCCGGTGCGGCGGGAGTGTCCGAGAACGTGCACGTGGTGTGCTCGCCCGCGGCCAGCGTGATCGTGGCCCGCCGTTGGGCGAGATCGACCGCCTCGCCGGTGTCGCACACGAGCGCGGCGAGGTGCAGCGGCGCCGGGTCGCTCTGGGTGACCGTGTAGGTGCCGGGGACGAGCCCCGTGGCCGTCAGTCGGTCCGGTAGGACGGCGTCGTTGTCGTCGTCCAGCGAGAAGGGCCCGCAGCCGCCCCCCGCAGCCTCCCGCGCCGGCGGGCCCAGGAGACATCCCGTGAAAGCGAAGTCCTGAGCCCCGGCGTCGGTCGCGTCCTCGACGATGGTGACCGCCGCCGAGCGATTGGTGAACGTGCACGTCACGCGCTCGCCCGCGGTCAGGGTCACCGTTGCCCGGCGACTCGAGAGGTCGACGGTCTCGCCGGTGTCGCAGGACAGGGCCGACAGCGACCAGTTCGCGGTGGCCGCCTGGGTGAGCGTGTAGGTGCCGGGCGCCAGGCCCGTGCCGGACAGCCGCCGCGGCGTCACCGACCCCGGATCGTCGTCGAGCACGAAGGTGCCGCACCCCGTGCCGAGGCAGCCGGTGAACGAGAAGTCCTGGGGCGAGTCGGGTGAAGCGTCCTCCACGATGGTGATCGCGGTGGACGAGTTGGTGAAGGTGCACCGGACATGCTCGCCGGCCGCCAGGTCGATGGTGACCCGTCGGTGGGCGAGGTCGATGGTCTCCTCGGTGGTGCACGACAGGGCGGACAGGTCCCAGTCCGCCGATGCCGCCTGGGTGACCGTGTACGACCCCGGTGCGAGCTCACCCGTGGACAGGACATCGGTGAGCGAGGCCTCGTCGTTCTCGTCGTCGTCCAGCGAGAAGGTGCCGCACCCGCCGCTGGCCACCTGGCAGCCCGTGAACGAGAAGTCGTGGCCGTCGGTGGGCGACGCGTCCTCGATGACGGTGATCGACGGCCGCTCGGTGAGGAAGCCGGCGTTCAGCAGGCGGTTGGGGCTGCCGGCGCCCGGAGACCCGACATGGCCTTGGAGGGCCCCGGCGGCGACCGCGGTGGCGACGGCTGCCGGCGAGGCCCACGGCCGGTCCTCGAGGTAGCGGGCGGCCAGCCCAGCAGCGTGGGGGGCGGCCATCGAGGTACCGGATCTCGTGCCTGCATCCGTGTCGCTGCCGGCGAGGGCCGACGTGATGTCGACCCCCGGAGCGAACACGTCCACGCAGGTACCGAAGTTCGAGAAGCTCCCGCGGACGTCGGTCCGGCCGGTTGCGCCGACGGTCAGCGCGCCCGGAACCCGTCCGGGAGAGACGTTGCACGCATCGACCGCGCCCAGCAGGCTGCCGTTTCCGGCGGCGATGGTGTAGCCGACGCCCGAGGCGATCGAAGCCGTCACCGCCTCGTCGAGGGCGGGGACGATGCCGGCATTGGCGAAGCCCAGGTTGACCCCGAGGCTCATGTTCGCCACCGCCGGCTTGACGGCGTGTGCGGTCACCCAGTCCACGCCGGCGATCACCTGGGCGGCCGTCCCGTCGCCGGCGCAGTCGAGCACCCGGACCGCCACGAGCGACACCGCCTTGGCCACGCCGTACGTCGCCCCGCCGATCGTGCCCGCCACGTGGGTGCCGTGGCCGTAGCAGTCCTGGCCGTCGCCGCCGGTGGCGTCGTAGCCCACGGTGGCCCGCCCGGCGAACTCGTGGTGGGTCGTGCGGATTCCGGTGTCGATCACGTAGGCGTGCACGCCCTCGCCGGCACCGCTGTAGGTGTAGGTGGTGTCGAGCGGCAGATCGGTCTGGTCGAGACGATCGAGCCCCCAGGTGGCCCCGGACTGGGTGGCGTCCGCACGCACCGCGGCGTTCTCCTCGATGCGCACGACCCGGGGGTCACGGGCCAGCTCGCTGGCCTCGGCCTCGCTCATCGCCGTCGCGAAGCCGCGAATGGCGCTGCGGTACGTGAACAACACCTCACCGTCGTGCGCGGCGGTCAGCGTCGTCGCCGTCGCTCGCACCTGCGAGGCGGGGACGCCGGCCAGCGTGACGATGTACTCACCCGGCACCGCATCGGCGGCCGCCACGATGGTGACCTCGTCGCCAGCCTCGCCGCCGGCGGGAGTCGGAGCGGCCCCGGCGGTGGCGCCGGCGGTGCCGGTCGTCGCGAAGCTTCCCGCGAGCATCGCCACGAGCGCGAGCCCGATCCGCCCCGGACGACCACGACGTGGGGACCGGGCCGGTTGCGTCGGGTTGAGGGCGGGATGCATGAATGGCTCGGTTCCGATGTCGGACAACCTGGGGACGTCGGTGGCATTCTGACGCTGCGGGGTTGCATCTCGCTCTCACGGCAGTGACGGAGCGCTCACTCCTCGCGGTCGAGTCGCTCCTCTATACGGGAGCGACGGGCACTCGACAGGCGTGCGAGCGCGACGTGGCGGTCGACCTCGGAGATGAACCGGTAGTCGTCCCCGTGTTCGGGGCCCTCGTCGACGAAACGGGCGCTCACCGCCCGCTCCAGGCCGGTGAGCGCGGTGTCTTCGTCCACACCCGCGCCGCGGGCGGCCTGCACCACGGTGAAGGTCGGGCCGATCAACGCAGCCGCCAGCAAGAGGCCGACCACCTCGGGCGACTCCCTGTCGAGCCGCTCGTCGGTCGCCACCCGCAGCGCGTGGGGAACACCCAGGTCCTCGACACCACCCATCGTCGTCAGCCCCACCGCGTCTCTGTCGTGGTCCGAGACCAGGGTCCGCAGGTGACGGGCGTACTCGATGAGGGCCCTCGGGTTGCCAGCGAGGTCCCGGACCAGTGCGTCGACGACCGGGCCGGCCCGTTCCGCGTCCTCGGCGCCGAGCCGATCGACGAGCAGCGTGCGCGCCTCGTCGGTGGCGAGGGGCTCGAGCACGAGCCGGTCGCTCACCGTCATTCGATCGACGTTGCCGAGGAACTCGGCCATGCCGGTCGGCCGTTCGACGCCGCTCTGGATCAGTACGAGCGCCAACGCGGTGGCGGGTTCGAGAATTGGCAACGGCCGGTTGCCCAACTGGCGGAACAGGCTGATCATCTGCGCGTCGGCCCATTGCGCATCGTCGAGCACCAGCAGGGTGGGCTGCTCGATCGACGAGTCGATGATGATCCCGGCCGCCTCGACCCCCAGCTCGAAGGCGACCGGTGATCCGGGGCCCAGGTCGCCGTCGGGGCGGGCAAGGCCGATCGTCGCCAGCGCCGGCACGAGCGTCGACAGGCCGGCGCCGGGAGCGCAACGCGCCGCGAGGACACGGGCGCCGTCCTGCGCCGCGAGACGCGCGACGTCGGCAGCCAACCGCGTCTTGCCCACCCCGAGGTCGCCCTCGATGAAGACCACGCCGCCGGTGCGCTCCGCCCGAACGTGCTCCCAGTGGGCGAGCACGCGCGCCACGACGCGCTCGCGGCCGACGAGCGGTACCTCCAGTTGGCGGTACAACCACCCGAGGTCCGGTTGCTGGAGCTCGCCGGCGGTGACGGGCGGCCCCGCGCGGCCCGGCGGCGCGCCCCTCGGGGGCAGGAGGTCGATGGCGGGGTCGTGGTCGAGGACGGCGGCCTCGAGTCGACGCAGGTCGGGGCCGGGCTCGACGCCGAGCTGGTCCGCCAGCACCGTGCGCACCCGCTGGTAGGCCCGGAGGGCTTCGGCCTGGGGCCCGGCCCGGTAGAGGGCGAGCATCAGCTGGCCCCACCGCCTCTCTCGCAGCGGGTCCTCGATCAGGCTCGCCTCGACGCCGGCGATCACGATGTCGTGGTCGCCCTGGGCGAGGGCGGCGTCGTGCCAGGTGTCGACCACACCCTCGTGCAGCTCAGCGAGGCGGGCCGCTTCACCGCGACCGGTCGTGGAGCCCGCGATCTCCGTCAGGGGGTCACCCCGCCAGAGGCCGAGCGCGGCGGTCAGGGTGCCGCGGGCTTCGTCCGCCGATCCTCGACCGAGCAGGGCCCGGCCCTGGCCGACAGGCGCTCGAAGCGCACCGCGTCGAACTGGTCGGGCCGGATCGCGAGCTGGTACCCGTCGGCGACCGTCACGACCACCGCGCGACCATCGGGGCCGAGCCGATTCGCGAGCCGGTTGCGCAGCCGCGAGACGGTCACGGTCAGGTTCTGCCGCCAGCCATCCACGAGGTCGTCGCCCCAGACGTCGGCCGCGAGGCGCTCCGCCGGAACGGAACCACCACCGCGGGCGGCGAGCGACGCCACGAGCGCCCGCTCGATGCGGGACGGCAACGGGACCGGCTCGGTGTCCGAGGCCACGACGAGCGGGCCCAGGATCGCCACCGAGATCGCCGACCCGTCGTTCACGGCCCGATAGTACGACCGGGCCACCGACCGGTGGGTGGGGGCATCATGAGGTGGACCGCCTCACGCTCCTGGCCCGCCGTCAGCGGGCTGCCGGTCAGGGAGGAGCCGTTGTTGTGTTGTTGTCGCTGTTGTTGTTGTCGCTGTTGTTGTGATGCCACCGGATGGCGTGTATCAGCGGGCCGATGGGGCCAGCCGGATGATCACGGACTTGCTCGTGGGGGTGTTGCTGCCCTCTGCGGTGCTGTCCAGCGGGACGAGCACGTTGGCCTCGGGGAAGTAGGCCGCACAGGTGCCTCGTGCCACCGAGTAGGCCACCGCACGAAAGGCCTCGGCCCGGCGCGGCGCCACGCCGGGGTCGTCCGCCTGGCCCACCAGGTCGACCAGGTCGCCGTCGGCCACCCCCAGTGCCGCCAGGTCATCGGGATGGGCGAACACCACCCGGCGCCCCTGGCTGATGCCCCGGTAGCGGTCGTCGAGGCCGTAGATGGTGGTGTTGAACTGGTCGTGCGAGCGGATCGTCTGCAGAAGGAGGTGCCCGTCCGGCACGTCGAGGACCACCAGAGGGTTCACCGTGAGGCGCGCCCTGCCGGTCGCGGTCGGGAACATGCACGAGTCGCGCACCGGGTGCGGCAGGGCGAACCCCTCCGGGCGGCCGGCCCGCTCGTTGAAGCGGTCGAACCCGGGGACCACCGCCTCGATGTGGTCTCGGATGGCCGAGTAGTCGTCGGCCAGGGCGCGCCAGTCGACGGCCTCGTCGGCCGCCGCGCCGTCGGTCGCGAGCGTGGCCGCGGCGAGGCCGGCCACGATGGCCACCTCGCTCCGGAGGTCGCCCGACGCCGGATCGAGACGGCCGCGGCTCGCGTGCACCATCCCCATCGAGTCCTCCACCGTGACGAACTGCTCGCCCGAGGCCCGGGCGTCGACCTCGGTGCGGCCCAGACACGGCAGGATCAGGGCCGTCTCACCGCACACGGTGTGCGAGCGGTTCAGCTTGGTGGACACATGGGCGGTGAGTCGGCAGCGCTCCATGGCCGCGATGGTTGCCCCGGTGTCGGGGGCGGCGGCCACGAAGTTGCCGCCGACGGCGAAGAACACGTCGACCGCGCCGGCCTGCATGGCCCTGATGGCGTCGACCACGTCGTAGCCGGGATCACGGGGGGGATCGAACCCGAACTCGGTGCCGAGGGCGTCGAGGAACGGGGCGCCCGGCTTCTCGTAGATCCCCATGGTGCGGTCGCCCTGCACGTTGCTGTGCCCGCGTACCGGGCAGACCCCCGCCCCCTGGCGGCCGATGCTGCCGCGGAGCAGCAGGAAGTTGACGATCTCGCGGATGGTGGGCACCGAGTTGCGGTGCTGGGTGAGGCCCATCGCCCAGCACACGATGATGCGGTCGGCGGCCAGGACCAGCTCGAGGGCGGAGGTGATGTCGTCCCGGTCGAGGCCGGTGGCCCGGTCGATCTCGTCCCAGGAGGTCGCTTCCAGATGGGCGACGAGCCCGTCGTAGCCGTCGCAGTGGCGCGCGACGAAGTCGTGGTCGATCGCCCCGGGCTCGACCCGGTCGCGCTCGACGAGCAGCCGGTTGAGGGCCTGGAAGAGGGCCAGGTCGCCGTTCACCCGGATCTGCAGGAACAGGTCGGCGAGCTCGGTGCCCCGACCGAGCAGTCCCGACGGGCGTTGCGGGTTCCTGAACCGCTGCAGGCCGGCCTCGCGCAGGGGGTTCACCGCGATGAGCCTGGCCCCGTTGGCCTTGGCCCGCTGGAGGGCGGTGAGCATGCGGGGGTGGTTGGTGCCGGGGTTCTGGCCCACCACCAGGAGCAGGTCGGTGTGCTCGACGTCGTCGAGGGTGACGCTGCCCTTGCCCACCCCGATGGTCTCGGAAAGCGCCACCCCGCTCGACTCGTGGCACATGTTCGAGCAGTCGGGCAGGTTGTTTGTGCCGAACCGCCGAGCGAAGAGCTGGTACAGGAAGGCGGCCTCGTTGCTGGTGCGCCCAGAGGTGTAGAAGACGGCGCGGTCGGGATCACCGAGCGCGCGGAGCTCACGGGCGACCAGGCCGAGCGCGTCGTCCCACGCGATGGGCTCGTAGTGGTCGGCGCCCGGGCGCTTCACCATCGGCTCGGTGAGGCGCCCTTGCTGGCCCAACCAGTAGTCACTCCGCTCGGCAAGCTCGGCCACCGAATGAGCGGCGAAGAACGCGCGGGTGACCCGGCGGGTGGTGGCCTCCTCTGCCACCGCCTTCATGCCGTTCTCGCAGAACTCCGCGTGCGCCCGCCGGCCGGGCGCGGCCTCGGGCCAGGCGCAGCCCGGGCAGTCGAACCCTTCGGCCTGGTTGACCCTGAGCAGCGTCTTCGCGGCCCGCCCGACGCCCATCTGCCCCACCGCGTGGCGCAAGCCGACGGCGACACCGCGGGGGCCCGCGGCCGCGTGCTCGGCCCCGCTGACCGACAGGTGCTCGTCGCCCGGATCGTGCCCTGGGGCCTTGGTCACGACGAAACCCTAACGAAGGCGCCGGACGCCCAGACCCCGCCTGCTTCGGCCGCGAGCCATCGCGGCCCTGCGGTGCCACCGCACGGCGACGGCGTCAGACGTCAGCGTGGGCGAGCGGGCACTGCCCGACCCTTGCAGCGCACCTCTGCCCGGCGGACCCGGCTCACGAGATCGAGCCGGCCGCTGCGCCGGGCCTCGCAGAGCGCGGAGGCGTAGAGCTGGCGGGCCTGGCGGTCGTTGCCCCGCTCGCCCTGCTCGACGGCGAGGCGCAACAGCACCGCACAGCGCTTGTCGGCCAAGGACACGGGACTCGCCATGGGACACACCCTCCGTCCGTCCATCCGTTCTCTGCCCGCTCCCATCGGGCGCTCGACCGGTACATGAAGCCCGGGCGGCACATCCGGCCGCAGACCTCGACCCGCTGGGCGGTGACCCCGCCTGCAAGAATGCGCCCCGATGACCGACGCCGCCCCCGTCCCTGACACCGAGCCCGAAGGCTCGGACGGCCCGTCGTCCGAGCGGCCGCAGACCTCGACCCGCGACCACGGCGAGTTGGCCGCACGACTCGGCGACTGGCTGTCCGCCCGACCGGGCACCTCGTCGGCGACGGTCTCCGACCTCGCGGCCCCCTCGACGAACGGCATGTCGAGCGAGACCCTGCTCTTCGACGCCCGGTGGCGGGACGTCGACGGAGACCACCACGAGCGCTGTGTGGCCAGGCTGGAGCCGCAGGCCGACGCCGTCCCCGTCTTCCCGTCCTACGACCTCGAGCTCCAGCACCGCGTGATGACCCTGGTGGGTGAGCGCACCCTCGTGCCCGTGCCCCGCAACCTGTGGTTCGAGCCCGACCCCGCCCACGTCGGCTCGCCCTTCATCGTGATGGCGCGGGTGGACGGCATCGTGCCGCCCGACGTCATGCCCTACCCCTTCGGCGACAACTGGCTCTTCGACGCGGATCCCGCCGACCAGGCCCGGCTCCAGGAACGGTCGGTGCAGGTGATCGCCGACCTCCACGGCCTCGAGGCCGCCGACGACGAGTTGGCCTTCCTCGACACCGCGGCGCCGGGCGACACCCCGCTGCGCCGCCATGTCAACGGGCAGCGGGCCTTCTACGAATGGACGAGGGGTGCGGGCGGGGCGGGCGAGTTCCGCCTCCCCATCATCGAGGCCACCTTCGCCTGGCTCGACGAGCACTGGCCCGACGACGAGGGGCCCACCGTCGTCAGCTGGGGCGACGGGCGCATCGGCAACATGATCTACCGGGACTTCGAGCCCGTCGCCGCCCTCGACTGGGAGATGGCCTCGCTGGGCCCCCGCGAGCTCGACATCGCCTGGATGGTCTTCATCCACCGCTTCTTCCAGGACCTCGCCGAGCAGTACGGGCTGCCGGGCATGCCCGGCTACCTGCGCCGCGACGACGTGGCCGCCACCTACGAGTCCATGAGCGGCCACACCCCCCGAGACCTCGACTGGTACCTGATGTACGCCGCGCTGCGCCACGGCATCGTGATGACGCGCACCGCCCAGCGTTCGGTGCACTTCGGCGAGCGCGAGATGCCCGACGACCCCGACGAACTGGTCATGCACCGGGCCACCATCGAGCGGATGCTCGCCGGCACCTACTGGGACTCGATCTGATGACGATGAAGTTCACGATCTCGCTGCCCTTCACACCGCCCGAGCACCTGTTGCCCATTGCGGTCGCCGCCGAGCAGGCCGGGTGGGACGCCATCTCGCTGCCCGACTCGGTGTTCTTCCCCGAGGAGGTCTCTGCCGGCTACCCCTACACGTCCGACGGCAAGCGCTTCTGGCCGCCGGAGGCGCCGTGGCCCGACCCGTTCGTGGCGATCCCCGCCATGGCCGCGGTCACCGAACGGCTGACCTTCTTCACCAACGTGTTGAAGGTGGGCATCCGCGAGCCGCTACTCGTGGCCAAGACGGTGACGACGACGGCGTCGATGTTCCCCGGCCGCATCGGCCTCGGCGTGGGCCTGTCGTGGATCCCCGAGGAATTCGCCTGGCTCGGCCAGGACATGAGGACACGCGGCAAGCGCCTCGACGAGGGCATCGACATCATCCGGGCGTGCCTCGCCGGCGGGTGGGTGGAGTACCACGGCAACCACTACGACTTCGACCGGCTGATGATGGGCCCCACCCCCACCGAGCCCGTCCCCATCTACGTGGGCGGCCACTCCGAGCCCGCGCTGCGCCGGGCCGCCCGCACGGGCGACGGCTGGATCGCGGTGCAGGTCACCCCAGAAGAGGTGGCCGAGACGGTGCCGAAGCTCACCGCCTACCGCGAGGAGCACGGCCGGGCCGACCTGCCCTTCGAGATCAAGGTCACGCCGCTCGTGATGCCGTCGATCGAGGCCATGGACGAGCTCGCCGGCCTGGGCGTCACCGACGTCATCACCGTGCCCTGGTACTTCTACGGCGGCGACCCCGAGGCGCTCGACACGAAGCTCGCCGACCTGCGCCGCTTCGCCGACGAGATCATCGCCCCCATGCGAACGCGCTGACGCCGGGCCTCGGCCACGACGCGTCGCCTGGGAGCGATCGCTGCTACTCGCCCAGCTCGACGAAGTCGATGAGGCGCTCGACGGCGCCCACCAGCTCGGGGCGCAGGTCGGCGTAGCTCGTCACCCGGTTTCGCAGGCTCGGCCAGAAGCCCTCGGTGGTCGTGCCGAGCGCCCGGCAGAAGCCCTCCTTCCAGTCCTCGCCGCGGGGCACCTCGGGCCAGGCCTCGAGGCCCATGGTCCGGGGCTGGATGCCGGCCCACACGTCCACGAACGGGTGCCCGGTGACGAGCACGTCGGGGTCGCGCACGGTCGCGACGATGCGTGACTCCTTCGAGCCGTCCACCAGGTGATCCACCAACACACCGAGCCGGCGCTCGGGCGCGGGGCCGAAGGCGGCGACGGCGGCCGCCAGGTCGTCGATGCCGCCCAGGGGCTCGACCACGATGCCGAGCTCTCGGAGGTCGTCCCCCCACACGTGCTCGACCAGCTCGGCGTCGTGGCGGCCCTCGACCCAGATGCGGCTGGCCCGGGCCGTCCGTGCGCGCACCGCGGTGGCTGCCACCGACCCACTCGCCGTCACCTGCAGGGGCGGGGCCGACCGGGCCGGGGGCACGAGGGTGACCGGCCGGCCCTCGAGCAGGAACCCCCCCTCGGACCACCGGAAGTGGCGGGGGTGGCCGCTGCGGCCTCGCAGCGTGAGCGCCGCCGACGTCACCTTCACCACGTCACCGCAGAACCCAGACGAGCGATCCTCGACCACCAGGCCGAGGGCCGCCTCGACCTTCGGGTAGTTCGGGCGGGCCCGTGCCTCGGCCAGCTCGTCCAGGATGTCGCGTTCGTAGGCCATCACACGGGCTCCTCGTACCCCGGAGCGCCCTCGGCATCCGGAACACCTGCGGCGCTGCTCGGCTCCGTTACGCAACGTGCGTTCACGCCACGAGCTTCGCGGGTCGGCGTCGCCCGGTGGTGGCAATGCGGGCAATAAGGTCGTCGCCATGAACACCGCCTTCGAGATGTCACAGAAATCGGTCGCCGCGGTCGAGGCCGGGGACCGCGAGGGGTGGATCGCCCTGTTCGCACCCGACGGCGTGGTGGAGGACCCGGTGGGGCCGTCGATGTTCGACGAGACCGGCCGGGGCCATCACGGCCCCGAGGGCATCGGCGCCTTCTTCGACGCCGCCATCGCCGGCAACCAGGTGCGCTTCGCCATCCGCGAGAGCCACGCCGCCGGCGACGAGGTGGCCAACGTGGTGACCATCACCACCACCCTGCCCGACGGCTCGAAGGCCATCATCGATGCCGTCACCGTCTACCGCGTGGCCGACGACGGCGAGCATCTGGCCAGCATGCGCGCCTTCTGGACGCCCGACGAGATGCGCTTTGAGCCTGCCCCCTCCTGACCGCCCCTCACCCCCCTCGAACTCAGCGCATCTACTCCCCGCTCAGCGCAGTGGATGCGCTGAGTTCGGGGAGGGTTGCGATCGCGCACCCCTGACCATCCGCCAGACCCACTCTTGTTCGCCGTGGATCATCTTCCAGGTGAAACGCAACGGGGCCCACCCCTGGGCGAGGGCCTCCGCATCGCGATGACGATCGACCTCGAACTGCTCCTCGATGAGGTGGTGCTTGCGACTGTCCCACTCGATGAGCACCCGCTCGGCGACATAGGCGCAGTCGACGCGGCCGGGGAGGTCGTCTCGCCACGGCAACGCCAGCTGACGCACCGGCGGTGGGAACCCACCCTGGGCGAGGAGCGCGAGCCCTGCTGCCTCCAGCTCGCTCTCCGGTGCGACATAGCCCACACCCCGGGCGTCGACGGTGGACCACAGCAACCGGCTGCCCTTGCGGCCCCGGCGACACCACCGAACGGCGAACGCCGCAAGCTCCTCGGCACGGAAGTCCTTGCGGACCAGCAGCCTGTCGACCATCCGTTGGTACCGGTCACCCCGCATCACCGCAGCCAGATCCCCGGTGGTGCGAAGACGAGAGGTGGTCGGAATGCCATCCACGATCGAGTGTTCGGAGGGGCGGAAGTCACACAGCCTGCGGATCTGACCGAGCTCGGACCGATTGGGCCGGGTATCGGGACGGCTGACCACCACCAGGCCCCGACGGACGAGCGGGAAGTCGTGCAGCTCACCAGCCGACTCGTGAGACGCCACGGCCCCGGCGATGACCAGCGTGGCCAGCTTGAGGCGTGCCCGCACCGTGATCACCGCCCCGGAAATGGCGTACGCCCCTGCGGCCAATCGGACCCAGGCGCCGGTCCCCACCCGATCCATGGCTTGTCGGTAGGTGAAGCCCACCTCGAGCGCCTGCTCGAGCGAGAAGACACTTCCCTGCCGTGCCGCCAAGAGAGCAATCTTTCGATCCATTTCAGTAAACATCAAAGGATCATGCATCGCCCCTGCGACACGATCCCGGACTCAGCGCATCTACTCCCAGCTCAGCGCAGTGGATGCGCTGAGTTCGGGGGGCGCGGGCGGGGGTGGGGCGACGGTCAGTCGACGACGACGGGGCGGAGCGCGTCGAAGGCGGCGACGGAGCCGGGGAAGTCGTTGTGGCCGATCGGCACCAGCACGTTCGTCGCCCCGCTGGCGAGCCGGGCCGACGAGTTGGGCAGGATCACGGCGTCGCGATCCGACCAGAAGGCCGTGTAGGTGGCCGTCCCCGGCGTTTCGTCGCCGGCGTTCAGCTCGCGCGAGAAGTCCGAGTTGTAGAACATCTCACGACACCCGGGCGACCAGAAGCACAGCGAGACGAGGGTGCCGTGGTTGGCCCCGGCCAGCGAGACCCAGTCGTCCACCTTGCCGTTGCACGATCCCGCCTTCATGCACCACCGGGCGCCGAGGGCGCCCATCGAGTGGGTCACCAGGTCGACGACGGGCGAGCCGGTCCGCGCGCGGACCTGGTCGACGTAGGTGCCCAGCTGTGCGGCGGTCGTCTTGTTGGACTGCGAGGTGTTGTACCCGAAGGCGAACAGGCGGTCGGCGGGGAACCCGGACGCGACGAACCGGCTCCTCATCGTGTTCCAGGTCGAGGGGCTCGAGCTCCAGCCGTGCACGAACACGATCGGCTCGGGCGGGGCCGACTGGGCTGCTGCCGGCGACGGCCCGGCGAGGAGCATCCCCACGAGGCCGGCCTGCGCCAACCCGATTGCCACGATCGATCGGTACCTGCGCATGTCGTCGTCCCCTCGTTGCTGCCGGTTCCGTTGCCCCGATGGTGACGCGTCGGAGCGAGCAGGGCAAGCGTCGTGCCGTCAGGCGGGCCGGTCGAGGACGCTCGCGGCGATGAGGTCCTCGAGGTAGCGGCTGTCCCACCACGAGATCTGCAGCTGCTTGGCCCGGCGGAAGTAGAGCTGGATGTCGTACTCCACGGTGAAGCCGACGCCGCCCCAGACCTGCTGGGCCATGGCGGTGAGATCGCGGAAGGTGTCGCAGGCCGAGAGCTTGGCCATCGGGGCGAGGCGGCTGGTGTCGCGATCGTTGGCCCGGGCCCAGGCGGCCTCGTAGACCAGGGTGCGCGAGGCGTCGACGCGGGTGACGGCGTCGGCCAGGTAGTGCGCGATGGCCTGGAAGGCGCCGAGCGGCTTGCCGAACTGGTGGCGGTCCTTCGCGTACTGGACGGTGATGTCGAGGGCGTGCTCGGCCCCGCCGGAGGCCTGCGCCGCCAGCAGCACGATGGCGTCGAGCATCACGTTGTGCCAGACCGCCCACCCACCGGTCGTGGCGGGACCACCCTCCCCCGCTGCCGAGCCGCTCGGACCCAAGGGCTCTGCTTCGACGCACTCGAACGCCACCTGGTACTGGGTGTCGGAGGCGATCGTCATCTGCTGGGTGAGAGTGACCCCGTCGGCGTCGCTGTCGACGAGGAACAACCCGACATCGGTGGGCGCGTCGCCCGTGCGCGCCAGCACCAGGAACCTGTCGGCGGCAGCCGCGTAGGGCACGTGCCACTTGGTGCCCGACAGGCTGTCGCCGTCGAACCGGGCCTGCACGCCGAGCGGGCCGAAGCCGCTCTCGGGCTCGAGCCACGCGGGGACGATCACGGTGCCGCCGGCGGCGACGGCGGGGAGGAGCGCTTCCTTCTGGTCGTCGGAACCGGCGGCCAGGAGCACTGCGGCCGAGACGATGGCACTGGCGAAGTGGGGTGACGGCGAGAGCGAACGCCCGAACTCCTCGTAGACCACCGCGCCCTCGAGCATCGACATGCCGGAACCGCCGTACTCCTCGGGGATGAGCAGGCCCACCAGGTCGAGGTCGGACAGTTGCTGCCAGAACGACGCCGGGTAGCCGATGGGGTCGTCCTCCATCGCACGGACGACCGTGAGCCCGGCCTGGTCTGCGCAGAGGCCGCGCACCATCTCGCGCAGCATTTCCTGCTCGGAGGTGAAATCGAGATCCATGTCAGGGCTTCCAGTCGTCGGGGCCGCGGGCCCAGGGGTTGTCGTCGGGACCGACCGGCACCGCGATCCTGGCGGCGCCGGTGGTCATGGTGCGATCGTCGACGGTGAGCGTGACGTCGACGCCCACCCAGCCGCAACCGGCGTCGTCGGTGGTGACCTCGGTGACCACACCCCGGAACACCATGGTGTCGCCGGGGAAGATCGAGTCCCTCATCCGGAACGTGACCTTGCCCAGCCGGCCGTGGGGGCCGGTCCAGTCGGTGAGGTAGCGCTCGAACCATGCGGCCTGGTTCGGGGTGTTGAGGAAGATGTCGCGGGTGCCGTTGCGCTCGGTGGCGAAGTGGTAGTCGTGGTGCATGGGCCGCCAGTCACGGGTGGCCAGGGCGCCGAGGACCACGGTGGTGGAAGTGACGTCGACCGCCAGCTCGGGGAGGGCGTCGCCCACCGCGACCCGGTCGAGCGTGAGCACCGGCGGCGTGGTCACGAGCCCTCCTCCACGCGCTTGTACCCGAAGCCGGTGTAGCTCTCCACGCCGACGACCTCGTCGTCCTGGTTCAGGTACTCGACGTCGATCACCCAGAAGCGGCCGGTGCCGAGCTTGGTGGTCTTCGGGCCGCTGACCGAGCGCAACACCTGGCGGCTGCGGATGCGGTCGCCGGGTCGCACCGGCACCCCGAAGGTGATGGTGTTGTCGGTCATCACCGCCTCGGGCAGGCCGAACGCCTCCTTCAGGTCGAAGTGCACCTGGAGCGGCACGAGGTTGTCCGTCGCCCCGGGCTGCCAGTGGTGGGGCCGGAACCACACCGACAGCATCGAGGGCGGCGCGATGGGCCCCCTGGTCAGCTCGGCGGCGACGTCGGCGTCCCAGAACAACGGGTTGCCGTTCTCCACCGACGCCAGCGACGTCCAGACGTAACCCATCTCGGCGTCGAAGCCGGCGTCGGTCTCGTACTGCTCGACGCCGACCACGGAGGCGACCGCATCGGGCAGGTCGGGGTCGGTGGGAGCGTCGGTCATAGCGGGCCCGTTTCTGACGGGGCGTCAGATCATACGACGGTGCTGCGACACGTTCACAGCCGGGGCCGGGCTCAGGGCGTGAGGAGTGCCAGCCCGGCGTCGACGGTGGTGGTGGCGCCGCCGGTGACGGTGACCACGGTGGCCGAGGGGTAGTCCGAGCCGGCGCCAGGGCCGGGGTGGTTGTCGTAGTACTCGGGGACGTGGGCGCGGGTGAGGTCCATGATCCGCACGCGGACCGGCAGCGCAGGCAAGCCGGCGATCGAGTAGGTGCCGTCCGGGGCCGTGCGACCGACGCCCACCACCGAGCCGCTCGAGTCGATGGCGAACACCCATGCGTCCGACACGGGGGCGCCGGATCCGTCTTCGGTGATGGTGCCGGCGATGGTCCCGGTGGCGCCGGCCAACTCGGCGTCGACGACGGCGGGGCTCCCGACGCCGGCGGTCACCGTGTCGGCCGAACCCAACTCGCTCGACGATCGGTTCGCGTGCCATTCGAAGGTGTGGGTCCCGGCGGTGTCGGCGAACCCGACGAGGTAGTCGCCGGCGTCCACCGGGACCTCGTACCGGCCGGCGGCGTCGGTCAGGTCGCCGCCGGCGAAGCGGAAGGTGGAGGCGGACCGCGCCAGCACCGCCACCCCCTCGAGGGGGGCACCGCCCGGCCCGGTGACCGTGCCCTGCACGCGGGCGGCGCCGCCTGGCGCGGGCTGAGACTCGAGCGGCGTGTCGCCAATGTTCTGCTGTGCCCCAGCCGGCACGGTCACCGGCGTCGCCCCCGCCGGCGACGGCGTCCCGCCGAAAAAGGTGGGACGGTGGGCGCCGGCCAGGTCGACCATGACCACGTACTGGGACACCAACGGGAGGCTCGGGATCGCGAACCACCCGGACCTGTCGTCCATGGTCGCCGCGCCCCTACCGATCTGGCCGGTTGCGGCGTTCAGGGACAAGGCCAGACCCCTGGCGATCCCGTCACCGCTGGTCGCGTCGGTGATCCGGCCACCGATGGAACCGGTAGACCGTGTCACCTCTGGGTCGACCACCACCGTTGCACCGTCGCCCAACGCCGTGGGCGAGCCCGGGACGAACCCGGCGATGTGGCCACCCGAGGGGTCGGCCACATACACGAAGTACGAGCCAGCCGGCACCAACATGGCGAACGTGCCGTCCGCGGCCGTCAGATCGAGACCGGCCACCGAAAAGTCGGCGGGTGCCAGCGCCGCCACGAGCGCCCCCGGCACCGGGTTGCCGAAGAAGCCCACGGTCACCGTGCCCTTCAACACCGCCTGGCCCGACGGGATCGTCACCGCCACGTCCACCGTGCTCGACGTCACCGGCTCCACCTCGGCGGCATCACCGGTCGCCGCGTTGGAGACCGTGCCGATGTCGTCCACCGTCGGGGTGTAGGTGCAGTCGACCGTGCGCGACGCGCCGACGGCCAGGTCGGCCTGCGCCCCCGCGCACCCTGGCACCTGCGCGTCGGTGACCGTCACGCCGGTCAGCGGGACGTTCCCCGTGTTCGTGAGCGTGACGTGGAAATGGATCGGGGTGCCCACCGGCACCGTGGTCTCGTCGGCCGTCGTGGTCACCGTCAGCGCCGGCGCCAGCGCCAAGTGGCCGAGGTCCACCGGGGGGAGGGCGTCGCCCATCTCCCCCGGGAACCGACCCCGGGTGACCGTGTCGCCCAGGCCGAGCTGGCCGAAGTCGTTGCCGCCCCAGCACTTCAGTGTCCCATCGTCGAGGCGGGCACAGCCGAAGTCGTTCCCGGCCGCCAGGCCGACCGCGGTCCGCCCCGTGCCGAGGTCCGCCGCCGGAAGGTTGTCGCCCATCTGGATGGCGAACCGGCCCACGTCGGAGGGGCTCCCGCTGCCCAGCTGGCCGCGGCTGCCACGGCCCCAGCACTTCACCGCGGCGTTGTCGAGGCGGGCGCAGACGTGGGCGAAGCCCGCCACCAGCTCGACGGTCGTTCGGCCCGTGCCCAGTTGCACCGCCGCCAGGCTGTCGCCCATCTCGCCGGGACCGTCGCCGACGGTCGCGCTGGTGCCGGATCCGTTGCCGAGCTGGCCGAAGTCGTTCGAGCCCCAGCACTTCACCGTGGCGTCGTCCAGCAGCACGCAGGTGGAGAAGGTGCCCAGGGCGAGGCTGCGGGCGGTCCGCCCCGTGCCCAACGCGACGGCGGGCAGCGCCGCCCCCATCTCTCCCGCGCCGTCGCCGCGGGTGGCCGTGTCACCCAACCCCAATTGCCCGTTGGCGTTCCAGCCCCAGCACTTCACCGCCCCGTTGTCGAGGACGGCGCACGTGTGGAAGGGGCTGGCGGCGATGGACACCGCGGTGCGGCCCGGACCCAGGTCGACCGCCGGCAGGGCGTCACCCATCTCGCCGGGGCCGTCGCCCCGGGTGGCCGTGTCGCCCAGACCGAGCTGGCCCAGATCGTTCCTGCCCCAGCACTTCACCGTCCCGTTGTCGAGGATGGCGCAGGCGAACCCCTGCCCCACGGCCACGGCCCTCGCCGTCCGGCCGGCGCCCAGAGCAATGGCGGGCAGGGCGTCGCCCATCTCCCCCGGGCCGTCGCCCCGGTTGGCCGTGTCGCCCAGGCCCAACTGGCCGTAGACGTTCCAGCCCCAGCACTTGACCTGTCCGTTGTCGAGCACGGCACACGTGTTCAGATCGCCGACGGCAGCGTCGACCACGGTCCGGCCCGTCCCGAGGTCCACCGGCGGGAGGGCGTCACCCATCTCGCCGGGGCCGTCGCCGCGGTGGGTGGTGTCGCCGTAACCGAGCTGCCCGTAGAGGTTGTAGCCCCAGCACTTGAGGGTGCCGTCCGCGAAGCGGGCGCAGGTGGAGGCCGCCTGCGGCCCACTGACGACGTCCACCGCCGACGCCACCGGCCCCACCAGCGCAGCCGCCGAACCGGCCGTGCCCACCGCCGGCGTCACGGTCGACAGCGTCGCCGCGATCACGATCACCACCACCCGCTTCATCCGACCCGATCGGCCTTTCTGCTCGCTCTTTCCCGACCGTCCAACCAGGACCGAAATCTCACGAACCCAACGGTCACGCGCAAGTCTCCTCGAGACGCCCGCTCGCCGCTCAGCTCAAAAGGGCGTCGGAGTCGTCGAAGCCGGGATCGCGCACCTCGACCCGCTCGGGTCGGGGTGCGCCGACCCAGACCGCGGCGACCTGGCGGAAGGTGTCACCGCTCGGGCGCTGGGCCTCGACCACGTCGCCGCGGGCGAGGACCTGGGCGTCGGCCACCACCTCGTCGATGCCGTTGACCGGGGCGACGCAGGTGTCGGCGAGGCCCAGTTCGGCCACCCACTCGTCGCGGGTCCGGCTCGCGAAGGCGGCGGCGAAGTCGGCCCAGATCTGGTCCTCCACGGCGTCGTCGAGCTGGTGGGCCACCCACTGCTCACAGCCGAGCAGGCGGCAGAGGTTGGCGTAGAACTTCGCCTCGATGGCGCCGACCGACACCCACTTCCCGTAGGCGCAGCGGTACAGGCCGTAGCAGGCGTAGCGACCGGTCAAGATGTCGTGGCCCGGCTCGGGCACGACGCCGGTGGCCAGGTGCTCGTCGATGAGCAAGGCCAGCATGCCCACCACGCCGTCGGCCACCGACACGTCGAGGTAGGCGCCCTCGCCGCTCTCGGCCCGCCCGACCAGGGCGGCGAGGATGGCGACGACCGCCTGCATGCCGCCGGCGGCGATGTCGGCCACGGTGGCGCCCGGCAGGGTGAGCGCTCCGTCCACCCCCTGGCCGGCGCAGGCAAAGTGGCCGCCCGCGGCCACGGGGTTGAGGTCGTGGCCCGCCCACTGCGACTTGGGACCGGTCTGGCCGTAGCCGCTGATGGCGCAGTACACGACGCTCGGGTTCACGGCCTTGACGGCGTCGTGGCCGACGCCGAGGCGGTCGACCACGCCGGGGCGGAGACTCTCGATGACGACGTCGGCGTCGGCGGCGAGCGCCAGGAACGCGGCCCGGCCCGCCTGAGCTGCCGGAGAAGGCCGCTTGCGTCGCGATCCACCATGGCCGACAGCGAACGGCCGACCATCAGCCTCCGCGCGTCAGGCGCCGGCGAGCTGCACGGCGGTGAACACCAGGCCGGCGAGGCCGAGCACGATGCTCACGACGCCGATTCCCGCCGTGACCGTGGCGAAGACGAGCACCCGGTTCTGCGTGGCCATCTCGCCCCGGATCCTGCCGAACTCCTCGTGGACCTTGCCGAACTCCCGGCCCACCTCGCCTCGGAATTCGCCGACCTCGCCTCGCACACGCCCGATCTCGGCGCCTACCTCGCCGCGGACCTCCCCGAACTCACCACGCAACTCCCCGAACTCACCACGCAACTCGCCCGTCTCGGCGCGTAGCTCGGCTCGGACGAGCTCGATGCGCAGCGTGAGCCGCTCCTCCATGGCCTCGAGGTCGGCCGTCGCGAGGCCGGCCATCAGCAGGTCCGCTCCCCGGGTGCCGAGTTGCTGCTGCACGAGCTCATGCAATTCTTCTCGTTCTGCGGTGGTGATCGCCATCGGGCGCTCCCTGTCGGTGTCGTGATCCAGAGGGAGCAGCACCACCGACGGACTCCCGAGCCGTCAGGTCAAGATAGCGGGCGTGCGCGTCGTGTCAATGGTCGGACGCCGCAGTGCACGACGAGGCCGTCGAACGCCAGCGCATCAGTCGCCCGCCGAGGCCCGGCCCGCGAGCCACTGCCACCAGAGCGGCCCGTCCCGCTCGGCAGCGGCGACACCCGCGTCGCCGTAGAGGTACGACCAGATCGACACCCCGACCTCATCGCCGTCGCCCTCGACCGCCAGGATGGCTGTTCCCGGCGCCGGCTGTTCGAGCAACAGGGCGAGACGCCACCAGTCCGCGACCACCACGGTGCCCGCCAGCGGAGGCACGTCGGGACCAGACGCCTCGATGCGCTCCCCCACGGTCGGCGAGGTCGGGATGCCGAGCGCGTCGGTCAACCGTGCCCACGTCTGCTCGCGTGGCCCGGCCCACGTGGCCATGGGCAGTAGCGCCGTGGCGGTCTGGCCGGCGAAGTGCTCGAGGTGCAGTTGCAGGTTGAGCAGGAAGAGCTTCCAGCCTTCGGCCATGCCGTCGTACTGGGCGTCGTACTCCCCGCTCCCGCCGAAGCCGGAATTGACCAGGCGCACGACGCAGGTGCCATCGTCGCGCGTCTCGACCAGCCACTCGAAGGCCAGCCCGCCCACACCCTCGCCGCCGTCGAACACCACCCGGCGCGGCGGCTCCCAGGCCGCCACGCGTCCGGCCACCTCCATCTCGGGGCCTGGGCCGAACGAGGCGGTGGCGGCACCCCCTTCGCGCTCTTCCACCGTGTGGGGCACGTACCAGGACGAGATGCCGGGTCCGGTAGCGATGGCCCGCCACACCTCCTCGGGAGTCCCGGCCACCTCGACCTCGAGCTCGATCGAACGGGGCACGTCGGCTGCGGCCTCACCAGCAGCTCCAGCAGCGGGTTCAGCGGTGTGGTCGTCGGACATGGTCAGGCCTTCTGGACAGGGGTGGATGAAGCCGCGGACCCGGCCGGACGCGGTGGGCCGACGGTGAGGTCGGCGGTGTCGTCGAAGCCCGGCTCACGCACGTCGACACGGTCGGGGCGGGGGGCGCCGGCCCACACCGCGGCCACCTGGCGGAAGGTGTCACCGCTGGGCCGGTGGGCCTCGACGAAGTCGCCACGGGCCACGAACTGGGGGTCGGACACCAGCTCGTCGATGCCGGCGACGGGGGCCACGCAGGTGTCGGCCGGCCCCAGCACCGCCACCCACTCGTCACGGGTGCGGGTGGCGAAGGCGGCTGCGAGGTCGGCCCGGATCTGGTCCTGCACGGTGTCGTCGTCCTGGTGGGCCACCCACTGCTCGCAACCGACGGCCCGGCAGAGGTTGGCGTAGAACTTGGGCTCGATGGCGCCGACCGCGACCCACTCGTCGTCGGCGCAGCGGTACAGGCCGTAGCAGGCGTAGCGGCCGGTGAGGATGTCGTGGCCGGGGCCGGGCACGATGCCGGTGGCCAGGTGCTCGTCGATCAGCAGGGCCAGCATGCCCACCACCCCGTCGGCCACGGAGACGTCGAGGTAGGCGCCCTCGCCCGTGTCGGCCCGCTGCACCAGCGCGGCCAGGACGGCCACCACCGCCTGCATGCCGCCGGCGGCGATGTCGGCCACGGTGGCGCCCGGCAGGGTGGGCTCGCCGTCGGCGCCCCGGCCGGCGCACGCGAAGTACCCGCCGGCGGCCAGGTAGTTGAGGTCGTGGCCCGCCCACTGCGACTTGGGGCCGCTCTGGCCGTAGCCGCTGGTGGCGCAGTAGACGACGTCGGGGTTGACGGCCCGTACGGCCTCGTAGCCCACGCCCAGGCGATCGACCACCCCGGGCCGGAAGCTCTCGATCACCACGTCGGCCTCGGCGGCCAGGCGCAGGAACTCGGCCCGGCCCTCGTCGCTCTTCAGGTCGAGGCGCACCCGCTGCATGCCCCGGTGCCCGCCGTAGGCGAAGAACGGCGGCTCGATCTGGACGCTCGTTTCCCGCTCGGAGGGGCCGCTCGGGCCCTGGCCCCCAGCCACGGGAGCGCCGACCTTGACGACGCGGGCGCCGTAGTCGGCCAGCATCCGCGCCGCCCTCGCCGCCGGCCCGACCGTGGACAGGTCGAGCACCGTGACGCCCGTCAGCACGTCCCTGCGCCGCTCGTTCTGGCCGCGAGATCTCGTGCGTGACAACAGCCGGCCGCGGCCAGAACCGAGGACCGATCGTTCTGGCCGCGAGTCCTCTTGCGTGACAACAGCCAGCCGCGGCCAGAACGATGGGCAGGGTGCATCAGAAGTTCTTGGGGAGGCCCAGCTTGCGGCGGGCGATGATGTTCTTCTGCACCTCGGAGGTGCCGCCGCCGATGGTGTCGATGACGGTGTAGCGATAGGTGCTCTCGGCCCGACCCGCCATCGGGGCGGCCTCGGTCTTCACCCGCAGCTGGCTGCCCGGCCCGGCGATGTCCATGGACTCGTTGGCCAGGCGCACCGACAGCTCGGTGGCGAAGAGCTTGTACTCCGACGCGTCGGTGGTGGGCGGTGCGCCACCCTTCATCGACGCAGCCACGAAGCGCAGTCCGAGCACCCGGGCGGCCTCGGCGTCGGTGACCAGGCGGGCGAGGCGGCGGCGGATGACCGGGTCGTCCTTGAGGGGCACGCCGTCACGGACGGTGGTGCGCACGTACTCGCACAGCAGGTCGAGGCGCTGCTTGATGGGCGAGAAGGTGAACATGGTGAAGCGCTCGAGATCGAGGGCCTGGGAGATGTACTGGAAGCCGTGGCCGACCTCGCCCACCACGTAGTCGTCCGACACCCACACGTCGTCGATGAAGACCTCGTTGGTGCGCTCGTCGCCCATGGTCCACATGCCCTTGATGGTGATGCCGGGCTGGTCGAGGGGGACGAGGAAGAGGGTGATGCCGTGGTGCTTGTCGTCGGGGTCGGTGCGGGCGCCGAGCCAGTACCACTCGGCGAAGTGGGCGGAGGTGGTCCACACCTTCTGGCCGTTGAGCCGCCAGCCATCACCGTCGCGGACCGCCTTCAACTTCATCGAGGCCGCGTCGGACCCGGCGTCGGGCTCGCTGTAGCCGACCGCGAACTCGACCTCGTTGCGCAGGATCTTGGGTAGGAACTCGGCCTTGAGCTTGTCCGAGCCGTGGGCGATGAGGGTCTTGCCGATGATGCCGACGCCCTTGCCGATCTGGGGTCCGCCCCGACCCGCGAGCTGCTCGTTGAGCAGGTACTCGTAGACACCCTCGCCCTCCTGGCCGCCGTGCTCCTTCGGCCAGGTCATGCCGAGCCAGCCCTGCCCGCCGAGCTCGGCCATGAACGCCCGCCTCTTGGGCGTGTCGACGATCTGGGCCATGTTCTCGCGGGTGACGTCGAAGATGTCGGGGTCGTCATGCGCGTCGAGGAACGCCACGACTTCCTTCACGTAGGCCTCTTGCTCGTCGCTGAACTCGAAATCCATGGAGCGCTCCCGGGCACCTCGACCCACCGCGGACCTGACGGGCCGCCGGGCTCACACTACGAGCGCGCCGACGAGCCGCGCAACGCGGGACCGGCGGTCACAGCCCCCGCGTGTACTCGGCGACGGCACGGATCTCGGCGTCGCTCAGGGCATCGTCGAACGGGGGCATGGCAGGGGTCGCCTCGACCCCGTCGGTGATGATCGCGATCTGGTCGTCGATGTCGGGGAACGCGGCCGCGACCGCCCCGTCGTTGAGCTTCGGGCCGATGGCGCCGGCGCCATCGATGCCGTGGCAGGTGCCGCAGTGCTGTGCGTACAGCGACTCGGGGTCGATGGGCCCGGCCACGCTGTTGGGCGTCTCCTGCCCCCGCGACGTGAAGAACACCGCGATGCCCACGCAGAGCAGCAGGGTGACCACCGCCACGACCACCCACGAGAGCCAGTCGTTCGAGCGCTGCTGCTTTCGTGCCATGGCCCGAAGCTACCGGTCGTCAGTGCCCGTCCCTGACCGCTATCGCACCGGCCGCCACCAGCGCTGCCAGTTCCGGGTCGGAGAGGTCGAGCTCGGCCCGCAGCACGGCCACGGTGTGCTCGCCCACCCACGGCACGCGCGCGCCGGGCGCATCGGCGGGGTCCGCCAGGCGGGACATCTTCACCGGGTTGCCGGGGACGAGCACCGGCTCGGCCACCCCGTCGGTGCGTGCCACGGGAACGAGCATGTGACGGGCGGCCACGTGGGGGTCGGCGATCACCTCGGGCGGCGTGAGGCACGGGCCCGCGGCGATGCCCGCCGCGCTCAGCTCACTCGTGGCCTGCTGCCGGGTGCGGGTGGCGAGCCATGCCTCGACCTCGGGCCGGATCACGTCGTCGAGATGGGCCACCCAGCCGGAGCGGTCCGCGAACCGGGGGTCGTCCAGCCACCCGGGGTGCCCCACCAGTTCGGCGAGGCGGGCGAACTGGTGCTCTCGGACCACCTGCACCACCACGTAGCCGTCGCTCGCCCGGAAGGCTTCGAGGATGAGATGCACGGGGTTGTCCGGCCGGACACCGAGCGACCACATGTTGGTGACCACGTCGGTCATCGAGATCAGGGCGTCGAGCATGGCCACGTCGACCTGTTGGCCCACGCCCGTCCGGTCGCGCTCGCGGAGCGCCGCGAGGATGCCGATCACGGCGAACAGCGCCGAGCTGATGTCGCCCAGGGCGCCCACGGGGTTGGGGCGCGGCGGCTCACCGGGGCGGCGCGACCACTCGTAGACACCGGACATCGCCTCGACCACCGAGGCGTACGCCGGCCAGTCGCGGTAGGGGCTCACGGTGCCGTCGGCGGAGGGGCGGTTGCCGAACCCGCTGACCGACACGTACACCGCGGGCGGGTGGTGCGCGGCGACGACGTCGTAGCCCAGGCCGAGACGGTCCATCGTGCCCGCCTTGAAGTTCTCGGCGACCACGTCGAAGTGCGGCACCAGCGCGAGGAACAGGTCACGACCCTCCGGGGTCTTGAGGTCGATGCCGACGCTGCGCTTGCCCAGGTTGTTGCGGAGGAAGGTGGCGCCCACCGAGCGTCCCTCGGGATCGATCATGGCGGGGTGGGCGCCACGGCCCGACTCGCCGTCGACCGGGTGCTCCACCTTGACCACATCGGCACCCAGGCGCGCGAGCAGCTGGGTGGCGTACGGCAGTGCCTGCATCTGCTCGGCTGCGAGCACCCGCACCCCCGACAAGGGCCCCTGTGTGGCGGTCACCGCACCGTCGTCGCTCATCTCACGATGGTCGCTCATCGCACGCCGCCGACGTCGAGCCGGGTGACGGTCGCGTCGCCGCTGTTGGCGACCCAGACCGAGTCGGCGGCGAATGCCACCCCCAGCGGTCCCGGTCCGACGGCCGCCGTGACGGTGGTGCCCGTGGCCGAATCGATGCCGGTGACGGTGGCGTCGCCGCTGTTGGTGACCCACGCCGAGCCCCGGTCGAAGACCACCGCCTGGGGCACCGGGCCCACCTCGGTGATCGTCGCCAAGTTGGTCGCCAGGTCGACGCGCGCCACCGCGCCGTCGCCACGGGCCACCGCCCAGAGGTAGCCGCCACCGGCCGCAAGCGCGGCCGGATCGGCCCCGACGAACACCGTGTCGGTCACCACCGCCCGCTCGGGGTCGATCCGCGACACCGTCGCGTCACCGCTGTTGGCCACCCACACCGCACCGCCCGCGATCGCCACCGCGAGCGGGAGGCGTCCGACCTCCACGGTGTCGGTCACCGCTGCCCGCTGGGGGTCGATGCGCGAGACCGTCCCGCCGTGGTCCACCACCCACACCGCACCGGCACCGATGGCCAGCTCCACCGGGGCGCCACCCACCGCGACCGTGTCGGTCACCTCGCGGCTCCCCGGGTCGATCCGCGAGACCGTCCCGTCGTCGCTGTTGGTCACCCAGACCCCGCTCCTGGCAGCGACGACCGCGAACGGCGAGCGCCCCACGGCCACCGTGTCCGTCACCTCGTCGGTCTCCGGGTCGATCCGCGAGACCGTCCCGTCGTAGTAGTTCGTCACCCAGACCGCGCCCGCTCCGACCGCCAGATCGCCCGGCCCGGAGCCGACCGGGATGGTGGCGGCGACTCCCTGACCATGCAGGTCGAGACGGCTCACGATCGCGCCGCCGAAGTCGGCCACCCACACGGCCCCCGCTCCGGGGACCACCGTGTTCGGGGAGTCGCCCACGGCGATGGTCTCGGTCCGTTCCTCGTGCGCGAGCCGCTGGGCCAGCGACTCCAGGCGCGAGACGGTGCCGTCGTCGTAGTTGGCGACCCACACCGATCCACCGCCTGTCGCCACGGTGCCCGGGGCGTCACCGACCGCCAAGGGCGCTGCCTCGTCGGTCGTCGGGTCGATCCGTGACACGGTGCCGTCGCCGCTGTTGGCCACCCACACCGCGCTCGCGCCCATCGCGAGGTCGACCGGCGCCTCACCGACCGGGATGGTGGCCAGCACACGGCCGCTCAGGGGGTCGACCCGGGTGACGAACCCGAGGTCGTGGTCGACCACCCAGATCGACCCGTGGCCCGAGGCCACGACGACGGGGAACCCACCGACAGGAACCACCTCGGTGACGGTGAGCCGCTGCGGGTCGATCCGCGACACGGTCCCCGGGCCGCTGCTGCTCGTCACCCACACCCCTCCCTCGCCCACCGCGATCGCCTCGGCCGAGCCGCCGACGGGAACCGTGGCGGTCACCACACCGGTCGACGCCTCGATCCGCGACACCGTCCGGTCGCCGCTGTTGGCCACCCACACCGCGCCCTCGCCCACCGCCATCTGGACGGGCAGGTCGCCGACGGTCACCGTCGCCGTCACCACACCGGTCGACGCCTCGATCCGCGACACCGTCCCGTCCTCGCTGTCCGTCACCCACACCGAGCCCCTGGCGACGATCACCTCGCGGGGGCCGGCACCGACATCCACGGTGCCCACCACCCGACCCGTCGACGCGTCGATCCGCGACACCGTCCCGTCGCCGTGGTTGGCGACCCACACGCTGCCCGCGCCTGCGGCCATCCCCTCCGGGCCGTCTCCCACCCGGACCGAAGCGGTGGCATCGTCGCCTTCGGCGTCGATGCGCGACACCGTGCCGGCGTCGTGATGGACGACCCAGACGGAGCCGCGGGCGAACACCATCGCCGCGGGTTCGTCACCCACGGCGATGGTCGCGGCGGGCTGGGTCGAGAAGAGCGCTCCCACGGGAGCGGTTGGGTTCGGGGCGCTGCCCGCGCCCGCGCGCCCGGTGGCCGCGACCGCGACCGCGAGCGCCAGCACCAGCCCAACACCCCGGGGCGCCATGGTCGGCCTCATCCGCCGGGCGCCGCCGCGTCCTCGGCTCTCCGGCAGGCGTCGGCCCGGCAGTCCGCCAGGGCCGCGACGCGGTCGGACAGCCGGGCGAGCAGCGCCGGGGCGGCCGTGGGTGCGAGGTTGTGCAGCTGATCAGGGTCGGCCCGATCGTCATACAGCTCGACCTCGCCCGTGACGTACTCGACGTAGGTGTACCGGCGGGTGCGAAGGCCGTGGAACTCGGGCGGCTCGGGGCTCTCGCCGATCGACTGGAGCGGCCGTGGGCCGGCCGCAGTGGCTGCCGGCGCCGCGGGGGAGGCGAAGGTCTCGACGGTCACGGTCCCGGCAGGTGCGGTGGCGGGGTTCACGACCTCTTGCGGCCAGTGCTCGAGCAGGTACGCGCGACGGTCGGTGGAGGCGCCCGGGTCGTGGAGCTGGGCGGTGAACGGCCGGCCATCGACGAAGTCGGGAACGTCGGCGCCCGCCAGGTCGGCGAAGGTCGACGCCAGGTCGATGTTCCCCACCAGCGCGCCCGAGGTCGTGCCCCTCGGCACGCCGGGCCCCCGGACGATGAGCGGGACGTGCACGTCCTCGTCATAGGCCGTCTGCTTGCCGCCCGACAGGCGGTGCTGGCCGAGGTGGAAGCCGTTGTCCGAGGTGAACACCAGGTAGGTGTCGTCGAGCTGCCCGTTCGCCTCGAGCGTGCCCACCAGGGTCGACAGCTCGCGATCAAACCCCCGGAGCGTCTGGAGCCGCCGCCGGTACCGGCGGTCGTCGTTGGCCCGCGCCTCGGCACCCAGCGGCGGCAGGTCGGCGACCCACGCGGGCAGGGCCGACACGTCGGCCTGGTCGTAGCTCGGGGTCTGCGGGGCCCCGACACCCGCAAACGCGTTCGCGTCCTGCGGGGCGGGTGAGGCCGTCACGTGCGGGGCGTCCACCGACAGCCACAGGAAGAAAGGCTGTCGGGCGTCGGCGGCGCTCGTGGCGAACTCGGCCGCCTCCCGGAGGTAGACGTCGGTGATGTGCTCGTCGGGCGAATCCCCGTGGCGGACGAGTCGGCCGTTCTCGTTGATCGTCTGGGCGAGCCCGCTGCCCGGGCCCCCGCGGACCGGGCTCTGCCACTCGTCCCACCCCGGGGGCAGGTAGGTCGGGCCGGCACCCTGCGGGTAGAAGTTGAGGTACTTGCCGATCAGCGCCGTGCGGTAGCCCGCGGCCTGGAGCCAGGTGGCGATGGTCGACCGCTCGACGCCCAACCGACGCGCGACCGGGAACCCACCGTTGCCTCCCCCGTTCGTGAGCACACCGGTGTTGTGCGCGTACTGACCGCGCATCATCGACACGCGCGACGGGCAGCACAGCGACAGGCTGACGAGGTAGTCGGAGAACGACACACCCTGGTCGGTCAGCAGCGAGCGGACGTTGGGCATCACGGCCAGGTCGCCGGTGGCGAGGTCGTCGGTGAGGATGAACAAGATGTTGGGTTGCCGCGGACCGTCGACCGGCCCCGCACCGGTCGAACCTCCGGACGAGCACGCGCCGACCGCCAGGAGCATCACCATCACGGGCATCACGACCAGAACCGAACGCGAGTGGCGGCGCGGCTGCGTCATCCGTCCGCCTCCACTGCCCGGGGGGAGGCCGTCGTCGGCACGGGCAGGGGCGGGAGCTGCATGCCGGGGACCCGCCGGCCGTCCACCCGCAGGGTGGCCAGCGCCCGCACGAGGGCCTCGGCGTCGGCGGTCGTGAGCGCCTGGGCGATCATCTGGATCTGGCACTTGTCGCCATTGTCGGCGAAGGCGGCCATGTACAGCCAGGCCCGATGCTCGCCGTCGCAGTCGACGTACGCCCGGGTCTCGCCGGTGTACCCCCCGTACGAGTACGGCCTGGCCGGGCGGGCGGTGCAGCCGTCGATCACCGACCGGCCCCGGCGCGGGGGCTGACGGCGGCCGTTCTCCAACGACCCGCCTGCGTTGCCGTCCATGATCGCGCTCGGTGGTGCCGGCGCACCCACGAAACGGGCGGCGCCCACACCGACCACCGGCTCGTCCTCGACAGGTGCCTCGAGGTCGGGCCCGACGGTCACGTTGGTGGGGCCCTTCACGACGGACGCCCACGAGGCCGGGACCGCGACCCGGCTCGCTCGCAGGTCGTCGCACACGACCCGGTACCTGCGGTACGGCGGGGCGTCGGGCAGCCCGGCCTCTTCGACGAACGCGTCCCGCAGGGCGGTGAGTTGGGCGCTCAGCTCGGGACCGCGTCCCACCCGGGCACCGCAGGCGGCGGGGGCGATCGTCGCCTGTTCCGCTCCCGTTCCCGGGGCGGGCTCGTCGCGGCACGCCGCGAGCCCGGCGGCGAGCACGCCGAGCAGCGCCAGCACCGCGACGGTGACACTGGCGCGCCTGGTCACGGGGGCCGACGATAGCGCCGACGACAGCAAGGGGTCGGTCGCCGCCGCCCGCGGGGTTCGCCGCCGCGAGCGGCCCCTCGTACACTCCGGCGCGATGCGAGGGATCCTGAGCGCCGCCGCCTACGTGCCCTACCGCCGACTCGACCGGGCCGAGATCAGGGCCACGTTCGGGAAGGGTGGCGGCAAGGGCCACCGCTCGGTTGCCTCGTACGACGAGGACGCCACCACCATGGCCGTGGAGGCCGCCCGACTCGCCCTCCGGGCGGCGCCCGACCACCCTGCGGCCACTCCGGACGCGCTCTGGTTCGCCACCAGCGCGCCCCCCTATCTCGACAAGACCAACGCCACCGCGATCCACGCCGCGCTGCGCCTCGACCGGTCGGTGCCGGCGGCCGACTTCGGCGGCGCGAGCCGGTCCGCGGTGGGTGCCCTGGGGGCGGCCCTCACGGGGGGAACCACCACCCTCGTCTGCAGCGCCGACCTGCGCTCGGGGGCGCCCACCAGCGCCGACGAGGCCGCCGGGGGCGACGCCGCCGCCGCCCTCCTGGTGGGTGAGGGCGGCGGGGGCACCCTGATCGCCGAGTACCTGGGCGGGGCATCGGTCACCGAGGAGTTCCTCGACCGGTGGCGCACGCCGGGCGACGCCAACGCCAGGGTGTGGGAAGAGCGCTTCGGCGAGTCGAGGTACGTGCCCCTGGGGCGCGACGCCTGGGACCATGCCCTGAAGGCCGCCGGGGTCACCGCCGAGCAGGTCGACAGGGTGGCCGTCGTGGGCACCCACGGCCGGGCCAACAAGGCGGTCGGGCGCAAGCTGGGCATCGCCGACGGCGCGCTCGCCGACGATTTCGCCGCCACCATCGGCAGCACGGGTGCCGCCCAGGCGGGCCTGGCCATCGCGGCCATGCTCGAGACCGCCGAGCCCGGCCAGGTGCTGACCCTTCTCTCGCTCGCGGACGGCGCCGATGCCTTCGTCTTCCGGGCCACCGACGCCCTGGCGACGTGGTCCCCCGCCCGGCCCGTGGCCACGCAGGTGGCGGCCGGCGCGCCCGTGGCGTACGGCACCTTCCTCTCGTGGCGGGGCGAGGTCGCGGTACAGCCCCCCAACCGGCCCGAGCCCCAGCGGGCCGCCGCCCCCCCGTCGGCCCGGCGGTCCGACTGGAAGTTCGGCTTCGTCGGCTCGCGCGACCCCTCGGGCGCGCTCAGCCTGCCGCCGGCCCGGGTGTCGTACGCAGACGGGTCCATCGACCAGGGGCACCCCGCGCCCATGGCCGACGTTCCCGCCACGATCGTCACGTTCACCGTCGACCACCTGGCCTACTCGCCCAGCCCGCCCATCGTGTTCGCGGTCGTCGACTTCGACGGGGGCGGCCGGTTCCCGGTCGAGCTCACCGACGTCGAGGCGGCCGACCTGGCCATCGGCGACCGGGTGGAGATGACCTTCCGGCGGCTCACCACCGCCGACGGGGTCCACAACTACTTCTGGAAGGCCCGCCCCATCCGTGGCGGGGAGGAGGCGCAGTCGACATGAGCCCGAGGGACGAGAGCGGGGACCCCGGCCAGCGTGGCCTGAACGCAGAACGAGCGGCCCGGAGCAGCCGAGAGCGGAAGACATGAGCTCGAACGGGATCAAGGACCGGGTGGCCATCGTCGCCATGGGCTGCACCGACTTCGGCGAGCACTGGGACCGCAGCGCCGACGACCTGATCATCGACGCCGCCGGCCAGGCCCTCTCCGGTGCCGGGGTCACGAGCGACGACATCGACGCCTACTGGTTCGGCACCGCCACCACGGCCATGAGCGGCATCGCCCTCGCCCAGGCCCTGAAGCTGCAGGCCAAGCCCGTCACGCGGGTCGAGAACTACTGCGCAACCGGGTCCGAGGCGCTGCGGAACGCCTGCTACGCGGTCGCGTCCGGCGCCTACGACTCGGCCCTCGCGCTCGGTGTCGAGAAGGTGAAGGACGGCGGCTACCAGGGCCTCAACGCGCCCCCCATCCCCACCGACGGCACCCAGCGCACGCTGACCGCGGCCGCCATGTTCAGCCTGGTCGCGCCCGCCTACGCCGACAAGTACGGCGTGACCGACGACGAGCTGCGCGAGGTCCTGGCCCGGATCGCGGCCAAGAACCACCGCAACGGTGCCCGAAACCCCCGCGCCCAGTTCCGTCGCGAGGTGTCGATCGAGACGATCTGCAACGCGCCCGCGGTCGCCGGTCGCCTCGGTCTGTTCGACTGCGCCGGCGTGGCCGACGGTGCCGCCGCCGCCATCGTGGTGCGGGCCGAGGACGCCCACCGCTACACCGACAAGCCCCTGTACGTGAAGGCGCTCTCGTTCGTGGCCGGCAACGGCAGCGGCAACGCGGACGTCGACTACGACTACACCACCTTCCCCGAGGTGGTGCAGGCGGTCACCGACGCGTACGCCCAGGCCGGCGTCACCGACCCCCGGGCCCAGATCGCCATGGCCGAGGTGCACGACTGCTTCACCCCCACCGAGCTGGTGCTGATGGAAGACCTGGGCTTCTGCGAGCGCGGCACCGCTTGGAAGGAGGAACTGGCGGGCACCTTCGACCTAGACGGCGACCTGCCCGTGAACCCCGACGGCGGCCTCAAGAGCTTCGGCCACCCCGTGGGCGCGTCGGGCCTGCGCATGCACTTCGAGCACTGGCTTCAGTTCCGGGGCGAGGCCCCACCCGACCGCCAGGTGGCCACGGTCGCCGATCGCAGGCTCGGCCTCGTGCAGAACCTGGGCGGCTACCCGGGCGAGATGCTCTGCTTCGCCTCGATCCTCGGCCCCGAGCCGGGATAGGCCATCGTCGGCCCAGTAGACTAAGTCCATGACCAAGTCGGTTGTCCCACCCGTTCGGGTCGAGGTCGGCGTGCACGAGGCGAAGACGCACCTCTCCCGCCTGCTCGATCGGGTCACCGCCGGCGAAGAGGTCGTGATCACCCGGCGGGGCACCCCGGTGGCCTGCCTCGTGCGACCGCCCGGGCAACAGGAGCGCCAGTTCGGCGTCGACCGGGGCCGCTTCACCGTCCCCGACGCCTTCGACGAGCCCCTGCCCGACGACGTGCTCGCCGAGTTCGAGCGGTGAGGCTGCTGCTCGACACCCACGTCTTCCTGTGGCTCCAGACCGAGCCCGAGCGTCTCGGCCCCGCCCTCTCGACGATCAGTGACCCCGGCAACGAGCTCCTCCTCTCGGCGGCCAGCTCCTGGGAGATCGCCATCAAGCACGGCCTCGGTCGCCTCGACCTCCCGGAGCCGCCGGCGAGCTACGTCCCCGACCGCATGGCCAGGATGGGCGCCACCCCGCTCGCCGTCGAGCACCCGCACGTGCTCACGGTCGCCGACCTCCCCCCTGTGCATCGCGATCCCTTCGACCGGCTGCTCGTGGCGCAGGCCCGACTGCTGGGGCTGGGGCTCGTCACCGCCGACCCGGTGTTCGCCCGCTACGACGTCGACGTCATCGCGGTGCCATGAGCGGCGCAACACCACCGCCCTTGCGCGGGGTCGCGCCCGTGCCGGGGCACGAGCGCCCGTGACCGGGAGAACCGCCCGTTGACCCCCCGCCTGGGTCAGAATGCGGGTATGTCGCCGACCGCCGATCCGCCGCCACCCCGTGAGGTCGTCCGCTACGGGCCCGACATCCCCGACGAGGACGAACTGCGCCTGCTCGGGTCGGTGGCCGACAAGCGGGTCCTCGTGCTCGGGCTGCACAGCCCCCGGTCGTGCATCGCCCTCGCGCAGCAGGGGGCCAAGGTCATCGTGGTCGACCCCGACCGCGACCAGCTCGAGCGGGGCCGGGTGGCCGTCGAGCGGGCCGAGGCCAAAGCCGAGTTCCGCCAGGCCGACCTCGCCAGCCTCGCTCTCCTGCCCGGCGACTCGTTCGACCTGGTGCTCAGCATCTACACCCTCGCGGCCGTCGACGACCTCAACCGGGTGTTCCGCCAGGTCCACCGGGTGCTGAAGGCCGACATGGCCCTCGTCGTCTCGCTTCCCCACCCCGCCTACGCCATGCTCGATCACACGTCGACCAACCCCGTCCGGGTGGCCCGGCCCTACGGCAGCAACGCGGCCGACGACTGGCGCCCACCCGCCGCTCCCCCGTCCCTGTCGACACCCGCCTCGACGCCCGCCGCGGCCCACCGCACCTATGCCCCCAGCGACGCCTTCACGGCCATGCACCGGGCCAAGTTCCGCCTCGACGGCCTGCTCGAACCCCCCGTCAACCCCACCGGGCCACGCAGCAACCAGTGGAGCGAGCTGATGGCGTGGGTGCCGCCCACCCTCATCCTCCGGGCCCGCAAAGAAGGCATCTGACCTCACCGGACCCTACGGGTTCCTGGGTTTGCCTTGCCCTCCGGTGGAGAGGTTGGCAGATCTCTGGTACCCGGACCGCGGAGATCGGGAACCTGACCGGACGCAATGCACTGCCCGGCGAAGGAGCACGCCGGCGGACCCTGAGACGGCGGGTTCGGCCTTCTTGATGCGGTCGATCGTTAGGCTGACGGTGGTGGGTTCGTCGACCACGGAGCCCGTGAGCTCTGGGGTGAGGGCCACGACCACGTGGACGTGTCCGGGCGGTCCGTAGACCTCCTGCACCGTTCCCCGCACCTCGTCGATCCCCCCCAGAGGAAGTCGACCTCTTCGCCGAACGAGAACTTCGGCTTGGTCATGGTCGGGGGACCTCACCAGGGTTGCGGATGTTGAGAACGTCGGCGAGCTTCCTCGCCACTACATCGTCGATGGTGTCGACGATGCTGTCGAGCATCGTGCGGTAATTGGTGTAGGACCACTTGGTCCCGGCGATTCCGCCACGGGTGAGCATCGCGGCAACCTCACCTTCGTTGCCGTGGCCGATGGCATTTCGGAGGTCAACGAGTAGGTCGAGGCGCGTCAGGGCGGCGTCCGAGCTCGTGTCCGCTGCTTTGAAGGCAGGCGAGGTCGATCCCGAGCCTGCCGAAGTCGCTGCCCAACGACTCGGCCCTCGGAATCGCTGCGTCGAGCTTCCGACCCCGCACCCGGGCCGCCGCCCCGCTCGACGCCGCACCACCTGGGATGAGGGTGCGCTGATCAGCGGTGCTGGCGGAACCAGGCCACGGTGCGGGACCAGGCGTCGGGTAGCGCACCACCTCGGTGGGTTGGCTCGACGTGGCCGCGGCGGCGCGCAACCGTTCGACATCGTCCATCGGGATGCCTTCGTCGAGGTCGCCGAACAGGCCCAGCCACGGTGCTCGCAGGTGGGGCGCCTCATCGATGAGCAGGGCGAACCCGAAACGTCCGGCGGTCAGCCCTCCGCCGTAGAAGGTGACGGCGGCACCGACGTCTCGCCGGGTGGCCACGACCAGCGCCACGGTGCCGCCCAAGCAGAAGCCGACGATGCCCACCCGGTCCGTCGGAATGCCGACACCAGCCAGGTGGTCGAGGGCGGCGTCGACGTCGTGGAGGACGGCATCGGCGGTGAGCACGCCGAAGTAGGGCACCACCGGCGAAAGGTCGTCGTAGCCCAGCTCCGGGTCGCCGGTACGGTGGAACAGGTGCGGTGCCACCGCCAGCCAACCCTCGGCGGCGAAGCGGTGGGTGACGTCGTCGATGTGGTCGTTGACGCCGAAGGTCTCCTGGATGACCACGATCCCGCCGGCCGGGTCGCCGGACGGTTCGTGAACGGTCAGTGGCGTCCCGGCCATGGGCGCACCCTACGACGCGTCTGCGGACCGAACCGTGCTGCGCCTGTGCCGCACTCCCACCCTGCGCCAGAGCCGTTCGCGTCGTCGACGACCGGAGGGCTCAGACCGCGGGTGTCGCCTCCGGCTCCGAGGGCTGCGGGGCCCGGTCACCCATCAGGCGGGCGAGGTACACGCCGACGCCCAGCAGGACGCCCACGCCCATCAGCGGCGTGAACGAGCGCTTGGGCCACGCCTCGTCGAGGACCAGGCCGAACCAGAAGCCGGCGAGTCCCACGTTGACCAGGACGAACACCACCCGGTCGGCCCATGGGGCGATGTCGGCCCTCGTGGCGGTGGCAACCCGGAGCTGGGCGAACAAGGCATTCGTGAGCACCCCCACGAACATCACGTGGTCGAGGGCCAGCAGCAGGCGGGTCGGCGCCAGGTCGAAGTCATCGGCGTACTTCGAGATCAGGTACACCAACATGCCCAGGTTCCACACGATGGCGACGGTCGACGCAGCCAGGAACGGCGACGGGCGGCCCTCGCCCCAGCCGACCGACCGCAACGATTCCCAGTTGCGGCGCAGGAAGATGCCGACGGCGACGATCTCGAACGGCAGGTTCAGGGTGATCAGCGGCACCGCGTCCAACAGCACGCCCAGCATCAGTGTGAAGCCACCCAGGAACAGCAGGGCCATCTGCCAGAAGCCGGCCCGGGTGGCCTTGAGGCGGGCCTCGTCGGGCCGCAGCCACCACTCGACCACGGCCATTCCCACCGGCACCAGGAAGCCGACCACCATGGTGGCCGGGTGGGCGTCCTCACCGCCCTTGGGCAGCACCTTGGCATCACCGCCGCTGGCGATGAGGATGCCGTACAACACGCCGAGGATGCCGCCGGTCACCGACGTGGCCAGCGCGGCCAGCAGGCCCCACTGCGGCACGCTGACCTCGGCGCCTCGGGCCTGGGCCACCGCCCACACGAACCAGCCGATGATGATGAGCGCCACCACCGATCCCAGCACCGGCCGCACGTAGCCAGTCGTGGCGAGGAAGGTGAGGTCGTAGGCGACGATGGCCACGGCGGCGAGCGGCGGCCCGACACGGGCCCAGCCGCCCGATGCGCGTTCCAGTGGCCGGTCGACGAACAGCCAGAGCGTCGACGCGAAGACCGACAGCGTGATCCACGCCAGCGTCCCGATGTGCACGTGGGTCAGCAGCACCTTGCGGTCGAAGTCGACCAGGTCCGTCCCGTTCAGGATGCCGATAACCACCGTGAAGACGAACATCACGAGCGCAGTGCCCAGCAGCAACCGGATCTGGTTCCGATACGGGTGCGCCCCCAAGTCCATCTGTGTCCCCCCAGTTCGCCTGACGAAGACCTTACCGAACGTCTCGGTCACCTCGCTGGAGTTCGACCCTCAGCCCGCCGGTCCGCGATGGGCGCCGGACTCGCCACCTCCCGGGCCGGTGTTCACCGTCGTCGGCTGACAGATCTCGATGGTGACGGTCACGTCGTCGCCGGCTTTGGCTAGTTGGTTGACGATGGCTTCGTAGATGTCGCCGGTGTCCCGGCCCAGGCGGAGGACGTCGAGGGTCTTGCGGCCGTAGAAGCGGGTCGGGTCGCCCTTCGCGTCCTTTGCGCTGCCGCCGTCACCCTCAGACCCAAAACGTTCCGTTGAACGCTCACCGTCGGTGGTCTCGTCCGACTCGCCCTCACTCTCGGTGCGATCGGCGTTCAGCTGAACGCTCGCCACTTCGGGCTTGATCACGACTGCCGCCGCATCGAGCAGCACCGAGGGGTGCTCGCCGCCGACGAGGTCGACGTAGCGGCCGGCCTCGTCGTCGAACGCGGCGGCGTAGGCGAAGGTGTCGGACGACCACGACATCGAGGCCACGCCGTCACGTATGGCGTCGAGCAGCACGGCCGAGGTGGCCAGGCGGGGCAGGTACAGGTACTGGGCGTAGTCGTCCCAGAGCTGGCGCACGCCCACGTGGTCGCCCCGCCACAGCGGCACCCGGTCGAGGTCCATGCGCAGGCGGGCACCCGAGTACTCGGTGATCATCCCCTCGTCGCCCTTCAGCTTCTTCGACACCCGCACCGCGAGGGCGTCCTGGCCGCTCACCCGGGTCTCGTCCCAGCGGACGGGTCCGGTGGGGTCCTCGGGGGATTGCTCGGCGGTCAGCAGCCACACGAACGTCTCGGCGATCCGTTGGACCACCACCTCGTCGGAGTCGGCCACCTTCTTCTCGGTCTGGCGCTGCTGGAACCCGTCGAGCGTCAGGGCGTCTGCCTTGAAGTCGGACAGGATCGAGTCCCATGCCAGCTTGTCGCGCACCGCCGAGCGCAGATCGACCAGCCGGGGCGTGTCGGCGCAGCAGAACACCAACATGTTGCGGTAGGTGCGGTCGCCCGATGCCCGTTCGGTGAGGAATCGCTCGGCGGCGGTGCGGGCGGGGCTGTCGTCGGACTTCGACGAGTGCGAGAACTCGGGGCCCAGCACCACGAGGCGCACCTCGGCCTCGTCGGGCACATCGGCGGGGCTGCGGGGGGCGGCGTGCACCCTGGTGAAGTCGCCCCGCTGGTTGGCCTGGGCGCCGAGCCGGCGGCGGATCTCCTCGTCCACCTGGTCGTCGCCGAAGTCCGACTGGGCCCGGTCCTGAGCGAAGCGGTGGCCCGAGCGGCCCGTGAGCGCAGCGAACAGGAGCGGGAGACATGCGCCAGGCGGGTGACGTTGGGTTGCAGCGAGTACCAGTACCGCTGCCCGTCGACGTAGAGGCGCAGCCGAGCTTCACCCGGCGGTCGTCGATCCCCCGGTTGGCGGCCGCCTGGATGGGCGCCGAGCCCGGCCAAAGAGAAGAAGGCGATCGTGCGGGCCACCCGGCGAGCCGCCGAGTAGCGGCCAAGCGTGCCCGGGTTGTCGCGGTCGACCCGCAGCGGCAGCGCGTTGGGCCCATCCACGTCGGTCTCGATCACCGGCGTCCACCCGTCCTCGAGGTAGTGCGTGAGCTCGGACGACACCGGCGCCGCGTCGATCGGCACCGTCGCCGGCATGATCAACAGACTGGCGTCGCCCCGCTCCCGCAGCCTAGATCAGTCCGGACAGTAATTTAGGATAACTATTACGGTTGAACGTCCGGACGGGCGATTATACTGTGCTAACTGAGTGGACTGGAGACTCCGATGACCGACCAAGGCAACGACAGCGTCACCCCCCGACGCAAGCGGGGCACCGGGTTCCCAGTGGTTTCGCTGGCGGAGGCCGCTCGCATCCTCAAGGACGCAGGGAAGTACGGCTTTGAACACACCACTGCCGCGTTCGCCTCCTATATGGGCCATAGCACCACCAACAGTGGAGCGTTCCGTCAGCGGATGGCGGCCTTCCGCGACTGGAACCTCGTGACGGGTCGCGGCGAAACCGTGTCACTGACCGAGACCGCAAGACGGATCGCCCTACCTGAGTCGTCAGAAACAGAACGTCAGGCACTGAGGGACGCTTTCGAGAGCTGCGCCGTGATGCGGCAGTTGTATGAGGAAATGGCCATGGGGCAGGCCCTCGAACGGGCCAGGCTCGCAAGCCGCGCCGTGCACGATCTCGGAGTCTCGCCCAGCTCGGCAGACAAGTTCGTCGATTCGTTCATCGACAGCGCCGTCGTCGCTGGCCTCGCCGAACTCTCCGAGGCCGGCGACGTCGTGCTCTTGGGCTCGGAGAGCCCGGTCCGAGCCGGAGGCGCCAACACCCCACCCGGTGAAGCTGCGGTCCGAGGTGCTGTCCCCAGGCACGACCTGCCCGAGCAGACGGGCGCGCCAGTGGTTCGCCAGACGTGGGCGATTGACGGCGGGACGATCCTGTTCGAGGTGTGGGCCGACCGACCCCTGCCGGCCGGCGTGTTTGCGACCGTGGGTGAGGTTGTCTCGAGCCTTGAGCAACTCGCCGCCACGCTGGCACCCGCGCCGATCGCTGATCGCAACTCCGAGGACCCGGAGTAGGTGATGGCCGCCGGGGGTGCGACGAGCCGAGAGCGGTGGAAGATCCAGTTCTTCCGACGCCACATCAAGGATGACAAGGCGCGAACCGTCCCGGCCGTGGAGTTCCTCGACGAACTACCCACGAAGGTGGCCGCCGAAATTCAAGCTGTCCTCGACGCCGTTGCTTCCGCGCCACCGCCATCGTTCTCGGGAGGCGGCAAGTGGGAGGCCATGCACGACGACATGGCCGGGTTCTACGAAGTCCGGGTGCAGGGGGACGGCAAGAACCACCGGCTGTTCTGCATCCTCGAACGCGACGCCGATGACCTCGGCGGTTCAAGCATCGTTTGCATCGATGGCCTCACGAAGCCACGCCGCCAGGCGGCGAACCCTCGTGACTATCGCCGCGTCATGCGCTACGGCGACGAGTTCCGGAAGCGCCGGACTGTGCTCGAGTAGGCACCGCTGATGCCCTCGGCTCGGGCATGAACTCGAGGTCCAACGCCCCAGCAAGCGCGACCAGGGTCGACAACGTCGGATTCGGTCGCTCCGACGAGAACAACCGGCGTATCGCCTCCGGCTTCACGCCGGCCCTCCTCGCGAGCTCCGCCTTCGTGAGGTCCAACTCGGTTCGGCGCTCATCGAGGGCACGGATGACGGCGTCGATCTGGTCGATCCGCTCACGGGCCTGACGGTAGGCATCCCGGTACTCAGGATCGTCCATCCGCTCAGCGAAGTAGCGCTCGGCGCCGGTCTGCCCCTCGGTCATGACACCCAGGATAGGCGTAACACATGCGTTACGCCAGAGCGGTTCGGCAACTCAGCGCGGCCGGCCAGCGCCTGAGCATCGCCGCCGTACAGCGACTCATGCGCAACAGCGGGTACGAAGCGGGACGCAAGACGGTGACAGCGTCGATGCGAAAGCAGGGTTACCTGGGATAGTCCGCGTCGATGGCCGTGACTCAGCCGTCCGACACGACCACGACGCCGCGGACGCCACGGAAAGTGTCACCGAGCTCCTCTGGTGGCATCCCGTCGAGCAGCGCGCCAAGGTACTCGGGTGGCTCGCTGCGTAGACCACGAAGAACGTGCTCGACGTAGGGCTCGGACAGGTGCCCCTGATCGAGCGGAAGCCGACGGAAGACGCTGCCAGTGCGATCTGCGGCGCCGATGCCGCGGATCTCGTCTGCCGCGTCCACCGGCCGAGCGTCCCAGTACTGGCTCAGTCGAAGCACCGCAATGGGGTCGAGCAGCGCCTTGGCCACGCGGCGGGGCAGGGGATGGGTGGCCTCCAGCAGGAACCGGACAAGGTCAGGTTGCTTGAATCGATCGACCCCGATGGGAAGGACACTTCGGTCGCGTCGGGGACACGCGATGCACTCGATCGGCGACGACCACGGCAGGACGTCGACCGCCGACGAGCGTTTCATCCGGTTCAGGTGGTCGGCGATCAGGGCCGGAAGGTAAGCGACCTGGAGCCTGGTGTGCGGTGTCTCGTACCCGGGGCGTTCGGTGCAGCGTCCCTGCGCGCCTCGGGGGAGCTCGCCGGCGTTGTACAGCGCATACACAGCGGGTACGTCGAGTTGGCGAGCCGTACGGAGGAGACGCTCGACCTGTGGAACGGGATGAGGGTTTGAGGTGCTCGGCCGGGGCGTGTAGCCGAAGTCATAGGCTCGGCGCCCGGCCTTCATGCGCTTGGCCTGGACGAGCGATCCGAACCATTCGTGGCCATCGGTCCACCACCAAAGCCAGTCCGCCCCGGTGAACCGCGACTCCTCGAACCGATTGAAAAGTCGGACTTGTGCTTGCGCGTCGAGTCTCGTCAGGAGGATCTCCGTGAGGGTCTCCTCCGGCGCGTCGGAGTGGGCCCTCGCAGCGGCACGCTGGTGCCTCACGATGGCTCGCCTTCGGTCGAGTTTCGGTGGGGAGGAGTTCTACCCGACCATCGAGGCGAACGCTGCCACGCTGCTGTTCGGCCTCGCTCGCAACCACGCCTTCATCGATGGCAACAAGCGCACCGCGGTGCCCGCCACGCTTCAATTCTTGAACCGAAACGGCTACGACCTCCACCCCCGAGCTCACCGGCACGCTTGTCGACGGGCAGGCCACCTCATCCTGCCGCTCCACACCGTGCGGAAGGTCGCACTCGCCGACTCCCCCGCCGCCCGGCGCCCGCGCGGGGCGACGGGGGGCGCGTCAAGCGTCGCGGGCGGCCCACCACGCGTCGAGGCGGCGGAAGGCCTCGTCCTCGCCGAGCGGGCCCTCGTCGAGTCGCAGCTCGAGCAGGTGCTCGAGGGCCTCGCCGACCCAGCGGCCGGGCGCCACGCCGAGGTGGTCCATCACCTGGCGGCCGTCGAGGTCGGGGCGCATGGCCGCCAGCTCCTCCTGGTCGCGGAGGGCGGCGATGCGGTCCTCGAGATCGTCCATGCGCTGCGAGAGCATCCGGGCCTTGCGCTCGTTGCGGGTGGTGCAGTCGCACCGGGTGAGCTCGATGAGCTCGTCGAGCAGGTGGCCCGCATCGCGCACGAAGCGGCGGACGGCGCTGTCGGTCCAGCCCATGCCGTAGGTGTGGAAGCGAAGGTGCAGGTACACCAGTTGCACCACGTCGTCGATCTCGTCGTTCGGGTACCGCAGGGCGGTGAGCCGCTCGCGTGCCATGCGGGCGCCCACCACCTCGTGGTGGTGGAAGCTCACACCGCCCCCGGCGAACGAGCGGGTCTTGGGCTTGCCCACGTCGTGCATCAAGGCCGCCAGGCGCACCAGCTTGGCCGGCCGGGTCTTGGCCACGACCGCGAACGTGTGCGCCAGGACGTCCTTGTGGTGGTGGATGGGGTCCTGCTCGAGGCGCATGGCCGGCAGCTCGGGCAGGAACTCGTCGGCGAGGCCCGTGTCGACCAGGAACCACAGCCCGGGGCTGGGATCGTCGACCACCAACAACTTGTCGAGCTCGAGGCGGATGCGCTCGGGGGCGACGATCTCGAGCCGGGCCGCCAGCGACCGCACCGCGGCCACCAGGTCGGGGTCGGGCATCAGCCCGTAGCCCGCCAGGAACCGGGCCGCCCGCATCATGCGCAGCGGGTCGTCGCTGAACGAGACCTCGGGCGCCAGCGGGGTGCGCAGGCGGCCGGCGGCCAGGTCGGCGGCCCCGTCGAAGGGGTCGATGAGCACCGGGTCGGGCAGCGACAGCGCCATGGCGTTGACCGTGAAGTCGCGGCGCGAGAGGTCGGCTTCGACGGCATCGGCGAAGACCACGTCGGGCTTGCGCGAGTCGGGCGAGTAGGCGTCGGCCCGATGGGTGGTGATCTCGAACTCGCGGCCGTCGCGATTACAGCCGATCGTGCCGAACCGCTCGCCCTGGGCCCACACCGCATCCGCCCATCCAGAGACGAGGGCCTTCGTCTGCGCCGGCAGCGCGTCGGTGGTGAGATCGATGTCGTCGGTCGCCGTCAGCCCACGGTCCAACAGCAGGTCGCGCACCACCCCGCCGACCAGGTAGATCCGGTGGCCGGCCGCCGTGAACCGCTCGGCGAGGGGACGGGCGTCGTCGAGCACGGCCGTCAGCCGCTCGGGAATCACCGGCTCAACCAGCGTCACGGGCGCCGGCGAGGCGCTCGGCGGCCGCGGCGACGACCCGGTGGCCCGGGCCACCCGAGGTCGCCGGCTCGGGGCGCAGGTCGATGCCCGCCATGGCGCCCAGGCAGGCCGTGGTCGACATCTCGAGGGCCCCCAGGTCGTAGCCGCCCTCGAGGAAGACGATCCGGCGGCCCTCGGGGACGAAGGCCAACAGCTCGGCGGTGATGTCGGCGAAGTCGCCGGCGGCGAGGTCGAGGCCGGCGAGGGGGTCGGCCCGATGGGCGTCGAACCCGGCCGACACCAGCAGCCAGGTGGGCGACCAGTCGGCCACCAGTGGCGCCAGGACATCGTCGATCGCGGCCCGGTAGACGTCGCCGGTCGCACCGGCCGGCAGCGGGAAGTTCACCGTCGTGCCCGCGCCGGCGCCGGCACCGGACTCGTCGAGGGCCCCGGTGCCCGGGTACAGGGGCCACTCGTGGAACGACACGTACAGGACCCGCGGGTCCTCGTAGAAGATCTCCTGGGTGCCGTTGCCGTGATGCACGTCGTAGTCGACCACCAGCACCCGCTCGCCCCGCCCGGCCAACGCGGCCGCGGCCACCGCCACGTTGTTGACGAGGCAGAAGCCCATCGCCTGGCCTGCCCGCGCGTGATGGCCGGGCGGGCGGACGGCGAGGAACGCGCTCGTGGCGCCGGCGTCACCGCGGTCGAGCGCCTCGATGGCCGTGAGCCCGGCCCCCGCGGCGAGGGTGGCCGCTTCGTAGGACTCGGGCCCGACCACCGTGTCGCCGTCGACGTAGCCGCCGCCCTGCCGGCAGAACGCCTCGATGCGGTCGAGATACCGACCGGGGTGCACCGCCTCGAGCTCGGCTCGGGTGGCGGGCCGCGGCGTCAGCTCGACGAGGGCGTCGCCCAGAGCCGGCGCCTCGGCACCGAGTTGCACCGCCCGCAACCGCTCGGGCCGCTCGGGGTGGCCCGCGCCCGTGTCATGGGCCACGAACCGGGGATGCGTGGCGAACAGGACCGTCACGTCGATCACGGTACCGCCCCCCCTTCACCCCGCCCCCAGCCGTATCCTCGCGGGGTCGTGCACCGCCCCTCCTCCCGCCATCCCGTCCCCCCCGCGAAGGGGCCGACCGAGCCGTCCCTCCGTCCCACCCCACGTGCGCCACGCGCCCGACGCACCTCACGCGCGGAGGTGCTCCGTGGCCGGGACGGCCACCTGCGCATCGGCCCCTGGCGCGGCGACCACCGTGTGGCCTACCTGGCACCGGTCAGCGGCACCACGCTGTGCTCGGTCGACGACCTGCAGCGGGTGGTCGACGTCGCGGTGGGCCGTGGCTACGAGTCCGCCGTCACCGCGGCCCTCGGGCCGCTCGAACAGGCCGCATTCCTCACCCTCGGGTTCGAGGTGCGCGAGCGGCTTCACCTCCTCGCCCGACACCTGCCGGCCGACACGTCCCCCGCGCCGCCCACGGGCGTGCGCCTCCGGCGTGCCCGGCGCGGGGACCACGAGGCCGTGCTCGCCCTCGACCACCGGGCCTTCGACCCCTTCTGGCGGCTCGACCACGCCGGGCTCGCCGACGCGCTCGGCGCCACCCCGTCGGCGCGCTTCCGCGTCGCTACCGACCAGGGCGGCGGCATCGCGGGCTACTCCATCGTGGGCCGGGCGTCGCATCGGGGGTACATCCAGCGCCTGGCCGTGTCGCCGGCGTGGCAGGGCGCCGGCGTCGGCCGCGTGCTCCTGCTCGACGGCATCCGGTGGCTCGACCGCCGCAGGGTCAGGCGCGTGCTCGTCAACACCCAGGAGGCCAACGACGCCGCCCTGGGCCTCTACGAGCGGGCCGGGTTCGAGCGTCAACCCGGTGGCCTCGCCGTGCTGGCGATGTCCCTGTGCGCCGAACCCTGCGCCGAACCGTGCGGCGACGCGTGAGGCGGGCCGCCGGCTGGTTGCTCGTGGCCCTGGTCGCCACGTGCGGGGCGGGCGGCCCGATGGCGGCGGCCGCGGCCCCCGACCAGGCCGGCGGCGGCTCCGCGGTCCCGCACCTCCTGCTCCGGCGCCAGACCCCGTGGGTGAGCGCCGGTGGGCCCTTCGACCTCCAGGTGGCCATACCCGGGGCCCCACGCGGCGACGAGGTGGTGCAGGCCGTCATCTACGAGGCCACCGGGTCGCGGTCCGACTTCGACGACGAGGTCGCCGGCGAGGGCCTGGGAGCCCCCCTCGCCGACACCGGCCCACTGACGATGACCACCAGCGGCGACAAGGGCGTGGTCAGGGCCCGGTTCGCCACCGACGGGACGGCCGGCCCCGGGACCGTCGCCGCGCCCATCGACACGGCCGGTGTCTACCCCGTGGAGGTCAGCCTCCGGTCGGCCGACGGCACCCCGCTCGACCGTCTCGTCACCCACCTGGTGCGCCTGCCCGACCCCGACCCCGACCCCGGTCCCGACACCGGCACCGGTCCCGACTCGGCGGCCCCCCCGCTCAACCTGTCGGTGATGATGCCGGTCGACAGCGGCCCGGGCACCGGCCCCAGCGGTGGCCGCCGCCGCGACCCGGCCGGCAGCGAGCGCCTCGGCACCCTGTTGGATGCCCTCACCGAACACCCGGACGTGCCGCTCACCGTGATCCCCACGCCCGACACGGTGGCCACACTCGCCGGCGGCCCGCGCCTCGCGCGCCTGCGCCGCGCCGTCGAAGGGCGCCAGGTCCTCTCGTCGTCCTATGTCCCCCTCGACCTCGCCGCGTGGGTCGCGGCCGGGATGCAGGACGACCTCGCCCGACAGGTCGCCGCCGGCGACGACACCCTGGCCGATCACCTCGTCGACCGACCCGACCGGCGCACCGCGGTCGTCGACGACACCATCACCCCCGAGGCGCTCACCCGCCTCAGAGAGCTCGGCACCGACCAGGTGGTCATCCCCGCCGAGGCCCTCGCCCCCCTCGACGAGTCCGCCTTCCCGGTCACGCTCGGCCAGACCTTCGAGGTCCAGGACAGCTTCGGTCAGACCCAACGGGCCGCCGCGGCCGACACGGGCCTCCGCGCCCGTCTCGACCCGACCGACGACCCGGTGCTCGATGCCTCGACGCTCCTCGCCGACCTGGCGGTCCTCTACTTCGACCGCCCGAACCTCACGCGGGGGGTCACCCTCACCCTTCCCCGCGTCTGGGAGCCGGACGCGTCGTTCCTCGACACCCTGCTCGGGGCCCTCGAGACCCCCGGGATCATCGCGCCGGTCACCATCGACCAGCTCTTCGCGCGGGTGCCGGCGGCCACCGCCGGCGGTGAGAACGACCCCGACGGCCCGACCCTCGTGCGGACCCTCGTCCCCGCCGAGAGCCCGACCCTCGGCGGGTACCCCGGGGCCCTGAGCCTCACCCGGCTCACCACCCACGGCTTCGCCAGCTTCGCCGGCAGGGACAACCCGCGCACCGCCTCGATGCAACGTCGCATGCTCGTGTCGGGCTCCGCGGACTTCGACCGCTCGCAGCGCCAGGCGTACCTCACCGCCATCGGCCGCCAGACCAGTGGGGCCACTGCCGCCGTCCGGGCGCCCGATCGGCAAACCGTCACCCTCACCTCGAGGAATGGGCGGATCCCCCTCAACCTCTCCAACGAGAACCTCTACGACGTAAGCGTGCGCCTCGCGTTCAGCAGCGGGAAGCTCGAGTTCCCCGAGGGCGACACGGTGGTCGTGGACCTACCCCGGAGCAGCATCACCCCCCTCGAGATCGACGTCCGCGCCCGGAGCTCCGGCACCTTCCCCTTCAACGTCACCGTCACCTCACCCGACGGTGTGCTCCTCGTGGCGACCTCGAAGTTCACGGTTCGCTCCACGGCGGTGTCCAACGTCGGCCTCGTGCTCTCCGCCGGTGCGGGCGCCTTTCTCGCCGTCTGGTGGGCCAGCCACTTCCGCCGCGTCCGTCGGGCCCGAAAGCTCGTCGCCGCGGAGGAGGCGGGTGGGGCCCTCGAATGAGCCGCTCCGATCCGCCCCAGCGGCAGCAAGTAGCCTGTGCGTCGTCCGCGGGCCCGAGGGAGAACCCATGAACATCCGAATCGTCACCGACAGCGCCTGCGACCTTCCCGATGACGTCGTCGAGCGGCACGGCATCGAGATCGTCCCCCTGAACATCCGTTTCGGCGACGAGGAGTACGTCGACCGCTTCGAGCTCGACGTGGAGTCGTTCTACGACAAGCTCGCCAGCCACGAGGCCCTGCCCGAGACGTCTGCTCCCGCACCGGGCAAGTTCCAGCAGGCCTTCGAGAAGCAGGCGGCCGCCGGTGCCGACGTGGTGATCTGCGTCAACCTCGCGTCGGGGCTCTCGGCCACCATGGAGTCGGCCCAGCAGGCCGCCAAGATGGTGGCCCCCGACATCGACGTGCGCGTGGTCGACACCCAATCGGTCAGCGGCGCCATCGGCATGGCCTGCATCGAGGCGGCCGAGGCGGCCGAGGCCGGCACCAGCGCCGACCAGATCGTGGCCGACCTCGAGGAGCGGGCGCCCCGCACCAAGATCTTCGGCGCACTCAACACCCTCGAGAACCTGAAGAAGGGCGGTCGCATCGGCAACGCCCAGGCACTGCTCGGCAACATGCTCGCCATCAAGCCGATCCTCGAGATCTCCCACGGGAAGGTCGAGGAGGCGTCGAAGCAGCGCACCCGCAAGAAGGCCATCGGGTGGATGCGCGACCGGGCGCTCGCCGACGACGTCGAGGACCTGGTGGTGCTGAACGGCATGGCCCCCGACTTCGACGAGTTCGTCGACATGTTGGCGCCCCGGTACTCGCGTGACGACCTCTTCATCGGCAAGATCGGTCCGGTGATCGGCACCCACGCCGGCCCCGGCGTCATCGGCATCGGCTTCCGCCAGAAGGCCTGACCCCCGACCCTCGCACGAGCTGGGCCCCGCCGCAGCCCGATCCCTTCCCCAAGGTCGTCGAGCGCGACGATCCTGCGCCACGACGCGGCGTGGGGGTTGCCTTCGGCCGTGCAGTGGCAGTAGGTAGCCTCGCGAGGCCGTGACCGACTCGCCCTCCCCCCCGCGCCCGGCCAGCCGTGCCGACCTCGTGGGCACGCTGCTGGCCGACCGCTACCGGTTCGAGCGACTCATCGCCACCGGTGGCATGGCCCAGGTCTGGGAGGCCACCGACCTCGTGCTCGACCGCCGGGTGGCCGTGAAGCTCCTCCACGCCCACCTCGCGGAGGACCGCTCCTTCGTGGACCGGTTCCGGCGTGAGGCCATCGCCGCCGCCCGGCTGGCGCACCCCGCCATCGTGTCGATCTTCGACACGTACTCCGGCGAGGGCATGGAGGCCATCGTGATGGAGCTCGTGCACGGGATCACCCTGCGCCAGAAGCTCGACCGCAACGACGGACTACCGCCGGCCGAAGTGGTTCGCATCGGCGCCCAGGTGGCCGACGCGCTCGCCGTCGCCCACCAGTCACGCCTCGTCCACCGGGACATCAAGCCGGCCAACATCCTCCTGTGCGACGACGACCGCGTCATGGTGGCCGACTTCGGCATCGCCAAGCTCGACGAGGGCGGCGACCACACCAAGGAGGGCACGATGCTCGGGACAGCCAAGTACCTGTCCCCCGAGCAGGTGGAGGGCCGTCCGGTCGACGCCCGCACCGACGTCTACTCGCTCGGCGTCGTGCTCTACGAGATGCTCTGCGCACGCCCACCGTTCGACGCCGACACCGACGTGGCCACCGCGCTCGCCCGCCTGCACGCCGATCCGCCCCGGCCCCGGCAGGTGCGTGCCGACCTGCCCCGCGAGCTCGACGACGTGGTCATGAGGGCCCTCGCCCGGCGTCCGGACGACCGCTACGACAGCGCTGCCGAGCTCCGCGCCGCCCTCCGGGCCGCCGACCTCGGCGACACGGGGCCCGACGCGTTCGCCGAGCAGGTCGGCGCCGACCACACCGCGGTGGCTGCGGTCACCCCCCCGAGCGGCACGCCGGCCGCCGTGACGGCGGACCCCCCGGCCCAGGCCCCGGCCACGCCCTTCGTGCAGAAGGAGCGGGGGGTGCTCTTCCCGGCCCTGGTCGTGATCTTCGTGGCTGCCGCGCTGGCCGTCGCCGGCATGCTCATCGGCAACACGTTGGCCGACCGGGGGATCATCGGCGGGAGCGACACGACCCAGCCCGACAGCACTGCGCCCCCGGCGACGACCCCGCTCACCGTCACCCAGGTCGCGCCGTTCGACCCCCAGGGCGACCGGGCCGAGAACGACAGCGCGGCGCCGCTGGCCATCGACGGCGACCCCGATTCGGCCTGGGTCACCGAGACCTACACCACCCCCGAATTCGGCGGACTGAAGGACGGGGTCGGACTGGTCGTCTCGCTCGACGCGGCTGCCGACCTCGACACAATCACGGTCACCTCGCCGAGCCCGGGCTGGTCGGCCGAGGTCTACGTGGCCGGCCAGGCCGCCGCCGACCTGGCCGGCTGGGGTGAGCCCGTCGCCGTCGGCGACCTCGCGGCGGGGGCCACGACCTTCGACCTGGCCGGGAGCAACGGCGCCGAGATCCTGGTCTGGATCACGCGGCTCCCGGAGAACGGAAGGGCCGAGATCTCCGACATCGCCGTCTCGGCATGACCCCAGCGGCCGACGACGGCGGCCTCGTCGCAGCGGCGCAGGCGGGCGACCGGGCCGCGCTCGACGCGTTGCTGCGACGGCACTACGACCGCGTGCACGCCATCTGCCGACGACTGGCCGGCAACGCCGCCGACGCGGACGATGCCACCCAGGAAGCCGTCCTGGCCATCGTGCGGGGCCTGCCGCGCTTCGACGGGCGGGCGGCGTTCACCACCTGGTCCTACCGCGTGGCCACCAACGCCTGCCTCGACGAGCTCCGCCGCCGGGGGCGTCGACCCACACCCACCGAACCTTCCGCCGACGACGGTGGTCTCGGCAGTAGTCATGGCGGTGGCGGCACCCGGCCCACGGCCCACGACCCGGTGCCGATCGACGAGACGGTTGCCGACCGCATGGCCATCGACGACGCCCTGGCCACCCTGCCCCCCGAGTTCCGCGCCGCCGTCGTGCTGCGCGACCTGTGCCAACTCGACTACGCAGAGATCGCCGCGACGCTCGACATCCCCGCCGGCACGGTCCGCTCGCGCATCGCCCGGGGTCGTGCCGCCCTCGCCGAGCGCCTCGCCCCGGAGCCGGAATCGCCGGCGCCGGGAACCAGGGGACACCGACAGGACGTCATAGGGGCACCCCATGAGTGACTTCGAGCCCACCCCGGACGACCTGGTCGTGTCCGCCGTCCTCGACGGTGTCGCCAGCCCCGACGAGGTCGAGCGGGTCGCGGCCGACCCGGTCCTCACCGCTCGGCTCGCCCGGTTCCGCTCGGTCGCCGACGCCGTGGGCGCCCCGGTGGCACCGGTCGACCGCGCGGTCCGCGAGGCGCACCTGACCCGGGCCCTGGGCGAGGCGGTGCCGGCCGGCATGGCGGGACCACCCGCACCTCCACCCGCAACTCCACCCCAATCTCCACCCGCGGGCCCCCCGATCGACCTCGCTGCGGCCCGGGCGCGCCGGCACCACCGACCGCGTCACGTCGCGGTGCTCTCCGCCGCCGCGGTCGTCGTCCTGCTCGTAGCGGTCGCCGCGTTCCTGACGAGAGCGGCCGACCCGGGCGAAGGAGGCGGGGACGACGAGGTCGCCGCCACCGACCGGGCCGCGTTCGAATCGAGCGGCGCCACCGGCGCCGATGCCACCGAGCCGCTCGAGCCCGAGACCGGCCCGGTTCCGCCCGCGGCTGGTGCCGCCGTGGCTGGCCCGGCATCCACCGTTGCAGAGGCCCCGGCCGCCGATTCGGCCGATACGGCCAATGGGGCCGAGTCCGCCCTCGGCGCCACGCTCCCCGACCTCGGCCGGTTCACCGAAGCCGCCGCCCTGGTCACTCGTGTCCGGCTCGAGCTCGCGTCCGGCGCCCGCGACCTCGCCGCCGACGAGCCCTGCCGGGACGACTTCGCCGTGCCGGTCATGCTGCTCGGCCGGGCCTCGGTCGGCGGCGCAGCGGGGCTCGTCTACGTCGAGACGGCCCCGGCCGTCGGTCGTCGCGTCTGGCTCGTCGCGGCCGACCAGGACAGCGACACCCCCGGCGGCGGCTGCCGCCAGATCATTCCCGTCCAGTCCCTCTGACCCGCTCGGCGGCGCGAGGGCCCCGGCGCGCGAGGGTGCGAGACCGATACCCCCGGGGGTATAGTGGCGACTTCGTCACGACCCCCCAAGGAGCCTCGACGTGAGCCTGCTCGACGACCGCCGGACCGACGACATCCACCTTCCCGTTCCCGATGGCCCGCTGCGACGCGGCTGGTTCGCGGGCCTGGCACGCCTGTCGGTGAACCACCGCCGGGCGGTGATGCTCATCTGGCTCGGCGTCGTCCTCGCCGCGGCCCCGCTGGCCCTCACCTTGTCGGGTGCCCTGTCCGGGGCCGGGTGGGAGGCACAGGGCTCGACGGCGCAGGTCGTGCGCGACGAGCTGCGCCGTGACTTCCCCACGCTCGGGGCCGAGGCCGCGGTGGTCGTCTACCGGCAGGGCGCGCCGATCTCGGCGAGCCCCGACGGACTGGCCGCCGTGGTGGCGAGCCTCGACGGGGCCCCGGGTGCGGCGACCGTCGTCGACCCTCTTTCGGCCCCGCCGGAGTCGGGGCTCATCTCGCCCGACGGCCGCACGGCCCTGGTGCCGGTTGCGGTGCGGGCTGACGAGGACGCCGACCGGCCCGAGTCCGCCGGTGACCTGATCGCGTATGTGGGCACCCTCGACGTTCCCGCCGGCGCTCGCGTCGAGGTCACGGGCGAGTGGCCGGTGTGGAGCGACTTCAACAAGTCGAACGAGGAAGCCCTCCATCTCGCCGAGCTCGTTTCGGGGCTGCCCACGATCGTCCTGCTGCTGGTCGCCTTCGGCTCGGCGGTGGCCGCCGGGCTGCCGCTCCTCCTCGCGCTCGCCGGCATCGCGGTGGGGTTCGCGGCGCTCCACCTGCTCACCGCGGTCACGCCCATGTCGGTGTGGTCGATGAACTTCTCCATGATGATCGGACTGGCCGTCGGCATCGACTACAGCCTGTTCATCGTGTCCCGGTACCGCGAGGAGCGCGAGGACGGCCTCGACCCCGTCGACGCGATGACCGCCACGCTCTCCACCTCGGGCAAGGCGGTGTTCCTCTCGGCGCTGACCGTCGTGCTGTCCCTCGCCGCCGTCCTGGTGGTGCCCGTCATGGTGTTCCGCGCCATGGCGATCGGCATGATGCTGTCGGTGGTGGCCACCGCGACCGCTTCGCTGACCCTGCTGCCCGCGGTGCTCGTGGCCCTGGGTGACCGCGTGCTCGTCGCCCGTGGCCACGCCGATCCCGACCGGGCCGCCGAGGGCCGCTGGGCCCGCTGGACCGGTGTCGCGCTCCGGCGACCCGGTGCGACGCTCGCCGCCGGCCTGGTGCTGCTCCTCCTGCTCGCCTCCCCCGCGCTCGGGCTGCGGCTCGGGATGCCGGGGGCACGCGTCGTCGACGAGGGACGCTCGAGCCGGGACGGCTACGAGTTGGTGGTCGACGCCTTCGGCCCTGGTGCGGCCGCCCCGCTGTTCGTCACCGTCCCGGCTGCCGACGCCGAGACGGTCGTCGCCCTCGCCGCCGCGGACACCGGCGTCGCCGACGCACGCGTCGTCGCCGAGCCGGCACCCACAGGTCGCACCGTGGTTCGGATCACACCGACGACCGCGGTGGACGACAGCGAGACGTCGGCCCTGGTCAGCCGCCTCCGCACCGACATCGGCGATGCGGTGCCCGCCGCCCTGGTGGGCGGGCCCGCCGCGCAGAACCACGACCTCACCGGCGTGCTCCTCGGCCGGGCACCGTTGGCCATCGGGCTGATCATGACCGTTGCGTTCCTGTTGCTCCTCGTGGTCTTCCGCAGCCTCGTGATCGCGCTGTCGTCCGTCCTGTTGAACCTGGTCAGCGTGGGTGCGAGCTTCGGCTTCGCGGCGCTCGTGTTCCAACACGGGTTCGGTGCCGGATTGATAGGGATCGAGCACCAGGGCTTCGTCGACGCCTGGGCGCCGCTGTTCTTCTTCGCCCTCCTCTTCGGCCTGTCGATGGACTACCAGCTCTTCCTGCTAGCGGCGATCCGCGAGCGCTACGAGGCCACGGGCGACACCGCGCTCGCGATCCGCGAGGGCATCGCCCGCACCGGTCGCCCGATCACCAACGCCGCACTGGTGATGATCGTGGTGTTCGTGGCCTTCGGTGTGACCGGCCCCATCCCGCCCACCGAGCTCGGCGTCACCCTGGCCGTGGCCGTGCTCCTCGACGCCACGGTGGTGCGGATGATGCTCGTGCCGTCCCTCATGGGCCTGCTGGGCGACCGGAACTGGTGGCTCCCCGGCTGGTTGGAGCGCATCCTCCCCCACGTGCGCTTCGACCACTGATGCTCGGTCCGTCGGGCACCGGTGGGTTGATCGAGCCCGAGCGGACCGGTTCGTGCGGATAGGGTGATCGGCCATGGCGGACGAGCCGACGAGCACCAAGCAACCGGCCGGGTTCCCGGCCGGCGACCCCGACTGGCCGGCCAAGGCGGCCGACCAGGTCGTCAACCTGGTCGACCAGATCCGCGACAAGACCACCGGACCGGCCATCCGCGCCGCCCGGGCCATGGTGTTCGGGATGCTCGTGACGATCCTCGGGCTCACCGCCCTGGTGCTGTTGGTGATCGGCCTCGTCCGCTTCGTGGACGTGTACGCCCCGGGCGGCGTCTGGGTTGCCCACCTCATCGTGGGGCTGCTGTTCGTCCTCGTGGGGTGGTTCCTGTGGACCAAGCGCCAGGTCCCCGCCGGCGCGGCGGAATAGCCGACCCCGACCAGAGGTTCCCCGACCCATGAGCGACAGCACCACCACAGCGCGCGACGTCCGTGACGTCGTGATCATCGGATCGGGCCCCGCGGGCCTGACCGCGGCGATCTACACGGCCCGAGCCAACCTGGCGCCCCTCGTGATCGAGGGCGAGCCGTCGTCCACGAGCGACCAACCCGGCGGCCAGCTCATGTTGACCACCGACGTCGAGAACTTCCCCGGTTTCCCCGAGGGCATCATGGGCCCTGACCTCATGGCCCGCTTCCGAGAGCAGGCGGTGCGCTTCGGGGCCGAGATCCTCACCGAGAAGGTGAGCCGCGTGGACCTCTCGGCCCGGCCGTTCGCGGTGTGGGTCGGCGACCCCGACGCCGCCATGCCCACGTACCTCGGTCGGTCGATCATCGTGTCGACCGGCGCCCGGTCGCTGATGCTCGGCCTCGAGGCCGAGAACCGGCTCCTCGGGCACGGTCTGTCCACCTGCGCCACGTGCGACGGATTCTTCTTCCGTGGGCACGACATCGCCGTCATCGGCGGCGGCGACTCGGCCGTCGAAGAGGCCCTGTTCCTCACCAAGTTCGCCGACAAGGTCACCCTGGTCCACCGCCGCGACGAGCTGCGCGCCTCGAAGATCATGCAGGAACGTGCGTTCGCCAACCCCAAGGTCGAGTTCCTGTGGAACCACACGGTCGATGACGTGCTGGGGGAACAGTCCGTCGACGGCCTCGTGGTCCGCAACGTGGTCACCGACGAGGTCTCGACCCTGGCGGTGAGCGGTGTGTTCGTCGCCATCGGCCACCAGCCCAACACCGACCTGTTCAAGGGCCATCTCGCCATGGAGGATTCCGGCTACCTCGTGACGGGGCCCGGCACCTACACCGACGTCGAGGGCGTGTTCGCCTGCGGCGACGTGCAGGACCACACCTACCGTCAGGCCATCACCGCCGCTGGGTCGGGTTGCATGGCCGCCATCGACGCCGAGCGCTGGCTCGAGGACCTGGCCCACGCCGAGCACGGCTGACGCCTTCCGCGCACGGTCGCCATCCCCGATCGCGCACGCTCCCACCGGTAGGATTGGTCACAGCCGCCGCGCCATGGGCGACGACTGTTGGAGACCGAAGGCCCAGGGACCACCGGAGTTGACGATGCAGAAACTGCTGCCAGGGGTGGTGATCGCTGTGGGCCTCTATTTCGTGGTCAAGTACCCGTCCGAGTCGGCCGACTGGGTCGTGTCCATCGCCACCTGGCTCGGCGACGTCCTCGACAGCCTCCTGTCTTTCCTCAAACAGTTGATTCAATGACGTGGCCGTGTCCGGCTCCGGGTCCGAGAAATTCCTGCTCCACGGCGAGAACGTCGACTACCGGACACACAAGCACGTCATCGTCCTCCTCCGCCCGGCGCTGGCCACCTTCGGCGCGCTGCTCCTCGAGTCGATCCTGCTCGGCTGGACCGGTGTCAACGTCGTCACCTTCGTCGGCCTGCTGGGTGTCCTCTTCCTGCTGTTGCGCCTGGCCTGGAAGGTCGCCGAGTGGCGGATCGAGGCGATCTACATCACCGATTGGCGCATCTTCGAGGTGTCCGGCCTGCTGACCCGCAAGGTCGCCGCGCTGCCCCTCCGCAAGATCACCGACCTCACCTACGAGATATCGCAGGCCGGGCGGCTCATCGGGTTCGGTCGCTTCGTGCTCGAGACCGCGGGCCAGGACCAGGCCCTGTCCTCACTCGACCACGTGCCGGACCCACACCAGATGTACGAGATCCTGTCGCACCTCACCCTGCACGGTTCGTTGTCGACGGCCCGTCGCCCACCGGATGCGTCGATCGCCGACGACACCAGTACCGTCCCGGTGCCCTACGGCCTGGACGACGACGATTGACGCCCGGCCCCGGCCGGGAATGCGACGGCGCTCCGGCCTGTTCCTCTACACGCAGATCGCACACCAGTGACAGAAGGAAGTGCCCCGATGGCCCAAGGCATCACCCAACTCTCCGACGCCACCTTCGACGAGGAAATCGGTGCCGCCTCCGGGCCCGTGCTGGTGGATTTCTGGGCCGAGTGGTGCGGGCCCTGCAAGATGATCGCGCCGATCCTGGAAGAGATCGCGGCAGAGCACGGTGACAAGATCGCCATCCGCAAGCTCAACGTCGACGACAGCCCCACCGCCGCGCGCAATCACCAGGTGATGAGCATCCCCACGCTCATCGTGTTCAAGGACGGTGCGCCCGTGAAGCGGCTCGTCGGGGCCAAGGGCAAGGGTCAGCTCCTCCAGGAGCTCAGCGAGTTCATCTGAGTCTCTGCCGGGGACCCTGGGTCGCCCCCCACTACGCTCCGACCGGTGGTCGACGGTCTCCCTCTCATTCCCGACGCCACCGGCGATCCGGTGCGCGACATCCAGGCGCGGCTCGTCGCCGCGTCCTTCGACGTCGACGGCGACGCCCCCGGCACGTACGGCCCGGGCACCGAAGGGGCCGTACGGCGCTTCCAGGCCGCTCGAGGCCTGCACGTGGACGGCAGGTGCGGTCAACAGACCTGGTCGGTGCTGGTGGAGGCCGGTTATCGCCTGGGAGACCGGCTCCTGTACCACCGCACTCCCCTACTGCGCGGCGACGACGTGCACGAGTTGCAGCAACGGCTCGGCGCGCTCGGTTTCGACGCCGGCCGGGTGGACGGCTACTTCGGCGTCGACACCGCTCGTGCCCTGAAGGACTTCCAGCAGAACGTCGGCCTCACGAGCGACGGGATCTGCGGGCCCGACGCGCTGGCCGCGATCCGTCGGCTCGGTGGCGGCTCGCCCGGCAGCGGCTACGCACGGGCTGACAACGCACCGACCGAGGCCGAGGTGCGCGAGCGCGAGCGGCTCCGCACCGCCTCTCGGCGCCTGTTGGGCCAACGGGTGGTGGTGGCGGAGTCGGGCGGTCTGGACGTCCTCGTCGCCGCGTTGGTGCGAGCCCTGAAGGAAGAGGGCGCACTCGTAGCCGCGCTTCACCACCCGGACGGCTCGGTGCTCGCCGCTGACGCGAACGCGTTCGAGGCCGAGGCCTACCTGGGCCTCTCGCTGCGGCCCGGCCCGGGCTCCCAGCTCTCGTACTACGCCTCACCGGGCTTCGAGTCGATCGGTGGGCGGCGACTGGCAGAGATGGCGAACGGGGAGTTGGTCACCATCCTGGGCCCCGGGCAGTGCCGGGTTCGCGGCATGCGGCTTCCCGCGCTCCGCGAGACCCGGATGCCGGCGATCGAGCTCGAGATCGGTCAGCCTCGACTGGCGGTCGAGGTCGTCGCCGATCTCGCCGGCGCGCTGGCCCGAGCAGTGGTGGCGTGGGTCGCGGCACCTCTCGACGTCTGACTGACACTGTTGTGACCAGTGGTGCATCCGTGGCGCATCCGTGGCGCAGTCACGGGGATCGGTCGGCGGGTTCGTCCGCCGCGAAGGTTGACCACAGGGTTTGCCACAGGTGTGGACAACCCTCACGCGCGTAGGTCGGCGGCCCGCCAAAATCTAAATAATTCATTGAGGGTTTGGCGGGCCCCCGACCTCGGGTCGACCCTGGACCATCGTGCGATAGATGCGCTCGAGGTCTTCGAGTGTGGCGAAGTCGATGACCACCCGGCCCTTCCGTGCGCCCATCGACACGGCGACCCGGGTCTCGAGATGCTGTGCGAGCAACTCCTCAAGCTCGAGCAGCCCGGCCGGACGGAGGGCAGCCGAAGGCGCCTTTCGCGCGGGCTCACCGGGATCGGGATCACCGCCGAGGGCCTGGCGCTGGCGGACCGCCTCCTCGACCTCGCGCACCGACAGGCCGTCGGCCACCGCCCGCTTGGCGAGGCCCTCCTGAAAGGCACGGTCAGGTGTGCCGAGCAGTGCCCTGGCGTGACCCGCGCTCAACCTGTTCTCGGCCACCAGCTTCTGGATCGATGGCGGAAGCTGGAAGAGACGCAGCGTGTTGGCCACTGCCGACCGGCTCTTGCCCACCCGTTCGGCCAAGCGCTCCTGCGTGAGCTCGAAGTCCTCCATGAGCTGCTGGTAGGCCGCGGCCTCCTCCAGCGGGTTCAGGTCTTCTCGATGGAGGTTCTCGACCACGGCCTGCTCGAGTGAGACCAGGTCATCTACCGTGCGCACCAGCGCGGGGACAGACGGGAGGCCTGCCCGCTTGGCGGCGCGCCAACGCCGCTCACCGGCGATCAACTCGAATCGGCCCGGCTCTTCGGTCGGCCGGACGAGCACTGGTTGCAGAACACCCAACTCACGCACCGACGCGGTCAACGACGCGAGTGACTCCTCGTCGAAGTAGTCACGTGGCTGGAATCGATTCGGCTCGATCTGACCGGTGGGGATCTCGCGGAGCGACGTGCCCTCCCCGGTGACCGGAACATCGGTGGGTATGAGTGAGCCGAGACCGCGTCCCAAGCCGCCCTTGCGTGTGGACATCATACCCCCCAGGTCATGGGTCGATCGACCGCCGGCGGTGGTGGCGGTGGTGGTGGTGGCGGATACGGATCGGCCGGCCGGTACACCTCGTCCGGACGATCGACCCGCGGTGGGTCGACCGACGGTGGCGGCGGATACGGATCGGCCGGCCGGTACACCTCGTCCGGACGATCGACCCGCGGCGGGTCGACCGTCGGCTGCGGCGGGTCGACCGACGGCTGCGGCGGGTCGACAGGGTGGTCCTCGTCGACCCCAGCGACCTCCGCCGCAAGAGATCGGTAGGCCATGGCGCCCTGGGACTTGGGATCGAACGAGGTGATGGGGAGCCCGAACGACGGGGCCTCGGAGAGTCGGACGCTGCGGGGCACCATCGTTCGCGCCACCTTCTCGCCGAAGTGGCTCCGGACCTCCTGGGCCACATCGCGTGCCAGCGTGGTCCGGCCGTCGTACATGACCAGAACAATCGTGCTGACCTCGAGGGTTGGGTTGAGGTTGCGTTGGACCAGCTCGACGTTGCGAAGCAGCTGCCCGAGCCCCTCCAGCGCGTAGTACTCACACTGGATGGGCACCAGGACCTCGCTTGCTGCTGCCAGACCGTTGACCGTGAGGAGGCCGAGCGAGGGTGGGCAGTCGATCAGGACATAGTCGTAGTCCAGACGAACCTGTCCTATGGCGTTCCCCAAGCGCTGCTCCCGGCTCATGACCGAGACCAGCTCGATCTCCGCTCCGGCGAGGTCGAGACTCGACGGCGCCACGAAGAGGTTCCTGATCGAGGTCGCCTCGACGCAGTCCTCCATGCGCGCATCGGAGAGCAGAACGTCGTACATCGAGAGATGGAGGTCGCGGATGTTGATCCCGAGCCCGGTGCTGGCATTTCCCTGGGGATCCAGATCGACCACCAGCACCCGGAAGCCGAGTTCGGCGAGGCAAGCCCCGAGGTTGATGGCCGTGGTGGTCTTGCCGACACCCCCCTTCTGGTTCGCGACTGCGACGATGCGGGGAAGAGTGCGCGTCTGCATTGCCCGGCCATCTTCGTTCGCGGAGTGGGCAAGGTCAAGGACCCTCCCCAACTCACCGGTCAGCAGTCCAGTGTTTCCCGTGAAACACTGCATCCACCACGAACGGCGGCGGATCGATTGCCGGAGCCATCGACCGAACGCCCCGCCTGCCCACGTCCCCAACCGAGTCTCCGAGGGGACACAGCCGGCACGGCACCCCACTGGCCTCAAGCCTCCGCAGCGAGACCCGGAACCCGACCCGATGCGAGCATTCGCAGGCCGTCGAAGAAGGTGCCGAGAGCGCGAGCGGCTGGGCGAAGGCGCGCTGGGTTTCGACCGGCGCCGGCCTTCAGCCCAGCGCGGCGTGGGTGTTGTCGCTCGAATCGGCGACGGCCCTCGAACCCGAGGCAATAGCGGGCATAGTGGGTACCGAGCATGAGACCCGCGCTGCAGCCGGCCCCTTTCTCGCGCCGTTCCACCCGCAAGGCGCACCCCGGGCAGCAGACAAAGAGTCGCTCCTCGACGACACCAGGCCCGATGGTCCTCGGCAACGCCGCAGCACCGCCACGCCCGCCATGTCGAGACAGCCTGCGGGAAGTTCGAATGACGGCCAGAGGGTCTGGTGACGGCGACGCTGGGGATCCAGTCGGGAGTTCAGGGCCCCGGACGGGCAGGGCAGGCCCAGGCACCCACCGCTCCACGCGGCGGCTCGATCCTTCGACCACTGCCCTGGTCGCGGCTGGCGTTCACCAACCCAATCCGGCGGTCGTGCAACGACCAATCCCTCGGCAAGGACTGCCGTGCGCCGCATCGTTCACGGGCGAACCAAGCCCAGGTGCCCACGCACACCCCGGATTCCCATACACGCCTGGTCAGGGACTTGGGGACGCGCGGAAAGGACAGCCTTGGACCGATCCTGACCTTGCCGAGGTGCCGGGTTCACCCTGGTTTCGCCGAGTTCACCCGTCCGGGCCGGTCGCAGCCCTCGCCCAGCTGCTCAGGCCCTTTGCATCCACCGATCGTTGCGGCTGGCGACCGTGCGGTCAATTCGCTGAACCGACCGCAGGAGCTCCAGCGCAGGCGGGGCACACCCCGGTCACACCCCCGGTAGACCACCGCGAGAGGCAAGCCGACGCCGCACACCCCGCGCGCACATACCGGACGCGCACGCGCCCCGACATCCGGACAACCCGCGCCCCGTTCGCGAGGAGCGCAAGGCAGGAATGACGAATCGCCATCGCGGCCCAGGAGGGAACGAAGCCCTCGGCCGCTTGGTGTCATCGCAGAGGTCGCGCCGAGTCAGGGGATCCTGCGCGAACGCAACTATCGGCAGCGAATGCGGGGCCAGCCCCTGGCAGAGTGCGACCCGAGGTCCCGAAGGGCTCCAGCGGATAGGCCGATGCGGCGGTGAAGCGCGGCGTGTTCTGGCACCGGACTTCGGTGCCCTGACACCGAAATCCGGTTCCAGTTCGTATGGGCTGCTGGCGTTCGGGCGCCCTACCCGCGCGGCCCCCAAGAGCCGGTCGCGCAGTGCCACCTGCCGGCGGCGTCTCCCGGGCAGGGACCCTGTCGAACGATCCTCGAGCGGGTCGGGCGAGGGGCAGCGTGTGGGTCGCCGCCTGCCTTCTACGGCGGCGGCCGTGCCCGACCCCCCGGCTCGCTGTGCGGCTCGGCGTGCCCTCGATCGGTACCCACCAGATGCGCCCCGGGCAGACTGTTTCCCGTGAAACACCCTGCTTCCCGTGAAACACCCTGCTTCCCGTGAAACACCCTGCTTCCGGTGAAACACCCTGCCGCGGGGGGCTACCCCTGACGCCAGAGTGGCTGGCGCTTGCTGCGACCGCTCCGCCGAGGAAACTCGTCCGCGCACGGTGCGTCCTGGCGAAGCACCTGCAGACGCGGAGGCCCCTCGATCGTCCGCGTCGGCACGAGGCCCAAGCGGGCAAGGGGACCCTTCGGCCATCGGTTCAGCCGCGGCTCGGGCGGCTCGCTCACCAGCAGTGTTCCGCCGACACGAAGAAGCCCGGCCGCACATTCCGCGGTCGTCGCAGGTGGGCCGAATGACCGGGCGGTCACCAGGTCGTAGCCCCCCCGATGCTCCGGGTCGGCCCCCACGTCCTCGGCCCTCCGGTGTAGGACCTCCGCCCGATCCGCCAGGCCGAGCTCGGACAGGGCCTCCCCCAGGAATACCGCCCGCCGCTCTCGAGACTCGATGAGCGTCCAACGGGAGTCGGGCCAGCCGAGCGCCAGGACAAGGGCGGGGATCCCACCCCCGCTGCCCAGGTCGGCGGCCCGCACCGGCGGAATCGTGAGGGCACGCGCAAAGGCCCGGGCGTGATCGACGTGTGGGTCGATCGGGCCCGGGCCCAGGAAGCCGAGACGATGCGCCCGCTCCAGGACATCCTCGAGTGGCGTCATCGCGAGCGTCGAACTGGCGCCGTCAGTCAGCCGGCACGATCACCACGCAACGACGAGGCTCCTCGCCCTCCGAGGTGGTGGCGATGCCGTCCATCTCGTTCACCGTGTCGTGAACGATCTTGCGGTCTGCGGCGCCCATGGGCTCGAGCGAGCGGGCGACGCCCGTGGCCTGCACCTCAGCTGCCACTTGCTGGGTGAATCGCTGCAGCGCCTCTTTGCGGCGCTGGCGGTAGCCGCCGACGTCGATCCGCACCCGCCCGTGATGGGTGCCCGTGGCCTGTCGCTGCACGACCGTGCGCGAGAGCTCCTGGATCGCCCACAAGGTGCGGCCCTTCGGACCGATGAGCAAGCCGAGATCGTCACCCACGAGGTCCAGTTCGACGGTCTCGTCGTCGATCTTCTCGTTGCGGATCTCTGCATCCAGGCCGAACGCATCGGCGAGCCCCTCGAGGAACCCCTCCACGATCTCGGCCTGCTCGTCCAGCGTCACGTCTTCGGTCATTGCCTGCTCCTTGTTCTGCGGCGAGGAGGATCGTCCCTCCACGCTGGCGTTCGTTCGACTTGCCTGCTGTTGCGGTCGTGGGGGTGCACCCTTCGCGGCGGACGGCCCCACCGAACCCCCCGCGCGGGCGCCACGACCACCGGGCGTCGATGATCCCCTGACCGAACCCTCGACCTCCGTCGAGGCCGGCGTCGCGGTGTCCTGGGCGCCGGCGGCGCCGGCGGAGTCGACGGTGGCTTCCTCCTTGCCCCCACGACCGCCGCGGCCCTTACGACTTCCGCCGCGACCTTTCGACTGCTCCCCACCCGAGCGACGACGACGGTTGCCCCGTTCCACCTTGGCTCGGGGTTGTCGGGGTCGGACCCTCGCCCGCACCCTGGCTTCGCCCCGCGTCCGACCGAAGAGGCCCGTGCGCGGCTCCTCGAGTACCTCGAAATCAGCTTCCTGCTCGTCGACGCCCAGCTGATCGAGGGCGGCGTCCTTTGCTTCCTCGACCGTCCGGCCGGTGGTTTCCACCCATTCCACGACTGCTACTTCCTCTTCTTCTTGCGGGGGCGGGGTTGAGGGATCGACGCCGCCTTCGGTGTGACACGCCCGTTGCTGCGCCCATTCGTCGAGCTCGCCCCGGGCTTGGAGCCGGGCTTCGGCTTCGGTTTCGGCTTCGAGGACGGGGCACCCGATGCCTTTGCCTTCTTCACGTCTGCCCTGGCCGATCGGGCGTTGTCCGCCTGCCCGGCGAGCAGGGCGCGAAATCCCTTGGGGCTGTCCCCCTCGGATTTGGTGGACGGCTTGTCGCTGTCACGAGCCGTGACCTCGATCGGGTTCCCGTCATCGTCCTTGCCGTAGATGTGGCGGCCGATGAACCACTGCTGGCCCACCCGCCAGAAGTTCGACACGACGAAGTAGAGGACGAGCGCGCCCTGAAGGGTGAACGAGATCAGACCCATGAAGGCCGGCATCAGCTTCAGGAGCATCTGCTGCTGCTGGTTCACCTCTGCGCCCGGGTTCCGTCCCGATACCTGCTTCTGCTGGATGTAGCTCGACACGAGCACCAGGGCGATCATGAACAGGTAGGGGATCGCCACGACGAAGCTGTCGGCCAGTGCACTGCTGGCGCTCTGAGCGAGGTTGACACCCAGCCAGTTCATCTCGTTCGTGTGGTTGAGTGCCTGGTACATCTGTGATGTCGGTGCCAGGTATTGCGGGTTGAAGCACTCCGCGACGCCCTCCGGGCAGTCGGTGGTGGAGAGTGAGCCCACCAGCCCGCGAAGGACATGGAACAGCACGAAGAACACCGGCATCTGTGCCAGCAGGGGAAGGCACCCACCCAACGGGTTGATCGAGTTCTCCTTGTAGAACTTCATCAGTTCTTCGTTGAGCTTCTGGCGATCGTCCTTGTACTCCTTCTGCAGCCGCTTCATCTCGGGCTGCAGGCGCTGCATCCGCATCATCGACCGCGTGCCCTTGAGGGTGAGCGGAGTGAGAATGATCATCACACTCAATGTGAGGAGGATGATGGCGCCGCCGTAGGACTCACGGGTGAGGACGAAGAAGAAGTTGAGGACCTTGGCGAGGTTCTCGTAGAACGCGTCGAACATCTAGATGGCCTTCCTGGGGGGAACGGGGTCGTAGCCGTGGCTGCCGAGGGGGTGGCAGCGCAACAGCCGGCGAGTGGCGAGCCACGTGCCCCGAGCCGCGCCGTGCGACTCGATCGCCTCGAGAGCGTAGGTGGAGCACGTGGGGACGTAACGGCACGGGGAGACGCGACCCGCGGTCACGCCCTGGTAGAGACGAATCAGTCGCGCGAGAAGCCCCGCGATCACGACGACCCCCGGGTCTGAAGGCGCCGAAGTGCCGTCGTGACGGTCTCGGCGAGCTCGGCGTAACCCAGCGACGCCGCGTCGGGCCGGACCCCCACGAGGTACGCGCCGTCACCGGCTGGCAGCGACCCCGAAACGGCACAGACATCTCGGACGATCGCCCGTAGGCGGCGTCGAAGACGATTCCGCACCACGGCCGGGCCGACCTGGCGTCCGATCGTGTACGCGACGCGCGGGGGGCTCGACGCGTCGGCAAGGTGGGTCACGGTCACCGGACCCTCCCGAACCCGCCGGCCCCGCTGCGCGAGGTCGACGAACGTTCCCCGGTCACGAATGCGGTGGATCAGCGTGGTTCGTTCATGCCGACAACCGTGCCCGGCCCTTGCGCCGGCGGGACGAGATGATGGCGCGACCGGCTTTGGTGGACATGCGATGACGAAAGCCGTGACGCCTGGCCCGCTTCCGCACGTTGGGTTGGTAGGTCCGCTTCACTGGGTACCTTCTTGTCGGCAATCGGGCCGAACGGCCCGTTCATGGTGAGGTTGGGTGCGGATGGGCGACCGATCCTCGGGTTCGGACCACAGGGCCAGCCTGCAACGCACCACTGGCGGTGGTCCGAAGCCCACACGATCGACGGGCCCACCATGCCGAACACACCCGCAACCGGAAGGGGCCACGAACGGACGACAGACGACACACGTTTTCCACACGCTAGAGGGACAGTCCCAACGCCTGCAACCCGCCGGCATCGTCACGAGTCGGCTCACCGCCACGGCCCAGACCCGTGCCGAGGCCGCCACCACCGAAAACCCGTCCTGACCAGGGGAAATGGGCACGCCGTAAGCGCCACTCGCAGTGCGGCGAGGGCGGTGCTAGGTTGCCCAGACGTCGCAGTCGCCGTAGTCAGCCGAGTGTCCCGCACCTTCAGATGCGAGCTCCCGCTCCTTGAGGGCGAACGCGATTTTTGTCTGACGCGTCCGGTTCGCTCGTCTTGTCCACAGGTGTGGATGGTCCTGTGGACGTCGGGCGAAATCCGTGGACGCCGTCGCTGAGAGGTAACCAGGTGGGAGCATTGCCAGAGGGACCCGTCACCCGCAACGACGAGGCGGGCAGACCGTCGATCTGGGACCAGTGCGCCGAGACCCTCCGGCCGCAGGTGTCCGGCGCCGTCTGGGCCATGGCCTTCCAGGACGCCCATCAGGTCGAGCTCACCGACGAGTGCCTCGTGCTCTCGGTGCCGAGCACCCTCGCCAAAGAGCGCATCGAAGGCCGCTACCTCTCGCTCGTCCACGACGCGCTCGCCGACGCCGGCCTTCCCCCGATGGCGATCGAGATCCGAGTCGACGAGACGGTCGGCACGGTCCACGATCTCGCCCCGAGCGAGGGTGCCGGAATCGGGAGCGCCCTCGGTCGCGCCGCCGACGATCTGGCGGGCGACGACGCCTACACGCCCGGCCCCGCGATCGATCCCAACGACCAGTCACTCGCCCGGCACGACCTGCGCGCCAGCAGCTCGAACCGTGACCGGGTCCATCCCCGCTACACCTTCGAGGCCTTCGTCACGGGGTCGTCGAACCGCTTCTCCCATGCCGCCGCCTACAAGGTGGCCGAGACGCCGGGGCTGTCCTACAACCCCCTGTTCATCTACGGCGACAGCGGGTTGGGCAAGACACACCTGCTGCACGCCATCGCCAATTACGTACGCACCCACTACCCCACCTACCGGGTCCGGTACGTCTCCACCGAGACCTTCCTGAACCAATTCGTGCACTCGATCCGCTCCGGGTCCGCCGACGACTTCAAGCGCCGGTACCGGGAGATCGAGGTGCTGTTGGTCGACGACATCCAGTTCATGGAGGGCAAGGAGCAACTCCAGGAGGAGTTCTTCCACACCTTCAACCAACTGCACGAGAGCGGCAACCAGATCGTGCTCTCGTCCGATCGCCCCCCGGACGCCATCTCCACGCTCGAGGTACGGCTGCGCAGCCGTTTCAAGATGGGCCTGATCACCGACATCCAGCCCCCGGAGCTCGAGACCCGTCTCGCCATCCTCGGCAAGAAGGCCGAACAGGAGAGCGTCGACATCCCCGACGACGTCCTGGTCTTCATCGCCACGAACATCACCGCCAACATCCGTGAGCTCGAGGGCGCGCTCAACCGGGTGGCCGCCTACGCCACCCTCACCGGCGAGCCCCTCTCGGCCGAGCTCGCCCAGAAGGTCCTCGCCCCGATCCTCGGCGACCGGGAGCAACGTCCCATCACGCCGGTCGCGATCCTCGCGGCGACCTCCAAGATGTTCGACTTCAGCATCGACGACATCACGGGCCAGAGCCGACGGCGACCGCTCGTCACCGCCCGCCAGATCGGCATGTACGTGTGCCGCGAGCTCACCGACCTCAGCTACCCGGCGATCGCCGACGTCTTCGGCGGCCGCGACCACACCACGGTGATCCACGCCTTTCGAAAGATCGAGACGCTCATGAAGGAGCGCCGCCAGATCTACGACCAGGTGACCGAGCTCGTCGAGACCATCAAGGCGGGGGAGTGACCACCCTGGTCGGCGGGGGATCGCCGGTGCACAAACCCCGCGTCACGCTGTGGGTCGGCGGGGGATCGTCGGGGGACGAAGCGGGCATCGCCCACAGGCGCCACCTCGGCGCCACTCGCCGCACGGGTCCCTGGGGACACACCGCGCGGCCCCCCACTGCCGCTGACCTGCGCTTTCACCGCACCATCCACAATCCACATCCCTTACTACTGTCATTACGAGATATCTCAATTTGTTCGGGCCAGGTCCGACAGGAGGGCCAACTGTGAAGTTTCGTTGTGAACGCGACGTCCTCACCGACGCGGTCAGCACCGCCGGGAGGGCAGCTGCGACCCGTGGCGGCGCCCTGCCCGTCCTGTCCGGTGTTCGGGTCGAGTTGGCGGGAAACCACCTGCAACTCACCGGGAGCGACCTCGATCTCACCATCTCGGTGGCCATCTCGGTGAACGGCGAGTCCGATGGGGTCGCCGTGGTCCCCGCCAAGCTCGCGTCGGACATCGTCCGCTCACTCGAACCCGGAGCGGTCACCCTCGAGGTCGTCGACGAAGAGGTTCGCATCACCTCGGGCCGGTCCGACTTCTCTCTTCGTCTCATGCCGGCCGACGAGTTCCCGCACCTGGCCGAACCGACCGGTGACGCCGTCACCCTGTCGGGCACCGACTTCGCCGAGGCGCTCCACCAGGTGGTGCCGGCGGCCAGCGCCGACGATTCACGCCCGATCCTCACCGGCGTGCTGTTGGCCGCAGAGGGACCTGGTCTGCGACTCGTCGCGACCGACTCGTACCGCCTCGCGGTGCGCGACCTTCCCGGTACCTCGGTCCTGGCCGAGGGTCAGAGTGTGCTGGTTCCCTCACGAGCCCTCGGCGAGCTGATCCGCCTGCTCGGCGACACCGAGGCCGTCACGCTCCGTCTGGGCGAGCGTGACGCGTCGTTCGAGCTGGGAGACACACGGCTGACGACGCGCCTGATCGAAGGTGAGTTCCCGAACTACCGGGGCCTCATCCCCGCTCATCACCCCAACCGGCTGACGGTGGGCCGCGAGGTGCTCCTCGACGCGGTGCGCCGTGTCCGCTTGATGGCGCGCGAATCGACACCGGTGCGAATGGTGATGAAGCCCGACGGGCTGGAACTGCTGGCGGTCACCCAGGACGTCGGCCAGGCCCATGAAGCGCTCGACGCCAAGTTCGAGGGAACCGAGCTCACGGTGGCCTTCAACCCCGAGTTCCTCATCCAGGGCGCCGAGGTCACCCCCGGCGACGAGATCACCCTCGAGACCATCGATGCGCTGAAGCCGGCCCTGCTGCGGTCGACCGAGAGCCCCGACTTCCTCTACCTGCTCATGCCGGTCCGGGTGAGCTGAGCTGCAACTCCGTCGGCTCTGGCTCACCGACTTCCGGAGCTACGAGACTGCCGAGGTCACGTTCACCCCGGGCCTGACGGCGGTCGTGGGGGCCAACGGGCAGGGCAAGACGAACCTGCTCGAGGCAGTGGGATACCTGGCCACGCTGTCGTCGTTCCGGGGCGCACCTTCCGAGGCGCTCGTGCGACAAGGAGCGTCGACCGCCGCGGTACGGGCCGAGATCGTGCGCGACGGGCGCGAGCTGCTCGTGGAGACCGAGATCGCACCGGCGGGCCGGTCCCGTGTCCAGGTGAACCGCCAGCGACTGTCGCGCAACAGGGATCTGCTGGGCGCGCTCCGGGTCTCGGTGTTCGCTCCCGACGACCTCGCGCTGGTGAAGGCCGGCCCCGCGGGCCGGCGACGCTTCCTCGACGACACCCTCGTCGCGCTCGTCGCGAAGAACGAGGAGCTGCGCACCGAGATCGACCGGGTGCTCCGCCAACGGAACGCGCTGTTGAAGCAGGCGGCCGGCCGGATGACCCCGGACGTCGAGCTGACGCTCGACGTGTGGGACGAGAAGCTGGCGACCGCAGGGACCGCGCTCGGTGAGCGGCGGGTCGAGCTGCTCGCGCAACTCGCGCCGTACCTCCGTACCGCCTATGCCGATCTCGCCGGAGCGGCTGTCGCGGTGGCGGCGACCTATGAGTCGTCGTGGTGGGGGACCGATGGCGGGCTGGCCGGCGCACTCGTCGGGGCCCGGGAGGAGGAGCTGCGACGACGACTCACCCTGGTCGGACCGCACCGTGACGAGGTGGCGTTCTCCATCGCCGGGCTCCCGGCGCGCACGCACGCGTCGCAGGGCGAGCAGCGGTCGCTGGCCCTGGCCCTGCGGCTGGCGGCGCACCGGCTCGTGTCCGATGCGACCGGTACCCCGCCCGTCCTGCTGCTCGACGACGTGTTCAGCGAGCTCGACCCCGCGCGCTGCGAGGCACTCGTGGCGCATCTGCTCGGCGGCGGTGGCCAGACCATCATCACCACGGCCGGTTCGCTACCGCCGGCGGCCGAGCCCGAAGCCGTCCTGCAGGTGGTGGACGGGCGGATCGAGCCGGGGTGAGGTGCTACGCCTCGGCCATCAACCGGCGGATCTCGGCCATCACCCGCTCGGTGTTGGCGACATGGTCGTCGCCCGTCAGCACCAGGGGCTCGTCGGCGACGTTGACGATCACCCGCTTGCGGCGGAAGGGGTTCAGGCGCGGGAAGCGGGCGTGGGCGGGGAACACCCGCTCGGTACCCACCAGCGCCGCCGGCAACACGACCACACCGGCGCCCACCGCCAACCGCGAGATGCCGTTCTTGGCGGGGCCGGTGGTCAGGGGGTGGTCGGCGTCCCAGTGCAGTCGCCCCTCGGGCATCACCAGGATCGGCACGCCGTCGTGGAGGGCGGCGATGGCCACGTCGAACACAGCGCCCGACTCGTTGCGGTCCACGGGGATGGCGCCGATGGCGCGGGCGATGGGCGCGGTCCACTTGGCCTCCAGGAACTCGCGGGCGATGAGCACGCGGACGTAGCGGTGGAACGAGTGGAGCGCGATGAGCCCGGCCACGACGTCGAACAGGCTGCGATGGTTCGCGGCCACGATGCCGACCTCGAGATCGGGCACGCACGCACCGCCGCGGATCTCGTAGCGGACGAAGGGCGCCGTGAGCAGGCGGGCGATCCGGGCGATCCACCTGAGCCGGGTATCGGGCGTCACGGCCCCAGGGCCGCGCGGTAGGCCAGCCCGTCACCCTGATCGCCGACGCGCTGCGTACCGAGCTCGGCGAGGTTGGTCACGACCCGCACGATATGCACCATCTGGCCCGTGCCGGTGCGCGGCGACGGGAAGCGCGCGACCGGCGACCGGGCCTCGGTCCCTGATCCTGTCGTACCCCCTCGGTAACCTCATTCCATGTCCCAACCCCGGCTGCTGGTCGATGGTCTCGACCATGTGCTGGCCGGCCTGGGCGCACCCTCCACGAGTTCCATCACCGCCGTGCTCGCGGCGTGGGACACCTTGCTCGGTCCCGAGCTCGCGGATCACACCGCCCCCCGGTCGATCGAGCACGGGCGCCTCGTCGTGCACGTCGACGATCCGGCCTGGGCCGACCGTCTGGCCTGGTCCGAACGCCAGGTGATCGCCCGCCTCGACACCCTCGTGGGAGTCGGGGTCGTCGATCGTCTCGACGTCCGCGTCCACTCGCTCAGCGCCCCTCCCTGACCCCCGGTCGCGGGGCCTCGAGGGTCAGCCGATTCGGGGGGTCCCGCTGGTAGAATCGAGGCTTCGTGGACGCCCTTTCCGACCAGCGTGACTGCCGCCGTCGACGGTGCCGTCCACCCCTTCCCCGCTCCTCGATCATTCGACGCGAAAGGGCCCCGCGTGGCCGGTAGCCCCCCCTCATACGACGCCAAGGACATCACCATCCTTGAAGGGCTCGAAGCGGTCCGAAAGCGGCCCGGCATGTACATCGGGTCCACCGGTCCGAGCGGCCTGCACCACCTGGTCTACGAGATCGTGGACAATGCGGTCGACGAGGCGATGGCGGGCTACTGCGACCGCATCGACGTCACCATCCTGGCCGACGGCGGCTGCGAGGTCCGCGACAACGGTCGCGGCATCCCCGTCGACAGCAGCCCCAAGTTCAAGGGCAAGTCGGCGGCCGAGGTCGTTCTCACCGTCCTGCACGCCGGCGGCAAGTTCGGTGATGGCGGCTACAAGGTCTCCGGCGGCCTCCACGGCGTCGGCAGCTCGGTGGTGAACGCGCTCTCCGAGCGCCTCGAGATCGAGATCGACCGCGAGGGCAAGCGCCACTACATGGACTTTGCCAAGGGCGGCAAGGTGCAGACGAAGCTCGAGGTGCGGGGCAAGGCGCCGCGCGACCGCACTGGCACCACCATCCGGTTCTGGCCCGACCCCACCATCTTCGAGGAGATCGAGTTCCGCACGCAGACGCTGCTCGAGCGCTTCCAGATGATGGCCTTCCTCAACAAGGGCCTCGAGATCCGCGTGTCCGACCAGCGCCCGGGCGCCACCCAGGAGCCCGTCGTCTACAAGTACGCCGGCGGCATCACCGACTTCGTCAAGCACCTCAACCGGTCGAAGGAGGCCCTCTTCACCAAAGTGGGCTACTTCGAGCAGAGCGAGGAGGACCAGGAGGTCGAGCTCGCGTTCCAGTGGAACACCGGCTACAACACCGACGGCATCCACAGCTTCGCCAACGGCATCAGCACCATCGACGGCGGCATGCACGAGGAGGGCTTCAAGAAGGCCCTCACCAACGCCATCAACAAGTACGGCAAGGCCAAGGGCACCATCAAGGAGAAGGACGAGAACCTCCAGGGCGAGGACATCCGTGAGGGCCTCACCGCCATCATCTCCGTCCGCTTGCGCGACCCCCAGTTCGAGGGCCAGACCAAGGGCAAGCTCGGCAACGTCACGGTGCGCTCGCTCGTCGAACGGGCCACCAACGAAAAGCTCGGCGACTTCCTCGAGGAGCACCCCACCGAGGCCAACAAGATCGTCAAGAAGGCCGTGGCAGCGGCCACCGCCCGCCGCGCTGCGCAGGAGGCCCGCAAGGCCACCCGCCGCAAGTCGGCCCTCGAGGGCGCAGGCATGCCCGAGAAGCTCCGCGACTGCTCGTCGCGCAACCGCGACGAGACCGAGCTGTTCATCGTCGAGGGTGACTCGGCCGGCGGCCCCGCCACCCAGGCACGCGACCCGCGGGTCCAGGCGGTGCTGCCCATCCGGGGCAAGATCCTGAACGTCGAGCGCGCCCGCATCGACCGCATGTTGAAGAACAACGAGATACAGGCCCTCATCTCCGCCATCGGCGCCGGCGTGGGCGAGGAGTTCGACGTCGCCAAGATCCGCTACGACAAGGTGATCATCCTGTGTGACGCGGATGTCGACGGCAGCCACATCCGCACCCTGTTGCTCACGTTCTTCTTCCGCCAGATGAAGCCGCTGGTCGAGGACGGCCACGTCTACATCGGCCAGCCGCCGCTGTATTCCACGGTGGTCGGCAAGGAGAAGGTGTACCTCAAGGACGACGCCGCCAAGGCCGCGTTCCAAGTCGAGAACCCCAATCACAAGAAGGACTTCCAGCGCCTCAAGGGCCTCGGCGAGATGGACTGGGACGAGTTGCAGGAGACCACCATCGACCCGCTCAAGCGCACCCTCCTCCGAGTCGGCGTCGAACAGGCCGCCATCGCCGACGAGGTCTTCTCGGTGCTCATGGGCGACGACGTCGAGAGCCGCAAGCACTTCATCCAGACCAACGCCACGGACGTGAGGTTCCTGGACATATGAGCGACACCGACGCCTTCGAGGAGCAGTTCCAGCCCATCGAGATCCAGGAGGAGATGGAGCGCTCCTTCCTCGACTACTCGATGTCGGTCATCGTCTCCCGGGCCCTGCCCGATGCACGGGACGGGCTCAAGCCGGTGCACCGCCGCATCCTCTGGGGCATGTACGACCTCGGGGCCCGCCCCGACCGCCCCACCATGAAGTGCGCCCGCGTCACCGGCGAGGTCATGGGCAAGTACCACCCCCACGGCGACAGCGCCATCTACGACGCCCTCGTGCGCATGGGCCAGGCCTTCTCGCTCCGCCACCCACTGGTGCACCCCAAGGGCAACTTCGGCACCCCCGACGATCCCCCGGCCGCGGCGCGCTACACCGAGTGCCGGCTGGCGCCGATCGCCATGGACATGTTGGCGGGCATCGAGGAAGACACCGTCGACTTCATCGACAACTACTCGGGCGAGTTCCGCGAGCCCGTGCTGTTGCCGTCTCGTTTCCCCAACCTGTTGGTCAACGGCAGCCAGGGCATCGCGGTGGGCATGGCCACCAACATCCCGCCCCACAACCTGGGCGAGGTGATCGACGCGACCGTGCACCTCATCGACCACCCCGACGCCACCCCCGACGACCTGCACGCGTTCATCAAGGGCCCCGATTTCCCGACCGGCGGCATCATGATGGGCCGCCAGGGCATCCTCGACGCCTACCGAACGGGTCGCGGCTCCATCCGCCTGCGCGCCGTGGCCGAGATCGAGGAGGGCCGCACCAACGACCTCATCATCGTCACCAAGCTGCCCTACCAGGTGAGCCCGAGCGCGGTGCTGCTCAAGATCAAGGAACTCGTCGACGGTGGCGAGCTCGACGGCATCGCGGCGATCAACAACGCGTCGTCGGGTGACGACATCCGCCTCGAGATCAAGCTCAAGCGCGACGCGCCGGCCCTCGTGGTGCTCAACAACCTCTACAAGCGCACGCCGCTGCAGACCAGCTTCGGCGTGAACACCGTCGCGCTCATCGACGGCGTGCCGCGCACGCTCAACCTGCGTGATGCGCTGCTGGCCTACATCGATCACCAGATCGACGTCATCCGGCGCCGGACCGAGTTCCGACTGGCCGAGGCCAAGCGGCGCGAGCACATCGTCGAGGGCCTGGTGAAGGCGCTCGACATGATCGACGCCATCATCGCCCTCATCCGGGGTTCGGCCGACCGCCCCGAGGCCCGGGCCGGCCTGATGGGCGAGGGCTTCGAGTTCAGCGAGATCCAGGCGAACCACATCCTCGACATGACCCTCGGCCGCCTGACGCGCCTCGGCCGTCAGGAGCTCGAGGACGAGCTGGCTGCACTGCGGGCCACGATCGCCGAGCTCGAGTCGATCCTGGCCGACGAGTCCAAGCTGCGCGGCGTGATCAAGGACGAGATGGGGGAGGTGCGGGCGGCCCACGCCTCACCGCGTCTCACCGAGATCACCTACGACATCGGTGACATCGACATCGAGGACCTCATCGATGACGAGGAGCTCGTCGTCACCATGAGCGCCCGCGGCTACATCAAGACCGTGGCCGCCGGCGCCTTCCGCACCCAGGCCAGGGGTGGCCGGGGTGTCGCCGGGGCGAAGCTGCGCGACGAGGACTACGTCACCCACGTGATCCACACCACGGCGCACGCGTACCTGCTGCTGTTCTCGAACCGGGGCAAGGTCTATCGCCTCAAGGCCCACGAGATCCCGATGAAGGACCGCACGGCGCGTGGCACCGCGGTGGTCAACCTCCTGCCGCTCCAGCCGGGCGAGACGATCCAGGCCATCATCGACACCCGCGACTACGAGACCAGTCGCTTCCTCTTCTTCGCCACGAAGAAGGGGCAGGTGAAGAAGACCAAGTTCACCGAGTACGACAAGTCGCGCCGCGACGGGCTCATCGCCATCAACCTGAAGGACGACGACGAGCTCGTGCGGGTGATCCAGACGTCGGGCGAGGCCGACATCTTCATCGTGACCCGCGACGGCCAGACCATGCGCTTCACCGAGGATGCGGTGCGCCCCATGGGCCGCTCGGCGGCCGGCGTCCGCGGCATCAAGCTGCGCGGCGACGACGAAGTCATGTCGGTCGACGTGGGCCGCGACGGGTTCGACCTGCTCACCGTGACCGACTCGGGCTTCGGCAAGCGCACCAAGCTCGACAAGTTCCCGGCCAAGGGTCGGGGCGGGATGGGTGTCAAGGGCATGAAGATCACCAGTCGCCGCGGCAAGGTGATCTCGGCACTCATGGTGAGCCTCGATGACGACATCATCCTCATCTCGTCGCAGGGCACGGTCATCCGCATGGCCGTGCGGAGCATCTCTGCTCAGGGCCGCGACGCCTCGGGCGTCAACGTCATGAACGTGGGTGCCGACGAGACCGTCGCCGCGGTGGCCCCCGTGTTCCAGGTCGACGAGCCCGCGTCCGACGAGCCACCCGCCCCTTCGTAGCCGAGCCACGAGCAGGCATGGTCCGCTTGGCCCTGCCGAAGATCCAGCGACTTCCCCCCTCAGAGTCTTCTCGGACGGGGAACCGCCATGCCATTTCGCACCGACGAGGGCCAGGCCCTCCCGCTGATGCTGCTCGCCCTGCTGTTCGCGGGTGGCCTGCTGATCGCCTTGAGCCGACTCGGCGGGCTCGCCGTCGACGATGCCCGTGCCCGAACGGCGGCTGACGCGGCGGCACTTGCGGGCGCCGCGGAAGGAGAGGCCGCGGCCAGGGACGTCGCCGCCCGGAACAACGGCGACCTGGTGCTGTTCGAACCCGGAGTCCGTGGCGTGCGCGTGACGGTCGTCGTAGCCGGCCGCCGCGCGGTGGCCGAGGCCGAACGGGCGGGGCCGCCACCGGGCGGGGCAGGCGCCGGCACGACGGGGCTCACCGCCGAGATGGTGGCGGCGGTCCAGCGGGCCGAGGCACTGCTCGGGCGACCCATCCCGATCACCTCCGGATGGCGCAGCCCCGCGCAGCAGGCGTGGCTCTGGGCCCATCGGGACACGAACCCCTTCCCCGTCGCCCGGCCAGGGACCTCGATGCACGAGCGGGGCCTGGCCATCGACGTCGCTCTGCCGTTCGTGCCCGAGCTCCGGACCGTCGCTGCGCAGGCCGGTCTCTGCTTTCCGCTGCCCGAGACCGATCCCATACACTTCGAGCTGTGTCCGCCCCCACCCCGGTAGAGGGCCATCAGTCGACCGGCGAGCTCGACGTCGAGCTGGCCGACGAGCTCGATGTCGAACTGGAGGTCGAGGCGGCAGAGATGGCACCGCTCGTCGAGCTTCCCGACCGGGATTCGCATTCCCCCCGCCCGGCCAAGGGCACCGACGTCACCATCCGCATGCGGGGGCTCGGCCGGGTGCCCGCCCGCAAGTCCCGACGCGTGTTCCGGCGGGTTGGCCCGTTGTCGGTGCTCAAGCTCTCGTTCGCCTTCTCGCTCTGCCTGTTCGCCGTGGTCCTGATCGCCTCGTTGCTGCTGTGGTCGGCGGCCGTCGGGGCCGGCTCGCTCGACAACATCGAGAGCTTCTTGGTCGACCTCGGGTTCGACAACTTCCGGCTCGTGGGCGCGGACCTGTTCCGCGGGCTGGTGGTCTTCGGCGCGGCCCTGGTCGTGGCGAACACCGTGTTCAGCGTGGTGGTGGCCCTCCTGTTCAACCTGATCAGCGACCTCGTGGGCGGCATACGCTTCACCGTGATCGAGCCGCTGGTACCGCCCGAACCCGCGTCGCGACACGAGCGGGCCGACGAGCCGTGAAGGTGGGGGCGCTCTCACCTCAGTGGTAGCCTCGTGCGCTCCGGGGCTATAGCTCAGTCGGTTAGAGCGCATCCCTGATAAGGATGAGGTCGCTGGTTCGAATCCAGCTAGCCCCACTCGGCCCGCTCGACGAGATGCCTTCCGGTCTGTCGTTCCTGGGGCCCACACCGGATCGAACGAACAGCAGCGATCGAAGGGCGAACGAGGGGTGGACTTCCCGGTCTCGATACTCGATGTTCGTCGTGCGAGCCATGGTGCACTCCTGGTCCTTGCCCTGCTCATGGCGACCGGGCTCGCAACCTGCGACGGTGGAAACGACCCACCGGGCGCCCAATTGGCAGCTGCATCGGGAACCTCGGTGCCGGCGGGCTCTTCTGGGCCCCGCGACCCGAGCCACGCTCATCCACTGAGTGTCGTGGCGGCGGGTGACTCGGTGATGGAGAACCTCGCCGGTGCCCTGGTGGCCGCCCTCGACGGCAACGAGGCGGTCGTCAGTCACGTGTGGCTCCTGAGCTTGACGAGAGATGCCAGTTCGCGTGTGCTCATCGGGAACGAGGTGGCAGAGGCGGACCCCGACATCGTGGTGGTGCTGATGGGTGTCTGGGAGCTCGAGGCCATCGGCGACGACCTCATGGCGCCCGGGTGGCAGGCTCGCTACACCAGCGACGTGCTCGAGCCGTTCGTGACCTCGGTGACCCGAGACGGGGCCGAGGTCCTCTTCGTCGGGATGCCCGCCCTCGACGACCCCGTGACCACGTCGAAGCTCGACGTGATGACACGGGCCTACGAGAACCTGGCGGCGGACGACGACCGGGTGTCGTTCCTCGACGCCGGCCAGTACGTCGACGATCCCGCAGGGCGCTTCGCGCTCGCCCTGCCCGGCCCTGACGGTGCGCCGGTCCCGGTGCGGAACCCCGACGGGCTCCACATCTGCCCGGCCGGGGTGGTGCGGGTGCTCGAGCCGGTGCTCGACCAGATCGAGTCGCGGTGGCCGGTACCGCTCGGGACCGACTGGCAGCGAGGCAGCTGGGCTCTGCCGGGCCTGGGCGGGCCGATGAGCGAGGGGTTCGTCGGGTGCCCACCCGGTTGACAGCGACCCCTGGCGCTCGACGGCGTGGGCGGGTCCGAGGTCCGCTACCGTCGGCACCATGAGCGGATGCGTGGCCCGAGCGGCCCGTGGGCGAAGCGAACAGGAGCGGGTGGCATGAGCGGATGCGTGGCCCGAGCGGCCCGTGGGCGAAGCGAACAGGAGCGGGTGGCATGAGCGGATGCGTGGCCCGAGCGGCCCGTGGGCGAAGCGAACAGGAGCGGGTGCCATGAGCGGATGCGTGGCCCGAGCGGCCCGTGAGCGAAGCGAACAGGAGCGGGTGCCATGAGCGGATGCGTGGCCCGAGCGGCCCGTGAGCGAAGCGAACAGGAGCGGGTGACGACATGACCATGCTTCGACGGGCCTTGGTGGCCCTCGGGGTGGCCGGGCTGTTTGCGGCGGTGCTGCGGCTGCGGGGCACCGGTGGCACCCCCCCCAAGGGTGGGGGCTGGCGTGAGCTGTCTGGGCCCGACCTGACGTGAGGGTGGCGGTGGTGGGCGTGGGCGCCGTCGGTGCCCGCGCCACCCGACAGCTCGTCGCCACCGACGCGGTCGAGGTGGTCCTGGTCAGTGACACCTCCCGGGAACGGGTCGACGCTCTGCGCGAGGCGATGCCCGACCGGGTCCGATCCATCGCCGTTGAGACGCTCACCGCCGTGGACGCGCAGGTTGTCATTCTTGCCACACCCGCCGGCGAACACGTGGAACTCGCCCGGACCCTGATCGGCCGTGGCGTTGCCGTGGTGTCGACCTCGGATTCGATCGAGGACGTGAAGGGACTCCTCGCCCTCGATGCGGAGTGCGCCAGGCGCGGCGCTCCGATCGTGGTGGGAGCGGGTTTCTCGCCGGGCTTCAGCTGCCTGTTGGCCCGTCATGCCTCGGCGGGCTTCGACCGCGTCGACGAGCTCCACGTGGCCAAGGTGGGCACCGGTGGCCCTGCCTGTGCCAGGCAGCATCACCGGGCGCTGGCCGGGACGGCGGTCGATTGGCGCGACGGTGCGTGGTTGTCGCGCCCGGGCGGATCGGGGCGCGAGCTCTGCTGGTTCCCCGATCCGGTGGGGGGCGAGGACTGCTACCGGGCGGCCGTCCCGGACGCGTTGCTCCTGGTCCCGGCCTTTCCGGACGCGGTGCGGGTCACCTCGCGTCTCGGCGCCAACCGACGCGACCGCCTGACCGCCCGGCTGCCGATGCTGCGGCCGCCCCATCCGGAGGGGGGGCCGGGCGCGATCCGGGTCGAGGTCCGGGGTCGGCGGGGCGAGACGCGCGAGGTGCTGGTCCTCGGCGCCATGGACCGTCCCGCCGTCGCCGCTGGCGCGGTCGCCGCCGTCGCCGCATGCTGGGCCGGTGAGGGCCGACTGGCCCCGCGGAGCGCCGGGTTGGCCACCACACCCGACGTGGTGCCCTTCATCGCGGAGTTGGCCCGGCGGGGAGTACGTGCCGCGGTCTTCGAGGGGAGCGCAGAGTACGACGAATGACAGAGATGTCATTTGGAGTCAATGGGCGCCAATCCAAATGTCATCCATGTAACTCATAGAAGTCGCGAATTCTTTCTAAAGCTTTCAGCAAGAGCGGTCGTTACTCCGACGGTTGGTTCAACTAGGAGGGCGATACGTCATGGGCGATACACCTGATTCAGCACGATTGATCGAGCAGCACCTGCCGCTCGTTCGTCACATCGTGTTCCAAGTTGCCGTGCATTTTCCGCGGCATGTCGACCGGGATGAGCTGGCTCGCGCCGGCGCGCTGGGCCTGGTCGAGGCGGCCAGGCGCTTCGATGAGGCACGGGGGGTGCCGTTCGACCGGTTCGCCGCCCAGCGCATCCGCGGGGCGATCCTCGATGCCGTCCGAGCGGCCGACTGGGCGCCCCGCTCGGTGCGCACGCTCGCCAGGAAGCTCGAGGCCGCCGAGCAGCGCCTCGCCACCGAGCTCGGGCGCGTTCCGTCCATCCGAGAGATGGCCGACGACCTGGGGATCACCCTCGCCGAGCTGTCGAAGCTCCAGGACCGCCTGTTCCGCTCCGTGGTGCTCGCCCTCGAGCACGAGGTGACCGATGACGTCGACGAGGACCTCACCCTCGTGGACGTGCTCGTCGATCGCACTGCTGTGGAGCCGCTGGAGGAGCTCGAGACCCGTGAGCTGCACGCATACCTGCGTGACGCCGTTGCACTGCTGCCGGAGCGCCAGCGCCTGGTGGTCGTCGGCTACTTCCTGGAGAACCGCACCTCGCTCGAGTTGGCCCGCTTCCTCGGGGTCACCGAGTCCCGCATCAGCCAGATCCGGTCGGAGGCGCTCGCGATGTTGAAGGACGGCATCGAGTCGCAGTACGCCAATCCCGAGGCCGGGCCAGAGGGCGGGCCCGAAGAGCCGACGGGTCGGGTGGCCAGGCGCAAGGCCGGCTATGCCGACGCGATCGGCACGGCGACCGGTTGGAAGGGTCGCCTCGATCAGGTGGTCACCGACGACGTTGAGGAGGAGCCGGCGGTCCCCGTCGGCGTCCGGTACAACGCCGTGGGGGTGTAGCGCCTACGCGCGGGGGGAATCGGGACCCGGCTGCGCTTGCGGAGGGTCACCGCCGTCTGCCCGTGGAAGGCATGGTCGACGACGGCGACGACCTCCGCGTGCTGGCGCCACGAGCGCAGCAGCGATTCCCGGTCGTGGATCACCATGGCGTCGGGCCAGCCCCGGCGGAGGTAGACGACCGACGCGTCATGACCGAGGCGACGCAAGAGCGGGTCGGCGTCATCGAGGCAGTCGGTCTGCCAGTCACGTTGTTCGCGGGCCCTGGTGAACTCGATCCAGCTCTGATCCTGGATCGTGAGGTAAAGGTAACCGTCGGGGCGGGTGATCCGCAGGAGCTCGAGCAGCCAACTGTCCGCCAACTCTGAGATGTGGGTGAAGACCGATCCGGCGTAGACGAGACTGAAGGAGCGGTCCTCGAACGGGAGGTGGGGCGCCGTCGAGCAGGTGGTGAAGCGGAACGGTGGCGAGAGGTGCTGTTGGGCCCAGTTGATGCTCTCGGCATCGATGTCGACACCCCAGACCGCGTGCTCGCGTGCGTGTTCGGCGAGGTGGCGGAGCATCCGCCCTGTGCTGCACCCGAACTCCAGCACGGCGTCGACATCCTCGAGCGAAAGGCCCGCACCGGCGAGCGTCTCGAACATGAGCTTGACCTGGGTGGCGCCGTGCTCGAGGTAGTGCGAATCCACGGTCCACAGCGCCTGCGGGGGCACGGGGAGATCCTGCCCGGTGTCCTCGCCTCGGCGCGCCCTGGGGACCACCAGATCGACGACGTCGGGTGACATCGGCAACGATCTCGCGGCGATCCTGGGCGAGCTCGAGAGAAGCCCGACCACCCTGCTGTCGACATCTGCATCGCGGTCGGCCATCCTCTTGTCGAGTTCGGCCATCCTCTTGTCGAGTTCGGCCATCCTCGTGCTGAGCCCGGCCACGCCGAGTCGGGACCTGAGGGAAGCCTTCACCTGGCTGAGCATCAGCGGACGATACAGTGATCAGCCCGGCCTACAGGTGGATGCCACGCTGCCAGCGGTCGACCATCGAGGGGTCGCCGAAGACCTCCACCCGGGTGGGGGGCAGGCGGTTCCAGAGCAGCAACAGCAGATCAGACGCCGACGCGCGTACTGCGGCGTCGCCCTTCGCGTGGCCATGCTCCCAGGCGAGGCCGTCGGGCCCGAAGGTGACCGTCCATTCGCCGGCACCGGGCTCGAGGCCTTGGTCGGTGGCGTGGAGGTGGAGCGTCTCGCCCTCGCCGGCGACCATCGCTGCCGGGAGACGGGGAACGAAGACCTCGAACAGCTCGTCGATGCCGTCGACCGCCACGGGAACGGCGATGGGCGCGGGTGTGCCGCTGGCACTGTCGATGTCCCAGCGGTGCATCGCCGTCTCCTGGGCGCGGCGCCGGCTCCAGGAGACGAGGGGCTGGTCACGACCCTGGAGCGTCCAACCCCGGGCGTCGGGGTCGAGGGAAGCGAGCACGCCGGCCAGCTCGGCGTTGCCCGAGCGGTACCAGTCGAGCAGGTGCTCCTCGTCGGCCGGGTCGGGGTCGGGGTCGGCGCCGAGCGCCTCGAGGGCGCCGTGACCGTCGAGGCCGTCACGGGCGATGCTGAGCACCCACCGGTCACCTTGCCCGACGTGGACCACCACCTCGGCCACGGTCCAGTCCTCGATCGCGGGAATGGTCGCGGTCAGCCGCCCGGTGGCCGCCGTCGCCAGTGCCTCGCCCTCGTGCCGGAGTGCGGCGACGAACGCGTCGTGGTCCATCGGCCCAGTCTTACGCGTCCACGCCGTTGGGCCGGGGAGGGTCGGTCTCGGCCGGGGGTGGGGCCCATCCCGTGGCGGACAGGCGCGCCAGGAGCATGCGCCACGCCAACTCCTGGGCGACGACGAGTCCGGCAACCACGCCGTAGAGCCACGGGGGCGGAAGCTCGAGCGCGAAGAACGCCCGGGCGGGGGGAAAGGCGAGGACGGCGGCGAAGAGCCCGACCATCGACAGCACCAGCGCCTTTCGCCAGGCGTTGAAGGGAGTGGCCAGCCGGACCAGGATGCACAGGCCGGTGCTCACCAGGGTGAGGGTGGCGACCGTCCTGGCCTGGTCGAGGGTGACGGCGTCGTCGCTGTGGGCGACGCCGTAGGCCACCAGGGTGACGATGGCGGCCAGGGTGCCGGCCGGCACGGCGAAGCGCAGGACGCGGGGCACGAACCCCGACCGGGCCCGGTGGTGGTTGGGGGCCAGGGCCAGGAAGAAGGCGGGGATGCCGATGGTGATGCTGCCCACCAGGGTGAGGTGGCGCGGCAGGAAGGGGAAGGCCAGGCCGATGACGCCCACACTGAGCGCGAGGAGCATGGAGTACGTGGTCTTGGTGAGGAAGAGGTTGGCCACCCGCTCGATGTTGTTGATCACCCGGCGTCCCTCGGCCACCACGTCGGGCATGGTGGCGAAGCGGCCGTCGAGCAGCACGATCTGAGCCGCGGCCCGCGAGGCCGACGAGCCCGACCCCATGGCGATGCCGATGTCGGCGTCCTTCAGGGCCAGTACGTCGTTCACGCCGTCGCCGGTCATGGCCACCACATGGCCGTTGGACTGAAGGGCCTTCACCATCGCCCGCTTCTGGTGGGGCTTCACCCGGCCGAAGACATGGTGGCGCTCGAGCACCTCGGCCAGCGCGGCCTCGTCCTCGGGGAGGTCGCGACCGTCGTAGCCCTCGGCCACGTCGGGCACCCCCGCCTCTCGGGCCACGGCGGCCACGGTGTTGGGGTTGTCCCCCGAGATCACCTTGACCCGGACGTCCTGGGCCACGAAGTACCGCAGGGTCTCCTCGGCGTCCGGGCGCACCTGGTCGGCCAGCAGCACGAGGGCCGCGGGGACGAGGCCGACAGGTAGCTCGTCACCGGCCAGCGGTTGGGCGGTGTGGGTCAGCAGCACCACCCGTCGACCCAGCCGGGCGAGCTCGTCCACCCGGGCACGGGTGGTGCCCTCGGTGCCCTCGGCGGTGGCGGCCAGCAGCACCTCGGGCGCGCCGAGCAGCCAGGTGCCCCGGGCGCCGAAGTCCGAGCCGCTCCACTTGCGGGCCGACGAGAAGGGCACTGCCATCCGGGCGTCCCAGGTTTCGTCCGCCGCGGCGCGGGCCACCACCGGCGCTCGTCCGACGGCCGCCAGGGTGGCGTTGGGGTTGGGGTCCGACGCGGCCAGCCCGGCCAGCGCAGACGCGACCGTGGAGGCGGCGGCGTCGCCGAGCATCTCGAGGTCCGAGAAGGTGATGTCGCCGGCGGTGATCGTGCCCGTCTTGTCCAGGCAGATCACGTCGACGCGCGCGAGCGTCTCGACCGCCGGAAGCTCCTGCACGAGCACCTGCTGGCGGCCCAGGCGCACCACCGACGCCGCGAAGGCCACGCTGGTCAGCAGCACGAGGCCCTCGGGCACCATCGCCACCACGCCACCGACGGTCGACGCCAGGGCCTCGGACAGGCCGTCGTGCGCCCGCAACTGGCTGAACAGCAGCAGCGCCGCGGTCGGCAACATCGCCCAGCTGACCAGTTGGATGATGCGGTCGATGCCCGAGCGCAGATCGCTGCTGGCCAGCGTGAAGCGACGCGCCTCCTCGGCCAGGGCGACCGCGTAGGCCTCGCGCCCGACCTTGGTGGCCACGAAGTGCCCCGAGCCCGCCGCCACGAAGCTGCCCGAGAGCACGGCATCGCCAGGAGCCTTGTGCTGGGGGTCGGACTCGCCGGTCAGCAGCGACTCGTCCACCTCGAGGCCCTGCGCCTCGATCACGTCGCCGTCGACGACCACCTGGTCACCCGGGCGCAGGATCAGGACGTCGTCCAACACGACCTCGCCGATGGCCACGTCGCCCGGGGCCCCGTCGCGCAGCACCCGGGCCTTGGGTGCCGACAGGATGGCCAACCGGTCGAGGGTGCGCTTGGCCCGCCACTCCTGCAGGATCCCGATGAGGGCGTTGGCCACCAGCACGAACCCGAACAGGGCGTCGTTCGGCGGCCCCACGATCAGGATCACCACCAGCAGCCCGCCCAGCAGCGCGTTGAACCGGGTGAGAAGGTTGGCCCGCAGGATCTGCCGGAACGTCCGGGTGGGTGCGGCGGGGACGTCGTTGCCCTGGCCCCGCTCGCGCCGCTCGGCCGCCTCCGTAGCGGTCAGCCCCACGATCCCGTCGGGCACGGGCGCCGCGGGTTCAGTCGCCGTCGCTGTCACGACAACCTATGGGTTGCCCACCCGTCCCTACGCCGAGCACGTCGAGGGGTGGGTTGACGTGGCGCAGCGGAGCGGAGCCGCACGTCCATCGAGACACGGATGGCGAAGCCGTCGTGACGAAGGAGCGACCAATTTGATGCCTCATGGCTCGAAGGTCCCGTCGAAGAGCTCGAGGAACTCGTCGTGCAGGATGCCGTTGGTGCCGAGCCCGCTGCCGTGGTGGAAGCCGTCCTCGCCCCGCATCGAGGTGAAGCGGCCGCCGGCCTCCTGCAGGATCACCACCGCAGGGGCCACGTCCCAGGGGCTGGCCACCTGGTCGACCATGGCCTCGACCCGGCCGGTGGCCACGAGCGCGTAGCCGAACCCGTCGCCCCAGGTCCGGAGATGGGTCCCGGCGTCGTGGAGGGCGGCCATGGCCGCGGGCGACCAGCCGCCGAACCCGCTGGTGGTCAGGTAGGCCTCGTCGAGGTAGGCCACCTCGCTGACCCGGGCGGGCGCACCGTTGCAGAAGCAGCCCAGGCCCCGGCCCGCGTACACGACCTCGGTGAGCCCCGGCAGGTTGATCACGCCGAGGGCCACGCCGTGGGTGTCCTCGAGGGCGAGGAGGTTGCAGTAGAGCGGAACGCCCTTGGTGAAGGCCTTCGTGCCGTCGATGGGGTCGATGATCCAGCGGCGACCGCTGGTGCCGGCCTTGTCCTCCTCCTCCTCGCCGTGGATGGCGTCGTCGGGGTGGTTCCGGCCGATCTCCTCACGCAGGAAGTGCTCGGCGGCCTTGTCCGCGGCGGTCACCGGGGTGCCGTCGCCCTTGTGGTCGATCGACAGCTCGATCGAGCGGAACCACTGCAGGGTCAGCTCACCCGCCTGACGGCACAGTTCGACCGCCTCGTCGAGCAGGGCGCGGTCGATGGCGGGCGCGGCGGCGGGTTCGGTGGGGGAGTCCATCCGTGCAGTATCGCGGGTGGCCGTAGGATTCGGGGCGTGAGCGTCGCCCCGGCCGAACCCGTCTTCTACAACCCGTTCGATCCGGGCTACGCGGCCGACCCGTACCCGCAGTTCGCGGCCTTGCGCGAGGCCGACCCCGTGCACGAGTCTCCGGCGGGACCGTGGATCCTGTTCCGCTACCACGACGTGCTGCGCCTGCTGCGTGACCCGAGCCTGAGCGTGCAGGACGACCGGGCGCGACGCGAAGGCCCGCGCGCCGACCTCTTCGAGCAGGTGCTGGCCGAGGGCGACCACGACCCCGACCGCCGCCACCGGGGCGAGCGGGCCATGTTGAACGTCGACCCGCCCGACCACACCCGACTGCGCCGGCTGGTGTCGAAGGCCTTCACCCCCCGGATGATCGAGGGGCTGCGACCGCTGATCGAGCGCCTGGTGGACGATGCCCTCGACCGGGTCGCGCCCACGGGGCACATGGACGTGATCGCCGACCTGGCCTTCCCCCTGCCGTTCACGGTGATCTCCGAGCTGTTGGGCATGCCCGACGGCGACCGCGATGCCGTGCGCGACTGGTCGCACGCCATCGTCAAGACACTCGACCCGGTGATCACCGAGGACGAGGTGCGCGAGGCCTTCGAGGCATCGGACGCCATGACCGACCACATCACCGGGGTGTTGGCGTGGAAGCGGGATCAGCCCGCGGACGACCTGCTGACCGCCCTGATCCGGGCCGAGGAGGATGGCGACCGCCTCAGTCCGGCCGAGCTGCGCGACCAGGTGGTGCTGCTGTTCATCGCCGGCCACGAGACCACGGTGAACCTGATCGGCAACGGCACGCTGGCCCTGCTGCGCCACCGCGGTCAGCTGGAGCGCTGGCGCGACGACCCGAGCCTCGACGCCAACGCCGTCGACGAGTTGCTGCGCTACGACGCACCCGTGCAGTTCTCGCGGCGCATCACGGTGGCGCCGCTGGACGTCGGCGAGCGAACGATCCCCGCGGGCATCTTCGTGTTGGCCGGTCTGGCGTCGTCCAACCGTGACCCCGACTTCTGGGGGCCCACCGTCGACGACCTGGACCTCGGCCGGGAGACAGCCGGACAGCACGTGTCGTTCGGCAGCGGCAGCCACTTCTGCCTCGGGGCGGCGCTGGCCCGGCTGGAGGGGCAGGTGGCGATGGGCCGCCTGATCCGCCGCTTCAACGACTTGGACCTCGCCGATCCAGGGCCCGAATGGAACGGCCGAATCAATCTCCGTGGGCTGGACCGCCTTCCCATAACCTTCCGGTCATGAGCGGCGACCCGAACATCGTTCCGGACGAGAAGGACTGGACCTGGGTGCTCGATCGCCCGTGCCCCGAGTGCGGGTACGAGGCGTCGGATCACGAACGTCACCGCCTCGGCGCCGGCGTCCGTCGCAACGCCCTGCGGTGGCGGCCCCTGCTCGACCGGCCCCTGGCCGACCAGCGCCCCCGGCCCGAGCTGTGGTCGGCGCTCGAGTATGGCGCCCACGTGCGCGACGTGTTCACCATCTGCCTCGGCCGCCTGCAGAAGATGCTGGACGAGGACGACCCCACGTTCATGAACTGGGACCAGGACGCCACCGCGGTCGAGCAGGACTACGGCTCACTCGACCCTTTCGAGGTGGCCCGCCAGATCGAGTCGGCGGCCATGGCCTTCGCCGAGGCCTACGACGCCGTCGACGACGAGCAGTGGAGCCGCACCGGCATGCGCAGCGATGGCGCCCGCTTCACCATCGAGTCCTTCGGCCGGTACGTCCTGCACGACCCCGTCCACCACGTCTGGGACGTCGAGCAGGGCTTCGCGGCGCTCGAGTCCCGCTGAAGCGGCGCCTCGGCGATCGAGTCGGTCCAACTCGGCGCATCCAGTCCGCTGTGAGCGGACCGACGGCGCTGACTTCCGGTCAGCGGTGTCAGGGCTCCGGGATCGGTGCGGGGCCGGGCCTCTGACCTTCGAGCGCCTGGTCGATGTTGGCGGCGAGCGATGCCGGGTCGATAGCGGGGTAGCGGTACAGGTCGTCTCGTATACGCGTCCACTCGGCTCTGATCGCCTCGGGCGTGACCAGGCCGGCCGCGAGCAGATCCTGCACGTCGCGCTGGTCCCGCTCGTGGCCACGCTCGATCTTGGCCAGCGCCTGTGCCGCCAGGTCGAAGTTCCGGTAGGTCACGGCACCGACTCGATCGACGAGCGGCGATCGGCTCTCCCACCCGTCACTCACCGGGATGAACAGGTCGGGCGAGGCCAACTCGATGTTGACCTCGAGTGCCTCCTTGATGGCGGGGAGGGCGCGTAGCACGTCGCCGCGATCGGGGTCGATCTTGATGTCGATGTCGATGGTGGCATCCCGGAAGCCCTCGAGCAGCGCGGTGGCGCCGACGGTGGTCACCTATCTGTGCTGTCGGCGAGTCGGGCCATGAAGGCCCGCAGGCAGCCAGGTCGATCAGGCGGCGCGGGCCAGCGTCCGCTCGAAGCTGACGAGGCGGCGCACCAGAGCGTTGTACCGGCTGTGGGCAGAGTCGACATCGTCCTCGGCGAGCAACTCCCACAGCCGATGGTCGGCTTCGTCCACCGTGGGTGGGACCGTCACGCCGAGTTGGCGCAAGCGAGGCGCGCCGATCGAGACCAGGAGCGCTTCGGCGGTGACGCGGCCGCCGGCCAGGTCGTCGAGCCCTCGTTGCACCAGTTCGCCCCCCGGGAATGCCTCCCACTGCATGTCGGGGAGTCTACGAGTCGGGTGGACCGGCGCCCCGCCGCCGACCGACGAACCGGAGACCGGGACCCGCAGGGTGACGTCGGCTCGTCGGGAGACTCAGGAGTTGATGTTGTAGGTGGTGGCGCCGGCGGTGACCGACACCGGGGTGGCGGCGTCGTAGGACGGCGCGTCGTTGTAGAACTCCTGGTATCCGCTGAAGCGGGAGACGAAGGTCACCCGGTAGCTGCCGGGCGCAAGACCCGCCAGGCGGTAGTCACCGTTGAACTCAGCGACGACGCCGCCGGCGATGCCGGCGGGGCCGATCGCAAGAACCCACGCCCCGCTGAGCGCACGTCCCTGCATTGCGCCGGTGGTGGGCGCGAGTTGTGCATCGGCGGTGCCCGGAGCGGTCACCGTGGCCGCCGAGCCCAGGCCGGTGGACGGCTGGTTGTCGTACCACTCCATGAGGTGGCGGCCGTCGCTGCTGAAGAAGGCCAGCTTGTAGTCACCCGGCGGCACCGACAGCGTGTAGACACCGTTGCTGTCCGTAACCGCGCCCCGAGCCAGCCGGTAATCCGATGACCGCAATGCCACCACCCGGGCTCCTGCGACGCTGCGCGCGCCGCCAACCTCCAGGAGTTGTCCGGTGATCGTGGCGCCGCCCCCGAGCGGCGCCTGGGCGACCAACTCGACATCGGCGACTGTCCCGGTGCCCGCCACCACCTCCGCCGTCGTCGACGACGGCAGATCAGGCGACGACAGGTGGAACCGCGGGGCGTGGGCGCCGGTGGGATCGACGTAACCCACGTAGTGGTCGCCCGGTGCCAGCGGCGACACCACCACCTCGCCCGCCCCGTCGGTGTCGGCCACCCACTCCACCGCACCGGTGTTCGCCGGCGAGGCCGACAACGCCAGCGTCCACACCCCCGCCAACGGTGCTCCGGAACCTTCCTCGGTGACCGTCGCGGTGACCGCGCCCCTCGTCGCCACCAACGTCGGGGCCACCACCGTGACCTGCCCAGGATTCACCGCCACCGTCCCCGGCACCTGGGCCCCGGTGTGGTTCCCGGCCGGGTCCACCCCGTAGAGCCTGTAGGTGCCGGCCGGCACCACGACCGTGAATTCGCCGTCCTCGTCGGCCACGTCGCCCGCGACAACCGACAGGTCACCCGCATCGAGCACCGCCACCCACGCCCCAGCCACCGGGGACGGCGTGCCGGCCGTGGTCACCGTGCCCGCGATCCCGGTGGCGGGGCTGTCGAAGTCAACCGCCGCCAACGCGTCGCCCATCTCCCCCGGACCGTCGCCCCGATCCTGCGTGTCACCGACACCGAGTTGACCCGCACCGTTCTCGCCCCAGCACTTCATGGCCACACCCACCACCGCGCACGCGTGCTCGCCCCCGACGGTCACCCCAATGGCGGGGCCGCCCGAACCCAACGCCACCGCCGGCAGCGAGGCACCCATCTCGCCGGCGCCGTCACCCCGATCCGCCGTGTCGCCCTGACCGAGTTGGCCCGTTCCGTTGTCCCCCCAACACTTCACCGTCCCGTCGTCCAACAAGGCACACGCCGACCCCGCCGGCGAAGCCCAGTAGCCCACGCTCACCGCCACTGCGGTCCGTCCCGGACCCAGGTCGACGACCGAGAGCGCATCGCCCATCTCACCCGGCACGTCGCCGCGTATGGCCGTGTCACCCAGGCCCAACTGGCCGGACGCGTTCCTCCCCCAGCACTTCACGTCCCCGCCGTCCAACACCACACACGTCGACCCCGCCCCGGCGCTGATCGCCGTCGCCGTCCGGCCCGTCCCCAGGCTCACCGCCGGCAGGTTGTCACCCATCTCCGCTGGCTGGTCGCCCCACCCACCGCTCCCTCCTGGATCGGGTGTGTCCCCCGGCCACAACCCGCCGAAACCCCAGCACTTCACCGTGGCGTCATCGAGGATCGCGCATGCATGCGCCAGACCCGCGGTGACGGCCGTCGCGGTGCGGCCCGTCCCCAGATCTATCGGCGGTCCATCCGGGTCGCCCCCGTTCACCGTGGTGCCGAGACCCAACAATCCGCCCTTTCCCCAACACTTCACCGTGGCGTCGTCCAACAACGCGCAGGTCACCTCCTCGCCCGCGCTCACCGCCACAGCGGTCCGCCCCGCCCCCAGATTCACCGCCGGCAGGTCGTCGCCCATCTCCCCCAGTTCGTCTCCTCGGTTCCAACCACCACCACCAACGCCCAGCTTCCCCCAATCGTTGCTCCCCCAACACTTCAGTGACCCGTCGTCCAGCACCGCGCACACGTGGTTGCGGCCTGCGCTCAACGCCGTGGCAGACCGGCCCGTTCCGAGCTCCACTGGCGCCAACGCGACCCCCATCTCGATCGCTGAATCCCCTCGATTGACCGTGTCACCCTGGCCCAATTGGCCCGCGTTGTTCGCACCCCAGCACTTCACGACCCCACCCTGCAAGATCCCGCACGTGAACCGCCCACCCGCGGTGATCGACCGGAACACCGCCGGCGCCCCGGGCGCCTCGTTCCCATCCGCCGCGACCGGCGGCGCCGGGGTCGTCAACACCGCACCGAGGATCAGCACCATCACCGACAACGGCCGTCGGGCATTCACAGGGGCACTCCGAGCCGCTCTACCGAGGTTCACCCCTCGGGACGTTGCGGCGGTCCATTCATTCATTCATTCATGGGTCATGCAACACCGCTCCGTCCAAGTGTGCGGGCACGAGCAGCGCGGGACGGTCTGCCGGAGGGGCTGATCAGCGGGCGGCGCGCACGCGGAGGCGGCGGACGTCGAGGGGTTCACCCGTCGCCTCGTCGACCACCAGCGGGCGCACGCGCTCGCCGGTGTCGCGATCGGCCAGCTCGATGGGCGCCGCCTCGTCGTCGGGCCAGAGCCAGTCCTCGCCCCAGCGCCACATGGCGGCCAGCACGTCCCAGAAGGCGCGGCCCTTGTCGGTCAGGCGGTACTCGGATCGGACGGGGCGCTGCTCGTAGGCCACCTTCACCAGCAGGCCCTCGTCGACGAGTCGGGCGAGCCGCTGGGTGAGTACGGCCCGGGGGACGCCGAGCGACTGCTGGAACTCGTCGAAGCGGCGCCGGCCGGCGAACGCCTCACGCATGATCAGCGGCGTCCACCAGTCGCCGATCAGGTCGGTGGTGCGGGCGATGGGGCAGGGGGCGTCGTCGAAGCGCGTGCGGCGCACGATCACACTCGACCGGCTCCGCCGGTCCCCTGCGGGATCCGACGACCGTCGTTGTTGCGGCTCCACTCCGCTCCGCCACGTCGATGGCCGCTGGACCGTCCGCGCGTCACCGGTCGCGCTCGGGGCGGGGCTTGAGGTCGCGGGCGAGGTTGAGGGCGTCCTCGGGGTCGAGGCCGGCGCGGCCGATCAGCCAGCAGGCGATGGGCGCGGCGAGGCGCTCGGACGAGTGGGCGGCGATGCCGGCGAGATCCAACAGGACCTCGATCTCGCCGGCCTCGGGTCGCTCGATGCCCAGGTGGTCGGCGAACTCGTCGAGCCACTCGTAGCCCGTCACGCGCCTACCGCCGCGGCCGGTTCGACGGCTTCGATGCGGGCGGGCACGTGCTTGTGCAGGGGAGTCCCCGCCAGCCAGTCGCGGTTGGCGGAGTCGGTCAGTTCGTTGGCGGCCACGCCGTGGACCGTATCGCCGCCCCCCTCGTCGGGGTACGACAGGCCCAGGCCGTTGGGCAGGCTGGCGTGGCCCGCCAGCAGGGTGTCGGTCACCTCTACCAGCGCTTCCACCGAGCCCCGGTTGGTGGTGACGCGCGCCCACGAGCCGTCGGCCAGGCCCAGGCCGGCCGCGTCGTCGGGGTTCATGCGCAGCGCACCCGACGGGTCCTTCTTCCGCCAGGTCGGGTCGCGGAAGATGGTGTTGGCGGTGGACGACCGGCGTTCGCCCGCCGACAGCACGAAGGGGAAGGCGGGGTCGGCCGGGCCCGCGGCCTCGTGCTCGAGTGCCGCGAGCTCGTCGAGCAGCTCGGGGACGGCCAGGTTCACCCGCTTGTCCGCGGTGGCCATGCGGGCCCACGTCTCGTCGTAGCCATCCCTGGTGAAGATGATCCCGGACCGCTGCGTGAGGATGGCGTCGAAGAGGGCGTCGCCGTCGGCGAACCCGGCCCGCTGCACCGCCCCGGGGTCGCCGAGGAAGCAGGTCTGCGCCGCGCCCCACAGTGCCGCGGCGGCCGCGGCGCCCTCGGGCAGGGTGGGGCCGAACGTCTCGTACAGGATGATCGGCGCCAGCTTGGACAGCGCGGGCCGGTCGCCGAGCAGGCCGAGGAAGGCGGCCGCGTACTCGGCCCGGCCCGCGGCGGCGGCCTCGTGCAGCGGCGCCAGGTCGACGTCGTCGAGCGCGCCGAGGGCGCCGATGAGGCGGGCGTGGATCTCGGGCTCGGGCAGGGTGCCCGGCAAGGCGTCGAGCAGCGGCGCCCGCAGTTGGAAGTCGTTCTCGGGGAACTCGAGGGTGAAGAAGGTGGCCTCCCATTTCTCGAACTGCGTGGCTGCGGGCAGCACGTAGTCCGCCTCGCGTGCGGTCTCGGTCAGCGCCACGTCGATCACCACCACCAGGTCGAGGGCCCGCAGCGCCTCACGCATGCGCTGGCTGTCGGCCAGTGAGTGCACCGGGTTCGCGCTCTCGACCAGCAGGGCCCGGAAGCGGTCGGGGTGGTCGGTGAGGATCTCGTCGGGGATCACGTTGGCGGGAATCAGCCCCGTGATGATCCGGTGGCCGCCGACGGGCGTGACCTGGCCGGGCCGGCCGCCGCCGCCCAGGCCGGACATGCGGGTGTGGATGTTCATCCCGCCGGGCTTCGCGAAGTTGCCCGTCACCAGGTACAGCATCTTCTCGAGGTACGAGTTGAGCGTGCTGTGGGGGGCCTGCTGGATGCCGAGGTCCTCGAAGATCGACACGCTGGACGCCGTCGCGATCCGTCGGGCGACCGCCCGCACGTCGCGCTCGGCCACGCCCGCCCGCGCACAGTGGTCGGCCACGTCGATCGACGACAGCAGGTCGAACGGCGCGGCCCGGTTCACGGTGTGCTCGTCGAGGAACGCCTCGTCGGCCAGGCCCTCCTGGAGCACCACCGCCAGGAGGGCGCTGAGGCAGAAGGCGTCGGTACCGGGCCGCACCTGCAGGTGGAAGTCGGCCAACTCGGCGGTCTCGGTGCGTCTCGGGTCGATCACCACCATCGACCGCTCCGGGTCGTTGGCGATGGCCTTCAGGGTCGTGCGGGCCCGGGGGAAGCCGTGGGACTGCCACGGGTTCTTGCCCACGAACACCGCCACCTCGGCCCGCTCGAAGTCGCCGGTCGTGTGGCACCGCGAGCGGCCGAACAGCTGGCCGTCCACCCAGAACTCGCCGGTCTTCTCCTGGGCCAGCGCATTGGACGAGTACGTCGAGCCCAGCGCGGCGCGGGTGGACGCGCCGTACGCGCCGCCCAGGTGGTTCCCCTGGCCGCCGCCGCCGTAGTACAGGATCTTCGAGCCGCCGTGGGTGTCGCGCACCTCGGCGAATCGGGCCGCGACCTCGTCGATGGCCGTGTCCCAGTCGATGGGCTCGAACGTGCCGTCGGGCCGGCGTCGCAGCGGCGTGGTGAGCCGGTCGCGGCTGTTCTGGTAGTGGTCGAGGCGCAGGGCCTTCTCGCAGGTGTAGCCCTGCGAGGCGGGGTGGGCCTTGTCGCCCCGGATGCGGGCGAAGCGTCGTCCGTCGAGCCGCACTTCGATGCCGCAGTTGATGCTGCACAGGATGCACGCCGTCTGGTGCCAGGTGTCGGGGTCGCGATCGGTCACGCCATCAGTTCAACAAACGAACTGACCGAGGTCAACCCCGGTTCTGTCCGGTTGGCCGGTCGCCGACCCAGGCTGGTTCAGCCCGGGACCGGGCAGGCGCGGCCGACCCGGGTGATGCAGACGGTCCAGGGCTCGGCGCTCTGGGGCACCTCGACGAGGAGCACCTCACGCCGGGCGTCGTAGGACAGGCCCGCCGCGGCACCGGAGCCGCCGCCGACCGTCACCTGCCACCCGTCGGGGAAGTGGCGGCGCGCGCCCACGTAGATCTCGGTGGGGCCCTCGACCCCCTCGCGGGTGTGGAAGTCGAGGCGGAAGGCGCGGCGCGCCCGGTCGTAGGAGAACGCGTCGGGTACCCCGGCGACCGCCTGGGGATAGGGGCGGGCGACGTCGCGGGCGTGGGGGGCCTCGCTGCCGTCGGGGTTGGTGATGCCCCAGCCGCCGGCGTCGTAGGACCACCAGGTGAAGCCGAGCATCTGTCGGTCGGCCATGTCGATCACGTCGCGGATCCACGGCCGCAGGTCGGGGCCGGTACCGAACTCGCCGATGAACAGGGCGCTGTCCTGCGCCCGCGACTCGGGCCGGCGCAGCCCGGCCCAGCGGGCCACGTAGCGGTTCTGGGCCCGGTCGTAGGTGCCGGCGTCGACGGGCACCGAGTAGAGGTGCGGGGCGTACACCAGACGAGCCGGGCCGGGCCGGGGGTCGGTGAGCGGCGCCAGGTCACCCGGGAACGGCCCGCTGATGCCGTTGCCGAGGTCGAGGTCGGCGCCGTTGAGCGAGCTGGGCTCGTAGAAGATGTAGCCGTCGGGGTCCTCGGCCCGGATGGTGTCGACGAGTCGCTGGGTGAAGCGGATCAGGCGGGGGCTGCGCCAGTCGCCGGTCCGGGCGGACGTGCGGGCCGCACCGAGCGTCCCGGCGAGGTCGTGATCGGAGAAGCCGGGCTCGTTCATGATGTCGTAGCCGATGACCGCCGGGTGGTCCTTGAAGCGCCGGACCAACTCGGCCATGGCGGCGAGGTAGTGGCGCTTCAGGCCCGGGGTCCCGCGGGCCGGGTCCCAGAAGTGACGGTACGAGGCCTGGACGGCCGGGCTGGCGGCGGCGGCCCACCAGGGCAGGCCCGGTGCCGGGGGGATGAAGGCGTTGCCGTCGGTGCGGACGGCCCAGTCGGGCGCACCGTCGCCGCCGAACCGCTCCGCGTAGAGGTCCTGGTGCATGTCGAGGAACACGTAGACGCCGTGGGCGCCGTACCAGTCGAGCCGCTGCCGCACCCGGTCGAAGTACGACTCGTCGAAGTGCCCACGCTCCGGTTCGATGGCGGCCCAGAAGACGAGGTGGCGGGCCACGTTGAACCCGAAGTCGTCACTGAGGCGGGCGATGAGCGCCTCGTCCACCCCGCCCACGTGCAGCGGCTCGTTCTTCGCCGCGCTGATGACGTTCTCGCCGCGCAGGATCACTGCCCGGCCGCTGCGATCGGTGATGAACCGGGTGCTCGGCGACTCGACGGGTGCGCGGTCGTGCGGGGGGAGAGGCCGGCTGATGGTGGCGGTGCCGTCGGGGAGTGTGTCTCCGCGGACGGCCGAGGTGCCGGGGGTCGTCGTGGTCCGGTTGCCGGCGGAGACCGCAGGCAGGGCCAGGCCGACCACGGCCAGGAGTGCGACCACGAGGCTCGTCGAGGAGCGCCGCGCGGCCTGGCGGACCGCTCTTCCTCGCCTCCCCGCTGCCGTCCCCATGGTTGCGCAGCGTAGGCACCAGATCGGCCCCAGACCAGACGTCGCGCGCGAGAACGGACGGTCAGAACCCCCTTTTCACGGAGCGGGTTCGGTTTCCAGACGCACCGCGGTCGACTGTGTTGTTCGTCACAGAGAGTCCTTGACCGCCCACTGAATGACCTTCAAGCTCTGAATGTGGTTCAGATCATCGACCCCCGGGCCGGCACCTGCTCCAAGGATGCAGACTCCAACGACGGAGCGCGCGTTCAGGTGCCGCGCCCGGGGCGCCGGGAGCGTCATCATCAGGAGCGGCGCCAGCAGTACCTCCGCACGGCGATGGTCATCGTCGCCGACCACGGCGTCGAACGCCTCACCATGCAGCGCATGGCCGACGACCTCGACTGCGCCGTCGGCACCATCTACACCTACTTCGATTCGAAGGACGCGCTGCTGGCCGAGCTCCAACGGCTCGCCACGGACCGCATCATCGGCTCGTACCGGTTGCTCGTGGCCCGGATCGAGACCGATCTCGTGGCCCACGACCCCGACCCGGCCGACGCCGCGCTCACCCGGCTGCTGCTGGGGATGCGGTTCTGGGTGGCCACGGCCGAGGTCTACCCCGACGAGTCGCAGTTGTTCCGCTCGTTGTTCACCTGGCGGAGCAGGATGGCCCAGGACCAGGCCGCTCGGGCGCTGCCGTCGGCATGGGAGCTGTTCGCGCTGGCCACGGCCAGCGTGCAGGACGCCATCGACACCGGGGCGATCTCGCCCGGGAACGCCGGTCAGCGCCTCGTCACCGCCGTGGCCGCCCTGGGTGGTGTGCTGCTGTTGTCGGGCCTGTCCTCCTACGACCCCCACCTCTTCGCGGGCCCGCCGCTCGCCCACACGCTGATCGACGATCTGCTCCGGGGGTGGGGCGCCGACGCCCACCGGCTGGCCGTCGCAGAAGAGCTCGCGGACCGCCTCACCAGCCACGACCCCCTCGTCCCCGTCGTTCCCGGCATCGAAGCCGCGTGACGGGCCCGAAGCGGTCACACCGTTCAACCCAGCGGGAACCGGCGAGAGCGCCGGGCCTCGAGTTCTCGGAGACTCTCCGATGGCTCGAGGCCCGGCGGTCGCCGGTCTTCTGATTCTCGTCTGACCGTGCTCTTCGGCGGGGCGATCCCGCTCAGCCCTGGTGGACGAGCTCGGCATCGATCTCGATGGTGGCGGTCTTGCCGACGAGCAGTCCGCCCGCCTCGAGGGCCACGTTCCACGTGAGGCCCCAGTCCTCGCGGTCCAACGTGGCCGAGGCGGTGAAGGCGATGCGCCGGCCGCCCCACGGGTCGTCGACGGCGCCGAGGTACTCGGACTTCAGGCTGACGGGCCTGGTGACGCCGCGGATGGAGAGGTCGCCGTCGAGCACGAACTCGACGCCGTCGAGGCGCAGGCCCGTGCTCTGGAAGGTGATGGCGGGGTGGGTCTCGACGTCGAAGAAGTCGGCCGAGCGCAGGTGTGTGTCGCGGGCCTCGTCGCCGCTGTCGACACTCGTCGCCCCGATCTCGACGGATGCGGTCGAGCCCGACGGGTCCTCGGCGACGACCACGGTGCCGCGCACCTCGGGGAACCGGGCCCGGACCTTGGTGAAGACGAGGTGGCGGGCGACGACCGAGACCTCGGTGTGGGAGGCGTCGATCTGGTAGGTGCCCGCGATCGGGAGCTCCACGCCGTCGACGGTGCGGGTGATGGCGGCGGGGGATTCGGTGGTGGTCATCTCGGGCACCTCGTTGTGTAGGCAATAGTTGTTGATGCAAATAATAACCGAAGATACTTGCGTACGCAACCAGCTTCTCGGTCGCCGTGTACCCTGGGTGGCATGACCCGCCCGTCGGACGCTCGTCCGATCGACGACGAACGCCTGACCCTGGCCGGGCTGCTCTTCGAGGCCCACGACGGGCTTACGGCCCACCTCTCCCGACACCTCGACGCCGACTTCGGGATCACCCACCAGTCCTTCGAGGTGCTGCTTCGCCTGGCGCGGAGCCCCGGCCAGCGGCTGCGCATGAGCGATCTGGCCGCCCAGGTGACGATGTCGGCCAGCGGGCTGAGCCGCGCCGTCGATCGCCTCGAGGCGGCAGGCTTCGTGGAGCGGGTGGCGTGCCCCACCGACCGCCGCTCGATCCACGCCGCGCTCACCGCCGCCGGGCGGTCCCGGTTGGACGAGGTGCTGCCCGCCCACCTCGATCAGATCGACCGGGACCTCACCGGGTACCTCGACGGCGATGACCGGGACACCCTCGAGCGCATCCTGCGGCGAGTGCGCGACCACGTGAACCCCGAGGCGGTGCGAGCCAGCACGTTCGACGAGGCCACGGGGCCCGAAAGGGCCTAGCCCACCGGCCTACCGGGCGATGGCCACGAGGACGACGACCAGGACGACCAGCAGGACGATCACCGGCAGGGCCAGCTTGGCGATGGTCCGGCCGCCGGCCACGCCGACGAGATCGAGCGGGGCGGCTTCGGGACTGTCGATGGTGCGGACCGTGGTCGCCGTCGCCCCGGTGACGGCCGCCTCACCGCCCTCCGGCTCGCTGACGGCCGCCTCGCCCTCGGCGGGATCGATGCCGGCCTCGTCGGCGAGCACCATCGACTCGAGGTTCTCGACGAACTGACCCATGAGCTTCGTGCTGACGTCGGCCATGACGCCCCGGCCGAACTGCGCCACCTTGCCGGTGATGGTGAGGTCGGTGTCGACCACCACGTGGGTGCCCGTGGCGGTGGGGGACAGGTTGGCCTCGATCGTGGCGCTGGCATTGCCCTGACCCCGGGTGTCGCGCCCGTCCGCGACGAGCACGGCCCGATGGGCGTCCTCGTCGCGCTCGGTGAACCGGGCCTTGCCCTTGTACTGGGCGACGATCGGGCCCACCTTCACCTTGATCGCCCCGCGGTGCTCGTCGCCCTCGACCTCGAGGAGCTGGGCCCCCGGGAGGCAGGGTGCGATCCGCTCGAGGTCGGTGAGGACGCGCCACGCCCGGTCGATCGGTGCGGCGACGTCGAACTCGTTGCTCAGCTCCATGCGGTGGGCTCCTCGATGGTGGTGGTGGTGATGGTTCCCGTCGTGAGGTCGGGCTCGGGCGGGGTCACCGGTGGATGGCGCCCACGGCGTCGCGCAGGCTGGGCGCCGGACGACCCGTCCGTACCGCGATGATCTCGGCGCAGATGGCGACGGCGGTCTCCTCGGGTGTTCGGGCGCCGAGGTCGAGGCCGATCGGTGCGAAGACGCGGTTGATCCCGGCGTCGTCCACACCTTCGTCCGCCAGGCGGTCGACCCGGTCGGCGTGCGTGCGCCGCGACCCCATCGCTCCCAGGTAGCCGACCCGCGTCCCGAGCGTCGCGACGATCGCCGGGATGTCGAACTTGTGGTCGTGGGTCAACACGCAGACCGCGTCCCGTTCGCCGAGGCGGTCGCCGACGCGTTCGAGCAGCCGGTGGGGCCAGTCGACCACGACCTCGTCGGCCATGGGGAAGCGGCGCTTCGTGGCGAACACCTCGCGGGCGTCGCAGACGGTCACGTGGTACCCGAGCAGCTTGGCCACACGCGCCAGCGCGGCGGTGAAGTCGACCGCCCCGAAGATGAGCATCCGGGGGGGTGGGGCGAAGGACTCCACGAACACCGACACCACGCGCTCGCGCGCCTCGCCGTGGGGCCCGAAGTGCCGGACGGCCGAGGTGCCCGACGCCAACTCGCCGAGCGCGTCGCGCCCCACGACCCGGTCGAGGTCGGGATCACCGAGCGTGCCGCACGGCTCGCGTCCGGGGCCCACCAGCAACTTGGCGCCGGTGCCCGGCCCCTCGACGACCGTGGCCAGTGCGACGGGGTCGGCCGCCCTGACCGCCGCAGCGAGCTCGTCGAACAGCGTGGTGTCGGTCATCGGGTCACCAGTCGAAGGGCTCGATGAAGAGATGGACGGTGCCGCCGCACGTGAGGCCGACGGCGAACGCCTGGTCGTCGCTGTAGCCGAAGGAGACGATCCGTCGCGCCCCGGACTCGAGCACGTCGAGGGCCTCGGTGACGACGGCCCCCTCGACGCAGCCGCCCGAGACGCTCCCGACGACCTCGCCGTCCTCGCTGACCGCCATGGCCGCGCCCGGGGACCGCGGCCCCGACCCCTCGGTGTCGACGACCCGGGCCAGGGCGACGGCCTTGCCGTGGGACCGCCACCGCTCGAGATCGTCGATGATCGCCCTCATCGCTCGGGAGGGTACTCACGCGGTGCGGCGACCGCGTCGCCGACCGACGCGGGCGTCAGCGCAGGCGGGCGGTGGTCTCGATGGTGATGCCGCCCCGGGGCCGTTGGGTGACCGTGACGCTGCCGGCCCGGGGTGCTGCCGCCCGGGCGACCTCGGCGGCGATCTCGGCGGCGAGGGCCTCGGCGAACACGGGCCGGTTGCGGAACGACCACAGGTAGAGCTTGAGCGACTTCGACTCGATGCACCGTTGCGAAGGCTCGTAGGTGATGGCCACCGACGAGAAGTCGGGCTGGCCGGTGACCGGGCAGAGCGACGTGACCTCGTCGGACGTGAGCGTGACGCTCGTGCAACCGGGGGGCGCCGCGAAGCACTCGAGGTGCGCGAGTGGTTCGGTGACCCGCCGGCCGAGCGCCGTGAGCCCGGCCGTCTCTGCGTGGGCGTGGGCGTCCGCTTCGGGCTCGGCGTCGTCAGTCACGCGCCCCATGATGGTCCTCTCCCCGGTAGGTGCAACCCGACGTGGCGGTCTCGCGCACCGTCACCTGGCTGAGTCCGGCCAGCACGTCGGCGAGGCGGCCCCAGATCCAACGGGCGAGGTGCTCGCTCGTGGGGTTCTCGAGGCCGGGCACCTCGTTGAGGCAGTGGTGGTCGAGGTCTTCGAGCACGGGACGCCAGGCGGCCGTGATGTCGGCGAAGTCCAGCACCCAGCCGGCGTGGGGGTCGACGGGTCCGGTGACGTGGACGGCCACCCGGTACGAGTGGCCGTGGAGGCGGGCGCACCGGTGGCCGGCAGGGGCGTTCGGCAACCGGTGGGCCGCCTCGAAGGTGAACTCCTTGAAGATCTCCATCAGGGGATCCCGAGGTACTTGTGGGTCTGGAGGCTGAGACGCCACCGGGGGTGGGCGAGGCAGTAGGCGACCGCGAGGGCGGTGTTCTGCTCGCGGTCCGGTCCGTCCATGGGCTGGAGGAAGCGGTGCCCGAAGGCCAGGTCGGCGATGTCGTCCGGGCCGATGCCGGCCTGCGGGAACACCAGCTTCAATTCGTCGCCGGTCGTCACCACCATGGCGGCCCCGGCCTTGGGGCTCACACAGACCCAGTCGATCCCGGGCGGCGGCGCCATCGTGCCGTTGGTCTCGATGGCGACCTCGAACCCCTGTCGGTGGAAGGCGTCGACCGTCGCGGTGTCGAGTTGCAGCAGCGGCTCGCCCCCGGTGCACACCACCAGGCGCCGGCCCCCGTCGTCCCGATCGGCGGCGCCGTCGCCCGCCCAGGTGGCGGCCACGGCCCCGGCGAGCGCGTCGGGTGTGGCGAAGTGACCGCCACCCGGGCCGTCGGTGCCCACGAAGTCGGTGTCGCAGAACCGGCACACCGCGATCGGGCGGTGCTCCTCGTGGCCCGTCCACAGGTTGCACCCCGAGAACCGGCAGAACACCGCCGGCCGGCCGGCGTTCGCGCCCTCGCCCTGCAACGTGTAGAAGATCTCCTTCACCAGGTACGTCACGCTCCGCCGCCGGGGGCCATCGTGGCCGGCAGGTAGCGGACCGGGTCGGGCGCCCCTGCCTGGGCGAACCCCCGGAGCCGGAGCAGGCACGAGTCGCAGCGCCCGCAGGCCTCGCCCTCGCGCGAGGGGTCGTAGCAGCTCCAGGTGAGGCCGTAGTCCACGCCCAGCTCGAGGCCCCTGCGGATGGTGTCGCCCTTGGTGAGGGCGATGAGCGGGGTGTGGATCGTCAGCCCGGCTCCCTCGACCCCCGCCCTCGTCGCCAGGTTGGCCATGGCCTCGAAGGCCGCGATGTACTCGGGTCGACAGTCGGGGTACCCGCTGTAGTCGAGGGCGCTGACCCCGATGTACACGTGGCGGGCGCCGAGCACCTCGGCCCACGCCAGGGCGAACGAGAGGAAGACGGTGTTCCGTGCGGGCACGTACGTGACGGGGATCCCGTCGCCCAGGTCGTCGGCCGAGTCGTGCTTGGGGACGTCGATGTCGTCGGTGAGCGCAGATCCCCCGAAGGCGGTGAGGTCGATGTCGACGGTGATGTGCTCGACGCCCGCCGCCGCGGCCACCCGGCGGGCCGACTCGAGCTCGACCACGTGGCGTTGGCCGTAGCGGAAGCTCAGGGCGTGGCACGCGAACCCCTCGTGCTGCGCCATGGCGAGGACGGTGGCGGAGTCGAGGCCTCCGCTCACGAGGACCACTGCGGGCGCGCCTGCCATAGGGGAACCGACCGTAGCGGCCCAGGCCCTCGACCTCACCCGAGCCCGTCCGGGGTTGTGACAGCTCCCGACGCGGCACTTAGCCTGTCGCGGATGGTGACTCGCCGGATGGACTCGGGCCCGGCACGGACGACCGTTCGTTGACGGGGCCCTGGCGGCACCGTGCCCGTGTCCTGTTGGTGTGCGGTCTGGGGCTGGCGGCGCTCCTCGGCACGGTCAGCGCCCTGCGCGCCGAGGTCTACGAGTCCCGTGCCGAGGTCCGGCTCGACCCCGTCGCCATCGAGGCGACCTTCGACGGCGAGGCCCACGACCCGGCCGACGACCTCGACGCGCAGGCAGCCATGTTCGAGGAGATCGTCCGCGCCCAGGTGGATGCGCAGCTCGCCTTCGAGAACGACTTCGCGGTGGAGGAACGTGCACCCGGCTCGTTGCGGTTCACCGGCCGCTCGCTGAGCCCCGAGTACGCGCAGGCGGTGGCCCGCACCGCGTTGCAGACCTACCTCGCCGTCCGCCCCCAGCTGGCCCAGGCGTCGATCGACGCCGCCCTGGCGCAGGCCAACGGCACGATCGAGCAGCTCACCGCCACGCGGGCCGAGGCGGTCGCGACGGGCGACCCCGCGACGATCGAGGCCATCGACGCGGACCTCGCCGCGGCGAACGAGCTCCTGTCACGGGCGCGTGCCGCCCAGGACCAGATCGAAGGGTCGGCACTGGTGACCCAGGAGCCGACCCTCCCCTCGGGCCAGGCGGGAGCACCCCCGCTCCGTCTCGCCGCCACCGGGCTCCTGGTTGGTCTCGTGATCGGTCTCGTGGTCCTCGGCCTCGAGCGCCTCGGCCTCTTCTCGGCCGTGGCGCGTGCGTGGCACCGGGGCCTGGGATCGGCCGCGAGGGCCCTGCGACCGGTGCCCGTGCTGGGTGGCAGCACGATCCCGAGGGCACGGGCCCGGTGCCGGGCCGGGGTGGCGAGCGCGGGGGCGTGGCTGCTCGCCCGGCCCCTGTCGGTGATCGTCGGCCTCGCGCTGGTGCGCGCCCTGGTCTACGCGCTGCTCGGGGTGAACCCCATCAACGACGAGCTCGGCCTGCTGGCCACCCGCCGGGAGTTCGGTGTGGCCAGGACGGTGCCGACGGGCCGCGACCTGCTGTCGTCGCGGTCGGGAGCGTGGGCGACGTTCACGGTCGTCTTCGGGGGGATCGGCGAGCACCCGTTGGTGCTCTTCGCCGTGGTCACGGCGCTGAACGTCGTGGCCGTGTGGCTCCTGTTCCTCGTCCTGCGCCGGTTCTTCACGCCGGGCACTGCCTTCGGCATCGTCATGGTGTGGATCCTGGCCCCCACCCACAACACGCTCGTGGTGTGGCCGGGCACGACCCAGGTGGTCGTGGCCATCGTCCTCCTGCTGGCCGGGATCCTCGGCCTCACCCAGGGCCGCTGGCTCGTCGGCGGCCTGTGCCTCGGGGCGGCGATCCTCTTCTACGAGCTGTCGGTGGCGATCGCCTTCGCCTCGGTGACCCTGGTGGCCTCACCCGTCCTGCCGCTCCGGCCGGGCGTCGACGTGCGGCGGCCCCTCACCCTTGCCTCACGCGGGCTGGCCTACATCCCCGTGGTCGCGGCCACGATCTGGACCGTCGCCCACTCGTACTACCCGTTCCGGCTCGTCCACCCCAGCCCGAGCGACCTGTGGAGCGCGCACTTCGGGTTGGGCGTGCTCGGGTCGTCCACCGCGCCGGTCGCGGCCATCCAGTGGATGGCCGCCTCGGTTGCCGTCGCCGCGGTGGTCTGCCTGGTGCTGTGGGCCACGGGGGACCGGCGTGCCCGTTCCGGTGGACCCGGCCTCGTGGCGGTCGGCGTGGGGGTGATGGCCGCGGGGCTCTGGGTGGTCTTCAACTTCGAGACGAGTGTGCTGGGCCTGGCCAATCGGCTGTACGGGGTCTCGACCATCGGCGCCGCCATCATCGTGGTGGGCATCGTCACCACGATGTGGCGACGGCACCAGGTCCTCGCCTCGCTGGCGGCGGTCGCGTTCGGCGTGGTGTGCCTGATGGGTCAGATGACGTCGTTCCGTGCCTTCAGCGACGCCGGCCACGACGTCGTCCGGGTGATGGACTACATCGACGCCCAGCCGAACCCCGACCGCACCGACTTCGTCATCGGCCCCACACCGTTCCTCCGCGACGGAATCCCCGGCATGTACTCCCCGGACGGCGGGGCCCGCGACGCCTACTACCTCCGGTACCCGGACGGCACCGGGTCGCTCACGGTCGCCAACTCGGCGGACGAGTTCGTGGCCGCCGAGGGCGACGAGGTGCTCCTCACCTGGAGGCAGATCCTCGGCGAGGGCCCCGGCTGAGGGCGCGCGGCCCGTTCAGCCGGTGAACGTCGGTGTCACCGCGATCGGCACCGGCGGCGGTGCCGGGCCCGGAGGGACGTCGCCGGGGTCGGGAACAGCCGTGCACTCGGGGCCTGGTGGGTCCGGCTGCAGCTCGGGCCCCAGCTCGGCTTCGATGGCGCGGATCACGTCGAGCGCCGGCAGCGGAGCGCCGGCAGCGTCGTAGAGGCCCCAGTGGCTCTCGACGCTCTGGAGGAGCACGGGCATCCGGTCGGTGACCCAGGCGGCGTGGTCGCGGTAGAGGCCGAGGAGGGCCGCGATGTCACCGTCGGCCAGGGCGGCGCCGGCGGTCTCGAGCCGGGCGAGGTCCGTGGCCGAGAAGTGCTGATCGGCCCCGGCGCTGAGGTCGAAGGGCAAGAAACCGTCGACCTGCGCGCAGCGGGCCGACTGCCAGGCTTCGCGGTAGTACTCGGCCTGGCGTGCCGGGCTGAATCCGCGCTGCGACGGCAGGTTGGGGTAGCCGGTCTCGACCACGACGACCGGCTGACCTGCGCAGGCGAGCGACCGGATCTCTCGGGCCTTGGCGCCGACGATGCCGCCGTCGACCGGACCGGCCTGGTAGTAGTTCGGATAGGTGTCGAACCCGACGATGTCGACGAGGCCCCGCCACCGGCGCACGGCCTCCTGCCAGGTGGGTTGGCCGAGCAGTGCCGCGAAGTTGGGGTGGAGGTCGGTGAAGAAGTTGAGCATCGTCGGGGCCTCGGGGTCCGAGCCCATCACCCCGGCGCGCAGGGTGGTGAGCAGCGCGGTGAGGAAGTCGAAGTCCCGCCATGCGGTGTCGGTGTCGAACAGGCCGCCGGGTGTGCGCCAGCCGATCAGGGCGGCGATCGCGGCACCGTTGAGCTCGTTCTCGGTCTGCCAGAGGTCGAGCGAGACGCCGTTGGGGGCGTCGTCCACGCCGTCGCCGTCGTAGCGCTCGACGGTGGCGCGTGCGACCAGGTACTGGTACCCGAGGTAGTAGCGCCGCCCGCCGATGTTGTCGGGGTTGACCCGCTCACCGTTCAGGAGCGGGGTGTAGTCGCCGCCGTTCCCGCCCACGAACCCGATGGTGCTCAGGCCGAGGTCGCGGTTGTGGGCGAGGCCCTCGTCGAGGGGAGCCCAGTCGGCCCGGGCGGTGAAGTCGTCGATGAGCGAGGGCCGCGCGTCGACGTCGGCCCGGGTGATCCGAGGCGCGGCGGCCAGCGTGGGCTCGAGCACGCCCCACTGGAGGGGGTAGCGCACCCAACGGTGCCCGAGGGCGGCGGCGGCGTCCGCGGCCGCCTGGCTCGTGTGGGTCGCGGCGGTGCCCCACAGGAACTCGGTGAGCCGGGTCGGCGCCGGGCAGGCAGCCACCGCCGGCGCGGCGACGGCCTGCCCGGGCGGCCACGCGAGGCCGAGCAGGGCACCGATCGACACCAGTGCCGCCAGCCGTCGTGCCCGTCCGCCCACCTGCCGCTCCCCTCCACGCCCACGAGACCGGGCCAGAGCCTACGTGACGTCGGTCGCCTCGGCCGATGCGGGCGCGGGCAGGTGGGTCAGGGGTGCGGGTGGCCCGCCCAGTCCGCAGCCTGGCGCACCGCGGCCCGGAAGCCGGCCGGGTGGGCGAGCAGAGCGGCGGCCCCGTCGACCTCGGGGTCGACGGCCACCCGCACGACGGTTCCGCCGTGGCGGCCGACGGCCCCTTCGCACATCAGGTTGTCCGCGAGGCCGAAGTCCTCCACGAAGAGCCCGTCGTCGGCGACCCGCGCCCGGTAGTCGTCGGCCACGTTGGTGTAGCCGAACACGGGCTTGCCCGCACCGAGGGCGTAGCCCATCTCGACCGCGGTGCCCACGTCCATGCTGGGCCCGCGGAACGGGGTGAGGTTGGCGATCACCAGGTCGCATGCGTCGAGGTGCTCGATGCACCGGTCGAAGATCGCGCCCGGCTCGAACGCGAGCGCGGGGCCGTCGAGTGGGTAGACGCCCTCGATCCCGTGGTCGGCACAGATCGCCTTCTTGGCCTCGCCGACCGCGATGGCGTCGGGGAGGAACACCTCGGGCCCCGCGAGGTAGGCCCTCGGCGGGCTCATGTCTTCCGCTTTCGGCTGCGCCGGGCCGCTCGGGCCACGCCCTCGTTCCTCGGGCTCATGTCTTCCGCTCTCGGCTGCGCCGGGCCGCTCGGGCCACGCCCTCGTTCCTCGGGCTCATGTCTTCCGCTCTCGGCTGCGCCGGGCCGCTCGGGCCACGCCCTCGTTCCTCGGGCTCATGGCGGCCCGATGGCCTCAGCCACGGCGGCGCGCACGGCGGGGTCGACGTCGTCGCCGAGCCGTTCGGCCAAAGCGGCGACCAGGGTCTCGTCGTCGACGGTGACGTCGACGCCCCCGGCGACCACGCGGGTGCCGCCGCCGGGGGCCGCTTCCACGGTCGCCCCGGCGTCCTTCTCCGTGAGTGCGAACCGGCTGAACGCGACGCGCCAGGCGAGACGGTCGGCGGCCTCGTCCGCACCGACGGGCATGGCGATGTCGTCGGCGTGGGTGGCGAGCTCGGCGGCGACGTGGAACGCCTGCCAGCGCAGCGGGTAGGGCCCCACCATCGAGTCGATCTCGCCGCCGTCGCCCTCGCGGAACCGGCGCCGGGTGACGGCGTCCGCGGCCGCCCACTCGGCCACCACGTCGGCGGGTGGGCGGCCGGCCCGCTCGTCCACGCCGGCCTGGTTGAACTCGTCGAGGGTGCTCATGCCCGTGGCCATGGCGTCCTCGACGAAGGCCTTCACGCGACCGTCGAGGCAGGCGTGGTGGTACTGCTCGACGGCGGCGAGATGGGCGGCCACCTCACCGACGGTCCAGTCGTCGCAGCGGGAGGGGGCGGCCCATCCGGCGTCGTCGAGCCCGTTCAGGTAGGTCTCGAGGCGAGCCGCCTCACCGTCGAGCACGTCGTAGGGGTCGAAGCCCTCGAGGTGGCGATCGTCGGGGCCGGCCTGCTCGCTCATCGAAGAACCTCCGCGGTTCGGGGTCGCCGCTCTGGCGCCGACCTGTCCATGATGTCGCACCTGGCCGCGCCGTGCCGAGGAGCGCGGCCTCTACGGTCGGGAGTCGTGGACGCTGCCGTGGAGCCGGCACGGGCGGTCAACCAGGCGGGCCGGTCAGAACAGGCCGTCCATGACGCGGAGGATGGCGGCGCCGATCGTGAGGATGACCGCCACGCCGCCGGCACCGATGGCGATGCCGATCCCGAGGACGAGCACGTCTTCGAGGATGATCGCCAGGGCGATGACGACCACGCCCATCGAGGGCAGGGTGTCGAGCCCCGAGAACGGGGGGGAGGTGAGGGCGGCGAGGGCGAGGGCGGCGATGACCAGCCCGAGAAGCCGGACGAACCAGGGCCGGGTCATCAACCGGGCACCGCGTCGGCGGGAGAACCGCTCGAACCAGCGGACCCGGCGGACGATGAACGGCATGGCCTTCTCGGTGGTCGCCGCACCCAGTTCCCGGTGCTTCCACCGTTTCGGCAGCCAGATGGTGTCACTGCCGATCACCATCTGCGCGGCCAGGAGGATGGTGACGGCCTCGAACACGTGCGAGATCCCACCGGTCGGCAGGGGCAGGGCGGGGATGAACATCAGCAGTAGGACGGTGACCGCGAAGCTCTTCTCGGCGAACACGTCGCCCATCGCGCCCAGCGTCTTCGGTGCGTCGGTGGAGAGCCACTGCTCGAGTTGGGCGCTGAACGGCTCGGCCCCTGCCTCGGCCGGCAGGCCGTCGTCGGTCACCCGCGCGCCACGGGTCGGCGGGCGGCCACGCCCGCTGCGCGGGTCGTCACGGCTACCACCGTCGACCGTAGCGGTCGCGGTGGGTGTGGTCGCCGACGGGCCCACGCCGGTTCGGGCCCAGTTCCCGAGCCGGCCAACCGAGGGGGACGACGGCAACCGGCGTGATGTGATCGGGAAGCCCGACGACAGCCCGCAGGCCGGAGGCGTTGAAGGTGGCGATGGTGGTGAGGGCGCTGCCCATGCCCACGGCCGTGGCCGCGAGCAGCAGGTTCTGCACCGCCGGGAAGATCGACGAGCCGAGCGAGCCGGACGGGCACCGGTCGGTGTCGGCGGCGACCACCACGGTCACCGGCGCGGCCGCGAAGCCGCCGCCGCCGATGGCGTGGTCCACCGAGGCGTGCATGACACGGTCGGGCTCGGCGGCCGAGGCCTCCCGGCCGCCCGCGTTCCACACCCGCTCGGCGACCTGCCACACCGCGAGGCGGGTGGCGGGGTCGCGCGCCACCACGAAGACCCACGGCTGGCGGTTCTGCGCGCTGGGTGCACGCGTGGCGGCCGACAGCACCGCCTCCACCATCTCGTCGGCCACCGGCTCGTCACGGTAGGACCGACACGCTCGTTGCCGGGCGAAGAGCCCGAGTCCGTCGTCGGCGATCACGGGCCCATCCTTGCCGCGCCGTCAGTGGCGAGCGGGGTCGTCGAGGGCGAGGCGGGCACAGAGGTCGTCGAGCAGGTCGTCGACCGGCGGCCAGGGGCCGTCGGGGTGACACCCGAGGAGGTCGACGATTCCGTGGATCCAGGTGTGCACCTGCACCGCCACGAAGACGGGGTCGCGGTCGTCGCCCCGGGCGGCCAGGATGTCGGTCACCACGTCGACGAGTTGGTCGAAGGCGGTCAGCCCGACGGGCTCGGGGCGGTCGGGCAGGTCGGCCGGGTCGGAGAACAGCACCCGGTACTTGCCGGGGTGCTCGAGCGCGAACTGCACGTACGCGCCGCCGGCGTCACGGAGGCGGGAGTAGGGGCCGTCGGCGGCCAGGTACGCGGCGGCGAGGGTGGCCTGGAACTCGTCCCAGCAGTGCTGGACCGCGGCCACCATCAGGTCGGCCTTGTCGTCGAAGTGGTTGTAGACGGCCATGGGGCTCACCCCTGCCGCCGATGCCACGGCCCGCAGGCTCACGCGGTCGACCGACCGGTGCCGGGCGATGAGGTCGGCGGCGGCGTCGAGCAGCTCGGCCCGTAGGCGGTCGCCCTCACCCCGGGGATTGCGTTCCCGTGCTTCGGGGGCGGGCTTCGTAGGTGTGACGGACATCACCAGCTCCTAGGTTGACATCCGTAAGTATACAAGCGTAGATACTCTCTGTCACGTTGTTCGCACATCTCGAACCCATCGCAAAGGGGACCCTCCATGTTCACCCGTCTCGGCGACCTCACCGTCCGGCGCCGCCTCCCGCTGCTGCTGCTCACCGTCGTGTTCGTCGTGCTGGCCGGCGTGCTCGGCGGCGGTGTGTTCGACCGCCTGTCCACCGGCGGCTTCGAGGACCCCGCCAGCGAGTCGGCCCGGGCCGACGACTACCTGGCCGAGACCTTCGGTGTGTCCTCGCCCAATGTGGTCCTGCTCGTCACCGCCGCCGACGGCACGGTGGACGACGCTCCCGTGGCCGCCGAGGGCCGGCGCCTCACGCGCGAGCTGGCGGCGCTGCCGTCCACGGACCAGGCGCTGTCGTACTGGTCCCTCGGCGACGCGGCCCCGCTGCGCAGCAGGACGGGTGACGCCGCGCTCGTGCTCGGGGTCATCGGCGGCGACGACGACCAGGTGGCCGCCGCGGTCGAAGGCATCGAACGTCGCTTCGCCGGCGACCAGGGCCCGGGTGGCCTGGTCACCGTGGAGGTCGGGGGGCGGGCCGAGGTGTTCCGCCAGGTGGGGCTCACCATCGAGGGCGATCTGGCCCGCGCCGAGAGCATCGCCGTGCCCCTCACGCTGGCGCTCCTCATCGTCGTCTTCGGCGGGCTGGTCGCCGCCCTGCTCCCCGTGGGCATCGGTGCGGTGGCCGTGCTCGGGGCCTTCCTGGTGCTGTGGCTCGTCACCGGGCTCACCGACGTCTCGGTGTTCTCCATCAACCTGGTGACCGCGCTCGGCCTCGGCCTCGCCATCGACTACAGCCTGTTCGTGGTCTCGCGGTTCCGCGAAGAGCTCGCCGCCGGTCGAGAGGTCGACGACGCGGTCCGCCGCACGGTGGAGACCGCCGGGCGCACGGTCGCCTTCAGTGGGCTCACGGTCGCCGTCTCGCTCTCGGCCCTGTTGATCTTCCCCCTGTTCTTCCTGCGCTCGTTCGCCTACGCGGGCATCGGCGTGATCCTGGTGGCCGTGATCACCTCGGTGGTGAGCCTGCCCGCCCTGCTCGCGACCCTCGGCCACCGGGTCGACAAGGGTCGGCTGTGGCGACGTCGCCCACCGGCTCCCGTCGGCGAGGGGCCCTGGCACCGGGTGGCCGTCGCCGTCATGCACCGACCGCTCGTGGTCACGGTGGCGGTGATCGCCCTGCTGTTGGCGCTCGGCCTGCCGTTCCTGAACGTGGTGTTCGCCAGCCCGGACCATCGGGTGCTGCCCGAGGGCAACCCGGCCCGCCAGGTGTCAGAGCACCTGCGTGCCGACTTCGACTCGGCCGAGGCCGACGCGTTCCCCGTGGTGCTCACCGAGTCGATCAGAGATGCCGAGCTGGACGCGTACGCGGCGGCGATCTCGGCCCGGGCCGACGTGGCCCGGGTGGACGCCCGAACCGGTCGGTACGCCGACGGCGCCCTGCTGGTGGGCCCCGACGCGACCGCCGGCCGCTTCACCCCCCGTGACGCCACCGGCGCGGGTGCGTCCGACGCCGCCACGTGGGTGAGCGTGGTGCCCGCCGTCGAGCCGGCATCGGCCGAGGGCGAGGCCCTCGTCGCGGCCGTGCGCGGGCTCGATCCCGGGTTCACGGTGCTCGTCGGCGGCGCCTCGGCGCAACAGGTCGACGTGAAGGCCGCCATCTTCGGGCTCGTGCCCTGGGCGGCGGCCTGGATCGCCGTCGCCACCTTCGTGCTCCTGTTCTTGATGTTCGGGAGCGTGCTCGTGCCGCTCAAGGCCCTGGTGCTCAACACCCTGAGCCTCACCGCCACCTTCGGCGCCATGGTGTGGGTCTTCCAGGAGGGCAACGGGGCCGGCCTGCTGGGCTTCACCGCCACCGGGCTCACCGACACCACCACGCCCATCCTCATGTTCTGCATCGCCTTCGGCCTGTCGATGGACTACGAGGTGTTCCTGCTCTCGCGCATCAAGGAGGAGCACGACCGCGGTGCCGACAACGAGACCGCGGTGGCCCGGGGCCTCGAGCGCACGGGCCGCATCGTCACCGCTGCCGCGGTGCTGCTGGCGGTCACGTTCGTGGCCTTCGCCTCGTCGGGCGTGACGTTCATCAAGCTGTTCGGCCTGGGCCTGGCCCTCGCCGTGCTCATGGACGCCACCATCGTGCGGGCTCTGCTGGTGCCGGCGCTCATGAAGCTGGCGGGGGAGGCCAACTGGTGGGCCCCCGCTCCGCTGCGCCGCTTCCAGCAGCGCTTCGGCCTGCACGAGGCCCCCGACGACGAACCGGGCCCGCCCCCGGTCGTGACGTCCGCCGTCGACCTCACCGACATCATCGACGAGGACGCCGAACGGGTGCCCACACCGGCCTGAGACGCCGGCCTGAGACGCCGGCCTGGGACGTTGGCCTGAAGGCCGGTCGGTGACCCACCGGGCCCTCGGACGCGGCCCTCAGACGCGTGGAGCCGACTTGCGGCGGGCCGGGCCGGACTTGCGAGGGCCGCCGTTGGGTGGGCCGTTGCGGGGCGTGCCCTTGCGGCGATCGGCGGCGTTGCTCGGCCCGGACGAGGTGCGGGGCTTGCCGTCGCGGGCACTGGCGCCACCCCCACCGCTGCCGTTGCCGGCCGAGCGTCGCGGGCCGCCCTGGTGCGGGCGCTTGGCGCCGTTGCCGTAGTTCTTGCCCCGACGCTGGTTGCTGGGGCCGGCGGCGTCGAAGGCCTTGGGTGCCGCGCCCGGTTCCGGCGTGGGCACGATGGGGAACTCGGCCAGGTCGGGGGTGACCGGGCCGCTGGTGCCGAGCCCGAGCTTGCGCTGCATCCTGCTCGCGGTCTTCCGGTGCTCGCCGCCGATCAGGCTGATGACGGTGCCGGTGGCGCCGGCGCGGCCGGTGCGACCCGAGCGGTGGACGTAGTCCTTCTCGTCGGCGGGCGGGTCGAAGTGCACGACGCAGGCCACGTCCGTGACGTGGATGCCGCGGGCGGCGACGTCGGTGGCCACCAGGGCCTCGACCCGCTTGGCCGTGAACGCGGCCAGGGCCCGCTCACGCTGGGGCTGGCTGCGGTCGCCGTGGATGGCGGCGGCGCTCACGCCGGCCTGGGTGAGCTGGCGGGTGAGGCGGTCGGCCCGGCGCTTGGTGCGGCAGAACACGATGGTGGAGCCGTGGCCGCGGACGAGCCGGGCGGTCAGCTCGACGCGCTCGTGGTCGCTGGTGTGCCAGAAGTGGTGCTCGGTGAGGTCGTCCTCGCCCTCGGGGGCGTCGACCTCGTGACGGGCGGGGCTCTTCTGGTAGCGGCGGATCAGCACGTCGACGTCGTTGTCGAGCGTGGCCGAGAACAGCAGCGTCTGGCGGTCGGGGCGCACCTGGTCGAGCAGGCGCTTGACCTCGGGCAGGAACCCCATGTCGGCCATGCGGTCGGCCTCGTCGAGCACGACCAGGTCGACCTCGTCGAGGCGGACGTCACCGCGCTGCACGAGGTCGGCCAGGCGGCCGGGGCAGGCGACGGCGATGTCGACGCCCTTGCGCAGGGCGGCCAGCTGCTTGCCGAAGCCGACGCCCCCGTAGAACGAAGCGACCGTCCGGTGCCGGAGGGCGGCGAGGGGACGCAGCTCGCTTTCGATCTGGGCGGCGAGCTCACGGGTGGGCGCGAGCACGAGGGTGTGGGGCTTGCGGGGCCGGCCCTGGGTGGCCCGCTCGGCGATCGGGATGCCGAAGGCGAGGGTCTTGCCCGAGCCGGTGGGGGCCTTGCCGCAGACGTCGCGGCCGGCCAGGGCGTCGGGCAGCGTCGCGGCCTGGACGGGGAACGGTGCGGTGATGCCGCGCTCGTCGAGCAGGGCGGCGAGGTCGGCGGGGACGCCGAGATCGCGGAAGGTGGTACTCACAGAAATCTCCAATTGACGCGCCGGGTTCGGCGCATGCTGTCTAGGGGGAAACGGGGCGGCGACACACCCGATCGGCAGCCTTCGAGGTAGCCGGCGGACCGGCGTGCTGCGTCGCGGCAGCGAAGGCGTGGCCGCGAACGAGAGCGTGTCTCTTGCGGCCCGTCGTGTCCCGAACTGCGAACCCGACGATCACCCGGCCTGCGTCAGAATCGACCAGGCCGGAGCAAAGCAGGATCAACCGTACCTGCGTTCGGTCGCCGTTCCACCTTCGAGCTCAGCGGCCGACCGCGAGGATGATGCCGGTGGCGATGGCCACCGTGCCGACCATCGCCACGTACAGCCGGTTCTCGAGGTGGGCCATCTCCGTGCGGATCTTGGCCATCTCCTGGCCGAGGTAGTCCTTGGTGATGGGCTCGTCGGATGCCTTTGCGGGAAACTCAGCGAGCATGGCTTCTGCTTCCTCCTCTCCCACGAGGGAGACGAACGACTGGTAGAGCGAGCTGCGGATACGGGTGTTCATGACCATGGGGGGCCTACCCTTCATCGTGGTGCTGACAAAGGGGGAAGTGGGTCCAACCTACTTCCCCGGGCCGGCGACCGCCGTGGCGGATTCCGGCGCCTCCCCGAGGGCGAAGACGGGGTTCTCGATGATGCCGACGAGGCCATCGCCGACAGGGTTGTGGACCGTCGCGGTGCGGATGCCCTCGCCGACCTCGGTGACCGGGGTGTGAACCCTGGCCCCGCCGGCCTCGAGCTCGGCCACGGCCACGTCGGCGTCGCGGACGCCCCAGTAGGTCATGACGCCGGGGTCGTCCTCACCCTCGGCGAGGGGCAGCAGGCCCAGCTCGTAGCCGCCGACGTCGTACCCGACGTAGAACGGCTCGTCGTAGTACGGCCCGAACCCGAGCAGGTTCGTGAACCAGGCCTTGGCCGCCTCGAGCTCGGGGGCCGGGTAGATGACGGTGCGCAGCCCCAGGAACATGGTCAGCCGGGAAGGGTGATGACGGCGAAGGCCGCGCCCTGCGGGTCGGCGAGCACGCCGATGCGGCCGGCCGGGGTGTCCATGCCTTCGAGCATCGCCTGGCCGCCGAGCTCCTTGGCGCGGGCCACGGTGGCGTCGGTGTCGGTCACGGCGAAGTAGACGAGCCAGTAGGGCGGTACCTCGGCGGGCACCATCGGGGGCATCTCCATCATCCCGGCGATGCTGTCGCCGTCGACCTTCCACTCGGTGTAGGCCATGTCCTCGCCCGGGGAGGTCTGGGGGTCCCACCCGAACACGGCGGGGTAGAAGGCCTTGGCCGCCTCGGGGTCGCGGGTGTTCAGCTCGCTCCAGACGAAGGCGTTGGGCTCGGTCACCACCTGCGAGCCGATCATGTTGCCCGCCTGCCAGGCCGAGAAGAACGCACCTTCGGGGTCCTGGAACACGGCCATGCGCCCCGCGTCCATGACGTCCATCGGTGGGACCACCACGGTGCCGCCCGCGGCGGTGACCTTCGCGGCGGTCTCGTCGGCGTCGGCCACGGCCACGTAGCACGACCAGAACGGGGGGCCGGGGTTCTGCTGGGGGCCGAAGCCGGCCAGGGTCTTGCCGTCGGCGTCGGTGAAGAAGCCGTAGCCGCCGGTGAGCTCGGGCGGGCCGGCATCGGCCGTCGACCAGCCAAACAGCGCGGTGTAGAAGGCCTTGGCCGGCTCGAGGTCGGTGCCGATGTCGATCCAACAGGGCGTGCCGGGCGCGTAGCTCGTCTTCTCTGGCATGGGGGCCTCCTGCGGTGGCGGACACGAGCGAACGTACCACCGCTGCTGTCGTCGGTCACCCCCCACCCACCCCCGCCGGCCGAACGTTCGCCCGCCGTTCACCCGTGGCACTGTCAGCCGTGGCACCGTAGGGTCGGTGGTCCGGTTCGGCGACGAGGCGAGGCAGTGATGACGAGGCGATTCACCCGCCGCGAGATGCTCGCCGGCCTGGTCGTCGGCAGCGGGGTGGTGCTCGCAGGGTGCGCCAGTGGCGGCGACGGCGCCGCGGGGTCGTCGCCCACCACCGCGCCGTCGACTTCGGGTACCACGGTCCTTCGTGGCCCCCGCTATCTGGCCGGCCTGGCGCCCGAGTCCCGCCTCGGGCCGGGTGATCGACCCGACCCCGACCAGCCGGAAGGCACCGACCTCCTGCCCCAGATCGAGCACATCGTCGTCCTGATGATGGAGAACCACTCGTACGACAACTACCTGGGCATGCTCGATCGGCCCGACGCCGACGGGTTCGACCTGGGTGCCGACGGCCGGCCCACCAACTCGACCCCCGACGCCGACGGCAACCCGGTGCGGGCGTTCCACCTGAACAGCACCCTGCCGGGCGGCCAGGGTGGGCAGAACTGGGCCGACAGCCACCGCCAGTTCGACCACGGCACCAACCAGGGGTTCGCCCGGGACAGTCGCAAGTCGATGGGTTACTGGGACCGCACCGACATCCCCTTCTACCACGGCCTGGCTGAGACCTTCCCCGTGTGCGACCGCTACTTCTCGTCGGTGTTGTCGCAGACCTACCCGAATCGCCGGTTCCTGCAGGCGGGCACGGCGCTGGGCCTCAACGCGACCACACTGCCGTCGCTCGACACCCCGCCGCCGCCGAACGGCACGATCTACGACAGTCTCAACCGCATCGGCCGGCCGTGGATGAACTACTACGGCCTCATCCCGGACTGCGCGCTGTTCCCGTCGGTGTATCTCGCCAACCAGGACAAGACCGCCAAGCTGGACCGGTTCTTCGCGGACGCCGCGAGCGGCGACCTGCCCGGGTTCGCCATGCTGACCGCCCACATCGACATCGACGAGGAGGACAACCCGATCACCGAGGGTGAGGCCTTCACCGCCAACGTGGTGCAGGCGTTGATGGACGGCCCGGCCTGGGACAAGACGGTGCTGGTCTTCGCCTACGACGAGCACGGGGGCTACTACGACCACGTGCCCCCGCCCCGCGCCGTCCCTCCGGACGACGTCGAGCCCGAGATCGAGCCCGGCGACCCACCCGGCCACTACGACCACTACGGGTTCCGCGTGCCGGCGGTCGTGATCTCGCCCTACGCGAAGGCCGACTACGTGTCGCATGTGGTGCACGACCACACGTCGGTGCTGCGCCTGATCGAGACGAAGTGGAACCTCGGCGCACTCACCCACCGCGACGCCAACGCGTCCAACCTGCTCGACTGCCTCGACCTCGCCGGGCCGCCCGCGTTCGCCACACCGCCCGAGCTGCCGGCGCCCGCGGATCCCAAGCCGCCGCTCGAATCGTGGAAGCCGGCTGCCTCTTCCTGATCGTGGTCTGCGGGTGCCCGAGCTCGAGGGGTGACGTGGCCGAGCCGATCGAATCCGCATCGACGACGTACCGGATGTCGAAGGCGCTCCGGCGGAGGAGGAGCTAGGTCAACACGTAGTCGTCCGGGTCGGGGGTGCGGGTCGACTCCCAGTACTCGAGGAGCGGGAACGGCCAGTTCTGGGCCACCCGGCCGGTGGCGTTCTTGTACCAGCTGTTCACCGACGAGGCGCCCCAGGCCATCCGGCGGTTGGCGTCGTCGACACGCCGGTTGAACGCGTCGTGCACGTCGCCCCGGCAGTCCATGGACCGGTGGCCGGACTCGAGGAGCATGCGCAGGCTCGCTTCGACGTAGCGCACCTCGCACTCGGAGAAGAAGATGATGCTGCCGTTGATGACGATGTTGGTGTTCGGCCCGTAGAGGCAGAACAGGTTGGGGAAGCGCGGGACCGTGATGCCCAGATAGGCGCGGGCGTCACCCGCCCAGTGCTCGTGCAGGTCCAGTCCGTCGCGGCCCGTGACCGTCATGGGCGTGAGGAACTGCGACGCGGTGAACCCGGTGCCGTAGATGATCACGTCGACCTCGTAGGACGTGTGGCCGGAATCGACCCCGGTGGCCGTGACCCGCTCGATCGGGTCGGTGACGAGCTGCACGTGGTCGCTCGAGAGGGTCCGGGCCCATACGCCGTTGTCTCGGACGATGCGCTTGGCGATCGGCGGGTACGTGGGGACGACCCGTTCGAGCAGGTCGGGACGGTCCGCGAACTGCTCGTTCAGGTACTCGACGAGGCCGATGCGCACCATCTCGTTCAGCGCGCTCACCGAGCCGGTCTCGCTGTGCCAGTGGGGGTCCACCTCGGCCGCGGCAGTGAGCCCCTCGTGCATGCGCCAGAACAGCCAGAGGCGCTGCCAGTCGGCGTAGGTGGGCAGCGCGTCGAGCAGCCAGCGGGACTCGTCGGCCACGTCGTCGTGGTAGTCGGGGGTGGGGGCGAGCCAGTTGGGAGTGCGCTGGAACACGACCAGCTCGGCGGCCTGGGCGGCGACCTCGGGGATGAACTGAGCGGCGCTGGCGCCGGTGCCGATGACCGCGACGCGCTTCCCGCGCAGGTCGACGTCGTGACGCCAGCGGGCCGAGTGGAACCAGGGCCCGTCGAACGCCTCGATGCCGTCGATCGCTGGCAGGTTGGGTCGGTTGAGCTGGCCGACCGCGCTGACGAGCGCGTTGGCCTCGACGGATTCCTCGACGCCGTCGCTACCGTCGCGCCCGCCACCCCGGACCCGCAGCGTCCAGGTGCCGGTGTCGTCCGACCAGGTGGCGCCCAGCGCCTCGGTGTCGAAGCGGACACGGTCGCGCACGTCGAAGTCGTCGGCGCACCTGCGGAAGTACTCGAGCAGGGTCGACTGGTCCGAGAAGTGCTGCGGCCAGAGCGTGTGGGCGAACGAGTAGCTGTAGAGGTGGTTGGGCACGTCCACCCGGCACCCCGGGTAGGTGTTCTCCAGCCACGTGCCGCCCACGTCGCCGTTCTTCTCGAACACGGTCACGCGCACCCCGGCCTGGGTGAGGCGGTGGGCGGCGAGGAGGCCCGACATGCCCGCGCCCACGATGGCCACGTGGAACGGCGTGTCGGGGGCGACGTCGGCCTTGGCCCACCCGGGGGCCCGGCGGTCGACGCCCTCGGGGCTCAGCTCTTCGAGCAGCAGGGCGAGGTAGGCGTCGACGTTGGCGTCGCCGACGATGTGGGCGACGAGCCGTCGCAGGGACTCGTCGGTGGGCGGGCCGGCAGGCTGGATGGTCCCGTCCCGCAGCCCGACGAGCGTGGCGACCGCCAGCGACCGGCCCTGGTCGATCTGGTCGGGGGTCAGCCCGCCCTCGGGGTCGATGAAGTCGTCCGGGTTCGGGCGCAGGTGCTCGGGGATGAGGCCCAGATCGCCGGTGACGTACGCAAGCGCCGGCAACAACGCGCCGACGGTGGCCTGCCCGACGGCTGCGGTTATCAGGTCGTCCGTGGCGTCGCTCAGGCCCTCGTTGGTCACGCGCCGAGTGTTCCATGTTCGGCAGTGCCCGTCCTCCGAACCCGGCGCAAACAGGGCGACCTGGCGGCCGCGGATGCGCCAGGTTCACCTGTGGATGTCCAGGTCCCCGACTCGGCGCATCCAGGGCGACGGGCTCGCCTCAGATGCGCCGAGTTCGGTCGGCGCTACGTTGCCTCGCGTGGAGCTCGACGATGCCCGCTCGTTCGCGTTGTCCTTACCCGAGGCGGTGGAGGCGCCGCATCACGACATGTCGTCATTCCGGGTCCGCAACAAGATCTTCGCGACGGTGCCCCCCGAGGGCGACCGCCTCCACGTCTTCGTCGACGAGGACGACACCCTGGCCTACGTGGCCGAAACGCCGGCAGCGTTCGAAGAGCTCTGGTGGGGCAAGCGGCTGAGCGGCGTGCGCGTCATCCTCGCGGCGGCGCCGGATGAGGTCGTGCGCGAGATGCTGAAAGAGGCGTGGCGGCGCAAGGCCCCGAAGAAGCTTGCCGCTGAGCTCCTCTGAGGGCGGCCGCTAGGCCGCCGCCCTCAAAAGGGCGACAGACGCGAGGTCAGCTGAGCCGACGGGTGGCGCCGGTCGGAGGGTCCAGAGCGAACACGTTTCTTCGTTCGCTCTGGATACCGACCGGTGACAGGACCCGTCGGCGGGCCGGGAAGGAGTCGGCTGTCAAGGGTCCGGGATGGAAGCGTGTCAAGGGTCCGGGATGGAGTGCATCGCCGGGTGTTGCCTGCGCAGGATCGGCAGCAGGAGGCGCTTCGGCATCAGGTAGCCCGCGGTGGCCCCGACCTGGTTGGCGAGCCCGGGGATCACGACGCCCTTGTCGCCGGCCATCCCGTCGACACCGACGGCGGCCACCCGCTCGACGGGCTCCCACATGATCTCGGGCAGCGCACCGACGGCGTCGTCGTCGCTGAGCCCGGCCGCCTCGGCGAAGCCGGTGCGCACGGGCCCGGGGCAGAGGACGGTGACGGTGACGCCGGTGCCGACCAGTTCGGTGCGGATGCCGTGGCTGTACGACAGCACGAACGCCTTGGACGCGGCGTAGCCGGCCTGCCCCGGCAGTGGCTGGAACGCCCCCACCGACGCCACGTTGAGCACCGCGCCCCTGCCGCGCTCGACCATGCCGGGCAGGAACAGGCTGCACAGGTGGGCCACGGCCTCGACGTTGGTGCGGATCATGAGCAGCTCACCCGCCGGATCGCCCGTGTGGACGGGGCCCATGGTGGTGAAGCCGGCGTTGTTGACCAGGACGTCGACGGCGAGCCCCAGGTCGGCGACCCGGTCGACGAGGGCGGTGCGGGCGTCCTCGTCGGCCAGGTCGGCGGCGAGCACCTCGGCCCGGATGCCGTGGGCCTCGGCCAGTTCGTCGGCCAGGGCGCGCAGTTTGTCCTCCCGCCGGGCGACGAGCGTGACGCCGAGGCCGCGTGCGGCCAGGTTGCGGGCGATCTCGGCGCCGATGCCCGACGAGGCGCCGGTGACGAGGCAGGTGCGGGCGGGGTCGGGTGGAGGCAGGGCCATGGCCCGAGCCTACGACCGCCCACCCCCGCCTATCGTTCCGAACGCCAGGGTGAGCGATAGCGTCCCGCCGTGGTCGTCCGGCGTGGGAGGCGCACAGCATGAGCGCGATCGAGCTCGCCGCCGTCTGCGGCGCGGTCTTCCTGGCTGCCGCCACCCAGCAGCTCTCGGGGTTCGGGTACTCGTTGATGGCGGTGCCGCTGCTGTCGTTGCTGGTGGGGCCGAAGGACGCGGTGGCCCTCGCCGCGCTGTCGGGGCTGGCGGGGACGGCCCTGATGGCGCTGCGCCTGCGCCACCGCATCGACTGGCCCCGGGTGCGCCGCCTGCTGGTGGGCGCCGTGGTGGGCATGCCCCTCGGCATCGTGGTCCTGCGACGGGTGCCGGCCGATCCGCTGCAGGTGGCCGTGTCGGTCGTGGTGATCGCCGCGGTGGTGCTGCTGGCATCGGGGTTCCGGCTCCGGTCGGAGCGGCCGGCCACCGAGGTGGGCGCCGGATTCCTGTCGGGGATGATCAACACGAGCATCGGCGTCGGTGGGCCGCCGGTGGTGCTGGTGCTCCAGGCCGCGGAGACCGAGCAGCACGCCTTCCGGGCCACCACGGTCGCCTACTTCTGCCTCGCCAATCTCGTCGCGCTGCCCCTGCTGTTCGCCTCCGGGGTGGTGTCGTCGTCCACCTGGGCCGCGGCGATCGTCGCCGTGCCGGCGGCGCTGGCCGGCACGCTGGCCTTCGAGCGGGTGGCGCTGCGGCTGAAGACCGAGCACTTCCGCCCCCTGGTGCTCGGCCTACTGATCATGACCGCCGTCGTGTCGATGGCGTCAGTCGTCGTCTAGCGCACCGACCAGGGCCGAGGGCTCGTCGCCGCCCTGGTCGAGGCGGAACGGCGGGTACTCGTCGGTGAGCAGCAGCACGTAGGCGGCGACCCGGTAGACCCAGCGGTTGAGGCCCATCACCAGGTCGAACAGGCCGCCGGGGTAACGGTCGCTGAACAGCAGGGCGAAGCCGACGAAGCACACGAGCAGGCCGAGCAGCCCGCCGGCCACGCGCGCGCCCAACCCGCCGATGAGGAACACGAGCACCAGGTAGTGGGGGATGGCGAGCAGCCACCACTTCACCAGGACGAGCCACCGCGAGAGCGACTCGGGACAGGTGATGTGCAGCGTGGCCGGGTAGCCGGGGGCGTCGGCCAGCGTGAACGGCGGGTAGGCGTCGGTGCCGAGGGCCGAGAAGGAGTAGTAGCCGACCCGCCACGACCAGCGCAGCACGCCGACCACGAAGTCGAACAGCGAGCGCGGGTAGCGGCCCGTGAACAGCACGGCGAAGAAGGCGACCACCCAGATCACGCTCACCGCCAGCCAGAGCACCGCGAGCACGAGCAGGTGGGGGATGACGAGGATGGGCTTGACCAGCCACAGCCAGCGGCTGGGTTCGTCGAGCCGGCCGGACAGGGCGAGGGCGCCCTGGGTGGCCGGGCCCGGCGGCGGCGCCTGGTCGAGCCGCCGGGCGAGGCCGACGCCGCCGAAGACCAGGAGTGCCGCGCCGCCGAGCAACGACAACAGCGCGAAGGCGAGGAGGGCGAGGCCGAGTGGCAGCACCCAGTCGACCTTGGCGCCGATGGCGGTGTCGACGGCGACGCCGGGGGAGGCGTCGGCGTTCATGACGACCACGCTCCACTGGCCCGACTCGAGATCCCATTCGAGTGACTGGCGACCGGAGCCCTCGGCGGTCGCCGCCCAGAAGCCCTCGTCGGCCGGGGGCCCGGCAGGGGCTCCGCCCGACTGGTAGGCGTAGCGGATGCCGAAGGGCGCAAAGCGGACGTCGTCGATCCGGGCGGTGGCCACGCCGTCCAGATAGCGGTCGACGTCGGCGGTCGGGCCGATGCCCACGAACACGGGTGTCTCCTGGGCCGAGCGGGCCGAGATCCGGACGGTGGCGAGGTCACCCAGGTCGAAGCGCCGTTCGCGGCGGCCCGGGTCGGTCCCGAGGTCGATCTCGTCCGACGTCACCGCGTACGTGACGGTCTCCAGGCGCTCGCTGCCGCTGGTGAAGAAGCCCGACGCGTCGCGCTGGGTGGCGTGCGCCAACACGAACGAGCCGCCGGTCACCATGCAGGCCAGGCCGACGAGCACGCCGATCGCCCCGAAGGCCAAGGCGATGATGCGGCCCGTCGGGGGGTGCGAGGCTGGGCCCGCCTTCACCGGTGGCGGGCCGGACGGGGCTGTTGGAGCGGTCATCGGACGGCCTTCCTGGGACGAGATGTGCTGGTCCTGCCCATCCTCGTCCTCTGCCGCACGCCCGGTGAGGGCCGAAAGTCCCTTTCAGGTCGCGGTGAAGGGGAGCGACTCGTAGCGGCGGACGAAGTGGCCGGGGGCGAACCGGCCGGCGTCGGCGTCGACGGTGAAGTCGGGGCAGCGGGCCAGCAGCTCTTCGAGCACCACGCGGCCCTGGAGCCGGGCTGCGGCCGCGCCGAGGCAGTGGTGGGCGCCCGAGCCGAACGACAGGTGGTGGGCGATCGGGCGGGTGACGTCACAGGCGTCGGCGTCGCGACCGAACTCGCGTGGGTCGCGGTTGGCCGAGGCGTACAGCAGGAACACCTTCTTCCCCGCGGGGACCGTGACCCCTTCGATGGCCACGTCGATGGTCACCGTGCGGGCCAGGCCCTGGACCGGGCAGATCAGGCGCAGGAGCTCTTCGACGGCGCCGGGGATCAGGCCCGGGTCGGCGAGCAGTCGCGCCCGCTGGTCGGGATGGCGGGTGAGCAGTTCGGCCGAGCCGCCGAGCAGGCCCGTCGCGGTGTCGTTCCCGCCGGCGACCATGGTGAAGGCGAAGCCGAGGATCCGCAGCACCGGCACCTCTTCGGCGGTGCTGCCGTCGTCGCCGCTTCCCGCCAGATCGTGGGCGTGCACCAACTGCGAGATGGTGTCGTCGCCGGGGTCGGCGCGTCGTCGCTCGATGAGCGCCGAGAAGTACTCGAAGAGCTCGCCGACGGCGTCGGCCGCATCGCCGAAGTGGCCCTGGGCGTTGGCCGAGACGATGGCGTCGGTCCAGCCGTCGAAGCGGGACCGGTCGGCGGCCGGGACCCCGAGGTAGTGGGCGACGACGAAGCTGGGGAGCGGCTTGAACAGGGCGGCGACGACGTCGACGGTGCCCTCGGCCCGCAGGCGCTCGATGCGTTCGACCGCGAACCGGCGCACGTCGTCCTCGATCGCCGACACCTGTCGGGGGGTGAACCCGCGCCCGACGAGTCGCCGGAAGGCGGTGTGCTCGGGCGGGTCGAGCATGACCATGGGCGCGGCGACGTCGAGGCCCGCCGCGGTCATGTCGTCGTAGGCGAAGGTGAGGCCCTGGGCGGACGAGAAGGTGTCGGTGTCCCGGGCGGCCCGGAAGACGTCGGCGAAGCGCGAGAGCACCCAGTAGTCGCCGTGGGCCACGTGGTGGACGGGGTCGCGGTCTCGCAGCGCGGCGTACATCGGGAACGGGTCTCGCCACGTCTCGCCGCTGCGGGGCGTGAATGCTGCGGTCTCGATCATGCGGGCAGCGCCTGGTCGGTGGGCGGGCTCGGGAACGGCAGGGCGGTGCAGCTCACCGAATCGGCTCGAGCCGCCGTGTCCGGGAGCGAGGGGACCGACGGGTCGGGGGCCGAGAAGTCGAGGGTGGTCGTGAGGTCGCCCACGGCCTCGCGGCGCCAGTCGCTGAGGTTGGGCACCTCGACGCCGAACCGCCGCTCGAGGAGCAACAGGGTGGACGTGTGGTCGAACGTGTCGCTGACCACCCGTCCGCCCCGGCTCCATGGCGAGGCGATGACGGCCGGCACCCGCAGGCCGAGGCCGATGGGCTCGCCGTCCACGAACTCGTCGGCCGTGCCCGGCTCGGGCACCGGCGGGGGCACGTGGTCGAAGAAGCCACCGTGCTCGTCGTAGTGGAAGATCAACAGGGTCTTGGCCCACGCCTCGCGGTTGGACATGACGGCCTCGATGCAGCGGCTCGAGTAGTCCTCGCCCAGGGCCGGCGGCGACGGCGGGTGCTCCGACGCTGCGGTGGGCCCGACGATCCAGCTCACCTGGGGGAGGTTGCCGGCACGGGCGTCGTCGAGGAAGGCGTCGATGGGCCGGTTGCGCATGGCGTTGTCGTACAGGGGGCTCGAGCGGGGCGCGTCCTGGTAGCGGGCGAAGAACTTGAGGACGTTGTCGTCGAAGTCGTCGACGTCGTGGTACACCCGCCAGCTCACCCCGGCGTCCTGGAGGCGCTCGGGGTAGGTGGTCCACCGGAAGCGGTTGCCGTCGTTGCCCAGCTCCGGCCCGCCCTTGGTGCCCCCGGGGTCGATGGTGCCCGACATGTAGTAGAGGCGGTTGGGGTTGGTCTGCGACAGCACCGAGCAGTGGTAGCCGTCGCATACGGTGAACTCGTCGGCCAGGGCCCAGTAGTAGGGCAGGTCGGCGCGGGTGAGGTAACCCATGGCGACCGGTTGCTGGAGCGCGAGGAAGCGATCCATGGCACCGTCGTGCCAGGCCCCGAGGGTGATGGCCCGGTCGGGGCCCACGCCGAGCACGCACTCGCGCGTCGAGGTCTCGTCGAGATGCCACGGCAGCACGTAGCCGTCGGGGTGGGCGTCGGTGGGCTGGTACCACACCGGCTTCCCGCTCGGCAGGGTGACCACGTCGGGGTCCGCAAAGCCGCGAACGCCGGGGCGCATGCCGAAGTAGTGGTCGAACGAGCGGTTCTCCTGCATCAGGAGCACCACGTGGTCGATGCCTCGCAGGTCGGCGTCGGTGGTCGCGGCGAGCGCGCTGGAGGTGGCGCCAGTGGCGGCCGTGGTGGCCGTGCCGGCCGCGCCGCCGGTCCCGCCGCCCGAGGTGCAGCCGGCGGCCACCGCGGCGGCGAAGGCGGCGCTGCCCCCCAGGAACGCGCGCCGACTGAGGCTTCCCACGCCCGACACCGTAGATGGCCGGCGCTGGCGCCCGAACGGCCTGGCCGGCGGACCGGTAGCGACCGCGGCCCGTCGACGCGACCATCCCCCCTCCTCTCGTGGTGTTTCGGTACTCTTCCGGGGTGACCACGATCCTCTCGACGGGGCGGCAGCTCACGATCGACGATCTCGACGGCCTCGCCGCCGACGGCAATCGTTACGAGCTGGTCGAGGGGTCGCTGCACGTCGCGTCGTCACCGGCGTTCGGCCATCAGCGGGTGGTCGCCAACCTGCTCGGCCTGCTGTGGTCGTCCTGCCCGTCGGGGTTCGAGGTCGTCCCCGCCCCGCTCGACGTGGTCCTCGCCGGCGACACCCTGGTGCAGCCGGACCTGCTGGTCACGCGGGTCGCCGACCGCGGCACCCGACGACTCGTGGGCCCACCGTTGCTCGCGGTCGAAGTGCTCTCGCCCGACACGCGGGTCTACGACCTGGGCACGAAGCGCCTGGTCTACGAACAGGCCGGCGTCGGCGCCTACTGGGTGGTCGACCCGGTGCTGCCGAGCATCACCGAGTGGCGCTGGGTGGCGAGCGGGTCCTCCCGTGCGGTCGAGCGGACGGTGGCGGGCGACCACGAGCTGTCGGTCGACTGGCCGTTCGCGGCGACCGTCGTGCCGGGGCACCTCGTCCGCCCCGGCGGCTGATCGCCTCGTGGCCGCCGCGCCCATCGATCGCCGCCGTGCCCTCACCCTGCTCGGCGGCATCGGCATCGTGACGCTGGGGTCGGCGTGCTCGTCCTCTTCTTCTTCCTCCTCGTCTTCGGCCACCTCGTCTTCGGCCACCTCGTCCCCGGACACGAGCGGGGCGTCGTCCGCCACGGCGCCGGCGTCATCCTCGGCCACCAGCGCCGGCGGTGGCGCGGCCTCCCCGGTCGCCTGCGTGCTGACGCCCGAGCAGACCGAAGGGCCGTACTACCTCGACCTCGGCCGGGTTCGGGCCGACATCACCGAGGACCGTGACGGCTCGCCGCTCGCCCTGGCCGTCACCGTGGTCGACGCCGCCACCTGTGCGCCGATCAGCGATGCCGCCGTCGACGTGTGGCACTGCGATGCCGACGGCGTGTACTCGGGCTTCGAGGCGGGCGTCGGCGAGACGTTCCTGCGCGGCACCCAGGTGACCGACCGGCTCGGGGTCGCCGAGTTCGAGACCATCTACCCCGGGTGGTACTCGGGCCGCGCCGTCCACATCCACGTGAAGGTGCACACCGGCGACGCGGTGGTGCACACGGGCCAGCTCTACTTCGATGAGGCCCTCGACGGCGAGGTCTACACCCAGGGTGCGTACGCCGACCGGGGTGAGCCCGACACGGCGAACGACGCGGACGCGATCTTTCCCCAGGGCGGCTCGGCCACGCTGATGACCCCCACGGGCGACCCCGCGGGCTACGTCGCCGCGGTCACGCTGGGGGTTCGGCGGGCCTGAGCACCCCGCCCACGGCCCCGCTTCCTCGGAGGGGGTAGAATCGCGGGGCCGAGGGAGCTGGGAGGACGCGATGGAACGAGTGAGTGCCGCCGACGCCTCGTTCCTGTACATCGAGAGCGACACGGTGCACCTCCACGTGACCGGGCTGCTGGTGCTCGATCCGTCGACGGCGCCGAAGGGCCTCACCTACGCCCGTCTGCGGCGACACGTCGCCGGTCGTCTCGACCAGTTGCCGATGCTCCGCCGCCGCCTCATCGAGGTGCCGTGGGCGATCGACCACCCCGAGTGGGCCGACGACCCCGACTTCGATCTCGACGACCACTTCCACCGGCACCGTCTCCCCCACGGGTCGAGCCAGGATCTCGCCGACTTCGTGGGCGACTTCGCGACGGTCCGACTCGACCGGTCTCGTCCGCTGTGGGACTTCGTGGTCGTCGAGGGCCTGGACGACGGGCGCCTGGCCATGGCCATGAAGATGCACCACTGCATGGTCGACGGCATCTCGGGGATGGACATCATGGTGCACCTGCTCGACCTGACGCCCGAGCCGAGTGGTCGCCCCCGCCAGCAGACCTGGGAGCCGCCGAGCCTGCCCGAGCGCAGCGAGGTGGTGGCGAGCGCGCTCTGGAGCCGGGTGGCCACGCCGATGCGCCCCGTCCGGGCGGCCGCGGGGGCCGCGGTCTCGCTCGGCCAGGCGGCCGTCACCATGGTGGGCCGGCGGCTCCGGGGCGCCAAAGCGGTGGCACACCCGATCAACGCGCCGCGCACGCGGCTCAACGGGTCGATCAGCGCGAACCGGGCCGTCGCCTTCGCGACCACGCCACTCGACGACCTGAAGACGATCCGGCGGGCATTCGGCACCACGGTCAACGACGTGGTGCTGGCGGCATGCACCGACGGCCTGCGGACCTACCTCCAGGCCCACGACGAACTGCCCGATCGGGCGCTGGTGTGCTCGGTGCCGGTGTCGGTGCACGGACAGGGCGGCAACGGCGAGGCCACCAACCAGGTGTCCAACATGTTCGTGCACCTGCCTGTCCACCTCGCCGATCCCGTCGACCAGCTGCGCCTGATCCACGAAGGCACCGAGGGTGCGAAAGAGGTGCAGAGCGCGGTCGGCGCCCACATGATCAGCGACGTCGTCGAGCTCATGCCGCCCACCTTGTTCGGGTACCTGTCGAGGCTCTACTCGCAGGTGGGCATCGCCGATCGGCTGGCTCCCGTTCACAACCTGATCGTGTCGAACGTTCCAGGGTCGCCGGTGCCGCTGTACTTCGCAGGGGCACGGGTGGTGGGCATGTACCCGTTCGGGCCGCTGATGGAGGGCACGGGCCTCAACATCACCGTCCTGTCGAACGACAAGGACCTGCACATCGGCCTGATCGCCTGCCCCGAGCTCGTGCCCCACCTCGACGACCTGCTCGACGGCATCCTCGAGGGTTTGGGGAAGCTGCTCGCAGCCACGTAGGGGCTCCTCGGCGGGGCGCCGGACTACCCGTCAGACGGCGAGGCCGCGGGAGCGCATGGTGTCGTCCACGAAGCGCCAGACCTTGCCTGACCACAGATAGCCCACGTGGCTGCCGGGGAACCAGCACATCTCGGGCTCCTCCCAGTGCGCCCAGAGCCTGCGGGCCTGGTCGGCCGTCGCGAGGCGGTCGCCCATGCCGGCGAAGATCGCTCGGGCCGCTCTGGGCGCGGCCGGTGCCATGGCGAGGGGCGACACCACCTTGTGCACGTCCTGGGCGGTGCCGTCGAGGATTCGGTGCTCGATGGCCCGCATGTGCAGGTGCAGCGGCGCGTGGTGGCGGATCAGGTCGGGGAAGTCGGCCATCGGGATGCCGGCCAGGGCCAGGTCGAGGTCGGGCTCGAGGGCGGCGGTCAGCGCGGTCATGAGCCCTCCCAGCGACACGCCGAACACGCCCACCGCGGTGGGGTCCTGGGCGCGGATCCAGCCGAGCAGGCGCCGGATGTCCCACACGCCCTGGGCGAAGCCGTGCACGCTGTTCATGAGGTCGAAGCTCAAGAACTCCTCGCCGCTGATGCGGCTCGGCTTCCGTGCGCCGTGGGCGGGAAGCACGATGGCGGCCACGTTCACGCCCAGCGCCCTGTGGAGGTGAGCGGCCCGGAAGCTGATCAGGTCCATGAACGCCGAGCCGGTGCCGAAACCGTGGATGCAGACGACCCATGGGCGGGGCCGGTCACGATCGGGGTGGCGGAGCAGCCAGGCCGACGCCGTGCGGTTCGACTCGAAGGCCATCCAGCGCTCGCGTCCCGGCACCCCCTCGGGGGGCTCGTACCCGCTCGGCCACCACAGCCGCTCGTAGCCCTGTCCCAGGGCCCAGCCTCGCGTGACCACCGGCTCGCTGACCGGGGGTGGGGCAGCGTGGTACGAGGCGGGGTCGTCGATCCAGCCGTTGGCGTCGAAGACGGCCCGGGCCTCGGTGAGCTCGGCGCCGACCCGCAGGTAGTCGGCCCGTCGGGGGAAGCGGTTGGGGCCCACGGCCATGGCCATGATCGACTCGTCGATCACCACGTGGCCGACGAGCGCCGGGGTCATCTTGGTCTCCGGCCGGCCCGGGACGGGCACGTCGTTGCGACCGCGCAGTTCGTCGGCGATCCACCTGGCCGTGCGGGGGCCGGCGGTCGTGAGACGGGCGAGAGGCTGGCGGGCCAGTTGCTTCTCGACGCTGTGCCAGGTGGAGGCCGACCGTTCGACCACCCCGAGTGGGTCCCACCAGGGTCGGGAGTGCCCGTCGGGAGCGTTGGGCGGGCCGGCCGGTTCGGGTACGGACGCCACCTCGGTCGCCACATCGGTCGCCATGGGGCCTTCACCCTTGCCGCCGCGTGCCCCGGTTGCAAGACCCCGGACAGGAGCGCGCCCCGTCGTCGAACCGATCAGTCGTCGGTGGGGGCGATGGTCACCAGGCCTTGGCGGGCAGCAGCCTCGGCGAGACGATCGTCGTAGGTGACGATCCCGGTGAGCTCCTCGCCGATGGTGGTTGCCGCCGTCAGGTGGAGCGCGTCGAGGCTGCGGAGCCCGGGCGGATCGACCAGGCCGGCACGGTCGTATGACGCCGAATCCAGGCTGACCAGCGGGATGGCGTCGAGGAACCGTCGCGCGGTGGACAGCGCGATCGGCGAGACGCGTCGACTTGTGCGGAGCACCTCTGTCCGCAGGAGGTCCGACGAGAAGACCGAGTCGTCGTGGTCGACCCACCATCGCCGTAGGGCCTCGCTCTCCCGCTCGGCCATGAACAGCTTCACGAACGCCGAGGTGTCGATGTAGTGGGTCACCGCTCGTCGGCGCGGAGCTCGGCGAGGATCTCGGACGCGGTCGGCGAACCGGGTGCGACCTCGATGAGCGGCGGGAGGTCGTCGAACGGGCGACGGGCCGGTCGAAGGCGGCCGTTCTCGGCCAGTTGCTCGATCGCCGTGCGGCGCAGGGGCACCATTCTCGCCACCGGGCGGCCGCGGTCGGTGACCTCGATCTCTTCGCCGGCGGCGACGCGGGCCACCACCCTGGACGCGTTCTGCTGGAGCTCGCGGATACCCACCGAAGAACCCATGTACGTCAATGTAGCACTTTGTTCGGACGGCCGGCGACGGTCAGTGGGTGAGGCCGACGCCGTCCTGGCAGTGGGGGCCGCCCCAGTGCTCGACCACCTTGCCGTCACGGACACGCAGGATGGCCGTGCCGTTGATCTCGACCGGCTCGCCCGAGGCCGCCACGCCGTAGAACGCGGTGCCCGTGTGGGTGCCCTTCACGGTCCAGTTCGACACCACCAGGTCGTCGTGCTCGATCAGCAGGTCGACGGTGAAGGTGAAGCCGGGGAAGGCGTTGCGTACCTGGTTCCACCACACGACCTCGTGGCTGCGGACGTCGGTGCCCGAGATGGCCGGGTTCACCCGGTCGGTGACGTGGCTGTGGAATTCGGGCGCCCAGAACTGGAACACCGCCTCTTCGTCACCCCGGAACATGGCGTCGCTGTACTCGCCCAGCATCCTCAGGTTGTCCGACATGGGGACATCTTGGCGCACGGTGGATTTCGGCGCACGGAGGAATTCTTTTCGGAAAGTGCATCCAAACGGCCTCTTCGGAGCGTATTATCACTAAACACCAACGAATCGTCCAGGAGGACAACATCATGAACAGGAAGCGCTTCACCGCAGGAGTGGTCGCCGCATCGGTGGCCGTGTCCATCGTCGCTGCCACCTTCTCGCCCGCCGCGAGTGCAGCCCCCGACCAGGGCGAGGACACCCTGCCCACCATTGCCGGCATCGTGGCATCGAGTGGCGATGGCTTCGACACGAACGGTGGTGACTACGACGTGCTGCTGGCCGCCGTGAGCGCCGCGGGCCTGGTCGAGACCCTCGACACCGCCGGCCTCGACGTGACCGTGTTCGCCCCCAAGGACCGGGCCTTCGTGAAGACCGCCAAGGACCTCGGCTTCACCGGCGAGATCACCGACGAGGAGGGCGCCTGGAACTTCCTCGTGACGGCCCTCACCGCCATCGGTGGCGGCGATCCCATCCCGACCCTGACCACCATCCTCAAGTACCACGTCGTCCCCGACGCCCGTGGGCCAGGGCGGGTGCTCGCGGCCAAGCGCTTCCCGACGCTTGCCGGGATCGGCATCCGTCACGTCCCCGGCACCACGGTCCTGATCGACAAGGACCCGGACATCGCCAACCCCCGCCTGGTGAACCCCATCAACGTGCGGGCCAGCAACGGCGTCATCCACACCATCAACCGGGTGCTCATCCCCGTCAACCTCTGAGCGATCCTCCGAGGGAAGAGGGGCACGGCCTGCGGGCCGTGCCCCTCTTCGCGTTCCGGACAGCGGCTAAACGATCCCAACCTGGCGCCGGGCACCTGCTGGATCCGCTCGCTGCCATCGGGGACCACAGCCATACTGGACCGATGGCCGGGCACTACTCGATTCCCGCAGGCGTCGACCCACAGGACGTGATCGACCGTCTCCGCGCGGCCGGCGCGAAGTTCGCCCTGGTGTTCGGGAGTCGGGCAGGGTCCGGGGGTCCGGGGGCCCGGCCGGCCCCCAACGGCCCGACAGCGACCTCGATGTCGGCGCCTGGTGGGGCCAGTCACCGCCGGATCCGTGGAGGGTGCCCCTCCCGGAGCGGGTCGACCTCCTCGTGCTCGACACCGCGCCGCTGTTCCTCTCCGGCCGTGTGGCGCAATGGGGCGTGCTCCTGTTCGACGACGACCCGCCGGCTCGGGTGCACTGGCAGGCTGACACCCGCAAGCGGTACCTCGACGAGAAGCCGCGGCGCGAGCGCGCCGACTCGGACTTCGCTGCATCGGTCCGAGATGGTTGACCCCGACCGGGTTCGTTCGATGCTGCACCGGCTGGCTGGCGACATCGGCTTTCGGAACGTGCTCGTCCACGAATACGCGGTGGTCGACGATCACCGCGTCGTCGCCGCGCTCGCCGACCTGGACGATCTCCGCGCGCTCATCCGGGCCGTCGAGCGAGTGCTGGAGGCCAAGCGAAGCTGAGGGGCATCTCCGCCGCCCGCGCCCCCACGGTCCGCTCGCTGCTCAGTTGTCCGTCGCCGCTCGCCGAGGTGCGACGCGGGCCTGGCCCGGTCAACCCCGACCCCCGCCATCGAGGCCTCCACTGCCACCAACGGCTCGGTGACCGCAGTGCGGGCGCGGAGCGAGGGCAAGGCCACGGCGCGGCAGGCGCAGCATGCAACTGCGGGTCAGGGGAGCCAGGATCATGGTCGATCGCTGGTGGCCGGGTGCCGACGTTGGCGTACACTTGTCGGTCCCTGCGCTTGTAGCTCAATTGGATAGAGCATCTGATTACGGATCAGAAGGTTGGGGGTTCGAGTCCCTCCAAGCGCGCTGACGAAGTCCCTGGTGCGATGCCGGTCCGGCGGCCGCCGGACCGGGTTCAGAGGCCAGTCCTGCGGTGACCCTCGCGGTGTGCGCCGGTGGCGCGTCAACTCATGGCACGAGAATGAGGAACCCGACGGCGTTGTCATCAGCGGTACTGCTGATGTCGAAGGTCTTCACCTCGAAGGTGCCCGACGGGCATCGGGCCACGTCGTCCGAGCTGGCCCACATGGCGACCGAGTCATTGCCGGTGGTGTAGTACCAGTCGGTGGTGACGCTGGCGACAGCCGTGCTGGGGTTGATCCCGGTGGACGCCGTCGGCCGTATGCAGAAGGTGCCGGCCGAAGGATTGGTCACCGACTGCACCCCCTTCTGGCGGATCAGGTGGTAGTGCGGGCCACCAGCCGTGTCGCCATTGACGAGGGCGACGAGGCGAGCGTTGGTCGCCTGGACCGCGACCTCTGGTGAGCCTGACCGGCTCGACAGTCGGGCCCGGCGAGGACGGAGCCCGAACACGGGAGCACCCCATTCGTCGCCCGGTGGGCCGGCCGGCGCTCGACGCCGCGGAAGTCCGGGTGTTGGCGGGGCTGCTCAGCCGATGATCTCGAAAGTGGCCGCCAGCTCGACGCCGAGACGCACACCGGCCTCGGTGGCCGCGGTGCGGAGGAACGTCGACGGCGCGGCCATGTCGCCGCCGAGGTTGTCGAGGTAGGTCCGATGGCACTCGAGTGACCGGAGCCCGACGTCGAAGGTGTCGCTGACATCGACGGCGTGGGTGGGCTCGGGGCTGGCGTTGAAGGCCACGAACCGTGTCCCGTCCCAGGGCTCGCCCCGCCCGGGGAACATCCAGGGGTTGGCGGCGTCGCGCACGGCGTCGAGCAGCGAACGGCCGACCGCCCGGTGGTCGGCGTGGTTCCACGACGGCCCACCGAACGAGTCACGATGGTTGATCGACAGCAACACGTCGGGGCGGTGGCGGCGGATCGCGGCAGCGAGGTCGCCCCGGAGGGCCAGGCCCTCGATGATCGAACCGTCCGGGTGGCCGAGGAACTCGACGTCGGTGACGCCCACGACCGCACAACTGGCCCGCTGCTCGCCCTGGCGGAGCGGGCCGGCCTCGGCCGGTGCCATCGACTGGATGCCTGCCTCGCCGTCGGAGACGAGCACATAGCCGATCGCCTTGCCCTGGGAGGTCCACCGAGCGACGGCGGCGGCGGCGCCGTACTCCATGTCATCGGGGTGGGCGACGACCGCGAGGCCCCGCTCCCAGTCCTCGGGCATCGGCGGCAGCGACATGCGACCCACGCTACGCCCCGCCGTCACTGCGCGGGCAGGCTCTCCTTGGCCTCGTCGTACGAGCCGGTGGGCGGGTTCGGGTCGGGCGCGTAGACGAGGTGGACCACGCCGGTGCGGAAGGGCGTGGCCGACAGCAGCTTCAGGTGTTGCGGGGGCGTGTCGTCGTCGAAGAGCCGAAGGCCACCGCCGGCGGTCGCCGGGTGGACGAACAGGTGCAGTTCGTCGAGCAGGCCGGCGTCGAGCAACTGGCGCACCACCGACACCGAGCCGCTCAGCGCGATGCGGTGGGTCGACGGATCGGCCTTGAGCGCGGTCACCGCGTCGACCAGGTCGCCCTCGAGTTGCTCGGAGTTGCGCCAGGTGAACTCGAGCGGACGGTGCGACGCCACGATCTTGCGCATGTCCCCCAGCTGCGCGGCGAAGGCAGCGTCCTCACCGCCGGCGGCCTCGCGCTCGGGCCACGCGCCGGCGAAGCTGTCGTAGGTGACGCGACCGAACAGCATCACGTCGGCCTCGTGGGTGCCGCCGACGGCCTCGCCCATCTCCTCGTTGAAGTAGGGGAAGTGCCAGTCGCCGACCATGGGGTCGACGACGCCGTCCAGGGCGCTGAACAGGCTCGCGGTGATGGTGGCCATGGGGCTCCTCGGTGATCGGGTGGACCCCCATCTTGGCGGATACGTCGACCCCGGCAAGCAGGACTCATCGCTCGGTCAGGCGCCGGAGCCCGAGCGAGCGAGCGCGCGCGGCACGCGTGAGGCTGATGTCAGGGGGGCGGCGGCGGTGTGGGTGGCTGCTGTGGGGGCCACTGCTGCTGGGCCGGGTACTGCGGTTGCGAGGGGCTCTGCTGCTGCGGTTGCCCGGGATACTGCGGTTGGGCCGGGGCGTAGGCCCCGTAGGCCGTTGCGTGCTGGCGCTTCTTGCGGCCGCTGCGCCGCACCAGGGTGACGATCAGGATGATCAGTGCGACCAGGAAACCGAGGGACCCGACGGCGATGCCTCCGAGGATGAAGCCGAGGACCTCGGGCAGCGACAGGGTGCCGACTCGCACCTCGGTGCCGGACGGGCCGTCGGTCTCGAAGTGGTAGGTGCCGGCCGCGGTGGCATCGAAGAACCCGAGAGGGACGAACTGCTGGCCGTCGGTGTTGGCCGAGTCGGCGAGGAAGGTCTGTTGGCTGAGGGTCTGGGTGCGGCCGCTGGGGTCGGTGACGGTCACGTCCACCAGGTCCTCGGCCGAGCCCGACGGCACCGCGGCGAACACCCAGTGGTCGCCCGTCTCGAGTCGCAGGTCGGCCTCGCCCGGGGCGCTGATCGCGTCGAACCCGTCGACCGTGTCGACGACTTCCTTGATGCCCATGAAGAACAGCACGCCGCCCATGACCGCGGCCACCAGGAAGATGCCGAGCGCCCAGAAGAACCCGGCCATGGGCAGCTTCTCGGCTGGCGCCTGGACGGGGACGGACGGGTACGCGGCGGCCATGGGCAGACGCTAGCGGGGGCGACGGCGCCGCCCCCGACCGGCACTTCGGGACACGGGCCGCGCGGGCGCTCCGAGCATCCTTGACAAGACTTAACTACTTTGTCAAATAACTGATCTGTGAAGTGTCCACCCGAGCGACGCCAGCGACACCAGCGATGACCGTGACGGCCCCCGACCGGTTCGACGTCGTCTTCGCCGCGTTGTCGGACCCCACCCGGCGTTCGATCGTGCGTCGGCTGGCCGACGGTGAGGCAACGGTGCTCGAGCTGGCCGAACCCTTCCCGATCAGCCTTCCGGCCATCTCCCGTCATCTGAGGGTCCTCGAGCATGCGGGCCTGATCAGTCGCAGTCGGGATGGACAACGACGGCCCTGTCAGCTCCGGCCCGAGCCTCTGGTCGAGATCGCGGCGTGGGCCGAGCACACCCGAGCTGCATGGGAGCACCGCCTCGACCGCCTCGAAGCGCATCTCCGGCGCGCTTCGGACCAATCCGCATCCCCACCGACACTGGAGAAGCCATGACTGGCGACCCGACCATCACCGACCCGACCATCACCGACCCGACGACGTGGGCGCTCGACCGTGAGATCGTCCTCGTTCGAGTTCTCGACGCCGACCGCGACGCGGTATTCGCCGCTTGGACCGATGCAGATGCCTTCTGCCAATGGTTCGGCCCCGATGGCTTCACCTGCACCGTGCACGAGATGGACGTGCGCCCGGGGGGCCGAGCGCGCTTCGACATGACATCCAGCGACGGCACCTTGTTCACGAACCGGTTCGACTACCTCGAGGTCGTCTCCGGGCAGCGGCTGGTGATGGACCACGGCAACGATGCCGACGATGACCCGACACGCTTCCGGGTGACGATCACCCTCGACGAACAAGAAGATGGAAAGACGGTTCTGACGCTGCGACAGCTTCACCCGACCGTCGAGCAGCGAAACGCAGGCATCGGCTTCGGCGCCGTCGAGCTGGGCCTACAGACGATGCAGAAGCTTGCTCGCCATCTCGGGGTCGCCTGAATCGCGCGGCAGTGTCACCGAACGCCGGCTCTGCGACGACAGGCTCGCGTGTTGGTCAGTCCAGGTCGAAGCGGTCGAGGGTCATGACCTTGTCCCACGCCGCCACGAAGTCCTTCACGAACTTCGAGGCGCCGTCGCTGCTGGCGTAGACCTCGGCGAGGGCTCGCAGCTGGGAGTGGGAGCCGAAGACCAGGTCGACCGCCGTGGCGGTCCAGGTCACCTCGCCGGTGACCCGATTGCGACCCTCGTAGACCTCGGTGTCGGCGGTGGCGGACGGGGTCCACTCGGTGTCCATGCTGAGCAGGTTGACGAAGAAGTCGTTGGTCAGCATGCCGGGGTGGTCGGTGAGCGTCCCATCCGAGGTCAGGGCCCGCATGCCGCCGATCAGCACCGTCATCTCGGGGGCGGTGAGGGTGAGCAGATGGGCCCGCTCGAGCAGCAGGGTCTCGGGGGCCAGCTTCTCGCCGGCGGGCAGGTGGTCGCGGAAGCCGTCGGCCCGTGGCTCGAGGACGGCGAACGAGTCGGCGTCGGTCTGCTCCTGGGTGGCGTCGGTGCGGCCGGGGACGAACGGGACGACGACCGTGTGGCCGGCGTCGGACGCAGCCTTCTCGACCGCAGCGGCGCCGGCCAGCACGATCAGGTCGGCCAGCGACACCGTCTTCCCGCCCGACGGAGTTCCGTTGAACGCTTCCTGGATGCCCTCGAGGACATCGATCACCTCACCCACGCCGGCGTTGACCTCCCAGTCCTTCTGGGGGGCCAGGCGCACCCGGGCGCCGTTGGCGCCGCCGCGCTTGTCGGTGCCGCGGAACGTCGAAGCCGAGGCCCACGCCGCGGCCACCAACTGCGAGACGGACAGGCCCGAGCCCAGGATCTGCATCTTCAACGACGCGGCGTCGGCATCGGAGATCAGCTCACCCTCGACCGCGGGCACCGGGTCCTGCCACCGCTGGGCCTCGGGCACCCAGGGGCCGAGGAAGCGTGAGACGGGTCCCATGTCGCGGTGAAGCAGCTTGTACCAGGCCTTGGCGAACGCGTCGGCGAGTTGCTCGGGGTGCTCGTGGAAGCGCCGCGAGATGGGCTCGTAGAGCGGGTCGACGCGCAGCGCCAGGTCGGTGGTCAGCATCATCGGGGCGTGGGTGACGCCGGCCTCGTGGGCGTCGGGCACGGCATCCGCACCGGCACCGCCCGCGGGCGTCCACTGCTGGGCGCCGGCGGGGCTGGTCGTCAGCTCCCACTCGTAGCCGAACAGGGTGTCGAAGTAGCTGCCGTCCCACTGGATGGGGGTGGGCGTCCAGGCGCCCTCCAGGCCGGACGTGACCGTGTCCTTGCCCTTGCCGGTCCCGCTGGGGTTGGCCCAGCCGATGCCCTGCGCGTGGATCGGGCAACCCTCGGACTCGGGCCCCACCAGGTCGGCATTGCCGTTGCCGTGGGCCTTGCCGAAGGTGTGGCCGCCGGCGATGAGCGCCACCGTCTCCTCGTCGTCCATGGCCATGCGGGCGAAGGTCTCGCGGATGTCACGGGCGGCCGACAGCGGGTCGGCGTTGCCGTTGGGCCCTTCGGGGTTCACGTAGATCAGGCCCATCTGCACCGCACCGAGCGGGCCCGCCAGCTCGCGGTCGCCGCGGTAGCGCTCGTCGCCCAGCCAGGTGTCCTCGGGGCCCCAGATCACCTCGTCGGGCTCCCACCGGTCCTCACGCCCGAAGGCGAAGCCGAACGTCTCGAAGCCCATCGACTCGAGGGCGACGTTGCCGGCCAGCACGAGCAGGTCGGCCCACGACACCGACTGGCCGTACTTCGCCTTCACCGGCCACAGCAGCCGGCGGGCCTTGTCCAGGTTGGCGTTGTCGGGCCAGCTGTTGAGCGGCGCGAAGCGCTGCATGCCGTCGCCGCCACCGCCCCGGCCGTCGGCGATGCGGTAGGTGCCGGCCGCGTGCCACGACAGGCGGATGAACAGCGGGCCGTAGTGGCCGTAATCCGCGGGCCACCAGTCCTGCGATGTGGTCATCACGTCGACGATGTCCTGGCGCAGCGCGTCGACGTCCACGGTGGCGAACGCCTCGGCGTAGTCGAAGTCGGCGTCGAGCGGGTTGGACTGGGGCGAGTGCTGGTGCAACACGGACAGGTCGAGCTGGGTGGGCCACCAGTCCTGGTTCGTCCGGGGACGGGTGTCCGCCACGGTGGGGGCGTCGATCGCCGGGCTTTCGCTGTCGGACATGTGCCGTCTCCTCAGGAGTTGCTGCTGGCGGGTGGGTCCTCTCCACCATGCGCTCCGCTGTCCGATCAGAGAAGTTCCCATTTACTCTCACGGCGATAGTCTCAGCCTATGAGTCAGCCGACGGTGCAGCAGCTGCGCTACGCGGTTGCCGTGGCCGATGCCCGCCACTTCGGGCGGGCCGCCCAGGCCTGCTTCGTCAGCCAGCCCGCGCTCAGCACCCAGGTCCGCCAGCTCGAGGCGCGGCTGGGCGTGCAGGTCTTCGAGCGCACGAGTCGTGGCGTGCTCGTCACCCCCGCCGGCGTCGACATCACCGACCGGGCACGGCGGATCCTGCGCGAGATCGACGACCTGTGCGAGGCGGCCGCCGACTCGGGCGGCGAGCTGGGCGGGTCCCTCCGGTTGGGCGTCATCCCCACCATCGCCCCCTACGTGCTGCCTCGGGCCGTCCCCCTGATCGAGGCGGCCCACCCCGGCGTCGAGCTCTACCTGCGCGAGGACCGCACCGACGCGCTGCTCGCCCACCTCCAGGCCGGCGACCTGGACCTGCTGCTGCTGGCGTTGCCCCTCCACCGCCCGGGCGTGGCCGAGCAGTCGCTGTACGACGAGCCGTTCCTGCTGGCCGTGCCCGAGCACCACCCCCTCGCCACCCAGCGCCGGTGCGCCGTGGCCGCGTTGGCCCACGAGCGGCTGGTGCTGCTCGAGGAGGGCCACTGCCTGCGCGACCAGGCGCTGGCCGTCTGCGACCTGGCCGGGCGCGACGGCCTCGCCGAGGTGCAGGGGACCAGCCTGCCCACCGTCGTGCAGATGGTCGGATCAGGCCTCGGCATCACCCTGCTGCCGGCCACCGCGATCGAACGTGACGTCCGCCCGGGCGAACGGGTCGTCGTCCGCCACCTGCACCCGACCCCGCCCACCCGCAGTGTGGGGCTGGCGTGGCGTTCCTCGTCTGCCCGGGCGGACGCGTACCGCCGATTGGGCGACCTCATCGCCGAGGCCGGCAGGGCGATCATGACGGGTGGTGGCTCGCGCAACGCCGTCAGGCGTTGAGGTTGGCCACGGTCACGCCGACGGCATGTGACGCGAGCGCTTCGAGGTCTGCGGTGTCGACGGTGGCGACGATGGCACCCCCCTCGAGATCAGCGACGGCGACGAGGCAGGCGTCGACGACCTGGTCGGACCCCGCCCGCAGCGCGCCGAGCAGCTGTCCCGCCCGGACGCCGATGCGGGTGTCGACCGAGCGCACCTGCACTCGTTCTCGGCGGAGCGCGGAGAACACCCCAGCGTCACGAGGATGACCACGGACGACCTCGGGCAGCACCACCCCCGCGGTGGCGATGGGACGTTCGCGCGCTCGCATCTGCTCGACAAGGGCCCGGACGCGGTCTCGCCGATCCGGTGGCCCGTGGGCAAGCGCCGACAGCGCCTCGCGGTCAAGCAACAGCATCGTCGATGGGGCTGTTGCCGGCGCCACCAAGAGCGGGCGCCGCTCGGCGGACGCGGTCCCAGCGATCGACGACGTCAGACGCCCACGCTCTGCTCGCGTCGGGGATGGGACCGTGCTCGCGCTCGAGCTCGTGCAGCCACTCGTCGACCGCGGCGAGGTGGCGGAGCTTGGCCAGGTGGGCCGCGACCGCCTGATCCACGGCGCTCGAGAGACTGCGCGCGCCGGCGAGCTCGCGCAGGGTCTGGAGCCGTTCGCTGTCGAGGGTGAGGGTGACCTTCTCCTTGGCCATAGTGGTATAATGGTACCTCTACACCACCGAAACAAGGCCGGCTCCCAAGACGGCCGAGCACGGCCGAGCACTATGCGCGCGGCACCGTTCGATGCGACGTTCGGCCTGCGGGGCGGTCTCGCTCCTCAGTCCGTGAGGGTGGCGTAGGCCCGGTCGACGTCGCTCAGGTCACCCAGCACGGCGTCCGCGCCGAGCTCATGCAGGCCCTGCTGCCCGCCGGTGCCGACGAGCAGGCAGCGCACGCCGCCGGCGCGGGCGCAGGCCAGGTCGTTGGGGGTGTCGCCGATCACCCAGACCTCGTCGGGGTCGTAGGTCTCGCCCCGGAACCGCCGGGCCCGTTCGAGCGCGATCGGCACCAGCTCGAGGCGGTCGGCGTGGTCGGTGCCGTAGCCGCCGATCTCGGCATCGAAGAGGTGGGTCAGGCCGAACGCCGCCACCTTGATGGCGGCATTGGCGGTGAGGTTGCCCGTCACCAGGGTCTGGCGGACGCCTGGCGTCGCGTCGAGACGTTCGAGCAACGCCTGCACTCCGGGCAGCACGCTCCCCACGGCCCGCAGCTCGTCCTCGGCGCCGGCCAGGGCCGCCTCGGCGGCAGCCATCGCACTCGGCAGGATCCCGTCGATGTGGCCCTCGGTCAGCTCGGCGGCCACGAAGATCTCGCGCAGGATCTGCGGGTCGGTCTTGCCGCTCATCACCACCTGGGGCACCTCGGCCAGGCCGGCGACGGCGGCCGCGGCGTCCTCCATCACCCGGCGCCCCACCCCCCGGCTGGTGATGAGCGTGCCGTCGATGTCCCAGAGGATGAGTCGGCGCATGGCCCCGATCCTCGCCTGCCTGCCGGCGTGCGTGCCAGCGGCCTCGGGCCTGGCGTTCAGTGGCGCTTGACGCTCAGTGGCGCTTGACGCCGCCGTACTTCATGCGGGTGTCCTGGGTGGAGGCCGCACGGGCCGCGTCGTCGTTGATCTGTGCGTCGACCACCTCGCCCACGAACAGGGTGTGGGTGCCAAGGTCGACGGCCTGGCGTACGGCGCAGTCCATCCAGGCGACGGCCTCGTCGAACACCGGCGCGCCGGTGGTGGCAGCCTGCACCGCTCGGCCGTTGAGGGCGTTGCCGTCGTCCTCGGCGGGCTTCGAGAACTTCACGAACACCCGGGTGTCCTCGGCGTTCCACAGGTTCACCGTGAACGAGCCGCCGTCGGTGATCAGGCGGTGGGTGACCGCGGTGTTGTCCACGCCGACGCCGATCAGCACCGGCTCCATCGACAGCTGCGTGACCCACGTGGCGGTCATGGCGTTGCGCTCGTCGCCTGCTCGCGACCCGATCAGCACCAGCGGGTTCGGGATCTTCCACGTCACACGGTTGAGCAGCTCGTCGGTCAGGGCCATGTGACCGAACCTACCCGTCCGTGAATCGGCCGAGTCGGGAGCGGACGCGTAGTCGAGGCAATAGCGAGCGGAATCAGCACGCCATGGCCTCGAGAATGGATCGACCTCGGCACGCCGATGGCCGGGCCCCGAGGAGGAGCCCGGCCATCACGGATTGGGGAGGGACGAGGGTTCAGACCGCGGCGAGCTCGGCCTGAAGGGTCACGTCGGTCGGTGCGGATGGGCCGCCCTCGACCGCCGGGGAGGCCGTGAAGCCCTTGAACGTCAGCCAGATACCCAAGGAGAGCTCCCAGAGGGCGATCGGGATGGTGGCGATGGCAGACGGCGAGGACACCTGGTCCCAGAGGCCGAAGACGACGCCGGTGGCAGCGATGAGCAGTAGCGGCGCTCCGATGAGCCCCATGGTCGGGAGCACACGGGGCACCAGCCGCGACCGATAGAGCACCGAGCCCAGGAACAGGGCGTTGATTGCAGGCATCACGCCAGGGCCGAGCAGGAAGGTCCAATCGTGGACGGCCAGCAGCGCCGCGCCGACGGTCGTCAGCGTGGCTGCGTCCGCCCCGGCGGCGCCGGCCAGGTCCTGGCGCAGGGTCACGATCGACAGGAGGCTCACCGCGCCGACGACCATGGTGGCCGCCTCGAGGGTGCGGGAGGCGACGAAGCCGATGGCGCCGGACCGGCCGTGCCGCCTGATCACCGGGTACAGCGCCACGGCGGTGCCGATGCCGAACAGTGCACAGGCGACGTCGAGGAGGGCGCCCCACTCGACGCCCGCCACACCTCCGGCACCGAGGATGAAGTCGGTGTGGTCCACGACCGGTGCTTTCAGGACGAGGGTGGGGATCGAGGCGACGAAGGTGAGCAGGTAGAGCACCCCGCCGTAGAGCGCCGCCTTCCTCGTTCGGTCCATGGGTGCCCGCTCGGGGCGGGTCGTCGGGTGGTCGGAGGTGCGGTGGTCATTGTGCATGTCGGTTCCTTTGGGTCGGTGAGCCGTGCGGCTCGTCGGTGGGTACAGCGGGTCGGTCGGGCGCGCCGGAGGTGTCGGGTGTTCCGGCCGAACCGGCCGAGACGGCGACGAGGGCAAGGCCGAGGTCGCGCAGCTTCGCCAGCACGCCGTGCAGCGCGGCCTGGTCGGCGACGGGGCCCCGGAGGACGGTCGTGCCATCGCCGGGGTGGCCGAGAGTCAGTCCGTCGAACCAGTCCGCCCAGCGCTGGTCCACCTCGCCGGCCACGACGATCTCGTACTGCAAGGTGTGGGGCCCGTCGACGAGCTGATCCTCGCTCGTCTCGCCTCGGGTGGTGTCGTCGGCCTCCATGCAGGCGACCGTACGAACGGACCTGGTGAGCGCACATCACCACCTGTGGTGATCGCGGTGGTGATTCTCGGAAGGCGGTTGACGCCCCCGAAGGGCCGCCGGCAGGCGCTGGTCAGAGGCCCAGCTCGCCGGCGCGCCGTACGGCGGCCCGGCGGCTGTTCACCCCGAGCTTGTCGTAGATGTGCTGGGTGTGGGTCCGTACGGTGTTCAGCGACACCGTCAGCTCGCGGGCGATGTCGGGCCCACTCAGCTCGCTGCGGAGCAGGCGCAGCACGTCGAGCTCGCGCTCGCTCAGTCGCTCGATCAGACCGGACGACGAGGGCCTGCCGGCCGTGGACCCACCCGCGCCGCCGTCCTCGAGGTTGCTCACCAGCGCACGAGCGTGATCGCCGCCCACCCCTTGCTTCACGGCGGTGCGGAGCAGGGCCGCCATCGGCGCTCCCTCGTCGAGGAAGACCCGGACCCAGCCCTCCGGCTCGGCTCGCACCAGCGCCTCCCCCAGGGCGGCGAGCGCGGCCCGCAGGTCACCCCGGACCTGATGAGCCAGCGCCTGCAGCTCGAGGGACTCGATGACGCTGCCCGTGCGCGACCCGGCCTCGGCGGCTGCGCCCAGGCGCTCGAGGAACTCGAAGGTCGTTCGCCAGGACGGGTCGTCCGTCGGCGCTGATCTGGCCCTGGCCAGCAGCGCCCTGGCCAGGGTGAGGTGCTCGAACTCGCGCCGGTAGGTGAGGTCGTCATCCACGGACAGGTCACGATCCCGCGCCCACCGGAAGGTCGCGGCCAGGTCGCCCTGCGCCACCCACACACGCGCCCGCACAGCTGCCACCGGCCGGACGTCGGGGGAGTAGTCGCCTGTGTAGCGGCGTTCGGCCTCGTCGAGCAGATCAACCGAGCCGGCCAGGTCGCCCCGTGCCTGGCAGAGGCCGGCCAGCGCCACCCGCACGCGATAGGGGTTCTGGGGTAGGCCGGCCTGCTCGCCCAGCGCCTGGCTCGCCTGCAGGTGCTGGTCGGCGGCGTCGAGGTCGTTGCGCTCGCGAAGTACCTCGCTCATTCCGACGTACATGTCGGCGGTCCCGCGCAGCACCACGGTCGCGGATCCGCTCGCCGCCGGGGGGCCGCTCGATCCGATGGCCAGTCCCCGCTCGTAGGTGGCCCACGCGTCGCGGAGGCGTCCCTGGCCGCGATGGATGTCGGCGAGGGCGAGTGAGCAACCGACGGCGTCCGAGCGATTCCCGGCCGCCTCGAGGTGCGCGATGGCCGCCGAGTACCCGCGCTCCGCGGCGTCGAGATCACCGCTCGCCCATCGGGCGAGGGCTACCAGTGCGGCGGCGCTGCCGCGACTCAGATGGTCGTCGGTGTCGGCCAGTGCGAGTGCCCGTTCGCCGTGTTCGATGGTTGCGGCGTCGTCGCCGGCCAGTCGGCCCAACCCGGCGCGGTAGATCGAGATCTGGGTGGGCAGGCGACCGAAGGTCACCTCGTCGACCACGACCATCCCCGGCGGTGACCGCCCCGGGCCGTCAGCCGCGGGCGTGGTCTCGGTACCAGCGGAGGCGGCGTCCACCCATCGCTCGGCGTCGGCCAGCAGCGCGTCGACCCCCGCGACCTCGCCGTGGGCCATGCGCACGGCCACGAGGTACATGGTCAGGACGGGTCGCACACGGAACACGCTCTCGGGCAGCCCCTCGAGCCACGTGCGGACGGTGGCCTCCTGTCGGGCCTGGAACAGCGCCGGTGCCTCCCGCTCGATCAACGCGGCGGCACCCTCGACATCGTCGCCGGCCAGTGCGTGCCGCACCGCCTCGGTGGGCTCACCGTGCTGCTCATGCCAGGCGGCGGCCCGTCGGTGCAGCGCCGCGACGTCGTCGCGCTGCTCGTGCAGGAGTCGTCCGCGCAGCACTTCGGCGAAGAGGTGGTGGTACCGGTACCAGCGTCGCTGGTCGTCGAGGGGGATCATCAGCAAGTTGCCCCGCTCGAGCGCCTCCAACCGGGCCTGCCCGTCGTCTCGCCCGGTCACGGCGTCGCAGAGCGAGCCGGTCAGCCGGCTGAGGATCGAGGTCTGCAACAGGAACGCCCGCACCTCGTCGGGCTGCGCGTCGAGCACCTCGCCGACCAGGTAGTCGACGATGTAGCGGTCGTCGCCGGCGAACTCGTCGACGAACCCGGCGACGTCGTCGCGGCCCTGCATCGACAGGGCGGCCAGCTGCAGTGCGGCGATCCAGCCCTCGGTGCGCCCCTCCAGCGTGGCGATCTGGCGGTCCTCCAGCCCCAGCCCCATCACGTCGTTCAGGTAGGCCGCGGCCTCGTCGGGCCTGAAGCGCAGGTCGGCGGCCCGCACCTCGACCAGCTCGCCCCGTGCCCGCAGGCGGGGCAGCGGCAGGGCCGGATCGGCGCGGCTGGTGAGCACCAGGTGGACCTGCGGCGGGAGGTGCTCGAGCAGGAACGCCATGCCGTCCTGCAGTTCGGGGGCCTCGATGACGTGGTAGTCGTCCAGCACCAGGACGACGTCGTGCTGGATCGAGTTGAGGTCGTTGAGCAACGCCCCGAGGACGGCGTCGATCGGCTGGGCGGCCTGCAGCAGCGCGCCGGCGTCTTCGCCGAGCCCGGGCGCCGGGGTCTGCAGCGCGGCGAGGACGTACTCCCAGAACCGCACCGGTTCGTTGTCGCGCTGGTCGAGCGAGAGCCACGCGGTCAGGTCGTCGCGATCGGCCGGTGCCGTGGCCAGCCACTCAGTGACCAGCGTCGACTTCCCGAACCCCGCCGGGGCGGACACCAGCGTCAACGGCGACTGCCAGGCCCGGTCCATGCGCTCGCGCAGCCGGGGACGGTCGATGAGGCTCCGCCGTCGCGCCGGCACATGGAACTTGGTCTCGAGCAGCGGACCGATCACGTGCACCTCCACTCCGCAGCCCCGGCCCACGTTACGGCTCGGCAGGCAAGGTCCCTCGAGCTCCTTGCCGTCGACGGCTCGGAACCGCAGTCACCACTCGCTCCCCAGTGGTGGATCTCCCCCGAGCCGAGCGTCCCCGGCAGGGGTCATGCCGCTCGGGTACGTTGAGCCGATGGACCGACCTCGACCGAGCCGGCGCGCGACCCTGCTGGTGGTCGCCCTCGCCGCTGCCTGTTCCCTCGTCGCCGCCTGCTCGTCCGACTCCTCCGGTTCGGGGGGCTCGGACGGCGAGGTGACGATCGTGACCACGCCGGTGAACTGCGACCGGGTCATCGCCGAAGTGGAGGAGCGGCTCTCGGGTTTCGATACCACCGTCGACACCGGCGACCTCCAGCAGATCGAGGCCGAGGTCAACGCCGGCACCGACGCCCTCGGCGCCGCCGGGTGCGAGGACTCCTACTTCGGCGAGCTGTCCCAGACCCGGTGCGATGCCCTGCTGGCCGCCGAGAGTGCCGACCCCGCGGCCGAGTCCGTGCTGACGGGCTTCCAGGAGAACTGCGCCGAGGGGTAGCGGGGCACTCGGCCGATTCGGGGATCGTGACGACACGGGACGACCTGCACGAGCGACGCGACGGGGGATGGTCATGAGCGACTGGCACGGCACCGAGGGCGATCACTGGGCGAACAACGCCGATCGCTACACCAAGACCCTGGCCCGGTTCGGCGACCTGCTCGTGGACGCGGCGGCGTTGGCGCCGGGGGAGCGGGTGTTGGACGTGGGGTGCGGCAACGGCGACGTGTCGGTGGCGGTGGGCCGGGCGGTCGGCCCGGGCGGCGCGGTGTTGGGCGTGGACCTCTCGCCGGCGATGCTGGCGGTTGCCGCGGCACGTGCGGCCGAGGCGGGCCTCGACCACGTGGCCTTCGCCAACGCCGACGCCACGACCTTTGCGACCGATCCGGCGGGGTTCGATGTGGCGGTCAGCCGGTTCGGGGTGATGTTCTTCGACGATCCGGTGGCGGCGTTCGCCAACGTCCGATCGTTGCTGGCTCCTGGCGGCCGCCTCGTGTTCGTCTGTTGGCAGAGCCTGTTCGTGAACGACTGGATGTTCGTGCCGGCAGCCGCGGTGGCCGAGGTGCTGCCCCTGCCCGTCCCCGACGATCCCCACGCGCCGGGCCCGTTCGCGTTCGCCGACACCGAGCACGTCATCTCGATCCTCACCGACGCGGGGTTCGAGGCGCCCGCGTTTGCGGCCGTGACCGCCAAGGTGTGGACCGGCGACTCGGCCGAGGATGCGGCGTCGTTCCTGCGCACCACCGGCATGGGCCGCGTCCTCTTCGCCGACGCCGAGCCGTCCGTCATCGACGAAGCGATGCGTCGTGCCGCCGATGCCCTCGTACCGCACGTGACCGACGCAGGTGTCGAGCTGGACGGTTCGGCCTGGTTGGTGACCGCTACCGCCTGATCCTGGCACCGAGCGGCCTACCGCCCGGCGGTCAACATCGGGCGGGTTCTCGGTCGGCGGGTGGTTGGTCGGCGGGTTCTCGGTCGAAGGTGCTGTGGCCGGGGTAGCGGCCCGTGGCGGGATGGCGGGTGAAGGTGCGCCCGTCGGGGCTGGTGACCGTCACGACGCCGGTGGTGGGGTTGCGGGCGAGGTCCCAGCCGTTGTGGAGGAGCAGGTGGTGTCGGCGGCATGTCAGGACGCCGTTGATGAGGTCGGTGAGGCCGCCTTGTTCCCAGGGTTTGATGTGGTGGGCGTCGCAGAATTTCGCGGGGCGGTCGCAGCCGGGGAACACGCAGCCGCGGTCGCGGTACACGAGGGCTCGGCGTTGGGTGCGGGTGAAGAGGCGGGTGCGTCGGCCCCTGTCCATGATGGTGCCGGTGGCGGGGTCGCGGAGGATGCGGCGGGCCCAACCGGTGCACAACAGCACGGCGGCGAACGCGAGGGTGGCGCGTTCGCCGGTGGTGAGCTCGCACACGCGCTCGTCGCTGTTCTGGTGGTCGTGCCCGCAGCTGTGGTGGTCGCCCTGGGGGCGGTAGGGCGCGAGGAGTTCGTCGAGGGGGTCGGGGGTGTCGAGGTCGAGTTGGCCGTCGGGGTCGGCCAACAACTCTGCGGCGGTGCGGGAGTCGAGGGTGATGTCGGCGCCTCCCGCGGGGTCGGCGTCGCCGTTCAGCTTGTCGGCGAGGTACAGGCGGATGATGTCCATGAGCGAGTCGTGGTCGCGTTGGGCTTTGGTGCGGGGCCCTTCGGGGCAGTCCCACGCGTCGGGGGTGTCGTGGGTGTCGAGCGCGGAGCGGATCAACGCCAGGTTCTCGTCGCTGCTCATCAACTCGCCCGATGCCAGGCCCCCGAACCCTTTGCGGGCGAACCATCCCCGTTTCGAGTCATCAGGAGGTTCGCGGTTGTCGACTGCGTCGATCCATTCGGCGATGAACCCGGCGAACTCGTCGAGTGTGGCCATCCGCCGGGCCGCTTCCAACAGGGCGTCGACACAGATGGTGAACGGTTCGACCCGTCCCTTCTCGGCGCTGGCCAGGGCCCGGAGATGGACCAGGGTGATCTCGGCGCCGTCGACCGCGGCGGCGATCTGCGGGTACCGGGTGTAGACGCCGGCCAGATCGACGAGGGTGCGGGCGTCGGTGCGGGTGAGAGGGAAACGGGCCATCAGCCACGACACCGGCGTCGACCCGCCATCCAACGCCCACGCCTGCACGGTGTCCCAACCGGCGACGACCCGGATCACCTCGACCTCGAAGCGTTCACGCACCGCCAACAGACCGGTCAAACGGTCGGTGTGAGCCGACCCGGGCCACCCGGCACGGTGCTCCGCGGCGAGCTCCTTCACCCCCACCGACAGCTCAGCAACTGGATCGAACATACGTTCATCGTACGAGGGGGGTGTGACACTGTCGGATTGGTGCTTGACGGATCGCCGCGAAAAAGCGAGGTTGCCGTCAAGCCTTTGCGCCGCTCCCGATTCTGACTCCGGGTGTGACTGACCGTTGGTCCTGTGGTTGATCTGTCGGTCGGGAGTCGGCGCCAGGGTGTTGAGCGCCAGGGTGAGGCCGAGCAGATCTGTTCGGATGTGACCTGATCGGAGCCTGCGCCGGTCGGCGGCGGTGTCCGAGGGCGGCCACGCCCCGATGCGGGCGGGATCGGCGCGGCCAAGACGGTCAGTCGCACACGACAGACGCGTGAGCACCATGCGCGACCGGGCCGAGGGCGAGCCCTGGGCGGCTCACGCCGACCGCTGCACGAGGACGCTGGTCCGCTACGGCGACCTGCTGGTCGAGGCTGCGCGTTCGCCCGCAGAGAGCGGGTGCTCGACGTGGGTTGCAGGTGCGGCGATGTGGCCATGGCTGCGGGCCGAGGCGGTCGCCCCGTACGAGGGGGAGACCGGGGTCGAGCTGGACGGTGCCGCCTGGCCGGTGGCCGCCTCAGCCTGATCCCCTAGGTTGCTCACAGATATTTGACTCAATATCCACTGAGCAATATCGTGAATGCGTGCCGGCGCCGCTGACCCTTGAGCCGCTGACCCTTGAACAGCGTGCCGAACATCACGCCGCCTTGGGCGATCCGGCCCGGCTGGCCATCGTCGACGAGCTGTGGGTGTCGGATCGGTCGCCAATCGAGCTCGGTCGCCGGCTGGGACTGGCCTCGAACCTGCTGGCCCACCACCTCGACGTGCTCGAAGGCGTGGGCCTGATCGAACGGTCCCGGTCCAGTGGCGACGGGCGCCGGCGCTACGTGCACCTGCGGGCGGCGGGCCTCGACCGGCTGCTTCCCGACTGTGCGCGGCCTCCCGGCCCTGCGCTGTTCGTGTGCAGCGCCAACTCGGCCCGATCGCCCCTGGCGGCTGCGGTCTGGCGCCAGCGCACGGGCCGACCGGCCGCGTCGGCCGGCACGCACCCGGCTGCAACCGTGCATCCCGGGGCGGTGGCCGCGGCCCGCCGGGCCGGCCTGGACCTGCGTGGTGACCACCCTTCGGCGCTCGAGGCGATCGGCGACCCGGCCGCGTTGGTCGTGACCGTGTGCGACCGGGCCCACGAAGCGCTCGACCCGGATGACTCGTGGCTGCACTGGTCGGTGCCCGATCCCGTCCCGAGCCACTCGTCCGCCGCGTTCGACGTCACCGTGCGCGAGTTGATCGAACGCATCGACGCGCTCGTGGCCACGGGGCCGTTGCGATGAACGACGAACTGCACCTCACCGACGCCATGCTGGCTCAGCAGGTCGAGTCCGGTACGGGCGCGCTGCGCCTCGACCTCACCCGCCGCCTCGCGGCCGAAGCTCTCGGCACCGCACTGCTGGTCATGGCGGTGGTGGGATCGGGCATCGCCGCCAGCCGCCTGTCCAGTGGCGACGTCGGCCTGCAGTTGCTCGAGAACGCGGCGGCCACCACCGGCGCCCTGATCGGCCTGATACTCATGTTCGGCGCGGTGTCGGGCGCCCACTTCAACCCGGTGGTCAGCCTGCTCGACCGGATGCTCGGGACGACGACCACCCGCGACACGGCCCTGTACGTCGTGGCCCAAGTGGCGGGCGGCTGCCTTGGGGCAATGCTCGCCAACGTCATGTTCGAGCTGCCCGCGGTCGAGCTGTCCACCCACGAGCGGTCGTCGGGCGCCCTCTGGCTGTCCGAGGTGGTCGCCACCGTCACCCTGTTGTTGTTGATCCAGGGCTGCGTGCGCACCGGTCGCTCCGCGGTCATCCCGTTCGCAGTGGGTGCCTGGATCGGCGGCGCCTACTGGTTCACCTCGTCGACCAGCTTCGCCAACCCCGCCGTCACGGTCTCCCGCGGCCTGTCCGACACCTTCGCGGGTATCGCACCGTCGTCGGTACCCATGTTCGTGGCGATGCAGCTGCTCGGCGCCGTCATCGCCTTCGGGCTCGTCCGCCTCTTCTATCCGCATGTCCACGACGCAACCTGATCCGCCCCACGGAAAGGCAACACACGCGATGGCTGACATGACGATCATCGACCTGCCCCTCGACCAACAGCTGATGATGCGCAAGGTGGTCGGCCGCCTCGCGCCGGACTACGAAGGCACCTTCGGACCCGAGACCGTCGAGCGCTTCGTGGTCGACTCACTCGAGCTCCTGATACCACAGGCCAGGGTGGCCACCTATCTGCCGGTGCTGGCCGAGAAGTTCGCCAAGGAGCGCCTGCGGGCGCTGGCGCGCATCGAGGGCCCGGTGTCAGGTGTCCCCGCCGTCCTGTTCATGTGCGTGCACAACGCCGGTCGATCACAGATGGCCGCCGGGTGGCTGCGGCACCTCGCGGGTGAAGGAGTGGTGGTGTGGTCGGGTGGCTCCGAGCCCACCTCCGAGATCAACCCCGCGGTCGTGGCGGCGATGAGCGAGGTGGGCGTCGACATCAGCGAGGAGTTTCCGAAGCCCTGGACCGAAGAGATCGTCCGCGCCGCAGACGTCGTCGTCACGATGGGCTGCGGCGACGCCTGCCCGTTGTACCCGGGCACGCGCTACGAGGATTGGGACCTCGAGGATCCGGCTGGCCAGGGCGTCGACGCGGTGCGCCCCATCCGCGACGAGATCCGCGGCCGGGTGGTGGACCTGCTGGCCTCGCTGGGCGTGGAGCCCGTCAGCGGCTGACGGCGCCGCGGACCGGTGCCAGCACGTCTCGGACCACGGCCAGGCGTTCGGGCACGATCCGGTACCAGGCCCACCTTCCCCGCTTCTCGCGGCTCAGCAGGCCGGCTTCGACCAGCATCGCGAGATGGTGCGACACGGTGGGCTGCGAGCGGCCGACGGGCTCGACCAGGTCGCACGCGCAGGCCTCGCCGGTCTCGGCCGACGCCACCATCGACAGCAGGCGCAGGCGGGCGGGGTCGCCGAGCGCCTTGAACACCCCGGCCAGCTCGGCCGCGTCGTCCTCGTCCAGCACCCCGGCGGTGACCGGTGCGCAGCACGCCTCGATCGGTTGCACCTTCACCGCGCCCTCCACGTCCGACCTCCAGATCTCCGGCACCGGATTTCCCGCACCTATGTATTGACATCGGTCGATGTATTGCTAGGGTGCACACATCGACGAACATCGATCAGTCTACCGGAGGTTCCCATGTCCCGCATCCAGCTCGCCCTGAACGTCAGCGACCTCGACGCCGCCGTCGAGTTCTACGCCAAGCTCTTCGCCACCGAACCGGCCAAGCGCAAGCCCGGCTACGCCAACTTCGCCATCGCCGACCCGCCGCTGAAGCTCGTGCTGTTCGAGGGGGCCGAAGGCGGCACCCTGAACCACCTGGGCGTCGAGACCGAGGAGGCCGCCCAGGTCGAGGCGGCCGAGGCCCGCCTGTCCGAGACCGGCCTCGAGACCACCGGCATCGACGACACGATCTGTTGCTACGCCAGCAAGGTCGAGACCTGGGTCACCGACCCCGACGGCGCCCGCTGGGAGTGGTACGTGAAGACCGGCGACGCCGACACCATCGGCGGCGAGCCCGACCCGGCGACCGGCGAGACCGTGTGCTGCGCCCCCGCCGCCGAGCCAGTGAGCGTGGGTGCGCCGACCGCCGCCGACAGCAGCGACGCCGGCTGTTGCTGAGCAGCGACGCCGCCGGTGCCCGAGGCGCCGCCGGCAGCACCGGCGGCTCCGCGGTCCCCGTCACGGCCAGGCTGTCCACGCTCGACCGGTACCTGCCGGTCTGGATCGGCCTGGCCATGGCCGCCGGGTTGTCGCTGGGCCGGTTGATCCCCGACCTGAACGACGGCCTCGAGCGCATCAAGGTCGACACGGTCTCGCTGCCGATCGCCATCGGCCTGCTGGCCATGATGTACCCGGTCCTGGCCAAGGTGCGCTACACCCACATCGGCGACGAGCTGGCCGACCGGCGCACACTGGCGCTGTCCCTGGTCCTCAACTGGCTGATCGGGCCCCTGCTGATGTTCACCCTCGCGTGGGTCTTCCTGGCCGACCTGCCCGAGCTGCGCACCGGACTCATCATCGTGGGCCTGGCCCGCTGCATCGCCATGGTCCTCATCTGGAACGACCTGGCCGACGGCAGCCGCGAGCTGGCCGCGGTGCTGGTGGCGGTGAACTCGCTGTTCCAGATCGTCATGTACTCGGTGTTGGGCTGGTTCTACCTGTCGGTTCTTCCCGGTTGGCTGGGCCTCGACACCGCGGATCTCGCGGTCTCGCTGTGGGACATCGCCAAGTCCGTGCTCATCTTCCTGGGCATCCCGCTGCTGGCAGGGTTCCTCACCCGGACGATCGGCGAGGCTCGCAAGGGCACCGAGTGGTACGAGGGAACGTTCCTGCCCCGCATCGGGCCCATCGCGCTCTACGGCCTGCTGTTCACCATCGTCGTGCTCTTCGCCCTGCAGGGCGAGCAGATCACCGGAAACCCGATCGACGTGGTCCGGGTGGCCGTGCCGCTGCTCGTCTACTTCGGGCTGATGTGGGGCGGCGCGTTCACCCTGGGCGTGCGCCTGGGCTTCCCCTACCAGCGCAACGCGTCGGTCGCCTTCACGGCCGCGGGCAACAACTTCGAGCTGGCCATCGCGGTGTCGATCGCCGTGTTCGGCGTCACGTCCGGCCAGGCGCTGGCCGGCACGATCGGTCCGCTCATCGAGGTCCCCGCGCTCGTCGCGCTGGTCTACGTGTCCCTCTGGGCCCGCCGCCGCTTCTACCCCGACGAGGTCACCGCTGGTTGACCAGTTCAGCCCGGGGGCTCAGTACCCGAGTTGTTCGAGGCGATGCGCCCCGGCCGCGCCGATGGCGGGCAGGTCGGCGGCCATGGTGTCCCAGAGCACGGACGGGTCGGTACCGGGGTAGTTGTGGCCGTAGAAGTCGCGCATGCGAATGACCAGTGGCCACCGGCTGTAGTCCGTCCGATCCAGCTCGGCGCCGTCCTGAGCCGCGATCTGCTTGGCCGCTTCCCCGACCTCGAGACAGATGTTCCTGGCCGCCCGCTGCAGCAGCTCGTCGTCATCGAACGCACGCCGGCCTCGGGCTACGAGCTCGCTCGCGGAACGGCTCGCCGCGACGATCTGCTCGTACCAGGGTGCGGGAGACCGGCTCAAAGGGGTTGTGCATCCGACGCCATGGCGTCGACCCCGCGGGTGCCTCGGGTGATGATCTCAACCGGTGCCCCGAGGAGCGCCTCCAGCTCCATCTCGGCGGCCATCACGTCGAGCACCGTGCACCCGGGCCCGGCCGTGGCCACCAGGTCGACGTCCGACCCCGGACCCGCCTCGCCCCGGGCCACAGATCCGAAGACCTGCAGCTCGTCCAACCCGTGGCGGCGAGCCACCCGTCGGATGGCGCCCCGTGCACGGCGAAGCTCGTCGAGTGACGGCGGGGTGTCGGAAGGGTCGAGCAACCGGCGGAGCTCGTCGATGTCGTAGCGCCGATGGCCCCCCGCAGTGTGATCGCACGGCACCCGACCACCGCGCGCCCACTTCTGCAGTGTCGAAGTCGACACTCCCAGCGCCGTGGCGGCCTCTGATGCCCTTGATCGGCGCATGAGCCAAGCGTACTGAATTTACCGAATCACCTGCAGGCCGGATCGTGACGGGTCGTTCTGGCAGGCTGGGACCGTGGCCGACGACGTCGAGGTGCTGCAGGGCGGCGTGGGCAACGCGGGCGCGGTGGTGCGGATGGGCGTCCATGTGCTGCGGCCCACGAACCCGCACACCACGGCGATCCATCGGCTGCTCGCACACCTCCACGACGCGGGGTTCGACGAGGCGCCCCGGGTCGTGGCCGTCGAGTCCGACGGCCGAGAGCGGCTCGACTTCATCGCGGGCCGGGTCCCCTTGGTGCCGTTCCCCGCCTGGTCGCAGACCGACGCGGCGCTGGCCTCGACCGGTGCCCTGCTGCGCCGGTTCCACGACGCCACCGTGGGGTTCGACCCAGGGCCCATCGAGACGTGGAGCGCCGAGATGGTCGACCCGTCGCCCGGTGACGATGCGGTGCTCTGCCACAACGACGTCTGCCCGGAGAACGTGGTGTACCGCGATGGCGGCGCCGTGGCCCTGCTGGACTTCGACTTCGCCGCCCCCGGCCGACGGGTCTGGGACCTGGCCGCGCTGGCCAGGATGTGCGTGCCGATCGACACCGACGAGGACGCCGCCCGCACCGGCCGGTCGGGCCTCGACCCCTTCGGGCGCCTGGCCGTGGCCGCCGACGCCTATGGGCTCGACCCGGCCGGTCGGACCGGCCTGCTCGACGCGCTCACCTGGCAGGTCGACACGGCGGGGGCCTTCGTGCGTCGCCGCATCGAGGCCGGTGAGGCGGCCTTCATCGCCATGTGGGAGGCCATGGGCGGCCAGGAGCGCTACGACCGGCGCCGTCGCTGGTTCCACGCCGAGCGGGGACGCTTCGCCGACGCGCTGGACGTCGGCCCGTAGCCCGGGGTGGGCCGGCAGGGTCGCTGCCCGACCGCGGCCGCGGGCGGGCTCAGCGGTACAGGCGCCGGGCCTGCTCGATCCGGTCGGCCACCTCACGGCGCAGCACCGCCGGCGCGAGCACCTCGACGTGGGGGCTGAGGGCCAGCACGTCGATGACGGCGGCGTCGAACGTGTCGATGCGGAAGGTGGCCTCGACCCGACCCTGCTCGTCGGGCGGCACCGCCCGACGGACCCGGAGGGGCTGGAGCCGCCCGAGAACCGCCGCCAGGCGACGGCCCTCTGGTGAGATGCGGACCGCGGCACGACGCGAGCGGTCCGACGGCGATCGCCTGCCCCGGGCGGGTGGGGGAGCGGTGAGCTCGGGCCGGTAGCCGTCGACCAGATGGAACCCGCCGCCCCGGCCCCGGGTGGCGTAGACGGGCACCCCGGCGCCGGACAGCTCGTCGAGGTCGCGCAGCACGGTGCGCTCGCACACCTCGAGCTCGCCGGCCAGTTCGGCGGCGGTCATGCGGCCGCGCTCCTGCAAGAGCAGCATCAGGGTGACCAGTCGTCCGGCGCGCACCACGCCAGTCTGGCAATTGCCGCTGAATCATGACAAGAGATGTCAGTTTTGCTCGGGTAGGTTCTCCGCACGGGTGTCGATCACGGCACCGCCGCACCGACGAGAGGATCGAGACATGGCCGACAGCGAGGTCGAGGGCGCCGGGACGGCAGAGGATCCGTGGATCCTTCTCACCCCACCGGGCAAGTCCGAGTTCGAGGTGTACCGCGCCCCCGAGGCCGACCCGCCGGCGCTGGTGGTGCAGGTGGGCTCGACCCAGTTGCGCTACCACCTCCGCTGCATCGACGACCTGCACGCCATGCTGGTCGAGGCGGGCGACTGGGTGCCGCTCGGCAACGCCGACGAGCAGAAGGAGGCCGCTCCCGGCACCGTCGAGGCGTGGGGCCGATCGGACGACAACCCCGTCGGCGGCTGGTACGGGTTGAAGAAGGGCCTGCGGGGCCGGTTCGGCAACTACGTGCCGCCCGTGCTCGAGGCCCTGGGCCTCGCCGAGGTCACCCACGACGCCCGCAACAACACCATGCGGGCAATCTGAGCGCGAGCCCCGAGGCGTGCCGGGGTCAGCGACGCCGGCGGAGCACCGCGATGGCCACGGTGTACGAGACGCCACCGACGGTGCAGGTCCACAGGAAGCCGCCGGGGTCCTCGCCCCGGGCGACGAGCACGACACTGGCGGCAAGGGCGACCGTTCCCATGGCGATGCCGGCGACACGGGTGGCCTCGTGATCGATGCTGCGCTGGCGCTCGTCGCCGTCGGTGCGCATGATCGCGGCGACGTCGCTCGACCCGCCGGAGACGACGTACGCGACCACGCCGGCCACCACGTAGAACACGGCCAGGGCCACGGCGAAGCCGTGCTCGCCGCTCAGCCAGGTGGCGACGCTCAGGGCGCCGCCCCCGACCAGCAGGACAGCGGTCGACGCCGCTCGCTTCGGGGTGGCCAGGACTCGGCGCATCAGTCGCTCTCCTCGGGGTGCTGGCACCACCTCGCAAATGCCAGGTAGCGCCCTTTCCGCAGCCAGCCATTGGTGCTGTCATGGGCACATGGGCGGATCCAGTTCTCCGACCGGTGTCGCGCCAACGCCAGGGATCTCGCTGGCCGGGGGACCAGGGTGATCCCGGTCCTCCTCCTGGTCCGGGCCGAGTCCCGTCGTCGATTGCCGGCACTGCTGGCCCTGACCGTGCTGGTCGCGCTCGTCGCCGCGGTCCTCGTCGCCGGCACCGCCGGTGCCCGCCGGACGGCGTCCGTGCTCGAGCGCTTCGACGAACGGACCGTCGTCAGCGACGTCGAGGCCATCGGCCTCTCACCCGCGCTGGCCGGCGACCCCGGGGAGGGGGTGGCGCTGTCCGAGGCGCTGTCGGCGGTGGAGGGTGTGGACGACGCCGCGGTGGCCTCGGGCTTCCCCCTCGGCGTCTCCGACGAGGAGTACTTCATGGTGTACAGCAGCCTCGACGGCTCGCTCTACACCGAGATGGACCGTCCCCTGGTCGACGCGGGGCGCCTGCCCGCGGCCGATGCTCCCGACGAGATCGCCGTCAACCGGGGGTCCGCCGAGTCCCTCGGCCTCGAGGTCGGCGACGTGGTGTCCGGCCCCACCCTCACGCCCGAGGGCCTCGAGGCCACGTTCACCACCGGGGAGTTCGAGGGCTTCGTGGGCCGTCCCCTCGAGTTGCGGGTGGTGGGCGTGATCACCCGGGGGCGGGACCTGCCCGACCGCGCATCCAACTTCGGCACCCACGCGATCGCGTCGCCGGCGTTCGCCGCCACCTACGGCGACGACGTCGGCTCGTACGTCACCGAGGTGCACCTCCGCACCGCCGATCCCTCGCCCGCCCTGCTCCGCCGGGTCACCGATGCCGCGGAGCAGCAGGTGGGCGAATTCGAGATCGGGGTGACGACCGTCGGCGAGTCGTGGCGGGACTCGGCGCGCGACACGTACCGCACCCTCGCGCTCATCATCACGGCCTTCACCGCGATGGCTGCCGTCGCCGGTCTCCTCGTGCTGGTCCAGGCGCTGTCTCGCGAGGTGTCGATGGCCGGTCGCCACGACCCGGTGGCTCGGGGTCTGGGCATGACGAGGTGGGCCCGGGTCGGGGTGGCTGCCACCCCCGCACTGGCGGCGGTGATGGTGGGCCTGGTCGCCGGCCTGCTCGTGGGCCTCGCGGCATCCGGTCTGTTCCCCGTGGGCCTCGCCCAAGAGGCCGAGGTCGATCCCGGGCTCGGCCTGGACGCGGTGGCGGTGCTGGTCACGGTGGCCATCGTGCTCGCGGTCACGGGGGCGTGGACGCTGCGAGCCGCATGGCGGACGACGGGGGTCGGCGCCGGGTCGGCCCGCCTGCGGCCCAGCCCGGTCGTCACGCGCCTGGCCCGCCTGGGAGCGCGCCCGCCGGCCATGGTCGGGGTGCGCATGGCGTTCGAACGCGGCGCGGGCGCCAACAGCCCGCCGGTGCGTACCGCCGTGGTGGGTGCCGTGGTGGCGGTGGCGGCGGTGACCGCGATCCTGGTGGTGGCCCGCAGCGCCGACGCGGTCGCCGCCGAACCCGCCCGGTACGGCTGGGCCTGGTCGACGGTCCCCGACATCCTGTCCGACGACCCCGAGGCCGCCGCCGCGTCCGCCGGAGCGCTGGACGGGGTCGCCGGGGTCGGACCGCTGTCGTTCAGCACCGTGGAGGTGGGCGGCGAGCCGTTGCGCGCCGCCGCGCTCGAGACGACCAGCGGCTCGATGGCGCTGACCCTGGTCGAGGGTCGGCTCCCCGACACCGACTCGGAGCTCGCGCTGGCCACGGCGACGGCGAGCGAACTCGGTGTCGGGGTCGACGACGTGATCGAGGTCGACGACCCGGGCGGTGGCCGCACGCGGTCGCTCACCGTCGTGGGCACGGTGGTCGCCCCGCCCATCGACGACGTGGCGCGTGTAGCGGTCCTGAGCCCCGAGGGCCTGGCGGCACTGGCGCAGAGCGAGCCCGCGGTGTACACCGCGATCCGCTACGAGCCCACCGCCGACCAGGCCGAGGTCGAGGCGGCGTTGGAAAGACTCGGCTACCGGTTCACACGGTCGACCAGGCCCACCGCGCCGAGCGAGGTCGAGCAGGTGAGAGCGGTGAGCGCTCTGCTGGTGGCCCTCGTCGCGCTGCTCGCGCTGTTGGGCGCCATGGGCCTGCTCCACTTTCTGTCCACCTCGATCCGACGGCGGGCCGGCGACCTGGCGGTGCTGAAGGCCCTCGGGTTCGTCAAACGCGACATCCGTCGATCGGTGGTGTGGCAGGCCGTGGCCGCCGCTGGTGCCGGGTTGGTGTTCGGCCTGCCCGCCGGCGTGGTCGTCGGGCGGGTTGGCTGGTTGCTGGTCGTCGGTCCGCTCGACATCATCGACGACCCGGCGACGCCATGGTCCCTCGGTGCCCTGGTGATCGCCGCCAGCCTGGCCGGCGCCGCGGTCCTGGGTGTGGGTCCCGGCTGGGTGGCCTCGCACCGACGCACGGTCGACGTGTTGCGAGGCGAGTGAAGACCTGTACATGGCCCCGGCCATCGGGCCATCGTCACCCGGGGGGCCAACACCGCGGGTGGTGAGCTTGTCGGTACGGGGATCGCATCGAGTGCCGCTGGTTCGTCGAGGCGCGGCGGTTGTGGTGGCACACGCGTATGGGGGTGGTGGCACCACCTGGCAGATGCCGGCTGGCGCCCTTCTCGTCGCGGCCGTTTCCGTGTGTGATGGGGTCATCCCAGCGGCACCCTCGACCAAGGAGCATCCGATGCTCGTCCACCGCCCTTCTCGGCTCGCGTCCGCAGTCGCGCTCGTCGCGCTCGTCGCGCTCGGTGCCGCCTGCGGCTCCAGTGGCACCGACTCGAGTGCCGGCACGACGGGGCCCGCGACCACCGCCACGACCGCTGCCGGTAGCGCTGCCGGTACCGGGGCGGCCTCCGATGTGGCGGCGGCTGATGCCGAGTACTGCGTCGCCGCCCTGGCCCTCGACACCGACCCCGGCCCCGACATCGACTTCGCCACCGCGAGTCCCGAGGAGATCGCTGCGGGGATCCAGTCCTACGCGGGTGACACGCTGCGACCGCTGTTCGAGGACCTCGAGGCCGTCGCCCCGCCAGAGCTCGACGATGAGGTGCAAACCTTCGGAGCGGCCATCGACTCGGTGATCGACACCGGTGACCCAAGTGCCTTCGAGAGTCCCGAGTTGGCCGCGGCGGACGAGTCGTCACACGCCTACGACCTGGAGCACTGCGGCTACGAGCAGGTCGACGTGACCGCGACGAACTACCAGTACAGCGGCGTCGAGGCCGTCTACGCGGCGGGACCCGTCAGCTTCGAGCTCACCAACGAGGGCCCAGAGGTCCACGAGATGGTCCTGCTCAAGATCAAGCCCGGGGTCAACCAGACCGCCGAGGACCTCCTGGCCCTCCCGGAGTCCGAGTCCCGGTCGAAGACCGAGGTCGTGAACACGATCGGTCCGGTCGAGCCGGGCGGCTCGGACCACATGGTGGCCGACCTCGACAACGGCCGGTACGTCGTGGCCTGCTTCCTGCCCGAGGGCTCGACGTCCATGCAGGCGCTGGAGACCGCTGACGGTGCGCCCCACTCGTCACTCGGGATGTTCCGGGCCGTCTCGGTGTCGTGACGCACCCGGGTGCGGCGGGTGAGCCGGTCGAGCTCGGCGAGGTGCGGCCCGATCAGTCGGGGTGGGCTACCAGACGGTGACCGGTCGGGGATGAGGGTGGCCGCGCAGCCGTTGGTCCTTCGTGACGAGCATCCAGCCGTGCTCGACGGCCGTGGCGTAGATCAGGCGGTCGGCGGGGTCGCCCGGGAACGACGAGGGAAGCGCGACCGCGCCCGCGGCGATGGCCGGCGTGGTGCCCACGGTGCGGACGCCCGTCGCCAGTTGCTCCAGCCACGATCGCGTGGGGATGGCGACTGAGATGCGTTCGTGCTCGGCGAGCCACGCGAGCTCGAACCACGTGATCGAGGCCACGGCCAACTCGGCGGCGCCGAGGACGGCCTTCGCCGCGGCGGGGCTGAGCCGATCGGGCTCCGCCGACCACCACTGCACCACGTGCGTGTCGAGCAGGACGGTGGTCACCCCAGGTTCCAGGTCGCTCCGGTGGCGAACAGTCCGTCGTCGTCAGCAACGCTTCGCGCCACGCCGGTGAGTCGGCCCTGCAACGCGTGCGGGCCGGTCGCCCCCACGAGCCTCGCGACGGTCCGACCATGCCTGGTGATCTCGATCTCGTCGCCGCCGGCGACCTCGTCCAGCAGCCCCAGGATCTTGGCCTTGACCTCGGTAGCGGTCATCTGTCTGGTCATATGACCACTCTAACGGTCAGCTCTGACCCGCAGTGCGGCAATTCTCGGTGGATGACCCCCTGACAGGTGGTCGACCACGAAGAAATCCGGGAGTGTGGGGGCCAGGGCCGTACGCTCGCGGCCCGTGAGCACGCGGACCATCACCGAGCCGGCCCGACGGGTGCCGGTCATCGCGGACACCGATGTGCTGGTGGTGGGGTCGGGCCCGGGCGGACTCAGCGCGGCGCTGGCGGCGGCCCGGGCCGGGGCCGACGTGATCCTGCTCGAGCGCTTCGGCTGCTTCGGCGGCAACATCACCGCAGTGGGCGTGGAGGGACTCGCCTGGTACCGCCACGAGGCCACCGTCGAGGCCGGCGGCCTGGCCCGCGAGTTCGAGGACCGGGCCGCGGCCATGGGCGCGGCCGTGCCCGAGAGCCAGTCGCTGTCCTACGAGATCGACTCGGAGGGCTTCAAGGTGGTGGCCGACCGCCTGGTCACCGAGGCGGGCGTGCGCCCGATGCTCCACCGGGCCTTCGCCGCGCCGATCCTCGAGGGCGGCGCGGTCACCGGCGTGATCGTCGAGTCGAAAGCGGGCCGCGAGGCCATCACCGCGCGGGTGGTGATCGACGCCACCGGCGACGCCGACGTGGCCCACCGGGCCGGTGCGCCCACCCGCCGGACGCCGCGCGAGGACATGATGGCGGCGTCGGTGATGTTCCACCTGGCCGGAGTGGACAAGGCCCGGTTCCTCGAAGGGGTGCGGGCCGACCCCCAGACCTACGCCGACTGGAGTGGTCCCGACGCCTGGTCGATCGAGACCGCGGGGAAGGAGGACGACCTGTTCTCGCCCTTCCTCAAGAAGCCGTTCGACCGGGCCATCGCCGACGGCCTGCTGTCGCCGGACCTCACGACCATCGCGGGCACGTGGGGCGCGGTGCACGACTCGGGCGAGCTCACGTACATGAACCTGTTGCACCTCGACGGTTGCGACGGCACCGACCCCGACGACCTGACCGCGACCGAGATGGAGGGCCGTCGCCAGGCCCTGCTGGCCATCGAGGCGCTTCGCCGGTACACGCCGGGGTGCGAGGACGCCCGTCTGCGCAACTTCGGCATGACCGTGGGCATCCGCGACACCCGCAAGATCGTCGCCCGCCACGACCTGACCGAGCACGACGTCCGCGAGCAGGGCCGCTTCGACGACAGCATCGGCATCTTCCCCGAGTTCATCGACGGCTACGGCGTGTTGATCCTGCCCACCACCGGCCGCTACTTCCAGGTGCCGTACCGGGCGCTGCTGCCCTCACGCGTGCGGGGCCTGCTGGTGGCGGGCCGGGCCACCGGGGGCGACGCCATCAGCCACGCTGCGACCCGCAACATGGCGTGCTGCGCCGTGACCGGCCAGGGTGCGGGCGTGGCCGCCGCGGCGGCGGTGAAGGCGGGCCGCGACGTGGCCGACGTCGACGTGGCCGCGGTGCAGGCCGAACTGGCCCGCCAGGACGTGCGCCTGGCCTGACGATGCTCGTTCCGCCTGCGCGACACGCGCTACGGCTCGGCTCGACCGCCACCGGCACCGGCAAGGACCAACGGCTCCCAGGACGGGCGAGGCTTCTCGAGGTGACCAGGGTCGATGCCCACGAACGGCACGCCCTGGATCTCGAGATGCTCGTGGCACCGGTCCGCGTCGACGGTGACGGCGGCGGCGCTGACGGCCTCGGGCACCACTTTGCGCCACCGGCGGTGCTTCCACGACCAGGCGGAGGCGTGGCCGTGCACCTGCCCGAACGGCGGCGGCCGGTCCTCGGCCAGCCAGGCGGCGTAGAGCTCGGCTGGTTCACCCCAGGTGACCCCCGGGAAGAACGAGGCGTCGACGCGGTCGGGGGGAGGTGTGAAGGCGTGGGCAGCGTCGGTGCCCACCCACTGGTCGAGGCGCGCCGCCGCGTCCCACGCCGACGCCGGCGCACCGATGTCGCGCCACGCCCGTGGCGACAGGCCGGCGTGGGTCACCAACAGCGGGCCGAAGCGCGCGGTGTCGACCGCGACGGCCAGGCGGGCCTGACGCGTCGACCACCAACGGTGGATGATGTCGAGCGTCTCGTCGGGGAGCGGCCCTGCGTGCTTCAGGTGGAGCTCGGCGAACCGCTGGCCCTCGTGATTGCCGAGCAGTTGGACATAGCGACCACCCGCATTGCGGACGAACCGGTCCGCGAGCCTCACGGCGCCGGCCGAGTCGGGGCCACGGTCGACCAGGTCGCCGACCTGCACGACGAGCAGGCCGCTCGGCACGACGCCGCGGCCGGTGTCGCAGCTGAGTGCTTCGAGCGACGACGCCAACTCCGAGACATGGCCGCCGACATCGCCGATCAGTGCGATGCGCTCGATCGGCGTCTCTGGCGATGTCTCGCCTTCGTCGCCGCGTCCCATCGGCCCCACCATGTCACAGGCGCACTGCAGTTCCGCCTCGCCACCGTTCAGCCGGTCAGGAGCCCCAGGGTCGGCGGGAGGGTCGGGACTCGACGGCGGGCGGGGGAGCGGGGAAGCTGGCGTCATGCCCCCTCTCCGTTTCGGGATCCTCGGCGCCGCCGCCATCGCCCCGTCCGCCCTGGTGGTGCCGGCCGCCGCCGACCCGTCGGTCGAGGTCGTGGCCGTCGCCGCCCGGTCGCGTGACCGGGCAGTGGCGTTCGCCGCGAAGCACGCCATCGCGCGGGTCCACGACTCCTACGAGGCGTTGCTGGCCGATCCCGAGATCGACGCGGTGTACAACCCGCTGCCCAACGGCCTGCACGGCCGGTGGACTGTCGCCGCGGTCGAGGCGGGCAAGCACGTGTTGTGCGAGAAGCCGTTCACGGCGAACGCGGAGGAGGCCCGGGCGGTGGCCGCCGTCGTCGGGGCCTCGGACCGGGTGGTGATGGAGGCCTTCCACTGGCGCTACCACCCCATGGCCGCCCGCATCCTCGAGATCGTCGCCAGCGGCGAGCTGGGTGAGTTGCGCGAGGTCTCGGGCAGCTTCTGCTTCCCGCTGGTGAAGCCGAGGGACATCCGCTGGTCGCTGCCGCTCGCCGGTGGCGCCCTCATGGACGCGGGGTGCTACCCCATCCACATGCTGCGGACGATGGTGGGCACCGAGCCCGAGGTGGTGTCGGCCGAGTCGCTCGTCGGCTGGGGTGGCGTGGACCGTGCGACCACGGCCCGACTGCAGTTCCCCGACGGCCCCACCGGCCACGTCACCGCCTCGATGCTCTCGCGGCGGCTCGTGTCGATCAGCCTGCGCGCTGTCGGGACGAAGGGGACGCTCAAGGCGGTCAACCCGCTGCTGCCGAAGCTGCTCGGGTCGCTCACCGTGCGTGTGGGCCGGTCCAAGCGGCGCGAGCGGCCGTGGCCCGACAGCACCTATGCCCACCAGCTGACGGCCTTCGTCGCCGCGGTCACCGAGGGCGCCCCGTTCCCCACCGGCACCGACGACGCCATCGCCAACATGGAGGTCATCGACGGCATCTACCGCGCCGCCGGTGTCGAGCCCCGCCGGCCGACCCGGTGAGCGCGGCGTCGGTCGGCCGCCGGGGTGGAGGGCTGAGCCACGCCTGATCCCGCGGAGTCCACCGTCCTCGACCGCCGGCCGTGGCGTCAGGTCGAGCTGGTGTCCCTGGTCCTGGCGCTCACCGGCCTCGCGCTCGGCGGGGTGCTGTACCTGACCGGCCACGGCGCGGCGGCCGATGCCGCGTGGGCGGCCACCGCGGGGCTCGGCGCGGTGGCCGCGGTGTGGTGGGTCGTCGACGCGGCGCGCGAGGGCCGCCTCGGCGTCGACGTGATCGCCCTGCTGGCCCTGGTCGGGGCGCTTGCGACCGGTGAGTACCTCGCCGGTGCGGTGATCACCGTCATGCTCGCGAGCGGCCGGACCATCGAGGCCCGCGCCGGGGCCCGGGCACGGCGCGAGCTGAGCGCCCTGATGGCACGGGCGCCCCGGGTGGTCCACCGCTACGAGGACGGCGAGCTGACCGCGCCCGCGCTCGACCGGGTCGTGCCCGGCGACCTGCTCCTCGTGCAGCCGGGCGAGGTCGTCCCGGTCGACGGGCTGATCGAGGACGAGCCGGCGGTGCTCGACGAGTCGGCGCTCACCGGTGAGCCGCTGCCGGTGGAGCGCCGGGCGGGCGACCCGGTCCACAGCGGGGTGGTCAACGCCGGGGGGCCGTTCGACCTGCGGGCGACGACCACGTCGGCCGACAGCACCTACGCGGGCATCGTGCGCCTGGTGGCCGACGCCGAGGCGTCGAGCGCGCCGTTCGTGCGGCTCGCCGACCGGTACGCGGTCGCCTTTCTCGTGGTCAGCGTGGCGGTCGCCGGCGCCGCGTGGCTGGTGTCGGGCGACCCGGTGCGGGCCGTGGCGGTACTCGTGGTGGCCACCCCGTGCCCGCTCATCCTCGCCGCGCCGGTGGCCATCGTCTCGGGCCTCTCGCGGGCGGCCAAGCGGGGCGTGGTCGTCAAGGGGGGTGCCGCGCTCGAGCAGTTGGCGCACGCCGAGGTGCTGTTGTTCGACAAGACGGGCACCCTCACCGTCGGGCGGCCCACCGTCGCCGAGATCGTGGCCGTCGACCCCGACCAGGCCGCCGTGGGCGAGCTCCTGCGCCTGGCGGCGTCGCTCGACCAGGTGTCACCGCACGTCCTGGCCGCCGCGGTGGTGCGGGCGGCCCGCGACCGGGGCCTCGACCTCAGCCTGCCCACCGACGTGGACGAGCTCCCCGGGCACGGGGTCTCGGGACGGGTCGACGGGCACGCCGTCGAGGTCGGGAAGGCGTCGTGGCTGTTGCCCGGGGTCCTTCCCTCCTGGGCCCGCTCGGTGCGCCGGCGCGCCGATCTCGACGGGGCGCTCACGGTCTTCGTCCGGGTCGACGGCGAACCGGTGGGGGCCATCATCCTCGACGACCCCATCAGGCCCGACGCCGCCCGCACCATCCGCCGGCTCCGCCAGTTCGGGCTGCGGCGGGTGGTGATGATCACCGGTGACCGGGTCGACGTGGCCCAGACGGTGGGAGCGGTGATCGGTGTCGACGAGGTGCTCGCCGAGCGCACACCCGCCGAGAAGGTCGACGCGGTCCGCGAGGAGCGCCGCGCCGGGCGCACGATCATGGTGGGTGACGGCATCAACGACGCCCCCGCCCTGGCCCTGGCCGATGTGGGGGTCGCCATCGGCGCCCGGGGCGCCACCGCGTCGTCCGAGGCCGCCGACGTGGTGCTCACCGTCGATCGCCTCGACCGTCTGGGCGACGCCATCGCCATCGCCCGCCGGGCCCACGGCATCGCCCGCCAGAGCGTGGTCGCCGGCATCGCCATGTCGTTCGCCGCCATGGGGCTTGCCGCCTTCGGGCTCCTGCCGCCGGCGTGGGGTGCGCTCCTCCAAGAGGTGATCGACGTGTCGGTCATCGTGAACGCGCTGCGTGTGCTGCGGGTGCCCGCGGGGTCGGCGCGGGTCGACGCCCGCGAGGAGGCCCTGGTCCACCAGTTCAGCGGCGAGCACCGCACCCTGCGCCCGGACCTCGACCTGCTGCGGGTGGCCGCCGACCAGATCGGCACCACCACTCCGGAGAAGGCGCTCGCCACGGTCCGCGAGGTCCACCGCTTCCTCGTCGACGACCTGTTGCCGCACGAGCAGGCCGAGGACGAAGTGCTCTACCCGGTGTTCGCCCGCGTGATCGGGGGCACCGACCCCACCGGCACCATGAGCCGCGCCCACGTGGAGATCGCCCACCTCGTCCGTCGCCTCGGCCGCCTGCTCGACGAGACCGACCCCACCCACCCCGACCCGGACGACCTGGTCGAGCTCCGGCGGGCCCTCTACGGCCTCCACGCCATCCTCGAGCTGCACTTCGCGCAGGAGGACGAGGGCTACCTGTCGCTCATCGACGAGGCCGACGGGCCGGGCTGAGGGCTCGCGTCAGGGGGTGGGGGTTCAGGGGGTGGGGTGGGGGTGAGGGCGGCGTTGGCGGTGGTGGTGTGGCTGCCGGTGATGGTGATGGGGGTGGCGGTGTCGATGCCGGGGGTGTTGTCGTGGAATTCGAGGTGGTGGCGGCCGGTGGGGTCGATGTAGGCGAGGTAGTAGGTGCCGATGTCGGTGGGGGGGAGGGTGTAGTGGCCGGCGGTGTCGGTGACCGCGGTGGTGGCGGGTCGGCCGTCGGTGGTGTTGAGGGCGGCGACCCAGATGTCGGGGAGGGGGAGGCCGGTGGTGGTGTCGGTGATGGTGCCGGTGGCGGTGCCGTGGAGGGGGATGAGGCCTTCGTCGGTGGTGGTGGTGGCGCCCGCGGTGGCGTGGACGGTGGTGAGCTCGGCGCCTGTGGTGGGGTGGGGTTGGTCGTGGTACCACTCCCATTCGTGGCCGTGGTCGAGGTCGAAGAAGTCGAGTTGGTAGTCGCCGTCGGGGACGGTGAGGGTGTAGCGGCCGGTGGTGTCGGTGAGGGTGGCGGAGACGAACGCGAAGTCGGCGGCGCGGAGCGCGCCGACGAGGACGTCGGGTTCGTTCTGGTGGTCGATGTCGTCGGTGAGGGTGCCGGTGAGGGTGGCGGTGGGGGGGCGGCCGGTGACGGGGGGGAGGGGGATGTCGGCGGTGGTGGTGGCGCCGGCGGTGACGGTGACGGTGTCGGCGTCATCGATGGTGGTGGCGGCGTCGTAGAAGCCGGGGGCGTGGGTGCCGGCGGGCATGGCGGACACGATGAAGTAGTTGTCGGGCTCGAGGCCGGTGATGCGGTAGTGGCCGGCGGTGTCGGTGGTGGTCCCGGCGTACGGGTGGCCGTCGTCGTAGCGCATGACGGCGACGACGGCGCCGGCGACGGGGGTCCCGGTGCCGGTTTCGGTGATGGTGCCCGTGACGGCGCCGGTGGGGTTGGTGAGCGCGGCATCCGCGGTGGTGGCGGTCCCGGCGGTGGTGGTGATCGTGTCGGAGGTGGCGAGTTGGTCGTAGGGGTGGTTGTCCCACCATTCGATGAGGTGGGAGAACGCGGGGTCGATGAACTCGACGCGGTAGCCGCCCGGCGCGACGGGCAGCACGTAGCGGCCGGCGCTGTCAGCAACGGCGCCCTCGACGAGCTGGTAGTCCGCGGCGCGCAACGCGACCACCCACGTCCCCGCCAACACCGCCGCGGTCCCCGACTCGGTGACGGTGCCCCGGATCGCCGACGGCGCGAACTGCTGGATCCGGTGGTTGTTGGTGTCGGCGACGTACACGTTGCCCGACGAGCCGACCGCGACCGCAGCCGGCTGGTTGAACTGGCCGTCGCCGGTGCCGCTGGTGCCCCATTTGGTGAGGAACGTGCCGGTGGCGGTGAACTTCTGGATCCGGTGGTTGTAGTAGTCGGTGACGTAGACGTTGCCGGTGGCGTCGACCGCGACCCCCGCCGGGTGGCTGAATTGGCCGTTGGCGGTGCCGAGGCTGCCCCACTTGCCGAGGTAGGTGCCCGTCGAGGTGAATTTCTGGATGCGGTCGTTGTAGAAGTCGGCGACGTAGACGTTGCCGGAGGAGTCGACCGCCAGGCTGAGCGGGTTCTGGAATTGGCCGTTGCCGGTGCCGTTGGTGCCCCATTTGGTGACGTAGGTGCCGGTGGAGGTGAATTTCTGGATGCGGTGGTTGTTGTAGTCGGCGACGTAGACGTTGCCGGTGGTGTCGACGGCTACCCCGACCGGGTTGGTGAACTGGCCGTTGCCGGTGCCGGCGGTGCCCCATTGGGTGAGGTAGGCGCCGCTCGACGTGAATTTCTGGATCCGGTTGTTGAATTGGTCGGCGACATAGACGTTGCCGGCGGCGTCGACCGCGACCCCTTGCGGGACGTTGAACTGGCCATTGCCGGCGCCGAACGACCCCCACTGGCCGACGTAGGCGCCGGTGGCGCTGAACTTCTGGACCCGGTTGAGGTAGTAGTCGGCGACATACACGTTGCCGGTGGCGTCGACGGCCACCCCGACCGGGGCGCTGAACTGGCCGTTGCCCGACCCCGCGGTGCCCCAGGTGCGGATGAACACCGGCGGCGGCTCGGACTGCGCCGCCGCGTTCACCGTCACGTTCACCGTGTTCGACGTGACCGGCGGGTCGGTCTCGACCGTGTCGACCGTCGCCGTGTTCGCGTACGTCCCGATGTCGGACAACGTCGTCGTGTAGTTGCAGTCCACCACCCGGTTCGCGCCCACCGCGATGTCCGCCAGGCTCCCGGCGCACGCCGGCGCCCTCGTGTCGGTTACCGTCACCCCGGTCAACGGCGTGTTGCCGGTGTTCGTGACCGTCACGTGGTAGTGGACGACAGCGCCCGCCGTCACCGCCGTCTCATCCGCAGACTTCGCGATCGTCACCGCCGGCGCCGCCGGAACGAACTTCTGGATGCGGTGGTTGTTGAAGTCGGCGACGTAGACGTTGCCGGCGGTGTCGACCGCCACCCCGAACGGCTGCTTGAATTGGCCGTTCCCGGTGCCGTTGGTTCCCCATTGGGTGAGGTAGGTGCCGGTGGAGGTGAACTTCTGGACGCGGTTGTAGTAGTCCGTGACATGCACGTTGCCGGTCGCGTCGACCGCGACCCCGGACGGCTGGCTGAACTGGCCGTTGCCGGCGCCGGTGGTTCCCCATTGGGTGAGGTAGGTACCGGTGGAGGTGAACTTTTGGACGCGGTTGTTGCCGAAGTCGGCGACGTAGACGTTGCCGGTGGCGTCGACGGCCACCCCGGTCGGGCTGTTGAACTGGCTGTTGCCGCTCCCGAGGGAGCCCCATTGGGTGAGGTAGGTACCGGTGGAGGTGAACTTTTGGACGCGGCGGTTGCCGGTGTCGGCGACGTAGACGTTGCCGGAGCCGTCGACGGCCACCCCGTAAGGGCTGCTGAACTGGCTGTTCCCGGCGCCGAGGGAGCCCCATTGGGTGAGGTAGGTACCGGTGGAGGTGAATTTCTGGTCGCGGTGGTTGCCGGTGTCGGCGACGTAGACGTTGCCGGCGGTGTCGAGGGCCACCCCGGACGGGTAGTTGAATTGGCTGTTGCCGATGCCGAGGGAGCCCCATTGGGTGAGGTAGGTACCGGTGGAGGTGAATTTCTGGACGCGGTGGTTGCCGGTGTCGGCGACGTAGACGTTGCCGGACGAGTCGACTGCCACCCCCCGCGGGCTGCTGAATTGGCCGTTGCCAGAGCCGCTGGTACCCCACTTGAGGGAGAAGACGGGTGGTAGCTCGGCGGCGGCTGCCGGGCGGATCGGGGCCGGGCCGATCACCGTGATCACCGCGACCAACAGGGAAAGCACTACCGACAAACCGATTCTGCGCATGATGGACACCTCCGTCCTGCTCATGCTGCAACTCCCAGGATGGACCCCGCCGCAGCCGACGGGCAGGGCCGAAAGTCACCGATCGCGGCAGTCAGAACCGCCGGCCGACGCCCGCAGCCGGCGGGGATCGGGGCTGGGCGGTCGTCGGGTAGCGTCGGACGGCGTGGCGCTCCCCACCGGCCTCCGTCTGACGGACGGGTCATCGAGGGCCGTCGAGGCCACGTTCGTGCCGGCGGTCGGCGGCCCGCCCCGGGACGGGCGGCTCGCGTTCTGGCGGGCCGACGGCGAGGTCGAGGTCGAGGGTGCCGACGCCTCCGTCGAGCTGGCGCTGCCCGCGGGGCGACAGGTGCGCCGCCGGGTCGTGGCCGCCCACCTGGTGCCGGTGGCCGACGTGCTCGACGAGCTGGTCGGGCTGCCGGCGAACGCGGACGTCAGCGACTCGCTGCGGGCCTGGGCGGTCGCCGCCCGCCTGGCGGTCGACCTCGTCGCCCGCGGTCGGCTCCTGCCCGGCGTGAGCGGCGGTGCGGGGCGGGGTGTCGGTGGTGTCGGTGGTGTCGGTGGCGTGGATGCGTGGCGGCTCGGGCCGCTCGACCCGGCCGACCTGGCGCGCCGGGGCCAGCTCGCCGCCGCGCTGCCGCCGGCGGCGCACGCCGCGGTGATCCCGACGCCGAAGCCGCCGGTCCGGGTCCACACCCCCGACCGCCTGGTCGCCGCGTTCGGCGACGCCGTCGCCGACACCCTGCCCCGCACCGCCGCCGCGGTCGACGTCGCCGGCCACGCGCCCTTCGCCACCGCCGAGGCGCAGCCGATGGACGCGCCCGCCGCGGCCTGGCTGTCGTCCGCGGCGGCGGGGGCGACCGAGGACTCGACAGTGGCGCTGCGCCTCGAGCCGCCCGAGGCGCCGGACGCCCCGTTCACCGCAGTGCTCCAGATCCAGAGCGCCCGCGACCCGAGCCTCGTGGTTGACGCAGCGGACCTGTGGACCGCACCCGAGACCGTCTTCTCGCGCTTCGGCGACGACGTCGACACCACGTTGCTGCTCACCCTGCGCCGGGGGAGCCGGGTGTGGCCGCCGATCAAGCGGCTCCTCGACGACGCCCACCCGGTGAGCCTGACCCTCGACGACGGCGAGGCCGACGAGCTGTTCGGCGAGACCGCGGAGGCGCTCGCGGGGGCGGGGATCGTGGTGCTCTGGCCGGCGGACCTCTTCCGCACGGTGGGGCTGCGCGCCGTGGCCAGCCCCGTGCCGGGGGCCGACTCGGAGGCGGCGCTCTCACTGGACTCGCTGCTCGAGCTGCGGTTCGAGGCGGCGGTCGACGGCGAGCGGCTCACCGAGGCCGAGCTGGCGCTGCTGGCCGAGTCGAAGCGGCCGGTGGTCCGCCTGCGGGGCCAGTGGCTGCGGGCCGACCCGGCGTTGCTCGAGCGCCTCCGGCGCCGGCAGTCGCTCAGCGGCGGGGCCGCGCTCAACCTCGCTCTGGGCGGCACGATCGACGTCGGCGGCGAACCGGTGGCGGTCGAGGTCGAGGGCCCGCTCGCCGGTCTCGCCGACCGCCTGGTGACCGCAGGCCTCGAGCGGGTCGAGGCACCCCCCGCGAGCCTCGACGCCACCCTGCGGCCCTACCAGGAGCGGGGGCTGGCGTGGCTGGCCGAGATGGCCGGGCTGGGCCTGGGCGGGGTGCTGGCGGACGACATGGGCCTCGGCAAGACCGTGCAGCTGCTCGCCCTGCACCTCCGCCTCCAGGAATCGGGCCACGAGCCGGGCCACGAGGACAGCCGGGAGCCCACCGAGGACGGCTGGGGGCCGACCCTCGTGGTCTGCCCGGTGACCCTCATCGCCAACTGGGAACGGGAGGCGGCCCGCTTCGCGCCCTCGGTCGTCGTGCGCCGATACCACGGACGCGACCGCTCCCTCGACGACCTCGGGCCCGACGCCCTGGTCCTCGTCACCTACGGCGTGTTGCGCCGCGACCACGAGGCGCTGGCCGCGGTCGGGTGGGGGCTCGTGGCGGCCGACGAGGCGCAGGCGGTGAAGAACCCGCTCTCGCGGTCGGCGAGGGCCCTGCGGTCGGTGCCGGCCCGGGCCCGCTTCGCACTCACCGGCACCCCGGTCGAGAACCGCCTCGTCGACCTCTGGTCGCTCCTCGACTGGACCACCCCCGGCCTGCTCGGCCCGCTCGACCGCTTCCGGCGTGAGGTGGCGGTGCGGGTGGAACGCGACCGCGACCCCGACGCCACCGAGGACTTCGCCCGCCTGGTGCGGCCGTTCCTCTTGCGCCGGCGCAAGTCCGACCCCGACATCGTCCCCGACCTGCCGCCCAAGACCGAGACCGACCGGTTCGTCCCGCTCACCACCGAGCAGGTCACGCTGTACCGAGCGGTGGTGGCCGAGACCATGGCCGCCATCGCCGAGGCCGAGGGGATGACCCGTCGGGGGCTGGTCCTGAAGCTCCTGACCGCGCTCAAGCAGATCTGCAACCACCCGGCCCACTACCTGGGCCAGCCGGGGCCGCTCTCGGGCCGGTCCGGCAAGCTGGACGCCGCGACCGACCTGCTCACGCTCGTACGTGACGAGGGCGACCACGCCCTGGTGTTCACCCAGTACGTGGCGATGGGGCACCTCCTCCAGCAGCACCTCGAGCACCGGGGCCTGCGCACCCTCTTCCTGCACGGCTCCCTGCGGGTGCCCCGGCGCCAGGAGATCGTCGACCGCTTCCAGGCCGGCGAGGCCGACGCGTTCATCCTCTCGCTCAAGGCAGGGGGCACGGGGCTCAACCTCACCCGCGCCACCCACGTGGTGCACTACGACCGCTGGTGGAACCCGGCGGTCGAGGACCAGGCCAGCGATCGGGCCTGGCGCATCGGGCAGGACCGTCCCGTGCAGATCCACCGCCTCCTCTGCGAGGGGACGGTGGAGGACAAGGTGGCCGCCCTGCTGTCATCGAAGCGCGCGCTCGCCGACGCGGTCGTGGGCGGCGGCGAAGGGTGGGTGTCCGAGCTGTCCGACGAGGACCTCGCCGAGCTGGTGGCCCTGGCCGGCCAGGGTGCGGGCCTCGGCTCGGAGGACCCGACATGAGTTTCCCCAGGCGGCCACCCTCGACCGGTCGGCGCACGTTCGGGGCCACCTGGTGGGGGAAGGCATGGATCGAGGCGCTGGAGCACCGGGCGCGGCTCGACCCCAACCGGTTGCCGCGTGGCCGGACCTACGCCCGGAAAGGCCGGGCCACCGGCATCGAGCTGGGCCCCGGCGAGATCAGGGCCGCCGTGCTTGGTAGCCGGCCGGCGCCCTACGCGGTGCGGATCCGGGTCCGCACGTTCACCGACCAGGAGTGGGACCGGGTGGTCGAGGCCATCTGCGCCCGAGCAGCCCACGCTGCCGCGCTGCTCGACGGCGAGCTGGACCCGGGGGTGGTGGAGGACGCCCGGTCGGCGGGGGTCGAGGTCCTGCCCGGGCCGGGCGACCTACAGCCTCGGTGCTCGTGCCCGGACTGGGCCGATCCGTGCAAGCACGCCGCGGCGGTCTGCTACCTGGTCGCCGACGAGTTGGACGCCGACCCGTTCTCGCTCTTCGCCGTCCGCGGCAGGGGCCGAGACGACCTGCTGGCCGCCGTGCGTCGTCAGCGGGCCCAGCGCGCACCTGACGACGGTGGCCACCTCGCCGCCATTTTGGCCGACGCCCGCTCGGACGACCCCGACCCCGGGATCCCTGCGCGGGAGGCCTGGGCCCGAGCGGCCCCTTCGAGCGGGGAGTCAGGGGCCCGAGCGGCCCCTTCGAGCGGGGAGGCCGTTTCGTTGCCGGAGACCCCGGCGGCCCGAGCGGAGCCGGGCGCGCCGGCACCGTGGCCGGTCGACCCGCCGGCCGACGCACCGTTCTCGGCCGACGGGCTCCGGGTGCTGGCGGCCGACGCGGCGGCGCGAGCCCATGCGATGCTGCGCGACGGGGCGTCGTCGGGCCTCGGCCTCGATGCCGACGACGACCTCAGCCGCCGGGCGGCGGTCGCACTGGGAACCGATGCCTGGATGGCCCTGGTGGCCCGGGCGGGTGTGCCAGCGCGTCAGCTGGTGAGCCGGGCCCTGGCCTGGCGCGCGGCCGGGCCCGACGGTGTGGCCGTGCTCGACGAGGGGCCGTGGCCCGCCGATCCGCTCGTGGTGTCCGGCGGGCGCCGGGCCATGATCGAGGCGGGCCTCCCTGCGGCCGACGTCACCGCACGGACGAACCGGGTCACCGCAGCCGCGGCCGGGGTGCAATTGCGGGTCGCCCACGACGGGCGCTGGTGGCCGTTCTCGAAGCAGCGGGGGCGCTGGGAGTTGGCCGGGCCGCCCGCCGAGACCCCTGACGACGCCCTCGACAGCCTGCCCGACCGGTAGCGACCTTCCCGCTCGGCCCTCAGCCTGCGGGTTGCGGGGCGGCGGGGCGGGTGGTGAAGCGCAGTTCCCAGTCCTCGCGGGTCTCGTCGTCGATCCACATCTTCCAGACGAGGCGTTGGTGGGCAGGAAGGGGAACGCCCACCAGGTTCACGGCCATGGGTAGGTCGATCGGCGTGCCCTCGGGGAGGCCCGAGGGACGGCCCACCTCGAACTCGCCGCTCACCATGATGGGCTGGTCGCCCTCGGGTGTGGGCCGCGGCACCGGCTGGCCGTCGGCGTCCACCAGTTCCAGCCGCCAGCGGTGGGTGAGGTTCGTCTGGTCCCAGGGCACGTCGATCTTGACGGCCACAGCCATGGTGGTGGGCCCTGGCCCGGCCACCGACCAGCCGCCGCCCATCACGTAGAGCTTGTTCTCTGCGACCTGGGCGAAGTCGGCGAGCAGCAACATGACTCTCATCGAGCGCTCACCCCCTCGTCGGGAACCGCGGCGGGGCTGATGTCGAGGGTGGTCACACCAGACAGTGTGCCCGCCGGCCCGCCCGTCGGCGTCGTCGTGCGGATCGATCCCACACCACGCCGCGTCGAGCGAGGTGCTCGAGGGCTGCCTGGCGCGCAACGACCGGGTCGTGCTTCCTACGTTCGTGTTCGTGGTCTCCATCTGCGCGGCGAGGCCGCCGGCCCCGGCCTGGCCCTGGGTTCTGTCGGAGCGGTTGTCGGGCGGGGTCCCGAACGGGCGGCACCCGGGAGGAATTCTCGGGTTTGGTGCTTGCGGCGGCCGGGCGCTGCGGGTAGGGTATCGAACATCAGTTCGCAGTCCTGAAGGAGTGCACCGGTCCCGGTCCGCCGGGTTCGGAAGGGCGCCCAGCAGGTCGACTGCCACTTCCCCTGTTGTTGACGGTGTCGTTGGGAGTGGTGTGTCGTGTCCCCTGAACTGTTGAACGTCATCGAGGCTCTCGAGAAGCTCCGTACGGTCGGGTGGGCCAACGAGCCGCCGTCGACGTTGGGTGATGTTGCGGTCGCGCTGGTGGAGGCCGGGTCGGTGCTCGATGCGGTCACCGTCGAAGCGGTCGGCGCGTTGGATGCCTCGAAGGAACACAAGGCCACCGGTGACTTCTCGGCCGCCCATTATCTGGGCCGGCGGTGTCGCGCCCGCCACGAGACGATGACCCGCCTGCAGCGGGCCGCCCGCAAGCTGCGCGACATGGCCCACACCGCCGAGGCGTTCGCCGCGGGTCAGATCACCTTGGACCACGTCGACGTGCTCATCAACGCGAACCGGCCGAAGCTGGCCGACCTGTTCGCCCGCGACGAGGAACTCCTGGTCGGCTACGCGCTCACCCGCACGTTCGACGGGTTCAACGCCGAGGTGAAGGCGTGGACCGCCATCGTGATGCCCGAGGACGCCGAGGAACGCGCCGCCCGCCAGGACGACGAACGGTCGCTGCACCTCTCCGAGACCTTCGAAGGCCAGGGCAAGCTCGACGCCTGGCTGTCCCAGGCGGGCTACCACGAGGTCCACACCGAGCTCGACCGCCACACCCAACGGCTCCTGGAGCAGGATTGGGCCGAAGCCCGGGAGCGGTTGGGCGACGCCGCCACCGCGCTCGACCTCCGACGCACCCCGGCGCAGCGCCGCCACGACGCCCTCATCGAGATGGCCAGGGCGTCGAAGGCCCACGCAGGGATCGGCCCCGGGCCCGATCTCGGCACCACCATCGTGTGCGACCACGACACCTACCTCACCGCACTGGCCCGCATCCTGGCCAAGGTCCGCGGCGACGACCCCGACTCGTTCCGCTACCCGCTGGCCCGGCGCTGCGAGTGGGCCAACGGTGACCCCGCCACCCCCGAACAGGCCGTGTGGGCTTCGATCGCCGGGTGGTTCGACGTGCTCGCCCTCGACGAAGACGGCGTCCCCCTCAACTACAGCGACCGCCGGCGGTTCTTCCAGGGCCGCCAACGCGACGCGCTCATGATCGCCTTCCCCCGTTGCGACCAGCCCGGCTGCGACATCCGATCCCTCCACTGCCAGATCGACCACCTGCTCGCCTGGATCGACGGCGGCCTCACCGACGCCGTCAACGGCCGGCCTCGATGTACTGGCCACAACCTCTGGAAAGAGTGGGTCACCGCCCAGCTACGACGCCGACGAACGTCGCCCTGATCCCGGGCCGCCCCAACTGGCCAACCGTCTTTCCAAGGGAGCCGCACCCCATTGCGCCCGGACGCGGGCGACTACGGGTGGTGGAGGGCGGCGTTGATGGTGGTGGTGTTGGCGGCGGTGATGTTGAAGGTGGCGGCGCCGGCGTAGTCGGGGCTGTTGTCCCAGTATTCCTGGGTGCGGCCGCCGTTGGGGTCGACGAAGGTGGCCCGGTAGGTGCCGGTGGCCAGTCCGGGGAGGGTGTAGGTGCCGTTGGCGGCGGTGACGGCGCCGCCGGCGATGCCGGTGGGCCCGATGGCGATGGCCCACGCGCCGGCGAGGGGGGTGGCGGCGGGCTCGTCGCCGATGGTGCCGGCCATGGTGCCGGTGTTGGGGTTCAACGCGGCGTTGGCGGTCCCGGGGGCGGTGACCGACACCGCGGAGCCCAGGCCGGTCGAGGGGAGGTTGTCGAACCATTCCATGTCGTGGCCGCCGGTGGCGTCGAGGAACGCCAGTTTGTAGTCACCCGCGGCCAGGTCCAGGGTGTATTGGCCCGACGCGTTGGTGGCCGCGGCCCGCACGATCTGGTAGTCCGCGGCCCGTAAC
>JAYRVH010000082.1:0-3335 GCA_041918615.1 Acidimicrobiales bacterium
GCTCGCCGCGCTCAACCAGTGCACCTCGACCTTGCCCGACCCCACGTTGTTCGTCTTGATGAACACCAAGTCCGGACGCCCATCACCATCCATGTTCGACATCTGGAACCAGCCGTTGGAACGGTCCCCCGGCGAGAACCGACTCACATCCGACGATCCCGTGCGGTAGCCGCTTGCCGCAGTCACTCTATGGACCTCGACCCTGCCTGACCCGACGTTGTTCGTCTTGATGAACATCAGGTCGGCTACGGGCTGGGGACCTCCCGTGCACGCGTTTCGGCTGACGATCGACCCAGTAGCTGTCCGATCGTTGACGAAACGGTAGTTTCCGGAGGTATAGGTTCGCCCTGGACCCCAGACAAAGGACGCACCGTTGAATAGTGGAGGCGTCGGCACGCCGTCCGCCAACTGACCGTAGTGGAGGTGAGGTCCGTTGCTCGTACCGACCTGGCCAGCACCGATCACACCGAGACGCTCACCGGCTTGAACGTTTCGACCGTTGGTGGACACGGTGATGCCGGTCATGTGCTGATAGATGGTCGACCAGCCAGCGCCATGGTCGACCTGGACCTTTCCTTCGCTGGTGTTCACCAGCCTCGCGAATCCACCGGCTGAGGCGTAGACGCTCTGACCGCCGGCCCCTCCTGGGAAGTCCAAGAGGTTTTCGTGTGACCAGGTGCGGCCCGAACGGAGGTCCGTCCCCGTGGAATACGTCGTTGGTTGCCAACTCGTCCCACAGGCGAAGGGCAGCTGAAAGTCGGGCCGCGCCCCGGCCGCAGAAGCCAGCCGAGCCGAGGGAGCAAGCGTCATCAAGGCCACCAGCGCCGCAAGAGCCACAGAAACCCGGAGAAATCGCACAGCGCACCCTATCCCTGGTGGTGAACTGCCCCGGGTTTTGGTAGGCCACCTAACCCGCCCGCCCGGCCACCACGTCACACCAAGGGTCGCCCGATATACGCCGCACAGGCACGGCTGCGGGCGTGATCACCCGTACGGTCATGCGATGGGCGCAGACAAGCCGGCGCACCCTGCGGAGCCGCCGGCGATTCCTAGGTCCGAGATTCTGGACTCACTGCAGTTACTGGCTCGGATCCTCCGAGTGTTCGGAGGTAACGCTGAGGAGCTGGCAGCGTGGCTCCGTCGCACGGAGGACCCGGCGCTCCTGCTCGCCGTGTGGAACGCCGACGACCGCAGAGCCCTCGACCGGCACCTCGACGAGACCGAGCGTCGCTTCTTCAACTTCCTCGCATCTGTACACTCCCGGGTCGACTGCTACCGGGTCGTGAAGCGACGTGGGCACCTCTGCGGGGAGCTTGCGGTCGAGTACGAGCGCCGACGGCAGGACGTGGACAGTCGCCTGCATCAGTGGATGATCGGCATGCGGAACTTCATGCTCCATCACCGGATTCCAGCGACCTTGGGTCAGTTCAAGTTCGATGCGGCAGGTGGAGAACAACCGACTGCGCACGTCGTGATCCCAGTGGAGGAACTGGTCGGAAGCAAACGGTTCACACCTGCTGCCCGTGAATGGATGAACCAGGTCGAGGAGATCGACCTGCTCGAAGCCGTCACGGAGTACGTGTCTGTCATCCATGGCTTCGATACCTGGTTCGGCCGTGCGTACGCAGAGCACCACCTCAACGATCTGTGACGAGCTGCCGCTCGTCATGGGCGCTGGGCGTTACCTTCCTAGTTGGCCCACATGATGTGACCCGTGCCGCTGCCCCCGACCCGGCGATGCCGTGGTCAACCCACTCACTACGCCCCGTTCTAGGACGACGCCCGAGCCACCCAGGCACTCCACACACGGGTCGCCCAGGCCCACCTCAAGCGACGTCGACTTGACGGTGCCGGCCCAGGACGCTGGTTTGCGGAAACGGCCCACGGCCAGTCCCTCACTCGTCAAGCCATGCCCTCCGGCCCCTCGAGGTCCCTGAGCCCGGATGCCTCGGAGACAGCAGCGTCACGTCGAGCCACCTAATCCGAGCCTTCTGGGTGATCAGGTCTCAGGTTGCGCCTCGCCGGATCTTGGAGAACTCGTTTCCCGGGATGGCCAGCCAGCGGTCGAGTTCAGCGGCGGCGAGGCGCTCATCATGGGTGGCCCGGTCCTCGGGCACCACGATCAGCACCGCCGGGTTGTTCGGGTCGCGGTACCAGAGGCACGGCTTCACGTTGGCCCGGGCTTTCTCCTCTGCCCTCAGCTGGGCCTTGTGCTTGGTTCGGCGCCGCCGCTCTCGCTCGGCGGCGTCTCGTACCTGGGGGAAGACCAGCGCCCGGAGCTCGTCGAGGCTCTGGGCGGTGTCGAGGAGCCTCGACGCCACCACCACCGCATCGGCACGAGGATCGGCATCGATCACCACGTCCAGCCTCTCGTCAATGCCCATAGCGCACCTCCCGACCCCCCGAAACCTACCAGCAGACACGGTCCTACCCATGGCAAAGCGGGCCGCAGGGTCGCTGAGGTGGCCGCTGATCTCGGGATGAGCGACCAGACGATCTACAACTGGCGTCGCCAGGACCGCATCGACCGTGGTGTCGAGGCTGGTCGAACGCCCGGAGTCTGCGCTAAGGTTCGGGTCAAACAAGGTGCTCCTTGCGCGCCATGCCGATTGACTTGAGGTGAATCGAAATGCACCTGTGGCCTCGCTTCGACAACCGCCATTGCCTCGGTCATCCACTCGGGAAATCTCAGTGCAGGTTCCCGCCCTTCATCTTACTTCTCGCGCTTGTGGGCGCTCTCATGCTGGCGGGGTGCGGGTCTTCGTCGTCCGCTGCTGAGACCTCCTGCGAGGACTGGATCAATGACGGAGGTAACAGTCTTGGCATCGATGAAACCGGCGTCGTTGATCAGGCATACTTTGAGAAGTTCGACCAGGACCGGATCAGCGTCGACTTCCTCGCCGAGCAGAATCGTGCTGTGGCCAGCGGATGTGAGGCGAATCCGGACTCGTCAGTGGGCGATCACCTCATTGCGCCATAGCCACCGAGCGACTCGCGCGAGTGCGGCGGGACTCCCGGAATCCACTGCGCGAAGGTCGATCGGCGCTCGGCTTCGATCGCAGCTGGGCGTTGTCGTTCTCCTGGCGCTGATCGCGGCGTGCGGCTCCAACGGGGCGAGAGGGTCCGCAGCGGTTTCCGAGGGCGACGAGGCTGCTGCAGCCGACACAGGTGTCGAAATCGCCCTTACAGCGCCGCCCTGTCTGTCAGGGTGAGGTGAGACACCTGCGGTACCCGATCATCTGACCCGACGGGGCGAGACAGGTTGTGAGAACTATGACCATGACGACTGCATCGTTGAACGGCCGAGCCCACACTGAGGGCGTGGACGACGACGA
>JAYRVH010000083.1:0-54751 GCA_041918615.1 Acidimicrobiales bacterium
AGCGCCTCAGGTCGCCTCGATCTCCACGCGCACGCCGTCGTCGACCATGGCACGGGGCACCGCGAACGACGTCACCGACAGCAGCTGGGACGGACGGCCGTCACGGGCCCGACCGACCCCGGCGATCGTGGGCGGTCCCGACAGGCCGAGCACCCCGGCCTCGCCACCCACGGCGGCGACGGTGGCACGGTCGGCCGCCCGCCATGCCAGGCGGCCGATCACCTCCGGCGGTTCCCACCCGCTCGCCTCGGCGGCGGCGAGGTCGACGGTGTCGCCCCCGAAGGCGTTGACCCCGAAGTACTCCTCGTGCCACTCGTCGATGGGCAACCCCGCGTCTTCGGCCCGCCGACGGAGGAACGAAAGCGCGGCGCGGGCCTTGGCCTCGGCGTCGGGCCACGAGTAGCCCAGGCGTGCCTCGCCCGACCAGCCGGCCGGTGTGCACACGAGGCCCTTGTAGGTCTCGGGGGCCGGTGCACCCCTCGCGCCCGACACCCGGACCCGGTCGTCGCCCAGGTCGTCCACGGCGACCGCGGTGAAGTCGGCGGTGACATCGGGGTTCAGGTAGCGGGACGGGTCGTGCACCTCGTAGAGCAGCTGCTCGCGCACGGTGTCGAAGGTGACCATGCCCCCCGTGCCCGGCGGCTTGGTGAGGACCATCGAGCCGCCGGCCTCGACCTCGCCGATCGGGAACCCGACGCGCATCGGGTCGGGGTTCTCCCACCAGGCCCCCGAGTAGTTGCCGCCGGTGACCTGGCCGCTGCACTCCAGCAGGTGGCCGACCGTGACCCCTGCGGCCAGGCGGTCCCAGTCGTCCCATGACCAGCCGTACTCGTGCACGAGCGGCGCCAGGAACAACGACGCGTCGGCGACCCGCCCGGTGATGACGATGTCGGCGCCGGCGTCGAGCGCCTCGACGATGGGACGGGCGCCGAGGTACGCGTTGGCGAACAGGGCGTCGCCGGGAAGGTCGAGTTGATCCGCCCTACCACGCACGTCATCGCCCACCACCGTGGCGATGTGGAGGCCGGCGACCCCCGCCTCCTTGGCGAAGCCGGCAACCGCACGCCCCGCGGCCACGGGGTTGATCCCACCGGCGTTGGTGATGAACCGGGTGCGTCCGTCCAGGATCCAGGGCATCGCCGCCGCGATGTACTGCGGCAGGTCACGGGTGTAGCCGAGTGCCTCGTCGCGCAACCGGTCCTTGGCGAGGATCGCCAGGGTCAGCTCGGCAAGGGCCTCACACACCAGGTAGTCGACGCCCGCGTCGAGCAGGTCGTGTACAGGCGCACGGCCGTCGCCGTAGAAGCCCTGCCCCCCACCGATCCGGATGGTCATGGGGTCATCCTGGCGCAGTCGTCGGTGACGCGCCGGCGCCACCCCCCGCCAACTGCGCCTCGAGCTCCTGGCGCAGGTTCGTCACGAGGCCGGCGAAGGCCGACAGCTGCGTCGGGTCGACCTCGTCCAGCTCGGCCAACGCCGCTTCGAACTCGCCCTGGTTCCGCAGCCCCACGGCCTTGAAGACGTGTGGGGGGGCGAAGCCGGGGCGCAGGGCGATGGCCTGGTCGAGCAGTTCGGTGCCACCGTCGAGATCGGCCCGCACCAGCAGCCAGCCCTTGTAGGTGAGGGCATCGACGTTCTGCGGGTCGCGGTCGAGCACCTCGTCGTAGAGGCGGGCCGCCGCGGCCGGGTCGCCCTGCGCCTCGAGCTGCTGCGCCCGCGAGACCTTCTCTCGGTTGGTGTTCGTCTCGGTGGCCGTCGTCGTCTCACCGGGAGCGCGCTCACCGAAGTTGCGAGCGATGGCCAGCCCGGCCAGCAGGGCGAACAGCACGACGGCGGCGGCGATCACCGCCGGCCGGGCCCTGATCGGCGATCGACCCGTGGGCCTGCCCCGACCCTCCTCGGCCTCGAGCGAACGCACGACAGCCGCGGCCCGAGCCGTGTAGTCGTCACGGAGTGCCTGGTAGTCGACCTCGTCGATGTCGCCCGCGGCGCGCTCCCGGTCGAGGTCGTCGAGCGACGCCAGCAGGAAGTCGCGTTGCTCGACGAGGGCGGCCCGCTCGCCGCCGTCGTTCACCGCTCGGGCCCCAGGTCATGGCGGATGCGCTCGATCAACTCCCGGTCGTCCTCGGTGACCGAGACCGGCGACGCCTCACGCCAGCGTCGGAAGGCGAACCCCAAGGCGACGCCGGCCACGATCAGCAACACCACCGGGATCACCCAGACCAGGCCGGTCACGCCGCCCGCGGCCGGGGTGAGCAGCACATCCTCGCCGAACTGCCCCACCAGGAAGGCCCGGATCTGGGCGTCGGACTGACCGGCCTCGATCCGCCGGTTGATGGCCGACCGGATCTCCTTCGAGACCGGCGCATCCGAATCGGCGACGGACTGGCTCCGACACGTCGGGCACTTGAGGCTGTCGGCGAGCGCGTGGGCGCGCTCGTCGTTGGTGCTCGGCGTGTTGTCGGGACGCATGCCCACCGCCAGCGCGCCCAGGAGCACAAGGCCCATCAGCGCCCACATCCAGGGCGACCCCGCACGGGTCGACCCGGCCGCGGCGACCGGCGCACTCGACCCGGTCACGGCGCCGCGCCGCCCGAGAGCTGGTCGAGCAGCTGGTCGAGGCCCGCGCTGGTCACCCCGCCGGTCACCTTGGCCACGACGAAGCCGGTCGGCGACACGATGAACGATTCGGGCACCTGGGCCACGGCGTAGTCGAGGATCACGCCCGTCCCCGAGCCGTCGATCACCGGCCAGGTGCTGTCGTTGGCCTCGAAGTACCGCTTCACGCCCTCCGGGTCGTCGTCGAACACGACACTCACCACCGCGGCGTCACCGGCCTGGGCGTGGCGGCGGCTGAACGAGAGCAACTCGGGATGCTCGACCCGGCACGGCACGCACCAGGTGGCGAAGAAGTTGACCACCACCCACTCTCCCCGGAGCGAGTCGAGGTCGAAGGCCTCGCCGGTGGTGAGTGACGTGCCGATGATGGCCGGAGCCACCTCGCCGATGAGCGGGCTCTGCGTCCGGCGGTCCTGGCTGGGCTCGCGGGTGGCCAGTACGCCGACGAAGACCGCCAGCACCACCGCGACGCCGATGGCCACGAAGAAGATGGGGCCGCGGCGACGCGGTGGCTCGTCGGTCTCGCCCGGCCCGTCGAGCCCCTCCACCCCGGCACCATCGAGCTCGCCGACGGTCACGAGCCGACGGTCGCCGGCTGGGGGGCGTCGCTCGCCGCCGACGATGTGTCGTCGTCGGCGCCGCCACCAGACGCCGTGGTGCGCACCGGCGCGGACACCGGGTCGGTGGGCCGGCGGCGGCGGCCGGGCCACGCGGCCAGCACCGTCCCGAAGGCCATGACGCCGCCGCCGATCCACAACCAGACGATGAGGGGCTGCACGATCACGCGCAGGAGGATCGCGTCCTGCGAATTGTCGCTGACCGTCGGGTCGACCGTCGCGACCGCGCCTTCCTGGCCGGGCAGGGCGAGAAGCGCCAGGTAGACGTCGTCGGTGAAGCCCACCTGCACCGAGGGCGTGCCGATGGACTGGCTCCCGAACTGGAAGCGGTTGAGCGCGGGCGTGAACACCCGGTCGCCGTCGACGCGCACCCGCGCCTGGACCACGACCTTCTCGGGACGCTCGATCGTCCGCACGCCGAGGTAGGTGACCTGATGGCCGGCAACGGCCGCCGTGTCGCCGGGCGAGAGGCGGAACTCGCCCTGCTGGGCGAAGCTCTGGCTCGCGGCGAACGCGACGGCGATGATCACGACGCCCAGGTGCACGATCATGCCCCCGTTGGCCCGGCCCACGAGGCCGCGCCATCCTTGACGGCGGGTGGCGAGCACCACCTGGCGCAGGGCGGAGCCGGCGGCGAAGCCACCCAGGCCGAAGGCGAGCAGCGGCGCCAGGCCGCGGGCACCGACGAGCACCGCAACGACCACGGCCGCCGTGCCGATCCAGGCGGGCCAGTACAGACGGTGACGGAGCAACTCGCCACTGGCCTTTCGCCACGGCAGTACCGGCGCCACCGCCATGAGGAAGAGCAGCGAGATCCCGATGGGCATCGTCATCCGGTTGAAGTACGGCACACCCACCGAGATGCGATCGCCGTTGACGGCCTCGACGATGAGTGGGAAGACGGTGCCCAGGAGCACGACGAAGGCGAACGCCGCGAACAGGAGGTTGTTGGCCATGAACGCGCCCTCGCGCGAGAGCGGCGAGTCGATCCGCCCCGGCGACCGCAGGCGATCGCCACGCCAGGCGATCAGCCCGATGGTGACGGCCACGGTGAGCGCGAAGAACCCGAGGATGGCCGGGCCGATCCCCGACTCGGTGAAGGCGTGCACCGAGTCGAGCACGCCCGAACGGGTGAGGAAGGTGCCGAGGATCGTGAGCGAGAACGTGGCGCACAGGAGCGACAGGTTCCACACCCGCAACATGCCGCGCCGCTCCTGGACCATCACGGAGTGCAGGTAGGCCGTGCCGGTGAGCCACGGCAGGAACGAGGCGTTCTCGACCGGGTCCCAGGCCCAGTAGCCGCCCCAGCCCAGCACCTCGTAGGACCACCAGGAGCCCAGGACGATGCCCACCGTGAGGAACCCCCAGGCGAAGAGGGTCCAGCGGCGGGTCTCGACGAGCCAGCCCTCGCCCAGGCGACCCGTGGCCAGCGCGGCGATGGCGAAGGCGAAGGGCACACTGAAGCCGACGTAGCCGAGGTACAGCATCGGCGGGTGGAAGGCCATAAGGATGTGGTTCTGGAGCAGCGGGTTGGGGCCGGGGCCGTCGAACCCGACGGGTGGGTCGAAGAAGGCGAACGGCTTGGCGACGGTCACCATCAGCCCGAAGAAGAAGGTGCAGATCACCAACATGGTGAGGATCGCCCATCCCACCAGCGGGTCGGTGAGGCGGTCACGGAACTTCCGCACCATCGCCACCAGGTAGCCGGTGAGGACGAGCGCCCACAGCAGGATCGAACCCTCGAGCGCCGACCACAGGGTGGCGACGTTGAACAACGGGGCGGTCTTGCTGCTGCCGTTCGACGCGACATAGGCGACGGTGAAGTCACGGGTGATGAGCGCCCGCTCCATGACGGCGAAGGCCAACAACGCGCCGACGAAGGCGAGCAGCGCGTAGCTGCGGCCGAGCACGAGGAGCTTGGGTCGATGCTTGGCCAGGCCGACGGCGAGCGTGATGGCGCCGAGCACCGACGCGCCGAGGCCGAACAGCAGCGCGGCCGAGCCGAGGGCGACGTTCATCGTCGGGTCACGGCGTGTCGGTCGGGCCGGTGTCGGTAGAGCCGCCGGCGGCCGGCGCATCGACCGGCTCGAGCCGATCGGGGTTGTCCTCCGCGTACGAGGAGGAGTGCTTCACCATGATGCGGTCGCTGGCGAAGTGCTCGCCGTCCCACCGCCCCTCGAGGACCACCGGGATGTTCGGCTGGAACAACTCGGGCGGATCGCCCTGATGGACGACGGCGACCTCGGCGCCGCCGAAGAACACCGTGAACTCGACGCTGTCGGCCGTCTGGCGGACCGAGCCCTCTTCCACCGTCCCCTGGAGGCGGAAGCGGCGGTCGCCCAGATCGTCGCGCTGGGCCACCGCCTCGTCGGCGTTGTAGAAGAACAGCGAGGCGTCGCCGAGGCTCTTCACCGCGATGAACACCAGGGCACCGAGCAACACGAGGAGCACCACCACGACACCGATCGTGCGGCGGCCGCTCCCCCGCCGTGCGATCCGCGGTGTGAGGTCGATCGGAGGGAGGTCCTCGTCGGGATCCTCGCGGAGCGACGGGGCGGTCCGGTTCACAGCCATCGTCGGTCTCCCGGTGCGACCTGACGACTCATTCGCCGCCCGCGGACGAGGACCGCGACGGTGTACGCCGCGAGCGTCCCGAACACGAGGAGGTATGCCGCCGCGACGTAGCCGGCGTGGGTCATCGCTCCTCCCCGGTGGCCACGAGCGTCGAGTCCGTGGCCGGAGCCCCGGTGGCGACCGGCGCTCCCTCGGCCCGGCGCTCGGCGAGCGCGACCTCGAGGCCCTGGTCGTCGATCTGCTCGACGAGGTAGGCGAGACGGAACCGATGCACCAGAAGCCAGAGGTAGACCAACACCATGACCACCATGCCGAGCATGAGGCTGAACAGCATCAGGCCGTCGATCTGAGGATCGAGTCGGGTGATGGTGGGCCCCTGGTGCAGCGTGCGCCACCACACCGTGGAGTAGTGGACGATGGGCACGTCGACGAAGGCGATCAGTCCGGCGATGGCCGCCCGCTTGGCCCGCACCTCGGGCTCGGAGGGGATGCGGCGGACGGCGAGGTAGCCGAGGAACAGCACCAGCAGCAGGGCGGTGGTGGTGAGCCGGGCGTCCCAGACCCAATACACGCCCCAGGTGGGGCGGCCCCACAACATGCCGGTGAGGAGCGTGAGCGACGTGAACACCACCCCGATCTCGGCGGACGCGCCCGCGACGAGGTCCCAGAACTGCGAGCGCTTCCCGAGGTACATGGCACTGCCGAAGGCCGTGACGGCGAACGCGAGGAAGGCCACGATCGAAACCGGCACGTGGACGTACATGATGCGCACCGAGTCGCCCTGCACCACGTCCGGGGGGCTCCACACCAGGCCGAAGGCGAGCAACGAGGCGATGCCCACCAGGCACGACACCCCGAGCAGACGGGTGCCAGGCGATCCCGTGCCCACCGGCGCCGCCGGCTCTGGATCTGTGGTCATGACTCCTCCAGCAGGGGCCCGAAGGCGAGCACCCCGAACACGGTGTAGATGACGGCGAAGACGGCGAGCAGGACGCACCACGACCAACCATCGCCCGTGGTGCCGGACAACGCGGCCTCGAACGCCCGGGTCGCCCCGATGAGGACGGGAGCCGCCACCGGAAGGAGCAGGAGCGGGAGAAGGGTCTCCCGCACCCGCAGGCCGGCGGCGAGCACGCCATAGAGGCTACCGCTGGCCGCCAGGCCCGCAGTCGCGGCCAGGCAGGTGACGACCAGGAGCCCGATGCCGTGGATCTCCGCGCTGTAGAGCACCACCACGCCCACCCCGAGGAGCGCCTCGAGGGCCAACAGCTCCAGGGCGACCGCCGCCGCCTTGCCGAGGAAGATCCCGGCAGGATCGAGGCCCGAGAGTCGCAGCGCGTCACGGTTGCCGTCGGCGGACTCGATGGTGAACGCACGCGCCAGCGCCAGCAGCGACGCGAAGAGAACGGTGACCCAGTAGAGGCCGGCGGTGGCCCGCTCGAGGATCCCGCGGTCAGGGTCGAGCGCGAAGGCGAAGAGGATCAGCACCAGCATCCCGAACGGCGCCACCTGGTTGGTGGCCACCCGGGATCGCCACTCGAGGCGGAGGTCCTTGCCCGCGACGAGCGCCGCGTCACGGAACACGCGCCACCTCCGGGTCGCCAGGGCGCGACCGCCGCCCCCTGGTCGGGGCCGACGCCGCTGCGCCGCCCGCGATGTGCACGATCCGCGGGTCGAGCCCGGCCACCCGGTCGAGCTCGTGCGAGGCCATCAGGACGGTGGCGCCGGCCCGGGTGGCATCACCGATCAGACCGTCGAGCAGATCGCGACCGTTCTGGTCGAGACCGGCATGGGGCTCGTCCAGCAGCCACAACTCGGGTCGACGGGCGACGAGGACCGCCACGGCCGTGCGCCGACGCTGACCTGCCGACAGCCGCCCGACGGCCACGTGGGCCAGGCGCCCGTCGAGGCCGAGCCGGGCCATCGCCGCCACGGCCTGCCCCGGGTCGGCCCGGGCCGCCCGAGCCCAGAACGTCACGTTGTCGGCGACCGTGAGCTCGTCGTAGAGGTGGGTGTCGTGACCGAGCAGGCCGACGTGGCGGCGGACCGCCCGTCGGTCCACGAGCAGGTCGTGGCCGAGCACGACAGCTTCGCCCGAGCTCACCGGCGCCAGGCCGGCGCAGACCCGCAACAGGGTGGTCTTCCCGGCGCCGTTGGGCCCCTGGAGGACGACCGTCTCGCCACGGCCGACGTCGAGGTCGACGCCCGCGAGGGCGGGAAACCGACCGAGCAGCGAGACCGCGGCGCGGAGGTGGACGACGGGCTCCATGGGACTCCCCGAAGGGTACCGGCGGCCCGGGTGACGGTTCATATCACCGGGCGTCTCTCATCGCCCTCGTTCCCCCTCCGAAGTGCCTTCACCGCCGCGTCGGGCCTCGCCCACGCCGTACCGCGCGGGCCCACGCCCGCCCAGAAGGGACTTTCGCCCCTGACCCGATCGATCGAGCGGTCGTAACGTCGGGGCGTGATCCAGGGACGGGCGACATGAGCGGGTTGGTCATCGGCGTCGATGCCTCGCCCGGGGCGAAGCACGCGCTTCGGTGGGCCGTGCAGGAAGCCGCCTGTCACGATTGGGCGGTCACCGCCGTGATGGCCTGGGAGCTGCCGACCACCGGGGGAATAGGCATCGATCCCCTCCCGGTCGACGTGGCCGCGCTCGCCGAAGGCGCCGGCCAGACGCTGACCGACATCCTCGCCGGCGTACGAGACGAGGCCGCCGCGCTGGGGGTGCAGATCACCGGCGAGGCCGTCCACGGCCATCCGCGCCACGTGCTGCTCGAACTGGCCGAGGATGCCGACCTGCTCGTCGTCGGATCGAGGGGTCGGGGTGGTTTCGCCGGCCTGCTGCTCGGCTCGGTCAGCTCGTACTGCGCGAAGCACGCTCGTGGCCCCGTGGCGGTGATCCCGCTCCCGCCCGACGCCGGCGCATGACCCGTCGACCCATCCACGTGCTGGTGGTCGGCACCGACCCGTCCGCGGTCGGCGACGCCACGGTGGCTCTCGCCTCCACGGGCCACACCGTCAGCCACGTGACCCCCGAGAGCAAGACGCCTTTCGCCTGGACCGACGCGGAGGACCGCTCGGTCGACACCGACCAGATCGACGTGGTGCTGTCCATCCCCGGGCACGCCCTGGCCGGCGTCCCCTGGTGCGAGTACAGCGTGATGGACCTGGTGCGCCGGGGCGTGCCGCTGGTGCTGGCCGGCACCCCGTTCGCGAGCCCCTTCACGGCGTGGGCCACCCGATACGTGGACATCGGCGAGAACGTGGTCGAGGTGTGCGAGGACGCCGTGCAGCATCCCTCACACGACCACCGGGACGAGATCGGGGACCGTCCGACCGACGTCCAGCTGATCGACCTCGACATGCGCGGCGGGGAGACGTTGAGCCGGCGGCACTGCCTCGATCTCCTGGGCACGGCCACCGTGGGCCGGGTCGCCCTGACGTTGGGTGCGCTGCCGGTCGTCGTCCCGGTCGACTACCGGCTGTGGCAGGAGCACATCGTGTTCCGGACCGAGGCCGACAGCAGGCTCGACACCGCCGCCCGGGATGCCGTGGTGGCCTTCGAGGTCGACGCCCTCGGCCCGTCACACCCCTGGGGGTGGAGCGTGATGGTCACGGGCCTCGCCACCGACGTCAGCGAGACATCAGCAGCCAGCGAGATCGAGTTCTCGCCCACCGGGTGGTGGGTCACCGGCGGCAAGGACCACCTCATCGCCGTCGCCACCGACATCGTCGCCGGCCGTCGGCTCCACTCCCGATCCCACTCGCCCTCGCCCTCGCCCTCGCAGTCGGGCACGGCGAGCGACGGCCCCGCCTGACAGTGACACCTCTGCGGCAGGGAGGCCGCAGGTGAGCACGCGAGGAACGGACCGACCGTCAGGACCGGGGCACCGCCCACTCGAGCAGCGTGCCCTTCGGGGCAGCCGGCGCCACCCGGCAGGTCCCGCCGTGCCGGGCGGCGCGCTCGGTGATGTTGGCCAAGCCGTGACCGCCCGTGCGTGTCGGGACAGGGACACCGACCCCGTCATCGACCACCCGCAGGGTGACCGCACGCGCCGACACCCCCACCTGCACCTGCACCCGGGAGGCATCCGCGTGCCGAGCGACGTTGCTCAGCGATTCGCGTAGGCAGGCCAACAGGTCGACCAGTACCGGAGCCTCCACTGCCGAGTCGACGGGCCCGTCGAAGACGACCTGAGGCTCGAAGCCGAGGGGGCCGGCGGCCTCGCGGCAGAGCGCCATCACCTCGGCGCGTGTGCCGCCCGCCGCCCGGCCCCGAGACGACTCGAGCCCGAAGATGGCCGACCGGATCTGCTTGACGGTGAGGTCGAGGTCGTCGACCGCGGCCTCGATCCGTTCCGCCAGCTCCGGCCGGTCGGCCAGCCGCACGGCCCCCTGGAGCGACAGCCCCGTGGCGAAGAGCCGCTGGATGACGGTGTCGTGAAGGTCTCGGGCGATCCGGGCACGGTCTTCCGCGAGGGCGGCCTCTTGCACGCGAGCGTGCAGCCGCGCATTCTCGATGGCCACCCCGGCGGCGACCGCGAGCCCGACCACCAGCAACTCGTCGAGGTCGGTGAAGGGGCCACCGGAGCGCTTCTCGGTGAGGTAGAGGTTGCCGAACACATCGTCGCGAACCCGGAGGGGCACGCCGAGGAACGACTTCATCGCAGGGTGGTTGGGAGGGAAGCCGTAGCTGTCGGGGTGCTTCGAGAGGTCGGGAAGGCGGATCGGCACCCGGCCGGCGATGAGCACGCCCAGGATGCCGTGGCCCTCCGGGAGCCGCCCGATCGCGCGACGCTGCTCGTCGTCCACGCCCACGACGATGAAGTCCGCGAGGCCGGTCCCCGACTCGTCGAGCACGCCCAGGGCGCCGTAGCGGGCGTCGACGAGGCTGACGGCGGCCTCGGTGATGCGGTGCAGCATGGCGGAGAGATCGAGATCAGCCCCCACCGCATCGACCGCGTCGAGCAGGTGCTGCAAGGTGGGCGATCCAGCCTGCGTCGACACGGACAACGAGCCTACCGAACCCCGTCCGGCCGACCGCGGGTGGCGACCGGGCAGACTGGTCCAATGACCATCCGCGTCTTCCTGCTCGACGATCACGAAGTGGTGCGCCGCGGCCTCCGCGACCTTCTCGAGGCCGAGGACGGCTTCGTCGTGGTCGGCGAGGCCGGGACCGCCGAGGAGGCCTACGGCAGGATCCCGGCCACCACGCCCGACGTGGCGGTGCTCGACGTCCGCCTCCCCGACGGGGACGGCATCGAGGTGTGCCGTGACATCCGCTCGCGCCACCCCGAGATCCAGTGCCTGATACTCACCTCCTTCGCCGACGACGAGGCCCTCCTGAGCGCGATCATGGCAGGAGCGGCCGGCTACCTCCTGAAGCAGGTCAAGGGAACCGACCTCGTCGGCGGCATCCGTCGCGTGGGGTCGGGCGAGTCCCTCCTCGACCCCGCACTCACCGAGCGGGTGCTCGAACGGCTCCGGTCCCCCGAAGACGACGAGTTGGCCTCCCTGACCACCCAGGAGCGCCGCATCCTCGACCTCATCGCCGAGGGGCTCACGAATCGTCAGATCGGTGAACGCATGTACCTCGCCGAGAAGACCGTGAAGAACTACGTGTCCAACCTGCTCTCGAAGCTCGGCATGAGCCGCCGGACCGAGGCGGCCGTCTACGCCGCCCGGCTCGCGGAGCGCCACGACCGGGAGCGCCGAACCCGGGGCTGAGCCTCTCGGCCCCTCCCCGGGTCGGCCCGGCCCGGAGTGCTCAGGCCGTCACTCCACCACCACGGCGGTGAGCATGCCGAAGTGGCCGGTCTCGCGCTCCACGTGGCTCAGGATGTGGCAGTGCCAGACCCAGGTGCCCGGGTTGTCGGCGTGGACGAGCACGCTGAAGCGCTCACCGGGCCCGACGGTCAGGGTGTCCGCCCAGTAGGGGTTGTCCAGCGGGATACCGTCACGGGCGTAGACCAGTTGCGGGAACTGGTGCAGGTGCATGGGGTGGAACAGCTCGCCCTCGTTGAAGTAGTGGACGACCATCCACTCGCCGTCGGCAAGGGCCACGGGTGCGGTGGCCGGGAACGACTTGCCGTTCAGCGAGAGCCCGATCACGCCCGAGTCGTTGAGGACCATGGGCATCTCCTGGGCGATCTGCAGATCGGCCGGAATGGCCCGACCACCAATGGTCACCCCCTTCGGAGGCGCGGTGTCGCCGATGTAGAACGTGCCGAACATTCCGTTGGGCACGCTGACCTGGCCCATGTGGTGCGCGTGGTACATGGCCACGGCCGGCTCTTCGGCCGTGAACTCGTAGGTGAAGTCCTCACCCGGTTCGATGAGGTCCTGGGTGATCGGCGACACGCCGTCCATGTCGTTGGGGAGCCGGACCCCGTGGAAGTGCACGTCGGTCGCCGCCGGCAGCTCGTTGTGGACGAGCACCCGGACCTTGTCGCCGACGTCGACCCGCATCTCCGGGCCGGGCACCATCCCGTTGTAGGTCCAGGCGTCGACGATCTCGCCGGGAGCGACCTCCCACGGCGTGACCGCGGCGGTGAGCTCGTACTCCTTGGTGCCATCGGCGGCGATCGTGGGCTCGAGCGGCTCGTTGCCGACGCCCTCGGTCTCGGCCGGGAACTCGAGGATGCTGGCGTTCATCGCGGCGGACATGGCCTCGTAGTCCATGGTGTCGCCGCCGCTGCCGCCCATCGCGTGTGAGCTGTCGGACGACCCGCCGCCGGCCGGTGCCACGGTGAGCGTTGCCGTCATGCCCTGGTCGGCGTGACCGGGGATCGTGCAGAGAAGGGTGTAGTCCCCGGCGTCGAGGTTGCCGGCGTCGAGCGTGCCGGACCCACCGCCGGCGATGTCACCCGAGGTCTTGCTGGGGTCCTCGAGGGTCAGGTTGTGCACCTGCGAGCCCTCGTTCGTGACGTCGAACACGATGTTGCCGACATCCGCGGTGATCGTGCCCGGGTCGATGGCGAACTCGCTGAGCGTCACCGGGATGCTCGCGGGGGCGGTGCTCGCGTCGGATCCGCCGCCGCCGTCATTGCCATTGGCCACGGCGACAGCCACTGCCGCGATCAGCACGGCGAAGAGGGAAGCGAGCACGGCGAAGGTGAGACCGGCGCTCCGGTCGCGGTTCGACATGGAATTGCACTCCTCAGGTTTCGGGGTCACGGGAAGTTAGCCCATCGCGCCACGCGCGAAGAAGTGCCGATGGTCCCTTTCCGGGCCGCGGGGTGACCTTCGCCTCTGCGCCCACCCCCTCGGAGGGTCGATGATGGGGACCGTGCCGCCACACCTTCCCGCCGCGGTCGTGGAGACCCACATCTCGACCGTCTTCTTCGACGGCGACCGCGCCTACAAGCGCTACAAGCACCTCCGCACCGCGTTCCTCGACCACACCACGGTGGGGGGCCGTCGCGCCGACTGCCTGCGCGAGGTCGAGCTCAACCGCCGGCTCGCCCCGGACGTCTACCTCGGGATCGCCGAGGTGCGCGACCCGGACGGAGCGGTCTGCGACCACCTCGTGGTCATGCGCCGCCTCGACCCCGAACGGCGGCTGACCACCATCGCCCGCCGGGGAGGCGGCGGCGACGAGGTACGGGCCGTCGCCCGACGCGTCGCCGCGTTCCATGCCGGCGCCGAGCGTTCCGCGGCCATCGACGCCGCCGCCACCGCCGAGGCGCTCGACGCCCGGTGGGACGCTGACCTGGCCGAGACCGCGGCGACCGGGCCGGGGGCCGCCCATGGGCCCCGGCTCGCGCGCCTCGGCGATCTCGCGCACCGCTTCATCACCGCGCGGGGCCCGCTCCTCGCCGCCCGGATCGAAGGCGGGTTCATCCGTGACGGGCAGGGGGACCTGCTCGCCGACGACATCTTCTGCCTCGACGACGGCCCCCGGATCCTGGACTGCCTCGCCTTCGACGACCGGCTGCGGTGGTGCGACGTCGTCGCCGACGTGGCGTTCCTGGCGATGGACCTGGAGCACCTCGGCCGCCCCGACCTGTCGGACGCGCTTCTGCGCTCCTACGGCGAGTTCTCGGGCGAGCACCACCCCGATTCGCTGGCCCACCTCTATGTCGCCCAGCGGGCCCTGGTGCGGGCGAAGGTGCACGCGTTGCGCGCCGACCAGGAGGAGCCCGACAGTGCGCGTGGCGACGCCAACCGGGAAGCGGTCGGCCGACTCCTCGAGCTGGCCGAGGCGCACCTGCGCCAGGCAGAGCCGCGACTGGTGCTCGTCGGCGGCGCTCCCGGAACCGGCAAGTCGACCGTCGCCTGCCAGATCGCCGAGCGCACCGGATGGACCGTGCTGCGGTCCGACGAGGTTCGCAAGGAGCTGCTCGGGCGAGGCCCGCTCGACCACGAGACCGCACCCGTCCAGCAGGGCGGGTACTCCGCCGAGACGACCGATCGCGTCTACGAAGAACTGGTCACCCGGGCCGGCGCGCTCATCGGTGCCGGTGAGTCCGTGCTGATCGACGCCTCCTGGCGGACGACCCGCGCCCGCGCCCTCGCCGACGAACTGGCCAACGGCACCGGCGCCACCCTCAGCGCGCTGCAGTGCCGTGCGCCGCTCGGGGTGTGTCGCGACCGAGTCCGACAACGGGCGCGCCGAGGCGACGACCCGTCCGACGCCACCCCGGCCGTTGCGGACTGGGTGGCCGCGACGTTCGACCCTTGGCCGGACGCGACGCCGATCGACACCACCGGGCGGCTCGACGCCACGATGAGCGTGGTCATGGCGACCCTCGAGCCGTCAGCCGGTGCGTCAGCCTGACGGCCGGGCTCGGGGGCCAGGGGCGACTCAGGACGACTTGCGCAGCTGGTCCAAGGCGCTCTTGGCGGCCGAACGGAGGTCGCCCGTGGCCTTGACCACCCCTTCGCGGAGATCGTCGGCCGCGTCGGCGACACCACGCTGCACCTGCTCGCCCCGTCCCTGCGAGCGCTCGACGGCACGCTCGGCCTGGTTCTTCAGCGCCAGGTACGAGTTCTCGAGACGCTGGACGACCTCTTCGAACCCACCGCGCAGATCCATCCGACCGAGGTCGGCCTGCACGACGAGCTCGTCGATCCAGGCGCGCCACTTGGCGAGCTGCTCGTCGACCTGGGCACGGAGGTCGGCGCCCTCGCCGGCCACCGATGCCTCGTCGAGCTCGGCGAGCCGGTCGGCCAGTTCGTTGTCCGCGGAATCACTTGTCTCTGTCATGGGACCACCGTCGCGCCCAGCCCCTGCCCCCGTCCAGGGTCCTTCGACCCTTCGGGTATCCGTCAGCGGAGGGGGGTCAGGCGCGGCGCACGTCGATGACCGAGATCGTCGGCTCGACGCTGCGCACCACGTCGGCCACCGCCACGGCGATCGCGTCGGCCTCGGCAGCGTCGACCGCTTCCGGCATCGTGACGTCGACCTTGACCGCCCGCGCGCTGCGAACCGTCGACACCCGCGCCGCATCGACTTCGTACCCCCGCAGGGCCAGGGTCCGGCGCACTTCGGCCAGCGCGACCTCGGAGAGCGACGACACGTCGGCCACCGCGGCTGCCTCGCACGCCGCCACCACGTCACCCTTGCCGTCGATGCAGACGGTCGCCCAGTCGGCGAACGGGTTCGGGGCGTCCGGGGCCGACACCACCAGCGGCACATGGCGCCGGAGGGCGCACACCGCACCGTCCTCCCGGGGGGTCGGCTGCGCGGGCGGGCCCACGCGGACCGTCAGCGCCACGTCGACCCCGGCCTCGACCGGGCACGCGCCGGCCGCCAGGCCTTCACAGGGGAACGCCGGTGCCGCGTCGTCACGGCACCGCACCACCTCGTGCCCGGCGGCGGTGAGCTGACGAACGGCCGGCACCGCCGCCTCCGCGTGGGTCTCGGTCACCAGGATGCGCATCTCAGGACTCCCAACCTCGGGAACGGCGCGTGCCGCCGCTCGCCCCCGAGAATCCGGCACCCGAGAACGCGTGGCTAGGGCCGAACGTCCCTTCTCTGCGTCGTCGCTCGTTGCGTCGGCCCCTCCTCGCCGCCTCGTCGTGGCCGACCTCGCACGGCCCGGTGGCGCAGGTACCCTCGGTCGATGCGTCGACCCACGATGGCAGCGCCGGGTTGAGACTCGCCAGGGCCCTCGGCCGCATAGGACGCGTCCTGATCACGGCGGGGATCCTGATACTGCTCTTCGTCGCGTATCAGCTGTGGGGCACCGGCCTGCAGACCGACCAGGCCCAGGACAGCTTGCGCGACCAGTTCAACCAGGCCGAGGCGGGCGCGGACGACCCACCCGCATCCACGACCGACACCACCGGCGGGACGACCACGCCCACCACCGCGCCGGGCGACGCCGAACCGGCGGCGACGCCGGTGATCCCCCCGGCACCTGCACAAGGAGAACTGGTCGGGCGGATCCAGATCCCCGCGATCGGTGCGGACTGGTACTTCCTCGAGGGCGTCGACCTCGGCGTGCTCAAGGACGGGCCGGGCCACTACATGGGCACACCCCTCCCCGGGCAACCGGGCAACGCCGCCATCGCCGGCCACCGCACCACCTACGGCGCGCCGTTCAACCGTGTGGACGAGCTCAAGTCGGGTGACGAGATCATCGTCAGCTACCTCACCGGGGCGTCCTTCACCTACGGCTACCGGTCGACCGAGATCGTGGCACCTGACCGGGTCGAGGTGCTCCAGGCGAAGGACTTCGACGAGGACGGCGAGTTCGACAACACCCTCACGCTCACGGCCTGCCACCCGAAGTACAGCGCCCGCGAACGGATAATCATCAGGGCCCGGCTCACCGAGCTGCCGGCCCCGGCACCCACCCGCCCACAGCCCCGGACACGGAGCGTCACCCTCGACGACGACGGCCTGAAGCCACCCGTGTCCAAGACCCCGGCCGTCCTGTGGGGCATCGCCGCGGCGATGATCTGGCTGGCCGCCTGGTTCGTCGCCCGCGCGTGGCGCCGGTGGCCCTCCTACGTCCTCGCGTTTCCCGCCTTCATGGTGACCCTGTATGTCTTCTTCGAGAACTTCTACGCCCTTCTCCCTGCGGGGTTCTGAGCCGGTGCGTGCCCCTTCGGCATTCCTCGTCCTCGTGGCGTCGATGGTCGTCGCCACCATCACGGTGGCCGGCTGCGCCCAGGACGATCCGCCGGACTGGCTCGGTGCCCTCGACACCACCACCTCCACCGCAGCGCCCCGTACCACGACGACCACCGCCGCCGGCTCGACCACGACCTCAGCGCCGCCGACCACGCCCGTCACCGAGCTGGCCGTCGGCGACTGCGTGACCGGGGCCCCGTTCACCGGCGATGGGGGTGACGAGGCCACCGACGCGCTGCTGGCCGACTGCGCCGGCGCGCACGACGGCGAGGTCGTCGGCCTCGTCGCCTACACCGACGGGCCCGGCGCGCCCTACCCCGGCCGCGATGCCGTTGCCTCGTTCGCCGACGGCGGTTGTGCCACGGCGTTCGAGGCCTACGTCGGCAGCGCGTACGGCGCCTCCGACCTCCAGATGGTGTCGCTGTGGCCCACCGAGGACTCGTGGTCGGGAGGCGACCGCGAGGCCGTGTGCGTGACGTTCCGGGAGGGCGAGCCCCTCACGGGATCGGTTGCGGGCACGGCCCCCTGAACGCGCTCAGCCTCCGTCGATGACGAGCACCACGTCGCCCTCGTGGACCTGGTCGTCGGGCGCCACCCGGATCTCGGTGACCATTCCGCTCACGGGTGCCACGACCGGGATCTCCATCTTCATGGACTCGAGGATCACCAGCTCGTCGCCCTCGGCGACCGTGCGGCCCACCTCGGTGCGCACCTGCCACACGTTGGCGGTGATCTCGGCCTCGACTTCGGTCATGGGGTCCTCCCCGCGTACTCTGCTTCGCACCCAGTGCCACCCGCTGTCTACCAGCCCCAGGGGGAACCGCCCGACCATGCGCCTTCGCCGACCCACACGCGCGCTCGTGCTCGCCACGACCGCGCTGCTCCTGCTCGCACTCCCTGCCTGCAGCAGTAGCGCCGGCGACGATGCCGGACCGGTGACCGTCGACCTCGACGGGGCCACCGAAGCCGACTTCGAGGTGACGGGCAACACTGGGGCGGTCACGGTCACGGGCGCCGAGCCCGACACGAGCCTGCAACTGGTGAATCCCGACGGCGAGGTGCAGACCGCGCTGTTCAGCCCCGGCGGCCTCCAGGATGCCACCGGAACGGTAGACGACGAGGGCAACCTGGTGTTCGCCCGGGTGGAGCCGGGCGCGGGTTACCGGGTCGTCCGGGTCGACGACGCCGGCGACGTGGCCGCCAGCGACCCGATCGCCGTCGGTGACGTCTACGACCACCCTCCTCAATCGCTGTACACCGACCAGGAGCTGGTGCCGGGCCTCAACTACATCGCGACCCGGGACGGCACCACCCTCGTTGCCATGGTGCGCCTGCCAGGACCCGTCGAGGACGGCCCGTACCCGACCGTGATCAACTACTCGGGCTACGACTCCGCCAACCCGAACGGCTCGGGCTCCAGCATCTCGCAATTCGCCGACCTGTACGGCTACGCAACCGTCTCGGTGAACGTGCGCGGAACAGGCTGCTCGGGCGGCACGTTCAGCTTCTTCGAGGCAAGCCAGGTGGCCGACGGCTACGACGTGGTCGAGGCCGTGGCGGCCCAGGACTGGGTGGCGCACCACGAGCCAGGCCTGATCGGCATCTCCTACGCGGGCAACAGCCAGTTGTTCGTGGCCGCCACCCGGCCCCCGCACCTGGCCGCGATCTCCCCCATGTCGGTGCTCGACAGCATCTGGCCGGCGGTGCTCTATCCGGGGGGCATGTACAACTCGGGCTTCGCCCGCAACTGGATCCTCGCTGTCCAAGACGGGGCCGAGCCCTATGGCCAGGGCTGGGAGCGGGCCGTCGTCGACCAGGGCGGCGAGATCGGCCGCCAGTGCGAAGCCAACCAGGGCCTGCGCAGCCAGAACCCCGACATCGAGCGCCTCGCTCGCAACTACCCCCACTACGACCCGGTGATCAGCCCCCCGCTCACGCCGGTCACCTTCGCCGACCGGATCAACGTCCCCGTGTTCCTCGCCGGGTCGTGGCAGGACGAGCAGACCGGCGGCCACTTCCCCGCGCTGATCGAGCATCTGACCGGCTCGCCGGACGTGCACGTGAGCATGCAGAACGGCACCCACGGCGACTCGCTCATCCCCCAGAACGTCCAGCGCTGGTTCGAGTTCCTCGACTTCTACGTGGCCAAGAGGATTCCCGAGATCCCGCCGCTGATCCGAGCCGGAGCCCCGGCCGCGTTCATCCCGCAGTTCGGTGAGGGCGACTACTTCATCCCACCCGACCGCTTCACCGATGCCGCCTCGTACGAGGAGGCGCTGGCCGACTACCAGGCCGAGGACGACATCCGCGTCCTCTACGAGAACGGCGCGCGCACCGACACGCCGGGCATCCCGGGCTCGACCTTCGAGGAGACCTACGTGTCGTGGCCGCCACCCGACGTCGAGCCCACCGCCTTCTACCTGCAGCCCGACGGCACCCTCGGCCCAGACGCGCCGACCGCCGTCGACGGCGAACCGACGAGCGCGGCCTCGTTCGAGTTCCACCCGGAGTACGGCGACGATCGCACCGTGCCGGGTGGGTTCAGCTTCACTGCCGACCCCGGCTTCGACTGGAAGCCACTGCGCGAAGGAGACGCTGTCAGCTACCTCAGCGAGCCGTTCGACGACGCCACGGTCATGGCCGGCCCGGCCAGCGCCAACCTGTGGATCGAGTCGACCGCGCTCGACACCGACCTCGAGGTGACCATCAGCGAGGTGCGCCCGGATGGCAAGGAGGTCTACATCCAGAACGGCTGGCTCCGTGCCAGTCACCGCAGTCTCGACGACGAGGCCTCAACCGAGTTGCGGCCGGTGCCGACCCACCTCGACGCCGAGGACGAACGCCTGCCCGTCGGCGAGCTCACCGAGGTCCGCGTCGAGGTCTTCCCGTTCGCCCACGCCTTCCACCCCGGTTCGCGCCTGCGGTTCACGGTGGACTCGCCCGGTGGCGACCGCCCCGAGTGGGAGTTCGACTCCCGGGACGCGCAAGGCGTGGTCAACACAGTGGCCCAGTCCGCCGACCACCCGTCGGCGCTGGTGCTGCCGGTGCTGCCCGGCGACCACGACGTCCCCGCCGAGCGACCGGGCTGCACGTCGCTCCGCGGGCAGCCCTGCCGCGACTACGTGGAGATCGACAACACGCCGGCCGGCTGAGCGCGATCCTGGCGTCATGGACCTTCATCGACGACGCGTGCTCATCACCGGCGCATCCCGGGGCATCGGCGAAGCCACGGCCCGGGCGTTCGCCGCGCACGGCGCCTCGGTCGCCCTGGTCGCGCGCGACGCGGAGAAGCTGGCGACCCTTGCGGACGAGTTGGGCGGCACCGCCCATCCCACCGACCTGGTCGACCCCGACGTGGTGGCGGGCCTCGTCGCCGCCATCGAGGACGACGGGGGCCCGGTCGACGTGCTCGTGAACAACGCCGGCATGGACGCGGTGGGGGCATTCGCAGACACCGATCCCCAGGCCATCGAGCAGGTCTTCCGACTCAACCTGGTGACACCGGTGCAGCTCTGTCGCCAGGCGCTGCCCGGGATGCTCGAGCGCGGTCGGGGCCACCTGGTCAACATCTCGTCGCTCGCGGGGGTGGCCGCCTACCCCGGCATGGCGACCTACGCCGCCACCAAGGCCGGCCTCACCCAGTTCACCGAGGTCCTGGCCCTCGACCTGAAGGGCCTGCCGGTGGGCACCACGGTGGTGCAACTGGGCCCGATCCCCACCGACATGCTCGACCACGTGAACGACTACGCGCCGACCCGCGACTCCTTCGCCCGCGGGTACAAGTTGCGCCTGATCGTCGACATCGCCCGCGAGCAGGTGGCCGAGGCCGTGGTGGCCGCTGTCCAGAAGGGCCGGACCCACGTGCGGCTCCCCAAGCGGGCCATGGCCTTTCCGCTCCTCGCCGAAGCGCCCCGCCGGATCAGCGACCTGCTCCTGACGGGCGTCGAACACCAGGTCGGGCGGACACCCGGTCGGTAGAGGCGTCAACCCACCTTGACGTACAGGATCCGAACCTCATCACCCGGCGAGACCACCACCGGCCTCGTCGAGCCGAGCAGGAAGCACAGATGGCCGCCTCCGTCGGGAACCCGCAGCAAGCCGCCCGCGGAGATCGGCGAGCCCAGCAGCGGGGCCGGCGGAAGACCCGGCGGGACCGTCCGCGCCTGCCAGAGCTCGACGTCCGCTGCGCCCGGGAGCCCAGGGGCGTAGGGGATCGGCGGCTCGCCGTACCAGGCGAAGTCGAACAGGAGCACCCAGTCGTCCTCGGGACCGATGTCACCGAACCGTCGGCAGGGCACCGTCGCCTGCACCTGGTAGACGCCGGCGGGCACCCGCAGCCAGTTCGCGCCCAGATCGAGGGCCGGGTGGGCATCCACGGTGAAGACCCCGCCGGAAAGGACCTCGACCGCCGCCTCCGGAGCGTGCACGGGCAGCGGTGCATCGAGGTCGCCTCCGAGCACCTCGCCCGGCCGCGGGTACCAGGCCAGCTCGACCAGGTCGCCGACACCAGCTCGGCCTCGTTCCTCTCCGGTCGGTCGCCCTTCGGGATCGGGCCCTGGGTGACGCCCGGGTGACCGGTGCACGGCCAGGGGTGGCGGCCGCTCGGGGCTCGCCAGGTTCACCGACTCATCGTTGAGGCCGTGCGCCGCCAGCCGCTGCTCGAAGAGCCCGACGGCCCACGGATAGAACATCGAGTCCATACCGAGCATCTCGGTGACCTCGGCGCGCACGGCGGGATCGAGCTCGGCGCCCCGCGCCGGTGAGACGTTGCTGTCGGGCAGCGTCGGCACAGACGCGAGCCCCAGCTCGGCCTGCGCCAGGCGCAACGAGTCACCCAACCGCTCGTACAGACCGAGATGGGCGAAACGGGCCAGGTTCTCCTCGGCCTCGGGAACGAGCCGGTCGACCTCGGGGTACGGCTCGCCGCTCCAGAGGTAGCCCGCAATCTGCATGGTCTGCGCCTGGCCGTGCAGCCACCGCAACTTCGGATGGAGGAGGAAGTCCTCGACCTCGAGGTGGCGGTCCTCGATGAACCGACGCCAGGGCGCGAGCCCCTCGTCCACACTGCGCAACGTGTAGTGGTACCACGACACGATCCGGTCGACGGGATCCCGGAGCACCGTCACCGGACGCAGGAACGGCGCTCGGCGGCAGACGTCGTAGTCGAAGTGGCCGGCGACGAACGAGTACTGCCGCAACGACTCGGGCACCAGGGTCTGCTGGAACGCCTCGGAGGTGATCTCGCCGGGGATGCGCACCACGAGTTGACGGCCGCCGATGGCAGCGGCCAACGCCTCGAGGTATGAGGTCCCGGCCGCCTTCGGAACATGGAGGAACGCAACCGTCATGTCGGGCCCACGCGTTCAGACGGGGAGGACGCCGTGCTTGCGCCACGGGCGATCGATCTGCTTTGTCCGGCTCACGTGCAGGCCCCGCCAGATGGCATGGCGGGTCTCGGCCGGGTCGATCACGTCGTCCACCGCAGCGTGGCCCGCGGCCACGTAGGGATCGATGTTCTTGCGCAACTCGTCGGCCATGGCGATGCGGGCCTCGTCGCGCTCCTTGCCCTCGGGGATGGCGTCGAGCTGCTTGCGCATGATGATGTTCACCATGCCGTCGGGGCCCATCACCGCGATCTCGGCGGTGGGCCAGATGGCCACGTAATCCGCCTCGTAGGCGGTGCCGTTCATCACGAAGTAGCCGGCGCCGTAGCTCTTGCGCAGGACGATGCTCACCTTGGGCACCGTGGCCTCACTGATGGCGAACAGCATCTTGGCGCCGTGGCGGATGATGCCCTGCTTCTCGACCGCCGAGCCCACGATGAACCCCGGCACATCGTGCAGGAAGACGAGGGGGATGCCGAAGGCGTCGCACAACCAGACGAAACGGGCGGCCTTGTCTGCTGCGTTCACGTCCAGCGCCCCGCCCAGCACCATCGGTTGGCTGGCCACCAGGCCGACGGGCTGCCCACCGACACGGGCCAGGCCGGTGATGATGTTCTTCGCCCACGCGCCCTTCATGGGGAAGAAGTCGCCGTCGTCGACGACCGCATGGATGACCTTGTGCATGTCGTAGGCCCGGCGAGGGGCCGTCGGCACGATGTCGTAGAGCTCGTCCACCCGTCGGTCGACGGGGTCGGTGCACTCGATGACCGGCGGGGGCTCCTGGTTGTGGCTCGGGAAGAACGAGAGGTAGGTGCGGACCGTGTCCAGGCACTCCTCGTCGCTGGCCACTTCTAGGTCGGCCACACCGCTGACCTTGGTGTGCACCGTCGAACCGCCCATGTCCTCCTCGGTGACGTCCTCCCCCGTCGCCGCCTTCACCAGGTGGCGCCCGGCCAGGGCCATCGACGAGATGCCCTTCACCATGGGGATGAAGTCCGCGAGCGCCGGGATGTACGCCGTGCCCGCCGCGCAGTGGCCGAGCATTGCCGCCACCTGCGGCACCACCCCCGACAACGTCACCTGCTCGCGGAAGAGCTGGCCAACGCCGGCGAAGGTGGAGCCCGACGACGACATGATGCGCGCCCCGGCCGAATCGAGCAGCCAGATGATCGGAATGCGCTGACGCAGCGCCATCTCGCGCATCCGGCCCGTCTTCTGCTCGTTGACGGCGCCCATCGACCCGGCCATGACCGTGAAGTCATAGGCGCAGATCGTCACGCGCCGACCGTCGATCTCGCCGATGCCGGTGACGCAGCCGTCAGCGGCCAGGTAGCCCTTGTCGGCCAGGCCGGGATCCATCGAGTCGGCCAGCTGTCCGTACTCCACGAATGTCCCCGAGTCGACGAACAGAGCGAGGCGCTCGCGCACCGGCAGCTTCCCCAGCGACCGCTGACGTTCCACCCGCTCTGGTCCGCCCATGGCGAGCGCCTTCTCGCGCCGCTCGGCGAGGTCGCGGGTGAGCGGCCCCCAGTCGTGCAGGTTGGGGGTCGCCTCGAGCTTCTCATCGCTCATCGTCCACCTCCCTGCTCGCGTCCCGGCATTCTCGACGCAATAGCTGTCGCTTTCCGACAACTATTGCGTCGAGTTCGGGGGGTTCGGGGGGTTCGGGCGAGAGCAGGCATCAGCGGCCCCTCCACTCGGGCTGGCGCTTCTCGACGAACGCGGCGATGCCTTCGGCCGCGTCCTCGGTGGCCGAGGTGATCGTGAGCATCGGGTGCAGCAGCCGCAGCGCGTCGTCCGCGCCCTGGTCCCACACCGCGTAGAACGAGTCGCGCCCCAGCTTCATGGTGGCGGGCGACTTGGCGGCGAGCGTTGCCGCCAACTCGTCGACCGCGTCGTCGAGGTCGTCCACGGGTACGACACGGGTGAGGAAGCCGAGTCGATCGGCCTCGTCGGCGCCCACCCGGCGGCCCGTCATCATCAGCTCGAGCACCTTCTTGGGCGGCATGGACCGCACCAGCGGAACCGTGATCATGTACGGCCACAGGCCGACGTTGATCTCGGGGGTGCCGAACTGGGCGTCGTCGGCGGCCACCACCAGGTCGCACGACAGGGCCAGGCCGAAGCCGCCGGCCAGGCAGAAGCCCCGCACCCGGGCGATGGTGGGCTTGCCCAGGTCCCAGAGGTCGTGGAACAGCCGGGCCAACTCGCCGCGTGAGTCGTGCAGGCCCAGGTAGCCGGCGTCGCCGGCCATGTTGGTGAGGTCGGCACCGGCACAGAAGGCCTTGTCCCCAGCGCCGGTCAGGACCACCACCCGGACCTCAGGGTCGTCCTTCCATGCCGCGAGGTGGTCCCGCATGCCGGTGAGCACGCCCCAGGACATGGCGTTGCGCCGTTCGGGCCGGTTGATGGTGAGGCGCCCGACGCCGTCGGCCACGTCGGCCAGCAGCTCGGCGACAGGATGTGCTTCCTCAGAGGCCACGGGTGCCGACGTTACGCCACCCGGGCCTCCCTCCGTGCTGGTCACTCCGCTGCGGTTCCCCACGACAGGGACGGGTGAGCAGAGGCTCAGCCATCGGGAGCGTCGAGCCCGATAGGTGAATGGTCGGCCATGACCAGGGCAAGGCCGGTCCAGGACTGGGGGATGGCGCCCAGGCCGGTGCCGTCGTCGGGGTCCCAGTACTCGGCGAAGCCCGAGCGGACGGCACCGGCAACCGTCGACTCGACCAGGTACCGCTCGATCGGTGGCCGCATGCCGTTCGCTGCCTTCAACCAGAGCAGGTACGTGAGTTGCGGCCAGGCGGGCCCGCGCCAATAGGTGCGGGGGGCAAAGGCGGGCTCCTCCCGATGGACGCCGCGGACGCCGAACGCCCCACCGAAGGCCGCGGCGTCCGCGACCTGCGCGTAGCCGGCCCGCACCTGCTCGGGCCGGGCGACCGCGACGAGCGGGAGCAGGGCATCGGCGGTGCGGACGCGCCCCGAGCCGCCCGCCGATGGACCGCCGTCCACCCAGGTGCTCAGATCATCGTCCCACCGTGCCGCCACGGCCCGTGCGAGGGCATCCGCCTCGTCCCCGAGGTCGGCGAACTGCTCGCCGGTCTCGGACAGGAGCTCTCGGGCATTGAACACCAGCAGGGCGTTGAAGCCGACCGGGGCAACCGGGAAGGCCGTGTTGTAGAGGGGCGCGCCTCCCGCTGACCGCTCGACGGTGGCCAGGAGGTCGCCCTTGGTCTGCCTCCACCGGCCCTCGTCGAAGCCGCCGGGGCAGAAGTCGTCCCACCGGGGGCTGTTGTCCGCGCCCGTCTCCCAGGGGTGCACCACGGTCACCAGGCCCGACTCGTCCCGCTGCCGGCTCCGGAGCAGGAACCCGAGGCCGTGGTGCGCGCGTGCCACCAGGTCGGCGGGCACGTCGATCCCCCGTCGCAGGAGCTCGGCGACGGCGTGGCCGTACATCGGGGGTTGGGTGATCGACGAGGTGCGCTTCCGGCCCCAGAACTCGGCGTGATGCCCAGGGTTGCCGTGGTGGATGACGTGGGGCAGGAAGCCCTCGTCGTCCTGGTGGGCGAACAACGCCTCGAGCTCGCGCACCGCCCGGTCGCCGTCGCCGAGCTCGGCCCAGATGACGGCGTGGAAGCACGAGTCCCAGAGCCACTGCCACGGGTAGACCGTGGCGTTGGGCACCGTGAAGCCGAAGTCGCCGAGCTCGCGCCAATGCGCCTCCATGACGGCCCGCACCCGGTCGCGGAGAGCGCTCGGTACGGTGATCTGCGCCGTCGGTGCCCCGTCACCTGCTCCCATGCCCCCTGCCTAGCTCCCCGCCGAGAACCGTGCCCACCTGCGCCATCGTCTCGTTCCGCCTCGGCCGTGCCGACGGTGTCTCGGTGTGCGCCGAGAGCTGGAGCCGATCGCTCGCCCATCTGGGCTTCGACATCGTGACGGTGGCGGGAGACGGACCCGTCGACCGGCTGGTGCCGGGCCTGGCCTGGGGGGCCGAGGACCCGCCTGCCATCGGCGAGGTGGACGACGCCCTCGGCGACGCCGACCTCGTGCTCGTCGAGAATCTGCTCACGATCCCGCTCAACCTGCCGGCGGCACGCGTGGTGGGCCTGGTGCTGCGCGGGCGCCGCGCGATCCTGCACCACCACGACCCACCGTGGCAGCGCGAGCGCTTCGCGCACATCACCGAGCTCCCGGCCGATGATCCGACGTGGCGGCACGTGTGCATCAGCCAGCTCACCCGCGTCCAGATGGCCCAGCGAGGCATTCGCGCCGTGACGATCTACAACGGCTTCGACGTCGACGGCCCGAGTGGCGACCGGGTCGGCACCCGCCGGCACCTCGACGTCGCGCCCGACGAGCTTCTCCTCGTCCACCCCGTGCGCGCCATCGGGCGCAAGGGGATCCCCGAGGCCGTCGCCATGGCCGAGTCCCTCGACGCCACCTACTGGCTGTTGGGCGGGCCCGAGGAGGGCTACGGGCCCGAGCTCGACCGAATCCTCACCGGCGCACGGTGCCGGGTCATCCACGAGCCGATGGCCCACGGCCCCGACATCTATGCCCCCGCCGATGCCGTCGTCTTCCCGTCGCATTGGGAGGGGTTCGGCAACCCGCCCATCGAGGCCGCCATCTACCGCCGCCCGGCCGCGGTGGCTCGATATCCGGTCGCCCAGGAGCTGCGGGGGCTCGGCTTCCGCTGGTTCCCCACCGACGACCCCGAGCCGCTCGGGCGGTGGCTCGACGCGCCCGACGCCGCCGTCGTCGACCACAACGAGGACCTCGCCCGTCGCCTGTTCTCCTGGCAGGCCCAGACCGAACGCATCGGCGCGCTCCTCGATGAGGCAGGCTGGCGGCCATGAGCACGAGGAACGAGCGCGGGGCCCCGCGACGCAGTCGCCACGAGCGAGCGGCCCGGCGACGCAGTCGCCACGAGCGGAAGACATGAGCACGAGGAACGAGCGCGGGGCCCCGCGACGCAGTCGCCACGAGCGAGCGGCCCGGCGACGCAGTCGCCACGAGCGGAAGACATGAGCGCGTACCGGTCCGAGGAGAGCGACGAGGCCGTCCTGGCCCGTCGCGCCCGGATCGTGCGTTGGGTCGTCCTCGGCCAGCGAGTGGGCTACGGGCTCTTCCTCGTCGCGATCGTGGGATTCTTCCTCGGCTTCTTCGTGGACTTCCCGCAGGGGCTCGTGACGATGATCGTGGCCTCGATGGTGGTCGGCTCGGTGATCCTCGCCCCGGCGATCGTGTTCGGGTACGGCGTGAAGGCCGCTGAGCGCGACGACGTCGAACAGGGCCGACGGTCGGGAGAGCAGGAGCCGGCGTGATGGTTACCCACCGGTAACTCGCTCGGTAGGTTGGGGCCCATGGCCTCCACCGCCCGGCTGCCCGCGGCTGAACGCCGCCACCAACTGCTCGACGTGGCCCTGCTCGTCTTCGCGAGCGAGGGGTACCACGGGACGTCGATGAACTCGGTCGCCGAGGCGGCCGGCGTCACCAAGCCCGTGCTGTACCAGCACTTCCAGTCGAAGCGCGAGCTCTACCTGGAGCTCTTGGGGGACGTCGGCGGCCGCCTCGAGCGCGCCATCGCCGAGGCCACGGCCGGCGCCCGGGGGCCCCGGCAACAGGTCGAAGCGGGTCTGCGGGCGTACTTCGAGTTCGTCGCCGAGGAGCGCGAGGCGTTCCTGCTGCTGTTCGCCGGCGGGTCCCGCAGCGACGACGAGTTCGTCGCCGTGGCACGGCACGTGGAGGCGTCGATCGCCGCCTTCGTGGCCGAGCTGATCGAGGTGGATGGGCTCGACCCGGCCCACCGGACCCTGCTGGCCCATGCGGTCGTCGGCGTGGCCGAGGGGACCAGTCGCCACTGGTTGACCAACCCCGAGGGTTTCGATCCCGAGCATCTCGCCTCCCAGGTGGCAGACCTGGTCTGGGCCGGCCTCCGAGGCGTGCGTCGGACCTGATTTCCACCATTTTCTGAGATTCCCACTTTTCGGGGTCGCTTTCGCCACCTAGAGTGGTGCTCACGGCGGTGTGGGCCCTGGCGATCAGGCGACTTGGCTGATCAGGCGGAGACACCCTTCACCGGCGGAGAGGAGACGGGTGCAGTGACCGACGACAGGGGGACGGCCGAACCGCCGGTGGACTTCTTCCGCGGCCTGGTGAACCACCTCACCGACCTGGTCATCGTGATCGACGCCACGGGCGCGGTCCGGTACACCTCGGACGTGGGCATCACCGGCCCCGCCCGGCTCGGACCCGGCGAGGTGGCCATGGCGGACGAGGCGGTCGCCTTCTTCGACCTCATCCACCCGGACGACCGCCACCTCGTGGACGAGTGCATCGCGACCGCGCTCGACCATCCCGGCCCCACGGCACCGATCGAGATGCGGGCCGCCGGACGGACCGGCTGGCGGGTCCTCGAGTTGGTCGCCGGCAACCTGCTGGAGGAGCCGGGGGTGCACGGCGTCCTCGTTGCGGTTCGCGACCTCAGCCGTCGACGACGCCTCGAGCCCGACGTCGCCGACCGCCCCCAACGGCTGCGTGCGTTGCTCGACGCCTCGGACGACCTGGCGCTCCTCACCGACGCTTCACAGATCATCAGCTACTGCAGCACGGTCAGCACCAGGGTCCTGGGCGCCGTGCCCGCACAACTCGTGGGCCTGTCGCTGCGCTCGATCGTCCACACCGACTCGGTCCCCGTGCTCGACACTGCGTGGGAGCAACTGCTGCGCGCCCCGAGCGTTCCCATCGCGTGCGACCTCCGCGTGGCCCGGTCCGACGGCTCGTACGGGATACTGGCCGCGCACCTGACGAACTTCCTGGACGACCCCGCCGTCGAGAGTGTGGCCGTCGCCGCCCGCGACGTCACGGCGGAGCGACGGGCACAACTGCTCCTCGAGGAGTTCGGCCAGCAGTTCGAGCACTCGCCCCACGGCTTGGCGCGCCTGGACGGCGAAGGTCGGTTCCACGAGGTGAACCAACGGATGCGCGAGCTCACCGGGCGGGAAGAGGCCGAACTGCTGCTGACCACGCTCGGTGCCATCGTCCACCCCGGCGACCTCGAGCCGGTCCGCGACTTCCTCCGCGATCCAGTGGCGTCGAGTCCTGTCGACGTGCGGTTGGTCCAGCCCGCCGGCGGGGAGATCTGGGGCCGGCTCCGGCCGACCATGGTTCGACGGACCGATGACGGCGGCCGCCTCCTCTCGGTTCAGATCGACGACATCAACGACCACCGGCGCTTGGAGGAGGCGCTCCGAGAGCGCAATGCCGCACTCACCTACCGGGCCACCCATGACGGCCTGACCGGACTGCCCAACCGGCAACTCTTCATCGACCGCGTCGGCCACGCGCTCGACCGCTCGTTGCGCCATCGCTCGACCGTGGCGATCCTGTTCTGCGACCTCGACCACTTCAAGACCATCAACGACACCTTCGGCCATCCCATCGGCGACCAGTTGCTCGTCGCCATCTCAGAGGAGATCGGGCGGGCGGTGCGCCCGGGCGACACGATCAGCCGCTTCGGCGGCGACGAGTTCGTCGTACTGGCGGAGGATCTGGACGGACCGGACGACGCGGGCATCCTGGCGAACCGCCTACTCGAGACCATGACCCAGCCCATCCTCGTGGAAGGCCAACCGATGGACGCGACCATGTCCATCGGCGTGGCGGTGGCGTCGGGGGTCGATGACCCCGGCACCCTCATCGCCGCGGCCGACACCGCCATGTACCGCGCCAAGCGGGCAGGCCGTGCCTGCTTTCGCATGGCGTCGGTCCCCAACGGCGGTTGAGCGTGGGAACGGACCCGAACAGAGGCGTTCGGGCCTCGGACCGCCCGCCCGCTACTGGATGCGGATGCCGCTGATCGCCCGGGAGATCACCAGGCGCTGGATCTCGGCGGTGCCCTCGAAGATCTCGTAGATCTTCGAGTCACGGTGCCAGCGTTCGACGGGGTACTCGCGGACGTAGCCGTAGCCGCCGAGGATCTGGATCGCCCGCTCGGTGACCCACACCGCCGTCTTACCCGCCTTCAGCTTCGACATCGAGCCTTCCGCGTTCTCGAAGGGCTTGCCCGTGCGGCCCATCCAGGCCGCCCGCCACACGAGCAGCCGTGAGGCGTCGATCTCGGTCTTCATGTCGGCCAGGTCGAACGCGATGGCCTGGTTCTCGATGATGGCGCGGCCGAACTGCTTGCGCTCCTTTGCGTACTCGAGGGCGTACTCGTAGGCGGCCCGGGCGACGCCGACGGCCTGCGCGGCCACCGACGGGCGGGTCGCCTCGAAGGTTGCCATCGCCGCCTGGACCTTGCTGCTCTTGCCCTCGCGGGCGCGGGCGAGCCGCTCGTCGAGCTTCTCCTTGCCTCCGAGGAGGCAGCTTCCGGGGACCCGGCAGTCGTCGAGGATCACCTCGGCCGTGTGGCTGGCGCGGATGCCGTGCTTTTCGAACTTGGTGCCCTGGCTGAGGCCCGGAGTGCCGGGCGGGACGATGAACGATGCCTGGCCACGGCCCTTCAGCTCGCGGTCGACCGAGGCCACCACCACGTGGATGTCGGCGATGCCACCGTTGGTGATCCAGGTCTTCTGGCCGTTGAGGACCCACTCGTCCTTGGCCTCGTCGTACACGGCGTTCGTGCGCAGCGAGCTCACGTCGGAACCGGCGTCGGGCTCGCTGACACAGAAGGCGGACATCATCAGCTTCTCGGGGGTGCCGAAGCACTGTGGCACCCATTCACCGATCTGCTCCGGCGTGCCGTTGGCCATGATCCCGGCCACACCCAGCACGGTGCCGACGATCGAGAGACCGATGCCGGCATCGCCCCAGAACAGCTCCTCCATGGCGATCGGGATGGTGAGCCCGGTCTCGTCCGCGAACGCATTCGCGAAGAAGTCGAAGCTGTAGAGGCCGATCTTGGCGGCCTCCTCGATAACCGGCCAGGGCGTCTCCTCCCGCTCGTCCCACTCGTGGGCGACGGGGCGCACGACACCTTCCGCGAAGTCGTGGATCCACTGCTGGAGCTGCAGCTGATCCTCGTTCAGGTCCAAGGAGAACTCGGCCATGACACACCTCTGATCACGAGGAAAACAACGGACGGGGACAAGTTACCGTCTGGTAACAAGCCCCACCGTAAGCCCTGGGGCGCGGTCAGGACAACCCGCTCCACCCAGGGTCGCCGGCCCGGTCCGACCCCCAAGGAGTCGACCACACTCCGTGGTGTCTCATCCCACTGTGGGTGCTCAAGTCGAACGACTACGCTCCGATCATGACTGCACGGGCGAACGACTGTTGTCGATCAAGTGGGGTAATCCGACGTGCAGCACACATCTCAGAGGGTGCTGGCCACCCTCCTCGCAGGACTGGTGGGAGCCGCCTCCCTTGCCGTCCCGAACATGGGGGCGTTCGCCGGCGGTAGCAGCACCGGGCCGCAGTTCTCCAGCTCGCCCGCCCGCGGGCTGACCGGGTCGGCCATACGAGCGTCAGGGGAGCGCTGTCTCCTCCCCGACGGCACCACCGCCGGTGACGGGGTCACGCTCGTCCTGCGGTCCAGCACCGGCCGCGTCGTGGCCGACGAAACCCTTCCGGTCCGTGCCGACGGACGGTGGCGCGGCACGCTCCAGGTCCCGCCCGGCACCGACGCCGGCGACTACACACTGGCGGCCCATTGCATCTACCCGGGCTTCTTCGAGCAGGACCCCGTCGTCCACGAGCAGGACCCCGTCGTCTACAGGCCACGGGCATTCGCCGTCACCGGCGACGGCCCGGCCGCCGGCACCCCGGAATCACCGGCGACCAGGGAGTCGGGCTCCAGCGCGATCGAGCCCTTCCCGTCCTACGAAGGCCAGACGACCTGCAGCCCCACGCCGAAGCCCGGCATGGTGGCGTTCCAGTCCATGGTCATGGCCGCCTACCCGGGCTCCGGCAACTTCGGCATCGTGCGCGCGTGCAACGTCGGGGGCTCGAGTGAGCACAAGGAGGGGCGGGCCTGGGACTGGCAGATGAACGCAGCGAGTGCAGGTGACCGAGCCGAGGTCGCCAACCTGATGAGCTGGCTGTTCGCGACCGACAGCGCCGGCAACCGGTACGCCAACGCCCGTCGCCTCGGTGTCATGTACATCATCTGGAACAGGAAGATGTTCCGCCTCTACCGAGCCGAGGCGGGCTGGCAGCCCTACTCCGGTCCCAGCCCGCACACCGACCACGTGCACTTCAGCCTCACCCGGGCGGGCGGCAACAAGACGACCAGCTTCTGGCGCGGCTCCTACCCCCGGCCCGGACAGGCCGGCACCCCGCCACCGCCGCCCCAGCCGGTGCCGACGCCCATGAGGCCCGACAGCTACGAGCTCAGCCGGATCGACGTCTCGGGCACCTACGACACACCGGTGAGTGGCGACTTCGACGGCGACCGACACGACGACATCCTCTGGTACGGCACGGGCAACCTGCCGGACTTCATCTGGTTCGGCAAAGAGGGCGGCGGCTTCACCGCCCGCGGGATCGTCGTGCGCGGGGTCTATCAGCCACCGCTGGTCGGCGACTTCGACGGCGACCGACGCGACGACATCCTGTGGTACGGGCCCGGCGACGACGACGACTACCTCTGGACCGGTCGGTCCGACGGCACCTTCACCGGCCACAACCTCGCCGTCCACCGCTCGTACGACCGGCCCATCGTGGGCGACTTCAACGGCGACCGCTACAGCGACGTCCTCTGGTACCAGACCGGGACCGGCTTCGACTTCCTCTGGCACGGCACGGCCTTCGGCTTCCTCGGTCAGCCCATCACGGCCAACGGCACGTACCGCTCGTTCGCCGGCGACTTCGACGGCGATCGGCGTGACGACATCTTCTGGTACGGGCCAGGCAGCGCGCCCGACTACCTCTGGTTCGGCAAGGCCGACGGCGGCTTCAGCGGCAAGGGCATCGAGGAGAACCGCAACGCCAGGCCCGTGGTCGGCGACTACAACAACGACGGCCAGGACGACGTCATCTGGTATGGCCCCGGCACCCGCCCCGATGGCCTGTCGTACGGCCGGTCGAGCCGGAAGTTCAAGACCCGGAACCTCTCGGTCATGGGCACGTACCAGGTGCCACTCCCCGGCGATTACGACGGCAACGGCAACGACGACGTGTTCTGGTACGGCGCGGGCAGCGCCCCCGACTACCTCTGGAGCTACTGATTCGCCCGGGAGGAGCGCCGGCACGCTCCTCCCCAGGTGAGCCTCACCGCCGGGTGATCCCGACTGCCGGGTGATCCCCACTGCCGGGTGATCCCCACTGCCGGGCGCCCGACGTGAGGCGTTCAGCGGCGGACGACGGTGCCGTCGGGGGTGTCCTCGACGGTGAAGCCCTGGGCCTCGATCCGGGCGCGGAGACGGTCGGCCTCGGGCCAGTCCCTGGCCGCGCGGGCCTGGTCACGGGCGGTGGCGATGGCCGCAACGTCGTCGGGGATGCCCTCGTCCTGAGTGATGGGCTCGAGGCCCACGGCATCGCAGATCTGGGCGATGTTGGCCCACGCGGTTGCCGCGTCGTAGTCCCGGCCCTCGTCGAGGGCGATGTTCGCGTCCCGTATCTGGTCGAAGAGCAGCCGGAACACGCCCGGTGTGTTGAGGTCGTCGTCCATCAGTGCCCGGAACTCGTCGAGCACGGCATCGTCGGGGGGGCGCTCGGGAAGGTCGGCGGTACGGCGGGCCACGCCGTCGAGGCGCTTCAGGGCCGTGGACGCATCCGCCGCGGACTCGCGGGTGACCTCCACCGGTGAGCGGTAGTGCGAGCGCAGCACGAGGAGGCGGTAGGCCCGCGGGTCGTCGGACTCGGCCATGTCGAGCAGGGTGGTGAAGTTGCCGAGCGACTTGGACATCTTCTCGCCGCCGACCTCGACGAACCCGTTGTGCACCCAGGCCCTGGCCGAGGTGCGGCCGGCCGCGACCGCCTGGGCCCGCTCGTTCTCGTGGTGCGGGAAGGCGAGGTCCTGTCCCCCGCCGTGCAGGTCGAAGCCGTCGCCGAGGAGGTCGAGCGACATGACCACGCACTCGGTGTGCCACCCCGGACGGCCCGGGCCCCAGGGCGACGGCCACGTGGGCTCGTCGGGCTTGGCCTTCTTCCAGAGGACGAAGTCGAGGGGCGAGCGCTTGTCGGCGTCGACGTCGACCCTGGCCCCGGACTGCAGGCCGTCCAGGCTCTGGCGGGCGAGCAGGCCGTAGTCGCCCACGACCTCGACGCTGAAGTAGACGCCGTCAGCGGTCTCGTAGGCGGCCCCGGCCTCGATCAGGTCGGCGATGAAAGCGACCATGCGCGGGACGAACGCCGTGGCGTGGGGATCGAGCGTCGGGCGCTTGACGCCGATGGCGTCCATGGCCTCGTACCAGATCTGCTCGCAGCTCACCGCCAATTCGGCCGGGTCGCGACCCTCCTCGGCGGCCTTGTCGATGATGTTGTCGTCGATGTCGGTGATGTTGGACACGTAGGTGACGTCGAGCCCCGACCATTCGAGGTAGCGGCGAAGCACGTCGAAGACCAACGAGAAGCGCCCGTGGCCCAGATGAGGCGGCCCGTACACCGTCGGACCGCACACGTACATCGACACCTTGCCCGCCGCCCTGGGCACGAAGGGGACGACCGCACCCGAACCGGTGTCGAAGAGATGGAGCATGGCCACTACCGTACGCTCCACCATGACAGCCGTTGTACCCAGTAAGCCGACCCTCGAAGGCCTCGAGGACAAGTGGAGTGAACGGTGGGAGGCCGACGGCACCTACCGGTTCGACCGGACCAAGAGCCGGGCCGAGATCTACTCGATCGACACCCCGCCGCCCACGGTCAGCGGGTCGCTGCACGTGGGCCACATGTTCTCGTTCACCCACACCGACCTCATCGCCCGCTACCAGCGGATGCGGGGTCGCGAGGTGTTCTACCCGATGGGATGGGACGACAACGGGCTGCCCACCGAGCGTCGGGTGCAGAACTACTACGGGGTCCGCGGCGACGCGCACCTGCCCTTCGACCCCGACTTCGAGCCTCCCGCCAAGCCCGGCAAGCAGCAGGTGACCATCTCACGCCAGAACTTCCTCGACCTCTGCGATGCCTTGACCGCCGAGGACGAGAAGGCCTTCGAGGGGCTGTTCCGGCACCTCGGCCTCTCGGTCGACTGGACCCAGACCTACGCCACCATCGACGAGCGCTGCCGACGGGCCTCACAGCGGGCGTTCCTGCGCAACCTCGCCCGAGGCGAGGCCTACACCGCCGAGGCGCCGTGCCTCTGGGACATCAGCTTCCACACCGCCGTCGCCCAGGCCGAGCTCGAAGACCGCGAGCGCAACGGGGCGTACCACCGCATCGCCTTCCGGCGGCCCGACGGCGAGCCCGTGTTCATCGAGACCACCCGGCCCGAGCTGCTGCCGGCCTGCGTGGCCCTCGTCGCCCACCCCGACGACACGCGCTACCAGCCGCTGTTCGACACCACGGTCACCTCGCCCCTGTTCGGCGTGTCGGTGCCGGTCCACGCCCACGAGCTCGCCGACCCCGAGAAGGGCTCGGGGATCGCCATGATCTGCACCTTCGGCGACACCACCGACGTCATCTGGTGGCGCGAGCTCGACCTGCCCGTGCGCGCGGTGGTCGACCGCAACGGCCGGCTCCTCGCCGATCCGCCCCCTGGCCTCGACGCCGACGCGGGGCAGGCCGCCTACGCCGAGATCGCGGGCAAGACCATCAACCAGGCCCAGGCCCGCATCGTGGAGCTGCTCACCACCTCGGGTGACCTCGAGGGCGAGCCCCGGCCCGTCACCCACGCCGTGAAGTTCTTCGAGAAGGGCGACCGCCCCCTCGAGATCGTCACCACCCGCCAGTGGTACATACGCAACGGCGGCCGGGAGGACGGCCTCCGAACGGCGCTCGTCGCCCGCGGCCACGAGCTGGCCTGGCACCCGCCCTACATGCGGAGCCGCTACGAGAGCTGGGTCGAAGGCCTCAACGGCGACTGGCTCATCAGCCGCCAGCGGTTCTTGGGCCCACCGATCCCCGTCTGGTACGAGGTCGGTGCCGACGGCACCACCCGCTACGACCGCATCATCACGCCCGACGAGGCGGACCTACCGGTCGACCCGCTGGTCGACACGCCCAGCGGCTACACCGACGACCAGCGCGATCGGCCCGGCGGGTTCGCGGCCGATCCCGACGTGATGGACACCTGGGCCACGTCGTCGCTGACGCCCCAGATCGCGTGCGGCTGGGAGGAGGACGACGACCTGTTCGCCCGGACCTTCCCCATGGACCTGCGGCCCCAGGCCCACGACATCATCCGCACCTGGCTCTTCTCCACGGTCGTGCGGTCACATCACGAGCACGGCACGGTGCCGTGGAAGAACGCCGCGATCTCGGGCTGGATCCTCGACCCCGACCGCAAGAAGATGTCGAAGTCGAAGGGCAACGTGGTCACGCCCATCGCCAACCTCGAGCGATTCGGCGCGGACGCGGTGCGCTACTGGGCCGCGAACGGTCGGCCCGGAACCGACACCGCCTTCGACGAGAGCCAGATGAAGGTCGGGCGCCGCCTCGCCATCAAGTTGTTGAACGCCAGCCGCTTCGCCCTGGGACTCGGCGGCGAGGACGGCGACACCGTGGCGTCGGTGGCCGACTCCGACGCCTCTGCGGTCACCGAGCCCCTCGACATCGCCATGCTCACTCGCCTCGGCGCCCTGGTGGGCGAGGCCACGGTCGCGTTCGAGGGCTACGACTACGCCCGGGCCCTCGAACGCACCGAGGCGTTCTTCTGGGCGTTCTGCGACGACTACCTCGAGTTGGTGAAGGGCCGGGCCTACGGCGCCCAGGGCGACGCCGCCGCGGCTTCGGCACGTGGCGCCCTCAACGTCGCCCTCTCCACCCTCCTGCGGCTGTTCGCGCCGTTTCTTCCCTTCGCCACCGAGGAGATCTGGTCGTGGTGGCAGGAGGGCTCGATCCACCGGGCGTCGTGGCCCACCGCCGACGTGCCCCCCGGTGCCGACGTCGTCGACGCCGCCATGTACGAGCTCGCCGGCACGGTCCTCGGCGACATCCGCAAGGCCAAGACCGAGGCGGGCACCAGCCTGCGCGCCGAGGTCGACACCGTGGTGGTCCGCGACACCGCCGAGCGCCTCGCCCTGCTCGCGCCCGCCGTCGCCGACATCAACGAGGCCGGCCGAGTGGCGGCGCTCTCCACCGAGGTCGCCGACGGATTCTCGACAACCGTCACCCTCGCCGACCAGCAGGGCTGACGGCCGCACGCTCGCCCCACGCCTCCGGTCCCACACCGGCGCGTGTGTTCGCGTCAGGCGATCGCGACCCGCCGTAGGTCCTGCTCGGCGGACGACGACCCGATCCAGAGATCGCCCGCGTCGGCCTTGGCCGGCACCGTCAGCAGGACGGTCGCCTGCTCGCCCGGGTCGAGGCGCACCTTCTCGAACGAACGGAGCGTCCGGAGCGAGCGGGGGTCGGACCCCAGGGCCTCCGAGCGGTAGAGCTGGACGACCTCGACACCGGGGCGGTCGCCGACGTTGTGGATGGTCACGCGGACCGTCGTCCGGTCGTCGGTCGCCTCGACGACCTCTGGGTCGTCCCACTCGATGGTGGTGTAGCCCAGCCCGAAGCCGAAGGGGAACGCCGGGGTCGTGCCCTTGGCCTCGAACAGGCGGTAGCCGTGCAGCGACCCGTAGGTGATGGCGCGGGTGAAGCGCTTGAACGGCGGAAGTTGGCCCATCGACTCGGGCCACGAGCACGGCAGGCGCCCGCCGGGCACCTCGTCGCCGAACAGCACCGCCGCCACGGCCCGGCCCCCCTCCATGCCGGGGTACCAGGCCATCAACAGCGCGTCGACCTGCGACCGCCAATTCCCGGTGATGAAGGCGCTGCCCCCGAAGAGCACCACGACGGTGCGGGGGTTGGCGGCCGCCACCGCTGCGATCAGGCGCTCGTCCTCGGGCCGCAGGCTGAGGCGGCGGCGGTCGCCGCCCGACCTGCCCACCCACTCGCCCTCGTCGTGATGGGTGTTCCCCGCCGCGACCACCACCACGTCGCTGCGGGCGGCCAGGGCCGCGGCCCGCTCGGGGTCCTTGCCGTCGTCGTCGTCGACCGCAACGCCGTGGCGCTCACCGGCGGACCGCAGGCCGTCGAGCAGCGTCGACACCTCTGGGGGGCGCACCTGGCTCGAGCCGAGGTCGCCGGTGTTGGCGATCGACGCCAGCGCGCCGATGATGGCCACCCGGTGGCTCGTGGCGGGATCGAGCGGCAGGACGCCGTCGTTCTCGAGCAGCACGGTGCCGTCCACGGCCGCCCGGTACGCGAGCTCGCGGTGCTCGGGCGACGCGATGGCCTCGGGCCTGTACCGGTCGGGCTCACCCCGGTCGGCCTGGCGCTCCTGCTGGTGGAGGAGGCGGGTGGCGGCATCGACCACCCGGTCGCGGGCGACCCGGCCCGCGGCCAACCCCCGGGCCAGCTTCCTGAACCGCCAGCGGAAGGGCATCTCCAGGTCCTGGCCGGCATCGAGGCAGGCGGCGCCCGACCCGCGGACGCCGAAGGTGAAGTCCGACATCACGAAGCCCTCGAACCCCCAGTCCTCCTTCAGCACCTCGGTGAGCAGGTGGCGGTGGCCGCCGCACCATTGCCCGTTCACCTTGTTGTAGGCCGACATCACCGACGACGCGCCCTCGTCCACGCAGCGCTTGAAGTGGGGCAGGTAGAGGTCGCGCAGGTCGGCCTCGTCGATGGTGACGTCGACCCAGAACCGGGAGTTCTCCATGGAGTTGCAGGCGTAGTGCTTGATGCACGCCATCACATGGCGCTGGGTTCCCCGCACGAGTGCGGCGCCCATCTCGCCGAGGAGGTGGCTGTCCTCGCCGTAGGTCTCCTGCGCCCGACCCCACGCGGGGTGGCGGAGCAGGTTGACGCAGACCCCGCCGAAGAGGTTGGCGCCGAGCGTGCGGGCCTCGACCCCGATGGCGTCGCCGATGCGCTCCTCGAGGCCGGGATCGAACGCCGCGCCACGGGCCATGGACACCGGGAAGGCCGTGCACTCCCCCATGACCACCCCACGGGGGCCGTCGGTGAAGCGGATGCCGGCGATGCCCCTGGCCTCGTTCCGCCCAGCGACGACCGGCACCGAGTTGTACCGCTTCACCATCTCGAGGTTGCCCCGGACCGGCGGGCCGTCACCGGAGAGCAGGTGGAGCAGCTCGTCGTCGCTGAGGGACTCGACGAGGTGTGCGGTCGCAGCGCTGGGCTCGAACATGGCTACGACGTCGCCCAGATGACACGGTTGACGTCGTGCTCGAGGCGCTCCTGACCGCCCGACACGGGCGCCGGGTCGAGACCGCGACTCGTGGCCTCGTCGGCCAACGCGGCCAGGTCGGTGCGCTCGTCGAGGATCCGACGGCCGAGGTCGCCGTCCCACCCGGCGTAACGATCGGCACGGGCCCGCTCGAGTGACCCGTCGGCCATGAGGGCGTCGGCCACGAGCAGCGAACGGGCCAGGGTGTCGATGCCGCCGATGTGGGCGTGGAACAGGTCCACACGGTCGAGGCTCTGCCGGCGGAGCTTTGCGTCGAAGTTGAACCCCCCGGTGGTGAGCCCCCCGGCCCGCAGGATCTCGTAGAGCACCAGCGACAGCTCGTCGACCGAATTGGGGAACTGGTCGGTGTCCCAGCCGTTCTGCGGGTCACCCCGGTTGGCGTCGACGCTGCCGAAGATGCCGTTCTCGATGGCATACGCCACCTCGTGGTGGAACGAGTGCCCCCCGAGGGTGGCGTGGTTGGCCTCGATGTTGATCCGGTACTCGTCGACCAGCCCGTAGCGCTCGAGGAAGCCGTGGACCGCGGCGCAGTCGTGGTCGTACTGGTGCTTGGTGGGCTCGTGGGGCTTCGGCTCGATGAGGAGCGTGCCGGTGAAGCCGATGTTGCGCTTGTGGTCGGCGACCAGCTCGAGGAAGCGGGCCAGTTGGTCGGCCTCTTGGCGCAGGCGGGTGTTCAGCAGGGTCTCGTAGCCCTCGCGACCGCCCCACAGCACGTAGTTCTGCCCATCGAGCCGGTGGGTGGCGTCCAGGGCGTCGCGGACCTGGGCGGCGGCGTGGGCGAACACCTCGGGGTCGGGGTTGGTGGCCGCGCCGGCGGCGTAGCGCGGGTGCGAGAACAGGTTGGCGGTGCCCCAGAGCAGACCGACCCCCGTCTCGTCCATCTTCCCGGCGGCCCGGTCGACCAGCACGTCGAGGTTGGCCTTCGACTGGCGGAGCGTGTCGCCCGCTGGGGCCATGTCGAGGTCGTGGAAGCAGAAGAACGGGGTGCCGAGCTTGGCGAAGAACTCGAAGGCGGCGTCCTGCTTGGCGAACGCCGCGGTCATCGGGTCAGCGGCGGCGTCGAGCCACGGTCGGTCGAACGTGCCGGCCCCGAAGACGTCGCTGCCCGGCGAGGCGAAGCTGTGCCAGTAGCAGACGGCGATGCGCAGATGGTCCTCCATGCGCGTGCCGGACACGACGAGATCGGGGTCGTAGACGCGGAACGCGAGGCCCTCGCCCGGCTCGTCGCCCGCGGGCCGGACAGGCCCGGGAACGGCACCGAAGAAGCTCGCCGCATCGCTGGTGTCGGTCATGGGAGTTCCTCTCGCTCCGGTGAGCCCCGGGAATGGGACTGGTTGCCCACGCGCTGTATGACCCCGTTGGGCACGTGCCACACGGTGCCGTCGTCCGAACGGAGCTGCGTCGACCGCAAGGTCAGCTTCTCGACGGTGCCGGTCGCCTCGCCCACGTCGATCACGTCGCCCACGCCGAACTGGTCCTCGACCAGCATGAAGAAGCCGGCGAGGAAGTCCTTCACCATGCTCTGGGCACCGAAGCCGAGGGCCACGCCGGCGATGCCCGCGCCGGCGAGCAGCGGCCCCAGGTTGATGTCGAACTCGCCCAGGATGGTGAGGAACGCGATCGTGTAGATCGTGGCGGTGCTCAGGCCGCCGAGCACGGTCGAGATCGTGGCGGCACGCGCCTGCGCGCGCAGGCCGGCGTCGGGGCTCAGGGTGACGCCGAGCGTCGGGCTGGTGGGGTCGAGCCCGTCCACGATCCGGGCGATCACCCGTCTGGCCAGCCGGGCGCCCAACCACGCCACCAGCAGGATCAGCAGGATCGTCAGCGGCTTGTTGACGAACCAGTCCGCCGCCTCGGCCAGCGCCGCGTTGTCGGTGGCCTCGAACACCTGCTCGCAGACCCAACCGGGATCGACACCGCACGCCTGAGCCACGGGCGAACGATACCCAGGTCCCCCTGAGCTTCTCGTGAGCCGGTCGTCCGTCCGGTCGGTGCGCTGGTCGACGTCCGGCGGCTGGGCCCCCTTGCCGGCGGCAGGAACGGCGACGAGCAAGGGCCGACGGGGTGTGGGGGGTCGGAGTGCCGGACCGACGACCCGCCGCGAACCCTTGTCCGCGTTTCAGGCGGCGGCGTGGTTTGGTGAGTCGCCACTCGCCCCGACGGTTCCCACCACGGCGCATGGTCTGGATCGATGTCGAAACACCCCGACGACGAGGTCCCTTCACCCGGCCGACCATGTGCAGCTATCGACCACACCTTGAGTCAACCGAGGGGCAACGACCTCCGATGATGCCCTCGCACTTGCGAGGTCTTCTCGATCTAGACTGAGCAGATGTCGACCTTTCGGCCGGGGCAGGTCGCAGAGCTGTTGGGCGTCAGTGCCGACACCGTCCGCCGGTGGTCCGACAGCGGGCGGCTCCCCACCACCCGCACCGCGGGCGGCCAACGGGTGATCGAGGGTGCCGACCTGGCGGCGTTCCTCGAGTCCGAGGCCGACAGAGCCGAGATCCCGCCCATCGGCGCGCAGTCGGCGCGCAACCGCTTCACCGGCATCGTCACGAGGGTGACCGCCGACGCCATCGTGGCCAAGGTCGAGATGGCCGTCGGCCCCTACCGCATGGTGTCGCTCATGACCTCGGAGGCGGCCCATGAGCTCGGGTTGGCCCCCGGAGTGTTGGCGGTGGCGTCGGTGAAGTCCACCAACGTCGTGGTCGAGCGTCCCGCGGCCGACTGATGCGGCAGCTCACCTCCCTTGCCGCCGTCAGTACGCTCGTGGTGCTCGCAACCGCAGCGTGCAGCACCACCACCACACCAGGGGCGGGAGCACACTCCATCACGGTGTTCGCGGCGTCGTCGCTCACCGACGCCTTCACCGAGATCGGCACCGACTTCGAAGCAGCCAACCCGGGCACCACGGTCGAGTTCAACTTCGGGTCGAGCTCGGACCTCGCGGGGTCCATCGCGGGCGGCGACGCCCTGGGCGTCGCCGACGTCTACGCGTCCGCCGACGAGGCCAGCATGGACACGGTCGTCGAGGCCGACGTCAACGCCGGTGATCCGGTGGTGTTCGCGGGGAACCGTGCCGAGATCGCCGTGCCCGTCGGGAACCCGGGCGGCCTGGACGGACTGGCCGACTTCGCGGACCCCGACCTGTTCATCGGGCTGTGCGACGAGCTCGTGCCGTGTGGGGCCTATGCCCGCGAGGCCCTCCACAACGCCGGAGTGGAGCCGTCCGTCGATTCCAACGAGGCCACGGTGGCGGACCTGGTGGCCAAGGTCGCCTCGGGCGAGCTTGACGCAGGCATCGTCTATGTCACCGACGTCCAGGCGGCGGGCGGCGAGGTGCAGGGCATAGCGATCCCCGCCGACGTCAACGTGCTCGCGACCTACCCGATCACGGCCGTCGACGGGAGCCGAGACCCCGACACCGCCGAGCGCTTCGTCCGCTACGTGCTCGCGCCTGCGGGCCAGCGGGTGCTCGATGCCGCGGGCTTCCTCCCCCCTCAGGACCCCGAGACAACCGGGTGACCGGGTGACCGGGTGACCGGGTGACCGACGTCCGGCGATCGCAGCAGGCACCCCTCGGCCTGGTGGTCCCCGCGGTGCTCGCCGGGGCGTTCGTGCTGCTCCCGCTCGTCGGCCTGCTCCAACGCGCCCCGTGGGGCCAGATGTGGGCGCTGCTGGGCACGCCCACCGTGCGTGAGGCCCTGCGGCTCTCACTCGTCACGTCGATCGCCGCGACGATCATCGCCTCGGCGCTCGGCATCCCCCTCGCCTGGGTGCTGGCCCGCGTCGAGTTCCCCGGCAAGCGCGTCGCACGCGGTCTCGTCACCCTGCCCATGGTGCTGCCCCCCGTCGTGGGCGGCGCCGCGCTGCTCCTGGCCCTCGGGCGACGCGGACTCGTTGGCCAGTGGCTCGACCAGTGGTTCGGCATCGTGTTGCCGTTCTCCACCGCCGGCGTGGTCGTGGCCGAGACCTTCGTCGCCATGCCGTTCCTGGTCGTCACCGTGGAGGCCGCCCTTCGCTCGTCCGACCGGCGGTACGAGGACGCCGCCGCCAGCCTCGGCGCCCGGCCCTGGACCGTGTTCCGCCGGGTGACGCTGCCGATGATCCGCCCCGCGCTCGTGGCGGGCGCGGTGCTCTGCTGGGCACGGGCGCTCGGCGAGTTCGGCGCCACCATCACCTTCGCCGGCAACCTGGCGGGCCGGACCCAGACCATGCCCCTTGCCGTGTTCGTCGCCCGCGAGGGCGACAGGGGTGCGGCCGTCGCCCTCAGCCTCGTGATGGTTGCCATCTCGCTGGCGGTGCTGATCGGCCTGCGCGACCGCTGGCTCGCCACCGGTGAACCGTGACCTGCCCGCCAGCCGTGATCCACCGACGTCGCCGGATTCCTTGGTGCCTTTCCCCCGATACGGGAGCAGACCACCAAGAAATCCCGGGGTCATGAGCCTCGACGCACGGGTCGGCTTCGAGCGGCCCGGCTTCACCCTCGACGTCTCGATCGACGCCGACGACGACGAGCTCGTGGTCGTCCTCGGTCCCAATGGCGCGGGGAAGAGCACGTTGCTGTCCGCCCTGGCCGGCCTCGTCCCCGGCCGCGGGCGGGTGGTCATCGACGGCGAGGTCGTGCTCGACACGGAGCGCGGCCTCGACCGACCCCCGGAGGACCGGCCGGTGGGCGTCGTGTTCCAGAGCGGCCTGTTGTTCCCACACCTGTCGCTCGTCGACAACGTGGCCTTCGGGCTCCGGTGCCGGGGCGCCGGGCGTCGGGACTCGCGGCGCACGGCCCATGACTGGCTCGACCGGATCGGCCTCGGCGATCGGGCCGGCGACCGCCCGGCGGGTCTGTCGGGCGGGCAGGCGCAACTCGTCGCACTCGCCCGTGCCCTGGCCACCAGCCCCAGGCTGCTGCTGCTGGACGAACCGTTGTCCGCGCTCGACGCACAGGCTCGTCCGGTGGTTCGCGCCGACCTGCGGCGACACCTCGACTCGTTCGCCGGCACCTGCCTGCTCGTGACCCACGACCCGGTCGAGGCCCTCGTCCTCGCCGACCGGCTCGTGGTGGTCGAGGGGGGCCGCGTCGTGCAGTCGGGTTCGCCGGCCGACATCGGGCGGCACCCCCGTTCCGCATACGCCGCCAGTGTGGTGGGACTGAACCTCTGGCGGGGCCGGGGCCTCCACGGGCGCTTCACGCTCGACGGCGGCGGGCAACTGGTGACGTCCCAGCCGGTCGCCGACGGCGCCGCGATCGCCGTCGCCGCCCCCGCCGCTGTCGCCCTCCACCGACGACGACCCGAGGGGACGCCCCGCAACGTGGTCGAGGGGGTCATCGCCGGGATCGAGCGCCTGGGCGGTCAGGCCCGGGTCCAGATCGCCGGGCCTCTGCCCCTCGTCGCCGAAGTCACCGGCGAAGCGGTCGCCGAGCTCGGCCTTTCGGTGGGCGACACGGCCTGGGCCTCGGTCAAGGCGTCCGAGATCACCGTGTACGCGGACTGAGGGGCACATCGCCACGGGTCCCGGCGCCACGCCCGTTCTCGAGGCAATAGGGTGCGGAACCCGATAGCTATTGCCTCGAGAACAGGTGGGCGCACGCACATGGGCAGGTTGGACGGCAAGGTCGCACTCATCACCGGCGCAGGCCAGGGATTGGGCCGGGTGGCCGCCGAGCTCTTCGCCCGCGAGGGCGCAAAGATCGTCGTCGCCGACTACGTCGAGGAGAGCGGCAGGGCCACCGTCGAAGCCATCGAGTCCGACGGCGGCACCGCCGCGTTCGTGCAGGTCGACGTGTCGCACGCCGACCAGGTCGAGGCCATGGTCGCCTTCGCGGTCGAGACCTACGGCGGCCTCCACGTGCTCTACAACAACGCCGGCATCATGCCGCCCGAGGACGGCGGCAGCCTCGACACGCCCGAGGACACCTGGGACGTCGTCATGGCGGTCAACCTCAAGGGCGTGTGGCTGTGCTGCAAGCACGGCATCCCGGCCATGATCGAGTCGGGGGGCGGATCGGTCATCAACGTCTCGTCGCTGGTGGCGCTCATGGGCTCGGCCACCGCCCAGATCGCCTACACCGCCAGCAAGGGCGGGGTGCTGGCCATGAGCCGCGAGATGGCCATCGAGCACGCCAAGTCGAACGTGCGCATCAACGCCCTCTGCCCCGGCCCGATCATGACCGACCTCATGGCCGAGCTGCTGTCCGACCAGACCAAACGGGCTCGCCGACTGGTGCACGTGCCCATCGGTCGCTTCGGCCAAGCCGAAGAGATCGCCAACGCCGCCCTCTTCCTCGCGTCCGATGAGTCCTCGCTCATGACGGGCAGTCAGATCGTCCTCGACGGCGGCATCAGCGCCGCCTACGTCACACCCGAATAGCGCTCAACGGCGCCCGATTCCACCGCCACTCCATCCCAGGGGGACCGAACATGGAAGTCACCGAGCTCGAGGCACTGATCGGGGCCGGGGAGATCGACACGGTGCTCACCGTGTTTCCCGACCTCCAGGGCCGCCTGATGGGCAAGCGGGTCACCGGTCACTACTTCCTCGACCAGGTGCTGGCCGGAGAGGGCGCGGTCCACGTCTGCAACTACCTGCTCGCCGTGGACGTGGACATGACACCGCTGCCCGGGTACCGCTACGCCAACTGGGACCAGGGCTACGGCGACGCCAAGTGCGTGGCCGACCTCTCGACGCTGTGCCTCATCCCGTGGCTCGACAAGACCGCTCTCGTCATCTGCGACCTCGACGACGAGGAGACCGGTGCCCCCGTCGAGGTGTCGCCCCGCCAGATCCTGAAGCGCCAGATCGAGCGGGCCGCAGCCAGGGGCTACTCGGTGAAGATCGGTGCCGAGCTCGAGTTCTTCCTGTTCGAGGACTCCTACGAGGAGGCCCACGACAAGGGCTACCGCGACCTCGTGCCCCACTCGAAGTTCATCGAGGACTACCACATCCTCCAGACGACCAAGGACGAGTACCTGATCCGCCAGATCCGCAACGGCATGGACGCGGCGGGCATCCCGGTCGAGTTCTCGAAGGGCGAGGCCGGCTACGGCCAGCACGAGATCAACATCACCTACGCCGACGCCCTCACCATGGCCGACCGCCACACGGTCTACAAGAACGGCACCAAGGAGATCGCGGCGCTCAACAACCGCTCGCTGACGTTCATGGCCAAGTGGTCGATGGACGACGTGGGCTCGTCGTGCCACCTGCACTCCAGCCTGTGGGACGCCCAGGGCGACAACGCGCTCACCTGGGACGCGGACGCCGCCGACCACATGAGCGAGACCTACCGCCACTACGTGGGCGGCCTCATCAGCACCGGTCGTGAGCTGGCGTGGTGCTACGCCCCCTACGTGAACTCGTACAAGCGCTACATGCCCGACTCGTGGGCGCCCACCGCGCTCGTCTGGGGCAAGGACAACCGCACGTGCGGCCTGCGCACGGTCGGTCACGGCTCGGGCTTCCGCGTGGAGTCGCGGGTGCCTGGTGCCGACTGCAACCCCTACATCGCCTACGCCGCCACCATCGCCGCCGGGCTGCACGGCATCGAGGTCGGGGCGGAACCGGGCGCGCCCTACGAGGCCAACGCCTACGAGGCCGACGACGTGCCGCGCGTGCCGTCCACGCTCATCGAGGCCATCGAGCTCTTCGAGGGCAGCGACGTCGCCCGCGAGGCCTTCGGCGACGAGGTGCACCACCACCTGCTGAACACGGCGAAGCAGGAATGGGCCACCGCCAACAAGGTGGTCACCGACTGGGAGCTCCAGCGCGGCTTCGAGCGCATCTGACAGCTCGGTCGGTGTAGGCGGTGGCCATCGGCGGCAACCCGGGCGCAGTGCGCGCTCGCCGACGACGTGGCGGTCGAGGCCCTCGGTCAGTCGACCACCGGGCGTCGGCGGCTCCAGCGCCTGCGAGGCACCGGGTCGTCCCCGACCAGCACGTAGGGACCGGCCGCGACGGCGACGGCCACGGCCGAGGGCGGGGGACCGGTCGGCCCGCCTGCATGGAGGGGTGACGGCCGTGCGTCGAGGGGTCGATGCGCGTCCGCGGTCATCGAGCGGCGCACGGCATCGGCCACTTGCTCGCCGAACGTCCGGCGCACGACGAGGTCGGCCAGGTCGACCGCGGCAGGCCCTCCGGACGCGGTGACCAGGCGGCCCCGTGCCACGAGCCGTTCCGCCAGGGGTTTGGCACCGAAGGCCGCCAACTCGTCGAGCACGAGCCAGTGGGTCGTGGCGTCGTGCCCTTCGAGGACTCCGGCAGCACCCAGGAGCAGTGCCCCGGTGGACACCGCGGTCGTCCACTGGGTCGTGGCGTGCGCATGAGCCACCCACGCGACGAGGCCCGCATCGCGGACCAGGCGCCGGCTGCCGAATCCGCCGGGGACGACGAGCACGTCCGGCTCGGGGCGGTCCTCGAGTGAGCGGTCGGCGACGAGACACCCGGACGACCGTGGACCGAGTGGGGGCCTGGCCGCCGGGCGACGAAGCCCACGTCGACGTCGGGCACGCGCCGGAACACCTCGAACGGTCCGAGGGCCTCGGCGGCGGTGATGCCGTCGTAGACCAGGATGGCCACCTGCACACGCCCAGTGTGACGTCTCGGCCGCCCCGAGGACAGCGATTCCGCCGCACCCGGTTCCGGGCGCAGGATCAGCGTGCTCGCGACGCGACGCTCCGCCCGGAGCGGGGATCGGTGGACCGGTGTGGCGGGCGGCGTCAGAGGTCCTGGGCGATGGCGGCCCGAATGGTGCGGGCCAGCCGCCGCGCACCGGCATCGGTGAGGTGCACGGTGTCGGGGACGCGCAGGGGGACCGGATCGCCGGACCGGTCCTCGACCGTCCCGAGGTAGCTCCCGTCGGGGCCGGCCAGCGCGTCGTTGGCGTCGATGAGGCGGATCTCGGGCCAACGGGTCGCCAGGTCGGCATACACCTGACGGACGCCCGCTGTGGTGACCCGGTTGTCCTCGGTGTATTCCGGGGGCGGCAGCACCCAGTAGACGGCGGCATCCGAGGCCCGGAGGACCTCCATCAGGTGGTCCGCCTCCCTGGCCCACGCCGCGAAGAACGCCGGCGTGTTCTTGGCGACCGGATTGCCCTCGTCGTCCACCCAGAAGTCGGTGTCGGTGTAGTTGCCGATGAAGAGCACCACGATCACGTCGGGCTCGGTCTCGGCGATCAGGCGCTCGAGCCGCCGTGGCCAGTCGACGTAGCCCGGCGTGAGGAGTCCCGAGTTGTTGACCGCCTGGTTGTCGATCGCGACGCCGCGACCGAACGAGTCGTCGAGCGCCGGACCGGTCTGACGGAGGATCGAGTCGCCCACCAGGAGCACCCGGGTCGGTTCGGCCAGCAGGAGCTTGGCGGCCAACCCGCCGACCACGAACACGATCAGGAGGCCGGCGAGGAGGCTGCGGCCCCGGAGTGGCATACGGACATTCCTATCGGGCGTGGACGCTCATTTCGGACCGCGACGAACCAGGTCGGTCCCGGGCCCCGCGATCCTTCCCAGCGCCTCGGCCATCTCCGACGATGCGGCGGCCTGGGCCAGGGTGGCGAAGATCGCGGCGCGGGTGTTGTGGTACGTGGCGTCGGAGTCGGGGGCCGCGGCCTTCTTCAACCCCGCGAGCGTCAGCTTCTCGTACTCCTCTGCACTGCCCTCCATGGGCATGACGGCCTCCCGGTCCCGGTAGCGGGTTCCTATCGGACGGCGGCGAGGCCGCCTTGAACCCTGCCGCGGGAACGGGGACCGGGCACCGCCGCCGCGTGGGGCAGGCTGTTGCCATGTCGCTCCCCGCACCGCAGATCACCAACTTCGTCGCCGAGCGCTGGGACAGCGAGATCGTGCCGCTCCTCCACGAGTACATCGCCATCCCCAACGTCTCGGTCGGCTTCGACCCCGACTGGGACGCCCACGGGCACATGCAGCGAGCGGTCGACCTGCTCGAGGGCTGGGCGAGGGTGCAGGACATCGCCGGGCTCACCGTGGAGGTGGCGACCCTGCCCGGACGGACCCCCCTCATCGTGATGGAGGTGCCGCCCCACGGTGCGCCGGCTGCCGACGCCCCCGAAGGCGACGACGTCGACACCGTGCTGCTCTACGGCCACCTCGACAAGCAACCGGCCATGGTCGGCTGGCGCGAGGGGCTCGGCCCGTGGCGGCCGGTGCTCGACGGCGACCGCCTCTACGGACGGGGTGGGGCCGACGACGGCTACTCGACGTTCTGCGCCCTGACCGCCATCGAAGCCGTGCAGCGCCACGGTGGGTCGCACCGCCGCTGCCTCGTGCTCATCGAGGCGTCGGAGGAGAGCGGAAGCCCCGATCTCGCCACGCACATCGACGCCCTCGCCGACCGCCTCGGCCAGGTCAGTCTGGTCGTGTGCCTCGACTCGGGGTGCGGCACCTACGACCGGCTTTGGGCCACCACCTCGCTGCGGGGGCTCGCCGGCTTCACGCTGCACGTTCAGATCCTCACCGAGGGGATCCACTCGGGCGCCAGCGGCATCGTCCCGTCGACGTTCCGCGTGGTTCGAAACCTGCTGTCGAGGTTGGAGGACCCCTTCACCGGCGAGGTGCTCCTCCGCGAGTTCGTCGCCGAAGTCCCCGAGGGGCGCGCCGCCGAAGCACGAGCGGCCGCCACCGTCCTCGGGAAAGCCGTGTGGGAACGCTTCCCCTTCACCCCTGGCGCCAGTCCGGTCTCCGACGACCCGGCCGAGCTCCTGCTCAACGCCACCTGGCGTCCTGCCGTCGAGGTGATCGGCGCCGACGGCCTCCCGTCGATCCACGACGCCGGCAACGTGTTGCGACCCGAGACGGCGGTCAACGTGTCGGTGCGGCTCCCACCGACCTGCGACGCAGCCCGGGCGCTCGCCGCCGCCAAGGCCGCACTGACCGACGACCCGCCCTACGGTGCCACCGTTCGCGTCGAGGGCGACTGGGCGGCCACGGGTTGGGCCGCGCCCCCGACGGCCCCATGGCTGGTCGGCGCATTGGAAGAGGCGTCACGGGCGGCCTTCGGTCAGCCGCCGGCGAGCATGGGTGAGGGTGGCACGATCCCGTTCATGGCGATGCTCGGCGACCGGTTCCCCGATGCGCAGTTCCTGGTCGTCGGCGTGCTCGGCCCGGGGTCGAACGCCCACGGCCCCAACGAGTTCCTGCACCTACCGATGGCCCGTGGCCTCACCCACGCCGTCGCCCACGTGCTCGACGCCCACGCCCACCGCTAGAACGTGTCGCACTGCGCGACGTCACCGCTGTCGAAGCCTCGGTTGAACCACGTCTGGCGCTGCTCGGCCGAGCCGTGGGTCCACGTCTCGGGGTTGACGTCGACCCCGGCCTGCTCCTGGATGCGGTCGTCGCCCACGGACGCGGCGGCGGTGAGCCCCTCCTGGAGGTCACCGTCCTCGAGCACGCCCCGGTTGTACACCGAGTGGCCCCAGATGCCGGCGAAGCAGTCCGCCTGCAACTCGAGTCGCACCGACAGGTCGTTGGCCTGGTCGGGGTTTGCCTGCTGTCGACGGTTCACGTCGTCGCTCACGCCGAGCAGCTTCTGCACGTGGTGGCCCAGCTCGTGGGCGATCACGTAGGCCTGGGCGAAGTCGCCGGGAGCGTCGAAGCGGTCGTTGAGCTCTCGGAAGAAGCCGAGGTCGAGGTAGGCCGTCCGGTCGGGCGGGCAGTAGAAGGGGCCCACCGCCGACGTGGCGTTGCCGCAGCCCGTCCGCACCCCGTCTCGGAAGAGCACGAGCTCGGCGTCCTGGTACCGGTCGCCCGACTGCGCGAAGACGTCGCGCCAGGTGCCCTGCACGTCGTCGAGCACGTAGGACACGAAGTCCACCAGCTCGGCATCGGGGTCGGGGGCACCCGGCACCTGGTCCCCGGCGCTTGCGGGCGCCTGCTGCGTGTCGTTGAGGCCGTTCAGGATGTCGTTGAGGTCGATACCGGTCTGCGATGAGCCGCCACCACCACCGCCGCCCAGGATCTGGCTGCCGCCCAACAGGGCGACGATCACCGTGACGACGAGCGCGGCGATGCCGCCCTTGCCGGTCGGGATGCGCAGGCCGCCCAAACCACCGCCCGCGCCCCCGCCAGTGGAGGCCCGCTCGTCTCGGAGCTGACCGCTGCGCTGACCGGCACGCCACTTCATGGTGGGGAGTCTCGCCCGCGACCCGCCCGCCCGCCACTCCCGAGGCGTCAGCGGGGCTTCGGCGTGGCCTTGCTCCAGTCGTAGACGACCTCGGTGTCGAGGACGAGGTCCCATCCCGCCCCGCTCCGGCGCGAGACGGCGCTCACGAACAGGAGCACCAAGAGGTAGGTCGCCATCCAGGCCCGGCCGAACCCTCGGATCACACCGACGTGGCCCCCACCCACCCGTTGCACCCGAAGGCCGAGCAGGAGCTGGCCGAGCGTGCGGCCACCGAGGGACCAGCACACCCAGAGGTACATCTCCAGCAGGATCGCGCCGGCGAACACGGCGAACAACCCAGGCAGGTCGAGGCCCGCGGTGTCGTCGTTGAGCACCGTTCTGATGAGCGTGATGGTGAGGGTGATTCCCGTGCCGACCACCCACACCACCCCGAAGTCGACGACCGCGGCGGCACCACGAGACACCAGGCCCGCCGGTTGGCCGTGGCGGGGCGAGGGGTCCGCCGCCTGGAGCGCACTCACGGGTCCACCGCGGCGATGGGCTCGTAGCGCGGCGCCTTGCGGTGCAGCAGGCGGTCCACGAGGTTCGAGAGCAGCACGTCGCCGTTCATGGTGCGCACCCGTAGGAGCTTCACCGAATCGCTGGCCAGCACGCCCGTGGACTGCCGCACGATGTCCTCGAGGCCGATGTCGTCGACGATGGCCGCGATGTCGACCTGCTTGACGATGGCGTCGATGTCCACCCGCTTCATGAGGGCGTCGATGTCGACCTGTTCGACGATCGAGTTGACGTCCAGCTCGCGGACGACCCCGTTGACGATCTGGTGCACGACACCCTCGGCCATCGCCCGACCAGCCCCGAACGGTCCGACCCGACTCTCCGCCATGCGCTGCCCCCTCGGTCGCGTCCTGTTCCGCCTTGAGACTAGGTCACCCCGGGACGGGCGATCGCGTGACACCTACAGGGCGGTGACCACCGCTTCTGCGAGTGCGGCCGGGTCGGCGTCGTCGCGATTGCACAGCACCGCCACCGACGTGGCCCGGTCTGGGTGGACGACGAGGTCGGAGACGAAGCCGGCCCACGCTCCCGAGTGCTCGAGCCACCCGTCGGGGAGGAGGGAGAGCCCGCCGCCGTAGTCCACACCGTCCTCGTCCGGGATCGCTCCGGGCGTGAGCAGGTCGCGTCGCAGGGCCGGCCCGCCGACCTCGAAGGTGGTCAGGTTGGCCGCCCAACGCTGCAGGTCGCTGACACTCGTCCAGACCGACCCGTCTCCCACCTGCTCCCAGTTGGTCGTGTCGGCCTGGAACCCGCCCGCCCCGTCGTCGGTGTAGCCGTCGGCCCCTTCGGGCGCGGAACGGGTGGCATCGTCACGCACGACGGTGTGGCTCATCCCGAGGGGCCCGAACACCTCGTCGTGGAGGAACTCGCCGAGCGACCCGTCGCTCACCTCGGCCACCACCAGGCCGAGCAGGAAGTAGTTGGTGTTGCTGTACTCGAACTCGCTTCCCGGCTCGAAGGTGAGCTCGGGCACCTCGCCGAGCGCGTCGAGCGCCTGGGCCGCGGTGGTCACGTCAGTGTCGTCGTACTGCTCGGCCAGCAATTCGGTGTAGTCCACGAGCCCGCTCATGTGGTGCAACAGGTCGTCGAGCGTGATGTCCACGCCGTAGTCGGGCAATTCCGGCACATGGGCGTGGATCTCGTCATCGACCGACAACGCTCCGTCCTCGGCCAGCAGGTAGATCGCCGCAGCGGTGAACTGCTTCGAGACCGAGGCGATGTCGAACGTCGTCCGCTCGGTGATGGGCTCGCCGGTCTCGAGGTCGGCAGCGCCATACCCACCCGCGAACACCACGTCGCCGTCGATCACCGCACTCACCGCGCAACCCGGCTGGCCGACGAAGCCCTGACCGGCGAAGATCTCGTCGATCGCGGTGGCCGCGTCTTCGACGGGGCGGCCGTCCGGCACGAACGCCGGCGCGGTCGTCGTGGTGGCCCGGCCATCGGCCGTCGTGGTGGCCCGGCCATCGGCCGTCGTGGTGTCGCCGTCGGCGCAGCCACCGGCGAGCAGGACCAGCACGACGAGCAGCGGGAGCGGGGACGTCCGTGCCGCCATCGAGGCGGACGGTAGCGGGTGGACGGGACCCTCGTCTGCCTCCTTGGCGGTCGCATTGCCCCGCCGATCGGACGCTCAGCTTGTGACAGGCACGGATTCGGCGAGGGCGCGGCGCAGGTTGCCGAGGGCGCGGTGTTGCATGGCCTTCACGGCGTTGGGGGTGCGCCCGGTGATGGCGGCCACGTCGTCCAGCGACAGGTCGGCCACGAAGCGCAGGGTCACGACCTCGCGCTGATCGGGCCCGAGCGCGTGCAACGCCGACACGAGGGCCGGGTCGACCGGATCTGCCGCTGGGGGCGCCTCGGTGGCGGGCAGGCGCCGGTCGACGATCCGGGGCCGACGCGCCCGCCGCCGGTAGGCATCGGTCATTCGGTGGTGGGCGATGGTGAACACCCATCGCCGGAGGTCGGCGGCATCGCCCGCGAACCGGTCGAGGTCACGGCTCACCTGCAGGAACACCTCGCCGAGCAGGTCCTCGGGGTCGGGTGCCCGGCGTGCCCGCAGGTAACCGAGGACCGCGGGAGCCAGCTCTCGGTAGGCCGTCTCGGCATCGGGCTCGAAGGCGGCCGGGTCGCCCGCAGTCGGCACCGCCACGGGACAAGGGACGGCCTCGACGGGGCGCGAGGGCCGAGCCGAGCCGGGGCGAGGGCGATCGATCTGGGTGAGGCCGCTCATGGGGCGACCGCGCCCGCCGGCCCGCGCTGCTGCGCCGACCCACCCGCCGCACCCGAACCCACCGACGACCCCGCCGGAGGCCCATGCGACACCGGCCCCGAACCACCCGCCGCACCCGAACCCACCGACGACCCCGCCGGAGGCCCATGCGACACCGGACCCGAACCACCCGCCGCACCCGAACCCACCGACGACCCCGCCGGAGGCCCATGCGACACCGGACCCGAACCACCCGCC
>JAYRVH010000084.1:0-19622 GCA_041918615.1 Acidimicrobiales bacterium
GACGACGGTTTCGGGGGAGCCGGTGTTGGCGGTGTTGGTGCTGAGGGCGAGGGCCCACGCCCCGGCGATCCCCGCGACCGCGGTCCCGGGGGTGCGGGTGTGGTCTTCGGTGACGGTGCCGTTGATCGCCCCGCGGGTGGCGGCCATGGTCGGGTCGGCGTCGACCGTGTGGTTCGCGGTCACGGTCACGAGGGTGGGGGGCCCGTGGAACCCGGCGGTGTGGGCGCCGGCCGGGTCGATCACGTACAGGTAGTAGGCGCCGGGGGCCACCTGGGTGCTGTAGTCGCCGTTCGGGTCAGCGATCGCGCCCGCGGCGATCGAGAAGTCGGTGGTGCGCAACACAGCCACCCACGCCCCGTCCACCGGTGAACCCGACCCTGTCTCGGACACCGTGCCCGACACCCCGGTGGGCTGCAGCAACACGACCGGCAGGCTGTCGCCCATCTCCCCGGGCTGATCGCCCCGGTTGGCTGTATCCCCGGACCCCAACTCACCGTGGCTGCCGCTCCCCCAGCACTTCACCGTGCCGTCGTCCAATCGAGCGCAGGTGTGGGCATAGCCGCCGGTGACGACCCCTGGGCTGCGGCCGGTCCCCAGGTCGACGGCGGGCAGGCTGTCGCCCATCTCGCCACCCTCATCGCCCCGGGCGCGGTTGTCCCCCAGTCCCAGCGTGCCGAACGAGTTGTAGCCCCAGCACCTCAGGCTCAGGTCGTCGAGGATCGCGCACGTGTGGTAATCGCCGGCACTGATGGCGGCGCTGGTGCGCCCCGTGCCCAGGCTCACCGCCGGGAGGCTGTCGCCCATCTCGCCCGGCCCGTCGCCTCGGTCCTCGGTGTCGCCCAGACCCAACTGCCCCGCGTAGAGTCTGTTGTCGCCCCAGCACTTGACCGAGCCGTTGTCGAGCCGGGCGCACGTATGGAGGGCGCCGACGGTGACGGCGGTGGCGGTGCGCCCCGTGCCCAGGCTGACCGCAGGGAGGCTGTCGCCCATCTCGCCCGGCTCGTCGCCCCGATCGACCGGGTCGCCGAGGCCCAACTGCCCATAGAAATTGGCGCCCCAGCACTTCACCGTGGCGTCGTCCAACCGCGCGCACGAGTGGTCGCCGCCCGTCGCGACCTTCGTGGCGGTGCGTCCGGTCCCGAGACTCACCGCAGGGAGGCTGTCGCCCATCTCACCCGGCTCGTCGCCCCGATTGAAGGAGTCACCGAGGCCCAACTGCCCATACAAATTGTAGCCCCAGCACTTGACCGCGCCGTTTTCCAACCGGGCGCACGTGTGCTGACGGCCGGCCGCGACGGCGGTGGCGGTGCGCCCCGTGCCGAGGCTCACCGCAGGGAGGCTGTCGCCCATCTCACCCGGCTCGTCGCCCCGGCTGAAGGAGTCACCGAGGCCCAACTGCCCGCGGGAGTTGGCGCCCCAGCACTTGACCGCGCCGTTGTCCAACAGCGCGCACGAGTGGTAGGTACCGGCGGCGATGGCGGTGGCGGTGCGCCCGGCCCCCAGGTCCACGACCGGCAGGTGGCCACCCATCTCCGCGGGCCCATCACCCCGGTCGTGGGTGTCTCCCGACCCCAACTGCCCGTTGCTGTTCCACCCCCAGCACCTGACCTTGCCGTCGGCCGACAGCGCACACGTGTGCTCGTACCCGGCGACCAGCGCGACGGTCGCCGTCTCCCCGTCGAGCGCCGTGCCACCGGCGGCTTCCGCCGGTGGATCCGACCGCGCCGGTGCCGCGGCCATCGACGCCGCAATCAGCACCACCACCGCGACGCGCCCGACCCGCTCGACGAGAGACCTTCCGACTCGTTCCATGGCGACGCCTCCCTGCTCACCTCACGAACAGCGTCCCGCTCGGAACGGAGGCCGGGTAGAGGCAAAGGTCCCAGGGCGGTTCGTCGTCCCCCAAGAGGGTCGGCACGACGAGTTGTCGGCACCTTCGGGGTATCGGGGTAATGGAGCGGCGCGTGCGGCCGACAGGAGGGGGCATGGAAACGCCTGTACATGGGCTGCGTCGACCAGGCGCAGCCGAACCCCAACTTGGAGGAAACCAATGAGGCGACACAAGCGTGTTGCGATCGCGACCGGCCTGGTGGGCGCCTTCGTCGCCCTCGCACTGCCGTTCGCTGCTTCGGCACCTGCGTTGCCGGCGCACGAGAACGTGATCACCATCACGAAGGTTGCGAACGGTACGCCGACCCAGCTCGGCAACTTCGAATTCACCGTCAGTTGCGCCGGCCAGGCCAATCAGACGGTGACGATCGCCCCGACGGGAGGAACGGCCACGGCCACCTTCCCGAAGGAAGCGGTCAACTGCACGGTCCGTGAGAGCCAGTCGCGCGGCGCTGACTCGTCGACCATCCAGGCCACGAGCCCGGACACCGACTCGGTGATCGCGAACCCGTCCCCCAACGACGCGACCGTGGGCGTCCAGATCCAGTGGACCGGAGCGGTGAGCGGCGACAGGACCGCGTCGGTCTTCGTCGTCGACAACTTCAACGGGGCGAACCCGAACACGGTGAACGTCACCAAGGCCTTCACCGGCACCGTGCCGACGGGCGCGTACGCCGAGGTGGTGGTGAACTGCAAGGCGGGATCACCTGCGGCATCGGACCGGACCGCGATCTTCGCTTCGGGCGGCACGCAGAGCCTTCAGATCCCGGCCGCCGACACGGATCCATGCGTCGTCAGCGAGCCGGTCGTCTTCCCGGCGAACACGCAGTCGAGGACCATGAACGTGCCGGTGCCGGGGAGCCCCCTCGGGGCCATCGGCGCCTTCCTCGTGGGCGGCGGTACGGCGAACACGCCGAAGGCGGTCACGGTCACCAACCGGTACCTGGACACCACCCCGAACCACATCGTCGTGACGAAGCGTGTCCGCGGTGAGGTCCCGAACACGGTTGCCCACTTCCTCGTGAACGTCACGTGCACCAACGCCGTGGGCGACCCTGCGAACGTCCCCCCGACCAGTTCCCAGGAGTTCGCATTCCCGGTCACCGGTGGCGCGCACACCTTCGACGTGTCGAAGGACTACCGCACCTGCACGGTCTCGGAGATCCCCAACCTGGGCGCGCCGGCTGCCACCCCGGGAACCAACTACCAGGCCACGATCCTGCCCGCTGACGGCACGCTCAACCGTGTCGGCCCGGCCGACGCGGTCGTGACCTTTGCCACGGGCAGCGACCACACGGCCAATGTCACCGTCACCAACCGGTACGCCGACCCGACCCCGAACAACATCATCAGGGTCACCAAGGTGATCGAAGGGTCCGCGCTTCCGGGGGAGCTCTTCCTGGTCAGGGTGACCTGCTCCAACACCGGGGCCACGGTCTACCCGCTGCTCTTCGGGGGCGGGCAGTCGCCGTTCCAGGAGATCCAGGTCCCGAAGGACCCGGTCGGCGGCAACACCTGCACACTCGTGGAGTCGAGCAGTGGCAGCGCATCGGCGGTGATCTACGCCGGTTCGGCCGACACGCCGAACACCACCTCGGTCAACGCCACCCAGAACCCCGGCGGCCGGATCGTGGTGACGTGGCCGCTCGCGGCGAACGCCAATCCGAACGGTGACGAGATCGCAGCCACGATCACCAACCGGTTCAACTCGGCCGCCCTGCCGGACAACACGCTGGTGGTCAAGAAGCGCATTCGGGGCGACGCCCCGAACCCGCCGAGCTTCACCATCCGGGTCCGCTGCTCCGGCGGTGGCGTGACCGACGAGCGGGTCCTGACCTTCGACAGCCAGGTTCCGCAGACCCTCACGGTTCCGGCGAACCGGAATTCCTGTTTGGTCCAGGAGTTGACCGACGGTGGTGCAGACACCGTCGAGTACTACGCCAAGACCAAGAACTCGCCGGATGCCGATGCGACCTGGGGCCTCACCTCCGCACGCATCGAATTCGGCACCACCACCGGTGATGAGTTCGGCAGGGTGACGGTCACCAACCGGTTCTCGGGGACCTGCCCCTCAGGGGTCAAGTACTGCTAGCTGCTCGCCGCGGTACCCCCCCCGATAGGTGAAAGCAGCCGAAGGGCCCCCACGAGGATTGCTCGTGGGGGCCCTTCGACGTTGCCGGGGAGTGCCGTTCCAGGCGACGCCATCGGCCGGTGACCTGACCTGCCAGAGGAACCGACGGATCGGGTTGCACCAACCCCCTCATCACGCTCGATCCTGATCCGTCCTGGCCGGCGAAGGCCGCCGGATGAGAGGGCGTAGCAGGCCACGCCGTCGCCCAGACTGGTGACACCGTCCGCGACACCGAGGAGCCTGCTGTGACCACCCGAGACACCGCTCTGATGGGCGCACCCTGCTGGGCCGATCTGGCCACCACGGATGCGGCGGCCAGCCGCGTGTTCTACGGCGACCTGTTCGGCTGGACGTCCGAAAGCGCCGGCGAGGAGTTCGGCGGCTACCTCAACTTCTTCCGCGACGGCGAGATGACCGTCGGCGCCATGGAGACCGACGGTTCGATGGGCCCCACCAACGCCTGGGCCATCTATCTGGCCTCCGCCGATGTCGAGGCAACCTGCGCTACCGCGGTGGCCAACGGCGGCTCGGTGCGACTGCCGCCGCACCCGGTGGGCGATCTCGGCGTCATGGCCTACGTGGCCGGTCCCGATGGCGCCTCGGTGGGCATCTGGCAGCCCGGGCTTCACCCGGGCTTCACCCGGGCTTCCTCACCATCGACGAGCCCAACGCCCCGGCGTGGTTCGATCTGCACACCCGGGACTACGAGCGTGCGGTGGCCTTCTACGAGTCCGTCTTCGGGTGGGACACCCACGTGATGAGCGACACCGACGACTTCCGCTACACCACCCTGGGTGAGGGCGACGGCGCACTCGCGGGGATCATGAACTCGACGGGGCACCTGTCCGAGGGCGAGCCCTCGTTCTGGAACCTGTACTTCGGGGTGCCCGACACTGACGCAGCCCTCGTGAAGGTCGAGGAGCTGGGCGGCTCGATCCTGATGGGCGCCGAGGACACGCCATATGGCCGCCTGGCCTCGGTTGCCGACTCGACCGGCGCGGAATTCATGGTGGTCGGCCGGGGCTGAGCGCCGACCGCCCGGCGCTACCCCTCGGCCCCTGCGACGCGCAACCGGATGCTGCGCAGGCCGTGGGGACCCACGGTGATGTGGACCACGCCGCCGTCCAGGGCGACCGCACCACCGTCGGGCTGCTCGTCCAGGCGCACCGACTCGACCGAGCCGACGGGCAGGCCGAAGGTCACGGTGGTGTCCACCGGCGAGCCGGCGGGGTTCGAGAGGCGGACCACGAAGCCGTCGCCGTCCTCGGCGGGTTTCAGGGCCGACAGCACCACCGAGGCCGGCGCCACCGCGACCAGGGGCACACCTGGCTCGAGGATGGGGTCGTCCCCGGCCGGGACGGCCCGGAACGCCACCTCGTCCCGGTCGGCGACCGCGGCGACCTCGGCGGGGTCGCCTACATCCTCGAGCGCGCCCAGGCCGGCGAAGCCCGACCCGCCTCGGGCCACGGTGAGGGTGCCGTCGTCAGCGGCCTCCACTGCCAGGTCCCCGACCGAGACCCGCCGCCCGTCGTCCACCGTCTCGGGGTGGGCGACCGACGGCGTCAGGTGCACCCGACGCCACCCGAAGGCGGGGACGTCTGCCACCACGAACTCCAGGTCGACGCCCAGGCCGGCCAGGCGCTCGAGCACCCGGCCGGCGGTCTGGTCGGCCAACTCGGTGGCGGTCGCGTAACGGCCCTGCATCTGGCGGTGCACCTCGTCCTGTGAGCACCCGCAGATCGAGTCGTGGGCCTGGTTGGGCAGCAGGTTGGCCACCTTGCCGCCCACCAGCTCACCGGCGAACGACCCCCGGTCCGATTCGTCGATCTCGCCCTGCAGGTCGTCGAGCAGGCCGCGGGTGACCGACCGACCGGTCCGCTCTGCGAGCGCCTCGGCCACCGCGGCGGTGTGGGCGTCGGGGAGCATGTGGTCGATGCCGTTCATCAGCACCACGGGCGCCCGGGACACGTCGGCCAGCCGCATGCGTCCTGTCATGGCGCAACGGCGTGGCGGCGCCGACGACAGTTGCCCGGCTACCGTCCTCGAGCGTGCTCGCGGGGACTGTTTCGACATCCTCGGCCCGCAGGACCTGCCGTCGGGCACGAGGGCCCTCTGTGGCCTCACCCCTCGCTGAGTCGACCACGTGACCCAGCGCAGCGACGCGGCGCGGGCCAGCGGTCGCAACAGCGATGGCCCCGCCGGGTCGGATGACGACCGCATCGTGGGTGGCCGGCCGCCGCTCTGGCGGCGGATGGCACGGCGGCTGAACCTGGTCGAGATCGCTCGCCACAACGGCCTCGTCCTCCTGGCCCTCTGGGGCCTGGCTGTCGCCCAACCCGTGCTCGACCTGTTCGGCAGGTTCCCCGAGTTCTTCGTCGCCAACCATCTCAGCAAGTACGAGGTGGCTCTGTTCGCGGTGGTGGTCGCCCTGGGCGTCCCCCTGGCACTGATCGCCGTCGAGATCCTGGCCTACGCGATCAACCGCCGGCTCGGCACCGCGGTGCACCTGGCCCTGGTCTTCGCCCTGGGGGCCTTCCTGGGCCTGTACGTCTGGCGCCAGATGGACCTGTCGTCCGACAACCTCGTCGGCGTGATGGTGGCCGTGGCCGCCGGTGCAGGGATCCTCTACGGCGAGCGCATGGTGGCGGGTATCCGGCTGGGCCTCCACTGTCTCGCGGCCGCGCCGCTCGTGTTCCTGGCTGCCTTCCTGTTGTTCTCGTCGAGTGCGACGCTGCTCACCGAGCAGGAGGCGGCCGCCGCCACCGGCGTCACCGTGGGTCGTCCGGCCCCCCTCGTCCTGATCCAGATGGACGAGTTCCCCGTCTCGTCGATCATGACGACCGACGGCGAGATCAACGCGGAGCGGTACCCCAATTTCGCCCGGCTGGCCGACCGGGGCACGTGGTACCGAAACGCCACGTCGGTGTCACCGAAGACGACCGACAGCGTGCCGGCGATGCTCACCGGCCGCTACCCGCGGCTCGGCCTCCTGCCGACCTCGGCCGATCATCCCCGAAGCCTGTTCACGCTGCTGGGCGACCGCTACGAGCAGCACGTGACCGAGGCGGTCACCAGCGTGTGTCCGGCCACCATCTGCGTGAACCGCGAAGCCCAGGAGAGGTTCAGCTACCACCGCAGCCGTCAGGCGGTGCTGGACGCGTCGGTGGTGTACCTCCAAGCGGCCCTGCCGCCCTTCCTGCGTGAACGGCTGCCGGCGGTCGACCGGTCGTGGGGGGGCTTCATCGCCGATGCCGCGCCGCCGAGCACGAACCCGTCGTATCGGTGGGACGCGCTCGGTCCGGCGGGGAAGACCCCCGCGTACCAGGCCGATCTCATGAACGACATGATCGACACCATCGGCCCGACGACGCGACCGGGCTTGTTCTTCGTGCATGCGACCTTCCCCCACATCCCGTGGTTGCTCAGCCCGGAGGGCTACCAGTACGTGGTGTCCGACGCCCCCGACGTGCCGGGCCTCGAGAACGGCGGCGTCTGGGACGAGGCGCACCCCTTCCTCGTCAGGCAGGGGTTCGAGCGCCACGAGTTGCAGGTGGGATACATGGACCGCCTGCTCGGCGAGATGATCGACACACTCCGGGCGCAGGGAATGTGGGATGACGCCATGGTCGTGGTGCTCTCCGATCATGGTGTGGCCTTCACGAGCGGCCAGTCGTTCCGTTCCCCGCACGCGGCGACGGTGCACGAGATCTACAACATCCCGCTGTTCATCAAGTACCCGGGTCAGGCCCACGGCCGGACCAGCGACGTCAACGCGCTCAACGTCGACGTGCTGCCCACCATCATCGATGCGCTCGACATCTCCACCGACTGGCGGTTCGACGGCCGTTCGCTGATGGGCGGCGGCCCACCGCGTGGTGCCAAGCCCGTGTTCTGGGAGACGGGACCCGATCACGTGCCGACCGAATTCGACGGCGTGATGGAACTGGTGCGGCGCAACCACCGCTACCTGCCCAACGGGGACGACTGGCTCGGGGTGTTCGCGGTGGGTCCCTACGGCGACCTGGTGGGCGAGACGGTCGAGGACCTGCAGGTCCGCGCCGACAGCGGTCGGACCTGGACCGTGGACCAGCAGGATCGTCTCGCCGATTGGCAACCCGAGCAGGACGGCCTGGCGCCGATGCTGCTGGTCGGCTCACTGGAGGACGACGGGGGTCTGCTGCCGGAGGGCGCCGTCGTCGTGGTCAACGGGCGCGTCGCCGGGGTGGCCGGTGAGTTCGAGCATGCTGACGGCGGTCGGATCTCGTTCGACTCGCTGATCTCCGAGGAGATGCTCCAGAACGGCGCCAACGAGGTCGTGCTGCTGCTGCCCACCCGGTCCGGGGCCCGGCAGTTCGAGGCCGCTTCCCTGGAGTGACGACGGGCCTGTCCTGCGGGCCGGGACGACGACGTCGCCTGCAAGATCCTGCGGGCCGAGGCCGTCTGGGTGGGGAAGGTCGACCGGTTGTGGCTCACGGCGAGCTCATCAGGCCAGCGGGTTGTGCCAGGGGACCTCGGTGAAGCGGGCGAAGTCGGATTCGGCCGAGTTCATCTCGAGACCATGCTCGCTGCACAGCGCTGCCAGTGCCTCGTCGGGGATCAGGTTGGCCTGAAGGTCGGGCGCGCGGCGGAGTGGCTCCATGACCTTGGTGGTGTCGGCGTCGAACTCGACGGTCGTGCGCACCGCGCCAGGCTTCACGAGCGTGCTCGGGATGGCACACGCCCGTGCATCCCGCTCCAAGGTGCGCGCGATTCCCTGAGCGGAGCAATGCGACGAGAACCGGCGGTGGCCCCGTTGCCGTGGCGTTGGCTTGTCGAGTGACTACCTATGCTGCGCGGGTGACTCGAGCCGAACAGCGTGAGCAGACACGCGAGCGCATCATCGCTGCCGCCGTCGAGGCCTTCGCCGACCACGGCTACGAAGGGGCGGGGACGCGCGACATCGCCGCACGGGCCGGCGTGACCCAGGGCCTGATCGCCTACCACTTCGAGTCGAAGGAGGCCCTCTGGCGGGCGGCTACAGGCCTGATCTTCGGGGAGCTTGCCGATCACCTGCCGCCGATGGCCGACCCCACGCCCGAGTCCGCCCGCGAGGCGTTGCGCGCGTTCGTCCGCTTCAGTGCTTCCCAGCCCGCCGTGCTCCACTTCATGCTCGATGCCGGCCGAGGCCCCGGGGACCGCTTGCGATGGCTCGTGAGCACCCACCTCGCCGACCGCTACGGACCCTTCGTCACGATGCTGGGCCCCGAACTTGCCCCCCACCTGTACTACATCGCGATCGGTGCGGCTTCGCTGGTATTCCAGTTGGCGCCCGAGTGCGCCCAGCTCACCGGTAGGGACCCGATGGAGGACACCTTCATCGAGCGCCACGCCGATCTCGTGGCCGACCTGCTCCTGCCGGAGTAGATGCTGTTCGTTTGACAAGTGGCCCAGTGGGCCAGCATGATACTTGTCAGATGACCAGTGAATGGATCTGCCGTGGCGACTCAGCCTGCCCGGTGTAGGGACGCGGGCGCCCTGCGATGAGTGTGACGGGTTCCGCCCGCCGTGTCTCGGTGGCCCTGGTCTCGGTGGCCGTGGTCTCGGTGGCATGGGTGCCCACCGGTGTGAGCGCCGCCCAGCCCCGACCCACGACCACCGCAGCCCCGACCGAGGCCACATCGACGGGGAGGGCCGCGGCGACGGCCGATCGGACGGCGACGATCGCGCCCGCCCCGGTCGATGAGCGGTCCGCTCCGGCCACCACCGTGGTCTCGACCCCGCCGACCGTTGGAGCGCCCACCACGGTGGCGTCGGGGGACGCCCCGATCGGCGCGGTGATCCCGGCCCACGACCCGGTGGCGGGGCAGTACATCGTGACGTTGCGGCCTCTGCCAGCGCCAGCGGTGCGTTCGGTCGCGACCGACCTGGCCGAGGGCGAGGACGGCGATCTGTTGTACACGTACCGGCACACCATTGAGGGGTTCGCCGTCGGCGGGATCACCGACGCCGAGGCGAGCGCGATCGCGGCTGATCCTCGCGTGGCCTCGGTCGAGGAGGACGGCCGGGTTCAGGCCGACGACTCCGGCCGTGCGGGCACCGAGGCGGTGCAGGCCTCCCCGACGTGGGGCCTCGACCGAATCGACCAGCGCGCCCTACCTCTCGACCATCGCTACACCTACCTGCCCACCGGCGAGGGCGTGACCGCGTACATCATCGACACCGGGATCCGGTTCACGCACCAGGACTTCGGGGGGCGGGCGTCGCTCGGGGCGGACTTCGTCGGCGACGGGCGAGACGGCAACGACTGCAACGGCCACGGGACCCATGTGGCGGGTACCGTCGGCGGCACCACCTGGGGCGTGGCCAAGGAGGTGTCGCTGGTCGCAGTGCGGGTGTTGGACTGCACCGGTTCGGGCGCGACATCGGGGGTGATCGCGGGCATCGATTGGGTGACCGCGCAGGCGGTGCACCCGGCGGTGGCGAACATGAGCCTGGGTGGGTCCAAATCGACGACGATGAACAACGCGGTGGCGCGTTCGGTGACCTCGGGCGTGGTGTATGCAGTGGCCGCGGGCAACGACAACGCGGACGCCTGCAACTCCTCACCCGGATCGACCCCTACGGCACTGACGGTCGGCTCGACCACGAGCACCGACAGCCGGTCGTCATTTTCCAACTTCGGGACGTGCGTGGACGTGTTCGCTCCGGGCTCGTCGATCACGTCGGACTGGGCAAACAGCGATACCGCCACGAACACGATCAACGGGACGTCGATGGCGTCGCCGCACGTGGCGGGCGTCGCGGCCCTGTACCTGGATGCCCACCCCACCGACACGCCGGCCACCGTGGCCACCATGCTCGCCGCGGGAGCGACATCCGACAAGGTCATCGGACCGGGCACGGGATCGCCCAACCGCCTGTTGTACAACGGGTTCACCACCGCAGCGCCGGCGCTGGCCGTTCGCCTGGACGCACAACCGAACGCGCCGCAGGACTTCTCGTTCACGTGGTGTCGCGATGCGGACAACACGTGCTCGTCGTTCCGCCTCGATGACGATGCCGACCAGACGCTGCGCCGCCAGGCGCTCTTCGACACGCTCGCACCGGGCACGTACACGGTCGCCGCCGACCCGGTGGCGGGCTGGGACCTCACCGACCTCCGGTGCGAAGGCGCGAGCACCGTCGACCTCGGTGGACATCAGGTGTCGGTCACGGTGCCCGGCGGGGCGAAGGTCACCTGCACCTTCACCGAGGCATCGGCGGCCATCACCATCGTGGCTCGCGCTGCGCCCGCAGACGGCCAGGACTTCGCCTTCACCTCGTGCCGGACGGGCGGCGAGTGCGCCGCCTTCACCCTGGACGACGACACGAATGCCGCCTTGGCCGATCGGGTGCAGTTCGCGGGGATCGAGCTGGGTGACTACACGGTCACCCAGACCCTGGTGGCGGGTTGGTTGATCACGGGCCTCGTCTGTGACGGCGCCCACACGGCGGACCCGGCGACCGGTGCGGTGCGCTTCGCCCTGGACGCGCACGAGCAGATCACGTGCACGTTCACCGACGCGCAGACGGCGATCACCATCCAGGCGGCGGCTCGGCCGTCCGACGGACAGGACTTCGCGTTCACCGGCTGCGCCGGGGCAGGGTGCGGGACCTTCGAGCTCGACGACGACTCCGACCCCACCCTGTCGAGGTCGATGACCGCCGCCGGGCTCGCGCCGGGCACCTACACCGTGACCGAGGCCGACCAGGCGGGGTGGGGGTTGACGGCGCTCAGCTGCACCACCGGCGAAGCCGCCGATCGTGCCAATCGAAGCGTCACCATCACCCTGACCCCCGGCGAGCGCACGGTGTGCACCTTCACGAACAGCCGCACCACCATCACCGTCGTCGAGAAGGCCGATCCCGCCGAGGGCCACGACTTCGCGTTCACGGGCTGCGGCGGCTCGGGATGCGGCAACTTCGCCCTGGATGTCGACACCGACCCTGCGCTGGCCGATCGGGCGAGTGGCGCCGGCCTCGCGCCGGGCACCTACACCATCACCCAGCGTCTGGACCCCGCGTGGGCCCTCACCGATGTCACCTGCAGCACCGGCGGGGTGACCGAGGTGGCTGCCGGGCGGGCGACGATCACCCTCGGCGCGGGCGACCAGGTCACCTGCACGTTCACGAACCGGTCCACGTCCATCACCATCGTGCAGTACACGCCGCCCGGCAACGCCCAGGACTTCGGCTTCTCCGGTTGCGGCCCGGGGGGGTGCGGGTCGTTCACGCTCGATGACGACACCAACGCCGCCCTGCCCGACACGACCACCTTCGTCGGGCTCGACCCAGGTGCCTACTCGATCACCCAACAGGCGGTGTCGGGGTGGCGCCTCCACCGCCTCACCTGCGACGACGGCCAGACCGTCTCCCGCGCTGATCGACGGGCCGACGTCACCCTCGGAGCGCTCGAGCACGTCACCTGCACGTTCACCGACGTCGACATCACCAAGCCCGCCGTCATCGCCCACCCCATCGGTGCGTTGGCGCCGCTGTCACTGACCGACGACGCCGGCGGCGACATCTGGTTCACCGTCCCGCAGCAGGATCGGATCGCCAGGTTCGTCCCGGACAGCGGCGCCCTCGCCAGCTTCCCGACGCCGGGCGTCGACTACCCGGCGTACATCGCCATCGGTCCCGACCAGAAGGTCTGGACCGTCGGCCCCTTCGGCTCCGCCGTGGGGCGACTCGACCCGGCCACCGGGACGGTGACCACGTTCTCAGCAGGAGCCGTCACCGTTCCGTCGGGCGTGACCGCCGGGCCCGACGGCAACATCTGGATCACGGGCGACGGGTGCGACTGCGTAGGACGGATGAGCCCCACCACCGGCGCGGTCACGGCATTCCCGACCGGCATCGGCAACCCTGGTGACCCGACGGTCGGCCCCGACGGCAACCTCTGGGTGGTCGGCTCCAGCGACGACAAGATCGCCCGGGTCGACCCCGCCACCGGGCAGAGCACGGCTTTCCCCAGGAACGGATCGTTGTACAACCTCAAGGCTCTCACTGTGTCGCCCGACGGCACATTGTGGGTCGCGGGCCACGACAGCGACGCGATCGGCCGGATCAACACCGGCACCGGCGTCATCACGGCTTTCAGCACCGGCGTGAACGCCGACGGGCCGAGCGGGCTCGTCGGCGCCGCGAACGGTGACGTGTGGGTGGTCGGGAACGTCAACTCCCGCCTCGCGCGCAAACGACCGGCCACGAACCAGACCTGGTCCTGGCCGACGACCGGCGTCGTCGGCCCGTGGGACGCCACCTCTGACGGCGACGGCACCATGTGGACCGCCGGCGCCGGGTCGCCCTACACGCTGGGCGAGATCGTCCTGCCGGACTGACATCCTCTCGTTCCTGACACCTGCGGCAACCGCACCAGGTCGGCGATGAGCACCGCCAGGTTCTCGTTGCTCACCCGAGCTCCTCCCTCTACCTGCACTGCCACACCTCGACGGTCGGCGCGGTACCTGCCCTGTGCCAGACTGCGATCGGCCCGTGGGGAGGCGATCCGCGAGCCGTGACGAAGACGGGGGAGCCGGCCATGGGAATGATAGAGGACGATCCGCGGATCGACCCGCGGATCAAGGCGCTGATGGGGGCGATGCCCTCGCGAGCGCTGCCCGATGTCGCCAGCCGGGAGCAACTGCTCGAGGAGGTGAGCACGCCCGAGGCGATCGCCGAGGCCGACGCGGTGACTGCGCTGCTCGACACGGTCGACGACGAGGCCATCGCCCCGTCGGGCGGCCTCGACATCTCCACCGTCGAGTTCTCGTCCGAGCCCGACGGGAACACGATCAAGGTCCAACTCATCCGACCGGCGTCGGACAGTGCGTTGCCGTGCGTCTACTACATCCACGGTGGGGGGATGCAGGACATGTCCTGTTTCCTCGGCATGTACCGGTCGTGGGGCCGGATGATCGCCAACCAAGGCGTGGCGGTGGCGATGGTCGACTTCCGCAACTGCGTCAAGCCCTCGTCGGCTCCCGAGGTCGAGCCCTTCCCGGCGGGTCTGAACGACTGTGTCAGCGGGGTGAGGTGGCTGCACGGGCACGCCGCGGAGCTCGGTATCGATCCGGGTCACCTCGTGGTGGCGGGCGAGAGCGGCGGTGGCAACCTCACCCTGGCGACGGGCATGAAGCTGCGCAAGGACGGCGACCTCGGCCTGATCCGGGGGCTCTACGCGCTGTGCCCGTTCATCGCCGGCGAGTGGCCGCAGGACCGGTTCCCGTCATCGATCGAGAACAACGGGGTCTTCCTCGACCTGCACAACAACCGGGCTGCCATGGCCTACGGCATCGAGGCCTTCGAGGCGAAGAACCCGCTGGCATGGCCCTCCTTCGCGTCGGAGGACGACGTGGCCGGCCTGGTGCCGACCGTGATCAGCGTCAACGAGTGCGACCCGTTGCGCGACGAGGGCATCGAGTTCTACCGCCTCCTGCTCCGCGCCGGCGTGCCCGCCCGTTGCCGTCAGGTGATGGGCACCATCCACGGCGCCGAGATCGTGTCGGTCCTCTGCCCCGAGATCAGCCGGGACACGGCCTCGAGCATCGCCCAGTTCTGCCGGCAGGCGTGACTAGGGCCTGGACCCAGATGTCCAGATCCTTGGTGTAGCGAACGTGCCCGTGGAAGCCCACGGCGTAGCCGCCCACGATGAGGTAACGGACATCATGACGGTCGCAGCACTCGACAGACTCTCTGAAGTCGCGGCCTGGATTCATCCTTCCACCCGTGTGCTTCTGCCCGGATCGCTTCGATCGCCTCGAAGTCTTCGACCGGACGGCGTCGGTGGCTGACGCCCGAGCGGCCTTGTTCCCTATGTATGCTGATCTGCATGCATAGCACCAGTGTGAGGATCGACTCGTCCACCCACGAGGACCTGAAGCGTCTGGCCGCCGAGTTCCACACCACCGTCGGCAACACCGTCGCCCTCGCGGTTCGAGCGCTGCGCCAAGACCGCATCGGCACCGACCTGCACACGCCGCTCGACGAGGACGAGCGCGCCTGGCTCGATGCTGACCTCGGGTGATGTCGTCGCGCTCGACCTGGGCGTGCCCCAGGGGCGCGAGGCCGGGTTCGTGCATCCCGCCGTCCTGGTGACGGCACAGCGGATCCTCGATGCGGGCCCGTCAGTCGTTCACGTCGTCCCGCTGACCTCCACCATCCGGCCGTTTCACTCCGAGGTGGTCGTCGAGCCCGACGCGACCAACGGGCTCGGCGCCGTGTCGGCGGCGCAGTGTCAGCACCTCCGAGCGGTCTCGCCCGGTCGGATCGCAACCGAACGAGGCAATGTCGGTCCCACGGCCCTGGCGCAGATCCGCGAAACCATTGCCGTGCTCCTCGACCTCATCGGTTGAGGATCAGAAGTCCGAGTAGCTCATCGGCCCGGCATCGCGGGGCGGCGGCTCGCGACGCAGGCGCTTCCACAGGGTGCCGACACCCTTGGCGATCGTCTCCGACACCCAGTAGAAGCCGAAGCCGACGGCTCCGAGCAGCGTGGGCGGCAGCACCCAGGGCGCGGTGTAGGACGCCAGCAGCCCTGCCGCGTACTGCCGCGACCACAGCAGCGCGAAGAGGAAGGGGGCCAGCGCTGCTGCCGCGAGCAGGAGCCAGTTCGCCTGGAGGAGGGCGACGATCGCCGCCGCCTGGCCGGCGAGCGACGACACGAACCAGACGAACACCGTGGCTTTGCGGAGCGGTCCGCTCTTCCATCGTGTGCGCAGGGCGACCGCGGCCCACATCATCCATCGACGGAGCCACGGCACGCCGAGTGCCTGAAGCATGAAGCGGAAGAAGCGATCGGCCTGCGGCTCGGTGACCCCGTCGAGGCCGGGAGCGCCCGTGAGGCGATCGTGGAGGAGGGCGGCCGGCGTGTGGATGCCGTAACGCGACAAGAACCATTGCAGCGCCGTGGGAACCGAGGCGAGATCGGTCTCGCATCCCGGCCCGAGATCCTCGGGTCGCAGGGTCAGCGCGGCGGCGGGGATTCCCTCTATTCCCGGGTTGCCGGTGTAACGGAGCGACGAACCGAGCACGAACGTCTTCTTGTCGACCTGCCGCAACACGATCTGGGCGGGCTTCTGCGAATCGGGGTCGACGAAGCAGTGCCCCCACGGAACCTGATCAGTCGTGGTCATGACACCCCCTCCTGTCGGCCGGGAGCACACTACGCCAGCCCGGTGGCGCCTCGCGGCGGGACCGGACCTGTCTCGCCGAGGAGGCGGCCGGACGGACGCGGACGCGGGATGGTCCAGGCGGTCATCGCCACCTTGGATCGGCGCCACTTCACCGTCGTGCAGACGCGAACAGGTGCATTCGAACTGCTGCCCTGACTCGGTTGATGCCGGAGGCCCGGACCCGGTACGGCACACCTGCCTGCGCCCGTGGCGTCGGACCCGGCGGGTATGGGGGTGGGACGGCGGCCTCTCACGCAGGTGCAGACCCGGTTCACCTCGACGCCTCGATGTCGGCAACGGTGATCGTGAGATCGAATGGCTTCACGAGGGATGCGGCTCGACCAACTGGTGCTCGAAGGCGAAGGCGGTGGCGGCCGACCTCGAGTTGACCCCGATCTTGGTGAAGATGTTCGAGAGGTGGCGCGAGACGGTCTTCACGCTGAGGTGGAGCTCGGCGGCGACCTCGTTGTTGGTCATCCCCGTCGCGATGAGGCGGAGCACCTCCACCTCGCGTGCGGTGAGCCCCGCCGGCAGTGACGGTCGGCTGTCGTGGAGCACCAGGCGGGCATCGAGGTGGGCGCCGATCTGTTCGAACAGCTCGACGGCGGTGGAGAACGATGCGGTGGCGCCGGCATCGTCGCCGCGGTCGCGCAGGGCCTGACCCAGGAGGGTGCAGGTGGTGGCCACCTCATAGGGCACGTCGAGGGCCTCCCATCCCTCCACCGCCTGCTGCAAGGTCGCGGTCGCAACGGGGGCGTTCTGAGCGAGCTCGAGGCGGCCCCGGGTGGCCGTGGCGGTAGCCCGCAACACCGGGGTGGGGAAGGCGTCCGCGATCTCGTCCAACTCGGCCAGCCCGGTCGCGGCGGTAGGGAGGTCGCCGACGGCCACGGCCACGTGCACCTGGATGGGCAGCAGCCGGGCCCTGCCCAGGCGGCTGGTCGACGTGTCGCGGAGGCACTCGGTGATGATCGATCGGGCGCTGTCGTTGCGACCCTGCGCGAGGCGTAGCAGCGCAAGCTCGGCGCAGGGCCGCCCGCACAGTGCCCGGGCCCGCTCGAAGGCGTCCTCGGCCGGGTCGAGCTCGCCGAGCCGGCGGCGGATGTCGCCCAGCTCGGCGTAGGCGGCGGCGCTGTTGGCCACGTGGCTGCCGATCAGCTCCTCACCGGCCCGAACCGCCTCCTGCTCGGCCTCGGCGAGTGAGCCCCGGCGCTTCAACACGATCGCCCGGTGCACCCGGCAGATGCCGGGGAAGATGGCGAAGGGGTGCTGCTGAGCCCAGCGCATGGTGGCATCGGTCCATTCAGCGGCCCGGTCGTAGTCACCCACGTCCTCACAGGCACTGATGAGGCTGCAGTAGACCTTGCCGGTCGAGTACGGCCCGAGGCGGCCTTCGACCGCGAACAACATGGCCTCGTCGAGGTGGCCCATCCCGTCGACGAGCTCGCCGCGGTCGATCAGGATGCGACCGACGGTCTGGAGCGCCTCGGCCTCGAGGTCGGGAGACCGCAGCCGCCGTCCCAGTTCGGCCACCCGACTGGCGGCGGCCGTGGCCACGTCGAGCTCGCCGGCGCCGTGGGCCGACTCGGCCTCGCGGAGGAGCAGGGAGCCGTGGGCGACGCACTCGGGGTCGTCCTCCAGCGCCCGGCGGGCCCGACGCAGCCAGGCCCCGGCGACGGCCGGCCGGGCGCTCATGGCGTGGTGCTCAAAGAGCCACACCGCGCACTGCCCGGCCCGCCGATCGTCGCCCAGGTCGTCGTAGGCCCGGTACGCCTGTTCGCGGGCGGCGATGCAGTCGTCGAGGCGTCCGAGCCACCATGCCGCGTCCGCAACCAGGTCGAGACGCTCGGCCTCCTCGCCAGGGGTGACCCCCGACGCCGTCGCTGCCGCGTCGAACGCTGCCTGCCAGTCATGGCGGGTCAGCGCCCCCCGGACCGCGGCCAACCCGTCGGCATTGGTCACGGTCCGGTCCGGGCCCTCGCACGCGTCGCCAGCATCCGGTGGGACGCTAGCTGTCTCGGTCCCGGATAGAGACTCAGACCGAGGCGACGGGCGCGAGCTGGGCGGCGACGTGGTCGAGCACCGGCCGCAGCTCGCGGGCCGGGCTGAACTCGATGAAGGTCACGCCCTCGTCGGTCCACCCGGTGTGGCCACCCGGCCAGTAGTAGAGATCCCCGGCACGGCTGGTCTCCTCGGTGCCGTCGGCAAAGCGGAGGTTGATCGATCCCTCGACCACGTAGCCCCAGTGCGGGCACTGGCACCGGTCGTCGGGCAGTCCCTTGAACAGGGGGGTGAAGTCGGCCCCGGGCGGCAGGCTGAGGTGGCGGACGAGCTGGCCGCCCCACTCCTCGCCGCGGGTGACGATGTCGCCGACCTCCAGCTCGATGTCGATCTCGTTCTCGGATGCACGCATTGCGTCCTCCTCACTTACTGTCCCGGGGCGATCCCGGCGACGAGGTCGATCGTCCCCCGGGTCGACGCCTTTCGGCATCGGCCACCCGCACCAATCAACCGTGGCGCCCCGCCGCCTCCGATGGGGTGTTCGCCCCACGGATGTCGGTCTCGGCGCCCCGCAAATGGGGTGCGCGGCCGATGCCGGACGGGGCCCGGTGCGAGATGATGATGACGTGGACGACACCCATCGACCGCTCAGTGTGAGCGAGTTGATCTCGAGCGGCCGCGACCGCGAAGCCGCTGAACGGGGCCTCCTCGAGAGCGCCGACCACACCGCCACGACCCCACCCGACCATCTTGGAGGAACCATGGACCCCTTGACCCAGTTCGACCAGCTCGGCCCACTGCTCGCCGGGGTGGTGGGAAACATCACGCCCGACCAGCTCGATCGGCCCACACCCTGCGCGCAGTTCACCGTCCGCGGGGTGCTCGAGCACATGATCGGCGGGGCGACGATGTTCGCCGCCGCGTACCGGGGCCAGGACGCGGCGGCGCCGGATGTGAGCGACCCGCTCGCGGGCTTCGGGCCGGCGCTCGGCGACCTGGCGGCCGCGGTCAGCGCCCCCGGCGCCCTCGCCGGCACGGTCGCGGCACCCTTCGGCGACCTGCCGGGCGAGACCTTCGCTCGGTTCGTCGTGCTCGACGGCCTCGTCCACGGCTGGGACATGGCCACCGCCACCGACCAGGCCTACGACCCGCCCGAGGCGCTGGTGGCCGCGGTCGACGACTTCGCTCGGCAGGCCCTCGACCCGCTCCGCGACGGCGATACCTTCGCCGCCGCCGTCCAGCCCGCCGAAGGTGCCACGCCCATCGAGCGCCTGGTCGCCTACACGGGCCGCCGGCCGTTGAGCGGCGTGGGCTGATCTGGGGGCGTAGCGCAAGCCTGGCTGGGTGTCGCGCCCGCCGGGCGGCCTCGTCGGGATCACCGAACCCGTGACTACGGCAGCAGCGAGAGC
>JAYRVH010000085.1:0-11468 GCA_041918615.1 Acidimicrobiales bacterium
CATCGGCCGCATCCGTACCAACGCCCGCGGGTTCCACGACCCCGAAGCGTTCATCACGATGATCATGCTGGACCGGGCCGGACTCGCCCCGAACCTGCCGTGGGCGACCGCCTCATGACCCACGACTCCGTCAGTTGTCCCACAAAAGGATGGCGTCCAGGGCCCGGGCCGCCGTCGTTCCGATCCAGGTCGCGCCGTAGAAGGGGCCGAGGTCGGGCCAGAGGGTCGCGGCAGTGACCAGGGCGAGGACGCCCACCCCGATGCGCAATACGGCGAGCGTCGACGTCGGTGCCGGGGTGAACCAGAACCGGTCCCACGCCCGTAGCGCCGGCCTCACGGTTGCAGCTCCAGGACGTAGAAGTCCGACTCGTGCCAGTGCCGCGGCCGCGACCTGCCCGGTGGCGCCAGGCTGAACCAGCGCCGACGGAGGGTCACCTCGACGGGCGTCGCGTCCGAGCGGTAGCGGGCGGCCACCCAGCGGGCGGTGGCCTCCGCCATCGGCGAAGGCCCCAGCAGCACCGCACGCGTCCACATGTCCCAGTGGTAGGCGAGAGGGGCCAGCGGGGCGTTCGCCCGGGGCGGTCGCCACACCTGCTCGGTGCCGTCCGAGAGCTTCACGATCGCTTCGAGCTCGACGTGCGCGGACACGGGGTCGGGTGCGAACACGTCCCATCCCTGCTCGAGGCTCACCTCGCGCAACCGCCGGTCGGTGTCGGTCACCGACAGGTTCGCGAGGACCATGACCGCCACCACACCCGCGAGCAGGACACTCCCAGCCGTCCTCCGGAGGCCCGCGATGGACGGCGCGGGCTCAGCCCCCCGCTCTTCCACCGAAGCCGAAGCCCCCGAACCCGCCCGGCACCCCGCCGCCGAAGCCGCCACCACCACCGAAGCCGCCCTGGAAGCCGCCACCGCCGAACTGGGTGAAGCCGCCGAACTGCGGGAAGCCGCCCCCGAACCCGCTACCACCCTCGAAGACGCCGCCGGCCTCCTGGCCCGGGCCCTCGACATCGGCGGCCGAATCGTCGGGCTCGACCTTGGCGACCTCGACCGTCACGTCGCCAGACGTGATGGTGCCGGTCTCGGGATCGACGGGCGGTGGCTCGACGATGCCGTCCGTCGTGTTGGCGGCCCCCATCTGGGTCCCGTCGTTCAGGAGCACCCAACCGATCCATACCGGGCTCTCGCCGACCTTGCCCGCCGCCCGGTAGAGCCCGGCCGGGCCCTCCGTCGGCTCGAGCGAAACGTCGTGCTCCTGCCCGTCGAGCTCGACGGTGCCGGTGACGGCTTCGCCGGTGACCTCGACGCGCAAGGCGTCACCCGAGCGGGCCTCGAGGTCGACCTGATCGCCGTCGCGACCGCCGCCGAAAGGCTCACCGATGGTCGACCCGTCGGTGGCGAAGCCGACGACCGCCTGCGACCCCGCCACGACCGCCAGGTAGGCGTCGGTGCCCGGCACTCTCCCGGAATACGACCCGGTGACCGGAGCGGTGGAACCTCCGCCCCCGTCGGCCTGTCCTGAGTCGCTGTCGTCAGCGCCACCGCCTCCGCACGAGGCGACCCCCACCACGAGGAGCAGCGCGGCGGCCACCATCACGTCGATCCGTCGTGCACGCACAGCCCACACTCCCCCGTGGCGACGTCCGACGTTCGTCCTCCGACGCCCGACCGACCCTATCTCCTCGGACCCCACCGGGGCCGGAGCGGTGCGGGCGGCCGAGTCAGGGCAGGGACGTGATCGGGGCGCGCACACCGATGAGGACGGCGATGATGTCGCTCTGGGCGCGGGGCACGTTCGTCGGGGCGCCGCCGCTGGTGAGCCTGATGTTGCTGGTCCCGTCGGAGATGCCGGTCACCACGCCGCCGGTCTCGGTGCCATCGGGGGCGACGACCCAACCGGCCGAGATCGGCTCGCCGGCGTCGTTCTCGCCCTCGGCCCACAGGAAGGCCGCCTCACCCGTCGCCGGGGTCGCCTCGATGGGGTACTCCTCGCCGTCCGCCGTCAGCGAGCCGGTCACCCCGTCGTCGGCCACCTCGATCGACACCGTGCCCAGGCCGTCGACCTCGCCCTCGTAGGCGCCGTCGGTCAGCTGCCCGTCGAGGCGCCGGCCGTTGACGCCGTCACACAGGTAGACGGCCACGTCGTCGCCGTCGACGACCTTCGCCACCGACACGTCGGTGCCCTCGACCGTGCCGACGAAGGTGGTCGCGCCGCCCGTCGACCCGGTGGTCGCCGAGGCCGCGTCCGTGTCGCCGTCGCCGCTGCTGCACGCGCTCACCGCCAGCACCGCCGACACCGCCCCCACCGCCAGTGCGACGGAGCAGCCACCTCGAAGCAGTCGTGAAGTACCCATGTGCCCATCTCCCCCTGGTGTGCCGGTCGCGCTCATCCTGTCAGCTCGGGCAGGGACCGACGGTTCGCTGGCCACGCCGCCCGGAGCGGACCGCCGAACCGATCAGTGGGGTGTCGCGGTGAAGAGGTCGGTCATGGGGTGGATGCCGGGGTCCTGCGACCGGCCGAGGAGGTCGAGGCCCCATGCGTCCTCGATCGTCCGCAACAGCGAGTAGTGGTTGACGGGCGAGCGCGAGTGGTAGCCGGCGGGACGGCCCCATGTCGGGGAGATCACGATCGTGCCGATCCGGCCGCCGTCGGAGTCGCCGCAACACCCGGCCGTGTCGGACACGGCACTCTCGTCGAAGGTGACGAACAGCACGCCGCCGTCGCGGAAGTCGGGGCTGGCGAGCAACCGCGGAATCTGCTGCGACGCCCAGCGGTCGGCAGCGGCGATCCCACAACTCCGGTCGTGCCCGTCGTGGCACAGGTCGGGGACGATGAACCCGAAGTCGGGCAGGCGGTCCGCGGCCAGGTCCGATGTCAGGGCCGCGTACGGCAGGAGGTGCCGCCTGCACCGGGCCGGGCGGTGGACGATGTCGCCGTAGTAGACGAACGGGTTGTGCCGCTGCGCGTAGGTGTTGACGCCGGGCACGTAGGCCGCGTACGGGTCGGGACGGTTCTCGACCCCGTGCACGCACGGCCGGTCGGTGCCGTCCAGATACACCTTCCAGGTGCGCCCCGACCCCTGGATCTCGTCGGCGATGTTCTGGATCCGATCCGGGTAGACGCAGTTGTACACCGGGCAGTTGGCCCTGGTGGTCGAGGTCGGCGGCTGCCCGCTGGTCATGGCGATGTAGTTGGGCAGGCTGTTGTGGGCCACACCGTAGGAACGGTCGAGGAACGACCACGACCGGGCCAGCGAGTTGAGGTAGGGCGCGTCGGACGCGCCACTGCCGAACACCGCGTCCCTGCTCTCGTTCTCGAACACCACGACGAACACGTGCCGAAAGGCCGGCACGGAGTGGGCCGTCGGCGAGGTCACCGGATCCGGCCCGAGCGGGCTCGGGTCACACGCCGTGGCGACCACGACACCCACCACCAGCAGGGCGACGCCCGCGAACGCCCTGCGCCATCCTCGTGTCGAGGTGTCGGGGCTCTCGTGCGTCAAGGCGCTTCCCCCTCGATGATCGGCCCCGTCGAACGGCCAGTCTACCGGCGGGACCGCAGACCGCTGACCCTCGATCTGCCAGGTCCCCGTGGCCTTCGCTAGATTCCGGGCGAGGGCGAGGGTCGCCCTCGGGGAAGGCGGGGTCGAACGTGGGAAAGAAGCTAGTCGCCGGGCTCATCGTGCTCGTGGTGGTGCTGACCTCGTCGGCGAGGGCCGAGGCCTCGGGGGTCATCACCCACAGTTGGATGGCGCTACGGGCCGTCCCCCTGGTCTCCGACCCCGATCTGCGGGCGCTTCTCCAGGCGCACCTCGACCAGGTGGAGAGCGGCGCGCACTTCCCCGACAGCGGCTATGCGAACCCCCTCGTCGGCACTTCGGCCACCTATGGCGAGGAAGCCCACTGGCCGAGGTTCTCGAATGCCTACGCCGACCAGATCCGCGACGACCCCCGCTGCGGCGACCTCACCGACCCGAACGGACCGTGCGCGACCCGCATCGCCCACCTCCTGGGTGCGGTCGGCCACGGGATGGGCGACGAGGTCTGGGACTGGCTCTTCGAGCCCAACGCACCCGATCGGGGCGAGAGCTACATCCCACCCGACCTGGCCGGCTACTTCGGCACCGGCGGGATCGAACTGCAGATGGACATGATCGCCATCGGGGACTACAGCCGGGCGACCTCACCCGAGCTGCCGCCGTGGCCCAGCCGTCGCCGGCTCGACGGCGTGTTCGACTCGGTGGGGCGGCCGGACATCACCGGGTCGGACCTGCGGGCCGGCGAGCGCAGCATGAGCGTCGTCCGCGCCGGCGACCGCCTCCTCGCCGGCCTCTACCACGACGACATCACGCGGAACATGCCGTGGACCTCCGCGAACATCGTCACCGCCCCGGGTGGAATCCGCTTCGCGGCCACTGCCATCGCCGCCGCCTGGGAGAGCCTGTGGGGGCGCATGCTCGGCGAGCAACCGCCGACCGAGGTGGCGATCACCTACCCCGCTGCGGGCGAGGTGAACGTCCCCGTCGAGGGCTGGGACCGAGAGGACTTCGCCCCCGGTTCCGCGGCCTACGGCGGTGGCGCCCGCACCCGCATCACCGCGGTGCTCAACGCGAGCCTGCCGTACGTCCCGTTGGCCGGCGACTCCGGCCACGTGCCGTCCGAGCTCCCCGATGGCGCGATGACCCTCACCGAGGCCGCCACCGGCGCGCCCGTGCCGGTGAGAAGCGGCTACCCGCGTCTCGTGCCCTACGGCCCCGACTCCGGCGAGCACACCATCGACATCCAGCCCGACGCCGACCTGGACCCGTGCACGGAGTACCGGGTCGATGTCACCGATGCCCTCCTCGACGCCAACGGTGCGCCCGTCGTGCCCATGTCGTGGACGTTCCAGACGCGCGGGTGTCCCGGCCCGGCTGCACGCGCCGACACACAGATCAAGACGGGCGCCGGCGGAGCCTTCGTCGGCAGCAACGTCTACACCGCCGACGGTGCGGGCCAGGCCCGCACGGCCACCGTCGCCCGTGGGTCGTCCGCCACCTTCTACCTGAAGATCCAGAACGACGGTGACGACGTCGACGACCTCACCGTCACCGGCCAGCGCTCTTTGCCCACGGCCGATGTGCGCTATTTCGCCGGCAACACCGACGTGAGCAGCCGGGTGAAGGCCGGCACCTTCCGGACGGGCGGCTTGGCCCCCGGTGCCTCCACCAGCCTGCGGATGGTGATCACCGCGGCGAGCAACGGCCCTCCGGCCACCACCGTCATCCGCCGGGTCCGGGCCACCTCGGCGAACGACCCCGCCGCGGTCGACGCGGTGAGGGCCAGGGTCGCCACCTGCCAGGGCCCGGCATGCGGCGAGTCCGGCGGATCATCGGCGTCCGGCCCCGATCCCACCCTCGAACTGACCGACGAGACGCTCAGCACCATGGCGGCGGTGCTCACCTGCAACCTGCGATAGGGGGTCGACGGCCCAGGCCACTGCCGTTCGACGAGCGTGTGATCGAGCTCCTCGACCCACGCCGCGGTCGCAGCCGCCCGGTCCCAATCGCCGAGCTAGCGTGACTGGCTCCGCCTCTCACCTCGATAAGGGAGATCCGCCATGAGACGTCTCGCCGTTGCCCTCGTTGCCGTTGCCGTCGTGACGGCACTCGCCCCCGCCGCCCAGGCGGACGGGCCGCTCGTCGTCCGCGGCACCGACCCGGCGGGTGACGCCGTCTCACCCAAGGGCGACCTGCGCGAGTGGGCGTTCTTCTTCGACTCGGTGAAGAGCAGGTGGAACGTGAAGGCGAACGTCCTGAACGGCGAGAACCCGGTGTCGGCGCCGTCGTGGCACAACACCGACACCAGGATCCGCGTCTTCTGGGATACCGACGAGCTCACGGCGGGCGCCGAGTTCCGCACCGACATCTACGCCGCGGGCACGACCGCCCCGTTCGCCCTCGAGGCCACCACGGTCCGCGTCGCCACCGGCCTGCCCGCTGCCCCAGGGTGCACCACGAACGCGGCGACCGGCACCGGTGCCACTGTGAAGTACCAGCTTCCGGGTACCTACCGGGTCAAGGTCCCCGAGGTGTGCCTCGTCGACCAGGCGTCGGTCCGGATCCGCTACCAGATGGTCTTCGACCCGCCGCCGGCCGGTGGCGGGTCCACCGACAGGGCCCCGAACGCCGGGTGGTCGCCGCGTCTCTCCACCCCGGGCTGAGCCGAGGCTGCACGCGGCAGCTGCGCCAGCTGCGGCACCGTCAAGGGCTCAACCGAACGCGGCGCGGAGCCCGGTCAGCACCCGTGCATGCGCCGGCGCCTCGGCGTCGAGGCGGTCGAAGAACGCCTTGTCATGGACCAACGGATCGAGCGGGGGCATCACGAGCGTGTCGAGCTCCTGGTCATCGAGCACCCGGGCCCTGCTATCGGCGCCGCCGGGCCCGGGCATGTCGGGGATGAACCGGAGGGCCTCGCCGCCCCGTGGCCTGCGGGCACGAGCAGCACGGACGGCGCCGCCCGGGTCGTGGCGCACCGCTTCGAGTTGCGCAAGACCGTCCGCCCAGGACAGATCGGCCTGCGACGCGAGCGCCGGGTCGGCCGGTCGGAGCGCGGCCGGCAGCCGCATCGCCACGCGACGCCGGAGCCGGCCGACCTTGATCGGCTCGGCGTCATCGATCCCGCCGGCGGCGACGAGGGACCCGAGCCCGTAGGCGACCCGGCCCCCGATCACCACCAGCCGGACGTCCGCCTCGGTCGCTCGCACGAGTGAGCGATACGGGCCCGTGCGGCCGGCCCCGATGATGCACAGGTCGCCCAGCCCTCCCTCCACGATGCGCCCGACGGGACGCTTCCAGACCCGCTCGAGCGCACGGCCGGGGTTCGCGGTGACCATCTCGCACAGATCGCGGTCGCTGAAGAACGAGTCGAGCGACCGCCGGTTCCAGAGGCCGGCCACCTTCAACTCGCCCAGCAGGTTCCGGGTGGCCGACGGCGCCCAGTCGTTCCCGAGACAGACCCCCAGGCCGCTCCGTGACGCCGCCTCGACGTCGGTCGTCGCGCCGTAGAGCCACAGGTTCGAGAACGGTGACCACACGACGGTCCCGCCGACCGCGGCCCACGTGTCGAACTCCGCCGAGCCGAGCGCAGTCGAGTGGATGCCGACCAGCCCCGGGTCGATGCACCCGGTCGCCTTCAGGTCACGGAATTCCTTCAGCAGCTTCGGCGACGTGCCCTCCGCCAGGTGGTAGGCGAACGACGAGCCGGCGGCGAGCGCGGTTCCGGCTTTCGTGAGCCCGTCGCGGTCGAGCGGCAACACCGACTGCCGCCACCGGTCGTTCACCGCCGGCCCGCCCGAGTCGGCGCCGAACACCTCCTTTTCGACGTTGCGCACCATCCAGCCGGGGAAGGCCCGGGTCAGCGGGGGCGAGCCCTGGACCGAGGTCACGCCGCCGACGACCGCCTTCACCTCCGCGTAGCGCAGTGCCGCCGCCGGTGCCGCCTCGCCGTAGGCGGTGGCAGGGTTCGAGATGTCCCGGGCGTAGGTCGCCGCACCGGGCCACTGGTAGCGGGTCTCGTAGGGCGTGTCGCGGGGCGCCTTCCACAGCGGCAGGGTGTTGTAGGCGAGGTGGTTGTGCAGGTCGATCAGGCCGGGGAAGACGAGACCGCCGGAGCGGACCCGCGGAGCAGCCGCGTACCCGGTCGGCGGCGCCGCCCGTGACGACCGGACCGCCTCGATCACGCCGTCGTCACCGATGTAGACGGCTCCGCCGGCCAGGACGTCCCGGCCCGCGTCGAAGGTGACGAGCGTCCCCGTCACCACGAGTGCCATCAGGTGAACACCTGACGCCGCTTGAAGCTCGGTCGACCCTCCAACTGAGGGTGCTGGTCGAACCGGGCGTCCTCGAGCAGTTGGCCGAGCTTCCTCCTGAGCCCGGAGTAGGTCATCCGGTAGTCGGCCCCGGCGAGCGCCTGGAGCGCGTAGAACGTCATCGCCCCGTGGTACTTCCGCCCGATCTTGGCGTCGTAGCTGAACTCGTCGGCACGACAGCCCGACAGGAGCAGCTCCTTCATCCCGGACTCGGGATGGGGCGGCGCCTTCGCCGTCCCCCGCTTCGCCCCTTCGATGTCGGAGATGACGGGCCGACGGATCGCCTTCGGGCTGAGGAACCGGGCGCGCCGCTCGTCGGGTGCGAAACCGGGGATGAACCGCGTGACGCTCCCCGAGTGGCAGGAGTCCGAGATGACGGTGAGTCGCACCCGGTCCGGGATCTCGGCGAACAGCTCGCGCAGCTCGTCGTCGACGATCAGGTTGGTCTTGCAGTCGACCGGGCAGATGGCCTCGTCGTAGCGATCGGGCTCCTCGCCGTCGGTGCCGGTGTCGGCCACGTAGGTGCCGTGCGACGAGTTCGTGAAGACCAGCACGTCGCCCGCGGACGCGCCGGACAGCAGGTCCTTGAGGCCGGCCAGGATCGCCGCCTTGGTCGCCTTGGCGTCGAGCAGCATCGTGACGTCGCTGCGGGCGAAGTCGTACTGCTTGGTGAGCACGGCGGCCCACGCCTTGGCGTCGTTGACGCAACCATTCAGGTCGGCATTGGCGATCGGGTAGTCGTTGATGCCCACGCAAAGGGCTCTGCTCGCCATCTTCCACACTCCTCGACGGTTCCCCCGGGCCACGCGGTGTGCCACCCGCGGCCCCCGGCCCTCGACGTGGGGCCGGCCCGGCCCAGTGTCGCGCATCGCGGCCCGTGATGGGACGGTCGTCATCGTGGGGTCCGTTGGTGCAACACTCGTGGCCGTCCGGTGGGCCCGGGAAACCGACCGGAACCGGCGGGACGCACATGACCCACCACCAGGACAGGAGACGACGTGGCCCCCCGTGACCCGATCGAAGTCGACCTCGCCCGACGCATCTACGACTACGGGCTGACCCCGGAGGACCTGGGCCCCCGCCTGCACGGGCGAGCGGCCGAGACCAGGTCGCGCAGGCTGTTGCTGCTGCCGTGGCCCGACGGCCTCGAGCCGACGCCCGAAGAGCTGCCCACCGAGCCCGACCCGGGTGATGCGCTCCCGCGGGCCGACGTGCTCGTCGTCACCTGGACCGCGGCGGAGATGCGGGCGCTCGCCGACGTGCTCACACCCGGCGTCGACCCCGGACGACGGTGGTACCGCTACGACCGCTTCTTCGACTCGTACCGCGACAAGATCCGCCGGGGCGCACCCGCGCTCGGCGCGAACCGCCTCGGCTCGTACTACCCGACCCGGATCGGGTCGAAGAAGGTGTTGTGCGTCAAGTCCGAGCTGCACATGAACCAGGACGGCATCGGCACCGGGACGGGCACCGCGACCCTGCCGCTGCGGACGTTCCTCGAGCAGATCTACGACGAAGTGAGGCCGAAGCTGGTGATCACCGTCGGCACCGCGGGGGGCACGCTCCCGACCGCGGAGTTGGGTGACGTGATGATCACCCGGGCGGCGAGGTTCCGATGCACCAAGGAGTTCCGCAACGAGGCCTTCAACGACAAGACCTACGTCTCGAGCGCCACGATCCGGCGAAAGCACCTGGCCACCGCCCTCGAGCTGATGCAGGTCCACGCCGCCGAACTGGTCGAGCCCGACTTCGGCCCGCCGACGAAGTTCTATCCGGACGGCCCGCTCGTGGCGGGCCACGCCAACACGCCCAGCATCCTGGTCGAAGGCCGCGACTTCCCGAAGGGCCTGCCGATGCTCACCACGGACTACTTCGAGTTCGGCACGTCGGCCAACGGGCTCGACCAGGTCGGTTGCGGGGTCGAGATGGGCGACGCGGTCTTCGGCCTCGTCGCCGAGGGCCTCGGTGCGACAGGCCCGAAGTGGCTCGTCGTGCGCAACGCATCGGACCCGCAGATCAACGGCGACCTCCCCACCGGCCCACCGAGCGCGCTCGACATGCAGGCCCACTGGGCGGTCTGGTACTACGAGGCCTTCGGCTACTGGACGAGCGTCAACAGCGCCATCGCCACCTGGGCGCTGATCGCGCCGTGAAGGGGCAGCGTCCACGCGGGCCCGACCGCGGTGAACCGAGGAGCCGGGTGTGATCTTCGGGGAGAGCGGCGTGTCCGGGAGCCACACCATCCCCCGGATCGTGACGCTGGGGGTCAACCGACCCGTCAAGAGCCTGCCCCGCCGCGGTGACGACCTGCCGTTCCGGATCACGGTGCACGAGGAGGGCGCCCCCCTCACGTGGGTCACCGACACGAGCCTCCCTGCGGACGCCGAGGCGGCCGTCCTCGACGGCACCGCGGCGCTCGCCAGGTTCAGCCAGGGCCAGGACCTGACACGGCGGTCGGCGAGGCGAACGGCGGTGGAGGTGGGTCGGATCATGAGCGATCTCGTGCTCGGGCACGGCGTGCGGGCCGCGCTCGACGACCTCAGCCCCTCGGCCATCCACCTCGAGATCGACGAGACCGTGCTCGACCTGCCATGGGAGCTGATGGGCGCCGGCGACCACGAGCTCGCCCTCGACGTCCCCGTGGGCCGCCTCGTGAGCTCACGGGTGCGTCCGAGGCCACGACGGGATCCCCTCGCCGAGGACAAGGTCGTACGGATCCTGGTCGTCGAGAACCCGACGGGCGATCTCGCGGCAACCACGGCCGAGGTCGACGCCATCCAATCACTGGCCGGGCAGCACGGTGCCGCCACCGCGGAGATCACCGTGCTGGAGAACCACCGGGCGACCCGGGCGGGCTTCGACGACGCTGTCCGTCGCGGGGCATTCGACATGGTCCACTTCGCCGGGCACGCCCGCTTCGATTCCCATCGGCCGGGCGCCAGTGCGCTCTACTTCGCGGACGGAGAGACGTTGCGGGCCGACGACGTGGCGTCCATCCCGTGGGCATCTCCGCCCTACGTGGTGTTCAACTCGGCGTGCGAGTCGGGACGCGGGGCCCGCAACCGTCGCCTGGTCTCCCGCACCGGCTCCGCGGCGGGGCTCCCGGCGGCGTTCCTCGCCGCGGGGATACAGGGCTATCTCGGCCACTTCTTCGCGGTCGACGACGGCGCAGCGTCGACCGTGGCCCGAACCTTCTACGAAGCACTGTTCCGCACCGAGAACGTCGGCAGTTCCGTGACCGAGGCACGACGCTCGGTCCGCGACCGATTCGAGGACCGCTCGGACCTCGCCTGCTTCGGGCTCACCTACTTCGGCGACGCCGGCGGCGCCGAGCGTGCCGATCTCGCCGAAGCCGTCTGACTCACATCCGCGGTGCGACCGCTCCGCCGAACGGCGGACCGACGGGTGTTCGCCGCCTTCACGCTTGGCCGGCGACAGGTGGCCCCGGACGCGATCCCGACGGGTTTCGGGCCGACGCGGTCCTCAGGGGTGGTGGAGGGCGGCGTTGGCGGTGGTGGTGTTGGCGGGGGTGATGTTGAGGGTGGTGGCGCCGGTGTAGGTGGGGCTGTTGTCCCAGTATTCCTGGGTGCGGCCGCCGTTGGGGTCGACGAAGGTGGCC
>JAYRVH010000086.1:0-42800 GCA_041918615.1 Acidimicrobiales bacterium
GGCTGGTCGCACCGCTGCGCCGCGGTGAACCTCAAACGCCTCCTCGCGCTCGGCCTCACCTTCGACAACGGCTGGACCACCACCGCACCCGCCTGATCGGCCCCGATCCGGGCGCGAACGCACCCAGACCGGCCAACAGCCAGGCACCCACAACCTCCCGGGCCACGCCACACCGATCTGACCCAGATTCACGAACTCCGACCAGGCACCGAACCCCGCCGCCAGCGCATCAAGTCAGAAAGCGCTGTTGCTCAGCAGCCTCCTAGAGCCGGGGCCCAGCTGATGGGTCAGAGAAAGGCGCCGGCGGGTTCGTGTCGCTGGGGGTGCGGGGGTTGGGCGGGGCGGATGTTGCCGGCGGCAACGGCGGCGGTCAGGTCGACGCGGGCGCCGCTGGTTGCGGCGCGGAGGACGGCGAGGCGTTCGAGTACGGCGATCTCGGCGAGGGTCCATCCGTCGGTGTCCGAGACGAGTTCCGCGAGGTGGCTGACGGCGTCGTGGCGGGCGGCGATGACGGTGAGGGCGGCTCGTCGTGCGTTGTCGGCGGACGACGTGACCAGCAGAACCTGAGCGTCGGCTCACTGCGACTGCGCGAGGCTGGCGATCCACACGATGACACCCAGCACGAACAAGCAGGCGAAGGCGACGATGATCCAACGGATGACGTTCACCGTGTCGCTCAGTTCCCGGACGGTCGTGTTGAGGCGGTCAAGGCTTCGGACGATCTCGCGCTCGCTGTCGCTCAACTGAGCCAGGCGCTGCTCACCCCTGCTCTGTGTCTTGGTGGCCACGGCACCTTCAGCAGCACGCGGATGTTGCGCCAGGAGCGCTCGCTCACGCTACGTCAGATCCTTGGACGGTGCCCCAGACGCCCGCCTCTGCTCGGCGGTAGCAATCTCATCCGCCACCCTGCGCTGGTACTCCCGACGCTTCGTCTCGCTTCGATTGGTCATCGTGGCGGTTACCGATCGGGAACCGTGGGCTTGCGTCGGAAATCGTCTGTCGCACCTGCGCTGCGGAAAGGGTCTGATCGGCGAGGACACGGGCCGCCACGGCTTCCACCAGACGCCACACCAGCGGGTGCCAGAGCAGGGACCGTGCACGGAACCGCAGCCACTGGGTGAACGCTGCAAGCTCCTCGTCGTTCGGTGCAACATACAACCCAAGGTCGGTGATCAGCCTCTGGTCGTAGTCGCTGCCTGCGACGTTCTCGTGCCCGGTGTGGATCTCTTCGGCGAGCGTCCCCGCCCACAGGGTCATGATCCTGTTCTCGATCAGGTGACGTGTGCGGCCGTCGACCTCGACATCGGGGCGGATGTTCGGGAACGAAGGGTGGGTGGCCATACCCAGAGCGTTATCGTCGGGCACGATCGTGATTGCGGGAGTCGCCAGTCGGAGGTAGTTGGCGATCACGGCGTGGCCCGCCTCGTGGAAGGCGGTGGCTTCCAGCTCGGAGGTCTCATGTGTGAGTCCGGCGTCGCCGGTTGCGACGTGCTCGTTGCCCATGTTCGTCGGGTCATTCATGGCGGCGTCCCGGTAGCCGGGTTCGTCGACACCGTACTGGCGCCGCACCGCCCGAGCACGCTCGGAAGCGCTGCTGAGCGTCCAGATGGCTACATCGAAGTGACAAGGGACCAAATCCATGGGCTGGCGACCGCACCGCCACAGGCACCTGCCAGCTCCGCCCCGACGCCTGATTCCACACCGTCGAAGGCGGTCTCGACGGCCAGTGGCCGACGGCCGTTTCCGCAGGTCACGGCCACAGACGAGTTCTCGGCACCCTCAGGATTCGTCGAGGGGCCCCGCAGGGCGACGCTCAGACGCGTTCGGCGCTGATCGCTAGCTCGCCTTCGTCCGCGAACAGGATCGCACTGATCGCGTTGTCGGAGCCGCTCAGGTCGACGTGATCGGGCTCTAGGTTTTCGCAACCGTCGATGGACCCGGTGTCGAATCGGTAGGTTTCGGTTGCGAGTGAAGCCCCCTCGAAGGCAAAGGACACGGTGCAGTCGAGTTCGACAAAGGTCAGATCGATCCCTTGCGTTCCGTCAGGGAGTTCGGAGGGATCCAACGGGCTCCACACCTCGACGTTCACGGTGATCGGGTCGAGGCCAGCAATGCCCGTTCCAATACCCGTGAACTCGCCGGCGCTTATGGGGTTGAGCCCAGTTGGCGGCGTTGTCGTTGTCGTTGATGTCGACGTTGTGGTGGTGGAAGGCGCCGTCGAGGCGCTCGTCGTTGCCGGTGCCGGTGCCGGTTCCGCTGACGGGCTCGGGCTCGGGCTCGGGCTCGGGCCGGCATCGTCGGGTCCGAAGAGCAAGGCCCCACCGATCGCGCCGGCCACGAGTAGGAACACGCCGAAGATGCCGCTGATCAACACGGTTCGACGCCGCTTCGGAGGCAGGGCAGCCGGGGCGGGCGGTGGTGCTAGTTGCTCGGTCGCGATCGGTCTGGGCGAGGGGACGGGGCCGACGGGCACGGTTGCGTCACCCGCCCCGAGCTCCCTCAGCACGCCGGCCAGGGCGTCGCCCATCTCCCTTGCCGACCGGAACCTTGCGGTCGGCTCCTTCTCCATGGCGTGTTCGATCTCCGCGCACACCCGATCGGGGATCCGGTTGCCCCGAAGGTCGGGCACGGTCGTGTTGAGCACCCTTTGGACCACGGCCCCGGGACCGTCGTCGGGCAACTGGAAAGCGGGGCGGCCGGCGATGAGCGTGAAAAGGGTGGATCCGAGGGAGTAGATGTCGGCGGCCGGGGTCGGCCGCGCTCCCTTGAGGACCTCGGGGGGTGCGTGGGCCACGGTCAGACCGACGCGCGTTGCCCCGCCAGTGGTGCCCCGGGTGATCAACGAGGACACCCCGAAGTCGGTCAGCTTGATCTCGTCGCGCCGGGACCTGAGCAGGTTCTCGGGCTTCACGTCGCCGTGGATCACTCCGGAGTCGTGCGCCGCCTGGAGGGCGCCGCAGATCGTTTCCCCAAGCTTGAACACTTCGGTCCACAGCATGGGCCCCTGGCGATTGAGTGTGTCGGCCAGGGACCCGCCCTCCATGAGTTCCATCAGCAGGTAAGGCGAGCCGTCCGACGTGAGGCCGGCGTCGAAGATGGTGACGATGCCGGGGTGACTGCTGAGCGCACCCATGGCCTTGCACTCGCGCTCGAACCGGGCGTAGGCGCGATCGTCGACCACGTCGGTGAGGATCTTGACCGCGACGGTTTGGTTCAGCTTTGGACGTTTGGCTTGGTAGACGACGCTCTGGCCCCCTCCGGCGAGACGTGTCAGGGGTCCGAGCCCGTCGATCCCGAAGTCGTTCGTCACTGTGGCAGCAGGATCCGAATCAGAATCCGGTGCGGTGACCGCGGGAGTAGGTGGCCTGATGGGCTTTCCGCAGGAGCCGCAGAAGGAGGCGCCAGCCTCGTTCTCATGGCCGTTTTCGCACCGAACGATGTCCGCCATTGATCTCTCCTCGTCGCTGAGCGTGTGACCGTAACATGGTGATAGATTGCTCCTTGGAGCCGTTGTGGGCCAGAGCACTCCTTGATCCTCCGTGATGTCGGCGACTGGGCGCCATGGGTGTTAACCCCACCTCATGAGGTCGCGCAGTGGGTGACCAAGCCGCTGTGGGAAGATGAGTCCTCGGCGGCAGGGCCAGAGATCGAGGGTTACTCGGAACTGGAGCCGGTAGCGCACGGGTGGCTTCGCCGTCGTGTGCCTCGCCGATCAGGACCGCTTCGATCGTCCCGTCGCGGTCAATGTGCTGGCGGTGACCAACGTCGATGAGCAGATCAGTCGTCGATTCGACGCAGAGTGCCGGGCTCTGGGCAACATATCCTGGCATCCCCATGTCGTGGCCGTCTATGAGTCGGGGACCACGACCGACGGGCGTCCATTTCTGGCGATGGAGTACCTGGAGGCCGGGTCCGTCGCTGATTCGCTGCGGGACGGCCCGATGCCATGGGAAGCGGTCGTGGTCATCGGCATCGAGGTCGCCGGCGCCCTTGGGGGCGGCGCATGAGCGGAGGACGCTCCATCGCGACATCAAGCCCGAGAACCTGCTGATCGGTGCGTTCGGTGAGGCCAAACTGGGCGACTTCGGGATCGCCGCCGTCGCCGGTGATCCACGAACCGCCACGGGACGCACGACCTTCTCGATCCACCACGTGGCCCCCGAGGTGCTCGGTGGGAACCTGCCCCAGGTCCGCTCGGACCTGTAGAGCCTCGCGTCGACGCTCTACACCCTCATTGCCGGGGTGTCGCCCTTCGCCTGCGAGCCCGGCATGCATCAGCTGGCGCTGATGAGGCGGGCCGCGGAGGCTCCCGTTCCTTGCTTGGTCGACGTGCCGACCGGTCTTGCCGACCTCCTCGTGCTCACCATGGCAAAGGACCCGGCGGATCGGCCTGCCACCACCGAGGAGTTCGGGCATGCACTCCAGAAGGTGCAGCGTGCGAGCGGCCAACCGGTCACGAAGCTGCGGCTGGCACGAACCCCACGGCCGAAACGGCTCCTGGATCCAAACGACACCGGAGGCGCCGAGGCCACCCCCGACGACCGGGCAACCACGGACGGCGACCCGCCGCTGCAGAGGGGTGATGCCCGCCCGACCGTCAACCTGCGGCAACGCCGTCTCATTGGCGGGGACCCGCGTCCGACGGTCGATCACAGTGGAGCGTCAGACCCCAGCGACTCCGTTCTCGACGACGATCACGATCTCACCGACGACGACGACGAACCCTCGGGGTCCGACGGCGAGGAGGCCGGAGCGGAGCCCGCCAACCGGCACCCTGGTGCGCCACACGAGCAGAGCTGGCGGGACCGCGTGGGCCAGCGGGGGCCCAGGCCGGATCTCGAGCCCAGGCACGACCCGGAGTCTTCGTCACCCAATCAGCATCCGGGCACGCCCCACGCCGGGAGCAGCCGAACCCGCGTGGGTGACAAGCGTGCGCCCAAAGCCCCCTCGGAAGCTCCACCGAACGGGGATCAACAACGGTCGCCGGACCCACCATCAGCGGACTCGCCAGCACCGAGGCGAGGACCTTGCCTCAAGCAGGTGGAAGCCACGGCCCCCATCAGCCAGCCCCAGAGTCGGCGTTGTGATCCTAAGGGCCGTCGGTCTGGTCCTGGTCCTTGCGCTGGTCGCCTACGCTGCCAACTGGTTGCTCGGGCGGGACAACGAGCCGAACAGACTCGTCGCATCCATCGACATCGAGTTCCCCTATAGGGTTGCCGCAGCGGGCGATGCAGTCTGGATCGCTAGTCCCCGTGGGACGGTTTCTCGGATCGATCCGGCGAGCAATCAGGTCGTCGCAAGCGTCCCGGAGAGCAATGTGGTGGTCGCGAGACTCGATTCGAACGGTAGTCCGCTGGCCGGGGTCGCTGCCATCGACGAGGCGGTCTGGGTCACCGAAACCGTTGGGACGGCTTCTCGGATCGATCCCTCGACCAACCGAGTCGTCGCGACGGTCGAGCTCGGCGGAGTCCATTCAGGCGTTGCCCTCACCGAGGATGCGGTCTGGGTCACCAACAGTGAAGACGACATCGTCTTTCGGATCGACCCGACCGTGAACGAGGTCATCGCGACGGTCGGTGTCGGAGACTTTCCATCAGCGGTGGCTGCCGATGAGGAGGATGGGGTCTGGGTCACCAACGCGTTGGATGACTCTGTATCCCGCATTGATCCCGGGCCGTCCTGAATGGTGGGCTCCGATGGACAGGCGTCCGTCGCGAACTTTGTGAAATAGTGCGTGTCCGTGTCGACTGCGAGGATATGGCTCGAAGAGGTCGAGGAATCGGCGTATGAGATCGACGAGAGCGGTGAGCTGACGTTCGGTCGCCAACCGCGACAGTCCCTGGATCCTGCGCCCCGCCCCGTGCGGATGGTGGTGGACCCGGACAACCTGCAGTTGCACCGCGATCTCGGCCGGGTGTCGTTCCGCGACGGTGGCTGGTGGCTGGCCAACACCGGTTCCCGCGTCGTCCTCAAGCTGCGCAAGCCGGATCGCGACGAGGACATGATCGTTGAGCCGGAGCTCGGCACCGACCTCCCGAACGGAGTCTCGACGCTCGGCTTCGTCGCCGGCCGCGCCCACTACGCCATCTGCATCGAGATCTCCGACCTCCCGCGTTCGGCGGAGGATGCGGCGGACCTCACGCCGCCATCCGGCGTCACCACGGTGAAGCCGGGCGACCGGGTGGTGTTGACCGTGGCGCAGCGGCGGGTTCTCGTGCTGATGTGCGAGCCCTGCCTGCGTGCTACGGGCGGTCAGGTGTGGTCGGTGCCCGGCAACCAGGAGCTGGCAGATCGGCTCGGCATCAAAGAAGGCACCATCGAGCGTCACGTCGGCGACCTGTACGAACGGTTCAGCGCCGACAACGTTCCCGGTCTGCTACGGGTCTCGGGCCAGCCGGTCTCCGAGCGGCGGCGCAAGCTGGTCGAGTTCGCCGTTCGAGCGGGCCATGTCACCCGGTTCGACCTCGCCGATACCTGAAGCGGAAGCGGGCCGGACCTCGCGGCGGGGAAGGCGGGTTAGCCCCAATACCGCGGGATCGGTTCATCCCTCATCGTGACAAGCGACCACTCGGTCACAGAAACCGATCGAGATGCCGCACGCACCTCGATGCTCAATAGGAGGGCACAATGTCAGCAACGACCTTGTCTCGAACCCGACGTTTCGTCGTCGGGCTGCTCGCACTGGGGATCATCGCCTCAGGGCTATTCATCACCTCGCCGGCAGCGTCGGCGGCCGCGGGTAACGCCACGCTCAACCCGGGGGAGACGCTCGAACGAGAGCAGTCGATCCGTTCGGCGAACGGCTACGAGTTCGTGATGCAGACCGACGGCAACGCCGTGATCTACAAGCCGACGCCGACCGGTCGCACCGCGATCTGGGCGACGAACACGTCGGGACGCTCGGGCACCTGGCTGGCCATGCAGGGCGATGGCAACCTGGTCCTGTACGACCACGGCCAGCCGTACTGGGCGAGTGGCATGAAGGGGGCGGGCTCTTATCTGGTGATGCAGGACGACGGGAACCTGGTGATGTACCGCCCGAGCGACAGCGGTCGGACCGCGGTGTGGGCCAGCGACACCGGCCAGACGACGACGCCTCCACCGCCCTCGGGTGGCTGCGGCTCCCTCGAGATGTGGCTGCTCCGGGATCCCGCGCGGTCGACCACCGACATGCGCCTCAGGGTCAGGGAGGTCACGAGCGCCTGCACCGTGACCGAACGGATCTACCGGGCCGGGTCGGGCAACGGTGGCAAGGCCGACTGCACCACCAACAACTGGTTGCCCGCCGGCGACTGGGTGATCGGTAACAACCGGGGCGGCGACGTGCGCGGCTTCTACCAGAACGGTGTCGGCACTCTGGCAGGTCGGAGCCACTTCGACCTCACGATGGTGAGCACCCCGTTGTCGTGCTCGCGGCCCCGCCAGGCGCCCGGAACGTTCGCGGTGCACTCGGACGCAGGGGTCAGGGTCCCGAGCGCTCAGTCGTCGGCGAACTACACGTCGAACGGTTGCGTGAAGCTGTCTGGCACCGATCTCACCGACCTCTACAACCACTGGGCGGGCCGGTCCTCCCTCGGGGAGGGAACGATCAAGCTCCACGTGGTCAACACGTCGGCACTGCCGGCCGTGTCGGGCTGGCGGGTGCTGTCCAGCGGCGCCTTCTGACCTCGCCCTGATCCGACAGATGGTCGCGGGCCGGCTCACCTTCTGGTGGGCCGGCCCGGGCCATCGCGATTGCTCGGTCCGGCGGGGCGGCGTTTGCGCCGATCTCGCCGCCAACACGTCCTTCGGTCCGAACTCGGCTCGGGTGGCGTTCTTGACCAACTACGAGGGTGGCAACTGGGTCGAGGTCTGTGTCGCGAACCGCTACACCGGGTCGTGCCCGAGCACTCCGCCGCAGTACTGCTGACCGGATCGGAAGGTCGCTCGATCTTGTCTTGAATCCCTCGAGGGCGCCGACAGCGTCGCCTCGGAGTGGAAGTACGTCCCGGTGAGGCGCACGGCGCTCTTCCTCGAGGAGTCGCTCTACCGCGGCACGCAGTGGGCTGTGTTCGAGCCGAACGAGGCGCCGCCCTGGGCTCAGATCAGGCTCAATGTCGACGCCTTCCTCCACGGCCTCTTCGCCCTGGGAGCGTTCGCCGGGACGACGCCGAGCGAGGCGTACTTCGTGAAATGCGGCGCCGAGACCACCACACACGACGACATCAACCACGGGATCGTGAACATCCTCGTCGGGTTCGCGCCCCTCAAGCCCGACGAGTTCGTGGTGATCTCACTCCAGCAGATCGCCGGCCAAACCAGCGCAGGGCCCGTCTGAGAGGCCGGGACTCAGCCTCGAGCCGCTCGTTGCGCTGGCGGAGGTTCTCGAGCGCGACCTCCTCGGCCGACCACCGGGGCTTGCGGGTCTTCGGGGCCAGCCCCTCCATCGCCGCGGCGTCGCGGGCCTTGCGCCACTCCGCGATGTGCGAGGAGTACAGGCCCTCGCGTCGCACCAGGCCGCCACGCTCGGGGCTGTGGTCGGGTAGCGACTCGTACTCGGCCAAGATCCGCGCCTTGTACTCAGCGGTGTACGTCCGGCGCTTCGCCCGCGCAGCCGGGTCCGGCTCTTCCACCGCCTCATCATGGGCGCGCGTCATCAAAGATGTTGTTGTCCTCGTCATGGGTGTAGGTGATCCGTTCTCGCCCTGTAGGGATGGTCAGCTGCTACAGGTGTCTCACCTCAGCCTGACAGACAGGGGTGCGACCACGGCCGACTCAAGGCCCGCCTGCGCCCGATGCGCGGCCTCAAGACCGACCGGACCGCCAGGATCATCGTCGCCGGTCACGCCATGATGCAGAACACCCGCCGCGGCCACTACGAACTTGGCGTCCAGGCCGAGCCGCGCCTACGGGTCGCAGCGGCGTTCGAGGAACTCAGCCAGGCGATCTGATCACCCCGCAACCGGGACGTCGAGCGGACGCGCCGAGCGGCCGACAACGCAACAGACCCCTCCGATCCACCAATGCAGCAGAGCCTCTGAGGTCCGATCGTGGCGGACGGCTAGTGGCGGACGGCTACTCGTCCTTGCGCTAGATTCGTTGCACCAGTAGGATATTGCCTCGCTCGCGACTTGCGAAATGGCAAGGGGTATCATAGGCGATGAAGTCGCTGGCGATGCCGATTCCAATTTTCTGGAGCGTACACCGAGATTAGTGGGTACTTGAGGTGCCAAATGGAGCCGAGAAGGCGCGACCGACCCACTTCCATCGTGATGTGTCAACGGCTGGCGCGAACCGAAGCCCGTCCTGCGCCGACCGCTGACGCGGCCTTGGACAACGAGATCGCTAATCGACTGAGTCGTCGATGACGCCCGTGGACGTGCTGACTGACGCCGCCGAGGCGACGGTCAACTTGTCTCGTACTAAGGGCTGGGTTACGGACGTCGAACAGACCCTCTCGCTTGTGGCACAGCAGTTGCTGTCCCACCTTGAAGCAGGGGATAGGGCGGGCTTCTTGGTGCCTTCGATGTTCGAGTTGGACGGAAAGCGCGAAATCGGCGCTGTCCTGCTTCTTGAGCGCCGCGCCATCTTCGCGTGGGTGACTGGTTTGATTCGGACGAAAAGCCATGCGGAGGTGGTTTCGTATGACTCGATTCGAGAGGTCAGCCAGACCACTCGTAGCATCTCCACGAAGCACCGCCCTGGTGAGGAGGAACTGCTTGTCAGCGCGGCCAAGACTTGGAGACTGCTCATGACCAACGACGACTACTGCCCGAAGAACATAGTCCCGATGGTGCGTGGCATCCTGAATGGTTCGATCTCCGCCGTGCTGGGCGAACAGCAAGGTGATCAGTGATATCTGCAGTCACCCGTGGCCTCGGCGTTCGCGGCCGCAGATGATCTTTCGGCATCCACAGGCCGTTCCAAGCGGCCGGTCGATCAGGACCGTTCGGCGTTCTCGGAGTTCGGGCTCCTGGTCGCGTAGGGCCAGCTATTGTGCAGCATCACCGACTCCTGATAGCAATGGAGCAGTGGATCTGCATCGACGAACTGAGGGCCCGTGACCCGTCAGCGAGAGCAGCACCCAGGCATGGTTGCCGTCGGGATGGTGCTGTATGGAATCCTTCTTGCCTTCACGTGGGCCAACGACCTCGGCCCTTGGGCGCTTACGCTCTTACCGTTGGTAGCGATTCTCTTGCTCCACCTCTACAGAGGTGGAGACTTGTCGACGTCACCCTCTGAGGTATGGGAGAACGTCAAGTACGACCTAATGCCCGGCCGGTACGGGTCAGGTCGCGAATGAGCGCCGGACACGGGTCTTTGGCCGGAGGTTGAGCGGTCAGATCGTAACGCAATGGCGCCGTAGGGACACCGACGAGTCGGTAGGCAAGTGGAACTAGGACAAGTCAAGTCGACCGAAACGCGAAGGGTAGTTGGGGATGAAGGCAGGCAGATTCATGAATGGCCGACGCAGAGTGGCCTCGATCGCAGTTGCTTCACTCATTGGCGGCTTGGTCATTGGATGCGCAGAGGATGGAGGTCTCACTGCTGATTCGACCTGCGAGGAGTACCTAGCGGCGGACAACGAAACCCGAGCTCGTGCGGTCCGCACTATCGGCGTGGAGGAGGGCATAGCAGGTGCAGGCAATCCATTGGCCTTTGCGAATACGGACTTCAACTGCGGCCTCAGCCCAAGCCGGTCTCTGGTTGATGCTATCGCAAGTCGGTGACCGGCGATAGTCTTCGCGGAAGGAGTGGGAGTGCGGTAGTGGGTGCCGGAGGGTTGGCTGTGTCCGTGACCAGCGAGAAGGCCAGCGGGCTCTGATACTCCTATGTCAGTTTGGCGAGGTCGGCGATGAGGATCGGGTAGAGGCGTCGGGCGAGGTATCGCTTGGGGCATCGAACGATTTCTCGGTGTGAGAGCCCTTCGTCCTCGCGTCGTTGTGCGTAGGCGCGGGTCTCGGGGTCGTGGCTGAGTCGGACCCGCGCGATGGTCCAGAGGGCGTTGTTGGCTTGGCGGTCACCGGACTGGTTGAGGCGGTGCCGGTTGGTCTTGCCCGATGACGCCTTGACCGGACTGGCTCCGCACAGGGCGGCGAATCCGGCTTCGGTGCGGATGCGTTCGGGGTTGTCGCCCGCGGCGATGAGGAGCTTGGCGGCGACATCGCGAGACACACCTTGTTCAGCGACGAGGCCCGGCGCCGCGACGGCGGTCAACTCGTCGAGTTCGCCGTTGTGGGTGTTGATCTCAGCGGTGAGGTCCAACCACCGGCGGGCGAGCGCTCTGATCGCCCGGCGGGTCACCGTGACGGGATCATGACCGGCGCCGGGCCGCCACCCCGCGGCGCGCCGCGCCCGCTTGAGCGGGGTGAGGCCACCCAGCTCGGCCCGGGTCGCTTCGGGCGCGGTGAGGGCCAGGGCGGTCATCTGGTTGGCGGCCTGGGTGCGGGCCTTGATCGCTGAGCGTTTCACCACGTGCAGAGCACGGATCGACTCGACGATCCCGTCGTGTGACTTGGGCACCGCGGTCGCTTCGCCGGCGAGGACGGCGCGGGCTGCGCCCTCGGCGTCCGCGGGGTCGGACTTGCCGTGGCGGCGGCGATGCTGACGGTTCGCGCGTCCCACCTCGATCACATTCAGGCCCGCGGCGGTGAGGAAACGGGCGAGCCCGGCACCGTAGGAGCCGGTGCCTTCGATCCCGACGGCGCGGACCACGCCGAGGGTCCGGGCCCAGTCGAGGAGATCGCCGTAGCCGGTCTCATCGGCGGTGACCTCCACAGTGTCGAGGCGGCGGCCGAGCTCGTCGAGCGCGACCGCGGTGTGGGTGTCGGCGTGGGTGTCGACACCGACGGTGACCTTGACGGTGACGGTGACGGTGGCGTATTCGTCTGGCATGGTGGTGGGGCTCCTGATCCTTGAGGGGTTGGAAGCACCCACCGGCCGCGACGGCGGACAGAACAGCTATGGCGTCAGGCGAGACTCCTATGAGGTCACTTCGCCGGACCGGCCGGTGCACACCCAGCTCCCCGGCCTGATCGACGGATCAGTGCGAAGGCACCCGAAGGGCCCGGTTGCGTTGCGGGTCAGACCAAACCGGGGAGCTGAGCACCACCAACATGACTAGCTGTTGCGTTGTTGGATCGGGTGACGCGAGCGGGCGAGCTGATCGCCGCCGCAGTGGTCAGATCGCCTCGGTGAGTTCGTCGAACGCCGCTGCGACCCGTAGGCGCGGCTCGGCCTGGACGCCGAGTTCGTCGTGGCCGCGGCGGATGTTCTGCATCATGGCGTGACCGGCGACGATGATCCTGGCGGTCCGGTCGGTCTTGAGGCCGCGCATTGGCCGCAGCCTCGCCTTGAGTCGGCCGTGGTCGCACTCGACCCGGTTGTTGGCGTACTGCTTGGTGTTGTGGAATGCGTTCGGCAACCGCTCCTCGATGACGGTCTCGATCGCCAGGGCCAGGTCCGTCACCACCTCGTCGGGGCGGCCGTGGGCGGTGATCGCCCGACCGAAGAACCGGCGGGCCGCGGCGGGCCGAGACGTACACGTCGATGACCTGGCCGTTGTCGTCGACGGCCCGGTACACGTACCGCCACCGGCCAGCCACCTTCACATAGGTCTCGTCCACGAACCACCGGGCCCCAACGGCGTGGCGGCACGGGCGGGCTAAAGTCGACCAACATCGGTGTGAAGCGTTGAACCCACCGGAACAACGTCACGTGGTCAACCTCGATCCCCCGCTCGGCGAGGAGCTCCTCAAGGTCCCGGTACGACATCCCGAACCGCAGATACCAGCGCACCGCCAGCATGATGACCTCCGGCGGGAACCGGAACCCAGAGAACGCGGAACGGTCATTATCGACCGGTGGGCAGGAACGACGGCGGCGCATCGGCAGGGTCTCGGCGCACTCGGGCTGGCCGCCAACGCAACAGCGCCCGTCGCTCCGCGTAGGCCCGGGAGTCGTGGCTGAGGCGGACTCTGCCCGGAGGATCTCAGCCAGGAACCAAGGACTCAAGTGGGGCCCGGGCGCTTCTTCGCACAGGGGCGGGTGACCAGGCTCAGCGATAGCCCGATGCCAAGCATGACCAGAATCGTCACGCTCACGATCGGCAGGACGGGAACGTCCCACCCGCGGGCAGGGACCTCGATTCTGACCTCGTTGATGGTCGCTTCACCGTTTCGATCAAGTCCGAATGCGGTCACGGTGTGGGCTCCCGCTGGTGTGCGGGGAGGAATCGCTACGGTTGCGTCTAGCTTTCCTGTTCCGTCGGCGTAGGCGACGTGCAGTACGTGTAGGTCCGAAGTCAGTGATACCTCGACGGGTGATAGTGGGTCGTAGCCCTCGCCAGCGAGACGGAAGGCTTGCCCGGGGCGCAGGGACGGGCGGTCCTCGGCCGCTGCCAGGCGGGTCGGGCTTTGGTCCAAGTCCACGGTAGGTGGGATGGTGCGGGGGGGTGCCGAGCGGTGGACCGGGCCGGTTGGTGCGCTGTCGCTGATGGACCAGCGCACAAGCGCCCGGGTCAGCGCCGAGTAGCCGAGGTCGTTGGGGTGGAAGAGCTCTTGGACAGCGCCTCGTCCGAGCGATACGTCGGCGGTTGAGGGATGCCGGACGTAGGCGCCGTCGCCGTCGCAGACCGTGTGGCCCGGTAAGAATGCGTCCTCGGTAGTGGGGACGAAGCTGATCGGGACCCCTGCCCGCCTGGCGAGCGCGGCCGCCCCCTCCACGACGCCGTTGAGGCGAGTAATCAGCGCGCTGCCGAAGTCGAGTTCATCCTGGTTCATGCCCGAGACCGTCGCCCCGCACGGCCGGTCGGCGCCCGGGAATAGGCGCGGGTAGGCGAGCACGATGATTCGGGCGTGTCCGCCCCGATCGCTCACGGCCGAGGGGGCGTTGAGGACGGCGTCGATGTCCCGATATGCCTCGGCCAATTGGTCGGGTAGCGGTCGGAAGCGTTGGTCGAGGAACTCGTCAGTCGGCTCGCCCCCGATCGACCCACGGCAGGACGCGCCGAACTTGAGGCAGGCTTTGATGATTGTTTCGAAACCGGCGTCGTTGCCCCCCATGGTGAGCACGACCAGATCGACCGACTCGTCGCGCTGCTGCTCGTGCAGTTGATTGATCTGGGCCTCGAGGTCGTAGTCGAAGTTCGGACTTGAAATGTGCGCGGACACCGCCCCCGAACAGGCGAGGTTGAGCTCATCAGGGATCGTGAATTGTTCGGCGAGGTAGGTGTTACGGGAACGATGGCAGCGATTATCGACGTCGTCGGTCCCCGGCCGATAGGGGCCGGCGCCCTCCCCGGAGGAGAATGAATCGCCGAGGATGGCGATGCGTTCGGGGTCTCGCAGGATGGGCCCGGCGTCGTCTCTCGATGACGCGTCGACGATTGTGATCTGACCGCCGTCGCGGACCTCGGCTCGGAGGTTGGAGGCGGTGACCAGCACCTCGAAGTTGATGATGGACCTCCCGGCGGTGTTGTTCACCAGTGACACGCCCGGGCGGAACGCCCAGGTCACGGTCGAGGTGTCGCCGACGTCGAGGTTGCCTAGCGCCCGTGTCGGCGCGGTCGTTACGACCGTTCCTCCCAGGTCGATGCTGGCCCGCACGTCGCGGGCGAGGATCTCGCCGGTGTTGGCCACGTCCGCGGTGATGGTTACCTGCCCTCCTTCCCCAGGGCCGGCCTCGGCGACCGCCTCATCGGGATGGCTCAGCGAAAGCTGGAGAGCGGGGAGCGACAGGTCGTCGAAGATGTCTCGCAGGGCGTCGGTATCAGAAGCGTCGATATATGTGCCGCCGGTAGCGTCGGCGATGCAGGTGAGTTCGTTCACAGCGTCTTCGCTCACCGCGAGGCCGACGGCGAGGATCTGGATGTCGAGGCCGCCCGCGGCGATCTGTTCGGCGGCAACACAGGGGTCTTCACAGGTACTCTCACCATCGGAGACCAAGACAATGGTCGCTCTGTTGTCCCCCGCGCCCTCGAGGTCGGCCGCAGCCGCGGTCAGCGCCTCAGCGGTGGGTGTGTCGCCGTCAGGAGTAAGGGTCCGGACGGTGGCGTCCATGCGACTCGGGTCGCGCTCATCGATGCCAATGTCGAGGTCGCCGTCGTTGCAGTCAGACGCGCTCGGATCCGGGTACGTGCGTAACCCGATGCGGGTTGCGGGTTCGATCTGGGCGAGGAACTCGATCAGCGCCGCCCGAGAGCCTTCGATCTTGATACCCCCATCGGAGTCCTCTTCCGACATCGAACCCGACGTGTCGACAACCAACATGACCGTCGGGACCACCGAGCCGGCGGTCGCGGGGTCTTGCGCTTCCAACCCACCGGGAGCGAGCATCGATCCCAAACCGGCGAGGATGAGCGCGGCGGCCACAGGCCAACGAAGGGGTGGACGCCTCACCCCGAAATGCACCCGTCAACTCGCCGAGCCGGCAATAAGGGCGTCGATCGCATCGGGGGCCCCGACGAAACGCGCGGACCCGAGCGCCGCGGTCACGTCTGCGCAGCAGTCGTCACCACCTGGAAACGTGACGAGGATCTGAACCCGCAACACGCCAGCCAGGTCAGCCGCGACTTCCTTGGACTCCCCGAAGCGGATGGTCTCGTCGACAACCGGTGTCCCATCCGCGACGATCACGTACCGCACCGACGCGTTCTGTTCCGATTCGTCGATCTGACCCAGGGTCGCCTCGATCCGGGCGACGCGGCCGTTCAGGAGATAGTCGGCCACGGCCCCGTCGCGATCTGCAGAGCACAGGACCGAGGATGGGTACGGGTCGCCGCCGATCTGCGCGTCGTCTCCGCCACAGTCAGACTCAAGCGGATCAAGGCCCGCCAGGAAAACGCTCGACGGCGGGGATGCAACGGTAACCGCCACCTCAACAGGAAGGCGCTCCCCGGGCTCAGGATCCAACGCGAGGACCGTGCCCTCATCGACATTGTCCCGATACTGAGCGCGTACCACGATCCGTGCTCCGAGTTCGTCGAGCGCCCGGGTCGCTTCCGTCTCCGTGGCCCCTAGCAAGTCGGGCACGTCTGCGCGGTCAGAAACCCCGATCTGGATAACCTTGTCGACCCGTACACCCGGAGCGGGATCCTGAGACACGACCCGCCCGGCACGACCCGCCGCCGGGACCTCGACGATCTCTACCTCGTCGTCTACCAGTCCGGCGTCGAACAAGGCCTGACGGGCTGTCGCCTCATCCAACCCCAGAACATTCGGGGCGCCCAGCGACGCGTCACGAACAACGTCCACCGCGGACACGGGCCGATCGACCGTCACCGTGACCTCCTCGCCGTCACCGACCGTCGAGCGCGCTAGCCATCCGAGCACAGCCCCCGCTCCGAGTACCCCAGCAAACAACATCGCCACACCGATCCCACGCCGGTTCCTCCACAGGGCCCTCATTGCCACACGAACACGCCCTCCTCGTGACAGTTCTCCTGGACCTCGACCCCTTCCCGGCGGCCGCTACCTGAGAAGTCGGATGCCTGCTCAGGTGGCACGTTGACCTCATTGCCGGTCGGTTCGGGACACACGAGCTCCGGGTCGCTACTTGCCGCGCTGGCAGCTCCTGGGGCCTCGCCGCCTAGGACTGGCGCCGGCTCCTCCTCACTATGGTCCATTGCCAGCCCCAGTCGTGGGTGACTCGTATCAAACCTCACCTAAGCGTATGCATGCCAACGCCCCGTTCGAGTAACGCTACCCTGGCCGTCCGTGACGCTCGCCCAGGGGGTCTGTTGCGTTTGCGGCGCCTCGGGTTGCGTCGGTTGTCGATTCAGGTGGTCGAGATCGATGCTGTTGGCTGCGTCGGGGCCTGCGTGGTGCAGGGTCGGCTGGTTGGCTTTCACGCCGAAGAGGTAGTGGGCGCTCTTGGTGTCGACGACGAACGCGGCTGCTTTTCGTTGGGTGTGCAGCGCGTCCGCGGTGACGACCATCCCGGTGAGCGTGACCGGTTCGAGCAGCGGCGCGAACGCGAGGATCTCGTTCGTCTTGTCGTTGTCGACGTTGCGTTGGCCGATGACCATGCCTGTGTCGTGACGCAACGCGGCGAGCAACTGGACCTGGGTGCGGTCAGAGCGTTTCGCTCCTCGCAGGGTCTTGCCGTCCACTGCGACACCCACCAGGCCCGCGCCGACACCGGCACTGAGGGGCCCACTGCTGGTGCCGGTGCTGCCGTCGTTGTCGTCGTCGGTGACGTTGTTGGTGGTGGGTGGCAGCCGCGGCCTGCGGCCTGGTTGTTCGGCGGCCCACGTGTTGACCGCGAGGTCGAACTCGTCCGCATCGACCGCGATGAGCGCCCGTCGGATCGTCGCGTAGCTCGGCGGGACTCTCATCCCGGTCTTGGGGGACACTCTCGCGTCGAAGCGTTCCAGGACCTGTTGGGGAGCCGCGTCGCACCACTCGCTGATCGCGACCATCGACTTGTGGCCTGCGAGGGTCGCGCACGCGCACAACGCCAACGTCGACGAGAACTCGTGGCGGACCCCTCTCGCTTTGCGGGGATCGCTCACCGCGCCAAGCGCGCCCACCAAGCTGGACAGGTCCGCGGTGTTGAAATCGATCGGCGCCACAAAGCTCCTCGGGTCAGCGGACAACAACCGGTGATCGAACGGGCCCGCGAGCGCCTCGACGCTGCGACGGTGCAACGCCCTCACGTACACGTCTTTGACCTGGCGGTGTTCCACGTAACGCCCGGACCGCCGCCCGTAGCCCGCGGTCTGGCCGACCCGCACGAACGACGAAGCTGCGTAACACGTCCCGAGGTGCCGGGACGGGTCCACGAACGTCTCGACCAACAACACCGGGTGGCCCCACGCCTCGACCCAGTCCGAGCTCAACCTGGCCAAGGCGCGTGCCATCACCGCGGACGCCGCGTTCTGGCGGCGGCCAGCAGGCAACACACAGAACCGCTGGTTCGACGCGACGAACCGCAACCGGCGGAACTGGACCTCTGGCGACCACCCAACGAAACGGTCACGAGGCCGACACGACAACGCGCACGACGCGAACCCGACCAACGCGACCCACTCGCCATCCGCGTCAGTCGCGACGTAGCGCATCGTCTCGCCGACCATCCGATGACCCAGCCAGTGATGGGCGTCCAACTCCGAATCGAACCGGGCGCGATCACCCGCCTCAGCCGGGCGGACCCTCAGACCAGAGAACCACGCGTCACGCACCCACCACGACTACCACCCCTGCTACGCGTCACGCCAGTCCACGAGCGAATCCCCAGTTCACAGACCCCTTCCGCCGACTTTGAAGAGGCCCTGGGCACGACGTAGGCCAATGCTTGGCCGTCGCTGTACACGAGGGCGGCGTCAATCAAGGTACTGCTCGTTGGCACCTGCGCTGCCCACACTTCTCGTGGAGCCCGTGGCCAGAATGGTGCCCTTGGGCTTTGCAGAGAGTAGGCCGATTCGTGCGACGGCGATCAGAAGACCGCACCGAACGCCGCCATTACCGAGAGGATCGCTATGAGGTACACGAAGTTCGACACCCAGTAGCTCCCGCCGCCGAACAGGACGCGAAGGCCGTACGCCACCGCTGCGAGTCCTCCGGCGATGACCCAACCGGAAGAGAACTCGGGTTGCGTCCCGAAGACGACCGCTGCGATCCCGGCGATCATCCAACAGAGGCCGTCCAGGACCTGCCGGACAGTGAAGTTCTCACCGAGCTGGGCGTCACTCACGTAGCGGGGCGACGGTCGAGCAGTCTGGGCCGCATTCGCCCGGGGAGCGGTCCGATGTACGGGCCGCTGCGGAGGGGCTGGGGCCGAACCCGCGTCCAGCGACTTGCCCAGCCCAGGATCCGCCAAGGCGGACGGCGTCGTCGAACGGCTTGGCCCGGCGGCCGGTCGCGAACGGTGGTCCTCGGCCGCCAGCAGGAGGAGGTCGTCGCTGGGGGGTGGCTCCCCCACAGCGTGCAACCACGGAGCCAGGAGGACCTTGCGTTCCGCTTCGGAGAGCGACTTGGCCTGCAGGTAGCCAAGGGCAGCGGTCGAACCCACCCTCGCTACTACCGCCTCGTCCGACACAGACGATCCCTCCAGCCGACGGCCTGGCAAACGGTGCTCAGTCATAAGGTCTCGGATACGACGGAAGCAATACGCGCCGGCGGTCCATTCATCCATGGTGGCCGATTGTTGCGCCTGGTCGCGAGCGTCGTCGAAGGCCGCACCCGCCCGTCTAGCCTCCTCGAGGATCCGGCTCACCTGGTCTGTGTCAAGCGACGCCACCTGCACGAGAACCCCTGCAGCCTGCTCACGCCGGGCCGTGAGCACCGCCGTATCGAGATCCTCGCCATCCAAAGGCCGGCAACGGGCGGGAGATCGCTCAGCGGCGACCCCAGTGCCGCATTGCCGGCAGAACCGGTCGCCCTCACGGAGTTCGCTCCCACAACTCGCGCACGGATCGACACCGTCGCTCGCATCGCCGTCATCGACGGCGATGTCGGGCGCAGGTCGGACACCCCCCTCGAAACCGCCCGAGCCTTCCATGGCGAGCCCTCCAGCTGGCTGATCGATGGAACCCTCTTCTACCAGACGGCGGCGCGCCTCCGCCATCGAGGGGTTTCCACCTGACGCCGGCCGAGGTGTCGTGGCCCTCGCGCCGAGATCGGTCTTTGTCGTCGTTGGTGGTGATTGTGTCAGCGCCTGATGGGCGGTGTCGTCTCGCAGTTCGACTTCGAGTGCGTCCACAAACCTCCGAACGCATCGTAGGACGGGTGCGGTCCTTGGGACGAGAGGAGCTACCTGAGCCGTGTCGTAGCTAATCACATGAACCTTGGCGCGGTGCCATCTCGGGTTGCTGGTCCACCAGCGAACGGCTATTCGGCCACGTTCGATGCCTATACCCATGAAGACGGCGTAGTAGACAGCGTCACTTCCGTCATCTTGTTCCTGGCGGCCGAGCTCGCTTAGCTTTCCACCTCCAGCAGCGATCTTGGCAGCTCCGGCGCTGCGTTGAATAGCCGCATAGATCTCATTCGGCCCGAGCTTGGTATCGAACGCCTTCTCGACCTCCGCCACCCGGTCCCCGAGTTCTGCCACGGTCATCCCCCAGTTGGCCGTCCCTGGACTCCAAGCAGCCTATGCCTTGAGAGAAGCGCGCCAACAACAGGCCCAGGACCATCGTTTCGACTACAAGTGGGACACCGCCCTCGCCGTCCCCGACTCTTGCAGCACACCACCGACCCGGCCGACTTCGTGTTTGCCGCCACCTTCACCAACGGCACCGGGATCATCGGCGGCGGCACCGACCGCATTAGCGCGCACCTCGCATTACCCGGCCCCACCAACCTCATCACCGACCTCCTCGGGTCCACTGTCCCCACCGTCCACACCGGCGGCGGATTCACACCCTGATCTCAGGGGCGCCGCCGTTTTCGGGCGGCCCAGACGAGCCGGTAGCGGTTGTGATGATGCGCGTGCTTCAGGACCCCGCGCCGAGACTCCGCGGTGTGCCTGACGACCTGGCCGACCTGGTCGTGCGGACGCTCGCCAAGGACCCTGCCGACCGTTTCAAGAGCGCCGAAGCCCTCGGCGGAGCCCTCCAGGCAGTCCAGGCCGCCGCCGGTCAGCCGATCACGTGCCTCAGACTCGCGCCCAGCGCCTCGGCGGTCCCACCAACTGCCGGTTCAGCGTCGGCGGCTGACACTGCCCCGCTCGCGCCCATCCAACGAGGTGAGGCCGGACCGACTATCCGCCACGCCGTCACACGGCCACAGCAACCGCGAGGCGCGGGCCCGGCTCCCGCTGGATCGCCTGTCGCCGAACGAGTCGCTCCCGTCGCGGCACCTCCCCGGTCGCGCCTGCACCGCGAGGTCGTCGCCGCCGGTGGAGTGGTTCACGTCGCCCTTATCGCTGCCGCCGCCTTCTACGCCATGAGCCATCGCAGCGTGGCCATCACACAGGACCGGTCGCCTGGAACAGCACGCGGCGCTCCGGTCGGGGTTATCGACACGGTTCCGGTCGGCGCCAACCCCGGAGCCGTCGCCGCCAGCGACAACGCCGTCTGGGTCACCAACTTCGACGACGACACCGTCTCGCGCATCGACCCGGCCACCAACGACGTAACAGACACCATCGCCGTCGGCATCCGACCGAGCGCCGTCGCCGCGACCAGCAGAACCGTCTGGGTCGCCGCCAGCCAGCGAGGAAACCATCTACCGCATCGACCCAGGAACCAGATCGCCAGCAAGGGTGCCGAGCAGTCGTCCGTGGATGTGACAAGCGCACCACCAGCCGAACGCCCCGACCCGCACGAGGACCGAACCGGCATTGCCACCTTGGACGGTCGGGTCTATGCGTTCTCGATGTCTACAGGCCCTGACGCACGGCCTGTGTTGCGTCGTCGGGGACGCGAACTAGTGAGGGTCGAACTCCGGCCAACTCCCGACCTCGCCACCACCGTCCTCATCGACGTCAAACCCATGAACGACCGCGACCGACGGAACACCGAGCAGCTGCCAATCCGCTGACCTTCTAACCGCACGGATCAGGGAGGGGGAGCGGGCGGTTTCACCCTCCCATCGGGGAGAGTAGGGGGTGTGCTCGCAATGGGCGGGCCAGGTGCTCCTCGAGGACCCTCGGTCGCGGGAAGCACCGGTTGTTGTTCGGCCATCGCGGTCGCGATGAGCCCGGGCATGGCGCTGCGGTCCCGACCGCCGAGCAACCGCTCGACCGGGCTTGGCGAATCAGTCGTGGTGGCCCTGACTCGGCCCTGTTCTATTACGTATCGACCCTGAGTGCCGCCGACATAGCTGAGGGCACGCCCGGCCCCGCCTGGACCCAGGAAGAGCAGGTAGGACTGACCTGGCGTGGTCGGTGTCCAGCCTTCGACGGAGAAGAGGCCCTCCGGTGACGATCCACCGAGTGTCCGCACGGTAAGTTCGTCGCCCGCGCTTACCTCTCCTCTGAGCACTCTGCTGATTTGAAACGTCTCAAGGTGAGTTACGAAAGTGCCGGCATGGGGTTTGCCAGCAGCGGCCGCCTCAGATCTTGATGGAGCGCCACCAACACGAGTCGTGATCCCGGGTCCCACCGCCACTGAACGGGCCAACACGACGACATCGCTGCTGCCAAGCAGCTCCGACAGGGACCTGAATTGCTGATAGTCGGGCACGATGACAGCCCCCGGTGGTTGCTCGGCCTCAATCCCTGAAGTCGAAGTATGTCGCAACGCCATGCCGACGATCACCGCTGCACCAACAAGCAAACCGGCCGCTATCACGCTTCCTGCTCTCGCGTACCGCTGGGAGCGGTCGCCAGCGCGTCCGACCTGACCCTGACGCACAGGCCGTTTGCGGGGCCTCGCCCTAACGGTCTCCGTTTCGCTCGTCACGGGTAGTACCTGTTTGCATCGTTGATGTCGTGGGTCTGCGGCGTGTTGTACGAAAGCCTTCCCTGTTTCATAACCGACCGATAGGGGACACTGGATCTCGGATGCCCCAAGCCAAACGCGTGGCCGAACTCATGGGTCGCGACCTTGGTAATCTGAGAATAGGACTCGAGTACCAATGTGCGCTCGTTCAGAAAGATTTCACCCCAGGCAATCTCACAACCGGTGCATGACGCGTTCGGTCCCGGATAGAGAACTGTCCATCCCCAAGCGCTGTCGCTGGTATAGGTCACGTACCAATCGGCGACGCTCTCTGCGTAATCGCCCGTGCGGTACGGATACACCAACGTTGGCGTGTTGTACCAGTTGTACAGCGCGTTATTAGCGTGGTTCCACGCCCAGCTCGAAGTCCCGAAACTCCTCCAAGACGGAAGGTACAAGAACTCTCCCGACGAGTGTGGGGACTTTCGACTGTAGAGGGTATGCGCCGAAGCTGGGACAACCGGACCGAACAGAGTGAGCAATGCCAGCAGTGGAGCGAGAAACACAACAAGCCGCGAACGGAAAGCCCGGTCCGATCCCACTCTCACGAGACTCCGTTCGCTACTGCCAATACACGCTAGGACCCTTCAAGTATGCGGGCATGGGCCACGGCTGTCAAGCGATGCTATCTGGGTCTCTTCTGACCCAGTTGTGGGCCAGTGTTGCCAGTCGGAGGATTCCGCCCAGGGGCGGAGACGGAACAACCGGCTGGTAGCCAGGACTTCCACCCACACCCTCACACCCGAGCTTGTCTCAGCGCCCCACGCGCTACCCGATCAGCTCGCCGGATCAACCAACCAGGCAACTCGGCTGCTGCCATCTTGTACGCGTGCACCAGCTTGCACCGATTGAAGCCGAGTCCTCTCCTCATCGGTTTCAGCCAGTCCAAGCCGATACGCGGTCGTGGCCGCCACCAGGCTGGCGCCGAACGTCGCGAGATCCGTCTTGGCCACGAAGGACTCATGTCTCCACGATGCGTTCAGCGGGAAGGCATTCTCGAACCGCAGCTGCGCGGGCGGTTCGATCGAGAGGACATCGACAGCGTCCACCCTCTCGCCCCCGCCGAAGGCCTTGGTCTTGATGGAGGTCTCGATCGTTTCGATGTCGCGGTATTCCCAGACGAAAGGCACCACCCGTCGAGGGTTCTGGTAATCCAACTCTCCCCAGCGGGACATGCCTTCACGTACGACACCGAGAAGTCTGGTCTCGGCGATTGCCAGCTTGATCGTTCCTTCGGCCACGGGAGCGAGTCGAAGAGGTCCATCAGCGCCAGAGCGCGGACCCTTGCCTTGGTCATCCATGGTGACCATCAGTTGACCAAGGGTCGTCTCCCAACGACTGAGGATCGTGTCGGTTTCGTTGCAGAGCGGATCACCACGACCGGTGATCCGCATGTCGATTATGTCACCTCGGACGTTTCGGTTGGGGTCGCTCCACCTCATCACGATGAGCGATGGCACCAACTTCGCCAGGTCCTCGTTCTTCATCTGGTCTCCTCTTGATCGGTAGATCGACAGGCGCAGCTCAATCGGCAGTCGGATCCGTGTCATACGGGCGGAACGTCCTATCCAACCGCCCCCGCCAGCGGCTCGCCCCCCACGACCTCACCCGCATCCAACAACCGGCCACAAACCACCACCAGGGTTTCCCATACCCCCAGTCATACCCGTCACTGAACCCTCAACGCGAATCGATAGATGCTACCCGGCAAAGGAGGTTACTGACGCACGCTCCTAGGGTCGACCCAACGACGAGGCCCTACTGGGACAGGCACGCGGCGTTGTCTCCATCCACGATTATCAAGTCCGGCGGTTGGCACGAAGCGTCCATCTCAGATTCGGATCCGACGGCGGTGACCCGGTAGTTGTCCGTAAAGAGCTGGACTTCATCGCACGCGATCGCCTCGGCGTCGCCACTGAGCGTGAAGCCAGCCTCCACCTTCACGCAATCACCAACCTCCAGCTTGCTGGTGTCACTTGCGCAGGCCCCCAGAGCCACCGTGGCGAACCCAATCACCAGCACCACTCGACACATCGTCTCAGTCACGAACCCTCTCCCACTCGCCGCCGCGGGAACGAAACATATCGCATGAGGCACTCCGGATCCAGGACTCTTGAACGCAACACACCAGCAGCTCGTGTGTCCCTGCGATCAAAAGGAGGTTGTCAGGGCGTAACCGCACGACAAGGTTCGACGCCCCAGCGGTACACGGCCACATTCGTGGTTGAAGCCGGGACCGAACCGGGACCCATCCCGGTGACTGATGGGCCGCCGAGCCTCGAGGCCGCCCTCGCCGTCGCGGAGTTCGTCGCCGAGGACGGGGTCCAGCGGGTCTACGAGCACAGCGGTCAGCGGACCACGCCCTCGCCTTCAGAGCCGAGATCCGGGAGGCGGCAAGGGCGGCGGGGATCGCCCGCCTCGACGCCTGGGTCTGGAGGCCCGAATCGACGGGTAAGCCGCTGACCGCCACCGGGATGCTCACCGGTGTCGAGCTGCGCATGTCCCGCCTCCGGGCATAGGACCCCCGCTCGTCGCACCCCTGAACCGCAGAGGAGGTGGTCAGCTACCCCCGGGTAATCCCGGCCGCCTTGAGGGTGGAAGCGGGCACGCCGACCTCCCGCCAAGCGGCGTAGGAGATGCCCTTGCGCTCGCCGTAGCCCTTCGCTGCGGCGGTGAACGCCGCTTCGATGCCGGCGAGGTCGACCGGTGCTTCGAGGTTGTCGAGCTCGGTCTGCAGGTCGATGCGTTCCTGGGCGAACTGCAGCCGCTTGAGCGGGTCGGCATCGTCGATCTGTGCTTCGACGGCGGCGAGCCGCTTGGCGATCGATTCCGGGGTGCGCTTGCGGCCCCGCTTGGGCCGGTTCGACTCGAGCGCCTCGAGGTAGGCGCGCACCGCCCTGCCCTGGGTGCGGCCCTCGGCGAGGGCGGCCTTGTGGTCGTCGGACATCGCCCGCGTCTTGGTCTTTGCCATGGCAAGGAACTGTACCGGGGACCTACCGGCACCGGCCGCCCAACCCCGTTCCCGGGCCGCGGCCCGAGCGGCGGCGAGGCCCCGCAGTTCGGCCGGTCCGACACCGTTGAAGGTCCGCCACGCCGTCGCCTCCGACGCGACCGGTCCGGCGAGGGCCGGCTGGTCGCGTAGCACCGCCAGGTCCGACAGGCAGGTGGCGCCGTCGGCGAGGGCGAGGACCATGTGGGCCATGGTGCGGCCCGGCCGGTGCGATCGCCACGCCAACGTGTCGAACGCGTCGCCCTACCCCGCCGACAGACCGGTCAGGTCCGCGGTCTCGGCCAGCCACACCAGCCCACCGCGCGACACCAGCCCCTCCGCGTTCCCGGTCACTGTGCGTGGCGGCGACAGCCTGATAGATTCCATGGTGAAAGCCCTCCAACTTCGGGTTCGAATGTGCGTTCAGCGACACGCATTTTCCCAGTTCGGAGGGCTTTTCGCGAGTCCAGACCAGACCCGCTACGAAAGATCGTGGCTAAGCGGAGAAACGCCGTGGCTAAGCGGAGAAACGCAAGGCGCTGTCACAGAGCAGTCCGCGCCAACCGCTGGCTTATCAAGGTGCTCTTCTGAGTGCTATTTCAGCCGACCACATCAGAGAGCCAGCTACTGCAGCTTCATACTGATAGTTGACGAGGCCAACTGCTGTAATCGGTGTCGCACTGCGGAACCGGTCGAGGTCAGAGGTGTACTGTTCAGGTGCCCACATTCCAAGACTTGCGGGTTGGTCTGGCAATCGATCGAACGGCGTCATTCCGTCCGGAAGACAACGGTAGAACTGACCCCAATATAGACTCGTCCAGTCGCGAACATGCACGTCGCCGTAATAATGGTCTAGAACGACCTGACCCCCCGCAGTGCCGCCTTGGCTGTACTCAACGTCAGTAGGTGTTGCTTCGACGTCTGACATGCGCGTTGTGCCGAGATCGACTAGCCCGTAGGGTGTCCCGAGACTGAGTGCAGGCGGATCGCTTTCACAGGTCGCTACCGCTAGTCCTACAACCTGTCCATCGTCTACAACCGAGGCAGTGGTTACTACGTAGGCCTCAACGTCGAAGCTATCAAGGCGGATTGCACCAAGGTCAGTGTCGAAGCGGTCGGTCGCGAACGGCTCGCCGAGCAGTGACCGCACGAAGCTCCGGGATTGGGCCAATCTCAGATCTTCGATGGCTGCCACGCGTTCTGGTCGATCGTGACCCCAGAAGTGGTTGTAGGCAGGTGCCAACACAACGCTGTAGAAAGCAATCAGTGTGAGGATCGCGGCACAGGCGGCAACGACGCAACCGATGACTACGAGGACCGGGTTATCTTCCTTAAGGTCCTTGACTCGCTTGCCCAGTCCAGTCACTCTAGTCCCAGCTGACCTCGTCGTTTGTTTACGCTCAACGGCCCAGGACAACGAGAGCGAGCTGTTGCGCCAAGGCTGAACCAGAGGTCCCGGAGGGATCCTGAGGAGAGGCTGGTTCGATATCGGCCGAGCCAGCGCGTGCGGCTCGCGTCCTGAGGTAGAAGGCGCCCGTCGATTCCCGGCGAAGCCCGATGTCGGTACGACCGTCGCCGTCCCAGTCCCCCGTCACGGGTTGGAGGTCATCCCCCGCGCACGACTCCCACGACGCTGTCTCCTGATCCCAGTCTGGGCTGGAGCGGAGGTACCACGTCCCTGAGTCGCGACGCCGTGGCCCAATATCGGAGGCACCATCACCGTTCCAGTCGCCCGCGCCGGCCTGCTGTAGTCACCCAATGGTCGCCCCCCGCCTCCGCCGTCGCTCAAGGTACAAGCTAGCACACGCCTCCACCAGACCCGGGGCGCTTCACAGCCCGCCGAGAGAGGTGGAGAGATCACCCAGACGACTGGTCTGCCTCCGACATCAACGATGACGCAAGCTTTCCCTGGCGACACCCAGAAGCCGCCCCTCGCCGAGGTTGGTGGCTGAGCACCGCGAGGATACAGCGGGCGGCCATCATGGAGCTCGCGCTCGGTGACCTCGTGGTCGCACAACGAACTGACCCAGGCGCAGGAAGCCGCCCCCCAACCGACCGCTTCAAGAGCAACATGCTGATCGGCTTGGCGGCAGTCGCCAGGCTCATCGAGTGGCGGGACGACACCGGGGACCGGCAGCGAGACGTCTGCCTCCTCCCCCTGACCAAGTTCGACCATATCGTGCCGACGACGACGGCGAAGTCGCGCCATCGACTGAAACGCCCCAGCTTCAGCGCACCGCGTGAACTCCAAGACCGGCAGGGTCAACCTGCGTTCGGGCTCTCCGCTGTGGAGTGGGAGGACACCAGCGAACTCCTCCCGTACTCATGGCCATGGTCGAGAACCAGCCGCACCGCGCGCTCGCGCAGCTCATCGGGGTACTTCCCGTTCTTTGGCATTGCTCCATCCTTCTCACAGGTTGGAGCCTCCACCAGACGCGGGGCGGTTCATGGGACAGCCTTCAGCCATGCCAAGGTGGAACTTCCTATCTACCGCTTCGCAAACCATGGTGAGGAGGTGCGAGACAGGCCCAGCGGCCTGGGACGAAGGCCGATGTAGGCTCCGGTCACAGTGCGGGGGTACCTCGGTGGTGATGTTCAGTCAGTCAAACGAAGCAGCGACCGCCTCAGCGACCTTCGCGTTCCGTCTGGCCAATGGCTCCGCGGTCGATGGAGCGAGCCTCGACGTGAACGCGTGGCTGGTGCCGTGAACTCGTCGAGGCACCGGCAGGCAGACGGCGATTGATGGCCGGGCGTGGAGTTGACGTCGATCTGCTCTTCAAGCTCCGGCTCGCGGTCGGGCGGGTCGGCGAAATGGATCTGGCCAAGTGGTGGAACACACAGGGGCAGCTTGGGTCGCTGGGGTCGTCGGTCGTCAGCCGGGGGTTTCCGCGGACCCATCACTTCGCCCAGGCCAGGGCGGTGTTCGCTGTCGCCGCCGATCGTTGTCGCGAGGTCTACGACCCGCCGGGATCCGTGACGCTCTGGAACATGCCGGCCGATGTCGAGGACGAGCTGGAGCTTCGGCTGGAGAGCTGGCGGGAGGATGCCGTCGGATGGGCGCCGTTCTTCATCGAGCTCGAGTCGTGTTCAGCCGATCTCTCAATGGAGTTGCAGCGTCTGGGCCTTGCATCGGAGGAGCACGTCGAGCGGGAGAGCCGCCTCCGGCGCTCGGCCGAGCAGCGCGCCGTTCAGGTTCCTGGTGAGTTCTCCGGCTCTGACGATGACCTGACGATGCTCGCCATCGCCTTCGCTCGTGGGGAGCAGGGCAGCCTGGCGGTGCCGTACCAGCCGTGGGACCCCGCGTGATGGCTGTGGCAGAGCGGACGAAGGTGGTGTCGTCCTTCACGATCATCAAGGGGGCGATGATCCCCGAGACCTACGAGGTGCTGGCCCGCTGGGACTTCGAGGAGGACAAGAAGGCCAACCTCGACCGCCTGCGAGACGAGAACTACATCGGCGCTACAAGCGCTACCTGGTTGCGTGATGTGGCGTGGGTCCTCAGCCGGCGGCTCGATCCCAGCGGTCGTGATCGCCCGCTGACGGTCCTTGCGAAGGGCGGCTTGGCGATGGACGAATGGAAGCCGCTCCTGCTTTGGCACATCACGAGGGACGAGTTCCTGCTCCGCGACTTCCTCATCAACTGGGTGTTCCCCGAGTACGCGGATGGCGCATTCAGGGTGCAGACCGAAGCTGTGGACGAGTACCTCCGAACGTTGAAGGCACGGGGCGGGCAGACCGAGCACGACTGGACGCCGGCCACGCTCCATCGCGTCGCCGCCGGCCTGCTCAAGATCAGCGCCGACTTCGGACTGCTCGTCGGAGCGACAGTCAAGGAGTTCACCAGCTATCACCTGCCGGAACGAAGCCTGCTCTACCTGCTGCACGCCGTCCTCGAGCAAGAGAATCGGAGCCCGCGTCGTGCTATCGACAGCCCGGAGTGGCGCATGTACCTGATGACTGCCGCCGAGCTCGAGGGCGAGCTGCTCCGCCTCCACCAATTCCAGAAGGTTGACTACCAGGCGGCCGGCAGCCTGGCCCAGCTCTCGCTGCCGTGTGACTCGACGCTCGAGTATGCGACGGAGATGGTCTCGTGAGCGATCTGACCGAACGGCTCAAGGGCACGCTCGAGCCGATTCTCGCGTCGCCGGATCCTCGTCCGGCCCTGAGTGCGTACCACGACATGCCCTACGCCCTGTTCCGGTACGCGCCGGAAGACGAGTTCGAGCTCCGGCGCGAGATCGCAATGCTGCAGACCCGCCTGCAGCAGAAGGGCAAGCGCGTCACCCGCATCTCGCTGGCCGAATGCCTCACGGCGGCGATGGAGGCGCTCGAGCCCCTCGAGGAGTGGTTCGAGGTAGAACGGCGTCAAGGGACGGGTGCGTTGATCGAGACGATCCACGCAACGCTCGCGGACGACGACGTCTCTCTCGTCGATCTCGTTGCCGATCGGATGCCCACGGATCCCGATCCGTTGCGTGATGTCGTGCTGATCAACCGTGCCGGCGCCCTCTACCCCGTCTACCGCACCTTCTCTCTGCTCGAGCAGCTGAAGGGACGAGTCGCGGCGCCGGCGGTTCTGTTCTACCCGGGCACCCTCGACGGCGCGGCCGGCCTGCGATTCATGGGTGTGCTCGACGCCGAACACAACTACCGACCCAAGATCTTCTGAGAGGCACACCGATGGCTTCCCCGATCAAGACGCTCTTCGCGAACGACATCTCCCGACCCATCGAGGAGGTCATCAAGGTCGATCAGAACGACGAGGAGGTCATCCGCTTCGAGATCGACGAGTACGTCACCACCGAGGCGATCGCCCGCCACTACGCCGACATTCTCGACACGTTCGCGTCCACTCCCAACAAGCCTCACGATGGCGTGGGGGTGTGGGTCTCGGGCTTCTTCGGCTCTGGTAAGTCCAGCTTCGCCAAGATGCTTGGGCTGGCCCTCGAGAACCGCATGATCGCCGGCACACCAGCCGCTGAGCGGTTCGGGAAGCGCACCAACGACAAGATCCGACTGCTGCTGGGCAACATCGCCGAAGCCATTCCGACGCACGCGGTGATCTTCGACGTCTCGACCGACCGAGGCATCCGGAGCGGTAACCAAATGCTCACCGAGATCATGTACCGGCTGTTCCTCGGAAGTCTCGGGTACCCCACCGATCTGGATCTCGCCGAGCTGGAGATCGGCCTCGAGGACGACGGACGGCTCGAAGAGTTCAAGGAAGCGTTCAGGACGGTCACGAAAGGCAAGGAGTGGGACACCCGCAAGAAGTCGGTCGCCTTCGCGATGGGCGAGGCCAGTGCGGCCATGCATGCGCTCGAGCCCGAGATCCGCGCCGACCAGGACTCGTGGGCCGACGCCCACAAGGGTAAAGCTGACATCAATGCTGGTCTGCTCGCCAAGCGGATCAACGAGCTCATCGCGCGACGCAAGCCCGGGCACACCGTCGTCTTCGTGGTCGACGAGGTCGGCCAGTTCGTGGCCCGCGACGTGCAGAAGATGCTCGATCTGCAGGCCATCGTGCAGCAGTTCGGTGTGCACGGTCGGGGCAAGCAGTGGCTGATCGTGACTTCCCAGGAGAAACTCAACGAGATGGTCGGAGGGCTCGACGACAAGCGCATCGAGCTCGCTCGCCTCATGGATCGATTCAAGGAGAAGCCCCACCTTGAGCCGTCGGACATCTCGGAGGTCACGAGCAAACGAGTGCTCGCCAAGAACGCCGGCGCCGAGGCTGAGCTGGGTGCGCTGTACGAGCAACACCGCGGTCAGCTGGCCGCCCACACACGGCTGAGCGCGGACATCTCGCTGCCCGAGCTGAGCCGCGAGGGATTCGTCGACCTGTACCCACTCCTGCCCTATCAGGTGGATCTGATCATCCAGGTCGTCTCTGGACTCCGGACGCAGGGCGGCGCCACCAAGCACGTCGGGGGCGCCAACCGCACGATCATCAAGCTGGCTCAGCAGTTGCTGATCCATCCCGATGTGGGCCTGGCCGAACAGGAGGTGGGCCAACTCGCGAGGCTGGACCAGATCTACGACCTCGTCGAGTCGAACATCGCCGGTGAGGTCCGAGCCAAGATCCACAAGATCCCCGCGCAGGTGGACCACCCTCAGGCACAGGCTGTCGCCAAGGTGATCTGCCTGCTTCAGTTCGTGCAGAGCGTGCATCGGACGGCGGAGAACATCGCCGCCTGCCTCCAGCCTGCGGTGGGAGCGCCGTCGCCGCTTCCAGCGGTCAGCGAGGCGTTGCGCGTCCTCGAGGATGCGCAACTCGTCCGGCAGGGCGACGACGGCTATCGCATCCCCACGCCCGCCGAGGACGACTGGGAACGGCAGCGCAACGGCACCAGCCCCCGCCCCGCAGACACGAAGCGGTTGCACCGCGAGATCGTCACCGGCTTCTGGAAGCCTCAGCCGCAGCACACCCTGCTCGATGTCAGGCCGTTCAAGGCCGGTCTGATGATCGACGGGCGCGACGAGGAGAAGGGTGACCTGCTCTTTCACCTGACCTTTGCCGAGGACGGCAAGGAGTTCGACGACACCGTCGAGGAGATGCGGGCCAGGAGTCAGACGGATGACGACACGGTGTTCTGGATCGTGCCGCTCACCGAGGCCATCGACCGCGAGACCGTCGAGTTGCACAGATCGAAAGACATGTTGTCGCGCAAGGCGCGTGATGCCCGGACGACCGATGAAGCGTCACTTGTGTCCGAAGAGCGGGCCCGGGAGCGACGGCACACCGCCGAGCTGCAGCGCCTCCTCCGCGCCGCGGTGCTCGACGGTACGGCGTACTTCCGGGGGAACGATCGATCCCCGGGTTCGAGCTCTCCCGACGTGGGCAAGGCGGTGGCGGTCGTTCTCGGCCAGGTGCTGCCCGACGTGTTCACTCGCTTCAGCGAAGGTGCCGCCAAGTCCAACGAGGCCAAGCGCGGGCTCGAGGAGCTTCTCAAGGCCGACAACCTGCAAGGCCTTCCCCTGGTGTTCTCATCGCTCGGACTGCTTCGCGATCAGGACGGCCAGACGGTGTTCGACGCCGACGCGTCGCCACTGCGCGAGCTGTACTCGAAGATCGAGAACGACAGCGAGTACGGCACGAAGGCCACCGGTAAGTCGTTGTCCGAGCACTTCGCCCGCGACCCTTACGGATGGGACTTCGAGGTCACGCGCTTGCTCGTTGCGGTGCTCCTGGCCGCAGCCAAGATCGAGATGAAGCACGGGTCGGCCACCATCGATTCCCGGCGTGGAGTTGCCGCCAAGGAAGCGCTGACCAACAACGTCAACTTCCGCAACGCTTCCTGTGCGCCGAAGAAAGGGATCGACTTCGCCGAAGTCGCCAAGGCGGCCAGCAGGTTCAAGGACACCTTCGGGCGCGAAGTCCGTGAGATCAGCCAGCCCGCCGTAGTGGACGAGCTGCGCTCCGAACTGGCAACTCGGGAAGATGAGGTGACGACGGCCCACGGGCTCCTCACGGCCAACCAGCTTCCCGGCTCGGCGATGCTCGTCGAGGCACTTGATCGGATCAAGGCCATCGTGCGGGGGACCGAGGAATCCGCCGTCGGCGAATTCAACTCGTCGTTCCAGACGGTCAAGGACGGCATCAAACGTGCCGGCGAGTTGAACCAGGTGCTGACACCGACGGTCCTCGGTGAGCTCGAAGCTGCTCGGCGGGCCTTGCGCACCCAGTGGCCATTCCTCCAGGACGAGCCCGACCTCGACGATCGCGTGCGAACGGCGGCGGCCGACCTGACCGATCTGCTCGCCCGGGAGACGTTCTTCCGCGATCTGAACGACATCGATTCCTTTCGCGCGCTGATCGAGGACGAGCATGATCGTCGCTACGGCCAGGAACTCAGTGCGAAGGTCGACGCCTACATCGAGGCGCTGGCCGAACTTGTCACAACGCCAGGGTGGGAGAACCTGGGCGACGACGTGAAACAAGAGATCTCGGGGCCGCTCCGCAGGCACGCAGAGGATCAGCCTGCGGGCTACGCCAACCTCCCGCAGTTGCGATCTGACCGCGAGGCGTGTCTTGCCCGACTGCGGGACGCAATCCGGCAGGTCCACAGCGTGGTCGAGGGTGACAGGGTCGCGACTGTGAGCGTGCAGCCCTTCTTCCAAGCGGGTGTCGAGAACACCGAACAACTCGATGCTGCACTCGACGGCCTGCGCGACGAGTGCGAGCGGCTCATCGCCGACGGCAAGAAAGTCATCGTCGGGTAGCTGCCATGGACAAACAACAGCGCAACGCCATTAGTTCGGCCGCACAAGCAGCGCGCCGCCTCCTCGAGCAGGAGTTCCGGGAACAGCTCGAAGGGACGTTCGATATCCGATCGAACGGGGAGGTAGCCGACCACCCGGGCGCGCACCTCGACGCAGCACAGCGGGTCATCCGAACCAAGCTCGTGACCGCCATCGGGTACTACGAGTCGTCGGGCCTCTCCGCGGCTGAGGCGGTCGCGCGGTTTGTCCGCGAGGCCGCCTTCACGGCACTGAACCGATATGTCGCACTCAAGATGCTCGAGGCACGGGGGCTGCTGCAGCAATGCGTGAGTGCCGGCGCGGACTCGGCCGGCTACCGAGAGTTCGTCGGTCTGGCCCCGGGCGTCGAACGACTGCCGGAGCACGGCGGATACCGGCTCTACCTCGAGGCCCTGTTCGATGAGCTCTCGACCGAGGTCAAGGTGTTGTTCGACCGGCGCGATGCATCGAGCCTGCTCTGGCCACGCCACAACCCGTTCGAGGCGCTGATCAACGGGCTCAACGGTGACGATCTCGCGCCCGTCTGGGACAACGACGAGACGATCGGCTGGTTCTACCAGTTCTTCAACAGCAAGGACGAGCGCCAGCAGATGCGTGACGAGAGCCAAGCGCCCCGCAACAGCCGGGAGCTCGCCGTCCGCAACCAGTTCTTCACTCCCCGGTATGTCGTGCAGTTCCTGGTCGACAACACCCTCGCCCGAACATGGGCCGAGATGGCCGATGACACCAACCTCCTCGACGATTGCGAGTACTTCGTCGAGCTCGAGGATGAACGTCCCCCGCGGGCGCTCAAAGACCCAAGAGCGTTCCGCATCCTGGATCCCGCCTGCGGTTCGGGGCACTTCCTTTTGTATGCCTTCGACCTGCTCGAGCGCATGTATCGGGAGGCATGGGAGCACGGCCTGCAGTCGAACTCGTACTCCGCTCGTCCACTCCGGGAGGAGTACTCGACCGCGGAGGACCTCAACCGGGCGATTCCGGCGCTGATCCTCGAACACAACCTTCACGGCATCGACATCGACCCCCGGGCCGCGCAGATCGCCGCCCTCGCCTTGTGGCTTCGGGCCCAGCGGTCGTGGCGCGATGCCGGCGTTGCCTCCATCGACCGCCCACCAATCCGCAAGACCGGTGTGGTGGTTGCCGAGCCGATGCCAGGCGACGGTGAGATGATTAGCGAGTTCGCCAACCAGCTCCAGCCGCCCCTGTTGGGAAGCCTCTTCCGCCAGATCGTGGCCAGCCTTTCGTTGGCCGGCGAGATGGGCTTTCTCGTCCGGGCCGAGACCGACCTCGAGAGTGAGATCGCAAGGGCACGCGCCGAGTTCGTCGCCCAGCGGCTACGACCCCAAACGCTCCCCGGGTTCCAAGACACCGAACAGGGCGAGCTGGATCTGACCGGGATCGATGACGACGCCTTCTTCGCTGAAGCCGAACAGCGCCTCTTCGACGCGCTTGCCGCCTTCGTCTCGGCTGCCTCCGGCGAACAGAATGCCCGCCGCCGGCTGTTCGCCGACGATTCTGCGCACGGCGTCGCCCTGCTCGAGCTCCTTCGTGAGCACTTCGACGTCGTCCTCATGAACCCTCCCTTCGGCGCCGGCAGCCTCAAGGCGAAGACGACGTTCGACAAGGCCTACCCGCGCACCAAGAACGACGTGTATGCAGCATTCGTCGAACGCGGCATCGAACTCCTCGTCCCCCATGGCGTGCTCGGCGCCATCACCTCCCGAACGGGCTTCTTCCTCTCCAGCTTCCAGAAGTGGCGCGAAGAGATCATCCTCGACACAGCGCCGCCGCTCGTTTTTGCCGACCTGGGACAGGGTGTGCTCGACGGTGCCATGGTCGAGGTGGCGGCGTACGCGTTGGAGCGGAGTAGGTGAGCGTGATCGCTACGTCCCGAGGACGATCCGAGCCGGCGCGCTCTACGAGGTCGTTGAGGCGTGTAACCGTAGGGTCGAGCGCTCTTTGTCGGGACCACACATGACGGTGTTCCTGCGAGTCGTTGATAGCGCAGACGATTCGAAGGCCAGAGATTTGCGCGACAGAGTAGGACGGGATGCGCCGGGTCGTTTCACTGTTCAAAGCTCAAGCCTTCGACGGATACCTTCAAGCCCATTCGCGTATTGGTATCCGGAATCCATTTATCGAACCTTCGATTCTTTCGATAGCTTTCGCATTGTCGGTGGCATTGCGCGGCACGGTGGAAAGACCATGGACGACTTCCGCTTTGTCCGGCTCCAGGCCGAGATCCCACCACCACTACCTGACGCGGAGGGTGACCTGTACCGAACGTTCGTCAAGGGCGGACGCAGCGTGAAGTTCTTCCAGGATGTATCCACGGCGATTCGTTGGTCAGAGGATGGCCGCGAGCTCAAGGCGTTTGTCGCTGCAGTTCGTGAACGGAATGGATGGTCACCGCACTGGACCGCTGTCCTAAATGGACATGAGAGCTATGGCAGGCCAGGAATTACGTGGCCCCTTAGGGGTGCGGAGTTTTCGCCTCAGGCTATGCCAGCTGGCAGTGTCTTCAGCGTGCGGGGCCCGGCGGCCTTCACATCGACCAATGACTTGCTTGCCACGCTCGGTGTTCTTAGTTCGTCGGCCGTTGACCTCATGTTCAAGACTCGTGTCGGACGCACGGGGCATCCCGAGTTTGTCGTGGGCGTGCTAAATGACTTGCCGTACCCCGCTCTTGGTCAAGATGAAGAGCGCCGCCTTGCCATCTCCCGGCTAGCGCATCGCGGTTGGTCGATCCGACGGAGTCTCGATTCAGCAGTTGAGACTTCGCACGCATTCGTGATTCCAGCGGCATTGCAGGTCACCAGCGAGACGTTCGCGCTGCGGGTCGCGGAGTGGGCGAACCGGGTGGACGATGTCGCTGTGGAGTTACGTCGAGTCCAAGTACAGATCGACGAGTTGTGTTTCGAACTCTACGGCATCTCAGAGGACGATCGAGTGGCGCTCACTGTTGGGTTTGGGACGGTGGAGAATGCAGGCGAATCCGATCTAGAGGTCGATGAGCCTCGCGACGATGACGGCGAGGGCGACGTCGTGGACGCCGATCCGGCCGGGCTGGCTGCGGGGCTTGTGTCTTGGGCGGTGGGTGTGGCTGTCGGCCGTTTTGATCTTCGTGTTGCGACCGGTGAGCGAGTCTGGCCGGCCGAGCCTGATCCGTTCGAGCCGCTGCCGGCGTGCTCGCCGGCGATGTTGTCCGGCGATGGTGCAGTCCCCCTTGGACAGGTCCCTCCGGAGTATCCGATCGAAGTCGCACCGGTGCTGGTCGACGACCCGGGCCACCCCCTCGACCTGACGACCCGCGTGCGGGCCGTGTTCGATGTCGTGTTCGGTGATGACGCCGACGCATGGTGGGTCGACGTCGGTGAGGCTCTCGGGGTCCGGTCCGGTGAGATCAAGGCCTGGCTGAGCAAAGGGTTCTTCGATCATCACCTGAAGACCCACTCCAAGTCGCGACGTAAAGCACCGATCCTGTGGCCGATCGGCACCAATTCCGGCAGCTACACCGTGTGGCTCTACGCCCACCGGGCCACCGCGGACTCGCTGTTCCAGATGCTCAACGACATCGTCGACCCCAAACTCGGCGTCGAGCAACGACGCCTCGTCGAGCTCACCCAAGAAGCCGGACCCAACCCGTCGGCGATCCAGCGCAAGGCGATCGACAGCCAAGAACGGCTCGTCGACGAGCTACGCGAGCTCCGCGACGAACTCGTGGCGGTGGCGCCATTGTGGGCCCCGGACCTCAACGATGGCGTCGTGATCGTCCTCGCCCCTCTGTGGAAGCTGTTCGCGCATCACCGGGCCTGGTCCAAAGAGCTCAAGGGGCACTGGGACAAGCTCGCCGCCGGTGACTACGACTGGGCGCAGCTCGCCATGCACCTCTGGCCCGAACGTGTCATCCCCAAGTGCGCCGAGGACCGCAGCCTCGCCATCGCTCACCACCTCGAAGACGAGTTCTGGGTCCAAGACCCCGACAACCCCGACAAGTGGCATCCTCGCACCACGCCCACCACCCCGATCGACCAACTCATCACCCACCACACCGTCCTCCCCCCAGGATCACCCGCCACATGAGCCACCTCCTCCACGACTACGTCGCCGAGCAGCTCGGAGGGCACGTAGACGACCGGCAGGTCGTGGTCTGGTTCGACCCCCGTCGCGAGTTCGAGTCGTTCATCGCGGAACTGGAGATGAGCGAGGAGGCCGACGGGTTGACGAACGTCAGCCTCGGGGGCGCCAGCATGGCCTTCGCCCGGTTCGATGGATCGGTGTACGCGCTCCGATCGCGCGTGGGGCCATTGGTCGACGGCGACGATCCGAGTCGGCTGGTCATCTATCTACCCGGTCTCGATCGAACGGAAGCCTCGCCGCTCATGGAGCTGGAGCTCGCCGGCTACCGTTGGGAGCCGCAACTCCGCCGGCTGGCCCGCAACGCCCTGCGGCAACGCTTCACCGACGGGGTAATCGACGAGCTGCTCGGACGAGAGAACCTCACATACGCGGACATCGCGCAGGCGGCCGGCGACGACGGTGATCGTTCGCCCTCTGTCTTGAAGGCGATCCTCAGTGGCGCCACGAGTGAGGCCCAGATCGCGAACTGGCTCGCTGCGCCCGATGTCGACGGCGTGATTGTCGAGAAGGGGGCGCCCGGGGAGCTCGCCAAGCTCGTCACGGCCCGCCTCGGAATCTCGCTGGGCGATGAAGACCTCGCCAAATGGCGATCGATCACAATGCGGTTCGTTCTCGGGTCGGAGTTCCGATCGGACCTCCGGACTGACCCTCCTGAGGCGCTCGGGAACCTGCCGGCATGCACCACCGAGGTCGAGCAGCGTGTGCGCGCCATCGCCGGCCTGTTGCGCAAGGAGCACGGGGACACTTACCCAGCGATCGCCGATCAAGCAGAACGCGAGCTCGGGCTGAACGCTGCGTCGGTGGACGCTCTGCTGCTCGGCTCGGTCGACACGTTCCGATTCGAGGAGCAAGCCCTCCTCGGCCAGTGCGCGTCGCTGATCCACGAGGGTCGTTTCGCGGAGGTACTCGACGTCGCCGAGACGCGTCGCGGAAGCTTCTGGCTGGCCCATGACGTCGAACGCCAGGCGCAGTGGGAGGCGGTCCGCCTCTCTGCGGTCCTGGGCGAGGCCGCCGAGAGCGTTGCGGACGGTCTGGCTGCTGCGCCGACGAGCTCGGCTGGATGGATCGAGCGGTACGAGCAGGACTGGCACCGACTCGACCGCGCTCATCGCAAGCTCGAATCATGGCTGCCCAAGCTGGACGACGAGGCTGATGAGCGGGCCGTCTCATCAGTTCGGCATCGGTACGACAGCGTGCTCGACACGATGGCCCAGGGGTTTGCCAAGGCGATGGTGCAGAACGGCTGGTCGGTGGAAGGCGTGCGCCACCAGACCTCGGTGTTCGACGACCTTGTGCGGCCGGACCGAGGGAGGGTGGCGTACTTCCTGGTCGACGCGATGCGTTATGAGATGGGTGTCGAGCTGGCCGAGCGCCTGAGCGACTACGGCGAGACGACCATCAGCGCAGCCACCGGGGTGCTGCCCAGCATCACCACGACCGGCATGGCGGCACTCATGCCCGGTGCGCTGGAGAGCTACGACCTCACGGTGGAGGGCGGCAAGCTGGGCGCCGCCGTCGACGGGACCTTCTTGGCCGACCTCAAGGCGCGGAAGAAGCACATGGCGGCCCGAGTGCCGTCCTCCGTGGACCTGGCGCTCGAGGATCTCGTGCAGCTGTCGAAGGCGAAGCTGGCCAAGAAGATCGGCGATGCCGATCTGGTCGTCGTGCGATCTCAGGAGATCGACCTGTTCGGTGAAGGGGGATCATCGCTGGCCCGATCGGTGATGGACACCGTGATCGACAACCTCGCGCGAGCCGCGCGGAAGCTGGCCGCCGTCGGGATCGAGCGTGCGGTGATCTCCTCGGACCATGGCCACCTCTACGCGTCCGAAGACCGAGACGACTCGATGAAGATCGACGCGCCGGGCGGCGAACAGGTCGAGCTGCACCGTCGCTGCTGGATCGGGCGTGGAGGAGCAACTCCATCGGCCTGCGTACGAGTGGGCGCACGCGACTTGGGGAACGATCTCGACCTGGACTTCGTGTTCCCCGCCGGCACCGGCGTCTTCAAGTCCGGCGGCGATCTCAGCTTCCACCACGGAGGGCCGACCCTTCAGGAGATGGTGATCCCCGTCATCACGTTCCGATCGTCGAGTGTCGCGCCGGAGTCCCACGGGTCGGCCGACCTGGCGGTTGCCGATGTACCTGCGGTGATCACCAACCGCATGTTCAGCGTGAAGCTTTCTTACGCGTCGCTGCTCGGCACGGATCTACCGGTCCTGCCCATCCTCGAACACGATGGCCAACAGGTCGGCGCCGTCGGCATGGCCATCGAGGGCGAGCTGTTGTCTACCGGAGCAGTGGCGCTGACTGCAGGGGCTGAGGCGACGCTTGGTTTCCGGTTGGACGACGACCGCGTGGAATCGGCGCGCATCGTCATCCTCGATCCGGCGACCGATGCCGTCCTGTATCGATCGCCGGAGGACATTCTCGTCCAGCTAGGAGTGTTCTGATGACCGACAGCGTCTCGACACCGACGAGCGACAGCCTCGACGACAAGGTCACCGAGGTGTTCGCGGGGAAGGTCGTGCGCAAGGACCTTGTGCGCAAGGTGAAGGTGGGGGCCAACGTTCCCGTCTTCGTGCTCGAGTTCCTGCTCGGGAAGTACTGCGCCTCCAGGGACCCCGTAGCTATCGAGATGGGCCTGAAGGTCGTGAACGACACGCTGGCCGAGAACTACATCCGGCCCGACGAGTCCATGAAGGCCCAGCACCGCGTCATCGACCAGGGGCACCACAGCTTCATCGACAAGGTGAAGGTGCGCATCGTCGACTCCGAGCCCTGGGCCGAAGCCTCGAACTTCGGCGACAACTTCATCCACATCCCCCGACAGTACGCACGCGACTACGAGCGACTGCTCACGGGGGGTGTGTGGGCCCAGCTGGACATGAAGCACGAGTACGACGACGAGTCGAAGGGCAAGCGGTCGTTCTGGATCACCCGGCTCGAGCCGATCCAGATCGCCACGTTCAACCTCGACGACTATCGGGCGGCGAGGGCGTCGTTCACCACCGACGAGTGGCTCGACTTCATGATGCGGTCGCTCGGCTACGAGCCCGCGGGAATGACGCGCCGGCTGAAGTACCTGTTCCTCACCCGCCTCGTCCCGCTCGCCGAGCGCAACTTCAATCTCGTCGAGCTGGGCCCGCGGGGAACGGGCAAGAGCTACGTGATCCAGGAGGTGTCGCCGTATGCCTCGCTCCTGACCGGCCCCACCACTGTGGCCAACCTGTTCGGCCACATGCGATCGGGTGGCCAGAAGGGCATGGTGCAGATCTGGGACGTCGTGGGCTTCGACGAGGTGGCCGACCTGCAGAAGATGCCCAAAGAGGTCATCACCACGATGAAGACCTACTGCGAGTCGGGCTCGTACCAGCGGGGGACCGAGGCGGCCTCGGGCGACGCCAGCATCGCGATGTTCGGCAACACCAACCAGCCCATCGAGGTCCTGGTGCAGTCCGGCCACCTCTTCGAGCCGATGCCCGACATCATCCGCGACGACATGGCGTTCATCGACCGACTGCACTTCTACCTGCCCGGGTGGGAGGTGCCGAAGATGCAGACGGCGATGTTCACCGACCACTACGGGTTCGTGGTCGACTACCTCGCCGAGGCGCTCCGTGAGCTCCGGAAGCACAACTTCACCGAGATCATCGACCGGCACTTCTCGCTCGGATCGCACCTCAACGCCCGTGACCGCAAGGCCGTCCGCCGCACAGTCTCTGGCCTGGTCAAGATCGTTCACCCCAACGGCGATCCGTCGGAGGAGGATCTGGCCGAGATCCTCGAGTTCGCCATCGAGGGCCGGCGGCGGGTGAAGGAACAGCTCAAGAAGATGGGCTCGTTCGAGTACTACGAGACCTCGTTCAGCTACCTGCTCAGCTCGACCGGCGAAGAGCGCTTCGTCGGCGTGCCCGAGCAGGGTGGACGGGACCTGATCGCGCTCGACCCGCTGGCGCCGGGATCGGCCTACACGGCAGGCATCACCTCTGACGGAACGGTCGGCCTCTTCCGCATCGAGGTGTCGGTGTCGTCAGGTACGGGGAAGTTGAAGGCGGCCGGCGGCGTGACCGGTGTGGTCAAGGAATCGATCCAGCGCGCCTTCGCCTACATGCAAGCGCACAAGGGCGAGCTCGGTGTCGGACGCGATCTCGACACGTCCGACCTGCACGTCGAGGTGATCGACCTACTCGCCAACCGGGTCGAAACCGAGATCGGCGTCGGCTTCTTTGCCGCAGCCTTGTCGGCTCTCCGCTCGACTCCGCTGGCTCCGGCGCTGATGGTGCTCGGCGACATGAGCATCCAGGGCAACATCAAGCCTCTGCGCTCGCTGGTCGAGGCACTCCAGGTCGCCATGGACAACGGCGCGAAGCGTGCTCTCATCCCGATTGAGAACAAGCGCAACTTCCTCGATGTCGACGCCGACATCATGGAGCACGTCGACCCAATCTTCTACGGCGACCCGAAGACGGCGGCGCTGAAAGCGATGGGGACGGCGTAAGCCACTTCAGGGCGGTGCAAGCGTGACCGCTCGATTGGTCGCAGGGCCAGAAACGAAGCCGCCTTCATCTGCCGCTGGCGGCGAGAACTGGAGGTCACAGCAACAGGTCCACCCCTGTGGGCGGTGAAAGGTTGTCCGTGCCTGTGGCCTGAATCAGGTGAACGGCCAACTTGCGTAGGCTCTCGATGATGGTGCGGGCGGAGCGTCGAGACTGATCTGGGCTTCGGCACCGTCCTTGGTTGAGCGGGCCAATTGATCGGCCCGCCCCCTGTCGTGCAGCGCATCGTCCCGAGCAGACCAGCGCAGTCGGCCTGCGAGGAAGGGCAGTCGGACGTCTGATGGTCGCCCTCGAGCCCACAACTCAGGTGGCGTTCGTGTTGTAGCCGCCTAGATTGTCCCTGCTACTCATCCAGAGCGATCCGAGGGTCCTGGCCCGCTGACGATCCCGCAACCGGCCTCCAAGGGCACGGTGCGAACGCCAGGTTCGATGAGGTTCACATGTCACTCGACCAATGGCTCGCAGACGCTGACGCCCTGCTCGACAA
>JAYRVH010000087.1:0-16791 GCA_041918615.1 Acidimicrobiales bacterium
CGCCGGCACCAGCGCCGAGAAGTCACCCGAACCGTTCGCCACACCACCACCCGCGATCGAGAAATCAGACGACCGCAACACCGCCACGAACGCCCCCGCCACCGGCGACCCCGAACCCGACTCGGTCACCGTGCCCGACACCCCCGACGGGCCCGCCGGCGTCACCGACACGTTCACCGTGTTCGACACCACCGCGGCGGTCTCGTTCGAGTCCGCCCCCGCCGTGTTCGACAACGTCGGCACGTTCCCCGCGCCCGTCGTCACCACACAATCCAACGTCACGTGCGCACCCACCGCCAACGCACCCGGCGAACCCGCACAACCCGGCGCGCCCGCATCGGTCACCACCACCCCCGTCAATGGCACGTTCCCCGTGTTCGTCGCCGTCACATGGAAATGCACCCCCGCACCCGCCACCACCGACGTCTCGTCAGCCGACTTCGACACCGACAACCCCGGCGTCCCCACCAACGTCGACGCGATCACCTGGCTCGGCGTGTCCGGGGTGCAGGGCATGGGCAGGTCGTTCCAGTTGATCGACCCGATGAAGAAGCCGAAGTCCTTGTTGTACTTGATCTCGATGGTGGTCGACGGCGGGTGCCACACGATGCTCGTCCCCGGCGCGGCCGTGACGGTGGGGTTGATGGTGATCGTCGGCATGACCACCGGTACCCACACGCCCGCCGACTGCTCGACCTCGGGGGTGGCCGGGATGGCGTCTGCGTTGATGCGTATCCGCGAGCCGGACACGGGGCTCTGCACGCGGACGATCAGGTTGCTACCCACCCGACTGGCGGTGACGTAGGTCTTCAGCGGCGACTGGGTGGGCGTGATCGTCGTGAGGTCGAGGCCGGCGGGGATGGGGATGGTGGCCACGACCGACCGCAGGTAGAAGTAGCCGTAGGTGATGCCGTCGATGGGCGTGAACCCACCGGCGAGATCGGGGAAGGGAAGGTCGATGTCGTACCGGACCGCCTGACCCTGGACGGCCGGGTCCCGGCTGTCGGCCACGGCGATGGTGGCGCTCGACGTGATCGGGTCGGGGATCTGGGTGTTGAGGTTGGTGAAGAGCCCCGCCGTGATACCGGTGTTCGGCCGGTCGCACGAGGTGGGGATGGTGACTGCGGGGTCGGCGTGTGCCGCCCCGCCCGCCACCAGGGCGAGTGACGCACCGACGACGGCCAGCACGGCCAAGTGGGTGACGATCCGCTTCATGACTCTCCCCGATGATCCGGCCGCCATTCAGGGCCGAGCGCACTGAACAGTGTACAGCGCCGGCTGCTCGGGCGTCAGGCGGACGCCTCGGAGCCGCCCGGGGCGCCATCGACGTCCGGGGCACCATCGGTGTCCGGCGCCTCGGAGTCGTCGGGACGCTGGGACAGGAGCATGAGCGACTCGTCACGGCCCGGCAGGCCCTCGGTGGTGGCCACCACGGGACGGCCGACCAGCACGGCCCCGAGTTGCTGGAGGACGTCGAGCCAGTCGATGAAGCGGTGGAACAGGACCTCGTCCCCGCTCCGGTCGATGATGGTGACACCGCGTAGGACCACGTCCGTACCGGTCGCCGGGATGCCGGCGATCTCGCCCACGTGCGCCCCCTGCCACTGCCAGGGCAGGGCCGCGTGGGTGTCGGACGCGATGGGGGCGTCGAGCGGCCCGAACGAGTCGAGCGGCATCAGGCCTCCGCCCTCGATGGGTTCGAAGACCCCGCCGAGCCCCGCGGTCACGTCGTCGGCCACCATCTCCACGATCGTGCGGCCGTCGTCGGCTTCGAAGAACGCCATGTCAGGGCTTCCAGCCCGGCGTGTAGCCGAGGCCGTCGGGGCTGGCACCGCCGTCGTAGAAGTGGGGGGCCACCGTCACCACTCCCTGCTCGCCGCACCAGACGCTGTCGGGGAGGGTGACCTGCCCGCTGGGGCTGGGGGCCGTGGTCAAAGCCATGTACTGCTTGTGTTGCTTGGCGGTGACCACCCACATCCCCTGATGCGACTCCTTCGCCTTCTTCGTCGTTGGGTGGACCGGCTTCGTGGTGGTCGGGTTCACCTGACAGTTGCGGCCCTTGACGGGGCTGTCGAGCACGACACCGGTGTCGGCCGGCGTGGCGAGGATCACGGTGACCTGCCCGTCGCCACCTGCGGAGCGGCGCCAGGTGACCCACCCCTCGAACCACGGTTGCGGGCACTTCCAGAAGAACTCGACGGGCCAGTGCCGCACCGGCGTGGCGGGAATCGGGACTCCGTGGTCGACGCCCAGCGACACCTCCGCGGCGCGGATGAAGGTCTCCCGCAGGATCTTCTCGACCGGTCCGTGGTAGTGCTGCCAGTGGCCGGTGGTGGCCGGTTGGTTCGGGTTGAAGGCGGGCTGGGGGGCCCACGCGCCGTTCGTCTTGGTCATGCCGAGCCAGTGCTTGTTGATGTGGTGCACCAGGAGCCATTGGTAGGCGAACGTCTTCGAGTGCAGCGTCTTCGAGTCGACCACGCCGATCTCGACGAGGGGGTCCCCATTCCGGAGCTTGGTCAGCGCGACCCCCAGCTGCTTCGCAGTCCCGTTCGCGAACGCCTCGAGCACCGAGATGATCGGGCCCTTCTCCAAGTGGTACGGCATGCCGCTCATGGGTCGCTCCCCTTTCTCCCTCGCTTGGGCGTGGAGGCTAACGGACGCTGTCAGGTCGTGCCGAGATCGCCCGCCCACCGGGCGCGGTGCACCCGGTGGCGACCGGGAAGGCCCTTCAGGTCGAGCTCCACGCCGTCGTCGAAGGCCACCCGCCCTCCGCTGTCGAGCAAGGGGACCTCGGGTCCGACGAGCACCTCGCCGGCCCCGGCGTGGGCACACACGCGCACCGCCCGCACGACGGCCAGCCCGAAGAGGTCGTCGCCGTCGGGGATGGGCGCACCCGCGGCGATGCCGCAGCGGACGCGGAGGGCCAGATCGGGGTGCACGAGGTTGCCCTCCTCCAGCGCGCCCTGCAGCGACAGCGCGCAGGCCACCGCCTGGCCGCACGAGTCGAACCAGGCGCACACGCCGTCGCCGGTGTGCTTGAACTCGACGCCGTCGTGGTCGCGCAGCGCGGCGCGGACCACCCGGTCGTGCTCGGCCAGCAGATCGTGCCAGCGCTCGTCGCCCGCGGCCACGTTGAGCCTCGTCGACCCCACGATGTCGGTCACCAGCAGCACCCGCAGCCGCCGGGGCCCCGCGACGGGGGCGGCAGCCCGGCCCGCTGCCGCCGGTCGGAGCGAGGCGAGTAGCCGCATGGCCCGCTCGAGGAAGGGGAACATGCCCAGGCGGTCGAACGCCTCGGCGGCCTGCTCGAGGTCGGCGCGGGCGTCGTCGGCCCGATCGGGCGCGTGGGCCGACCGGACGGTCGCCCGGTCGAGGCGCACCCGGGCGAGCTCCGACGGCGACTCCCAGCCCTCGGCCTCGACCTCCGCGGTCGCGAACCAGCGGTCCGCCGCGTCCACCTGCCCGGCGGTCCCCGCCACCACCCCGAGCAGGCGCGCCACCGACGAGCACCCGCCCACCACCGCCCGCACCCCACGCCCGTGCAGTTCGGCCAGCGCCGCACCCGCGTCGAGCACCAGGTCGTCGCGCCCGGTGGCCACCCCGAACTCGACCTGGGCCGCGAGCAACGGCACCACCAGAAGGTTCGGCTCGGACGGCCCGACGGCGGGCCAGGCCGCCACCGTCGCGGCGGCGATCCGCTCACCGGCGAGGGCGGCGCAGAGCGTGGCCGCGGCCTCGCCCTGCCCGCCGTCGCCGGCCTCGCGCCACTCGGCCAGCGCGGCGAGGGCTCCCCCCCGGTTCCCGCGCAGCGCCCGAGCCACCGCCAGCGTCGGGTAGAGCACCAGCGGTGTGAACGAGTAGTCCGACCGGTGGTAGTTCTGGACGGCCATCGCGGCGAGCCGTTCGGCGGGCGCGAACCGCCCCTGCGTCGCGGCCACGCCGGCCCCGAACGCCGCGGCGAGCGAGAGCTCGGCCCAGTCGTGGTTCTCCTCGCTCACCGCCATGGCGTCGGCCGCGGCCGCGGCGGCCTCGCCGAGGCGGCCCGCGGACCACAACACGGCCGGCAGGCGGCCGCGACCCCAGGCCCGCAGCCACGGGTCGACCAGGCCGTCGGCGTAGTCGCGGCTGCGCACGAAGCAGGACGCCGCGTCGTCGAGGTCGAGGCGACCCAGGTGCTGGAGCCCCTGCGCGAACTCGACCCGGGCCCCCAGGTCGGCGTCACCGACCTGGTCGAGCACGTCTCGGGCCTCGGCCGCCCAGCGCACGCCCCCGTCGAAGTCCCAGGCGTTGAAGTGCAGTTCGGCCAACTCGCCCAGGACCTTGCCGCGGAGCAGCGGCCGCTCGTCGCCCACCCGTGCGAGCAGCTCGAGCAGCGGCGCCTCGTCTGCTCCGTGGCCCACGGTGGCGGTGCCGAGGGTCAGCTCGGCGCGGGCCACGGTCATGACCGCCTCGCCCCACCGGTCGACGTCGTCGGTCTCACGGGTGAGGTCCACGAGCCGCCCACCCACGCGATGGATGGCCCCGGCATCGTGGTTGCGGAAGTGGGACATCAGCCCGCCATGCAGGAGCCGGGCGAGCGCATCCTCGTCAGGGGACGCACCGCGATCGATGCAGTCGACGGCCAGGTCGAAGTAACGGGCCGCGGTGTCCCACGCGCCGATGGCGAACGCCCGCTCGGCCGCCGGGGCGGCAATGGCGAGGCCCAGGGCGGGGTCGAGGGCGTCCCCGGCCGCAACGGCGTGGCGCCCCAGCCCGAGCAGGTCGCGGCCCGACCGGTCGGGGACCGCTCCCCCGAAGACCCGCACCACCCGGGCGTGTCGCTCGGCGCGGTCGTCGTCGGTCACCGAGGCCGCAGCCACCACACCCACCTCCGGGTGGTCGACGCGCAGCCCGTCGCCGGCGTCGGTCAGCAACCCGGCGGCCGCCAGACGGTCGAGGGGCGGCGCCAGGTCCGCGGGCTCGGTGCCCCGGACCGCGGCCACGTCGTCGGCCGAGCACCCGCCCCCGAGCAGGACCGCGTCCACGAGCACGTCGCGCGCCTCGGGATCGAGGCCGTCCACCCGCGCCCGCACGGCCTCGGTGGCGTCCACCCGTCCCAGGAGCAGTGCGGTGGGGTCGACCGCCACCATCTCGTGGCCCTCGACCCGCACCGCGCCGGTCGTGGTCAACCGCCGCCACAGGGACCGGGACACGAGCGGGTTGCCGCGGCTGGCCTCGTGCACCGCGGCCAGGAGCCGACGCGAGGGGCGGGCCGGGCCCAGCACCGAGAGGAGGGCGTTCGTCTCCACCTCGCTGAAGCCGGTGAGGGCGAGGGTGCGGGTGATGTCCTCGCGGTCGAGTCGGTCGAGGAACCGGGCGGCGCGCTCGGCAGGCTCGACCGGCCGGTGCGCGAGGACGGCGAGCAGGTGGACGGGCCCCGCGTGGGCGCGGTGCGCGGCGGTGGTGAGGACGTGGGTGAGCAGTTCGAGCGTCGCCGGGTCGGCCCAGTGCACGTCGTCCACCGCGAGCACGACCGGGCGGGCGGCAGCGGCCAGCACCGCCTCGGCGACCCCCACGAACATGGCCAGGCGCCGCCGCTCGGGATCACCGTCCTGCTCGCCCGGCAGGTCATCGCCGTCGACCAGCCGGGCGAGGGCGGCCGCCCCTCGGGGATCGATCCCGGGAGCACCCGCCAGGGCGCCGAGCGCCCCGGCCAGCGGGAGGTAGGGCACACCGAGGCCCTGGTGGCACACGCCCGACGCCACGAGGTGGCCGGCGGCTCCCGCCGATTCGAGGAAGTGGGCGACGGTCCGCGACTTGCCGATACCGGCCTCGCCCGCCACCAGCACGACGCGTGGGTGGCCGGCGCAGGCGTCGGCCCACCACCGGTCGAGCAGCGACAAGGGCACGACCCGGCCCACGAACCCCGGCGGTCCTCCGGCCGAGGGCGGCTCGCGGTCGTACGGCTGCGGCATCCCGCCCAGACTCTAGGAGCGTGGCCCTTCCGCCGCCGGGACGGTGGCCGCGCACGGCCCATCGAGGGGCAGCGCCACCTAGGCTGCCGGGTGTCGGGTGCGTGCGTCGCGCCCAGAGGGAGGGTCACGATGTCCGATCTGGTCACCGACGTGCGGGCCGCGCTCATCGAGCGCCTCACCAAGCGGGTCACGCTGGCGGGTGATGCCCGTGACGAGATCGAGGTCATCGCGCCGTTCACCGGCGAGGTGCTCGGCCACACCCCCGCCGGCACCGAGGACGACATCGACGAGGCGGTTCGCCGCGCCAGGGCCGCCCAGCCGGCGTGGGCCGCCCTGGCCTGGCGGGACCGCGCCAAGGTCCTGCTCCGCTTCCACGACCTGGTGCTCAACCGCCAGGACGAGATCCTCGATCTCATCCAACTCGAATCGGGCAAGGCGCGCCGCCACGCCTTCGAAGAGGTGCTCGACGCGGCACTGACGTCGCGCTACTACGCCTACCACGGGCGTGCGCACCTCGGCCCCCGCCGCCGGAGTGGCGCGCTCCCCGCACTCACCCGCGCCACCGAGCTGCACCACCCCAAGGGGGTCATCGGCTTCATCACCCCCTGGAACTACCCGCTCGTGCTCGGCATCGCCGACGCACTGCCCGCCCTGCTCGCCGGCAACGCCGCGGTCGTGAAGCCCGATCGCCAGACCCCCTTCTCCGCCCTCTGGGCGGCCGAGGCGCTGTCCGAGTGCGGCCTGCCCGACGAGGTGCTCCAGGTGGTGACGGGCAGCGGCGCCGGGCTGGGCAGCCCGATCATCTCGCGGGTGGACTACGTGATGTTCACCGGCAGCACCGCGACGGGGAAGATCGTGGCTGCCGAGGCCGCCGGCCGCCTCATCGGGGCCTCGATGGAGCTCGGCGGCAAGAACGCCATGATCGTGCTCGACGACGCCGACCTCGACAAGACCGTCGAGGGGGCGGTGCGAGCGTGCTTCTCCAACGGCGGGCAGCTGTGCATCTCGATGGAGCGGCTCTACGTGCAGGACGGCGTCCACGACGCCTTCGTCGAGCGCTTCGCCAGGCGCATCGGCGCCATGGAGCTCGGTCCCTCGATGGGATGGGGGCCCGAGATGGGCTCGCTGGTGTCGAACAGCCAGCTCGAGACGGTCGTCGCCCACGTCGATGGGGCGATCGCCGCCGGGGCCGAGGTCCTGGCCGGCGGCAGGGCCCGCCCCGACCTCGGCCCCTACTTCTACGAGCCCACGCTGCTCGGCGGGGTCACCGAGGACATGACCGTGTGCCGCGAGGAGACGTTCGGTCCCGTGGTCTCGACCTATCGCTTCTCGTCGATCGACGAGGCCGTCGCCCGCGCCAACGACAGCGTCTACGGCCTCAATGCCAGCCTCTGGACGAAGGACACCCGAGCCGGCCGGAAGATCGCCGCGCGCCTCCAGGCCGGCACGGTCAACATCAACGAGGCCTACGCCGCCGCCTGGGGCTCGCTCGACGCCCCGATGGGCGGCTTCAAGGAGTCGGGCCTCGGTCGCCGCCACGGCGCCGAGGGCATCACCAAGTACACCGACGCCCAGACCGTGGCGGTGCAGCACCTTCTGCCCATCGCCCCCTTCGGCGGGTTGGCGGTGGACCGCTGGGCCCGCCTGATGACCAGGGCCCTGCGCCTGCTGCGCCACCTCCCCGGCCTGCGCTGACCGTCCCCCACCGCGCGGCCGTCCCGCGGAGGTGTCGCGGTGAAGCACCGCTGGGCGCGGGTTCAGCGCCAGTGGCGGAGGTGCGACGTGTAGTCGGCGATCCAGGGACGGGCCGACGTGGTGGCCCGCTTCGCCCGGGCCGCAGCGCGGCGGGCCACGACGACAGGCCGGCGCTTCGAGTCGCCGCCGTGGTAAGGCGAGTTGGCCAGGATGAAGCGGCGGACCACCGGCGCCGCCGCCCGGATCAGGGCCAGGCGGGAGCCGAGCAGGGCCCGGATGTCGGCGAGGTAGTCCTCGTAGTAGCGGCGCTGGTAGCCGAGCAGTGCCTGGCTCTCGGCGGTGTCCAACCAGTCCGTGTAGAAGCGCCGATCGCCGAAGGCCTCGGCCGGCAGGGGCGCCACGCCCATGACCGCCAGGCTCTCGTTGAGCCAGTCCCGGTAGAGCGCCCGACGGTCGGGGCCGCCCGCGATGTTCAGCGTCAGGCCGACGCAGGCGGACTCGCCGACCGTTCCGGCCAAGGCCACCGCCACGTCTCGGGGGTGGGTGAACTCCACCCGGGTCTCGGGGTGGAGCTCGAACACGAACGGGATGATGGGAACCAGCGCCACGGGCGGCGTCATCCCGAGCCGGAAGATCGTCCAGTCGAGTCCCGAGTCGCGCACCATGGCCTCGCACTCGACCTTCTGGCGCGAGTAGGTGTCCTCGGGATGCGGCGTCTCGTCCACCCGGCGGGGGCCGGCGGCATCGGCGTTGGCGCCGTAGACCTGGGCCGTCGAGGTGAAGGTGATGCCGGGGCGGCCGGAGGCGCCCGCCGCCGCACCGATCAGGTTGCGCATACCGCCGACGTTGACCGCATACGCCGATGTCTGGTCGACGTCGGTGGCGGGCGGGATGACCGCGGCCAGGTGCAGCACGTGGTCGACCCCGCCGACGGCCGCCGCCACGAGGTCGGCGTCGGTGATCGAGCCCCACCGGGCGTCGACCCGGCCGCCCCACCGCGCGGCGGTCGCCCTGTTCGCCCTGGTTCCCAGCTCGAGCAGCCGCACCCGATGGCCCCGCGCGAGCAACTCGTCGACGGTCGCCGCGCCCACGTTGCCGCAGGCGCCGGTGACGAGGACGAGCGCGCTCATCGGGCCGGCACCCTTGGCGTCCTGCGCTGGGTCACGGCCTGTCCTCGGCCAGCGCCACGGCGGCGTCGCGGAAGGCCTCGACGGTCTCGGCCACGTCGTCGGCGGTGTGGGCGGCCGACACGAAGAACTTCTCGTGGGCGCGGAGCACACCACGGTCGAGCAGCAGGTCGGTGAAGCGGAGGTTCCTGAACGCATCGGCGGCAAGCCCCGAGCGGTGGTCGGTGACGGGCTGGTCGGTGAACCACGTCTGGAAGGCCGACGGCTCGCCGAGAACCTGGGCGGCCAGGCCCGCGTCCGAAAATGCCGCCCGCAGCCCGTCGATCAGCGCCGACCCGGTGCCCTCGAGCTCCTCGTAGAACCCGGGCCGGCGGAGCTCGTCGATCACCGCGAGGGCCACGTGCATCGAGACCGGGTTGGACGAGTAGGTGCCCGTCTGCATGGTGAAGGGCTCGCCCGACAGGCGTCGCATCGGGTCGGCGAAGGTCATCAGGTCGGCCGAGCCGCAGAGCACCGCCAACGGCAGACCACCCGAGATCGTCTTGCCGAGCGCGCACAGGTCCGGGGTCACCCCGTACCGCTCCTGGGCCCCGCCCAGGGCCAGTCGGAACCCGGTGACCACCTCGTCGAACACGAGGACGGTGCCCGCGGCACGGGTCAGCCGATGCAGCCCCTCGAGGAAGCCGGGCGCCGGTACCAGCGTGCGCTGCATCGGCTCGACGATCACCGCCGCCAGCTCGTCGCGGTGGGCCTCGATGATGGCCGCGGTGGCCTCGAGGTCGTTGAACGGCGCCACCAGCACCTCCGGCACGAGGGCGGCAGGGATGCCGAACGTGTCGGGTGACGCCAGCGGGAACCCGGCCGGGTCCCAGCGCCACTGCGTGCTCATCATGGCGTAGTCGTGCATGCCGTGGAACGCCCCCTCGAACTTGAGGATGCGGTCGCGCCCCGTGGCCGCCCGGGCCATGCGCAGGGCGAAGAACGTCGCCTCGGAGCCGGTGCTGTGGAACGACACCTTCTCGGCGCACGGCACGAGCTCGCAGATGGCCTGGCCCAGGCGCACCGCCACCTCGCTGAGCACCAGGTGCGAGGTGCCGCCGGCCGCGCCGCGGGCCACTGCCTCGAGCACGGCCGGGTGGGCATGTCCGAGCACGTGCGGGCCCGAGCCGAGCAGGTAGTCGATGTACTCGTTGCCGCTGCGGTCCCACAGCCGGCTCCCACGCGCCCGATCGACGATGAAGGTGCGGTCGTCGTCGAGCGACGGCCCCCGCGTGCCGTCGGGGAACAGGCGACGGGCCTCGGCCAGCAGGGCCTGCTCGCCGACGGTCCTCGGCCGGCGATCTCTCACGGGCGATCGGCCCCATGGGCCCTGGCCGCGAGGCGCGGCTGGAAACGGTCGAGGTAGTCGGCGAAGCGCTCGTCGATCATGGCGTCGCTGAGGCCGAAGTCGTCGTCGCTGTAGCGATGCTCGCCGAACCTCCCCGGCGGGTTGTCGGCGTGCCACGCGGACATGGCCGCCTGCGCTCGCTCGCCGAAGGGGACGTCGAACCGGTCGTAGATCGCCGCGACGGTGCCGAGCGGGTCGGCCAGGAAGTCCTCGAAGTAGACGTCGTGGAACTGGTCCTCGCGCCCCTCGCGGGCGGCGATGCCCTTGGTCATCGCCTCCGACCAGACGTCGAGCTGATGGCCGGCGAACTGCGCTCGGTCGGGGGGGTGCTCCTGGAGCGTCCGGAAGCCCTCGCACAGCCCCACGTAGGAGGCCAGCACCCGGGCGGGGTCGCGGTGTGTCCACACGATGCACGCGTCGGGGTAGACCGCGAGCAGCGAGTCGATGTGGCGGATGTGCACGGGGTACTTGAGGAGCCACCGCTTGTGGACGTCGTACGAGCCCACCAGTTGCACCAGCTTGCGGTGGCGGCGATACGACTCGATGTGCGGCCGCGACCGGTACCACGACGCGTAGGTGGGCACGGTGCTCGCCACCTCGAAATAGTCGTCGGTGAAGCTCTGGGCGAGGAAGTGGCGGCACTCCTCGGGTCCCGGCGCGGTCATGTGGTGGATCGACTCGAGCTTCTCGCCGGCCGCGTAGATCATGCGCAGCTCGGACTCGCTCGCCTGGTAGTCCGAGGCATCGCTCCAGCTGTGCCGGGGTGGCCTGGGCTGGGGGTGGTTGGCGAGCCAGTACTCGAGGCATTGCGTGTCGGGGTTCGCCCCCATCAGGTAGTGGAGGGCCGTGCTGCCGGTGCGCACCAGGCCGGTGATGAAGATGGGCCGTTCGATGGGCACCTCGAGTGCCCCCGGACGCAGCCCCCACCACCGTTCGGCACGCAGCCGGTTGCGGAGCATGCTCACCAGGAAGTACTCGGCCATGAACCGGCCGGTCCGCGTGAACCGGGCCTCGTCGTCGTAGCAGCCCAGAAGGATCCGCAGCCCTTCGAGGTAGGACGGGTCGCCGAAGTCGTCAGCGCCCCGCTCGGCGGCGACCGCGCGCTCGTGGAACTCCTGCTCCCGGTCGACCCACCGGGGAAGCCCACCGAAGACCGCCATCCGGTGGAGTGTACGAGACGGCCCCTCACCGAACCGGCCCTCAGCCAGGCAGACAGGGAGCCGACGACCGGTTCAGCGCGCCGGGTCAGCCCGAGAGCACCTCGCGGACGAGGTTGTTCCAGGTGACCGGTCCGACGATGCCGTCGACGACCACGCTCGGATCACCGGCGTGCAGAGCGGTCTGGTAGCCACGGACCCAGGCCTCGGTCTTGGGCCCGAAGATGCCGTCGATCGCGAGGCCGAGCGTCGGGTCGTCCGACTGGTTGCCGAAGTTGTTCTGGCTCTGCACCGCCTTCACGGCCTCGCCCTTGCTGCCTCGCCGCACGGTGACGATGAGCACCGGCCAGGTCTTGTTCCCGACGATGCCGTCGGCCGTCAGGTGCTTCGCCGTCTGGAAGGCCTTGACGGCCGTCTCGGTCTTGGCGCCGAAGACCCCGTCCACGACCACGTTGCTCCCCGCCTGACGGAGCAGGTACTGCACGCTCCGGACCGGCTCACCACTGCTGCCCTTCTTCTGGATCGGCCACGTCAACGCCATGCGATTGCTCCCTGGTTGTGAGTGCTGTCACCCTGCGAGGACCAGGACGCTACCACGCGTAGCGTGGCCGTACCGGTCCCGGTGAGTGATGGTAAGAGCGGAGGGCCCAGGTGCATGGCAGCCCGACGGGATTCCCGCGTAGCCTCGCCGCTGTGTCGGACCTGGCCGTCAGCGAAGGCCTCACCAAGGGCTGCCCCGGAGCGGTGCCGGCCTCGCTGGCCGCCGACCGGTGGACCACCCGGCCCGCACTCGAGTCCGTGTCCCTCCGGCTGACCGGCAAGGAGCCCCGCACATGATCGCCACGATGCCCCGACGGTCGACGGCCAGTGCGGCGCGGGCCGCCTTCGGCGCGCTGTTGCTCCGCGACCTCGCCGTGCTGCGCAAGAACCTCAAGGAGTTCATCCCGCGCACACTGCTCCAGCCGTTCCTGCTCGTCTTCGTGTTCACCTACGTGTTCCCGAAGATCGGCCAGAGCGTCGGTGGCAGCGGCGCGTCGGCGGCCCAATTCTCGACCCTGCTCGTGGCCGGCGTGGTGGCCCTGTCGATCCAGTTCCAGGGCATCCAGTCGGTGGCCCTCCCGATGGTCACCGAGTTCGGCGTCACCCGCGAGATCGAAGACCGGGTGCTGGCGCCCATGCCGGTGTCGCTCATCGCCGTCGAGAAGATCGTCGCCGGTGCCCTCCAGGGCCTGCTGTCCGCGCTGCTCGTGTTCCCCATCGCGGCAGTGGTGCCCGCCACGCCGGTGCACCTCTCGATCGACTGGCCCGTGCTCCTCACCCTCGCCCCGCTGGCGTGTGTGGCCGCCGCCGCCCTGGGACTCACCTTCGGCACCCGCTTCGAGCCCCGTACCGTGCCGGTGATGTTCGGCGTGATCGTGGTACCCCTCACCTTCCTCGGCTGCGTGTACTACTCGTGGGCCGCCCTCGAGCCGATTCGTTGGCTCCAGATCCTGGTGCTCGCCAACCCCCTCGTCTACATGTGCGAGGGGTTCCGGGCAGCCCTCACCGACACGCCCCACATGTCGCTCTGGGCGATCTACCCGGCCCTGATCGGGTTCACGGCGGCCCTCACCTGGATCGGCGTGAAGGGCTTCAAGGCCCGCGTCCTGAGCTGACGACGACGGAGGAGCAATCACGACGCCCTCCCGAACCATCGCCTGCACCATCGCCGGGAGCGTGCGCCCTCGGCCGCTGGCCCCCGTCACGGGCACGGAGGGCTCGACCGGGCCCACCCTCGGGCCCGGTCGAGGGATCACTCCGGTTGCAGGACGAGGTTCTTCCAGGTGAACGGTCCGACGATGCCGTCGACGACCACCTTCGGATCAGCAGCGTGCAGCGTGGTCTGGAAGTCGCGGACATAGGCCTCGGTCTTGGGCCCGAAGACGCCGTCGACGATGAAGCCGGCGGACATGCCGCGTGTCGTGCGCCAGCTCTGGACCGCCGTCACGGCCTCGCCCTTGCTTCCTCGCCGCACGGTGACGACGAGCGCCGACCAGGTCTTGTTCCCGACGATGCCGTCGGCGGTCAGGTGCTTCGCGGTCTGGAAGGCCTTGACGGCCGTCTCGGTCTTGGCGCCGAAGTCCCCGTCCACGACCACGGTGCTCCCCGCCTGACGGAGCAGGTACTGCACGGTCCGAACCGGCTCACCGCTGCTCCCCTTCTTCTTGGTCGGCCACGTCAACGCCATGCGATTGCTCCCTGGTCGTGAATGCTGTGGCACCGTAGTGCAGGCGGCAGAACAGCGCGCAGGGTGGCCGAACCGATCTCGTTGAGTGAGGGAATGGCGAGTCGTCGATTGGCCGCGGAAGCGGCCTCGGGCTCGATGACGGCCCGAGCCGATCCGGCGTAGCCTCACCGCGGTGTCGGACGTGATCGTGACCGAGGACCTCACCAAGGTCTATCCCGGAGGGCTGAAGGCGGTGGACCGCCTGAACCTCCGCGTCGGGCGCGGCGAGATCTTCGGGCTCCTCGGCCCCAACGGGGCGGGCAAGACCACAACCGGCGGCATGCTCACCACCGGCGTGGTGCCGACCAGCGGGACGGTGACCGTGGGCGGCGTCGACGTGGTCGCCCACCCCGCGCTGGCCAAGCAGGCCATCGGCGTCGTGCCTCAGGTCAACACCCTCGACCGCTCGCTGAGCGTCTGGGAGAACCTCTACTTCCACGGGCGCTACTTCGGGATGGGCGCCAAGTCGTCGCGGTCCGCCGCCGACGCGGCCCTCGAGCAGTTCCGGCTCACCGACCGCGCCACGGCGTCGGTGATGGCGCTCTCCGGCGGCATGGCGCAGCGCCTGATGGTGGCCAGGGCCATCCTGCACCGCCCCGCGATCCTGTTCCTCGACGAGCCCACGGCCGGGCTCGACCCCCAGAGCCGGCTCGCCCTCTGGGAGGTCGTCCGCGAGCTCCACGCCCAGGGCCAGACCATCCTGCTCACCACGCACTACATGGAGGAGGCCGATCAGCTCTGCGACCGGGTGGCGATCATGGACAAGGGCCGCATCCTCGCCCTCGACCACGCCGAGGGACTGAAGGCATCGGTCGGCGCCGACACCATCGTCACCATCTCGGCCGAGGGTGAGCTCGGCCCCCTGGCCGCGCTCCTGCAGCGTGAGGTGCCCGGCGCCACCGACGTGCACCATGGCGACGGCACCATCCAACTGGGGGTGCAAGGGGCGCAGGGGATCCTTCCCGCCGTCCTGGGCACGGCCGAACAGGGCGGCTTCGTGGTCACCGACCTGTCGATCACCGAGCCCACCCTCGAGACCGTGTTCATCAAGTTGACCGGCAAGGAGCTCCGGGAGTGATCGCCGTGGGGTCGGTCACCCCACGATGAGCGGGTAGCTCCTTGTGCAACTGCGGTAGGGGCCGGTCGCCGGGGGGTCGGTCTGACTGCCGACCACCGAGACCTGGACGGTGCCGCCCGCCCCGGCGATGATCGAGGCCCACCGGGCCGCCGAGGGTCGGTAGGACGTGGTGTTCGCCCAGGGGCTCCCGAACAACAGGGTGCCGCCCACGTCGCGGAACTTCACCGAGAAGCGGTTGTTTCGGTGAGTGCCACCGTTGCCGCGCCGCCAGGTGATCGTGGGTCGAGCCACGCCCACGGCGGCGGGGCCGGTCACCTTCGGGCTCACGTTCATCATCGTGAAGATGCAGTTCGTGCCCTCATCAGCCCGCCGCGGGCTGAACAGGCGGTACGCCTCGGAGAGCGTGGTCGGGTCGCCGTCGTCGAGGGTGTCCCACACGTCGGCGTTGCCGAGGCTCACGGTGTCGAGGCCGTCGTCCACCGAGTCGTAGAGGTCCCAGAGCGCGTTCATCACGGTGCGCTCGTTGTCCTCGCCCAGGGTGGCCTTCTCCTCGAGGTCTTCGGTGATCACCTGGTCCTCGGTGTCCTGGTACGAGGTGTCACCGATGTTGGGGATGCCCAAGCCGGCGGCCCGCTCGAAGAGCGTCGACACCGCGTAGAACGTGGGCCAGCCCTCACCGAACGCCAACGGGAGGCCGATGGCCTTGCTGCCGGTGGCATCGGACAGGTTGTCGGTGCCGCTGTGGAACCCGCCGGGGTTGTTCTCGATGTCGAGCTGGGCGGCGACGAAGTGGCCGTACTCGTGCAGGCTCACGTCCCAGTCCCACCGGTCGAGCGCCAGGAGGTGCAGTGACGTGCCGTCGAAGAACGAGCCGTCGGGGTCGGGGAACACCACGGGTACGGTGGAGAACAGCGCACCGTTCTGGAGCACGATCTCGTCACCGGCCAAGACCAGCGCCGCCTGGATCGAGAATGCGGTGTTGTTGTCTGCGGTGTTGTTGGCCGTGAGGTCCTTGGCCAACGTCGAGCCGGTGACCGCATTGGTGGTCACCGCACTGTCGATGTGCTGGGCAATGGTGAAGCCCGGGCCCCTGGCCAACACCCGGACGTACACGTCGCGGCCAGTGGCGTCGCCGTCGTTGTTGTCGATCGTCGCGGTGTAGGCGCCGTTCCCGTCGGTGGTCACGGTGGTGACCACCACGTCGGCACCCACCTCTTCGTCGCGGATCTGCACCGGCGCCCGGTCGACCGGGTGGGTGCCGCCGGCCGAGTCGGTCCACAGCACCGTCCCGGTCACACAGACGCTCGACGCCGCGCAGGTGGCCTCGGTCACCGACTCGGTCGAGCTCGTCGAGCCCAGGATGGTCTCGCTGAGCGCCCTCGCCTGGGCCGCGGTGATCGATCCCGAGTCCTCGAGGACGCCGACCCGCTGGAGGCGCAGATCCTGCTCACCCGACGCGCTCACGATCGTCTCACCCGCGAACTCGTCGACCCATACCGTGTCCGAGCTCGACAGCTCGGTGCCGTCGCTCGTGGTTCCCGTGAGCGTCGCCTGGACCACCGTGTCGGTGGCATCGGCGACGGCCGCCTCGGCCGGGTCGGCCGAGGCAGGGGCGGACTCGCGGACCGCGACCGACGCCCTGGTGGTCGATTCGTCGGAAGGGACGGGTGACGCCCCACCCCCGCCGGTGACGCTGGCCTCACCCGAAGCGCTCACGCTGACAGACGTCGCGGTCAGGCCGGGCACCGGGTCGGACGTGACCAGTACCCTGCCGTCGGCAAGGGCGGCGGCATCGATCTGCACCACGCCCGCGGCGAACGGCTTGAGGTGCCGGCCGGCGGCCGACGTCGGAGTCGGCGAGGCGGCGACCGGCGAAGCCGTCGTTGCGATGAGCGGGAAGGCGAGCGCGCACACGGCAAGCCCCCAGACGGCGGTGGTGGGCTTACGGCGCATCTGCTCTCCTGGATCTGCGGTGAGCGCCACAACCTAGGAGACTGCTGAGCAATCCGGGTTGAGGGCCCTGTCGATTCGCGTTCGGGGCGCGGATCGAAAACACTGGGGGGATGCAGGGATCATCGGTTCCGGATCGGGAGTTGTTGGACGCGGCCGCGTTGTGCGGCCATCTGC
>JAYRVH010000088.1:0-29971 GCA_041918615.1 Acidimicrobiales bacterium
AACGCCAGGTTCGATGAGGTTCACATGTCACTCGACCAATGGCTCGCAGACGCTGACGCCCTGCTCGACAACGCCCCGCTGCGGCCCGACCGGGTCCACTGCCGGCTCCGCAAGGAGCGGGGCCTGCGGTTGGAGGTCCGCCACCGACGGGTCTTCAACTCGGAGTTCGTGGTCCTGGCCGATGTCGCCGGCGGCGAGGTGGAATCCGAGCTGCTGATCCCACGGCTGCTGGTGGCCGAGGTCGCCCGTTCGCTCGCCGAGCTCGACCGGTACCTCGGCGTGGCTCCGGCCAACGTCTCCCAGCAACGCCTGTTCTGAGGCGCGAGCTGAGCTGAATAGGCCAGCCTCGCTACTCGGCGGTGAGGTCGACCACCTTCGCAACGTCTGCGTTCCCCTCTTGGCCTCAGAAAGGGGGACCTGGAGAGAGCCAACCGCCATATTGGATTCGGCATTCTTCGGCCGTGAACGTACCCACGGCCTGGCTAAGCATTTGGTTGAGCGGATCGATGTAGGCGCAGAAGCCCCTCCATTCCCGCTCGGTTACGGGTGGCTGCTGAGAAGGTGCCGAGGGCGGCTCGACCTCGATGTCCGAAGGAGGTTCGCAACCGCCCGGGTTGGTCGCATCAAGATCGCGGCCCCCGCACGTCGCTGCGTACGCCTCGTAGTCGGAACCCACCGCGCTCACACGGTAGAGGTAGTCGCAATCGCTCAACGCCCCCCCGAAGCACGACTCCGCCAGTCCGTCCATGAACTCGTCTCCACCGAGGTCGCCCGGCTGTTGAGCGCCCCCCGATGGCGGTGCCGGTTCGGGCTGTGGATCGGCAGGCGCGCCAGCTGCAGCGGTCCCCTCGTCCTGTTGGCCGCTCGTCGCAGCGTTGTTCGTGGAGTTCGTGGACGACGATCCCGCTGCAGCGAGGGCGATCACGATGATCAGGGCGACCGCCCCCACCACCATCCACGCCAGTGCCGTCGTTGACAGACCTGATGAACTTGCGGCCGACCCCGTGGCGTAGGCGGTCGGTGTTGATCCTGCCCGTCCAGTCGACGACCCGACTGTGGGGATGGGGGCAGTGCGACTTGATCGGCCGCTGGCTGACGAAGGTGGCGCCGATGTGCCCGCATTGTTTGCGGAGACGGTTTCTGGTCGGGTCGGGGGTGCTGGCCTCCTCGCTGCCGGCACGGCGCCCGCTTCGGGTGGTGGGTGCCACAGGCCGTCAGCGCCCTTCTCCCACCCGGCTGCAGGAGCGGCGTCTCCCACCTGATGGTCGACCTTCGATGGTCGTTCTGACGGTGGGTGCCAGATGCCGTCGGATGCCTTCCACCAACCAGGGGCGGGAGCCGAATCATTCATCACCGTTCACCAACTCCCTGGCTACTTTGATGCGGGCAGCGTCGAACTCTTCGAGGGTGAGCCCCCCGGCGTCTCTTGCGGCGATCAGACGCTCGAGAACGTCGAGGCGGTCTGACATCTGGGTGAGCCCGCCGGCTGGTTCGTTGCCCGTGGTCGAGGTGACGGGGACGGCCGGCTCTGGTGGCGATGGTGGGGGTGGAACCTGGCTGGTCATGGCGTCGACAGTCGCTTTGGCGTCCGGTGACACGTTGAGGGTCGCGCCGGTCCAGCCGTGTGCGATCCCCTTGTCCACTAGCTCGGTCACGAGTGCTTGGCGCCGGTCGTCACTCCAGCCGTTGAGGTCGTAGGGGACAGGGGGTTGACTGCTGGTGTTGACGCTCGAGTCGGACTCCAGAATCTGGGCCTGCGGGGCGGGAGCCTCGGTGTCCTGCATGTGCGGGACATAAGGCGCGAGGCAAACCTGGAGCCATGGGGCTGTAGTGGCGAGGAGCTGAAAGGCGGCTACCGGACCGCCACGCCCACTCAAGAACAGGAACGAGCTGTCGTAGAGGACAGCGGTCCAGAAGTTCGCCTCGAGGCCCTCAAAGTCGATTGCTGTGTCGGCAGCGTGCTGGCGGGCCGTGCGTGGACCCATCGCCTCGGCCGAGGTGACGGTTGGCCACGGGATCGAGATTGTCGGTCCTGAGGAGTCCGCCGAGAAGGCCACACCCTCGTCGGACATCTCGAGGGATCCCATCTGTCCGCCGCGGTAGCCCGTTTCCCCGCCGAGAGGTGTCAAGAGACGGACCCTCTGGAACCGGTGTTGTGACATCTCAGGCTTCTCCGTTCACAGACAGAACCGTTCCGACGAACCGGGAACCACTACCGGCGCTCATTGGCCGTCCACCAGCTGTCGGGCGGCGGCGGTTCGGGCCGCCTCGAACTCTTCGGGGGTGAGGGCTCCAGCGTCGCGGAGAGCGACGAGGCGCTCGAGAACGTCGATGCGCTCCGACATCGGAGCTCCCGCAGATCGCCGATTGGGGCCACCGGTCGCCTTGGTCGGGGCGGCCCGCACTGTCCGCCCCGTCGGGGTGCCGACCTCGGCGGTGATCGTGTCGACCAGTGTCTTGTCGCTGGCGGCGACGTTGAGCGTGTCTCGGTCCCACCCGTGGGGCACGCCGTGCTGGACGAGTTGGGACGTGAGGGCTCGGCGTTGAGCGTCGCTCCACTTGGCGAGGTCGTAGCGCTCCATGCGGGGCGTCGAGCCGGGTGCGGGGGGAGAGGCTGTTGGGGATTGCTGACCTCGAGCCCCGCTGCTGGTGAGGCCCGGGAGGACGAGTGCGAGCTCACCGCGGACCGACGAGAACGACTCTGCGACGATCTCGAAGACCACGGTCTCACCGGCGTAGCCCTCCAAGACCAGCAGAGGGCCCTGCGGTGGCGGGCTATGGGTGTCGAGTCGGCTCATCCACTGGTCTGCCTCACCGGGTACGACGAGGTGCGCCGTCTTCACGAAGGTGGCGGGAATGGCCAGCGCGCCGGTGTCGATCGTCTGCGATCGCAACACCAGACTGCTCCGTGAGATGTGGAGTGAGCCTCTCACGAAGCGCTTCAGCCCAGGATGCCCACCGAGATAGCGCACATCATCAAAGTCGACTGAAGCCATGCCTGGACCACCCCCCGTCAGGACTCGAACCGCATGCCCGGTGTCCCCGGTGCGGTGGTTGGCGGGTGAGGGTGGCCGTCGACTGCGCTGTCGGCCCGGCCGCCTGAAGCCCGGTCGGCGTGTGGGCGCTTCGAGGTGTGTGGAAGTCCATCGGGGCGCTCATCTACTTGAACACGATCGCGGCTTCGCACGCTGGGCACACGCAGAAGTCCTTGGTCGGGCTGAACAGGATCATGGCGAGGATGAAGATGAGCCCGACGCCCACAAATGCCAGTGGGACCCACACCCAGGGGTTCGCGTACAAGGCTCGTGATCGATGGCAGATCGCCATCGAGCCGCTGTAGCCACACAACAGGCATTGGCCCTCTCGCTGGAGGCGGTGGGTGGCGATCTGTTGCTGGAGGCGAGCGCGGACCTCGGGGTTCTGCAAGGTCGGGTCGCGGACCCCGGCCCGGGCCTTGCCCCCGGAGGTCTTCCAGTGCTCGGCTGCGGTGACCGCCGGTGTCGAGTCAACCCGGTGCAGGTGATGGGCCCCACACGTCAGGCAGCGCCAACTCGACCACGCCGTGTCCCCGACCACGACCACCGAGCATCGGGGACAGCGGACGAACCGTGCGCCGGCGTGACAATGCGGGCAACCGAACTCCCCGGCTGCGGCGGACACCGAGCACGCCTGCTGGCAGCGCGGGCAGGGGGCGGTGACCGAAGCAGGAAAGGCGGCGCCCGACAAGCCCACCTGGCCTGACACGCTGACCACAGCGGGAGCGTTCTGCGGCTGCGGGGTTCCGGCGAGCCAGCGAACTCGTTCCCCGCAGGTCTGGCACCACTCCACGCCCGGAGGCACCGGGGGGCACTGTGGACCGTGGGTGCGAGCCTTCGGGGGGTCTCCCTGCGAGAAGGGGGCTGCCGAGGCTTCCGTGAGCGGCGCCGTCGGCCGCTGCTGCTGCGCTGGAGGCTCGGGCGCTTCTGCTGGTGGGTGCCACATTCCGTCGGGCGCCTTCCACCAGCCGGGAGCGGGAGCGGTGTCATTCATCGCCGTTCACCAGTTGTCGGGCGGCTTCGGTCCAGGCGGCCTCGAACTCGCCGCCCCTGATACCAACGGTCATCGTTCGCCCGCCACCAGCCAACGGCACCGAGCACCCCGGGCGCGTACCACTTGCCGTCGGAGCCCTGCTCCCAACCCGGCCCCTGCGGATTGCCTGACATCGCCCCCGTCTCTCGCCTCGTGACTTGCCGCTTCTCCAGCCGGCACACCGAGCGTCGCGCTCGTGGGAGTGGAGGCACAGGGCCGTAAGACCCTTCGGCGACGTATGCGCCGGCAGACACCGCTTCCACCCCCGGCGACGGCCGACCCAGAGGTGACGAGCCCTGCATTGCCCAGTGACCGCCACGGCGCTCAACGGTGTCGATGAGTGGGGCCCGAGCGACCACTGCCGCATGGCCATCGACCTCGGCCCAGACCCCGGTGAGGTGAGTGGCGGGTGAGCAGGCCGGCACGGCGGCGCCCTGTCCCGTCCACGACCCAGGTGGCCCAACCAACGGGTCCCGGGCACGGCGAGGCGACCCGTGTGCGGGCGCACCGGAGTTGGTAGACAACGCCGGATACCAGCACCCCAGTTGGTAACCCGCCACCCGACGGACGGACTCGCCGCCGCTGGATCGACATCACGGCCGCCAACGAGATACCAACAGGGCACCACTAGCCCGAACAGGCTGGAGGATCGTGGTCACCCGCTCGAGGTGGTGGGCGAGTTGTTGCGGATATCGGCGCCGGCGGGCACGCAGACGCTCCCGGAGGTGGACTCGACGGCGACAGGGGACGGGTGTCGCCTACAGGGTGAGGTAGCGGCCGGTGGCGGTGAACCGGTGCACTCTGGTGTCGGCGGTACCGGCGACGTACACGTCGCCCGATGGGCCATCGACGGCAACGCCATGCGGGAACGACCCTTCGCCGTCCCCCCTTCGGGAGCCCGTCTGGGTTCAGGGGGCCGAGCCTGAACCGTGCTGTCGCAGGGCGTCGTAGTAGCTGTCGGGGTAGAAGATCGCCGAGCGCACCCCGATCGGGTGGTCGATTCCTGCTCTCGCCTCGCCGGCGAGGATCTCGAGCTTGCGGGTGCTCTTCAGGACGCACCAGTACTCCCCTTCAGGTGGGTCGGACACGAACCGTGCAGCGGTGCGCTCAGCCTCTTCGGGTCGGGTCCTCTTGAGCCAGAGCCCGATGGCGATAGCGATGACCTCGTCGGGCCGGTACTCGTCGTCGGACTGGGCGGCCGCCTTCCTCGGGTCGCCCGGCAGGACGGTCCGCCGCCAGTGATCCAGGTCTTTGACCTTGCATCCCAGGATCTCGGCCGCATCTGCGGAGGACAGGAGAGGAGGGAACTCGGCGGCGGTCACGGTCTGAGCTCTCCCGGTCTTCGTTTCGCTGGTTCGGCCGTCACGATTCCTGCGACCCATGAGCGGGGCAGAACCGCTCGCCCTTCGGTGCTCCTGCGCCGCACGGCCTGCCCGCCTTCGTGACGCCCTGGCAGCGATTCGACGGCGATGCCCCGGCGTGCGGCCCGCAGAGGTCGCTGCCCGCCATGGCCCCGCCACCACAGCGGTCCCCGTTCGCCTTCACCGCAGTGCACCGCCGGCCGCTCCCACCGTTCGGCGCCGGCTGAGCGGGCAGCACGGTCGTGCTCATCCCCGCAGGATTCGGGGGGTCGTGGTCCCAGTGGGCCGCCCGGCACCCGACGCAACGGAAGTCCGGGGTGTCGGCGGGGGACTGGCCGGCCCGCTTGGCGGAGCGGTTGTCCCACCACTTCAGGCCACCGCAACGGGCGCAGCTCCCGAGGGGAGCGCCGTCGGACCGCCGGTCGAGGGGGCCCAACGGCCGCAGGCTCCGGGCCGGCACCCGGTCGGGCTGCCGCTCTGCAGCCACCGGTTCCTGATGTGGGTCCGACTTCCTGCGGGCCATCGCCGCCCAGCGTAGGGGTGAGTGGGGGCCGCTCTGGGTCATCCAACTGGACGAGCGCATCAGGCGCACAGCCTCACAGCCTCACTCAGCGGCAAGGCTTTGCGATCGTGGCCGCGCCGAGTAGGCCGATCGTCGCTGGCCGGTCTTGTCGTGTGCGTGCTCGGGGACAACGGGGCGCGCCGACATGACGTAGGTCAACGCTTGGCCGTCGCTGTACACGAGGGCGGCGTCATCGAGGTACTGCTCGTCTCTGGAGTCACCATCTTCCTGGAGTGAGGCCCGGCGGTGACTCGGGGCTCTTCTGGACCTTCCTCTGCGATCTCGGCGGCGATACTCCTGGCACTGCAGGATTGACAGCCGATCTGACAGCCAAGGGCATGGATGACATCCAATCTCGGTAGACGGCTGTGGACGCAGACCCCCGAAATCCCGGGCTCGGCGGACGCTTGTGGACGCCAGCGGGCAGCCCAGGGCGAGTTCGCAGGTCGCTGCTCGAGGCGGTAGTCATAGTCCGCGTTCAGTCCGCGGAACTTTGAAGAACGACGCTTGACGATGCTCAACGATGATCAGCGAGCGATGGGCCAGATCCCTTACGGCAGTAGAGACAACCCGGCCAGACGGTGGAGCGGGTGACGAGAATCGAACTCGCGTTCTCAGCTTGGGAAGCTGATGTTCTGCCTCTGAACTACACCCGCGGGACCCACCATTGTAGCTGGGGGCCGCCGGTGGCGGTCGGGCAGTACCGTTGGCCAATGGGTTTCTTCGATCGGTCCCCCAGGCCACGCCGCCCCCCGGCCGAAGAGGTGCTGGGCGGGTTCATCGAGGCGAACCGATTGGCCACGCCCGTCGTCGGCATCGTCGACGAGCTCCTGCCCCGGTCGTGCCAGGTGGCCGACGCGCACCAGTTGCAGAAGCGGGCGTCGGACTACGGCTGGCGCTGGTGGGGAGGAACGGGCGTGCTGCCGGGGGGAATCGACGGGACGATCGCGCGGGTCGAGATATGGGACAAGGAGGTGCACCACGACGTGTTCGACGTGGTGCGGGCCCCGGCACCAAGACTGGGCCTCCTCCCGACGGTCGAGATCCAGGGCCCCACCCACGGTGACCTCCACGCCTACGGTGGCCATCGGATGTCCGACGTGCCCTTCCGGCCGGGTGAGTACCAGAAGGCTGATCTGGCTGGTGTGGGCCGGCCCTACCGGGCCCGGGTGCCGCGAGGCGTCGACCGGGCGCTCGTCGACCGGGTGCTGCACGCCGAGTTCGTGGCGTGGCTGGCGGCCACCCGACCGCCGTTCTGCTTCGAGTGGTTCGACGGTTGGGTCAGCGTGTTCCGGCTCGACCGCAGCGGCGAGGCCGACGACGCCTTCTACCCGAGCCTCTGCGAGGCCGCCGGCCGGTTCGCAGCGGCGTGCGCCGGGCCTCCCTGACGAAGCCGGCGCATCGGGTGCGCTGACCGGGGACTCGATGCGCCGAGTCGGGACGGGGCGGTCCCTGTCTCTCTGTCAGGCCGGCGCCGCGGCCGCGGGGGAGACTGTCAGATGTCGACGGGCTCGGCGACCGCCGACGCCTCGGCGTTCTCGAGGGCCTCGAGCACGTGCATCGCGATGTCGGCCACCTTCACCTCGTCGTCGTCCACGCCCTCGCCCTTCACTCCGTCGTCGATCATGATGTAGCAGAAGGGGCACGCGGTGGCGACCCGCGAGGCGCCGGTGGCGAGCAGTTCCTGCGAACGCTCGACGTTCACCTGCTTGCCCGTGGTCTCTTCCATCCACATGCGGGCGCCGCCGGCGCCGCAGCACATGCCCTTGGTGCCGTTGCGGGGCGCCTCGACGACCTCGACCCCGCCGAGCATCCCGACCACCTTGCGGGGCGCCAGGTAGACGTCGTTGTGGCGGCCCAGGTAGCACGAGTCGTGGTAGACGAGGCGCTCGTCGAGGCGGGCCTCGGACAGGTCGAGCTTGCCCTGGTCGACGAGCCACTCGAGGAACTGGCTGTGGTGAACCACCTCGTAGTTGCCCCCGAGCTGCGGGTACTCGTTCATCAGGGTGTTGAAGCAGTGCGGGCACTGCGTGACGATCTTGCGCACCCCCATGCCGTTGAGGGTCTCGATGTTCTGCATCGCCAGCATCTGGAAGATGTACTCGTTGCCCGAGCGGCGGGCGGGGTCGCCCGTGCACAGCTCGGACGGGCCGAGGATGGCGAAGTCGATGCCGGCGCGCGCCATGAGCTTCGACATGGCCTGGGTGACCTTCTTGTTCTTGTCGTCGAACGACCCGGCGCAGCCCACCCAGTAGAGGTACTCGTGGTCGAACGGGTCGGACGGCTCGACCACCGCGACGCCGTCGAGGTCCTTGGCCCAGTCGGCCCGCTCGCCCTGGGCCATGCCCCACGGGTTCGAAGAGTTCTCCATCGACCGGTAGGCGTTGCCCAGCTCGGTGGGGAAGTTGGACTCCATGAGCGACAGGTAGCGCCGCATGTCGAGGATCTTGTCGAGGATCTCGATGTTGACCGGGCAGATCTCGTCACAGGCCTTGCACGAGGTACACGCCCAGATCTCCTCGGGGGTGACCCGCTCGAACATCGAGTTGGCGCCGATGGTGATCTCGGCGTCGACGCCGAGGGGCGGCGACACCGGTGGCGTGCCGGTGGCGGCCATCACCTCGCCGGTCTTGAGCACGATCTCGCGCGGGTCGAGCGGCTTGCCGGTGGCGTGGGCCGGGCACACCGAGGTGCAGCGGCCGCACATGGTGCACGAGTCGGTGTCGAGCAGCTGCTTCCAGGTGAAGTCCTCGACCACCGACGCACCGAAGCTCTCGAGCTCGGTCTCCATGAGGTTGGGCATGGCCTTCATGGCGCCCTTGGGGCGGTCGCGGTCACGCAGGTACATGTTGAGCGGCGCCGTGAGCGCGTGGCGCAACATGGTGGTGGGCAGGATCGCCAGGAAGGCGACGAACGCCACCACGTGGACCATCCAGCTGATCTGGTGGGCGGCGCCCAGGTTGTCGAAGCCGTCGACCAGCGACGACAGCGGGTAGCCGATGAAGGCCCACTGCTCGAAGCTCGGGCGGTCCTCGAGGGCGAGGCGGAACATCTCGGTGGTGAAGCCGGTGAGGCCGATCACGAAGAAGATGCCCAGGATCACCGCGTGCTCGGGCTTGGACTTGATGCGGATGCGGTACGGGCGCACCACGTATCGCCGCACGATGGCCCAGACGATGCCGACGAGGAACACCACGCCGGCGGCGTCGCCCACCGCGATGTAGGCCTGATAGGTGGTGCCGTGCAGGAACTTGGCGCTCTCGGGCATCTGATGGTCGATCTCGAGCACCGCGGTGACGGCCATGAGCACGAGGAAGCCGAAGTAGATGAGCGAGTGCATGACCCCGGCCGCCGGGTCGCGCAGCAGCGTCTGCATGTAGACGCCGGCCCGGAAGTCCTTGAGGCGTCGGGCCACGTTCCCGGTGGTGGTGGCCCGGTTGTCGGGCGCCCCCCGCTGCCAGTTGCGCACGCGCTGGCTGAACAGCACGGCCCCGTACACGAGCATCACCGGGATGAGCGTGTAGAAGGTGACGATCAGCGCGTCGGGGATGTTGACGAACACCTCGCGACTCACCGGTGACTCGTCGTGCCACTGCGTCAAGACGGGCACCACGCCGGAGCCGACGGTGAACGCGGCGATCGCGACGCCGAGGAGGACGACAGCGGTGGACGGCTTGATCGGGAGGCGCTTCATGGCGCCCCAGACGCTAGCCGGGGGTACTGACACCACGGAATTTCAGGTGGAGGCTTCAGGTGGCCGCTGCCGCGGCTCGTGCCGACGCCGAGCGCAAGAGCAGGTAGCCGAGTGTGCCGGACACCAGGCTGCCGGCGAGGATGGCGATCTTGGCGTCGCTCGTGAGCACCGTCGAGTCGAACGACAGGCTCGTGACGAACAGGGCGACGGTGAACCCCACGCCGGCGGTGGTGGCCAAGCCGACCACATGGCCCCAGGTGGTGCCGACGGGCAGCCTGCCGATGCCGAGGCGCACGGCGAGCCAGGTGAACGTGCTGACGCCGATGGTCTTGCCGACGACGAGACCGAAGAACACGCCGAGGCCGACGCTGCTGGTGGCGGCGGCAGCGAGGCTGTCCGCACTGAGCACCACGCCGGCGTTGGCCAGGGCGAAGATCGGCACGATCACGTACGCGGCCCACGGGGCCAGGCGGCGCTCGAGGCGCTCGAGGGGCGAGGTCGTCTCGTGGGCGAGGCGCACCATGTCCTCGAGGGCGGACTCGGTGCGTTCCACCTCCACGGTCGTGAGGGCGACGCTGTAGTACGAGCGCTCGATGTCGTCCACCATCCGCCGGGCGACGGGGGCGAAGCGCCGGGGCGACCGGTAGGGCCATGCCGGGGTGATGAGCCCGAGGGCCACGCCGGCGATGGTCGAGTGGACGCCCGACTGCAGCAGGGCCAGCCACACGAACACGCCGACCACGGCGTAGGGCACGATCCAGCGGACGTCCGCCCGGCTCATCACGTAGGACAGCGCCACGCCGGCCACCGCGGCGGCGAACCAGCCGAGGGCGAGGCCGTCCGCATAGAAGACGGCGATCACGATGATGCCGCCGATGTCGTCGACGATGGCGAGGGTGAGCAGGAACAGGCGTGCACCCACGGGAACGCGGTTGCCGAGCAGGGTGACGACCCCCACGGCGAAGGCGATGTCGGTGGCCATGGGGATGCCGAACCCCCCGGAGCCCACGCCCCCGGCGTTGAACAGGGTGTAGACGAGCGCCGGCACCAACATGCCGCCGAGTGCCGCCACGGCGGGAAGCGCGGCCGCCTTCCGGTCGCTCAGGGCACCCGTCACCATCTCGCGCTTCATCTCCAGGGCGGCCACGAAGAAGAAGAAGGTCATGAGGCCGTCGTTCACCCACTCGCGCAGGTGCAGGTCCGAGAGGTCGATCAGGCCCCCGACCTGGATCACGACCTTGGCGTTCCACAGGTCCTCGTAGCTGTCGGCGAACGGCGAGTTGGCCCAGACGATCGCGATGATCGCAGCCACCAACATCACGATGCCGCCGGCGGTCTCCTGGTCGAGGAAGCGCTGCGCCGGCCGCACGAACGTGCGGGGCATGAAGCGGTCCGATTCGCTCCACGACCGCCGGAAGGGCTTGCCCCCCTTGCTGTCCGTTCCCTCGATCGTGGGTATCGCCATGGGTGGAGTCAAGCGATGCCCATGCGGCCAGGCAACCGTTCGGGCGCCCGGTTCACGGAGCGTTCATCTTCAAGGGGCACGGCCCGCGGCGGTGCGGCCGACGAGGGACGGGGAGGCCATGACGATCGCGACGAGGCCCAGCCGAAGCGCCGAGAACACGTGTTCATTCCGGCGAAACACTCGTGACACACACCGGTCCTACCGTCGGGCGCATGCTGAAGACCGACGTCGTCCTCGTGCGCTGGCCGGGTGAGCAGCAGCGCCTCGCCGACCTGCGCGACGAGGACCGCCCCCGGCTCCTCCTCGTCGAGGACGACGCCGCCCCGCCTGTGGTCGACAGCGCCATGGAGGACTGGATCCGGGTGCCGGCCGACGAGGTCGACCTGCGGGCACGGGTCGACGGCCTCGAGCGGCGCGTCCGGTCCGGGTCGGCCGGGCGCGCGGTGATCGACGACGACGGGGTGGTCCGCCTCGACGACCGCTGGGTGAGCCTGCCCCCGGTCGAGGCCCGCCTCACGACGGCGTTGCTCGACCGCTACGGCGCCGTCGTCAGCCGTGACGCCCTCGCACGGGCCGGGTGGCCTTCGGGTGCGCCGGGCCGCAACGCCCTCGACGTGCACGTGTTGCGCCTCCGCCGCCGGTTGGCCCCGCTCGGCCTCACCATCCAGACGGTGCGGTCGCGGGGCTACCTGCTCGAGCGGGCGAGCCGCGCCAGCGCCTCGAACGGCGGCCCCCGATGATTCCCTGCCCCCGATGAGCGCCGACCTCTGATGATTCGCCTGGTCACGGCGATCATCAAGCCGTACATGCTCGAGGACACCAAGGACGCGCTCAAGGAGCTCGGGGTCCGAGGGGTGACCGTCACCGACGTCAAGGGGTTCGGCCGTCAGGGTGGCCACACCGAGGTGTACCGCGGCGTGGAGTACACGGTGGACTTCATCCCCAAGTCGAAGATCGAGGTCGTGGTGGGCGAGGACGACCTCGACGCCGTCGTCGAAACGCTCCTCACGGCGGCCCGTACGGGCAAGATCGGCGACGGGAAGGTGTGGGTCACCGAGCTCGACGTCGTGGTCCGCGTCCGGACGGCTGAGCGGGGCGCCGACGCCCTCTGACCCGCCGTGCGCCGCGCGCGGCGCCCGTCAGATTCCTGTCAGCAATCCGTATGACAGCGGTCATGGACTGGGCACGGACGTGAAATCGAGCCTCCGTAGCTTGCGGTCGTCAGCAGAACCTCTGCTCACGAAAGGACACGACAATGCGGATATCCCTGGGACAGAGCTCCCCCCGCCGGATGCGGGGTGAGCTCGATGCGTAAGCGTCTACTCCTCGGTACCGGACTCGTCGGCGTGGTGCTCCTCGCGCTCACGGGGACAGCCTCGGCGCAGGACATCGACCCGCTGAAAGCGGTAGCCGATGTCGGCACCGAGATGAACATCCTCTGGATCGTCATCGGCGCGATCCTGGTCATCTTCATGCAGGCCGGCTTCGCGCTGGTCGAGACCGGCTTCTGCCGGGCCAAGCACGCCGCTCACGTGATCTCGACGAACTTCGCCGTCTTCGGCCTGGGCTTCGTCGCCTTCTTCCTCGTGGGCTACGGCCTCATGTTCGGTGGCTTCACCTACGTGCTCCCGGGCTACGACTTCGGGTACACCACCGCAGTGGGCGACGCGCTGGTCAAGTTCGGCGACTGGGGCATCTTGTGGAAGGGCGGCTTCGCCCTGCAAGGCGACACGGCCAACACCGCGGCGGTCGCCGCCTTCTTCCTCTACATGGTGGCCTTCATGGACACCGTGGCCACGATCCCCACGGGGGCCATGGCCGAGCGGTGGAAGTGGAACGCGTTCGTCGGCTGGGCCCTGTTCTGCGGCGCCTTCTACTACCCGCTGTTCGGGGCGTGGACCTGGGGCGGCGGCTGGCTCAGCCAGCTCGGCAACAACGTCGACCTCGGCTTCGGCTACGTGGACTTCGCCGGCTCCGGTGTGGTGCACGCCGTCGGTGGGGTGGCCGGCCTCGCCGGTGCCCTGGTGCTCGGGCCCCGCATCGGACGGTTCAACGACGACGGCTCGCCCAACCCCATGCCGGGCCATCACATCCCCATGGCCATGCTCGGCACGTTCATCCTGCTGTTCGGCTGGTTCGGCTTCAACGCCGCCTCGACCTTCGCCGCCACCGATGCGGCTCTGGCCATCGTCGCCCTGAACACCGCCCTCGCCGCTGCTTTCGGCGCCACCGCGGCGATGTTCTGGATCATGAAGCGGTCGGGCAAGCCCGACCCGGGCATGATGGCGAACGGCATGCTCGCCGGCCTGGTGGCCATCACCGCGCCGTGCTACTTCGTGCAGCCGTGGCACGCCGCCATCATCGGCGTGATCGCCGGCGTCCTCGTCATCGAATCCATTGCGTTCGTCGAGCGCCGTGGTCTCGACGACCCCGTGGGCGCCGTCTCGGTGCACGGTGTGTGCGGCATCTTCGGCGTCCTGGCCGTGGGCATCTTCTCCGACGGCAGCCGCGGCGCCGGGTGGAACCTCACCACCACCAACGGCGACGGCGGCGTGCAGGGCATCCTCTACGGGCTGGACAACATCGACCAGCTCGCCGCGCAGGCCATCGGTGCCCTCGTGATCTGCACGGTGATCTTCGGGTTCGCCTACGGGTTCTTCAAGATCCAGAACAAGATCATGAAGGGCGGCATCCGCTCGCTTCCCGAGCACGAGATCGAAGGCCTCGACCTCGGCGAGATGGGCGTGCTGGCGTACCCCGAGTTCATGGGATCGCACCTTCCCGAGCTCGAAGGCCGCCAGGTCGCCGACCCGGCGGGAACGGAGCTGAACATCTAGCTCCACCGGTCGACCGCTCCCCCCAGCGGTCATCGGGGATACGGACGGGTGCGGGCCTTCGGGCCCGCACCCGTTCCGCGTGGCCGCGGACCGGAAAGATGCCGGCGGCATTCACCCTCACGAAACAATCGTGAAACAAAGGGGTCCTAGTTTCTCGTCCGTTCACGAGACGGAGGCAACGACATGATCCAGGCATCTTCGGCGCGGCACCCGAGGGGAGCGTCCTGATGGACTCCGGAAACGTCGCGTGGGTGCTCGTGTCGGCTGCGCTCGTCCTGTTCATGACCCCCGGCCTTGCCCTCTTCTACGGCGGGATGGTGCGCAGCCGGAACGTCCTGAACATGTTGATGATGAACTTCTGGTGCCTGCTGATCGTGCCGATCGTGTGGGTGATCGCCGGCTTCTCGCTCGCCTACAGCGGGCGGGGGTCGGTGATCGGCAACTTCGACTGGTTCTTCCTCAGCGACCTGAAGATCACCGACCCCGCGACCGCGTCGACCTTGTTGGCGGTGATCTTCCTCGGCATGTTCGCGGTCATCACCCCCGCCCTCATCTCGGGGGCCGTGGCCGATCGCATGAAGTTCTCGGCCTGGGCCGTCTTCGTGCCCCTGTGGATCCTGTTCGTCTACTGCCCCGTCTCGTTCTGGGTCTACGGCGGCGTGTTCGGCGACGGCCTGAGCGGTTGGATCGGCGAACGCGGGTCGCTCGACTTCGCCGGAGGCACGGTCATCCACGTGAACGCCGGCATCGCGGCGCTGGCCGGGATCCTGGTGCTCGGCAAGCGCAAGGGCTGGCCGGGTGAGGGGCACCCGCCCCACTCGATGCCGCTCGTCATGTTGGGCACCGGCATCTTGTGGTTCGGTTGGTTCGGCTTCAACGCCGGCTCGGCCCTCGCCGCCAACGGCATCGCCATCCAGGCGTTCATGAACACGTTCCTCGCTGCCGCGGCTGCGGGCCTGGCGTGGGGCGCCGTCGAGCGGGTGCGCGACGGCCACTTCACCAACCTCGGGGTGGCCTCGGGCATCGTGGCCGGGCTCGTGGCCATCACTCCCGGCGCTGGCTTCGTCGCCGGCATGTCGCCCATCTTCATCGGCCTCATCGCCGGGGTGGTGTGCAGCCTCGCTGTGGGCGTGAAGTTCAAGCTGGGCTACGACGACGCCCTCGACGTGGTGGGGGTCCACTTCGTGGGCGGGCTGGTCGGCTCGCTGCTCATCGGGCTGTTCGCCGATCCCGAGTTCTTCGGCGGCGAGTTCCGGGAGGGCCTGTTCTACGGTGGTGGCCTCGGCCTGCTCGGTGAGCAGGCGCTGGCGAACGGAGTCGTCATCGTGTTCTCGTTCACGGTCACCTTCATCTTGTTCAAGGTGCTCAAGGCCACCATCGGCATCCGGGTGAGCGAAGAGACCGAGGCCACCGGCCTCGATCTCCGGGAGCACTCCGAGACGGCGTACCACGCCGGGCAGCAGACGATGGAGCGCATCTGATGGCCGAACCCCGACTCGCACGTTTCACGAAAGAGGAAGCCCCGACATGAAGCTCGTCACCGCGGTCATCAAGCCGTTCAAGCTCGACGACGTGAAGGCGGCCCTCAAGGGCGCCGGCGTCGTGGGGATAACCGTCACCGAGGTCCGGGGGTTCGGCCGCCAGGGCGGCCACTCCGAGACCTACCGGGGCTCGGAGTACAAGATCGACTTCATCCCCAAGGTGAAGCTCGAGGTCATCATCGACGACGAGGACGCCGCCAGGGTGGTCGACGCGCTCGTGGCCAGTGCGGCCACCGGCGAGATCGGCGACGGCAAGGTGTGGGTCACCGAGGTCGGCGAGCTCGTCCGCATCCGCACCGGCGAGCGTGGCGCCGACGCCGTCTGAGGGTGCCGTCCGAGGCCGATTGACGGCAGTCCGCAGGCCAGTTCGTAGGCGGGGGTGGGCCGCTGGGCCCGTCCCCGCACGCGTGTGGAGGCGGCGCGTCCGAGGCGGCGCGTCCGAGGGGGGGACCGCCCGGAAAGGGGCAGCGACGGCGGGAGGTTCAGGGCGCGGCGGGTACCTGCCGATGGGGATGGCGACGCATTGCCGACGGTGCAGGAGCCCACGTCGAATGTTACGAACTGTTTACGAAATGGCCGCATTCTCGACGCCTCGTGCTGCTACCTTCAGTTAGCAGATGAGCAAAGTCACGCAGATGCCCGCCCCCTCGCAGGGGCAACCCGGGTCCGCCGGGTCGGCCGGATCAGGGATGGAGCTCCCCGAGTTCCTGCCGCTCTCCACCGGCCCACAGGCGGTGCACCGCACGTTCGCGTTCCTCGACCTCTGCGGCTTCACGGCCTTCACCGAACGCGAGGGCGCCAACGAGGCGGTCGACCTGCTGGGCGACTTTCGGGCCGCGGTGCGCCAGCTCGCGGCGCGTCGCGGCGTCCGGATCGCGAAGTGGCTGGGTGACGGCGTCATGCTCGTGAGCACCGATGCCGGCCCGATGGTGGCCGCGGTCGCCGAGCTGATGGCACGTCTCGCCGACTCGCCGCTCGCCGTGCGGGCCGGCATCGCCACCGGCTCGTGCCTGCTGTTCGAGGGCGACGACTACATCGGTCGCCCCGTGAACCTCGCGGCCCGACTCAGCGACCTGGCCCGCCCCACGCAGATCCTTGCCGATCCCAACGTGGCGCTCCTCGCCCCGGGCTGGGTCGAGGTCGCCGAGCTCGGCACCCGGCGCATCGCCGGCTTCGGCCGGGTGAAGGGCATCCGCCAGATGCGCATGGGTAGCGACGTCCACCTGCCCGAGGCCGGCTGACAACAGCTACGTGCTCATCACCATCGGGCGCGCGCCGACCAGGTGCGCTCGGGTGTGACCTGCGTGGTGATCAACCTGGTCGCATAGGAGCTGTTCGTGGTGCCCGGCCGCGGTTCGGCGGCGCGGCGTGCGCCTCCCCGCCGCCGCCTGATGGGAGCATGAACGTGCTCGCGGCACCGCGGGCGGTGGTGCGATTCCACGGGTGGGCGGTGCAGGTGCGCGATGTCCCCACCCGGCTGTCGCGCGCTGCCGGCGCGGTCGATCCGTCTCAGGGGCCTCGATCCATGGAGGGGCCGTGACGCTTCCTCAGCGCAGGGGTGCCGCCGCGAATTCCCGCATGCCATCGTCGAAGCTGATGGCGGCGCGGTAGCCGAGCTCGGCCGCGGCCCGCACGGGGGAGGCCACCACGTGGCGCACGTCGCCGAGGCGGTAGCTGCCCACGACCTCGGGGGCGGGCGCGCCGGCGCCGAACGCGACGGCGAGGGCGCAGGCCATCTCGCCGACGGTGTGGGGGCTGCCACTGGCCACGTTGAAGGCCCGGGAGGCGGGCGCCGGCGCGGCGAGGTTGGCGCGGTAAGGGCGGGCCACGTCCTCACGGAACTCTCGGGGACAGGGAGGTGGCATGTGAGCGTCCTTTCCAGCAGCACCTCTCGGCACCACACGTCAGATGCCACCTCACCGCGCGGCAGCCCGGCCACGGGTGCTGGTCGTCGCCGTGGCGGCTGCCGGCACCGTCGTGGGGGGCTTCACCCTCGCCGGCTTCGACCATCTCGACGCGTTCGCGGCCACCCGCCGGGAGGTGGCCGCGAGCGTCCAGCGCAACCGTCCCTACGTCTTCTCGCTCGTCTCCAACGCGGCCGCTCTGGCGCTGGCCACGGGGCCGGCGGTCGTCGTGGGCCTGCTGGCGCTGCGCGACCGGCGGGTCTGGCGGGTGGTCGGCGGTGCACTCGCGGCGGTGGCGATGGCGGCGCTCGTGGGCCTGTCGAAGGGTGAGGTCGAGCGGATCTGGCTGCCCTTCACGGTGTGGCTGCTGGCTGCGGGTGCGGTCGCGGGCCAGCGGTGGGGGCCGGCGTCGCTGCGATGGTGGCTCGGGGCGCAGGCGGCGGTGGCGCTGGCGGTCCAGGCCGTCTTCCGTACCGGCTGGTGAGGCGCCTCAGTGGGCGGTCGGGGCCTCGGGCGCCGGCTCGGTCCCGGTGGCGGCCTTGGCCTTGCGCTTCGGGAGGACCGAGATCACCGCCACCAGGACGGCGCCGACCGCGAAGCCCACCGTCGCCGAGGCGGCGGTGTTGATCAGCCACTCGAGCACGCCGCTGAGAGCGCCGGTGTCGTGCACGGTGTGCTCGAGGTCGTGAACCACGTCGTAGGGCCCGTGCCAGCCCAGTTCGTCGGTGCCCGCCAGGATGATGTGGCCGCCCACCCACAACATGGCCCCCGTGCCCACGACGGACAGCACGCTCAAGAGCGTGGGCATGCCTCGCACCAGGAGCCGCCCGGCGCGCTGCGACGAGGGTGAGTCCCGCTGGGTGAGGGCCAGCCCGACGTCGTCCATCTTCACGATGAGGGCCACGACGCCGTACACCGCCACCGTGATCAGCAGGCCGACGACGACGAGGATGACCGCCCGGGCGAAGAGGGGTTCGTCGATGACCTCCTTCAGCGAGATCACCATGATCTCGGCGGACAGGATGAAGTCGGTGCGGATGGCCCCCGAGATCGTCGACCGTTCGGCCTCGGGTCCCTGCATCGGGGCAGGGACGTCGTGGGCATGGTCGTCGTGCTTCAGGGCGTGGATCACCTTGTGCGCGCCCTCGTAGCAGAGGAAGGCACCCCCGCTCATCAAGATGATCTCCACCAGCGCGGGGGCGATCTCACTCAGGAGAAGTGCCGCGGGGAGGATGAAGAGCAGCTTGTTGCGCACCGAGCCGATGGCGATCTTGCGGATGATCGGCAGCTCGCGCGACGCCGCGAGGCCCTGCACGTAGTTCGGGGTAACGGCGGCGTCGTCCACCACGACCCCGGCGGCCTTCATGCTCGCCTTGCCCGCGGCGGCCCCGACGTCGTCGACGGATGCGGCGGCCAGCTTGGCCAGCGCCGCCACGTCATCGAGCAGTCCCACCAAGCCGCCGGCCAACACCCTCCCTCAGTGCTCGCGGATCGTAGAAGGCTACACAGCCGACGCTGGCGACCCTCGACCCTCGCCTCGATCACCGCGGCGTCGCAACTTGTCAATCGGCTCGAACCCACCGCCTCCTACGCGACGAGTGACCGGCTTCGCACCGTCATCGAGCTTCGTTCGGCCCGGCCGGGCCCGCCTTCAGCCGGCCTGCCTGGCCACCGCCTCCGCGGCCGCGGCGGCGGCCTCCGGGTCGAGGTATCGCTCGGTGAGGGGCCTGGCATCGAGCGGCCGCAGGTCGTCGCCCAGCTCGAAGACGAGGGGCATGCCGGTGGGGATGTTCAGCTCGGTGATGTCGTCGTCCGAGATGCCGTCGAGGTGCTTCACCAGGGCCCGCAGCGAGTTGCCGTGGGCCGCCAGCAGCGTGACCCGGCCGGCACGCAGGTCGGGGACGACGGCGTCGTACCAGTAGGGCAGCATCCGCTCGACCACGTCCTTCAGGCATTCCGAGCCGGGGATGACGTCGGGGGCGAGGCCGCGGTAGCGCGGGTCGTGGTGGGCGCTGCGCTCGTCGGTGGGCTCGAGCGGCGGCGGGGGGGTGGCGTAGGAGCGGCGCCACACCTTCACCTGGTCGATGCCGTACTTGTCGGCGGTCTCCTTCTTGTTGCGGCCCTGGAGATCGCCGTAGTGGCGCTCGTTGAGCCGCCAGTGGCGCCGCACCGGGATCCACAGCCGGCCCATCTCGTCGAGGGCCTCGTTGGCGGTGCGGATGGCCCGTACCTGCAGCGACGTGTGCACGACGTCGGGCAGGACGCCGGCCTCGGCCAGGAGCGTGCCGCCCCGGCGGGCCTCGGCGAGCCCCAGGTCGGTGAGGTCGGCGTCGTACCAGCCGGTGAACAGGTTCTCGGCGTTCCACGTGCTCTGGCCGTGGCGCAACAGGACGAGGGTGCTCATGGCCGACGACCGTAGCGGGGCGCGGCTAGCGTCCCGTCCCACTGGAGATGGGGGAGGTGCGCATGCGCCGATTGCGGGCCGAAGCGGGTGCGAGCGGTGCGATGGTGAAGGTCCTGGTGGTCGTATCGGTCGCGGTGGCCGCGACCCTGGTCGGCCACGTGCCTCGGGCGGCTGCCGCCACGCTCGAGCCGACCACCACGGCAGACGTGGTCGACACCGCCGACGGGTTGCTGTCGCTGCGCGAGGCGGTCCGCCAGGCCGACGAGGCCCCGGGTGCCGACACGATCGATCTGGTCGCCGGCGCCACCTACACGCTCGACGAGCCGTGCGGCGAGATCCAGGACGGCGACGGGGCCAACCTGCTGGACGACCTCGACCACCTGGGGCCCGACGACCTCATGGTGACCGGCGACGGGTCGACGATCCGCCAGTCGATCGCCGACCCCGGCTGCTGGCAGGCCCGGGTGCTCGACATGGGTGCCGGCACCCTCACGGTCGTCGGGGTGACGATCACGGGCGGGCACGTCGACGATCCGTGCTTCGGCTACAGCTTCATCGGGACGGGGCCCCTCCTCTGCACGAATGCCCTGGGCCCCCATCGGGGCCAGGGCGGCGGCATCGGCGCCGAGGGCCCGGTGGTGCTCGACCACGCCACGGTCGAGGGCAACGCCGCCGGCGACACGCCCGGAGGTGGGGTGTGGAGCGCGTCGTCCGTCACGGCGGTCGACTCCACGATCGAGGGGAACGACGCGTTCTGGGGCGGTGGGCTCGCGTCATCGGGGCCGATCACCGTCGACCGCTCGACCGTCGCCGCGAACCGTGCCGTCGGGCTGCCCTACGTCTTTGCGCCCTTCCTCTTCCCCGCTGCGGGCGGCGGGTTGTGGAGCGACGGGGCGGTCACCCTGCGCAACTCGACCGTCACGGGCAACCGCGTGCCCGGACGGATCGCGGTGCCGCCGGGCTCGGGGCGACTCCAGCGTGTGCGGGGCTCGGGTGGTGGGGTGTGGGCCGGCGGCCACCTCGACCTCACGCACGTGACCGTGGCCGACAACCGGGCCGACCGTGGAGCCAACCTCTTCGTCGAGGACGAGGGGCTGGGCTCGTTCGGCTCGGCGATCGGCCTCGGCAAGCCTGGTGCCCGCTCGTGCGCGGTCGGCGGCGGTGCCACCTCGGCGGGCTACAACGTGGTCGCTGTCGGCCGGTGCCGGCTGGGCGCCGGGCCGGGCGACCTGGTCGGCCAGGCGCCCTTCGCGCTCGGGCCGCTGGCGGCCAACGGCGGCCCGACGCGGACCCGCCTGCCGGGAGACGAGGCCCTGTCGACCATCCCGCCGTCGGCGTGCACGGTGGCGCCGGCCGACCAGCGAGGGGTGACGCGTCCCGACGGCCCGTCCTGTGAGGCGGGCTCGGTCGAGGTTCCCTGACGGGAGAATTCTCCCGCTCCTGAAGTTGATAACGGGGCACTCAGGTTTGTAGACTGTGCAGCACACAGAGTCTCGAAACCCCGAGTACCCCCAGACATCAGGAGTCAGCCCAATGCCCAAGGCCGTCGGAATCGACCTCGGAACCACCAACTCGGTCGTCAGTGTCCTCGAGGCTGGCGAGCCGGTCGTCATCCCCAACGCGGAAGGCTCGCGCACCACCCCGTCGGTGGTCGCCTTCGCCAAGAACGGCGAGGTGCTCGTCGGCGAGGTCGCCAAGCGCCAGGCCATCACCAACCCCGATCGCACCATCCGCTCGGTGAAGCGCCACATGGGCACGAGCTGGAAGATCGACATCGACGGCAAGAACTACGCCGCCCAGGAGATCTCGGCGCGCATCCTCCAGAAGCTCAAGGCCGACGCCGAGGCCTACCTGGGCGACACGGTCACCCAGGCCGTGGTCACCGTCCCCGCCTACTTCGACGACGCCCAGCGCACGGCCACCAAGGAGGCCGGCCAGGTCGCCGGGCTCGAAGTGCTGCGCATCATCAACGAGCCAACGTCGGCGGCCCTCGCCTACGGCCTCGACAAGGAGGGCGAGGAGCAGACCATCCTCGTGTTCGACCTCGGCGGCGGCACCTTCGACGTGTCCGTGCTCGAGATCGGCGACGGCGTGTTCGAGGTGAAGGCCACCCACGGCGACACCAACCTGGGCGGCGACGACTGGGACCAGCGCGTCATCGACTGGCTCACCGAGTCGTTCAAGAACGACCACGGGGTCGACCTGTCGAAGGACAACATGGCCATCCAGCGCCTCAAGGAGGCCGCCGAGAAGGCCAAGATCGAGCTGTCCTCGGTGCAGCAGACGCAGATCAACCTGCCGTTCGTCACCGCCACCGACGCTGGCCCGCTGCACCTCGACTACTCGCTCACCCGGGCCAAGTTCCAGGAGCTCACGGCCGATCTGCTCGAGCGGGTGAAGACCCCGTTCGACCAGGCCATCAAGGATGCCGGCCTGTCCAAGGACCAGATCGACCACGTCATCCTGGTCGGCGGCTCCACCCGCATGCCGGCGGTCGCCGAGCTCGTGTCGGGCTACACCGGCAAGGAGCCGAACAAGGGCGTCAACCCCGACGAGGTGGTCGCCGTCGGCGCCGCCATCCAGGCGGGCGTGCTCAAGGGCGACGTGAAGGACATCCTGCTCCTCGACGTCACGCCGCTGTCGCTCGGCATCGAGACCAAGGGCGGCGTCATGACCCGCCTCATCGAGCGCAACACCACCATCCCCACCCGGCGCACCGAGGTGTTCACGACCGCTGACGACATGCAGCCGTCGGTCGAGATCCACGTGCTGCAGGGCGAGCGCGAGATGGCGCAGTACAACAAGACGCTCGGCAAGTTCCAGCTGGTCGACCTGCCCCCCGCCCCGCGTGGCGTGCCCCAGATCGAGGTCACCTTCGACATCGACGCCAACGGCATCGTGCACGTGGCGGCCAAGGACAGGGCCACGTCCAAGGAGCAGTCGATGACCATCACCGGGCAGTCGTCGCTCGACAAGGACACCATCGAAACGATGGTGAAGGACGCCGAGGCGCACGCAGAAGAGGACCGGCGCAAGAAGGAAGAGGCCGAGGTGCGCAACAACGCCGACAGCCTCGTCTACCAGACCGACAAGCTGCTCCGTGAGCAGGGCGACAAGATCACCGGCGACGAAAAGGACAAGGTCGCCACGGCGCTCGACGAGCTGAAGGTGGCCCTCGACGGCACCGACACCGAGGCCATCAAGACCGCCACCGAGGTGCTGATGACGGCCAGTCAGGGCTTCGCCCAGCAGCTGTACGAGCAGGCCGCCGCCGAGCAGGCCGCCGCCGGCGACAGCGGTGGGTCGGCCGATCCGGCCGCGGCCGACGACGACGTGGTCGACGCCGAGATCGTGGACGACGACGACGCCACGACGGCGTGAGCCGAGGCCGGGGTAGCGGCCCGGCGGGCCCGAACGCATCGCGAGCGGCCCGACGCGACCGAGCACGGACGGGGAACGAGAGCAGCGAACAGGAGCCGGACACGTGAGCAAAGCCAACAAGAACGGCGCCGGCGACGGAGAGGGCGCCGGGGACGACGAGGCTGGCCCGGGGCCCTTCGACGACCTCCCCTACGCCGACGAGTCTCCCTCGGTGCAGGGGCGACGGCCGTCGGGCGACACCGCACGGTCGCCTGCCGCCGCCGGCAGTGCGCCGGGTGACCGCATCGGTGCGACCGGCCCGGGCGGCAACCCGGCCGACCACCGGTCCCTCGACGACGCGGACGACGGGGACGACGCGGCCGGTGACCCCGACGCCTCGGGGCTCAGCGACGAGGCCCTCGAAGAGGCCGCGCTGCTGGTTCAGAACGACTTCGTCGCGCTCGAACGTGAGCGTGACGAGTACCTCGACGACCTGCGCCGGGTGCAGGCCGACTTCGAGAACTACCGCAAGCGCGCCACCCAGCAGCAGGCCGACCATGCCGAGCGGGCCACGCAGGGCCTGGTCAGCGAGCTGCTCCCGGTGCTCGACGCGTGTGACGCCGCCCTCCAGCACGGCGCCGACGACGTCGCCCCCGTACAGAGCCAGCTTCTCGATGCCCTGGCCAAGCAGGGTCTCGAGCGCCTTCATCCCGAAGGCGAGGCCTTCGACCCCAACTTCCACGATGCCGTGATGCACGAAGCGGCCGATGACGCCGACGACGGTGTCGCCGTCGCCATCGTCGCCGAGGTGCTGCGCACCGGCTACTCCTGGAAGGGCCGGGTCCTTCGTCCTGCCATGGTGAAAGTCAAGGGATGAGGGCGGTGCCCCCCAGCCGGGCGGCGCTCCGCCCGCGGCGCGTCACCGGTCCGACACCAGGCCACCGGGGCCGGCGATGACGGCGCAGCGCGAGTGGTTCGAGAAGGACTACTACAAGACGCTCGGCGTGGACGCCGAGGCCTCGCAGAAGGACATCACCAAGGCCTACCGGAAGCTGGCGCGCGAGAACCACCCCGACACCAACAAGGACCCGGCAGCCGAAGAGCGGTTCAAGGAGGTGTCGGCCGCCTACGACGTGGTGGGTGACGCCGAGAAGCGCAAGGAGTACGACGAGGTCCGCCGACTCGGCCCGATGGCGGGCGGGTTCGGCGGCCCGGGCGGCGGGTTCGGCGGTCCCGGTGGCACCACCTTCTCCACCGACGACCTGGGCGACATCGGCAACCTGGGCGACCTGCTCGGCGGCCTCTTCAACCGCGGTGGGCGGCGGGGGGGCGGTCCTGGCCCGCGCGGACCCGGGCCGCAGCGCGGTGCCGACCTCGAGGCCGAGCTGCACCTGTCCTTCGAGGATGCCGTCCGCGGTGTCACCACGTCGGTCAACCTCACGAGTGACGCCGCGTGCCAGACCTGTCACGGCTCGGGCGCCCGGCCCGGCACCACCCCCACCACCTGTGCGACCTGTGGGGGCAGGGGGGTGCTCGACGACAACCAGGGGCTGTTCAGCTTCAGCCAGGCCTGCCCGAACTGCGCCGGGCGGGGCACGGTGGTCGAGGACCCGTGCCCCGCGTGTCGGGGCAGCGGTGTCGAGCGCCGCGCTCGAGCGGTGAAGATCCGCATTCCCGCCGGCGTCAGCGACCGTCAGCGAATACGGCTCAAGGGGCGGGGCGGGCAGGGCCGCAACAAGGGCCCCGCCGGCGATCTCTACGTGGTCGTGCTCGTGGGTCCCCACCCGTTCTTCCGTCGCAGCGGCCGGGACCTCACGCTCGTGGTGCCCGTGACCTTCGCCGAGGCCGCCCTCGGCGCCGACGTGAAGGTGCCCACGCTCGACGGCGCTGCCGTGACGATCCGCATGCCCGCCGGCACGCGCAACGGCCGCACCTTCCGGGTGAAGGGCCGAGGGGTCGGGACCGCCAAGGGCACCGGCGATCTGCTCGTCACCGTCGAGGTCGCGGTGCCCGCCAAGCTCTCGGCCGGCGAGCGCAAGGCGATCGAGACGCTCGCGGCGGCGAACACCGAGTCGCCCCGGGCGCACCTGGGGGTGGCCTGAGGTGGCGGCGGCCGAGCCGGAGCGGTCCGCCAAGGCCGTCTACGTCATATCGGTGGCCGCCGAACTGGCCGGCGTCCACCCGCAGACCCTTCGCATCTACGAGCGGAAGGGTTTGGTCGACCCCGCCCGCACCGGTGGCGGGAGCCGTCGCTACTCGGACGACGACATCGACCAGCTCCGCCGCATCCAGGACCTCACCACCGAAGGCCTGAACCTGGAAGGGGTGCGGCAGGTCCTCGCCCTCGAGGCCCAGCTCGCCGAGCTGCGCTCACAACTCGCCGCCGCGAGGGCCGAGGGGCACGCGGCGGTGGCCCAGACCCATCGTGAGTACCGCCGCGACCTGGTTCCCGTGAAGCAGAGCATCGTGTTGTACAAGCGCCGCCGCCGCTCGTACCGCTGATCCTGGATCGCTCGAGGCCGCGTGGTTCGAGCCCGCCCCTGTCAGTAGCGCGCCGGGTCGAGGCCCCGCCCCCGGGCCACGTCGACGGCGATGCGCAGGTAGAGGGCCAGCTCGCGCCAGCGGACCGCCCAGTTGGTCAGTTGGCGGACCGTCAGGACCTTGCGGAGTGGCAGGTAGTCGTACTCGTAGAGGTTGAAGGCCAGGTTGAGGGCCTGCACGTACCGACGGCTGGCGACGGTCACCCGGTACCGCACCCGCTTGCTGATGGCCAGGTGCGAGAAGAGGTCGCTGTCCATGCATCGGAGCATGACGTAGGCGCCGGTGTGGATCTGGATGGGGTGGTGCTCGTCGGTGGCTTCGTCGAGCTCGCGCACGCTTCGGCGGTAGAGGTCGACCTCGAAGACCCAGCGGCGATCGCCGGCGGCGAGGACGTACACGATGGGGTGGCCCTTGAACCAGCGCCGGACCGGCCAGGGTACGGCGCGCGCGAACCGGTCGAAGTACGCGCGGAGGTCGTCGACGGTGATCACCGTGTCGGCCTCGGTTCGGTAGAAGGCGTCGAGCTTGTCCTGCACCGAGGCGCGGTAGGCCTCGAGGTGGGTGGGGCGGTCGTCGAACCAGTCCTGGTCGGCGATGTGGAAGCCGTCGTCGCTCGACCACGAGTCGCCCGACACCATGATCTGGAGATGCGGGGAGGTGATGGCCCGGTCCTCGAAGTGCTGCTGCACCATGCGAGGGGTCTTCACCGTGTCGTTGAAGGCGAACACGTCCTTGTGGAGGAAGCAGTGGTTCGAGGCGAAGGGGATGGCGTGGTCGGCGCCGACCCGCACGGCGAAGTCGGCGAAGCCGGCGATGTAACGGGCCTCGTCGTCGACCGGCATGCCCGGGTCGTCGACGACCTCGTAGCAGAGTCGCGAGTTGGCCGAGCTGTGGCTCTTGAGCACGAAGTCGATGTGCGGGTGGCGATCGAGGACCTGGCGCAGGGGGAGGCCCATGGGCTTCGAGTCGGTGGCGTTGAAGACGGTCACGCCGTCGGCCTCGATGACGAGCATGCTGTCGAGGAACGGTCCGGAGTGGTACGAGGTGATCGTGTAGCCCGGTGCCAGGGTGACGGTGCGCGCGTGGCGGAGCTCGCGGACGTCGGTGAAGCCCATGGCCACGAGGTCGCGGCGCATCCGCTGGTGGTGGCCGCGCGGGACGAGGATCGGCGTGTCGAGCGGGAAGCGCCGCAGGGAGACGCCCTGGAAGTGGTCCCAGTGGTTGTGGGTGAGGTACACGAAGTCGGGGTGGACCGAGTCGACGAGTTCCGGCGCGACGGGCGGGTAGTTCCACCAGGCCCGCCAGTAGGTGCTGCCGACCAGCCACGGGTCGGTGACGAGGGTGGTGCCCTTGGCCGTCACCGACAGGCCTGCGTGGGACAGCACCGTGAACTCCACCGGGGGCGATGCTACCGGTACACGCGGGCTTCAAAGTTGACAATGAGACCATCAACTTTCCTGGTGGAGCTGCTAGACTCATCCCATGGCCCTTGACCCGAACCGTTGGACCCTGAAGACCCAGGAGGCGTTCAACGCCGCCGTCGAGTCGGCACGCCAGCACAGCAATCCCGAGGTCACCCCCGACCATCTGCTCGTCGCCCTGCTCGGCCAGTCCGAAGGCGTGGTGCTGCCCATCCTGCAGAAGGTGGGCAAGGCGCCGCCGTCGCTGCGCAACGACGCCGAGAACGCCATCGCCAAGCTGCCGAGTGCCTACGGTGGCGAGTCCCGCCTGTCCAAGGCCGTCACGGCGATCATGGACGATGCCGACCGGGCCCGCACCGAGCTCACCGACGAGTACCTGTCCACCGAGCACCTGCTGCTCGCCCTGGCCGACCGGGTCGGGGTCTCGCGCGAAGAGCTGCTCGGCGCGCTGCGCGACGTGCGCGGCAGCCATCGGGTCACCAGCCAGAACCCCGAGAGCCAGTACCAGGCACTCGAGAAGTACGGGCGCGACCTCACCGAGGCCGCCCGTGAGGGAAAGCTCGACCCGGTCATCGGCCGTGACGACGAGATCCGCCGCACCATCCAGGTGCTGTCGCGCCGCACCAAGAACAACCCCGTGCTCATCGGCGAGCCCGGGGTGGGCAAGACCGCCATCGTCGAGGGCCTGGCCCGTCGCATCGTCGAGGGCGACGTGCCCGAGGGCCTCAAGAACAAGCGCCTCATCAGCCTCGACCTGTCGTCGATGGTGGCCGGGGCCAAGTACCGCGGCGAGTTCGAAGACCGCCTCAAGGCCGTGCTGAAAGAGATCACCGACGCCGAAGGCGAGGTCGTCACCTTCATCGATGAGCTCCACACGATCGTCGGCGCCGGCGCCGCCGAGGGCGCCATGGACGCGGGCAACATGATCAAGCCCATGCTGGCCCGGGGTGAGCTGCGCATGATCGGGGCCACGACGCTCGACGAGTTCCGCAAGCACATCGAGAAGGACGCCGCCCTCGAGCGGCGCTTCCAGCAGGTGTTCGTGGGCGAGCCGTCGGTCGAGGACACCATCGCCATCCTGCGCGGCCTCAAGGAGCGCTACGAGGTGCACCACGGCGTCCGCATCCAGGACGCGGCGCTGGTGGCGGCGTCCGTGCTGTCCGACCGCTACCTCACCGGCCGCTTCATGCCCGACAAGGCCATCGACCTTATGGACGAGTCGGCCTCGAAGCTGCGCATCGAGATCGACTCGATGCCCACCGAGATCGACGTCGTCGAGCGCCGTATCCGCCAACTCGAGATCGAGCGGGTCGCCCTCGCCAAGGAGACCGACGAGGCCTCGAAGGAGCGCCTCGACGCGCTGGACGAGGAGCTCGCCAACCTCACCGAGAAGATCGCCGGCATGAAGGCGCACTGGCAGGCCGAGAAGGACGCCATCGGCCAGATCCGTGAGCTGAAGGAGCAGCTCGAGGACCGCCGCGAGGCGTCCGAGCGCGAGCCCGACCTCGAGAAGGCGTCCGAGATCCGCTACGGGCAGATCCCCGAGCTCGAGCGACGGGTGGACGACGCCACCAAGCACCTCGACGAGTTGCAGGCCGACCAGAAGATGCTGAAGGAAGAGGTCGACGAGGAGGACATCGCCGAGGTCGTCAGCAAGTGGACGGGGGTGCCCGTGTCGCGGCTGATGGAGGGCGAGATGGCCAAGCTCCTGCGGCTCGAGGACGTGCTGCACGCCCGGGTGATCGGCCAGGACGACGCCGTCAACGCGGTGGCCAACGCCATCCGCCGCAGCCGGGCCGGGCTGTCCGACCCCAACCGGCCCATCGGCAGCTTCCTGTTCCTCGGCCCCACCGGCGTGGGCAAGACCGAGCTGGCACGGTCGCTGGCCGACTTCCTGTTCGACGACGAGCGGGCCATGGTCCGCATCGACATGGGCGAGTACCAGGAGAAGCACTCGGTGAGCCGCCTCATCGGTGCCCCCCCGGGCTACGTCGGCTACGACGAGGGCGGCCAGCTCACCGAGATCGTTCGCCGCCGGCCCTACTCGGTGGTGCTGCTCGATGAGATCGAGAAGGCCCACGCCGACGTGTTCAACGTGCTGTTGCAGGTGCTCGACGACGGCCGCCTCACCGACGGCCAGGGCCGCACGGTCGACTTCACCAACGTGGTGATGGTGATGACCTCGAACCTTCCCGGCGACCCGAGGGACTTCTTCAAGCCCGAGTTCATCAACCGGGTGGACGACATCATCCGCTTCCGGGCCCTCACCCAGGACGACCTCACCGAGATCGTCCGCATCCAGCTCGACGTGCTGCGGCGCCGGCTCGAGGCCCGCCGGATCACCCTGGTGGTCACCCCCGAGGCCGAGGCGATGCTCGCGGCAGAGGGCTTCGACCCCGCCTACGGCGCCCGGCCGCTCAAGCGGGTGATCCAGCGCGAGATCGGCGACCGCCTGGCGCTCGCCCTGCTCGACAACACCTTCGCCGAGGGCGACACGGTGACCGTCGACGTCGAGGGCGTCGGCACCACCGAGTCCCCGGCCGAGGTCGTCCTGCGCTGATGCGGTCATAGTCGAGGTGGTAGCGCGCGCCGGGCGCGCGCAACCACCACGAGAACCAGGGCGGGCGGCGGCTCCCCTGCGGTAAAATAGGAGTCGGGTCGTGTACGGGAAGGCCTACCCCCGGGGTGTCGGACTCCCCTCACCACCCACTACTCTTTTTTCACCGCGGGGGCGCCCCGCCCCCCCTTGTCTTTGTTGTGTGTCGGGCGGGCGGGGTCCGCGAACCCACCTCGACTATGACCGCATCTGCGCA
>JAYRVH010000089.1:0-90217 GCA_041918615.1 Acidimicrobiales bacterium
CCACTCCCCCGCGGCCCCTACGCCCTCGCCGTCCACGCCGGCGGCCAAGAAGCGCGAGGAGCGAACTACGGCACCCGACTCACCTACAGCCGCATCCGCACCATCGCCCACTGGATCGATCGCGGCCTGATCCGCTGACCGAAACCGGCCCGCAGCCGGTAGTCGGTCTCCAGGTTGGTGTAGCGGTCGTGGGCGTCACCCAGGTCGGTGCGTCTTGCCAAGATACGGTCGGCTTCGTCGTAGAAGAGAGCCGCTCCTGCTCGTTCGGAGTCGACGAAGGCAACCGCAAGGTTCTTCTCCGTCTCGCCGATGCACTTCGAGACGACGCAGGACTGATCGACCTCCCAGAGATCTTGGCCGAGCTCGGCTGCGAACCGGATCGCCGCGATCCCTGCCGTAGCAGGGATCGCGAGTGGCAGCCCCAACGGGATTCGAACCCGTGTCGCCACCTTGAGAGGGTGGTGTCCTAGGCCACTAGACGATGGGGCCAGATCAGTTGTGAAGCTCGGGGGGGAGGACTCGAACCCCCAACGACTGGACCAGAACCAGCTGTGTTACCGATTACACCACCCCCGAACGGGAAGGTGCAGGCTACCCGGTCCGAGGCTCGGGACGCACACGCCTATCCCCTGCCGACACCGTCCCTGACCCGACCGACGGTGTCGTCGATGCTCACCAGCCGCCGGTAGCCGACGAAACGGCCCACCGCCACGGCCACGGTCTCGCGCAGCATCGAGCGGAACTCGCTGAACGTGCCGGTGGGCCCGGTGCGCGTCGGCGAGAGGTGGGGGGTCATCCCCAGGTCGCTGGCGATCTGACCGACCCGGAAGGAGTGATAGGGGTCGGACACCAGGATCACCTCGTCGATTCCTTCGCTCTCGAGGATGCGGCTGGTGGCCGCCAGCGACTCCCAGGAATTGTGAGCGTCCACCTCGCGACGGATGTCCTCGTCGGGCACACCGTTCCTGAGCAGGTAGTTCGCCCCCGCCGTCGCCTCGGTGAAACGGTCCCCGGGCTGATTGCCGCCGGTGACCACGATCACCGGTGCCAGTCCGTCCCGGTACAGGTCGAGGGCATGGTCGAGACGGGCCTCGAACACCGGCGACGGCGTGCCGTCGTACTGGGCCGCGCCGAGGACGACGATGGCCGAGGCCTCGGCGGCGTCGTCCTGGCGAGCCGTCCACCACACCTGGGCGAAGGTGACCACCAGGTAGAGGCCCACCAGCGCGGCCCCGACCGCCACCACCCGCAGGCCGACCCGGAGCCAGCGCGGCGCACCGCGGAGGCGCTGGCGCATCACAGGCGAGCGCGAGCCGCCTGCAGGCGCTGAAGGGTGCGGTCGCGGCCGAGCAGCGCGAGCGACTCGAACAGCGGCGGCCCCACGGTGCGGCCCGTGACCGCCACACGGATCGGCGCCTGGGCCTTGCCGAGCTTGAGCCCGTGCGCTTCACCCACGGCGAGCAGGGCGGCGTGCAGGGCATCGGTCGTCCAGTCGGCATCGGCCAACGAGGCAAACGAGAGAAGCGCGTCGTCGAGGATCGCCGCGGCGTCGGGCCCCTTCACCATCGCCTTGTGCCACGACGCCTCGTCGATCGGGGGGGCATCGAGGAACAGCCAGTCGACGTAGCCCGTCACGTCGTCGAGGGTCGCCACCCGCTCCTGCACCAGCGGGGCGATGGCCCGGAACGACTCGGCGTCGAAGTCGTCGGCGTTCCATGGCCCGGCCGCCAGAACGGGCCCGCACCGCGCCACGAAGTCGTCCACGTCGAGCAGCCTGATCCATTCACCGTTCACGTGATCGAGCTTCTTCACGTCGAAGAAGGCCGGCGATCTGGTGACGTCGTCGAGGCGGAACCGCTCGACGATCTCGCCCATGGGCCGGACCTCGACCCCGTCGGGCGGCCCCCAGCCGAGGAGCGCCAGGTAGTTGGCCATCGCCTCGGGCAGGTAGCCCTTGTCGCGGTAGTCCCACAGAGCGACGTCGTCGCGCCGCTTCGAGAGCTTCTGGCGACGCTCGTTCACGAGCAGCGGCAGGTGGGCGAAGACCGGCCTTTCGGGATGGCCGAGCGCCTCGCGGAGATGGAGGACCTTGGGCGTGGACGAGAGCAGGTCCTCGCCGCGGATCACGTGGGAGATGGCGAGGTCGACGTCGTCGACCGCATTGGCGATGAGGAAGGTGGGCGTGCCGTTGGACCGCCAGATCACGAAGTCCTCGACGTTCTCGTTCTCGAACCGGACGTCGCCGCGGATCACGTCGCTGAACTCGATCGCGCCCTCGTCGGGCACGCGGAAGCGGACGGCCAGGCCGTCGGCCATCGCGTTGCCGTCCACGGGCTCGTCGGCAGCGTCGACCAGGTAGGCGCAACCGTCGGAGAGCAGCGTGGCGACGGCCTCCCGGTACATCTCGAAGCGGCCGGACTGGTGGATCGGCCCCTCGTCCCAGTCGATGCCCAGCCACTCGAGCGATCGGAGGATGCCGTCGATGAGCTCGGGCCGGTTCCGCTCGGTGTCGGTGTCCTCGATGCGCAACACCATCGTGCCGCCGGTGGCTCGCGCGTACAGCCAGTTGAACAGGGCCGAGCGGGCACTGCCGACGTGCAGCGACCCCGTGGGCGCGGGCGCGAAGCGGACGCGTGGAGGTGCCGGGGTCACCCCGTCGAGGGTATCGGTCACCGCCGGGTCCGGTTCGGCGGGCTCGCTGCGGGGGCGGTCAGACCACGCCGGTCACGTCGGCGTAGCGCTGCACCAGCCAGCCGACGTCGTCGTGCCATCGCCAGTACATGAGGTAGCGGCCCGCCTGCGGCGCATCATCGAGCGACGGTGCGTCCTTCGGGGTCATGCGCGACAGGAACCGCGCCCGTTCGATGCCGAGGTTGCCGGCGACCCGCACGTCGGCCACCGTGATGGTGATCTCGTAGTCGAACTGGGCGAACACCGGGGCGAGCCATGCCCGTATGGCGTCGATGCCCTTGATCTCCTCGAGCTCGCTGGTCACCCAGACCGCGTCGTCCGCGAACAGGGCGAGATAGCCGTCGATGTCGCCGGTGGAGACGGTGGCCCACCATCTGGCTCGCGCCCGTTCGAGCCCGGCGCGTGAGTGCTCGGTCACAGCCACCCCACCCGCTTGAAGTTGCGGTAGAGCAACGCACAGATGACCACGATGAGGAGGAGGGACATGGGGTAGCCGAACCGCCACCCCAGCTCGGGCATGTGGCGGAAGTTCATCCCGTACACGCCGGCGAGGGCCGTGGGGACCACCCCGATCGCCGCCCAGGCCGCCATCTTCTTCATGTCCTCGTTCTGGCGGATGCTCACCCTCGTGAGGTTGGCCTCGAGGACGCTGCTGAGCAGGTCGTTGAAGCCGTTCACCTGCTCGAGCACGCGGAGCAGGTGGTCGAGCACGTCGCGGAAGTAGTGGGCCACCTCGTCGTGCAGGTAAGGGATGTCGTGAAGGCCCGCCAGGCGCTCGAGGGGCTGCTGCAACGGGGCCGCCGCCTTGATCATGCCGAGCACCTCGCGCTTGAGCTTGTAGATGCGTTCCACCGGGTTGTGACCGGTGGGCGAGAAGACCTCGTCCTCGACCTCGCCGATGTCGTCCTCGATGCCCGACAACACCGGTTGGTAGTCGTCCACCACGTGGTCGACGATGGCGTGCAGCACCGCCGCCGGGCCGCAGAGGAGGAGCTCTCGGTCACCCTCGATCTGCTGGCGCAGGCCGGCCAGCTCGCTGGCCCTGCCGTGGCGGACGGTCACGACGAAGCCCGGGCCCACGAAGATCTGGATCTCGCCGAAGTGGACCACCTCCTCCTCTTGGACATAGCGCGCCGTCCGCAACACCATGAACCCGCTGTCGTCGAACAGCTCGAGCTTGGGTCGTTGGTGGGCCTTGATGGCGTCTTCCACCGCCAGCGGGTGCAGGTTGAACTCGCGGCGGACCGCATCGAATTCCTGCACGGTGGGCTCGTACAGACCGACCCACAGGAACGTCGTGGGGTCACGCGGTGTGTGGAAGGCACGGGTGACGTCGAACGGCTCGGGGTCGCGGACGCCGTTGCGGTACAAGGCAGCATCGACGATCATGCGCACAGCATCCCACGCGTGGATGGGCTGTGGCTCGCCCCTCCACGGCACACCCGGTGGAGGCAACAACACGCACACTGTCCCGGTCCGCCGCAGTGCGCGGACTCCTGCCGGTGGCGGCGTGGCCGTCCGGGAACGACAAGGCGGGAGGCCGTGCTGGTCGCCGTCAGGTGGAGGCGGAAGCGGCGTCGAGGGCGAGCAGGCCCCGCCAGTCGGCGGCGTGGGCCTCGCCGGCCCGGGTGGGCGTGAGGCGCAGCGTGGCCTCGGGAACGGTGTCGACGATGGCCCGGCACTCGGCGTAGTGGTGCGCCGCCGACCTGAACCGCTCGCGTCGAACATCGACCAAGGCCGGGTCGGGCGACTCGTCGAGGAATCCCCAGATGGTGAACGCCAGGGTGAGGTCGTGGATGACGGGGGCGCGCCCGAACAGCGAGGCCCGCTTGAGCGCCACACCCATGACGCCGGCCAGGACGTCGGCGCGCTCCTCGCCCTCCCGCAGGGTCAGCTTGTCCGAGAAGCGCTCGGCCAGCAGCAGCACGTAGCCCTGATCGGGCCCCTGGTTGCCGAACCAGGTGCCGCGGGGCTGGCCGAGGGTGAGGTTCGCGGCCGGATGGGCCACCCAGGGATCGTGTTGCCACGGCGGCGACTCGTACACCCGCTCACCGGGACGGGCACTCTTCGGGACGTACTCGGGGGCTGCCATCGCCGGCCAGCCTACGACGACTTCAGGAGCCCGAAGATCACCGAGTCGGCGAGGGCCTGCCACGACGCCTCGATCACGTTCTCGGACACGCCGATGGTGGACCACGAGCGGTCGCCGTCGGTCGAGTCGATGAGCACGCGGGTGACGGCGCCGGTTCCCTTGTCCGTGTCGAGGACGCGCACCTTGTAGTCGGTGAGGTGCAGGGTGTCGAGGCCCGGATGGGCCTGGCCGATGGCCTTGCGCAGCGCCTGGTCGAGCGCGTTGACCGGCCCGTTTCCCTCGGCGGTCTCGATCACCCGCTGGTCGCCGACCTTCAGCTTCACCGTGGCCTCGGTGACGATGTCGGCGCCGGCCCGCCCGGTGCTCCCGTCGCTCGGCGCCCGGTGCTCGACGGTGACACGGAACGACTCCAGCTCGAAGAAGGACTGCACCCAGCCGGTCGCGTCGCGCATCAACAGCTCGAGCGAGCCGTCGGCGGCCTCGAAGTGGAAGCCCTCGTGCTCGAGGGCCTTGAGCCGCTCGACCACGGTTCCGAGCTCCTTGCCGCCGATCTCGAGGCCGATCTCCCTCGCCTTGAGCTCCAGAGTCGACTTGCCCGCGAGCTCGGAGACCACGAACCGGGTGCCGTTGCCCACCGCTTCGGGGCTGACGTGCTCGTAGGCGTCGGAGCGACGGGCGATGGCGCTCACGTGCAGGCCCGCCTTGTGGGCGAACGCCGACGATCCCACATAGGCCTGCTGCGGGTTCGGGGTGATGTTGACGAGCTCGGCCACGTGGTGCGAGACCGCGGTGAGCCGCTCGAGGCGGTCGGCGGGGATCGTCTCCACGCCCATCTTGAGGCTCAGATTCGGGATGATCGTGCTGAGGTTGCAGTTCCCCGTGCGCTCGCCGTAGCCGTTGATGGTGCCCTGCACCTGCGTGGCGCCGCCCCGTACGCCGGCCAGGGCGTTGGCGACCCCACAGCCGGTGTCGTCGTGCAGGTGCACGCCGACGGGCGAATCGAGGTAGGCGACCACGTCGCGCACGATCGCCTCGACCTCGAAGGGGAGCGACCCGCCGTTGGTGTCGCACAGCACCACCGCCTCGGCGCCGGCCACCGCCGCCGCTTCGAGGACGCGGAGGCTGAACTCGGCGTTGTGCTTGTACCCGTCGAAGAAGTGCTCGGCGTCGAAGAACACACGCAGGCCGGCCGCGACCAGGAACTCGACCGAGTCGGCCACCATGGCCACGCCCTCGTCGAGCGTGGTGCGCAGCGCCTCGGTGACGTGGTAGTCCCAGCACTTGCCGACGATGCACACCGCCGAGGTGTTGGCCTTCACCAGGTGGGCCAGGGTGGTGTCGTCGTCCACCTTGCCCTTCACTCGGCGCGTGGAGCCGAAGGCCACGAGGGTGCTGAATTCGAGGTCGAGCTCGGCCGGGGCCCGCTGGAAGAACTCGTCGTCCTTGGGGTTGGCGCCCGGCCAACCACCTTCGACGTAGTGGACGCCCAGGTAGTCGAGCTGCTCGGCGATGCGCAGCTTGTCGTCCACCGTCAGCGAGATGCCCTCGAGCTGGCTCCCGTCGCGCAGCGTCGTGTCGTAGATCTCCACGTGCCTCGCGCCTCGTCCCTCGGCTCCCCTTCGGGATCCGGGCCCCGTCGGCTCCGCTGCTCCGCTCCGCTGCGCAGCCTCAGCACCCGCATCGGGCTCCGCTGCGTTGTCGAGTGGCCCGTCCTCAGTCGTTGACATACTCCAACCAGTCCTTGTAGCGGTCGTCCTCGCCGCGCACGGCGGCGAAGTAGCTCTCCTGGAGCTGTCGGGTGACCGGCCCCGGCTCGCCGAGGTCGCGGTCGTCCACCGACCGGATCGGCACGATCTCGGCCGCCGTGCCCGAGAGGAAGGCCTCGTCGGCCGTGTACAGATCGCTCCGGAGCAGGTGCTCCACCTCGTAGCCCATCCCCAGGTCGGTGGCGATGGTGTCGATCGAGTCCTGGGTGATGCCTTCGAGCGCGCCGGCCGACACCGGCGGCGTGTAGATCGTGCCGTCCCGGACGATGAAGATGTTCTCGCCGGTGCACTCGCTCACGTGCCCGTTGGGCGAGAGGAGGATGGCCTCGTCGTACCCCGCGTTGAGCGCCTCGACCTTGGCCATCGACGAGTTGATGTACATGCCGGTGCCCTTGGCTGCCGGAGGCATGGTGTTTGGGTCGTGGCGCTTCCACGAGCTGACCTTCATGCGCACACCGTTCTTCAGGCCCTCGTCGCCGAGGTAGGTGCCCCAGGGCCAGGCGGCGATCGACACGTTCACCGGGCAGGGCAGCGGGTTGAGGCCCATCTCGCCATAGCCCAGATAGACGATGGGGCGGATGTAGCACGAGTCGAGCGCGTTCACCCGGACGAGCTCCTTGGTGGCGTCGACCAGCTCGGACGCGGTGAAGGGCATGTCGATCATGAAGATCTTGGCGCTGTTGAACAGGCGCTGGATGTGGTCCTGGAGGCGGAAGACGGCCGCCCCACGCGCCGTCTCGTAGGCGCGGATGCCCTCGAACACGCCGCACCCGTAGTGCAGCGTGTGGGTGAGGATGTGCACGTTGGCGTCGTCCCAGGCGACGAGCTCGCCGTCCATCCAGATCTTCTCGACCTTGTCGATTGGCATGGTCCTTACACCCTTTCTGCGATCGCGTCGCCGATGTCGCTGGTTGAGCCTTCGAGCACCGAGGGGTCGGCGCACGCCTTGCGGATGCGGGCGGCGGCATCGCCCTCGCCCAGGAAGTCGAGCATCATCGCCGAGGACAGCACCGCCGCGGTGGGGTTGGCGGTGCCCGTGCCCGCGATGTCGGGCGCCGAGCCGTGCACCGGCTCGAACATGGAGGGCCCGGTGCGGTCGGGGTTCAGGTTGGCCGACGCCGCGAACCCGATGCCCCCCGACACGGCACCACCCAGGTCGGTGAGGATGTCGCCGAAGAGGTTGTCGGTGACGATCACGTCGTAGCGCTCGGGCGACTCGACGAAGTAGATGCAGGCGGCGTCGACGTGGTGGTAGGCGGTCCCGACGTCGGGGAACTCGGTGGCGACCTCGTCGAAGGCGCGCTGCCACAGGTCGCCCGCGAACGTGAGCACGTTGGTCTTGTGCACGAGGGTGAGGTGACGGACCGGTCGGCTGTCCGCCAGGGCGAAGGCGTAGCGCACGCAACGCTCGACACCCATCCGGGTGTTCACCGACCCTTGGGTGGCGATCTCGTGGGGCGTGCCCTTGCGCAGGAAGCCGCCCTCGCCGGCGTAGGTGCCCTCGGTGTTCTCGCGGACGACGAGCATGTCGATGTCACGCTCGGGGTACAGGAAGGGGCGGAGGTTGACGTACAGGTCGAGGTCGAAGCGCATCTTCAACAGCAGGCCGCGTTCGATCACGCCCGGCGGCACGCCCGGCGAGCCGACCGCGCCCAACAGGAGCGCGTCGAGGCCGCGCCACTCGTCGACCACCGAGTCGGACAGCACCTCGCCGTCACGCAGGTAGCGGGCCCCACCCAGGTCGTAGTCGACCGTGTCGAGCGGGACGCCGGCGGCGCGCACGACCTTGAGGGCCTCGGCGGTGACCTCGGGGCCGATGCCGTCGCCGCCGATGACGCCGATGGTGTGACTCATCTCGAACCGATCATGGTCTGTCGAACTGCTCCTGTGGGCTGAAACCGTCGCTGAAAACGAGGAAACCGCCCACCAGGGTGGACGGTCGAAAGCGCACTCCGGGACCCAAGGCGATGGGCCGGTGTGCGCTACGGAATGATGACTACGGCGTGGAGGCGGCGTGGCATTGAGGGTCAGTCTCGGCCGTCCCCGCCCAAACGTCAACCCGATATCGCCTCGATAGCCTCTCGCGATGGCTCAGACGCACTATCTCTCACAGGCGGCCTACGACCGCCTCGAGGCCGAGCACCTCGATCTCACCACCCGGTGGCGCATCGACATCGCCCGGAAGATCGAAGTCGCTCGCGAGATGGGCGACCTCAAGGAGAACGGCGACTACCACGCCGCCAAAGAGGAGCAGGGCAAGACCGAGGCCCGCATCCGGCACCTGGCGGCGCTGATGGAGATCGCCGAGATCGTCGACGACAACCAGGCCACCGACACGGTGCAGGGCGGCTCGGTGGTGACCGTCACCTACGAGGGCGACGACGAGGAGGAGAAGTTCCTCATCGGGTCCATCGAGGAGCGCCGAGACGACGTCGAGGTCATCTCGCCCATGTCACCGCTCGGTGAGGCCCTCATGGGCGGCGCCCCCGGCGACGAGGTCAGCTACGAGGCTCCCGGCGGAACGCTCACCGTCACCATCGTCGCCGTCGAGGGCTGAACCACGGCCATCGCCTCGCCCCCCACCCCCAACCCGGCGCCCACCCCGGCGCCCACCCCGGCCGCCCCGCCCCTGATCCCGGGCAAAGCGCTGCACCTCCCCGGGCGGGGCACCACGTTCGTCCGCCATGCGCCGGGACCACCCGGCGCACCCACGGTGCTCCTCCTGCACGGGTGGACCGCGAGCGCGGACCTCAACTGGTTCCCCGAGTACGGGCCCCTCTCCGAGCGGTACTCGGTGCTCGCCATCGACCACCGGGGCCATGGCCGTGGCATCCGCCCGCAGGGCCGGTTCCGCCTGGCCGACTGCGCCGACGACGCGGCCGCGGCCTGCGCCGCCCTCGGCATAGAGCAGGTCATCGCGGTCGGCTACTCGATGGGCGGGCCCATCGCGCAGCTGCTCTGGCACCGCCACCGCCGGCTCGTGCGGGGCCTGGTGCTGTGCGCCACGGCCCGCAACTTCCGCGGGCGACCCGTCGAGCGCGTGTGGTTCCGGGCGCTCGGCGGCCTGTCCACCGTGGTGCGCAACACACCGTCGTCGTGGCGTCGCCGCGCCGCGCTCCGGTTCCTCGAGGGGCGCACCGGCGAAGGCCATTACGGCGACTGGGCCATCCAGGAGTTCGCCCGCGGTGACGCTGGGGCGATCATCGAGGCGGGCTCGGCCCTGGGCCACTTCAGCTCGCACGAGTGGATCGGCGAGGTCGACGTGCCCACGTCGGTGGTGCTCACCGAGCGTGACGAGGTCGTCCCGCCCCGCCGTCAGCGCAAGCTGGCCGACGCCATCCCGGGGGCCACGGTCCACGCCATCGACGGCGACCACACCTGTTGCGTCAACCACCCCGAGTTGTTCATCCCCGCCCTGCTGGCGGCGTGCGACGACGCCTCGGCCGACCCCCGAACCCGTCCTGGCCCCCGAGGTGCACCGGCCGCCGGCGCACCGCCCCCCGGGAGCGGCGCTACCGCGACACCGTGAACCGCACCTCGCGGGCGAGGACGGCCTCGAGCAGGCCCTTGCTCTCGTCGGCGGTGTAGAGCTCGAGCGAGAGGTCGGCTCCGGCCTGCGGCGTCACGACCAACGCCACGGCCCCACCCGCTTCCCCGGCCTCGTCCGCGTGGCGTGCCCGGCGCACCGACGCCACGAGGCCCGAGTGCGTGCGATCGAGGGCGATCGCCACCCGCAGGATGCCCGCCAGCGTGCGCACGACCTGCTGGTCGTCCTCGTTCAGGCGGGCGAACTCGGCGTGCTTGCCCTTGGGCGCGCTCTTGCGGTGGTAGCGCGCCACCTGGGCGATGAGCTCGATCTCGCGGTCGGTGAAGCCGGTGAGGTGCTCCGAGTTCCGGATCACGTAGTACGAGTGCTTGTGGTGCTGGGCGTGCGACACGAACAGGCCCACGTTCGCGAGGAGGGCCGCCCCTTCGAGATACTCCCGTGACGTGTCGTCGAGGCCGTGCAGCTCGGCGGTCTCGTCGAAGATGGCGAGCGCCAGGGCCGACACCCGGGCCGAGTGCTCGGGGTCCTCGTCCATGAGCTCGGCGAGGTGGTCGACACTGCGGCGGCGCAGATCGCTCAGGTGGTGCAGCGACCGGCCCCGGGAGCGCTGGATGGTGTCGAGCAGCACGCCTTCCCGCAGGGCGTAGTCCGACACGAGCATGGACTCGACCCCGAGCGCCGCCACCACCTGTTCGAGGATCAGGGCACCCCCGAGGATGATGTCGGCGCGGGACGCGTCGAGCCCCGGGATCCGGCGCCGCTTGACGACGGTGTCGGCGGCCAGCAGGACCTCGATGGCCTGCGCCAGCTCGTCGGCGGTGAACGAGAAGTTGTTGAACGTCTGCGGCGCGGGATCGCCCCGTGCCGACCGCACCATGGCCGCCACGGCGAGCACCGTGCCCGAGCTGCCGACCGCTACCTCGAACCCGTGACGCCTGATCTCGCGGGCGAACGACGCCAGCGAGGCGCTGACGTACCGCCGGCAGGCCTCCACAGACGATCTGGTGATGCGGCGGTCTGGGAAGAACCTGCTCGTGAGCCGGATGGCGCCGAGCTTCATGCTGCGGGCGGCGAGGGCCTCGCCCCGCTCGCCCACCAGCAACTCGGTGCTCCCGCCGCCGATGTCGACGAGCAGCGAGCGGCGGTCGAACACGGGCACCGCCTGCAACACCCCGAGGTGGATGAGGCGGGCCTCCTCGAACCCCGAGATCACCTCGACGTCGATGCCCGCCTCTTCCCATGCCCTGCGCACGAAGGTGGACCGGTTCTGCGCCTCGCGGACGGCGCTGGTGGCGACCGCCCGGATCGGGGCGTCGGCGACGTCGGCGACCTGACGGAACCGGCGGAGGGCGTCGATGGCACGGTCGATGGCCGCCGGTGAGAGCCGCTTCATCTCGCCCTGGCCGGAGCCCAGGCGCACCGCCTCCTTCTCGCGGCCGACGACCTCGAACCGCCCGTCGTCGTCGGCGCGGGCCACGACGAGGTGCACCGAGTTGGTGCCGATGTCGATCGCCGCCAGGTTGTGGCTCACCGCTCACCCACCCGCTTCGCGGGGCCGTTCGGTTCCCGCCCGTGAGGACCCCGCTCGTGAGGACCCCGGAGGCCGGCGGCCTGCTCGACGGCGGCTGCCGCCCGCACCACCGCCTCGCCGTAGCGCCCGCCCGGGTCGGCCCCGGTGCGGTCGAGCGGGCCCGACACGCTGACGGCGGCGACCACCCGTCCGTCGGCCGCCCTGACGGGGGCGCTGACCGAGGCCACGCCCGCCTCGCGCTCGGCCACGCTGGCGACCCACGGCCCGGGCGGGTCGTCGGTGAGGACCCGCCCGGCCGAGCCCCGGTCCAACGGCAGCGCGGCGCCCATGGCCACGATCGTACGCAGCCCGTGTGGCGACTCGAGTGCCGCCACGCACACGCGGCGATCGCCCTCGCGCACGTACAGCTGCACGCTCTCCCCCGTCGCGTCGCGGAGGGCGGCCAGGGCCGGCCCGGCGGCCTCGGCCACCGGCAGCAGGTCGGCCGCGGCCCGCCCGAGCGCGACGAGCCGCAGACCGGGAGCGAACTGCCCCTGGTCGGTCCGCCGGACGAGCCCGTGGGACTCGAGCGCCGTGGCCAGGCGGTAGGCCGTGGCCCGCGAGAGGCCGGTGCCGGCCACCAGCTCGGCCAGGGTCATGGGCTGACGCTCGAGGGCGTCGAGAACGAGAACCGCCTTGTCGAGCGTGCCCACCCCGCGTACACTGCGTTCCACAAGGCGAGACTATCGTCTCACTATTCGGGACACAAGGACCAGGGGACGAGGCAGCATGGCACCGAGAACGCTGAGCGAGAAGATCTGGGACCGCCACGTCGCCCACGCAGGCGCGGGCGACGGCGACCCGGACCTCCTCTACATCGACCTCCACCTGGTCCACGAGGTCACCTCGCCCCAGGCCTTCGACGGCCTCCGCCTCGCCGGGCGGGCGGTACGCCGCCCCGACCTCACGGTGGCCACCGAGGACCACAACGTGCCGACCACCGACATCGACCAGCCCATCGCCGATCCCGTCTCGCGCAAGCAGATCGAGGTGCTCCGGGCCAACTGCGCCGAGTTCGGCATCACGCTGTACCCCATGGGCGACCCCGGCCAGGGCATCGTCCACGTGATCGGCCCCGAGAAGGGCCTGACCCAGCCCGGCATGACCATCGTCTGTGGCGACAGCCACACCTCCACCCACGGGGCGTTCGGCGCGCTGGCATTCGGCATCGGCACGAGCGAGGTCGAGCACGTGCTCGCCACCCAGACGCTGCCCCAGCAACGGGCCGGCACCATGGCGGTGAACGTGGACGGCGATCTGCCCGCCGGGGTGACCGCGAAGGACGTGATCCTGGCCATCATCGGGCGCATCGGCACCGGCGGGGGCATCGGATCGGTCATCGAGTACCGCGGCTCGGCCATCCGCGCCCTCTCGATGGAGGGCCGCATGACGATCTGCAACATGTCGATCGAAGCCGGGGCGCGAGCCGGGCTCGTGGCTCCGGACGACACCACGTTCGCCTACCTCGAGGGCCGTCAGTTCTCCCCGTCTCCCTCCGAGTGGGAGGCCGCCCTGGACGACTGGCGCTCGCTCCCCACCGACGACGGGGCCACGTTCGACAAGGAAGTCACCCTGGACGCCACCGCTCTCAGCCCCCACGTGTCGTGGGGCACCAACCCGGCGCAGGTGATCCCGCTCGGCGACGCCATCCCCGACCCCAGCAGCTTCGCCGAGGCGAGCCAACGCGAGTCGGCACAGCGGGCGCTCGACTACATGGGCCTCACCGCGGGCACGCCGATGCGCGAGGTGCCGGTCGACACGGTCTTCATCGGCTCGTGCACCAACTCGCGCATCGAGGACCTGCGGGCGGCGGCGGCCGTCGTGGCGGGCCGCCACGTGAAGGACGGCATGCGGGCCCTGGTGGTGCCCGGCTCGTTCATGGTGCGCGACCAGGCCGAGGCCGAGGGGCTCGACCGGGTCTTCACCGCCGCCGGCTTCGACTGGCGCCAGCCGGGCTGCTCGATGTGCCTGGCCATGAACCCCGACAAGCTGGCCGTGGGCGAGCGCGCCGCATCGACGAGCAACCGCAACTTCGAGGGACGCCAGGGCCGGGGCGGCCGCACCCATCTGGTCTCCCCCGCCGTCGCCGCGGCCACCGCAGTGGCCGGCACCTTCTCCACCCCCGACGATCTGGAGGCCAACTGATGGAAGCCGTCACCGTGGTCAGCGGCACCGCCGTCCCCCTCGACCGGTCCGACGTGGACACCGACCAGATCATCCCGAGCGACTGGCTCAAGCGGGTCGAGCGCACCGGCTTCGGCGCCGGCCTCTTCTCCGAGTGGCGGGACGACCGCGACTTCGTGATGAACCAGCCCGAGTACGCGGGCGCCTCGATCCTGGTCGCGGGCGCCAACTTCGGCACGGGGTCGTCGCGTGAGCACGCCGTCTGGGCGATCATGGACCACGGCTTCCAGGCCGTCATCTCACCCCGCTTCGCCGACATCTTCCGCAACAACTGCACCAAGAACGGCCTGGTGCCAGTGCAGGTGAGCGACGCGCTCGGCCGCCGGTTGCTCGACGCGGTGACCGCCGATCCCACCCTCGAGATCACCGTCGACGTCGACCGGCGCACCGTCTCGGTCGCCGCCCTTGGGATCGAAGAGGCGTTCCCCCTCGACCTCGCCACCCGCGAGCGCTTCCTCGAGGGCCTCGACGACATCGCCATCACCCTCCGCTCGGCCGACGACATCGACACCTACGAAGCAGCCCGTCCCGCGTATCTCCCCAGCACGCGCTGAACTCCCCAGGACGCGCTGAACTGCTCGCAGCGCCCCAGCGACCGCCGGCCCGTTCCCTGAACACGATCGCCGAGCCGGCAGCCGGCCTGTGTGGCCAGAACAGGGGCGGGGGCACGGCCGGCCCGTAACCTCGGCGTGTGGACGCCGACGTGGTGGTCGTAGGGGCGGGGGTCGCCGGGCTCGTGGCCGCCCGACGCCTGCAGGCGGCCGGCAGCGACGTCGTCGTCGTGGAAGCGCGCGACCGGGTGGGCGGACGCACGCTCAACGACGAGGTCGACGGCATCACCGTCGAGGTGGGCGGGCAGTGGGTGGGACCGGGCCAGGACCGAATCAACGCGCTCATCGCCGAGCTCGGCCTCGTCACCCACCCCACCTACGACGGGGGCCGCTCGGTGTTCGAGCTCGGCGGCACGAGCAAGGTCGCCAAGGGCGCCAACCCGCCGCTCAGCCCGCTCGCCCTCGCCGAGCTGTTGCGGGCACAGCGCCAGATCGACAAGTGGTGCGCCTCGGTCCCCCTCGATGCCCCCTGGAACACCCCGGGCGCCGACCGTCTCGACGGCCAGACCTTCGCCGGCTGGGTCCGCCATGCGGTCAAGTCCCACGACGCCCGGGCGTTCTACGACATCGTCTGCCAGGCGGTGTTCGCCACCGACCCCGAGAACCTCTCGCTCCTGCACACGCTCTTCTACCTGCAGTCGGGACAGGGCCTCGAACGGTTGTTGGGCACCACGGGCGGCGCCCAACAGGACCGTGTGGTCGGGGGCGCATCGCTCATGAGCGAGACGATGGCGGCGGCCCTCGGCGACGCCGTGCGCCTGGCCGAGCCTGTGCGCCGGCTCGACCACGGCAGCGACGGCGTGACCGTTCACACCGATGGGGGCACGTACCGCGCTCACCGCGCCGTGGTCGCCATCCCGCCCACACTGGCGGGCCGCATCGCCTACGCACCCGCGCTGCCCGCCGAGCGCGACCTGCTCACCCAGCGCATGCCGCACGGCTACGTGATCAAGGCCATGGTGTCCTACGACCGGCCGTTCTGGCGCGAGGCCGGGCTCAGCGGCCAGGCCGCGTCCGACGAGGGCCCCGTGTCGGTGACGTTCGACAACTCCCCGCCGCACGACGGGGGCGGCGTGATGCTGGGCTTCTTCGAGGGACGCCACGGCATCGAATGGGGGCGGCGCTCCCCCACGGCCCGCCGCGCCGCCCTGGTCGACTGCCTCGTCCGCTACTTCGGCCCCGAGGCGGCCCAGGTCACGGGTTACGTGGAACGCGACTGGTCGGCAGAGGAGTGGACCCGCGGCTGCTATGGCGCCCACTGCCCACCCGGCGTGTGGACCCGGTTCGGCAAGTCGCTCCGCCTCCCTGTGGGGCCGCTGCACTGGGCCGGCACCGAGACCGCGACCCAGTGGTGCGGCTACCTCGACGGTGCGGTCGAGTCGGGCGAGCGGGCCGCACGGGAAGTCCTCGACGCGCTCAGCTGAGGTTTCGGGAACCAGCGCGGGCGCAGGGAGCGTCGTAGGTGTGACCTACGACACGGAGGCACCGACATGCGTCACCACCACCGCTCCGCCCGCACCCTCGTCCTCGCTCTCGCGACGCTCCTGTCGGCCGGCGCCTGCGCCAGCGGCGGCGTGCAGACGTCCGCGCGCCAGCAGGTGCAGCTGGTCGCGTCACTACGGCCGTTCTCGGCCTGCGACGACCTGCTCGGGCACCTCCGTGCGGAGGCTCTCGACCGCGTCGGCCCCTACGGACTCGACGGCGGCCCGATCGTCGTGGAGGACTTCGCCGAGGGCGGGCTGCCGGCAACTTCGGCACCCGGCGGGGACGCCGCCACCACGAGTGGCGCGGCGCCGGCCGAGCCTCGCCAATCCGACCCGGACGTGTCGTCGACCAACGTCCAGGAGGCCGGCGTCGACGAGCCCGACGTGGTGAAGGCGGACGGTGGGCGCATCCTCGCCGTCGCCGGCGATGCGCTCCACTGGATCGACGTGTCGAGCGACACCCCCACCGAGGTCGGCGCGGTCGACCTGCCCGACGGCTACGGCCACCAGATACTCGTCGCCGGTGACCGGGCTCTCGTGTTGGTGACGGGCAGCGGCGGGCCGGTGCCCATCGACGACATCGCCAGCACCGACGCCTTCGTCCCCCCGCCGGGAGCCATGACCACCACCATCGCCCAGATCGACGTGAGCTCGCCCGACGCCATGGCCGTCACCGACACGCTCGAGGTCGAAGGCTCGATCCTCGACGCCCGGCTGGTGGGCGACACGGCCAGGGTGGTTGTCACCTCGCCTCCCGAGAACCTCGACTTCGTCTACCCGAGCACGTCGAGCCCCGGCGCCGAGCAGACCGCCGAGGAGACCAACCGCCGCATCATCGAGGAGTCCGAGGTGGAAGACTGGCTACCGGCGTACCGAGCGACCACCGGTGCCGCCGACGGCACCGTCGAAGGGCCGCTGGTCGAATGCGACCGCATGGAACGCCCGAGCGCCTTCTCGGGGTTCGGCACCCTGTCGGTGCTCACCTTCGACGTCCCCGGCGACCTCGGTACCGGCGACGCCGTGGGCATCCTCGCCAACGGCGAGAACGTCTACGCCTCGGCCGAGCACCTCTACGTGGCCACCACCGACTACCCCGAGGCACCCGAGACCGACCCCACCAACGACTTCCCGCCCCCGCCACCCGCGCCGACCACGAGCGTCCACCGCTTCGCCATCGATGGCAACGACCCCGCCGAGTACGAGCTGTCGGGCGCCGTACGCGGTCGCCTCCTGGACCAGTTCTCGCTCTCGGAGTCGGGCGACCAGCTCCGAGTGGCCACCACCGACGACGAGACGCAGGAGAGCTACGTCACGGTGCTCGAGCCCGACGGCGATCAGCTCACCCAGACCGGCCAGGTGGGCGGGCTCGGCGAAGGCGAGCAGATCTACTCGGTGCGGTTCGTGGGCGACGTCGGCTACGTGGTGACCTTCGAGCAGACCGACCCGCTGTACACCGTCGACCTGTCCGACCCCGCCGCACCGGCGGTGGCTGGCGAGCTCGAGCTGCTCGGCTACTCGGCCTACCTGCACCCGTTGGGCGGCGGCCTCCTGCTCGGCATCGGCCAGGACGCCACGGCCGGGGGCCAGACCACGGGCACGCAGCTCTCGCTCTTCGACGTGTCCGACCCGGCCAACCCCACCCGACTCCAGCAGACCACGCTGCCCGGGGCGGGCTCGGCGGCCGAGTACGACCACCACGCCTTCCTCTACTGGCCCGAAACGGGCCTGGCCGTGCTGCCGATCCAGTCCTACGGCGGCGACGTCATCGTCCCCGAGGAGCCCCTCCCCACCGTCCCGGCGCCCCCGACCGAGGCGTTCAACGGTGCCGTCGGCTTCCATGTCGACCCCGATGGCATCGACGAGGTGGGCCGCATCACCCACGACGACGGCTCGACGCTCACCCGATCGGTGGTCGTGGGCGACACCCTCTACACGCTGTCCGACACCAGCCTCGTCGCCAGCGACCTCACGACCCTCGCCCCCGAGGCGAGTCTGACCCTCGGCTGATGGTCGACCGGGTCGCGTTCCGGGTGGCTGAGCACCCGGAACGCGCCCAGCTTCGGGCAAGGTGGACGGCGTGACAACGCAGAACGTCCTCGTCACCGGGGCCAGCGGCTACATCGGCGGACGCCTGGTGCCTGCACTGCTCGACGCAGGCCACACCGTGCGATGCCTGGCGCGCACGCCCTCCAAGCTCGACGGCCTGGCGTGGCGCGACCGGGTGACGGTGGCCCAGGGCGACATCGCCGACCCCAGGGCCGTCGCCGGCGCACTCCGCGGCATCGACGCCGCCTACTACCTGGTGCACTCGATGGGCGGTGCGGCGGACTTCGCCACACGGGACCGACAGGCGGCGGAGACATTCCGCGACGCCGCCGGCGTCGCCGGCGTTCGCCAGATCGTCTACCTCGGCGGCCTCGGCGACGACGGCCCGGGGCTGTCCTCACACCTCGACAGCCGCCACGAGGTCGGCGCCGTGCTCGCGTCCGGCACGGTGCCGGTCACCGAGCTGCGGGCGGCCGTGATCATCGGCTCCGGTAGCGCGTCGTTCGAGATGCTCCGCAACCTGGTCGAGGTGCTCCCTGCCATGGTGACGCCGCGATGGGTGACCACCCGCTGCCAGCCCGTGGCCATACGCGACATGCTCCACTACCTGGTGGCGGCCATCGACGAACCGGCCGCGGTGGGGCGGGTGCTCGAGGTCGGTGGCCCCGACGTGCTCACCTACCTCGAGATGATGCGGGTCTACGCTGAGATCGCCGGCCTCCGGAAACGCCTCGTCGTTCAGGTGCCCGTTCTCACGCCGCGTCTCTCGTCCCACTGGATCGGCCTGGTCACCCCCCTGCCGACGGGGCTGGCCAAGCCCCTCGTCGAGAGCCTCAGCACCGAGGTGGTGGTCAACGACCACGCCATCGACGACGTGCTCCCGCACGACTGCCTGCCCTTCCGCGAGGCCGTTGCCCTCGCGCTCAAGCGAGTCGAGCACCTCGAGGTAACCACCCGGTGGTCGGGCGCCGACCTGCCCGGTTCGTCACCAGCCGACCCCCTGCCCTCGGACCCCGACTGGGCGGGCGGCACGATGCTGTGCGACGACCAGACGGCGACCAGCACGGCCTCGCCGGAGGCGGTCTTCGCCACCGTCAGCGGCGTCGGGGGTGCGCGCGGCTGGTACGTGGCCAACTGGCTGTGGGTCGTACGCGGGTGGCTCGACACCGCGTTCGGGGGCATCGGCCTGCGGCGGGGACGGCGTCATCCCGACGAACTGCGAGTGGGCGACGCCCTCGACTTCTGGCGCGTCGAGGTCTACGACCCACCCGTCGTCCTGCGGCTCCGGGCAGAGATGAAGCTGCCAGGTGAGGCCTGGCTCGAGTGGCAGATCACCCCCGACGCCGAGGGTGGCGGGTGCGTGCTGCGACAGCGTGCGCTCTTCCACCCACGGGGTGTCTGGGGGCGCCTCTACTGGTACTGCGTGCTGCCGTTCCACGCCGTCATCTTCGGCCGCCTCTGCACGTCCCTGGCCCGCGCCTCGAGCGAGCCAGGGACGAGCGAGCCATGACGGTGCGCTGAGCCGTCGGGCGCAGCGCTGGGATCAGGGGCCGACCACCCGTTCGCGGGTCTCGCCCCGCTCAGTGATGCGGACCACCTTATTGACCGCGTTGAGGAAGGCACGGGCCGAGGCCTCGACCACATCGGTGGACACGCCGCGACCCGACACCGTGATGCCGCCAGACTCGAGCTGGATGATCACGTCACCGAGGGCGTCGACGCCACCGGTGACCGACGAGACGTTGAAGTCGGTCAGGGTGCCGTCGACGCCCGTGGCCGCCTTGATGGCCTGGCAGGCGGCGTCGATCATGCCGTCGCCCTCGGAGCTGGCCTCCTTCTTGTCACCGTCGCGAAGGAGCACCACGCTGGCACTCGCCGGGCCGACGTTGCCCCCGCGGAACTCGATGGAACTCAGCTCGAACGCCCGGCCCACCTGGCCACCCAGTTCCTCGGCCACGATGGCCTCGAGGTCGGCGTCGGTGAGCTGCACCTTGCGGTCGGCCAGCTCCTTGAACCGGGCGAAGGCGGCGTTGAGCGCGTCGCCCTGGATGGTGATGCCCATCTTGTCGAGCGTGTCGGCGAAGGCGTGGCGACCCGAGTGCTTGCCCAGGACGATCTGGGTCTCGCCCTGGCCCACGGCCGAGGGGTCCATGATCTCGTAGGTGCTGGCGTCCTCGAGCATGCCGTGCTGGTGGATGCCCGCCTCGTGGGCGAAGGCGTTGCGGCCGACGACGGCCTTGTTGTACTGCACCGGGTAGCCGGTGAGGCGGCTCACCAGACGGCTCGTCTTGGCCAGTTCCTCAGCCTTGACATTGGTGTCCAGCAAGGTGCCGTCGGGCAGGGCGAAGTAGTCCGACCGCGTGCGGATGGCCATGACGATCTCCTCGAGGGCGGCGTTGCCGGCCCGCTCGCCGATGCCGTTGATGGCCACCTCGACCTGGCGGGCGCCGGCCTTCACCGCCGCCAGCGAGTTGGCCACCGCCAGGCCGAGGTCGTCGTGGCAGTGGGTGGAGATCACGTAGTCGCCGGCGACGACCTCACGGATCCTGGCCAGGCGGGCGGCGTACTCCTCGGGGATGCCGTAACCCACGGTGTCGGGGATGTTCAGGGTCGTGGCACCGGCGTCGACGGCTTCACGCAGCACCTCGCACATGAAGTCGAAGTCCGACCGTGACGCGTCCTCGGGCGAGAACTCCACGTCGTCGGTGTACTGCCGGGCGTGGGCCACCGCCGCTCGCGCCTCGCTCTTCACCTGGTCCGGCGTCATCTTCAGCTTGTGCCGCATGTGGGTCTCGCTGGTCGCGATGAAGACGTGGATGCGACGGCGTTCGGCGTGCTGCACCGCCTCCCAGCAGCGGTCGATGTCGGCCCGGGCCGTTCGTGACAGGCCGGTGATCACGGGCCCGCGCACCGCTCGGGCGATGGCCTCCACCGCTTCGAAGTCACCTTGGCTGGCCACGGGGAAGCCGGCCTCGATGTAGTCGACCCCGAGGCGCGCCAGTTGTTCGGCGATCTCGAGCTTCTCGCCCGTGTCGAGCGAGATGCCGGGCGACTGCTCACCGTCGCGCAGCGTTGTGTCGAAGATGATCACCGATTCGGCCATTGGTTTGCCTTTCAGGGTTGCTACTTGGGGTTGGGTGGAACGTGTGTCGGGACAAAGAAAAAACCCCCTGGCCCGGAGGCACAGGAGGTTGCGGCGAGCACCGGTATGGGAGTGCTCGCCCTACGTAAGAAGAAGTCCGGAGGTCGTGGGGGTGATCTGCATGACTCGCATGACACTCGCACCATACGGCGATTTCGTCAAGAGCGGTCGCCGGATGGGTACCTTTGAGTCGTGGCCCGACTCTTGCGTGTCCTCATCAAGGTTGCCCTTCTCGGCGGCATCGTCGCCGTCGTCGTCAAAGTGCTGCAGGATCGCAGCCACCCCGACCAGGTGGTCGACCGCAACGCCTACAATTCGTGGCCGCCACTCGACGACCAACCCTCGAGCGCCACGACCGGCGAAGTCCCACCGACCGCCACCGAGCGCGCGAGCAAGGTCTCGATCGAAGACACGCCCGCCGAAGAACTGCCGGTCGACGACACCCCGGTCGCCGACACGGGCGACGCGGACGTGGGCACAGCGTCGGGCACAGCTCCCGCGAAGAAGGCCGCGACCAAGAAGGCGCCTGCGAAGAAGGCCACGACCAAGAAGGCGCCTGCGAAGAAGGCCACGACCAAGAAGGCGCCTGCGAAGAAGGCCTCCGCGCCCGCCGAGAAGACCGACTGACCGAAGGAGGCCATCCGCGCCTCGGCCCCGCGGGACATACCGGTCGGCGAACCCGGCGCAATATGTACCGTCTCAGCGCACTTGATGCGCTGAGTTGAGCTCGTCGGGCCGCCGCTCGGGTCAGCTGGTCGGCAGCGTCAGCTCGGACGGTTGACGGCGTGGACCGAGTCGATGCCCGCCTCGCCTCGGAGACGCTCGGCCACCTCGGGGGCGACAGGGTCCGAGGTCGCCAACACCATCAGGGCGGCCGACCCGTCGGCCGATCGGCCGAGGTGCATGTCGGCGATGTTCACCCCGGCCTCACCCAGGGTCTGACCCACCAGGCCGATCATTCCGGGGCGATCGTCGTTGCGCACGATCAACATGTGGTCGGCGGGGGGGATGTCGATCGTGTGGTCGTCCACCCCGACGAGGCGCGGTTGGCCCGACAGGCCCGTCAACGTGCCGGCGATGGCATGGCCCCCACCCCGCAGCGTGATCAGGTTCACGAAGTCCTGCGCGGCGGCCATCGAGGTCTCACGAACGTCGACGCCCCGCTCGGCGGCGATCTGCGGCGCGTTCACGTACGACACCGGCTCCTCGGTGGCGCCCGCGAACAGCCCCTTCAGCACCGACAGGGTGAGGATGCGGGTATCGCTCTCGGCCAGCTTTCCCTGGTACTCGACCTCGAGCACGGGGGTCACGCCCTCGTTGAGGCCGGCGAAGAGCTCACCCAGCCGCTCGGCCAGGGACAGGAACGGTCGCACGGTCTCGGACGCCTCACCGGCGCTCACGTTGACGGCGAAGGGCACGAACTCGCCGGCGAGCGCCAGGCCGACCTGCTCGGCGATGGTGTCGCCCGCCTTGTCCTGCGCCTCACGCGTGCTGGCCCCGAGGTGGGGCGTGACGACCACCGAGTCGAGCCCGAAGAGTGGCGATTCAGTTGTCGGTTCGGTGCTCCAGACATCGATGGCGGCACCGCCGATGTGCCCGCTGCGGATCGCGTCGGCCAGGGCGTCCTCGTCGACGATGCCACCACGGGCCACGTTGATGACCCGCAACCCCGGCTTCGCCTTGGCCAACAGCTCCCTGCCCACCAGACCGAGCGTCTCGGGGGTCTTGGCCACGTGCAGGGTGACGAAGTCGGCGACCGCCACCAGCTCGTCGAGCTCGAGCAGCTCGACGTTGAGCTGGCGGGCCCGGTCGGCCGAGATGAACGGGTCGTGGGCCACGAGGCGCATGCCGAAGGCCGAGGCGCGCTGCGCCACCAGCTTTCCGATGCGGCCCAGGCCGACGACGCCGAGCACCTTGTCGCTCAGCTCGATGCCCTCCCACCGGCTGCGTTCCCACCGACCCTCCACGAGGGCGGCGTGGGCCTGGGGGATGTTGCGGGCAAGGGCGAGGAGCAGCGCAATGGTGTGCTCGGCGGCCGAGAGGACGTTGGACTGTGGTGCGTTGACCACCATGACGCCACGCTTGGTGGCGGTCGCGAGGTCGACGTTGTCGAGCCCGACACCGGCACGTCCGACGACCATGAGGTCCTCACCGGCTTCGAGCACCGCCGCGGTGACCGTGGTGGACGACCGGATGATGAGGCCATGGGCGCCCCTGATCAGCCCGATCAGCTCGTCGGGTGACGGCGCCAACGCCACGTCGACCTCGTGACCCTGGGCGCGCAGACGGTCGAGGCCGGCCTCGGCGATCTTCTCGGTGACAAGGACACGGGCCATCGGCCCATCCTGACCGTTGCCCCGCCAGGCCCGCCAACCCGTGCCGGCAAGGTGCCCAGCGCTAGCGTGGCGATCCGTGCGCACGGTGGAGGTGGTGATCGTCGGTGCCGGCATGAGCGGTCTCGCTGCCGCTCGTCGCCTCAGCGACGCCGGTGCCGACGTGTTGGTACTCGAACAGCAACGGTGGGTGGGCGGGCGGCTCGGTACTCGGCTCGTGGGCAAGGCGTTGGTCGACCACGGTGCGCAGTTCTTCACCGTTCGGGACCCGCGATTCGCCAACTGGGTCGACCAGCTCATCGCCGACGACCTGGTGTTCGAGTGGTGCCTCGGCTTCGGCGGCTCCGACGGCTACCCCCGGTACGTGGCGGCGGGGGGCATGTGCGAGCTGGCCCGCATCCTTGCCCGTGACCTCCCGGTACAACTCGACTGCCCGGTGCGGTCGCTGGCGACGGACGGGGACGCATGGCGCATCTCGATCGAGGGTGAGGAGCCGATCACCGCCTCGGCGGTGATCCTCACCACTCCGGTCCCCCAGAGCCTCGAGATCCTGCGGGCAGGCGGCATCGATCCCGGTCACGAGGCTTCGGAGGCGCTCTCCGCCATCGAGTACGAGCCAACCCTCGCGCTCGTCGCCGTTCTCGACCGGCCGCCGGCACTTCCCGAGCCGGGCGCCGTCCAACGGGACGAGGGGTCCTTCTCCTTCGTCTCCGACAACCAGGCCAAGGGCCTTTCGGACGTTCCGGCGCTCACCCTCCACGCCACCGCGGCCATGTCGAACAGCCTCTGGAACGAGTCCGACTCAAAGGCCACGGCGAGCCTGCTCAACGCCGCCGAGGAGTTCGTCGGCGACCGCCGCGTCACCGACATCCACCTGACACGCTGGCGCTACGCAACGCCGCGCTCGGTGTGGACCGACCGCTACCACCTCGTCACGGACGATCCGGGACCACTGCTCCTGGCGGGCGACGCCTTTGGCGGACCCCGTGTCGAGGGCGCGTGGCTGTCCGGCGACGCCTCCGCCGGCCTCATCCTCGAACACCTCGACCCGGCGTCGACCTGACGACGCACCGAGTGCCGTCGGGGAGGGCGAGCGGTTTGCCGACCTGTCCGCTAGGACCCTTGGTCCAGGTTGACCACGGTCACCGGGTCAATGTGGCCCGCGGGGTCGAAGCCGAACACCTGGGCGTAGAACGACAGCTCGGACTCGAGGGCGCGGATGATGTTCTCGGCCTTGCGGAAGCCGTGCTGCTCGCCGTCGAACAGCACGTAGGCGTAGGGCAGGCCCTTGGCCTCGAGCGTCGCCACCATCATCTCGGCCTGGCTCGGCGGCACCACCTCGTCCTCGGCACCCTGGAGGATGATGAGCGGGCACGAGAGCCCGTCGGTGTGCTCGATGGGCGAGCGCTCGCGGTAGACGGCTTCCGCTTCGGGCCAGGGGCCGACGAGCCCGTCGAGGTAGCGCGACTCGAACTTGTGCGTGTCCGCAGCCAGCGCGCCCAGATCGGCGACGCCGTAGTGGCTGGCGCCGGCGGCGAAGACATCGGTGGTGCTGAGCGCCTGGAGCGTCGTGTAGCCGCCGGCGCTGCCACCCCGGATGCACAGGCGGTCGGGGTCGACGTCGCCCCGCTCGGCCAGGAAGCGGGCGGCGGCGACGCAGTCCTGCACGTCGACGATGCCCCACGTGCCCTGCAGGCGGTCGCGGTACTCGCGGCCGTACCCGGTGCTGCCGCCGTAGTCGACGTCGACCACGGCGAAGCCCCGGCTGGTCCAGAACTGGGTGCCCAGGCTGAGCATGGGCCGGGTGGCAGCGGTGGGACCACCGTGGCTGAGGACGAGCAGCGCCGGCTTCTCCCCCGCCGGCGCCGCCGCCTCGGGGTTGGTGGGCGGGTAGTACAGCGCGTGCGCCGTGCGGGCCTCGCCGTCGGGCCCGGGCTCGGTCGGGAACTCGATCGCTTCGGGCACCGAGATCCAGGCAGGGTCGAGGCCGAGGTCGCGTGGCGGGCGCAGCAGCTCGTGCTCGCCCGTGGCCGGGTCGAAGCCCACGATGGCCGACTCCTGGGTCGGCGAGGCACCCACGAACACGATCCGGCGGCCATCGCTGACGACGCTGTCGATGCTGGTGAACGGCACGTCGTACCCGAGCAGCTCGTCCCGCCCGTTGCGCCGGCAAGCGGCGACGACGGTGCCGTCCTCGAGGAAGGCGTACCGGGACATCCCGAACACCCACTGGGGCGTCCCGATCTCCCCCTCGACCGCGATCACCGGCTCTTCCGAGCCGTCGCGGTAAAGGTTCCACCAGCCGGTCCGGTCGGAGACGTAGTGCAGGACCCCGTCCGGCGACCACTGCGGCTGGAAGACCGACTCGCCAGGGGTCGATACGATGACCCGCCCGTCGGACGACGACTCGAGCACCTCGACGCGCAGCGCGGTCTCGTCCCACGGCATGTTCGGGTGGTCCCACTGCGTCCACGCCAATTCGGACCCGTCGGGACTCAGCCGGGGGGACGATACGAAGTCGTACCCGCACATCGTCGGGCCGAGCTCGCCGCCGTCGGTCGAGAAGCGGACTATCTCGTTGACCGCCTCGCCCCCGTCGGCGGGGTGGTGCTCGCGCACGCAGACGAGCCACTCGCCGCTGGGCGCCACGTCCATGTCGGCGTAGCGCTCACCCATGGGGACGTCGGGCTCGGGCGTGATGGCCTCGGGCTCGGTGGTGCCGGGGTCGAGGCGATACAGGCGCTGGTCGGACCAGTTGGCGAAGAACAGCACGCCGTCGTGCACCGACCAGGCGCCGCCGCCGTACTCGTGCACCCGGGTGCGGGCGGCGAAGCCCTCGGGCAACACGTCCACGCCCTCACGGACGATCTGGACCCGGCCACCCTCCTCGGGGCGGCTCTCGGACCACCACACCGCCCCGCCGTCGGCACGGTCCACCCGAACCTCGGACAGCCCGACCGCCGCCGAGATCACCATCTCGGCCGTGATGGGCGACGCCCACGCCCCGTACGGCGCCTCGACCCGCCCGGTCATCGGCCCGTGCCCCGTCTGACGCCACGGACAGTGGCCGAATCCCCGAGTTCCGCCGAACTCGACGCAATAGCTGGCGGAAACCGACAGCTATTGCGTCGAGAATCCGCAAACCGACGGCGGCGGCCACCCGACGTGAGATCACGACGGGCCACGCCCCCTTCTTTGCCGCTCTTCGCTTCGCCACGCGGCGCGAGCGCCGCTTTCCGCGGTCGAAGCAGCGGTGACCCCGCCAGCAACGTCACGCCAGCAGGTCGGCGATGCGGCCCACGCCCTCGCCCAGGTCGTCATCGCCCAGGGCGAAGGAGAGGCGGGCGTAGCCGGGCGCTCCGAAAGCCTCGCCGGGGACGATGGCCACCTTGGCCTCGTCGAGGATCACCGCGGCCAGGTCGAGGGTTGTCTCGATCCGGCGGCCGGCGATCTCGTGGCCCAACACCCCCTCGAATGACGGGAAGGCGTAGAACGCGCCCTGGGGCTCCATGCAGGACACGCCGGGGATGGCATTGAGCAGCTTGTGCATGGTCGAGCCCCGCCGGGCGAACGCCGCCCGCATCTCGGCGACCGCCGAAAGGTCGCCCGACACCGCGGCGAGCGCGGCGCGCTGGCTGACGTTGGCGACGTTGGACGTGAGGTGCGATTGCAGGTTGACGGCCAGCTTCACCATGTCGGGCGGGCCGATCAGCCACCCCACCCGCCAGCCCGTCATGGCGTAGCTCTTGGCCACGCCGTTCAGCACCACGCAGCGGTCGGCCAACTGGGGCACGAGCGCGGGCATGGAGGAAAAAGCGTGCTCGCCGTAGGTGAGGTGCTCGTAGATCTCGTCGGTGATCACCCAGATGCCCTTGTCGAGCGCCCAGCGGCCGATGGCCGCGACCGCCGCGGGCGGGTACACGGCACCGCTGGGGTTCGACGGCGACACGAAGATGAGCGCCTTCGTCCGGGGCGTGAACGCGGCCTCGAGCTGGTCGATCGTCACCTGGAACTGCGAGATGACGTCGGTGGGGATGACCACTGTCGTCGCGCCGCAGAGCGCGATGGGCTCGGGGTAGGTGGTCCAGTACGGGGCGGGCAGCAGCACCTCGTCGCCCGGGTTGAGCAGCGCCTCGCACGTCTCGTAGAGCGCCTGCTTGCCGCCGTTGGTGACGACCACCTGACCGGGCGCGACCGCGTAGTGCGAGTCGCGCCCGGTCTTGGTCGCGATCGCCTCCTTGAGCTCGGGCAGGCCGCCGGCGGGCGAGTAGCGGTGGTTCCTGGGGTCGCGACAGGCCTCGACCGCGGCCTCGACGATGTCGGCCGGCGTGGGGAAGTCGGGCTCGCCCGCGCCGAAGCCGATCACCGGCTCTCCGGCCGCCTTGAGGGCCTTGGCCTTGGCGTCGACGGCCAGGGTGGCCGACTCGGCGATGGCGCCCACCCGGATGCTCAGGCGTTGGTCACGTGCGCTTGCTGGTGTCATCGGTGTCGTGGTTCCTCGGGGGCAGCGGTGCTCGGGGCAGCGGGCGGAATCGATTTCGTGCGGTTCCGGTCCTCCCGCGATAGTGGCACGCAATGACCCCAGCGCTGCCCGATATCTCGATACCCGCCGACCTCCTTCCCGTCGACGGCCGCTTTTGCTGCGGCCCGTCAAAGGTGCGCCAGGAGGCGGTGGACGCCCTTGCCGCCGCCTCCCCGACCTACCTCGGCACCAGCCACCGCCAGGGCGGCGTGCGCTTCGTGGTCGGTGCCCTGCGCAACGGCCTGGCCGAATTGCTCCGGCTGCCCGACGGATACGAGGTCATCCTCGGCAACGGCGGCACCACGATCCTGTGGGACGCCCTCACCTTCGGGCTGATCGAACGCCGCAGCCAGCACCTCACCTTCGGCGAGTTCTCCTCCAAGTTCGCGACCGCCGCCGCGGCCGCCCCCCACCTCGAGGACCCCGAGGTCATCTCATCGGAGCCCGGCACGCACCCCGAGCCGGCCCCCAGCCCCACCTGCGACGTCTACGCCCTCACCCACAACGAGACGTCCACGGGCGTCATGACGGACCTCCGGCGCCTCGACGGCGTCGAAGCGAGCGACGGGCTCGTGGCGGTGGACGCCACGTCGGCGGCGGGCGGCCTCCGTTTCGACCCCGACCAAGTCGACGTGTACTACTTCGCCCCCCAGAAGTGCCTCGGCTCCGACGGCGGCCTCTGGCTCGCTGCCGTGTCGCCCGCCGCCATCGAGCGAATCGAGCGGATCGCCGCCTCCGGTCGTTGGATCCCGGCCTCGCTCGACCTGAAGACCGCGCTCGACAACAGCCGCAAGGACCAGACCTACAACACCCCGGCGCTGACCACCCTGTTCCTGGCCGCCGAACAGGTGGACTGGATCAACCAGAACGGCGGCCTCGAGTTCGCCGCCTCGCGCTGCGACCGATCAGCCGAGACGATCTACTCGTGGGCCGAGGCCAGCCCCCTCGCGACGCCCTACGTCGCGGTGCCGAGCCAGCGCAGCCACGTGGTCGCCACCATCGACCTCGACGATTCGGTCGACGCCAACGCCGTCGCCGGCATCCTGCGGGCCAACGGCATCCACGACACCGAGAGCTACCGGAAGCTCGGCCGCAACCAGCTCCGCGTCGCCCTCTTCCCCGCCATCGACCCCGACGACGTGCTCGCCCTCACCAGGAGCATCGACCACGTCCTGGCTGCCCTGCGTTCCTGAGCAGGAGGCAGGTCGCGATGGCGGGACCGCGTGCCCTGAGCGTGCCGGAGACCTGGTAGTACCACCTCGAACGAGCGAGTGGGCGATGACAGAGGGCGGGCCTCCCGTTCGAGCGAACGAGTGTTGCGCAGCCAGAGAGAGCCGAACGGGAGGCCCGCCGTCCCCTGGAAGCGGCCGACGAGGGAGGCCCGCCTTCCCCTGGAAGCGGCCGACGAGGGAGCCACGCTAGAAAGGGCCCATGACGACGACCGCAGAGGCACGGGCATCGCTGACGGGGCCGGGGGGCCCGTTCGAGGTTGTCACCGACACGGTGAACGGCATCGAGATGAAGGTGTACAAGTCCTCGATGACGTCGCTTCGCGACGTGGCAGCGGCCGGGCTCGCCCGGGGCGACGACCAGCCCTTCCTCGTGTACGGCGACCTGCGCATGGGGCCGGGCGAGTTCGTCGAGCGCAGCAACTCGGTGGCCGACCACCTGTGCGACGACTTCGGCGTCGGCCACGGCGACCGGGTGGCGGTGCTGTCGGCCAACAACCCCGAGTGGTGCCTGACCTTCTGGGCCACGGTGAACCTGGGCGCCATCCTCGTCGGCCTGAACGGCTGGTGGAAGACCGACGAGATCATCTACGGCCTGCAGGACTCGGGCGCCAAGGTGCTGGTGGCCGACGGCCGCCGCTTCGAGCGCATCGCCCAGCACCTGGGCGACCTGCCCGACCTGGAGGCCGTGTTCCTCGTCGACCACGAATCTGACGAGCTCGACGACCCCCGCGTCCACGACTTCTCGGTGCTCACGGGCGATCCCACGCCCGCGCTGCCCACCACCCCGATCGACCAGGACGACCCGGCGGTGATCTTCTACACCAGCGGGACGACCGGCAAGCCCAAGGGTGCCATCTCGACCCACCGCAACATGGTCGCCAACCTGATGAACACCCTGTACAACGGCGTGCTCACGTCGATGACCGCCGACCCCGACGTCGCGGCCACCAGCCCTGGCATGGGCTCGGGCCAGACGGTGTCGCTGTTCACCTCGCCCCTCTTCCACGTGTCGGGCTGCCATTCCACCCTGGTCGTGGGCCTGCTGGCGGGTCTGCGGCTCGTCATGCCCGAGGGCAAGTTCGAGCCGGACAACGCCCTGCGCCTGATCGAGGAGGAAGGCGTCACCATCTGGGCCACCGTCCCCACCATGGTCTGGCGGGTCTGCGAGTACCCCGGTCGCCACGACTACGACACCTCCACCGTGACCACGGTGGCCTTCGGCGGCTCACCCTCGGCCGACGAGCTCCAGCGCAAGGTGCTCGACACGTTCCCCAACGTGCGCAGCACCAGCAACGTCTACGGGCTCACCGAATCGAGCTCGGCGGCCACGATCATCTCGGGCAAGGACGCCCTCGCGAAGCCCACGTCGGTCGGCCCGCCCGTCCCCGTGGTCGAGGTGAGGATCGCCGGGCCCGACGGCGTCGGGGTCGCCCGCGGCGAGACCGGTGAGGTGCTGCTCAAGGGGCCGATCATCATGCCCGGCTACTGGGGCAAGCCCGAGGCCACCGCCGAGACCGTTCGCGACGGCTGGCTCCACACCGGCGACATCGGGCACCTCGACGACGAGGGCTTCCTCTACATCACCGACCGCGCCAAGGACATGATCATCCGGGGCGGCGAGAACATCTACTGCGTGGAGATCGAGAACCGCCTCGTCGAGCACCCGGCCATCGCCGACGCGGCCGTCATCGGGGTCGCCCATACCGAGCTCGGGGAAGAGGTGAAGGCGGTCGTCCAGGTCGAGCCGGGCGGCAGCATCACCGAGGCCGAGGTGCGCCAGTGGGTGGGCGACGCCCTCGCCCAGTTCAAGGTGCCGGCCTACGTCGAGCTCACCGACGACAAGCTGCCGCGCAACGCCTCGGGCAAGCTGCTCAAGAACGTGCTCCGGGGCGAGGGCGTGGTCTCGTTCTCCGAGACCATGTGACGGGGTCTCGTTCTCCGAGACCATGTGACCGGGGCCCGTCTCGCGACGACGTACGACGATGTGGTTGTGAATCACGCGGGAGCCGCCGATAGAGAAGCGTGACTCTCATCGACAGGGTCTCCGCACCGGCGGGGCGGGACAAGGTGGCGCCATCGACGATCGGAGCGACCGAGGCGACCACGATGCTGCGCCGCGCGGCCTGGTTGGTCGGTCTGGTGTGGCTGCCGATCATCGTCATCTGGTCGGGCATCCCGTTCGCGCTCACGTTCGACGACGCGTACTACTACGCCGAGATCGCACGGAACCTCACCAACGGCGCCGGCTCCACCTTCGATCGGATGAACAGCACCAACGGCTACCACCCGCTGTGGCTGGGCCTGTCCCTGCCGGTGTTCCTGGTGGGCCTCGACGGCGTGGCGGCCGTCCGGGTGCTGCTGGTGGCGCAGTTGGCGATGTGGGTCACCACGCTCTGGGTGCTGGCGGGCATCGTCGGCCGGCGCCTCGGCGGCACCCCGAAGCCGGTCGTCGTCATCGGCGCCGGCGTGCTGGCCCTCACCGGCGGGAACCCGTTCGTGCTCAAGATGGTGGTGAACGGCCTCGAGTCGGCCCCGGTGGTGCTGATCGCGGTGCTCCTGTTGGACCGCATCGATCGGACCGAGGGCCGAGTGCTCGGCGGCTCCGACCTTTCGCGCCTCTTGACCGGTGCGCTTCTCGGCCTGGCCTTCCTGGCGCGCACCGACGCGATCTTGCTCCTCGCCAGCGTGGCCGCCTGGACCCTCGTCGAGGCGCGCGGGAATGGCCCCACGAGGAGGAGGGCACTGGCCCAGGTGCTCGTGCTCCCCGCGCTCACGGTGCTGGCCTACGCGTCGATCAACCTGGCCTGGTTCGGACACGTCTCCCAGGTGAGTGGCGATGTGAAGCGGGCGGCGCTCGGCCCCGCGCGTCTGCTCGTCCTGGCCGTCATCGGTGCGGCCGCGGTGGCCCTCATGGCCTGGTTGGCGCGCGAACGCAGCGACGCCCGACCCAGCCGTTTCGGTCGGCTCGCCGGGTTCGCTCGGCACACCGCCTGGTACCCCGCGTACCTCGTGCTCCTCATGGGCTACTACCTGGTGCTCTCGACCCAGGTCTGGCTCTGGTACCTCGCCCCACTCGGGCTCTACGCCACGCTCCTGTTGGTGCTCGTGGCGGTCGACCTGGCCGACGGCGCCCGCCTCGAGACCCCGGGGCGTGCCCCCGCCAGGGCGACCGCGCCGATCGCCGCCATCCTGGCCGTCCCCCTCCTCGCCGCCATGCTCATCCAGGCGCGGTCCTTCGCCGACCCCCACCTCCGCTCGATCCAGGAGGCGAACCGCGCTGCCGGCACCTGGATCAGCGCCAACCTGCCGCGTGACGCGGTCCTCGGCTCGTGGGACGCCGGCGTCGTCGGCTACTTCTCGGACCAACGGGTGGTGAACCTCGACGGGGTGGTGAACTCGTTCGAGTACCTCGACGCGAACAGGGCGGGCACCCAAGGTGAGCTCCTGCGCCGTCAGCACCTGGCCTACCTGGTGAACCACGGATCACTCGTGGACGGCGAGGACCCCGAGATCCGCGAGGCGACCGCCGGCATGCTCGGCGACGCGACGGCCGACGGCATCGAGCAGGTCGAGCGCATCGAGTTCACCTACACCGGCACCACCAGCGGCACCGCCAACCGGACCCCGACCGACCGGATGGCCGTCTTCATCCACCGGCTGCCCTGACACACCTCGCGCCGAAGGCACGGGCCATGGGGGAGCCCGAGGGGGGCTCCGCCAGCGCCTTTCCAGGAGCGAAACCCTCAGCCGCCGGAGGCGTCCTGGACGGACTGCTTGCCGGCGGAGATCCACGGCATCATGTCGCGGAGCTCTGAGCCGACCTCTTCGATCTGGTGCTCGCGGTCGGCTTCGCGGAGCGCCTCGAAGTTCTTGCGCCCGCCGCGGCTCTCGGCGATCCACTCGTCCGCGAACTGGCCGCTCTGGATCTCGTCGAGGATCTTTCGCATCTCGGCCTTGACGCCGGGCGTGATGATGCGCGATCCACGCGTGAGGTCGCCGTACTCAGCGGTGTCCGAGATCGAGTACCGCATGCCGGCGATGCCCTGCTCGTACATGAGGTCGACGATCAGTTTCACCTCGTGGAGGCACTCGAAATACGCCGACTCGGGCTGGTAGCCCGCCTCGACCAGGGTCTCGAAGCCGGCCTGCACGAGCGACGTGAGCCCGCCGCAGAGCACCACCTGCTCGCCGAACAGGTCGGTCTCGGTCTCCTCTTCGAATGTGGTGTCGAGCACACCGGCGCGCGTGCCGCCGATGGCGTCGGCATAGGCCAGCGCCAGGTCGCGGGCGTGGCCCGAGGCGTCCTGGGCCACCGCGATCAGGCACGGCACACCGCCGCCCTCGGTGTAGGTGCGGCGCACCAGGTGACCGGGGCCCTTGGGGGCCACCATGGCCACGTCCACCCACTCGGGCGGGGTGATCTGGTCGAAGCGGATGTTGAAGCCGTGCGCGAAGAACAGGGCATCGCCGTTCGTGAGGTGGGGCTCGATGTCCTCTTCGTAGACGTCTCGCTGCTCGGTGTCGGGCAGCAGCACCATGATCAGATCGGCCTCGGCCACGGCGTCGGCGGTGGAGAGGACCCGCAGCCCGGCAGCCTCGGCCTTTGCCTTGGACGACGAGCCCTCGCGCAGGCCGACCCGGACATCGATGCCCGACTCCTTCAGGTTCAGGGCGTGGGCATGCCCCTGCGAGCCGTAGCCGAGCACCGCCACCTTGCGGTCGGCGATCAGCGACCGGTCGGCGTCCTTCTCGTAGTACACGTTGGCCATCGGGGGTCCTTTCAGGGGATTCGTTTCAGGGCTCGATCAGGGGACACACGGCGCCCGCGGCGGCTAGGAAGCCTTGCGGACACCCCGGAGGCGGGCGGGGCGATCGATCTTGGGGAGAGCCACACGGCCCGTGCGCTGCAGTTCCACGATCCCATAGGGTCGCAGGAGCTCCTCGAAGTCGTCCACCCTGGCCGGGGTGTCGTCCAGCGAGACGGTGAGGTCCTCGTGGCCCACGTCGAGGATCCGACCCTCGAACACGTCGACGAGTTGGATCACCTGACCGCGCACATCGGGCGCGGCCCGCACGGTGGCGATGAGCAGCTCGCGCTCCACCGCCTGGTCGGGGTGCAGCTCGGTGATCTTGATCACGTTGATGAGCTTGAAGAGCTGCTTGGTGATCTGCTCGAGGGGGGCGGACTCGACATCGACCACGATCGTGATCCGGCTGAACTGGTCGTTCTCGGTGGGAGCGACGGCCAACGAGTAGATGTTGAACCCACGCCGGGCGAACAGCGAGGCGATGCGGGTCAGCACCCCCGCCTTGTTCTCGACGAGCACCGAGAGGGTGTGATGGGCGGCAGTGGGTGCCATGTCAGCGCCCGCCTTCACCCTGAGACGGGTCGACCACGATGTTGCTGTTCGACTGTCCCGACGGGACCATCGGGTACACCTTTTCGCGATGGTCGGTGCGGAAGTCGATGACCACCGGCCGATCGTCGATCTCGTTCGCCTTCGAGATGGCGGGCAGCACATCCTCCGGCGACTCGACGCGCATGCCCTCACAGCCCATGGCCTCTGCCCACAGCTTGTAGTCCGGCAGGTCGGGTGACAGGTAGACCTCGGAGTAGCGCTCCTCGTAGAACATCTCCTGCCACTGGCGCACCATGCCCAGGTACGCGTTGTTGAGGATCGCCACCTTGATCGGGATGCGCTCGGCCGCGGCGGTGACCAATTCCTGCGCGGTCATCTGGAAGCAGCCGTCGCCGTCGATCGCCCACACCATCCGGTCGGGGCGTCCGACCTTGGCGCCGATGGCGGCGGGCACCGAGAAGCCCATGGTGCCGAGGCCACCCGAGTTCACCCAGGTGTAGGGGTGGTTGAACTTCCAGTGCTGGCTGGTCCACATCTGGTGCTGCCCGACCCCGGACGCCACGATCGTGTCGTCGGGGGTGTTGTCGCGCAGCGTCTCCAGCACGTACTGGGGCTTGAGGCCGTCGCCGGGCTCGGACTGCTCATAGGTGAGGGGGTACTTCTCCTGCCACCCACTGATGCGGCTGCGCCACGCGGTGCGATCGGGCTGTGCCTCGGCCCCGCCGAGGGCCTCGATGGCCTTCACCAACTCCTCGATGACGAGGCGGCAGTCGCCGACGATCGGCACGTCGGGCCGACGGACCTTGCCCAACTCGGCGGGGTCGATGTCGACGTGGATGATCTTGGCTTCAGGGGCGAAGTCGGGCACCTTGCCCGTGACCCTGTCATCGAAGCGGCTGCCGAGGGCGATGAGCAGGTCGGACTCCTGCATGGAGGTGACGGCGGTGTAGTTGCCGTGCATGCCCGGCATGCCGAGGCACAGCTCGTGGTCGTCGGGGAACGCGCCACGGGCCATGAGGGTGGTGACCACCGGGATGCCCGTGAGCTCGGCCAGCGCCCGAAGCGCCTCGGCCGCACGCGCCTTCAAGATGCCGCCGCCGGCGTAGATGACCGGCCGGGTCGAGCGGTTGATCACCTCGGCGGCGGCCTTGATCATCTTCGGATGGCCCCGGGTGGTGGGCTTGTAGCCCGGCAGGTCGACCGATTCGGGCCAGTACCAGTCGAGGGCCGACCGGGGGTTGTTCGGGTCGACGATGTCCTTCGGGATGTCGACGAGCACCGGTCCGGGCCGGCCGGTGGTGGCGATGTGGAACGCCTCGCGAATGGTGCGCGGGATGTCGGCGGCCTCGGTGACGAGGAAGTTGTGCTTGGTGACCGACATGGTGATGCCGGTGGTGTCGCACTCCTGGAAGGCGTCGCTGCCGATGGACGGCACGGGCACCTGACCAGTGATGACGACCATCGGGATCGAGTCCATGAAGGCATCACACAGTGGCGTGACGATGTTGGTGGCACCCGGACCGCTCGTCACCATGGCGACGCCGGGCCGTCCGGTGGCGTGGGCGTAACCCTCCGCCATGTGGCCGGCGCCCTGCTCGTGGCGCACGAGGATGTGGCGGATGGGCGAGTCGATGATCGGGTCGTACACGGGGAGGATGGCGCCACCGGGCAGGCCGAACATGACCTCGACGCCCTCCATCTCGAGGCTCTTGATCAGGGCTTGGCCACCATTGGTGGGCGTACCTTCGGCAATCATGGCGTTCGGTTCCTATCAGGTCGGGCGGGTGGGAGGGAAGTGGACGGGGAGTGGGCGGCGAGTGGGCGGGAAAACTGCAACGGCCTCCCGGAAGGGAGGCCGAACGAGCGCACGCGGGAAACCGGAGGGCGTGCGCTAGGTGACTACTACGAGGAGGTCGAGGTGGCGGCAGAAGGAGCGCATCGCCTCTGAGGATGTCACGACTCGCCCCATCTGACAACCCGCTTCGTCCACGACCTAGCCTGCGCCCAAGCACCCACCACCGAGGAGCACCCATGCAGATCGAGATCAAGTACAGCCCCTCCTACTCGATTGCCTTCGCCAACCTCGACCAGGGCGAGGCCATCCGCGCCGAGTCGGGCGCCATGGTGAGCCACAGCATCGGTCTCCAGATGGAGACGAAGGCGCAGGGCGGCCTGTTGAAGGGGCTCAAGCGCGCGGCCCTCGGCGGCGAGTCGTTCTTCATCAACACCTTCACGGCCACCGCGCCCGGCGACCAGATCGGGCTCGCTCCCCCGCTGCCCGGCGACATCGCGCACTGGCCACTCGCCGGCCAGACCGTCTACCTGCAGTCCGGCGCCTACCTCGCCTCCGCGCTGGGCATCGAGGTCGACACGCAATGGGGCGGCTCCAAGACCTTCTTCAGCAGCGAGGGCCTCTTCATGTTGAAGGTCTCGGGCACCGGCGACCTGCTGGTGTCGGCCTACGGCGCGATCCATGCCATCGACCTGGCCGCGGGACAGTCCTACGTGGTCGACACCGGCCACATGGTGGGCTGGTCGGACGGCATCACCTACCAGGTGAACAAGGCCGGCGGCGGCTGGAAGCAGACGCTGCTCGGCGGCGAGGGCCTGGTGTGCACCCTCACCGGGCCCGGGCGCATCTACCTCCAGACCCGCAGCCCGTCCGACTTCCTCGGCTGGCTCATCCCGCAGCTGCCCTCACCGTCGTCGTAGCGACCACACCTCCCGAGCGCCCGGTGCGCCGGGCACTCCCACCGATCACCGCCGGCCGGTTCTCGGTGAACCTGAGCCTGCGGTTCGTCTACCCGTTCCTGCCCGTGATCGCACGCGGGCTCGGGGTGTCGCTGGGAGCGGCGGGAGTGAGCCTGAGCATCCGCGAGCTCTCGGGCCTGGCCGGACCGGCAGTCGGGCGCGCCCTCGACCGTCGCGGCCACCGCCTCGGCATGCTGGTCGGGCTCGTCGGCGTGGCCCTCGGCTGCCTGGGCGGCGGCCTGAGCCCCGGCCTGGTGGTGTTCACGCTCGCCATGGTCGTTGTCGCGGTGTGTCAGCTGACGTACAACGCGGCGCTGACGGCCTGGGTGAGCGACCGGGTGCCCTACCGCCGGCGGGGCCGGGCGCTCGGGCTCACCGAACTGGCCTGGGCGGGCGCCCTCCTGTTGGGCGTCCCGTTGCTGGGGGTGACCATCGACCTCTGGGGCTGGCGGGCCCCGTTCTTCGCCGTCGCCGGGCTGAACCTGCTGCTCGCCCTCGCCCTGCCGCGCTTCGTGACCCGCGACGCCGGCCACGGCCGGAGGGAGCGCCGTCGGGTCTCGATCTCCCGGCCCGGTGCCGCCCTCTACCTGACCCTGGCGCTCCAGGCGCTGGCCGTGCAGGTGGTGTTCGTCGTCTACGGCGCGTGGCTCGAGGACGCGTTCGGCTTCAGCGTCGCGTCCATCGGCCTGGCCTCCATCCTGGTCGGCACGAGCGAATTGGTGGGCAGTGGCAGCACCGTGGTGCTCACTGACCGGCTCGGCAAGCGGCGCAGCGTGCTCGCCGGCACCGTGGTGATGCTGGTCCCCCTCTGTCTGCTCGGGTGCGTGGGCCACAACGTCGCTCTGGGCCTCTCCCTCCTGTCGGTCATGCTTCTGGGCTTCGAGTTCGGCTTCGTCTCCAGCCAGCCACTCGTCACCGAGCTCACCCCCGAATCCCGGGGGGCCAGCATCGGCATCGCCTATGCGGTGGTCACCGTCGCACGCTCCTTGGGCAACGTGGCCGGAGCGCTCACGTACACGTCACAAGGGATCGGCGCGGTGGGGCTCATCGGTGCCGTGGCGGTGGTCGCCGCCATCGCCCTGCTCGTCTTCGCCGTCGAGGAGCCCCGCCGACCCTCGTTGAACGCGTTCTCGAGGCAATAGCGAGCGGAACCCGCTCGTCATTGCCTCGAGAACGGGCAGCCGGACCTCAGGCCTCGGTGATGGCGCCCTTCTCGGCACCTTGGGCCAGCTTGGCGTACTTGGCGAGGACGCCCTTCGTGTAGCGGGGCTCCGGCAGCTTCCACTCGCCGCGACGGATCGAGAGGGTGGCCTCGTCGACGTCGAGGTCGATGGTGTGGGCCTTGACGTCGATGATGATGCGGTCGCCCTCGTGGACGAAGGCGATGGGGCCGCCATCGACGGCCTCGGGGGCCACGTGGCCGATGCAGAACCCGTGGGTGCCGCCGGAGAAGCGACCGTCGGTGATGAGGGCACAGTCGCCGCCCCGACCGGCGCCCTTCATGGCACCGGTGACGGCCAGCATCTCGCGCATGCCCGGCCCCCCCTTGGGGCCCTCGTAGCGGATGACGACCACGTCGCCGGGGTTGATGTGGCCGGCGAGGATCTGCTCCATGGCGGCCTCCTCGCCGTCGAACACGCGAGCCGGGCCCTCGAATCGGTCGAAGTCGATGCCGGCGACCTTGACCACGCCGCCGTTGGGGGCGAGCGAGCCGCGCAGGATGGCGATGCCGCCGATCTGGTGGATGGGCGTGGACAGCGAGTGGATCACCGATCCGTCGGGCTTCGGCGGGTCGATCGCCTCGAGGTTCTCGGCGATGGTCTTGCCGGTCACGGTCATGCAGTCACCGTGCAGCAGGCCGGCGTCGAGCAGTTCGCGCATCACCACCGGGATGCCGCCGATGCGGTCGACGTCGCTCATGTGGTACTTGCCGTGGGGCTTGGTGTCGGCGATGTGGGGCACCCGGGCGGCCACCCGGTTGAAGTCCTCGAGCTCGAGCGCGACCTCGGCCTCGTAGGCGATGGCCAGCAGGTGCAGCACCGCGTTGGTCGACCCGCCGAGGGCCATCACGATGGCGATCGCGTTCTCGAAGGCCGCTTTGGTCATGATCTGGCGGGGTCGGATGCCCTGCTGCACCAGGTTGATGACGGCCTTGCCGCTCTCGTAGGCGAAGTCGTCGCGGCGGCGGTCGACGGCCGGTGGTGACGAGCTGCCGGGCAGCGACATGCCGATGGCCTCGGCCACCGACGCCATCGTGTTGGCGGTGAACATGCCGGCGCAGCTGCCCTCGGTGGGGCACGCCTTCATCTCGATGTCGCCGAGCTCGGTCTCGGTGAGGGTGCCGGCGGCGCAGGCACCGACCGCCTCGAACACGCTGACGATGTCGAGCGCCTCGCCGTTGCGCTGGCCCGGCAGGATCGACCCGCCGTAGAGAAACACCGAGGGCACGTTCACCCGGGCCGCGGCCATCAACATGCCGGGGAGCGACTTGTCGCAGCCGGCGAACGTGACCATGGCGTCGAGGCGCTCGGCGTGCATCACCGTCTCGATCGAGTCGGCGATGACTTCCCGGCTCACCAGCGACGCCCGCATGCCCTCGTGCCCCATGGAGATGCCGTCGCTGACGGCGATGGTGGTGAACTCGAGCGGGAAGCCGCCGGCTGCCCGCACGCCCTCCTTCGAGCGCTTGGCCAACCGGTCGAGGGGGAGGTTGCACGGCGTGACCTCGTTCCATGACGACGCCACCCCCACCTGGGTCTTGCCCCAGTCGTCGTCCGTCATGCCAACCGCCCGGAGCATGGCCCTGGCCGGCGCCCGCTCGAACCCGTCGGTGACTTCCCTCGATCGCGGCTTCGCGTCCTGGCTCATGACCAGAGAGTACCGGCCCGCTCCCCTCGCTCTTCGCTCAGCTCCAGCTGTTGGCTCTTCGCTCAACGCTCATCGCGACCTGTTGGCTCTTCGCTGAGCGCCACCTGTTGGCTCTTCGCTCAGCGCTCATCGCGATGGGCCTCGCTCCTCGGCACCCGTGCGCCGAGCCCGCGCGGTGGCGGGGCCAGGTGGGCCTTACGCTTGGCGAGCCATGCCGACGACAACCGAGACGCCGCCGTCGTGGTGGCGGGAGACGGCCCGCTCGTTCCTCGAGTTCGTCGGGCTGGCGGGGCTCGCCATCGCGGAGCCGGTGCTGGCCGCGTTCCGCGAGGGAGCGGACGTGTTCGTGCTTCGCCACGCGGACTCGTTGGACGTCATCGGCTTCGTGCTCGCGGTCGTCCTCGCTCCCGCCCTCGTGCTTCTCACGTTCGAGTCCCTGCTCTCGCTCCTCGGTCGGCGTGTCCGCCGTGTGGTGCACCTCGTCCTGCTCGCCGGCCTGGCCGGCCTCGTGGTCATCGGTGCGCTGCGCGATCGCACCGGGTGGGGCCCCGCCCTGCTCGTCGCCGCAGCGGTTCTCGCGGCGGCGCTCGTCGCGTCGGCCGTGGTCCGGTGGCCCGCCACCCGGCTCTGGATGCGCTATCTCGCCGCGTTCCCCCTTCTGCTCGGGATGGCCTTCGTGTTCGCGTCTCCGGCCACCGACATCGTGTTGTCACACGACGTGGCCGCGGCTTCGGGCGTCGACGTGGGCAACCCGGCCCCGGTGATGATGATCGTGCTCGACGAGCTTCCGCTCGCGTCGCTGCTCGACGAACGCGATCGCATCGACCCCGACCAGTTCCCCAACCTCGCGCGCCTGGCCGGCGACGCCACGTGGTTCCGCAACGAGTCGAGCGTGGCGCCGTCCACCCCGCAGGCCGTTCCCGCCATCCTCACCGGGGACTACCCCGCCGATCCACAGGCCCTCCCGAGCAGCCAGGAGTACCCGGACAACCTGTTCACCCTGCTCGGCGCGCGGTACGCGGAGAACGTCACCGAAGGAGTGACCCACCTCTGCCCCGAGACCATCTGCCCACAGGCCAACGACACCATCGGCGGCAGCACCCTCGGCGGCCTTCTCGACGATGCCGCCGACGTGTGGCGCCGTCACGTCTCCCCGAACCGCAGCGACGGCCGGGTGAGCTTCCAGGTCCGTCAGTCGAACCCCAACGCGCCGCTCACGTTCGCGCAGTTCATCGGCTCCCTCGGCCGCAGTGGCGAACAGCCGCGCCTCGACTTCCTGCACATCCTCTACCCTCACCAACCGTGGTTCCACCTCCCCTCCGGGGCGGTCTACGACGCGCCGTTCGTGGCGAGCGGCCTCGACTCGAGCTACCGGTGGCAGGACCAGCAGGTTGCAGACGCCGGACGGCAACGCCACCTGCTCCAGCTCCGCCACACCGACGTCATGGTCGGCCGGCTCCTCGACCGGATGAAGGAGCTCGGGACCTATGACGAGTCGCTTGTCGTGTTGACCGCCGACCACGGCGTGTCCTTCATGGCCGGCAACCCCATCCGTGGCGTCTCGTCGGCGAACTACCACCAGATCATGTGGACGCCCTTCCTGGTCAAGGCCCCCCGCCAGACCGAGGGCGGGGTCGACGATCGCCCCCTGAGCGCGGTCGACGTGCTTCCCACCATCGCCGACCTGCTCGACATCGACATTCCCTGGTCGGTCGACGGGCAGTCGGCGTACGCCGACCAACCGCGGGCCGACGGCACCCGCCGTTTCTTCGACTGGAGCCTCAACGCACTCCAGCCGACCGACGGGCCCTATGTCGAGGTCGACGGGCCCACCGGCTTCCGCCGCCTGCTCGACGAGGCCCCGCCCGGCCGGGGAACGCGCGCCGACCTGCGGCTGTACCGGTTCGGGGCATGGGGCCCGCTGGTCGGGCAACAGGTGGCCGACCTGGCCAGCTCGTCGTCCCCCCGGCACAGCGGTCGCCTCGACAACGCGTCGGCCTACCGGGATGTCGACCGCCGCACCGGCGAGATCCCGGCCTACGTCTCGGGCTCCGTGCGCACCAGTGGCAACGACATCAACGCCGTGGCGGTGGCCGTCAACGGCACCGTCGCCGGTTGGTCCGAGCTGCACGCGGCAGTGGTGGGGGCGCCCGAGTGGTACACGATGGTGCCCGAATGGTTCCTCGACGACGGTGCCAACGAGATCACCCTCTACGCCCTCGGCGGCACCCCGGCGCGGCCCGTCCTGACCCCGATCGACCTCCACATCTGACCGAGACCCCTCCCCGCGCGAGTCTCGGCTGCTGGGCCCGCCGGGTCGCGCACACGATCGGGGAATGACGTGAGGGAGCGGGTGCGGTGGACCCGGGACGACCGTGAGATCATCCGCCTGGCCCTCCCCGCCTTCGGCGCCCTCATCGCCCAGCCGCTCTACGTGCTGGCCGACACCGCCGTCGTCGGCCACCTCGGCACGCCCGAGCTGGCCGGCCTCGCCGTCGCCAACACCGTGCTGGCCACGCTCTACGCGGTGTTCATCTTCCTGGCCTACGGCACCACCTCGGCCGTCGCCCGCCTCATCGGCGCCGGCGACCACCGTGAGGCCGCCCACCAGGCCGTCCAAGGGCTGTGGCTGGCGGTCGCCATCGGGATCGGTCTCGCCGTCGCCGGCGAGGTGCTCGCGGTCCCGCTCGTGCGCCTCCTCGGGGCCGAGGACGAGGTGGCGACGAATGCCCTGATCTACCTACGGGTGAGCCTCCTCGGCGTCCCGGCCACCCTGGTGACCTTCGCCGGCACCGGCTACCTCCGCGGCCTCCAGAACACCAAGGGTCCGCTGGTCGTGGCGGTGGTGTCGGCGGTGTTCAACCTCGCGTTCGAGGTGTTCCTCATCTACGGACTGGGCTTCGGCATCGGTGCGTCGGCGGCGTCGACCGTGGTGGCCGAGTGGGGGGCGGCGGCGGTCTACGTGTGGTGGGTGCACCGAGCGGTCGCCACACACGAGGTGGCGCTACGTCCCCACGCCCAGACGCTGCGGTCGCTGCTCGTGGTCGGCCGCGACCTGTTCCTTCGCACGGTCGCGCTGCGGGGGTCGCTGACCGTGGCCACCGCGGTCGCGGCCCGCATCGGCACCGACGACCTGGCCGCCCATCAGATCGCTTTCGAGATCTGGTCGTTCCTGGCGCTGGCCCTCGACGCCATCGCCATCGCCGGCCAGTCCATCACCGGGCTCCGGTTGGGCGCCGGCGACGGGCCGGGCGCCCGGGCCGCGGGCCGGCGCATGCTCGAGTGGGGCGTGGCGGCGGGCATCGGGGCGGGCCTGCTGGTGCTGCTCGTACGCCCCGTCCTGCCCGACCTCTTCACCGACGACCACGCGGTCATCGCCCTGGCCACGTGCCTGCTGGTGTTCGTGGCCGTCCTTCAACCCGTCAACGGCGCCGTCTTCGTGCTCGACGGCCTGCTCATCGGTGCCGGCGACCTGCGCTTCCTCGCCAAGGCGATGGTGGTGAGCATGTGCGTCTTCCTGCCCGCCGCCGCCGCCGTCCTCGTGCTCGACCTCGGCATCGGCTGGCTGTGGGCCGCCATCTCGCTGTTCATGGTCGCCCGCCTCGTCCCCCTCGCGTGGCGCTTCGCCGGCGACCGATGGATTGTCCTCGGTCGCACCACCGGCGGCTGACCGGCGCTGCGGGGCCGGGCGCCACCGGACGCTCCATACGTAACGATCAGACAAGTTGCTTGCGTAGACGCGGACAGTGCGCAAAGATCTCCTTACGAAAGGATCTCCTCGATCCTTTCGTAAGGGTTGGGCAACGAAAGGATCGGCGCCGTGCCTGAGCTCGTCGACCGGATCTGGGAAGGCGGCGGCTATGGCGCTCGTCGGGATCGCATGCCGTTCCGCTACCAGGCGTTCGTGCCGGATCCGGTCGGCGAGGCCGACCATGCCCTGACCGGCCGCGCCGCCGAAGCCGTTGCCACGGCCACCGCAGCGATCACCGCCCTCCAGCAGGTCACCGCCGGACACGACCTCGAGGCGATCGCCGCTCCCTTGCTCCGAGCCGAAGCCCTCGGTTCGTCGTTCATCGAGGGGCTGCGCGCCTCCAACAAGCGCGTGGCGCTCGCAGCGTACGAGCCGATCGCGGCAGACGGCGTCGCCCGTGCCGTCCTCGGGAACGTCCGGGCCATGGAACGCGCCATTGAGGTCGGCAGCTCGCAACGAGCGCTGACGGTCGGCGACCTGATCGAGATCCACCACACGCTGCTCGAGGGCACTGCAGAGGAGCGCTACGCCGGCATCGTCCGGACCGACCAGAACTGGATCGGCGGACGAGGGCTCAGCCCGGCAGATGCCAGCTTCATCCCACCACCGGAGGACGAGGTGCCACGCCTGCTCGATGACCTCGTCGCACTGGCGAACCGCGACGACCTGCCTGCCGTGGCTCAAGCCGCGGTCGCACACGCACAGTTCGAGACGATCCACCCCTTCGGTGATGGAAACGGCCGGTCGGGCCGGTGTCTCATCCACGTCGTCCTACGACGACGCGGCGTGACCCCCCTCGTCGTTCCACCGGTGAGCGTCGTCCTGGCAACGAACGCTCGGCGGTACATCGCTGGGCTGAACGACTTCAGGGACGCCCACCATGATGACTGGATCGGCGTCTTCGCCGACGCACTCACGGCCGCGGCCGCGGCGACGATTCGGTTGACCACCAGGATCGACGACCTGCTGGCCGAACTGATCGAACGAGCCGGATCCCCGCGGACCGACTCGGTAGCGCGGAGGATCATCCTCGGCCTCCCCGCACAAGCCGTCGTCAGCGCCGAGACCGCCGCTGAGCGGTACGCCGTCACACCCACGGCGAGTCGAGCAGCCCTGAACCGCCTGCAGGCGACGGGGGTGCTCATCCCGACGAGGGTGGGGAGGCGTCGAAACCGCGAATGGATCAGCGACGAGCTGTTCGAGGTGCTCGACGCCTTCGAGCACGAGATCGGTGAGCCCGGCGACGGGGCGGTGCCCCGGCCAACTCCGCCACCCACGAGGCCGCCGAGACCGAGTTGATCGCCGACGAGCGTCGACGTTGATCGGCAGCGGTGACGCCTCAGAAGGTGGTGGCGCAGTAGGGGGCGCGCTCCGAACGAAAGAGGTCGTCGGCGTGGGCGGCGGCGCCCGCCACGACCTCCTCGACCCGGCCGGCCGCGGCAAGGGCATGGAAGGACACACCGCCGAGGTAGACCGCGCCGAGATCGGCGACGTCGAGGCGCAGGTCGGGCGCGGCACCGCCGTCACGGGCACACGTGGCGCCGTCGGGCCCGCCCTCCAAGCAGTAACGCCCCGAGCCCGCGGGCCGGAAGGGATCGCCCACCTCCAGCACGAGGCCGCCGGCGGCGGCGTAGCGACGCGCCGCGAGCGCTTCGGCGACGTCGATGACGCGCACCCACAGCACGTCGGTGAGCGAGGTGACGCTCAGCTGGCGGGGCTCGACGAGGCGCCAACGCAGGGGGTCATCGACCGGTCGCATGTCCGACCGGGCGACCCGCACGAGGTCGAGGTCGAAGCAGAAGCGCCAGAGCGCCGCCTCGACGCCGGCGTCGACGCCGATGAGCTCGCGCACGCGCACGACGCTCTGGAAGTTGCCGTGCTCGGTGCGGCTCTCCTGCTGGTAGCTGGCGTAGCCGTCGGTCTCGCCGTCGAGGCCCTGGTGGACGAGGTGGAAGGCCTCGCCGCCGCCCTTCCAGCCCTCCCGGGGGCCGAGCATGATGTCCCACCAGGCGTCGGAGCGCGCCAGCGAGCCCACGTGCTCATGCCGCCAGCGGTCGTAGAACGCGGGGAAGACCGTGCGGGCCTCTTCGGGGGTGACGAGGTGGAGTCGCCCGGGGGGCAGGTCGCCGAGGTACTCGCTGTGGCGGGTGTCGATCTGCACCGACACCGCGCTGGTGGCGGGGCCGTAGCCGAAGCGGCGGTAGATGCGGCTCTCGGACGCGTTGAGGATGGCGAGCGAGGAGCCCCGCCCGGCCAGGTCGTCGAGCTGGCGGGCGAGCAGGCCGGTGAGCACGCCCTCGCGGCGGTGGGTGGGCAGCACAGCCACGTTGCTGACCCCGCCGACCGGCACGAGACCGCCACCGGGCAGCGTCAGCTCGAACGAGTAGGCGCTGGCGCCGCCGACGAAGCGATCGCCGTCGACCGCGGCGATGCACTGGTCGTACTCGGCCACGGTCTTCCACTCGGCCAGGTCCCCGCCCGGATCGGCTACCCCGAAGCCGGCGGAGATGGCGCCGAAGTACGCATCGACCTCGTCCTCGGTGATGGTGCGGATGTCGACGGGCACGCACCCCACCCTGCCACGGCGAAGCCCGTCACTCACCAGGTTTGCGCTGCGCGGGCCTCGAGCCCGTCGAACCGGGGCAGCGACACGTCCATCACACCGACCCGCGCCGCCGAGGTTCTGCGACAGCCTGCAGAGCACCGGGATCCGGTGCCAGAACGCGCTGCCGTCAGTCCTCGGGGCAGCGCACGTCGCCGTAGGTGAAGAGGGTGTAGGCAGCCTCCGCGTTCTGACCGGTGGGATCGATGCCGGCCGAGCTGTCGAAGTCGTCGAAGGTCGTGTACCGGTAGCCGAGCGCGTCCGCGTCGATCCGGAACCGGTCGAACACCGTCGCCACCTGCTGCACCACCACGTCCATGCCGTCGGGGGCGTTCTCGACCAGACGGTCCTCGGCCTCGGCGAGCGTGTCCCAGTCGGCCTCGACCTGGGCGGGGGTCGCCGTCGGCGGGGGCTCGCCCACCGCTGTATAGGCCTCCTGGAAGTCCACGATGGCGGCGCAGAACGCGGGGTCGCCGTTCCGTGCGACGGTGTCGGCGCCTTCGGGCCCGGTCGCCGACCAGGTGGACGCCGAGCGGCCACCACTCGGGTCGTCGGAACCGCAGGCAGCACCCACGAGCGCCAGGGCGACGACGAGCACAGCGAGCAGCCGGGTGGCGTGACCCACCGCTCAGCCGGCCCGGCGCTGCTCGAGCAGGGCGGTCACCGTCTTGCCGTCGGCATTGCCCTGGGTCGCCTTCATCACCTGACCGACGAAGAACCCCGTGAGCTTGCCGCGAGCCTTGTCGTCGCCGGTCACGAACCGCTCCCACTGCTCGGCATTGGCCGCGATGATGCCGTCGACGACGTCGCCGAGGGCGTCGGCCGAAAGGGCGGCGAACCCCTTCTCCGTCGCGATCGCCGCCGGAGCCGCCCCCGTGCCCACCATCTCGGCGAGGACCGCCTTGGCCTGCGTCGGCGTGAGCGCCCCCTCGGCCTCCATCCGGACCAGTTCGGCGAAGGCACCCGGGTCGAGGTCAGCGGCGCCGTCGACGGCCAGGTTCTGCTCGGCGTGGGTGAGCAGGCGCCGGGGGTCGGCGCCGGCACCGATGGCGGCCAGGACGAGGTGGTCGAGACCCCGGTCGACCACCAGCGCGGTGTCGGCCGACGAGACACCGGCGGCCGCCGCGAGGGCATCACGACGCTCGGCGGGCAGCGGTGGGATGCTCGCGTCGAGCGCTGCCAGCCACTCGGGGTCCGGCACCAGGGGCACCAGGTCGGGCTCGGGGAAGTAGCGGTAGTCGTAGGCCTCCTCCTTCGAGCGCAGCGTGTGCGTGCGACCGTCGGCCTCGTCCCAGTGGCGGGTCTGCTGGATCACCCGCTCGCCCGCCTCGAGCAGGTCGATCTGACGGGCGGCTTCGTAGTCGATGGCCCGGCCGAGCGATCGCAACGAGTTGAGGTTCTTGATCTCGCACCGGTTGCCGAACGCCTCGGCGCCGACGCGGCGGACCGACACGTTGGCGTCGACCCGCATCGAGCCCTCCTCCATCTTGGCGTCGGACACCTCGACGGCCAGGAGCACGGCGCGCAGCTCCGCGACGTAGGCCTTGGCGTCCTCTCCCGAGCGAAGATCGGGCCGTCCCACGATCTCCACCAGCGGCACGCCCGCGCGGTTGTAGTCGACGAGCGAGTGGCCCGCCTCGTGGATGCGACCGCCGCCACCGACGTGGGTCGACTTGCCGGTGTCCTCTTCGATGTGGGCCCGCTCGATGCCGACCCGAACGCCGCTGGGGAGGTCGAGCCGGCCGTCGATGTTGGTGGGCTGGTCGAACTGGGTGACCTGGTAGTCCTTCGGCATGTCGGGGTAGAAGTAGTTCTTGCGGGCGAAGGTGGACGGCTGCACGGTGCAATGCAGGGCGCGACCGAGCCGCATGGCGAAGTCGACCGCGCGGGCGTTCAGCACCGGCAACGAGCCCGGCAGCCCCAGGCACACCGGGCAGACGTTGGTGTTGGGCGCGGACCCGAACTGGTTGGGGCACCCGCAGAAGAGCTTCGTCGCCGTCGCCAGCTCGCAGTGGACCTCGAGCCCGATCACGGTCTCCCATTCCCCTGCACCTCCTCCGTCGGCGCCCCTTCGGGATCCGACTCCCGTCGGATCAGCGGCTGCGCTCCGCTCCGCCGCGTCGCCCCCTGCGGGTGAGTCTGTGCCGACGATCATGGCGCGCCCTCTTCCAGGACGGTGGCGGCCCGGAGCATCGGGACCTCGCCGAGGGCGGGGGCCATCACCTGGACCCCGACGGGCAGCCCGTCGGCGCCGGTGCCGAAGGGCACCGAGACGGCCGGCTGCCCGGCCAGGTTGGAGGGGATGGTGCAGATGTCGTTGAGGTACATGGTGAGCGGGTCGGCGGTCTTCTCGCCGAGGGGGAAGGCCGTGGTCGGCGAGGTGGGCGACAGCAGCAGGTCGAACGACTCGTAGGCGGCGGCGAAGTCTCGGATGATCAGGGTGCGGACCTTCTGGGCCTTGCCGTAATAGGCGTCGTAGTAGCCCGCCGAGAGCGCGTAGGTGCCGAGCATGATCCGCCGCTTCACCTCGGCGCCGAAGCCCGCGGTGCGACTGGCCTCGTTCATGGCCGAGGTGGTCGCGGCGTCGACCCGAAGGCCGTAGCGCACACCGTCGTATCGGGACAGATTGCTCGAGGCCTCGGCCGGCGCGATCAGGTAGTAGGCCGAGAGGCCGTAGGTGACCGCCGGCACGGTGGCGTCGCCGACCCTGGCCCCGGCGGCTTCGAGCACCTCGGCCGCCTGGCGTACCCGAGCAGCCACGTCGGGGGCGATGCCCTCGCCCATCAACTCGCCGACGAGGCCGACCCGCAGGCCGTCGACCCCGTCGGCCAGGCGGTCGGAGAGGGAAGGCGCGGCCTCGGGGATCGACGTCGAGTCCATCGGGTCATGGCCGGCGATCACCTCGAGCATCAGGGCCGCGTCGGCGACGGTGTGGGTGAGGGGCCCGATCTGGTCGAGCGAGGAGGCGAAGGCCACCAGGCCGTAGCGCGAAACAAGGCCGTAGGTGGGCTTGACCCCGACCACGCCGCACAAGGCCGCGGGCTGGCGGATCGACCCGCCGGTGTCGCTACCCAGGGCGACCGCGGCGAAGCCGGCCGCGACCGCGGCGGTGCTCCCGCCGCTCGAGCCACCGGGCACCCGGCTGAGGTCCCGTGGGTTCCGTGTGGGCCCGAACGCCGAGTTCTCGGTGGAGCTCCCCATGGCGAACTCGTCGAGGTTGGTCTTGCCGACCACGACGGCGCCGGCGGCGGCGAGCCGGCTGACGACGGTGGCGTCGTAGGGCGGCTCCCACCCCTCGAGGATCTTCGACGAACAGGTCGTGGGCACGCCCCTTGTGCAGAGGTTGTCCTTCAGGGCCACCGGCACACCGGCGAGCGGGCCGGGGTCGTCGGCCGCGGCGACCCGGCGGTCGATCTCGTCGGCGGCAGCACGGGCCCGGTCGGCGAGGACCACGTTGAAGGCATGGACCTCGTGCTCGCCCGCTTCGATGGTGGCGAGGTGGGCGTCGACCACGTCACGGGCCGAGCGCTGACCCGAGCGGACGGCAGCGGCGATGGCGACGGCCGTGTCGGCCGTGGGGCGATCGGCCATCAGGGCTCTTCACCGAGGGCCGGTGGGACGCGGAAGCGGTCGTCCTCGACCGACGGCGCCTGGGACAGCACCTCGGCGCGGTCGAGCGTGGGACGCACCTCGTCGGCGCGGAGCACGTTCTGCAGCGGGAGCGGGTGCGACGTGGGCGGGACCTCGCCGACATCGAGGGCCTCGACGTCGGCAGCATGGTCGAGCACCGCCGCCAGCTGGTCGGTGAACAGGTCGAGCTCGTCGTCGTCGATGGCGAGCCGCGCCAGTTCGGCCACGTGGGCGACGTCGTCGCGGGTGATCTTGTGAGCCACCTTCCGATGCTAGGTCCCCTGCGGCACCGTGGTGACCTCGGCGGCGAAGTCGACGGCACGGGCCTCGATGATGTCCTTGTCGTAGTCGAGGGTGGCCACGTGGAAGCTCCGCTCGAGGGTGACCCGTTCCACCGGCCCGGACACCGACGCGGCCAGGACGTCGCTGTCCGAGGCCGGCACGGTGTGGTCCTGGGGGCTGGTGAGGAGCAGGAGCGGGCAGGTGATCTTCACCAGCTCGGGTCCGAACTGCTCGGCTGCCACGAACATGGAGAGCAACGGCGCCACCGGCACGAGCTCGTAGGCCGCCAGCTCCACCACGTCGGGATCCGCGATGTCCGAGGCGATACCGGGCAGCATCTCCTCACCGGCGGCGACCATGCCCTCCACGAAGGCCCGCATCTCGGGGCTCACCTGGATGGCCGGGTTGATGCAGACGATCCCCGCGATCTCGGGGTGCCTGGTGGCCAGCCAGCACGTCAGGGCCCCGCCCATGGAGAGCCCGGCCACCACCACCCGGTCGACCCGCCCGGCCAGGGAGCGGTACCCGGCCTCGGCTGCGGCGGACCAGTCGTCCCATGAGGTGCCCTGCAGGTCGTCGACGCTGGTGCCGTGCCCCGGCAACAGCGGCAGCTCGACGGTGAAGCCGGCGCGATGGAGGGCCTGGGCCAGGCCGCGCATCGAGTGGCAGTTCCCGGTGAAGCCGTGGAGCACGAGCACGCCGTGCCCGTTGGTTCCCTCGGCCGACCAGGGCTCGGCGCCCGGGATGACCGGGGACTCAGACATAGGGGTCATCGGTTGCTGGTTCCTTCCACCAGTCGTCCGGCGCGGGGCTCCACTCCGGGTCTTCGAGGATGCAGTCCACCGGGCAGGGGTCGAGGCACTTGCCGCAACCCGAACACAGCTCGGGAATGACGATCACGTCGATGCCGTGGTTGAAGATGGCGCCGAACTGGGGCGGGCAGTGTCGTAGGCAGGCATCGCAGTTGATGCAGATCGACATGTCGATCCGCAACGGCGCGAGCTGCCATCTGGGGTTCCGCCGCCGTGCGACGAGACGCTCAGCACGGTTGCCGGAAGCCACGTCGCCAGCGTAGCCAGCCCGCCGATTCGCCGATCCGGGCCGCCCGGGCGCCGATGAGGCCGAGCGGCCCGGCCTGCCCGCACGCCCGGGCGGCCGATGGCGCGGTGTAGCGTCTCGCACACAACCGCATGACAACAGGAGTGGACCCCGTGGCGAAATACGCGTTTCTGAGCGAAGAGTGGATGGAAGCGGCACACAAGATCCGCGAAGAGTTCGCCGGACAGGCCGCCGCCCCGGCGCACGTGGTGCGCATGAACCAGATCATCACCGACGTTCCCTTCGGCGACTCGGACATCAACGCCTACATGGACACGAGCAACGGCGACCTCGAGCTCGACCTCGGCCACCTCGAGAACCCCGACCTCACGGTCACCGTCGACTACCAGACCGCCAAGGCGATCTTCGTCGAACAGGACCCCCAGGCAGGAATGCAGGCCTTCATGGCCGGCAAGATCAAGGTCCAGGGCGACATGACCAAGCTCATGGCGATGCAGTCGCAGGCGCCCGACCCGGTCGCCCAGCAGGTGGCGGACCGGGTCAAAGAGATCACCGAGTAGGGCGACTCACCCGGTCGTCGCGGCTTCGCGTGGCGTGCTCCGCACGAACGACGCGCAGGCGAGGGCCACCATGCACGCCACGGCGCCGACCAGGTAGGCGTCGCCGTAGGACGCCACTTCGCTCACCACTTCGGACCGCGACACCTGCACCGTCTGCATGATCTGGATCCCCGCGAGCAGGCCCACCTCGGTCATCATCTGCTGGGCGGCGCCGACCACGCCCAGGTCGCGTTCGTCCACCGAGTTCGCAATGGTCGCTGCGGTCGCCGGGAGGGCGGCGCCCGCGCCCACGCCGGCGAGGGCCAGCGCCGACATGATGAACAGGTCGCTCGACCCGGGGGCCACGGCGGACATGGCCACCATCGACGCGCCGACGAGCAGGGCGCCGGCGGCGGCAGAGGTGCGCTCGCCGATGCGGATGGTGAGGTAGCCGGCGAGGGGGCCGGTGACGGCGAAGGCCAGTGGGCGTGCCACCGAGAGCAGCCCGGTCTTGGTCTCGCCGTACCCGAGGACGTTCTGGAGGAGCAGCGGCGTGAGGATGAACCCCCCCATGTAGGCGAAGTTGATGAACACCTGCACGCCGATGGGGAGGGCGAAGTTCCGGCGTCGGAAGTACTCGAGGGGGATGAGCGGGTGGGCCACCCGTCGCTCGATCCTCACGAAGAGGCCGAGGAGGACCACGGCCGTCGCGAGCCCGGCCACTACCGGGGCACCGGTCCACCCGACCACGGGGCCACGGTTGAGGGCGAACAGCAGCGACGTGATACCGGCCGCGAGCGCCACCGACCCCGCCAGGTCGAACGATTCGTGCCCGCCGCTTCGGGTCGTGTCGGGGAGGACGACGGCCGCGAGCACGAGCGCCGCCAGCATCAGCGGCACCTGGGCCACGAAGATCAGCCGCCAACTGAAGGCTTCGACGAGCGGGCCCCCGATGACCACGCCCAGCACCGGCCCACCGGCCATGACGAGCGACCAGTAGCCCAGTGCCTGCACCCGCCGGGCCGGTGGGAACGACCGGTTGATCATGGCCATCGAAGCAGGACCGGTGGCCGCCCCGATCCCCGCCGCGAGCACCCGGAAGGTGATCAGCGAGCCGACGTTCCACGAGACCGCGGTGAGCCCGGCGAAGAAGGCCGCGCCCGCCAGTCCGACGAGGTAGATGCGGCGGTAGCCCCAGAGGTCGCCCAGCTTGCCCACCGACGGCCCGAGCACGGCGAAGGCGAGGATCGGCCCGGTGATCAGCCACGTGAGGCTCGTCTCGGACGCGTCGAGGTCGTCGGCGATCGTGGGGATCGACACGGCGAGGATCGTGATCGTGCAGGTGACGGCCAGCAGCCCGAAGAGCGCGGTCGCCAGGATGATCCAGGGCCCGCGGTCGTCGCGTCCGAGCTTCCCCTGCACCCGGTGCCGTAGGAGCAGCGGCCACGGGATCGAGCTCAGTTCCTCGGTGCCGACCGCCTCGATGACCAGGTCCGCGTCGGGTGAACGGGAATGGTGCCCGCTCGCGGACGGGGCACTCTGGTCGACCGGTCCCATGGGCACCTCAGGGTAAGACGGCACCCGTGCTGTCCCTCGGGCGCTGTCGGCCACGGCCGGAGATCAGGAGGGGGGTTCGGCGGCGCGGGACGCAAAGAGGATCATGGCGTGGTCTGCGTACCCGTCGACCTCACGCATCGCCACGATGGCGGTGCGGTACTGCATCGTGCCGTAGGTCGAGAGCAGATCGACCTGGCCACCGGTGTCCGAGAGCACCTCGTGGTGGGTTCTCGCGCCATGGCGGGTGGCGAGCGCCTCGTCGATCGCCACGGCCGGGCGGCCGATCAACGCTTCGGGCTCCGCTCCCATGATTTCGGCCGCCGAGGCCGAGCATTCGAGGATCACCTCACCGGGAGCGACGCGGACCATGTGCACGGGGCCCCCGTCGGCGAACGTTTCAAGGGCCTCTCGGGCGGCGTGGTCGTCCTGGGGACCGCCACCGCGCCGGTCGAACATGAGTGGATCCGGCTCGATCCCCCACAAGGCGTCGTGGTCGGTGCCGGGGTCGTGGCCTTCCAGCCACGATCCGATCCGGGCGACCTCGGTGCGCCACGTGGCCGCGTTCCGGTCGAGCCCGGCCAGCACCTCGTCGGACTGCGCCATGAGGAACCGGTGGATCTCCGCGATCTCGGCGCGGTCGAGGCGGGCGATGCTGCAGTGCTCCGGGTAGTGCACCACGCTCACGTTCACCCCGATGCCACGCTCCTCCGCGAACAGCAGCAGGTCGCCGAACTCGTGGAAGTTCTGCGCCATCAGGCAGAAGTTGAGCGCCAACCCCGTGCCCCTGGCGTGGGCATACGCACAGAAGCGGTCGACGTTCGCCATCACCTCGTCGAAGTCCGCATCCACCCGGACGGCGTCGTAGGTCTCCTTGGTGATCCCGTCGATCGAGAACGTGAAACCCATCGGGATCTTCTCGAGCACCCGCTCGACCCGCTTGTTCCACTGCGTGGCGTTGGTGACCACGTCACAACGGAGATCGGGGGCGACCTCGGCGATCAGGTCCCACGCCCGGAAGTTCTCGGCGCCCAGGAACGGCTCACCGCCCGCGAACTGCGCCTCGTCCAGATGCGGGAGGAACAGGCGAAGATCCTCGAAGAACTCGTCGCCGTACACCCTCGCCAACGGCGGACGGCCCTCCCGGTGGATCCGGATCGACGACGACAGGTCGCCGTTGCACTGGATGCACTGCAAGTTGCACGAATTCGACAGGTTGAACTCCATGCGCCTGGGCCACGCCCCGCTGTCGGGATCAGCCGTCAGGTGGCCGGCGACCGCCTCGAACCGCAGCGGATAGGCCGAGTCCTGCCCTTCGACCGAGACCTCCCACGCGCACCCCTGGCAGCCGCGGGAGTAGTCGTCGACCGCCAGATGCTCCTCCAACACCCGGCGACACTCACCCCGCCAGATGTCGAGCAAGCGCTCGGAGCGGACGTTGCCAAGGGGAAAGGCGACGTTCCGACAGCACGCACGCACGTCACCGTCGGGCTGGAAGTACAACTGCACCGACGGCGCGTAACAAGCCGAGTAGGCGCGGCCGCCGGGTTGCCCAGGAACAGACGAGGCGCCGGGTGACCACACCGAAACGCCGCTGCCGGCCATTGGCTGCATCGCGGGAACGCTACCGCAACCAGGGCCCAGAGCTACCGGCCCTGGGGGCCGCTCAGCGGCGGGCGGGCCGGGAGGCCAACAAGATCCGTGCGCTGTCGGCAAAGCCGGTCTCGTCGCGTAGGGCCACGAGGGTGGTCCGCAGCTCGGTGTCGCCGAAGGTGGCCATCATGTCGATCTGGTCACCGCTCTCCGAAAGCACCTCCTGAGCGCCCATCGCACCATGACGGGCAGCCATCAGATCCGTGAGGACGGTCGCTGATCGACCGACCAGCTCGCCGGGATCCACTCCCACCAGTTCGGCGGCAGCGTGCGAGCACTCGACGATCGTGTCGCCCGAACCGACGTCCACCGTGCGCACCGCACCGTCGTCGGCGAACGATGCCAACGACTTCCGGGCGGCACGGTCGTCATGGGGGCCGGCACCCCACACGGAGAAGTCGAGGGGCCCGCCGCCCATCCCCCACAGCTCGGTGTGGTCGGTGCCGGGGTCGTGGCCCTCCAGCCACGAGCCGATCCGGGCGACCTCGGTCCGCCACGTCGCCGCGTTCTGGTCGAGCCCGGCCAGCACCTCGTCGGACTGCGCCACGAGGAACCGATGGATCTCGGCGATCTCGGCGCGGTCGAGGCGGGCGATGCTGCAGTGCTCCGGGTAGTGCACCACGCTCACGTTCGCCGCGATGCCACGCTCCTCCGCGAACAGCAACAGGTCGCCGAACTCGTGGAAGTTCTGCGCCATCAGGCAGAAGTTCAACATCAACCCCGTGCCCCTGGCGTGGGCGTAGGAGCAGAAGCGCTCGACGTTGGCCATCACCTCGTCGAAGTCCGCGTCGACGCGGACCGCGTCGTAGGTCTCCTTGGTGATCCCGTCGATCGAGAACGCGAAGCTCATCGCGATCTCCTCGAGCACCCGCTCGACCCGCTTGTTCCACTGGGTGGCGTTGGTGACCACCCAACAACGCAGATCGGGGGCCACCTCCGCGATCAGGTCCCACGCCCGGAAGTTCTCCGCCCCCAGGAACGGCTCACCACCCGCGAACTGGGCCTCGTCCAGATGCGGGAGGAACAGGCGTAGATCCTCGAAGAACTCGTCGCCGTACACCTTCGGCAACGGCGGCCGGCCCTCACGGTGGATACGGATGGACGACGACAGGTCGCCGTTGCACTGGATGCACTGCAGATTGCACGAGTTCGACAGGTTGAACTCCATGCGCCTCGGCCACGCCCCGCTCTCGGGATCAGCGGTCAGGTGGCCGGCAGCCGCCTCGAAGGTCTGTGGATACGAGCCTTCCCGGCCCTCGCCCGACACCTCCCACTCGCACCCCCGACAGCCGTGCGAGTAGTCGTCGACCGCCAGGCGCTCCTGCAACACCCGGCGACGAGGCCCGTTCCAGATGTCGATCAACCGATCCGAGCCCACGTTGCCCAACGGGTAGATCATGTTCCGACAGCACGCACGCACGTCACCGTCGGGCTGGAAGTACAGCTGCACCGACGGCGCGTAACACGCCGAATACGGCCGAGGTGACGCCTCGCGGCCCAGACGCGACAAGGCTCCCCTCAGACCGACGGGAATGGCTCTGAGCACATTCGGCTCCACCCCTCGGACCCTAACAGGACCGATCAGCCGCGGGACCGGGAACGACACGGTCAGGGCCACCGTTGTCGGCTCTGCGGGATGACAACCGCCCACCGGCCTCGCATCTGCTGTCAGTTGGCGCTGGAGGCCCCTCGCCGCTGCGTGATGATCACGATGCTGGTGTCGCGGTCGACCTGCAGGCCGGCGGCCGGATCGGTGCCGGTGACGACGCCATTGGGTGGGCCCTCGACACCGTCGACGAGCAGCCCGGCGTCCTCGAGAGCGGCCTGCGCCGCGGCAACCGTGTCGCCGGAAACGTCGGGGACGATGACCGGCTCGGGCCCGAGGGACACGAGGACCACCACCTCGCTGTCACGGGGCACCAGGCTGCCGCCGGCCGGGTTCGTGCCGATGACACTGCCTTCGGGAACGGTGTCGCTGTAGTCGTCGCCCCGCACGGCCTGCAGCTGGACCTCCTGGAGCCGGGCCGCCACCTCGTCGAAACCGAGGCCGGCACCGGCCATGCCCTCGGGAACGGCACGCGGTCGCGGTCCCTTGGAGACGACCAGGGGCACCCGGGCACCCGATGGCACCTCGTCGTAGATCAACGACTGCCCGAGCACGATGCCCGCCGGCACGAGCTCACCCCACTTCTCGCTCACCACCCCCGGCCGCAGGCCGACCGCGTCGAGGGCGGCCTCGGCCTCGCCAGCCGTCAAACCGTCGAGCCCGTCGGGAACGGTGACGAGCTCGGGACCGCGCGACACCGTCACCCGGAAGGTGTGACCCTCCCGCAGCTGGGAGCCCGGCCCAGGGTCCTGGGCGACGATCTCGCCCGAGCGGGTTCCGTCGCTGCGGGTCGACACCCGTTCGACCGACCAGCCGTTCCCGTCCACCAGGGCGGGCAGGTCCCCGACATCGAGACCCTGCACCTGCGGCACCTCGTGGCGCGGCCGCAGGGCTTCACGCAGGGCGAGCCCCCCTGCCACGACAAGCGCCAGCGCCACGAGGCCGGCGACCACCGTCACCGCCATCGGCCGGCGGGAGCGTCCTCCGGCGGGCGGCTCGGCGTCGGGTGCGGCCTCGGCTTCCGCCTCGGCCGCGACATGCTCTGCCCCCGGAGCCGCGACATCCGCGTGGGCGACGGCCGCCCGGGCGGTCCGGCGGGCAGCGAACGCCGACCGCATGCGTCGGCTGAACGACGGCGGCTCCGCCACCACGGGACCGGGGGGCGGCTCGTCCGCCTCGGCCGGCACGACGGGCGGAGCATCGGACGGGTCGTCCGGGAGCCAGGTGGGGTCCGGGTCGACGAACGGGGCGAGTTCATCGACCGGGAACGCGCCCGCGAGCGGCAGCGGCTCGGGCGCGTCGAGCTCCTCACCGAGACGGACGAACCGCGCGGCCAGCTCGGCGGCGTCGGGGCGGTCGTCGGGATCAGGCCGCCCTGCCCGCTCGAGCACACCGCCGAGAACGCCCATCTCGGGACCGAGACCGAGCGGGGTGTCGACCCGGGCCATGAGCGTTCCGATGGTGGTGTCCGCCGCGAACGGCACCTGTCCGGTGACCGCCTCGACGAGCACCAGCGCCAACGAATAGACGTCGCCCTTCCCCGTGACGGGTTGCCCCTGCACCTGTTCAGGCGACGCGTACCGAGCCGTTCCGAGGACCGCGCCCGAAGGCTCGGTCCAGGCCGCCTCGGCCAACGCCCGCGCCACCCCGAAGTCGGCGACGCGGAGGCGCCCGTCATCGCCGAACAGGAGGTTGGCGGGCTTGATGTCCCGATGGACGAAGCCCTGCCGATGGGCGAAGTCGAGGCCCCTCGCCGCCTCGAGGCCGACCACCAGGGCCTGGGCAACGCTGAGACGATGCCCCTGGTCGAGCATGGCACGAAGGCTTCCGCCACCCACGAACTCGGTGACCAGATAGGGGCCGTCGTCGTTGCCGGAGTCGAGCAGGGTGACGATGTTGGGATGGCTGAGCTTGGCCGAGGCCTGCGCTTCGGCCCGGAACCGGCGGAGGAACGTCTGGTCGTCGGCCAAGGCGGGGTGCAGCACCTTGACGGCCACACGCCGCCGCAACCTGATGTCGTCGGCGAGGAACACCTGAGCCGAGGACCCGGTGCCGATCGGGGCGACCAGGCGGTAGCGGTCACCCAGGACGCGACCGATCTGGTCGGTCATCTGGGACAGCAGCATCGCCTCGGATCGTATCGGCTGGGTTTTCGGGACCTGCGGACCCACAATGGTGGTGTGGTCACTCCCCGTCGCATCGTCCTCGCCCTCGTGGTCCTCGCCGGTCTCGGCGCCATCGTGTTGGCCTTCAGCCGCACAGAGACCAGCGGCGGCGCGGACGACATCACCATCAGCGGCGGCGACAACGCGGTGGAGGCGCTCATCCCCGGCCGGAACGCCCAGACCCTGAGCCAGAGCGAGGTCGGTATCGACCTGAGCGCGGGCTGGACGGGCACCTTGTTGCTCAACGGCGTCGAACTGGGAGCCGACGAGGTGGACCGCGTCGACGCGCTGAACCAGCTGCTCCACCGGCCCCCGGACGGCCTCGAGTCGGGCCGCAACTGCGTTCGGGCGTTGATCTGGCGGTCGTCCGAGTCACGGGACCAGGGCCGCAACGTCGACTGGTGCTTCGACGTCACCTAGATCGACTGCAGGCCGCAGGCGTCGGACGTGAGTCGTCCGGCGGAGCTGACAACGGTCAGGGCAGCTCGCCGGTCTCCAGCAGGATCCTGAAGCCGGCCTCGTCCAGCACCGGGACCCCGAGGTCCTCGGCTCTGGTGAGCTTCGATGCGCCGGGGTCCACGCCGACCACGACCGCAGTGGTCTTCTTCGAGACGCTGCCCGGTGCCCTGCCGCCTCGAGCCTTGATGGCCTCGGTGGCCCCCTCGCGGCTGAACCCGTCGAGCGTGCCGGTCACGACCACCGACTTCCCGTTGAGCGTCTGCGCCACCACGGGCGCCGCGGGCCCCTCGAAGTTGAGGCCGGCGTGGCGAAGCCGGTCGATGACCGACCGGTTCTCGTCGTCGGCGAAGAAGCGATGCACACTCCGGGCGATGATCGGGCCCACTCCCGGGACGGCGGCGATTGCGTCCTCGGGAGCGGCCACGATGGCGTCGAGGTGCCCGAAGTGCTGCGCCAGGACCGCGCTGCCCGCACCGCCCAGGTGGGCGATGTTGAGGCCCACCAACAGGTTGGCCAAGGGCCGCTGCTTCGACGCCTCGATGGCCGAGGCCAGGTTGCGCACCGACGTCTCGCCGAAACCCTCGAGGCCACTGATGCGGTCGAAGTCGAGCTCGTAGAGGTCGGCGACGTCGTCGACGAGGCCGAGCTCGGCAAACAGGCGGACGGTCTGCTCACCGAGCCCCTCGATGTCCATCGCTCCCCGCGAGGCGAAGTGCCCGATCGCACCGGCTCGTCTCGCGGGGCATCGCCCGTTCGGGCAGAAGGTGGCACTCTCGCCGTCCAGCCGCAGCAACGTGTGGCCGCAGGCGGGGCATTCGGTGGGGAACTCCCACTCGGGGAGGCCGTCGGGGCGGTCGGCGAGCACGGGGCCGACGACCTCGGGGATGACGTCGCCCGCCTTGCGGACCACGACGGTGTCACCCGGGCGCACGTCCTTCGCCCTGACCTGGTCCTGGTTGTGCAGGGTGGCCAGGCCCACCGTCGACCCCCCCACGAACACAGGCTCGAGCTCCGCGAACGGTGTGGCCTTGCCGGTGCGGCCGATGGAGACCGAGATGGCGACGAGCCGGGTGGTTCGCTCCTCCGGTGGGAACTTGTAGGCAATGGCCCACCGCGGCGCCTTGCTCGTGGCGCCGAGGAGGGTGCGGGTCGCCAGGTCGTCCACCTTCACCACGACGCCGTCGATCTCGTAGTCGAGGTCGTGACGGTGGTCCTCCCAGCGACGACAGAACGCGTGCACGGCCTCGAGGCTGTCGAGCGTCGCTATCTCGGGGTTCACCGGCAGGCCCAGCCCGGCCAGCCAGGCCAGGGTCTCGCTGTGACGCTCGAAGGCCGGACCGCCCTGCACCTCGCCGAGCTGGTACGACCACCACGAGAGCTCACGGCTGGCGGTGACCGACGAGTCCTTCTGGCGGAGGGAGCCCGCCGCCGAGTTCCTGGGGTTGACGAACAGGCGCCCACCGGCTTCGTCCTGGCGCCGATTGAGCGCCTCGAAGGCCGCCACAGGCATGTACACCTCGCCCCGCACCTCCAGCACGGGCGGGGCGCCGTCGGGCAGGAGCCGTGGGACGGTGGCCAGGGTGGCGACGTTGGCGGTGACGTCCTCGCCCGCCCGACCGTCGCCGCGCGTCGCCGCCTGCACGTAGTGGCCGCCCTCGTAGCGGATCGACATGGCCACACCGTCGATCTTCAGCTCGCACACGTAGCGGACCGACGCGCCGTCCGCGTCCGGGGCGCCGGGCTCACCGCCCTGGCCGGCCGCGAGGCGACGTTCGAGCCGCGCCCCCCAGGCGATCAGCTCGTCGGCGGAGAAGGCGTTGTCGAGCGACATCATGGGTTGGCGGTGGACCACCGGGGCGAAGAGCGCGGACGGCGCACTCCCGACCCGCTGGGTGGGCGACCCGGGCGTGATCAGCTCGGGGAACTCGCCTTCGAGCGCCTGGAGCTCACGGACGAGGGCGTCGTAGTCCGCATCCGAGATCTCGGGGGCGTCGAGCTCGTGGTAGCGACGGTTGTGGTGCTCGATCTGCGCGCGGAGCGCGTCGACCCGGCCGGCCACCTCGGCGATCTCGGCCACGGCCGTTCAGGCCCCGGCGGAGAGGCGCACGCCGACGGCCTGGTCGTACAGGCGCTGCGCGACCGTGCGGGCCAGGTCGAGCACGTGAGCGGCCTGGGGGATCCCGTGGTAGGCCAGCCCACAGGCCGGCGTGACGATGGCCTGCGCGCGCAGGAGGACCGGATCACAGCCTCCCCGGACCATCTCGCACCAGAGATCGCACAACTGCCGCCAGACCCGGTCGGCGGTGGTGCCGAGCGGACCGTCGGTGGGCACCGCTCCCCATGCCACCCAGCCGCCCCCGTCCAGGAAGTGCCCGATCGTGGCCGCCGACCGGTCGAGGCCGGCGTCGATGGGGGCCGAGAGCACCTGCGGGCCCGCCTGGAGGACCACGCGCCAGTCGGCGGCGCCGCAGCAGTGCAGCCCCGTGACCGCACGGGGCTCGATCGTGGCCAGTGCCCCTGAAACCAGGTCGACGGCACGGTCGGGCGGGATCGGGAACCCGGGGTGCATGCAGCCGGCGAGGCCCGGCTCGTCGACGAACACCAGGAGCGGTGCATCCGGCAGCTTGCGGGCGGCGAGGTCGAGCAGGGCCAGCGAACGCGCCCGGACGGCGGTGCCGGCGGCGAGGAACGCCCGTTCGGCATCGAGGCCGGCCCCATGGAGGGCGAGGCCGAGCGTCACCGGGCCGGTGAGTTGCAGCTTGACCCACCCGCGCCGACCCGACGCGGCGTCGAGGAACGCCCGCACCCCGCCGAAGGGCTCGCCCGCGAGTGCGGTGTCCGACGGCGGAGCATCAGGGTCGACGTCGTCGAGCGCGATGGCGAGCGAGCCGTCGGTGCCCACGTCGACTCCGGGAATCCCCCAGGCGGCCTGGGCGATCATCCCCTCGAGGGGCGATCTGCTGGGGAGCGACGGTGCCGCAGGGAGGGCGGGATGTGACTCGAGCACGAACGCGGCCGCCTCGTCCGGGGCGAGGTGGGGAAGGCTTCCGATCGATGTCGCCGCACCGAGGGGCAGGTCGTTCGCCCTCATCGGTGGCTCTCTCTCGATTGGCTCAACGCATCGCTCCCCAACACTGCAAGGTGATCGGACCTGGTGTGATCCGGTCCCGCCCCCGCCACTGGAATAGCCACGGCCCCGGCACACGCGCAAATCTCGCGCCTGTGCGAGCCGACTCGACCTTGGCCTACCGGGTGGTGTGGGTCCTGTTGCCGTTTGCCGCGGGCCCGGCCCTGGCCGATGCGCTCGAACCGCGATCGGGAGCGGTGCGCACCCTGGCCTCGGTGGCCCTCTGGCTCGGGTGGGCCGGCGTGCTCGCGGCCTCACTCGTCCCGAGCACCGTCAGCCTCACGGTCGTCCGTACCCTCACCCCCGTCGGCGCCGTCGCCGCGACCTGGGCCGCGGTCGAGGCATCGCGCTCCCTGCCCGACGGCGTTGGGGTCACGACGACGCTGGCCCTCGCCAGCACGGCGATCGCGTCGGTGGTCGTGATGGCACCCGGGATCGGCGACCGATTCGTCGACGGCTCGTCCTACGGGCCCGAGCGACGGCTCCCGCTCCGGATCCCGGCCCCGTTGCTGTTCGGCCCGCTCGAGCTGGCCTGGTCGGCGGCCCTGGCGGGGGCCGTGACGGGGCCGCTCCTCCTGGCCGCCGAACGGTGGGTCGCAGGCGGTGCCGCCCTGGTGATCGGCGTCCCGGTGTGCGTCCTGGCCGTCCGTTCGATGCACACGCTCGCCCGGCGGTGGGTGGTGCTCGTGCCCGGAGGGATGGTCATCCACGACCCGCTCACGGTGACCGAATCGGTGCTCATGCCGCGCACCATGATCGAGCGCCTCGCACCCGCGGAGGCCGACACCGATGCCTTCGACCTCACCCAACGAGCGGCGGGCCTCGCCCTCGAGGTGACGCTGCGCGAACCACTGCCCGTGAGCCTCTACACCCCGCGGTCCCGCGTGCCCGCGTCGGCCACCGTCGGGGCCCTGCTGTTCACGCCCACGCGACCCGCCGCGGTGCTCGACGCCGCCGTGGAGCGCCGAATCCGGGTCGGCTGACCGCCCCGCTTCGGTGCAGCGCCGTCAGGGGATGCGGAACAGGTCGCTCAGCGGGCGGTCCCGCCCCCGAGCACGACGTCGCCGTCGTAGAGCACGACGCTCTGGCCCGGCGCGACCCGTCGCTGAGGCTCGTGCCACCGCAGGACGTCACCAGCGAGGTCGGCCCGGCCGACGGTGCCGTGCGCGGAGCACTGCACCGACACCGGGCCTTCGACTGCGGGCCCCGACCAGGCCAGGTCGGCCAGGACCAGTTCCCGGGTGAGCAGGTCGGCCCGGGACCCGACGGTGACGACCGCACCGACCGTGTCGACCGCGACGACGAAACGGGGCTCCGCTCCCCCGGCGAGGCCGAGGCCCTTGCGCTGGCCGACCGTGACGAGCTCGACCGCCGGTGCGGTGCCCACGAACGCGCCGGAGGTGTCCTCGATCCGGGCCGGCCGCAACGTGACCCGGTCGCCCAGGAACCGCTCGCGACCGCCCGTCGAGGTGATGAAGCACACGTCCTGGCTGTCGGGCTTGTCGGCCGTGCGGAGGCCGAGGCGCGCGGCCTCGGCGCGCACCGCGTCCTTGGCGAGGTCGCCCACCGGGAAGCGGACGCGGGCGAGCTCGGCCTGCCCCAGCATGTGCAGCACGTAGGACTGGTCCTTGGCGGGGTCGGCGCCACGCGCCACCCGCCGAGTGCCGTCGGCCGCGACCGCGATGCGAGCATGGTGGCCCGTGGCGACCGACTCGAAGCCGAGCATCTCGGCCCGCCGCAGCAGGCGGTCGAACTTGAGGTGCCGGTTGCACTCGACGCAGGGATTCGGGGTGCGCCCCGAGGCATGATCGGCGACGTAGGGCGCCACGACGAGCGCGTCGAAGTCCTCGCCGAAGTTGAAGACGTGGTGGTCGATCCCGAGTTGCTGGGCCACCCGACGGGCGTCGTCGACGTCGGCCACCGAGCAACAGCCGCTGTCGGCCTCGCCGCCCCACAGGCGCATCGTGACCCCCGTGACCTCGTGACCGGCCTCGAGCAGCATCGCGGCCGCGACCGACGAGTCGACGCCGCCCGACATCGCCACGAGGGTCTTCACGTGAACCGCCGGACGCGTTCCACGGCGGCCTCCACCGCCGCCAGCGCGGCGTCGACGTCCGCATCGGTGCTCACGGCGCCCAGTGAGAGGCGCAGGGCACCCCGTGCGGCGACCCGCGGCACACCCATCGCGGCGAGGACCGAGGAAGGCTCCATGGCGCCGCTGGCGCAGGCGGAGGCCGCCGAGGCGTAGACGCCGGCCTCGTCGAGCAGGAAGAGGAGCGACTCGCTCTCGACGCCCTCGATGCAGACGTGACACGACCCCGCGACCTTGTGCGACCGGTCGCGGCGGCCATCGCGCGGCGAGGGATGCACACCCGTCTCCACCAGGCCCGGTACGCGTGCGACGAGACCGTCGGCAAGGCGATCTCGCAGTGCGGTCACCCGCTCGACGGTGGCCCCCCGTTCCTCGACGGTGAGGGCCAGCGCCGTCGCCATGGCCACGATGCCGGCCACGTTCTGGGTGCCGCTCCTGCGCTCGCGCTCCTGGCCCCCCCCGAGGATCTGGGGCGCCAGGTCGACGCCGTCGCGGACCACCAGGGCCCCGACCCCCTTCGGTCCGCCGAACTTGTGGGCGCTTATCGACACCAGGTCGCACGCCTCGGCACGGGTCGCCACATCGAGCCACGGCACCCCCTGCACCGCGTCGGTGTGCAGCACCGCGCCTGCCCCACGGCTACGCACGATCTCGGCCACCGCATCGAGCGGCTGGATCGACCCGACCTCGTTGTTCACCGCCATCACCGAGACCAGTGACGCCGTCTCGCCGGCAGCCGCCAGGTCGTCGAGTGCGGCCTCGAGCGCGGCCAGGTCGACCACCCCCCGTTCGTCGACCGGCACCGTGTGCCCGCCCACGGACGCGACCGGTTCGACGACGCCGGGGTGCTCGACCGCGGAGCACAGCACGACGCCGGGCCGGCGGCCATGGACACCGAAGACGGCGAGGTTGTCCGCCTCGGTGCCACCTGCGGTGAAGACCACCTCGCCGGGACGGGCCCCGAGGGCATCGCCGACGACGTCGCGCGCCTCGTCGATCGCCTGGCGGGCGGCGCGGGCCGCTCGGTGGGAGCCCGACGGGTTCGCGTAGCACCCGTGCAGGAACGCCGACATCGCCTCGACCGCCTCGGACCGCATGGGCGTGCTCGCCGCGTGATCGAGGTACGCCGGCACCCCGTCAGGCTACGACCCTGCCCCGGCGGTCGCTCGTGCGGCGGGCCCGGAAATCGTCAGCTCGGCGGTGCGAACCCCCGCGTCCCGGTCGCCGGCGGCGTCGGTGGAGGGGCTGGCGGTGACGCTGCCGACGGTGGTGCCGGCGACGGTGGTGCCGGTGGCGGCGGTGGACCGGGCGCACGGACCGCCGGCCATCCGCCCGGGGGGCCACCATGGCGCAGCTGGTAGGCCGCGGCCACGCAAGCGAGGAACGTCTCCGGGGCGATGTTCGGCGGCGGCGCATGGCCCATCGCCGTGGCGAGCGGGTTGGCCAACCGGGCGCCGAGCGACCAGCGGGCCGCCCGGGTGAACCCGCTCACGCGCAGCAGGTACGACCGCACCACGCCGTACTGCTCGGGGGTGAGGGTGGTGATGTCGAGGCCCGCGGCGTAGGCCTCGTAGCCCTGCGGCGGGAAGAAGGCCATGGCCTGGGCGGTGCGATCGACCGGGGTCCGTTCGCGCAGCACCAGCGTCCCCGCCGCCAGATCGCCGAGGCGTTGGTTGTCACGGGTGACGAGGATCGAAAGGGTTGCGATCACCCCCACGGGGATGATCCAGAAGTCGACGATGCCGAGCACACCGCGGATGGCGGCGTGCCGGAAGCGGATGGGGGCACCCTCCTTGGTGACCACCCGCAGCCCCGCGGCCGCCAGGCCCACCGTGCGGCCGTTCCAGAGCGCCTCGGTCGCCACGGGGTACCCGATCAGGATCAGGAAGAACATCACCGTGGCGAAGACCACGGCCACCGACTCGGGGATGGAGAGCCCCGCGGCGCTCGCCCCGCCGAGCACCAGGAAGACGGCGACCAGTGCCGCGAACTGGATGAGCACGTCGAGGCTGAACCCGAGCAGCCTCGACGGGACAGTCGCCGTCTGGAACTCGAGCAGGACCGCCTCGGGCGTGACGATCCCTCGCATCGGCTGACCCACGGCGACACGGTAACCACTCGGCGCAGGCGCCCACGGACGACCATCCCGCCCCGAGGCGGACGGTCGGGCTGCGCTCATGGCACCGCGGGGATCACCGCCGGGCTTCGCGGACGACCACCTCCTGGGCCACGGTGGCCACGTGCAGTCCGTCGCGGTCGTACACCCGGCCCAGCGCCAGCCCCCGGCCACCCGTGAGGCCCTGGCCCTGCAAGGCGTGGAGGTGCCACTGGTCGGCCCGCACGGGACGATGGAACCAGATGGCGTGATCGAGGGTGGCAGCCATGAACCGCTCCCAGTCCTCGTCGGCCGCCATGGCGTGATCCGCGGCGGGATGATCGAGGATGGCCGCGGCGGTGGGCATGTCGTCCGAGCAGTACGCGAGGGCACATGCCTGCAGGACCGGGTCAAGGCCCAGATCGGTGCGGACCCGCAGCCACGTGAGGGTCGTGCTCGGCAACTCGGGCCCGACGGGCACCGGGCGGCGGTCGAGCACGGCGCCCCAGTTCTGCGACGTGAGGCCCTCCGGGCCTGGCACACCGCCGGGAGGACGGTGCAGCACGACCTCGGCCTCTGCCTCTGCCACCTGGAAGGACGCGGACATCGAGAAGATCGCGCCCGCCGACTGCCGGGCCACGACGTTCCGGGTCACGAACGACCGCCCGTTCCGCGTCCGGTCGACCTCGAACCGGATGGGCTCGTCGAGCACCCCGGGACGGATGAAGTAGGCGTGCAGCGAGTGGACCGCGTAGTGGTCGTCGACGGTCGCCGTCGCAGCCCGCAGGCCCTGGGCCGCCACCTGCCCGCCGTACACGCGGGGAAAGGGCACCGGCTCGCTGATGCCCACGAAGGTGTCGGGCCCGTGGGGCTCGAGGGCCATGAGGGCCCGGAAGTCGAGGTGGGTGCGGTCGTCGCTCACGTCCCGGGACCGTAGCCAGTCGGCGAGTAGCGCGACCCCGCCGCGCCATGATGATCCGGTGGACATCGACCGCTACATCGCCTCGCACCAGTCGTCGTGGGACCGGCTCGCGAGCCTCACGGCGACGGCACGACGCGGCGTGCGCCGACTCGAGCCCGGTCAGCTCGACGAGCTCGTCGCGCTCTACCAGCGCGCGTCCACCCATCTCTCCTACGTCCGCACCAACTACGACAATCCCGCCCTCACAGCCCGGCTCACCCGTCTCGTGGCAGCCGCCAGCGGCGTCATCTACGGCAAGCGGGCGCGAACCGTGAGCGCGCTGGCCGAGTTCTTCACCACCACCTTCCCGGCCGCGGTGTGGGATGCCCGCCGCTTCGTCCTCGTGAGCGCGCTGCTCACCTTCCTGCCCGTCGCCGCGCTCGGGATCTGGATCGCCCACTCGGACGCTGCGCTGGAGGCGACCGCACCGGACGCGCTCCGCGAGGCCTACGTGAACGAGGACTTCGAGTCGTACTACTCCTCCGCGCCCGCGGGGCAGTTCGCGACCGAGGTCACCGTCAACAACATCCAGGTGTCATTCCTGGCCTTCGCCGCCGGCATCGCCCTCTGCGTCGGCGCGGGCGCCATCCTGGTGAGCAACGGGGCCAACCTGGGGGTGGCCCTCGGCCTGTTCGCCGCGGCCGGCCAACAACCGAAGTTCTGGGGGCTGATCCTGCCGCACGGGCTGCTCGAGCTGAGTGCCGTGGTGATCGCCGGCGCGGCCGGGATCAGCCTGGGCTGGGCGATCATCGCCCCGGGCGACCAGCGCCGCACCGAGGCCCTGGCCGAGGCGGGCCGACGGGCGGTGGTGATCGTGCTCGGCCTGGTCGCGGCCTTCGTGACCGCCGGCGTCATCGAAGGCTTCGTCACCGGCTCCAGCCTTCCCACCGCGGTCCGGGTGGGCATCGGTGTCACGGTCGAGGCCGCCTTCGTCACCTATCTCGTGGTGCAGGGCCGAGCGGCCGCAGCCCGGGGGATCACCGGCCTCATCGGCGAGGTGAGACGCGGTTGGGACGACGAGCCCGACCTCGAGCCGACCCTCACCCATCCCTGACCCGCAGCTCGTGATCGAGGTGCCTCAGAGCCCACCGGTGGCCTTGACGCCCAGGTAGGTGTCGGCCAGAGCCGGTGCCAACCGGCCCGGGGGGGCGTCCACCACCGTCGCCCCGAGCCCGCGTAGCCGTGCGACCGTGCGGCGACGCTCCTCGAGTGACCGCACGGCGGCTGCCTTGCGGTAGGCGCCCGAAGCGTCGGTCGGCGTGGCCGCGGCCCAGTGCACGACGTCGGGGTCCTGGACACCGGCGACGACGACGAGGTGGTTCCGCACGATGAGCGGCAGGGCCGGCACCAGCGAGTCACCCACGGCCTGTTCGACCAGGTCGGTGAGGATCACGATCATGGCCCGGCGACGGAACCGGCGCAGGGTCTCGGTGAACGCACCCCGGTAGTCGCTCTCCGCGAGCTGCGGCTCGAGCTCGTACATCGCCTCGGTGACCCTCGCGAGCTGGTTGCGGCTCTGCGCGGGGGCGACGATCCGTTGCACCCGCCGGTCGAAGGCGACGAGGCCGCAGCGGTCACCGAGGCGCGTGGCGACCGCCGTCATCATCATCACCGCGTCCATCGCGTGCTCGACCCGCGGCACGTCGTCCACCCGGCCGGCCATCACGCGGCCGTTGTCGAGCAACATGATCACGGTCTGGTTCCGCTCGGCCCGGTAGGTGCGCACGATGGTCTTGCCCGCCCGAGCGGTGGCCGACCAGTCGATCCGGCGGAACTCGTCATCGACCGAGTACTCCCGCAGCTGGTCGAACTCGGTGCCGCCGCCGCGTCCCTGCGCCGACCGGAGGCCGACTTCGAGGATCCGGGCCTTGTTGATGCGCAGCTCGGCCTCGTCGCGCGACCGGAAGGGGGGGAACACGCGGAGCCGACCGGGGAGTGCCAGGCGACTCTGGCGGGCCGCCAGGCCGAGTGGGCCCTCCACGCGCAGCGTGACCGTGGCCGGGCCGAACCGCCCCCGGCGGGCGGGCTGGATCGTGGTTCGGGCCTCGGCCCGCCCTCTGGCGGGGATCGTGACCCGGACCCGACGCGTGCCGGCCCGCAGGGACGGGGCGAGGTCGTCCGCCAGCGAGACCCGGAGCCGACGCGAGGTGGGGTTGCGCAGGCGCCAGACAACCTCACCCGTGCCGCCCAGGGCGAGCACACCGGGCAGCTCACGTTCGACCTGCACCCGAAGGGGCCGGACGGCGAGCAGCCAGTCGACCGCAGCCACGGCCAGGAGCAGCCCGTCGACGACCAGCAGGCGCCTCCCGAAGGGAAGCGCCACCACCACCAGCGCGCCGAGGGCGGCGACCGCGGCAAGGCGCCGGGTGGGGACCGGGATCACCGGGGCGCGGGAACCGCAGCCAGCACGCCGTCGAGCACCCCGTCGGCCGTGGCCCCTTCCAGCTCGAGCTCGGGGCGCAGCAGGAGCCGGTGGCGCAGGGCAGGCTTGGCCACCGCCTTCACCTCGTCGGGCGTGACGTAGGCACGCCCCGCGAGCCACGCCCACGCCTTGGCCGCGTGCAGGAGCGCGGCGGCCCCACGGGGCGACACCCCCAGGTTCAGCGCCGGCGATTCGCGCGTCGCCCTGGCCAGGGCGACGATGTAGGCCAGCACGGGTTCCTCCACCCGTACCGCCTGCACCTCGGCCCGGGCGCCGATCAGGTCGGCCGCCGACGCGACGGGGCGAAGGCCGGTCGTCGCCAGGTCGTGCGGGTCGAGGCCCTGGTTGTGACGCGTGAGGACCAACTGCTCCTGGGCGGCGGTGGGGTACGGGACGAGCAGCTTGAAGAGGAAGCGATCGAGCTGGGCCTCGGGGAGCGGGTAGGTGCCCTCGTACTCCACGGGGTTCTGGGTGGCGACGACCACGAAGGGCCCGGGAAGCGGCCGGCGCTCGCCGTCGACGGTCACCTGACGCTCCTCCATCGACTCGAGCAGGGCGGCCTGGGTCTTCGGCGGCGTGCGGTTGATCTCGTCCGCCAGGAAGAGGTTGGTGAAGACCGGGCCCTGCCGGAACCGGAAGGTGCCCTCGGCGGGCTCGAAGATCACCTGGCCGGTCACATCGGACGGCATCAGGTCGGGCGTGAACTGCACCCGCTTGAAGTCGAGATCGAGGGCAGCGGCGACGGCCTTCACCAGGAGGGTCTTGGCCACGCCGGGCACGCCCTCGAGCAGGACGTGGCCCTCGACGAGGAGCGCGGCGATGAGCCCCGACAGCACCCCCTCCTGACCGACGACCGCCTTGGCCACCTCGTCGCGGACGGCGAGCACCGCGGCGCGGGCCCGGCCGTCCCGGGCGGCGGGGCCCGCGTCCTCCGGCTCAGGTTCCGGAACCATGTCGGACCTCCTTGCGAATCGAGTCGATGGCCTGGGCCAGCGCGACCAGTTCCTGGTCGCTCGTGAGGGGTGGGCCGGCGATGGCGGCGTAGACCAACTCGCCGCCGACACCCGTACGTTGCGCGGTGACCGTAGCCACCACGTCCGGCGGCGAGGCGATCGGCAGCCCGAGATGGCTGCACAGCGTCCGTCGCAGATCGTCCCGCAGCACCGCCGCGGCGTGCTCGGGCGAGCGGCTCTGGTGGAGCAGCTCGCCGACGGCGCCGACCAGCTCCGAGCCGGCGACCTGCACGGGCTGGGGCTCGTCGACGGGTGCACCCAGGCGACGCGCCCGCCACAGCGCGTAGACCACGAAGGCCACGACGAGTTGGAGCAGCGCCGCCTTGACCCCCGGCGCCACCAGGTCGCCCAGGGTGCGGTCTCCCGAGCCCGGAGGCGGAGGCTCGAGGAACGCCACGCGGCCGCCGGGCGCAGGCGCCAGGAGCGCGCCGGCCAGCACGGCGTTGTCGAAGGTGCCCAGCGCCTCGTTGGTGAACAGGCCCGCCCCACCGACGGCCACCACCGTTCCCGCACCATGTCGGGTCGCGACCACGAAGGCACCGTCGGCGTCGCCGTAGCACTGCTCGGCGGCGGCGTCGGCCTGGTAGGCCAGCCCGCCCCGGGGATCGATGCGACCGACCCCCGCCAAGGCCCCGATCGTGCACTCGCCCGGCGGAATGCTGCTCTCGACGAGGCCCCCGAACACCGAGGCCGAGCCGGCGGGCACCGGCGTGAAGAAGGACCCCGGGTCCGCCACCACCAACGTGCCCCCACCCGTGACCCACCGGTCGAGGCGCAACTGCCCGTCCTGGTCGAGCCGGTCCTCCAGGATCAGGGCGACGTCGACGTCGTCTCCGGGAACCTGGTCGGTCACCTCGACGTCGGCCCCGAGCCGGCCCAGGAGCAACACGAGACCCTTGGCACCGGTCGGGCCGGTGGCATCAGGCGCGAGGGCCTCACCGTCCCGGGCGGGCCGACCGGCCAGCAACGCCACGCCGAAGAGCACGACGAGCAGGACGACCCAGAACGCCACGGCGGACCGCTTCGCCGCGGTCAGGACCGGTGCCGTCATGGCGACACCAGCTCGGCCACGGTCGGACCGGTGCCGTCCACGGCCCGGCCCGCCGCCACGACCTCGTCTGCCAGCGCCCGGAAGCGCCGGTTCTCGCCACCGCCGGTGGACTGGTTGCCGTACCAGGCCGCCTCGAAGATCAGGGTCGCGCCCGCGAACGCGCGGGCGACGCCCGGCAGCGCGGCGGCCACCTCGGCCCGATACTCCCCGGTTGTCCGACCAGGGACATCGTCCACGTGGCCCTGTGCCACCAGCGTTCCCACCAGCGCACGGAACCGGCATCGGAGGGCCGCCTTCCATTCGCCCTCCCCCTCGAGACGATCGGCCTCGGCGTCCCACTCGTCGGGCCGCCGCGACCGCTCGACGGTGATCCCCGTCACCTGACGCGGGTCGGCCTGCACCGTACGACCCAGGCGGGCGAGGAAGAATGCGATCGCGGCGATGGCGCCGAGCAGGATCAGCCACCCCAGGACGGACGCGCCGTCCCCCGACACCAACCGCTGGAGAACGCGGCCGATCTGCTCCTGCAGCCAGGACTGCGCCTTGTCGACGATGCTGGGCTCGGGGCGCTGGAACTCGGGCCGGGCCAACACCTCGTCCGCCTGCCGGCGGACCGCTTCAGGCGGCGCCGAGGGCGGCGGCAGGTCGCTCGTCGCCGCGGAGGCGGTGGCCGTGAGGGCGACCAGGCCGACCACGACCGCTCCGACAAGCCGCCTCACCGAAGCGCCCGAGAGGGCTCTGGCGCGGATTGCTGCGACCCGTCCACCACTGGTACCGAGCTCTGCGGCACGACTACCCCGCACCGGTGAAGTGCTCGTCGGCGTCGAGCTGCAGGTCGAGGCCCTCGGTGCGGACGCGGAGGTCGAGGTAGAGCACCACGGCGAAGCCGGCGAGGAACGACGTGGTGATCAGGCTGGTGAGGCTGTTGCCGATCGCCAGCAGGATCCAACCGAGGTCGGAGCCGAGCGCCTGGGCCAGGAGCTGCGGCAGCAGGGGAAGCATGAGGCTCAGGACGTACTGCACGAACGTCGCCGCCAGGACGGCGAGCACGACCGGCCCGAACCGGGGGCCGACCAGGCCGGCCGACCGCCGGAGGCCTTCGACGGGGCCCAGGTCCTCGAGCACGATGGCCGGTGCCGCCACCTGGAACAGCGCCATGAGGAGCAGCGCCGGCACGAGCAGGGCGACGAGACCCAGGCCCTCGGCCACGTGGGAGAGGAACCAGGCGATCAGGAGCACCCACCACTTCCGCCCCGCGGCGCGCAGCGCCTCGCGGGTGGTCACGTCGCCACCGGCCCGCCAGGCCGCCACGAGACGGGCGAGGGCACCGGCGACGAACGGCAGGACCATCGACGGGAGCAGGGCGACGAGGAACACGATGCCCGAGCCCGACGAGCGTTGGCCGGTGGCACCTCCGGCCAGCGAGGGATCGTTCAGGAGTTGGGTGAGGCTCGTGTCGCTCAACAGGCCCCGCTGCACGAATGCCGACGCCAGCTGCGTGGGGATCACGAACACCGCGGTGATGGCGAGCACGGCGCGTGGACGGGCCTTGAGGACCGACACGGCCGCGTCGAGCAGCTCGCCCAGGGCGAGGGGCCGAAGGGTCTGTGATGCATCGCCGCCGTCCACGCCTGCATTGTTGCCGCTCCGCGTGGGCCACACTGGCGAGGTGCATGGATTCCGGCCGGACAGCTACGGCGACTCGTTCGCCGACATCTACGACGAGTGGTACCAGGACGTCTCCGACGCCGAAGGCACCGTCGCCTTCCTCCTCGACCTCGCGAACGGGCGACCGGTGCACGAGCTGGGCATCGGCACGGGTCGGATCGCGCTTCCCCTCGCCGCCGCCGGGGTGGCAGTGAGCGGTATCGACGCGTCCGAGCCGATGGTCGCGCTGCTCCGGGCCAAGGAAGGGGGCGAGTCGGTCGAGGTCGTCATCGGCGACATGGCCGAGGTCGGCACCCTGGCCCCGCCCCCCGGGGCCCGGTTCGGGGTGATGTTCGTGGCCTTCAACACGTTCTTCAACCTCACCTCCCGCGAGGCCCAGCAGCGCTGCCTCGACGGGGTGGCGTCCCGCCTCGCTCCCGGCGGTCGCTTCGTGCTCGAGGCCTTCGTCCCCGCCGACCACACCTACGACGTGGACGACTGGAGCGGCCCGGTCGGCGTCCGATCGATCGAATACGACCGGGTGGTCCTCTCGGTGAGTCGCCGCGACATCGGGAGCCAGATCCTGACGGGCCAGTACGTGGAGCTGAGCGAGGCCGGCGGCGTGCGCCTGCGGCCCTGGGTGATCCGCTACGCGGCCCCCGCCGAGCTCGACGCGATGGCCGCGACAGCCGGCCTCGAGCTCGTTTCGCGACACTCGGGGTGGCGCGGCGAGCCGTTCACCGCCAGCAGCCCGCACCACGTGTCGGTGTACCGCTCGGCGGGCGCCCCCGGCGAGTGAACCGCAGGGCGCGGCGGCCCGATCCCGCCCTGATCGCCCCCGCCGCCGTGCTCCTCGTGACGGCCGCGGTCGCGGCACGTGACCGCCTCGTCGTGGGTGAGGCCGCGCTGGTCGAGGGGATCAACGGCAGCGTGGTGCTCGGCTTCTGGCCACTCCATCAGATGCTCCTCGCCACCATGGCCGTGGGGACGCTCGTCGGCGTCGTGGCCGTCGCCGCGGTCATGGCCGTCGCGCTCAAGCCGTGGCAGCCGGCGGTCGGCGTGCTGGTGGCGGGCCTGCTCGGGTGGGGCGGCGCGAAGGTGCTGAAGGAGATCGTCGGCCGCGGTCGACCGGTCGAGCTGATGGATGCCCGGTCGCTGGACATCTCCGGTGGCTACGCGGCGATCACCGGGGCGGGCTACCCGTCGGGCCACACCTCCGTGGCCTTCGCGGTGGCCACAGTCGTCGCTGCCTGGGTGCCGCGGCGCTACCGCTGGCTCCCGTGGGTGACCGCCGCCCTGGTCGGGGTCGCCCGGGTCCATGTGGCCGCCCACTTCCCGCTCGACGTCATCGGTGGTGCCGCCCTGGGGATCCTGATCGGGGGAATCGTCAACCTCGCCCTCCCCGAACCGGCAGCCTGAACCGAGCCCTCTCGGTGCCCGTCCCGGCGCGCCGCTACCCGTAGGGGGACACACCCAGGAGCGGGGCCGTCAGAGGTGCGCGGCAGCCGCCGACTGGACAGCGGCCACGATCGGCCCCCAGTCCGCACCCTCGGTACGCCGCACCGTCACGAAGTCGTTGGTGGCAAAGACGGCGACGACACCGTCGGTGGCGAGGACCGCGACCACGAACGGGTCGTCGGACTCGTCGCCGGCCGACACGTTGATCATCTCGGGCAGCGTGCGGTCGAGGGTGAACTTCATGGCATCGGGGTTTGGTGTCGGTGACGGGTCAGCGGTGGCCATAGCAAACAACCGTACGCTCACCCCATGGCCGAGATCTGTGTCGAGACCACGATCGATGCGTCACCCCAGGCAGTATGGGCCGCCATAGACGACGTGCGCACCCACCCGCGATGGATGGAGGACGCCCGGGCCGTCCGGCTCACCTCGGCCGCGACGCAGGGCGTCGGCACCACCTTCGACTGCGACACGAAGGTGGGGCCCTTCCGGCTCACCGACCGCATGGAGATCACCAGGTGGGACGTCGACACCGCCATGGGTGTTCGCCACGTCGGCCTCGTCCGGGGCGAGGGCGAGTTCGTGCTCCAGCCGGCGGGCCCCGGTCGCACCACATTCAGGTGGACCGAGGAACTGCACTTCCCCGTGTGGATGGCCGGAGCGCTGGGGGCACGGCTGGGCGCCCCGGTGCTTCGACGCATCTGGCGGCGGAACCTGGCCAACCTCAAGGAGCTGGTCGAGGCGGGCTGACCGAGGTCGGCGCTCAGATCCCCGTCCCGCCGGCCACGGCCAGACAGCCCACGAACATCGCACCCGTGAGCGCGAGGCAGAGCGCGATCGCCACCGCGTCGGACGGCAACCGACGGCGGAGGACGATCAAGATGCCGCCGGCGGCCATGCCCCCGAGCAGCCCACCGACGTGACCCCCGATCGAGATGCCGGGCACCAGGAACGTGAGCACCAGGTTCATGACCAGCAGACCACCGATTCCCGACTGCCACGGGCTGACGCCGTTGGCCTTCTGGCCGACGATGGCCGCCCCCATGAGGCCGAACACCGCGCCCGATGCACCGACCGTGAGGACGTTGGGGTCGATCAGGAGCACACCGAACGACCCCGCCACCAACGACGTGACGTAGATCGTGAGGAACGAGGCCCGGCCCACGCTCGGCTCGAGCATCGAGCCCAGGAGCCACAGCATGAACATGTTGAACCCGAGGTGGATCAGGTCGGCGTGGAGGAAGCCGGAGGTGAAGATGCGGTACCACTCGCCGGCGTCGACCCCGATCGCCGTGATCCCGTCGAAGGTGCCCGAGCCCACCAACCCGCCGCGCCGTCCCAGCGAGTCCGCGCCCCGGAACCCGAGACCGACCACGTAGACGGCCACGTTGACGGCGATGAGCACCTGGGTGACGATCGGGCGGGTCGGGGCGAGGGCGGCGGCCCCCTGGTAGACCCGCTGGCGCCCCGAGCGGGCGCACTCGGGGCAGTGGAAGCCCACTGACGCCTGCTTCATGCATTTCGGGCAGATCGGGCGATCGCAGCGCTGGCAGGTGACGCCGGCCCGCTGGTCGGGGTGGCGGTAACAGGTGGTCACCTCGGTTGGCACTCTGCGAACCTATCGGGCGAGGAGGCCGGCAACAGCGCGACGAGGAGCCCATGCGATCGTGGAGCACGAGCAGGAAGGTGGACGGCACCCCGACCTCCCTCGTCGAGGGGACCGATCCCCAGCTCAGCCAATTCCCGGCAACCGCCTGAAGGCGTACCCTCACGTCGGCGTGAGCACCAAAGCCCTCGCCCGCACCCCCCTGACTCCCTGCCGCTGAGATCCCGTGGTCTTCAACTCCCTCCAGTACGCGGTCTTCCTGCCCGTCGTCTTCGTCGTCTACTGGCGGCTGAAGCGACGCGGCCAGAACCTGTTCCTGCTGGGTGCTTCCTGGCTCTTCTACGGCCTGTGGGACTGGCGGTTCCTCGGCCTGATGTGGCTGACGACGGCGGTCGACTACACGGTGGGCCGCTACCTCGCCACGCACGACGACGACAGCCAGAGGAAGCACGCGTTCGCGATCAGCCTCGGCCTGAACCTGGTGGTGCTCGGGTTCTTCAAGTACTTCAACTTCTTCCTCGGCTCGGCGGCCGACCTGCTCGATGCCGTCGGGTTGCAGGCGAACGAACCGGCGCTGCGCGTGCTGCTCCCGATCGGCATCAGCTTCTACACGTTCCACGGGATCTCGTACACCTTCGACGTCTACCGCCGCGACATCGAGCCGGCCCACAACGTGCTCGACTTCGCCGTCTTCGTCGCCTACTTCCCCCAGCTGGTGGCCGGGCCGATCGGCCGGGCCCACATCCAGCTCCCGCAGTTCGAGCACGACCGACCGCCCCTCCGGTGGGAGCAGGCCCGATCGGGACTGGCGCTGATCCTCCTCGGCCTGTTCAAGAAGATCGTGATCGCCGACGCCCTGGCCCCGTACGTCAACGACGTCTTCGCTCGACCGGGCGACTTCTCCTGGATCACCCTGGTGGCCGGCACGTGGGGATTCGCGCTCCAGATCTACGGCGACTTCGCCGGGTACTCCGACATCGCCCGAGGCTCGTCGCGTCTGCTCGGCATCGAGCTGCCGATCAACTTCGAGCAGCCGTACCTCTCGCGCAACCCGACCGTCTTCTGGCGCACCTGGCACATCTCGCTGTCGAACTGGCTGCGCGACTACCTGTACATCCCGCTCGGCGGCAACCGCGGCAAGCGCTCGGCCACCTACCGGAACCTCATGCTGACGATGCTCATCGGCGGCCTGTGGCACGGGGCCGCCTGGACCTTCGTGGCCTGGGGCGGGCTTCAGGGCATCTATCTGTGCGCCCATCGCTTCTACCAGGAGCGCACCCACTCCGTCGGCGCGCACAATCGACCGGGCCGATTCCGGCTCACCGACATCGCGCCGGCGATCGTCACCTTCCAGTTCGTGTGCCTGGCCTGGATCTTCTTCCGCTCGGCGTCGTTCCAGCAGGCCTTCGACGTGATCGGGGGCATCGTCACCCTGCAGGGCGGCGAGGTCGACGGCGCCTTCCTGGCCCTGCTCGCGCTGCTCGCCACCTTCAGCGTCGCCATCGACGTGAGCCAGCGCAACCGCGAGACCCAGACCCCGATGCTCGCCCTGCGTCCCGCGCTGCAAGGACTGCTCTACGGCTCGTTCGTCGTCGCCATCATCCTGTTCAGTGGCGGCGACTCCGTACCGTTCATCTACTTCCAGTTCTAACAGCCGGTGAAGGTGGCCTTGCCGGGCCCGTGCTCGAGGAACGACGCCACGCCGATCGCGGCATCGTCGGTCGTGAACACGTCGGCGAACGCGTCCTGCTCGGACACGGCACCGTCGATGGCGGCCTTGGCCAGCGCCTGGGCGGCCACAGGCCCCGCCGCCAGCTCGGCGGCCCGGGCGAGGGCCCGGGCATGCAGGTCGTCGCCGGGCACCACCTCGTCGACGAGGCCCACGGCGAGCGCTTCATCGGCCTTCACCTGGCGGCCGGTGAAGATGAGCTCCTTGGCCAGCGACGGCCCCACGAGACGGGGCAGCCGTTGGGTGCCTCCCCCGCCGGGGATGATGCCGAGCAGGATCTCGGGCTGGCCGAAGGTGGCCCGTTCGGACGCGATCCGGAAGTCACAGGCCATCGCCAGCTCGCAGCCGCCACCGAGCGCATAGCCGCTCACGGCGGCGATGGTGGCCCGGGGGAACGCGGCCACGGCATCGAGCACCCGGTGGAAGGTGGCGGCGATGGCCGCTGCCCGCGCCGCCGAGAACTCGCTCACGTCGGCCCCGGCGGCGAAGAGGCGGTCGCCGCCGGTGACCACCACCGCGCCCGGCAGGTCGTCGGTCAGCGCGGCGAACACGTCACCCAGCTCGTTGAGCAGCGCTTGGCTCAAGGCGTTGACCTTGGGGTTGTCGAGCGTGACCACGGCCACGCCGTCGTCCCGTCGTTCACATCGCACCAGTGCGTCGGCCATGGCCGGTGACCTTACGCGTCGACGGCACGCCAGGATGCCCGAGCTCGGGCGGCCTACCCGAGGAGCTGGTCGGACGCGGCCCAGGGATCGAGGCGGCGGTGCAGGACGGCCTCGTGGAGGCGCTCGTAGTCGTCGCCCGCGCACAGCGCCCTCGCCCGCTCGTGCAGCCGCTCGGCGACGATGTCCTGGAGCTCGCGGGCGAGGCGTGCGGCACGGCGCTCCTCCAGGCGGCCGGACGCCGCCAGGTGGCGCTCGTGATCGCGGAGGGCCGCCCACAGGTCGTCGACGCCCGACTGTTCGAGGGCGATCGTCTCGACGATGGGCGGTCGCCACCCGTCGGCGGACGAGGACAGCTCGAGCATCTGGTCCAGGTCGCGCCGGGTGTCGGCGATGCCCGGACGATCGGCCTTGTTGATCACGAAGACGTCGGCCACCTCGAGCAGCCCCGCCTTCGCGGCCTGCACCTCGTCTCCCCAGCCCGGGTTGACCACCACGACCGTGGTGTCGGCCGACGAGGCCACCTCGACCTCGACCTGGCCGACGCCCACCGTCTCGATCAGGATCCGCTCGTGACCGGTGGCGTCGAGCACCCGGACGGCCTCGGGCGTCGCGAGGGCCAGGCCCCCCAGGTGACCGCGGGTCGCCATCGAGCGGATGAACACGCCCTCGTCGAGCACGTGCTCACCCATCCGCACCCGGTCCCCGAGGATGGCACCACCGGAGAACGGTGACGACGGGTCGATCGCCAGCACGGCGACGCCGAGGTCGTCGGCCCGCATGACGCCGATGAGCGCACTGGTGAGCGTCGACTTGCCGGCCCCGGGGGCGCCCGTGATGCCGATGGTTCGCGCCGAGCCGCCGAGGGGGTACGTGAGCCGGCCCACCTCGCGGGCCGGTGCCCCGCCCCGCTCGACCATCGAGAGCAGTCGGGCCAGCGCCGTCCGGTTCCCGTCCCGCGCGCTCGCGATCAGCGCCGCAGCATCGTTCGTCATGGTGCTGAGAGGCTACGCGGACGGCCGGGGTGACCCGGCCCGCCGCCCGGTGAAACGACGCTGCGGATCAGAGCGAGACGACGGTTTCGTCGTTCTCGCCCAGGCTGATCACGCTCGTGACCCCGGCCACCCGGTCCTTGAGGATGCGCTCGACGCCCGCCTTCAGGGTGAGCGTCGACGCCGGGCAACTGACGCACGCACCCACCAACTCGACGGTGACCACCCCGCGGTCGTCGATGCCGTGGAAGAAGATGTCACCGCCGTCGGCCTGGACCGCCGGCCGGATGGCCTCGATGACCTCGCGCAGGCGCTCGTCGACGCTGCTGTCGTCCTGCTGCTCCATCGTGGCGATTCTACCGGTCATGCCCGTGCAAACCCCGAGCTGGGGCGTCCTCTTCCCGACCTCTCCGGCACCGCGGTCACGCGCAAGGCCGAGGTACCCTCACGGCGGTGAACGGGCTCGGTGTCCTGGCCCACCAGGGGGGTTGGGACGAGGCACTCGTGGTGGGCGTCCCGATCGCCGTGTTCGCCGCGATCCTCTGGCTCGCGAACCGGCGCGCCGCCCGCCAGATGGACGACGACGACCGACCGCCGCCCACCGACTGAGCACCACGCGACCCGGCTCCCGCGAGCCGGCCGGGCCGGCGTGAGATCAGTCGACGCGCTCGATGTCGGCGCCGATGGCGCTCAGCTTCTCCACGAAGTGGTCGTAGCCCCGGTCGATGTGCTCGGCATCGGCGATCACCGTCTCGCCGTCTGCGCCGAGCGCAGCGACGGCGAGTGCCGCGCCGGCGCGGATGTCGGGGGCACGGACGGGCGCGCCCGACAATCGCGTCCGGCCCCGCACGACGGCGTGGTGGCTCTCGGTGCGGATGTCGGCGCCCATCCGCACGAGCTCGTCGACGTAGCGGAAGCGGCCCGAGAAGAGGTTCTCGGTGACGATGCCCACGCCGTCGGCGAAGGCCAACAGCACGACCAGGAACGGCTTGTAGTCCGTGGCGAGGCCGGGATACGGCAGGGTGGACACGTCGACGGCCAGCAGACGCCGTGAGACGAGGGCCCACAGGCCGTCGGGATCGGGTGAGATGCGCATGCCCATCTCACCCAGCTTCTGCACGAGCATGGTCATGTGGTCGGGGCGGGCGCCCTCGAGGGTGATCTCTCCCCCTGCGACACCGACGGCGGCCAGGTAGGTGGCGGCCTCGATCCGGTCGGGAACCACGGTGTGCTCGACCGGGCTCAGCTCGTCGACGCCTTCGATGATGAGGGTGGAGGTGCCGGCCCCGAGGATCTGGGCCCCCATGCGGTTCAGGAACGACGCCAGGTCGGCGATCTCCGGCTCGCGGGCGGCGTTGTCGATGACCGTGGTGCCCTTGGCCAGCACCGCGGCCATCAGCGTGTTCTCGGTGGCGCCGACGCTCGGGAAGTCGAGCATGATCCTCGCGCCGAGGAGCCCGTCGGCGCGGCCCTCGATGTAGCCGTGGGCCATCTCGAACTCGGCGCCGAGCGCCTCGAGGGCCCGGAGGTGCATGTCGACCGGTCGGGGCCCGAAGTCGTCGCCCCCGGGCAGCGCCACCCGCGCCCGACCGAAACGGGCGAGCAACGGCCCGAGCACGACGATCGACGCCCGCATCCGCTCGACGAGCTCGTAGGGCGCCTCGGGCAACAGGTCGGCGGGCGAGTCGATGACGAGCCCGTCGACGCTCGACTGCACGTCCATGCCCATCGAGGTGAGCAGCTCACCCATCCAGCCGACGTCGGCGATGGCCGGCACGTTGCGGATGGTGTAGGTGCCGTCGGCCAGCGTGGTCGCCGCCATCAGCTTCAGGACCGAGTTCTTCGCGCCGCTGATCGGCACGACTCCCGACAGCGGTCCACTGGGCCGTACCACCAAGCGCATCGCCCCACGCTACTTTCCGACGGTGCGGCCCAAGCGAGTGGTGACGGTTCATCGCTTCGCCGAGGCGTCCGCTCCGGGCGAGATCGACCGGATCCTGGCTCCCCGCGACGACCTCGTGCTCGAGGAGCCCGACCCTGATGGAGGCTTCGGATCGGCGACGGGACCGTTCGGCACCTACCACCGCGACGTCGAGGACGAGGTGGCGCCCGACGGCACCCGGGTGATCACCGAGACCACTGAGTTCACGCTCTCACTCGGGGCCTGGCGCGTGATCTTCAACCCGCTCTTCGCCCGGGCCATCCGCCGGCGGCGCCCGCCGGGCAGCCAGCCATGGTGGGCACCGCCGGACCGCTTCGGAGAACGCGAGGCGGCAGTGCTCGCGATGTTGTGTGCGTTGGTGATGATCAGCGGCTACCTCGGCACGCTGATCACCCAGACCATCACCTTCGCGGCCGACGAGTTCGGGTCGAACGACCGCTCCCAGGGCCTGGCGCTCGCGGCCGTGCGAGTGGGCGTGGTCATCTCGTTGGCGGTGGTCGCGATGGCCGACCGACGCGGGCGCCGTCGCCTGTTGATCGGCTCGGCCATCGCCGGTTGTGTCACCACCGTGATCGGGGCGGCCGCTCCCAACCTGGTCTGGTTGGGTGCCACCCAGACCGTCGCGAGGGGCTTCGCGACCGCGCTCGCGCTGCTCGTGGTCGTCGTGGCGGCCGAAGAGATGCCTGCCGGCTCGCGTGCCTATGCCATCAGCGTGCTGGCGCTGGCCGCCGCACTGGGCGCGGGCACGGCCGTCTGGTTCCTCCCCCTCGCCGACCTGGGCGTCTCGGCCTGGCGCATCCTCTATGTGGTCCCCGTCGTCGGGATCGTGCTCGCCTGGCACGTTGGCCGCTCGCTCCCCGAGAGCCGGCGGTACGAGGTCGCCCACCAGCGCCCGCCCACCAGGAGCGACCCGAGGCGCATCTGGCTGCTCGCGGCATCGGGGCTGCTGCTCGCCGTGTTCACCGCACCGGCTTCACAGTTCCAGAACGAGTTCCTCCGCAGCGAGCACGGCTTCTCGGCACTGCGCATCACGGCCTTCACCCTCCTCACCTCCACCCCGGGCGGCATCGGCGTGCTCGTGGGCGGACGGTTGGCCGACCTCCGGGGCCGCCGGATCGTCGGAGCGGTCGCCGTGGTGGGCGGCGTCTCGATGACCGTCGTCATGTATCTGGCGGCAGGGTGGGGCATCTGGGTCGCCTCGGCGATCGGATCGGTCGTCGGGTCGGCGGCCGTGCCCGCCCTCGGCGTCTACGGTCCCGAGCTCTTCCCCACGACCAGCAGGGGGCGGACGAACGGCGTCATCACCGCGGTGGGTGTGTTGGGCAGCAGCATCGGGCTGCTCGTCGCCGGCAGCCTCTCCGACCGGTTCGACTCGTTCGGGCCGGCCATGGCGCTGCTCGCCACCGGCCCGGCGGTGCTGGCCGTGCTGATCATCGTGGCGTACCCCGAGACCGCCCACCTCGAGCTCGAAGAGATCAATCCGCAGGATCTCCCGATCCGGTCGGAGCCGCCGCCTTGAGGCCGGTGCGCAGAATCGGCACGGTACGATCCGCCCACATGGCCGGTCGTCGTCGTCACGGTCGGCGACGCAGCGGTCGCCTCGTGGCGACGACGGTGGGGATGGTGTGCCTCGTCGCCGCCTGTGGCGGCACCGAGCATCCCCAGTCGGCCGCGGGCGCCGTGTCCGCCACGTCCGAGGCGAGCACCACTGCCACCAGCGGCGACGCCCCGGTCGACCCCGGACTCACGACCGTGGCCACGACGAGCCGGCCCGCCTACGACGTGTACCGATCGGCCGGGTCCCCCTCCCCGACGCACCGGGTGCGCGCACCCGAGGGGCCGGGCGTGCCCCTCACCTTCGTGGTGCTCGACGAGAGGGACGGCCGCCTCCTCGTGCAACTGCCCGAACGGCCCAACGGGAGCACCGGTTGGATCGAGCGGGACGGCGTGACTCTCCGGACGCACGACTTCCACATCACCGTCACCCTGGCGGACTTCAACATCACGGTGTGGCGCGGCGACGAGGTCATCCTCGACGCGCCGGTCGGCGTGGCGACCGACAACACCCCGAGCCCGGGCGGGGTGTACTACACCACGTCGCTCCTCGAGCCCCCGGAGCCCGGCAGCGTCTACGGCACCTACGCCTACGGCCTCTCGGCCTTCTCCGAGGTGCTCGAGAGCTTCTCGGGCGGGCCGGGGCAGCTCGCCATCCACGGCACGAACGACGACGCCACGATCGGTACCCGGGTGAGCCACGGCTGCATCCGCATGCACAACGCCGACATCGAGCAACTCGTGCCGGTGCTGCCGCTCGGCGTGCCCGTCACGATCACCTGACCCCAGACCCGTGACCCCTGTCGTCGGCTCTTCGGCGGCCGCGGCGCGGCGGCGGCACTGTCAGCGGGGCGCCCGCTCACCACGGTCCCGCTCCGGTCGGGGGCGGGGCCGGCCCGGCCGGCCCGCCACCCACTCCTGGACGGCCCGGACGATGGCGTCGTCGTGGTTGGCCAGGTCGTGGCGGCCTCCGTCGAGCCACACGGTGGTCACCGGTCCCGGGATCAGTGCCAGCGCCTCGGCGAACTCGGTGGGCGTGCCGAACGGGTCGCGGGTGCCCGAGATGAAGAGGCAGGGAACGCCGAGCTGCGGCAGGTGCTCGGTGCGGAGCTTCTCGGGCCTGCCCGGGGGGTGCAGCGGGTAGGAGATGAGGACGAGGCCTGCCGCGGGCATGCCCTGGGCCACGGCCATGGAGCAGATTCGGCCGCCCATCGAGCGCCCTCCGAACACCATCTGGTCCGGGGCCTCGCCAGTGGCTGCGGCCACCCGGGCCGCCTCCTCGCGGACGAACGCCACCAGCTTCGGGGCGCGGTCGGGCGCCTTGCGACCTTCCCGCCGGTAGGGGAAGTCGACCCTGGCGACCGGCAGCGGGAGCGCCGCCTCGATGGCGACGAGCGTGTGGTGCTCACGACCGCTCCCGGCCCCCGGCGTCAGGAAGAGCGAGGTCACCGCGTCGCCCTTCCCAGCGGGTTCGCGTTCGTCGGCACCGGCACCGGCACCGGCCCCGGTGGTCGGGACGCGCGAGCCCGGCGCGAGCACCGGGTGGCGGTCACGGCGCGAGCAGGATGCGGCGGGCTTCGGTGAGGTCGGCGATGCGCTGGGCCGCCCCCTCGGTATCGGCACCGTGGTCGGGGTGGGCCTTGCGGAGCAGGACACGGAACCGACGTTGCACGTCGGGCCGGGCGGGCCGGAAGGGGCCCAGATCGCGGGGGCCGGCGAACCCGAGCAGGTCGAGCGCCCAGCGCACCGGGTCCTCGAACGCCGCGGGCGACCACGAGTCGGCACGACCCCCACCGGACAGGTGGGTGATCAGCGCCGGGCCGATGGCACCCCCCCACCGGAGGCCCTTCCGTATGGCCCCCATGACGACACGGCGCTCGGTGGGCTCGAACTGGCCGGCGGCGTAGACCGCCCCGAGCAGGTACTGGGCGGGCGCGCCCCGATCATCGAAGACGAACTCCATCTTGTCGCCGTCGCCCAGCAGCTGGTGGCGGCTCCTGGTGAGCCCCACCCGGTCGACCTGGAAGCGGTAGCGCAGGCGTGGTTGGGGGATGCGCCGGCCTTCCTCCAACTGCATGATCAGCCGGTGCAGATCGGGCTCGAGGTCGGGATCGAGCCCGCCCGCGGCGTGGGCGGCGAGCCCGCCGAGGAGCACGCCGCCGAAGCCGGGCGAGGGGTGCAGGGGCAGCGAGCGATGGCCGAGCGCGACCCGCCGCGTCGGGGCGATCGGCCGCGAATGGAACACCTCGAGCTCGGCCAGGACCACGCCCGCACGCTAGTGGTGCGCGGTCGCCCTCGACGGGTCAGGCGCACCCCGAATACACCGCACAGATCGCTCCGGACGCCGGGCCGCTCAGACGTAGGACCGCAACAGGCGCCGGAGCGCGGTGGCCTGCTCGATGATCTCGTCGTCATCGTCCACGTCGGACTCGAACAGGAGGCTGATCGCCGCCGCCCTGGCGACGATGTCGTCCCACACCGCACGCTCGAAGCCGAAGGGCAGGGGCAGGCCAGCGGCCATGCGAGCCGCATCGACCAGGGACAACACCCCTTCGTGGTCCCTGGCGTCGTGCATCAGCCGGTCGGACGACACGAACAGCTCTGACAGCGCGTTCTGGGCCGCGAGGCCGTCGTCGCCGTCACCGGTGTCGACGTCCAGTTCGTCGGGGAATTCGATGCCGTCGAGGATCTCCTCGACACGGTCCTCGTCGGTCTCGAGGACCAACAGGTCGCCCACCTCGTCCCACTGGTACGGGATGCCCTGTGCGCCGAGCGCCTGCGCCAGCCCGCCACGCTGCTCGTCGGTCCAGCCGTTGACCTCGTAGGCCAGCTTGTCCGCCACCGGGTCGAGCGCAGGCACCGTCGTGATCTCCACGTCGTCGATGATCTCGTCGACGGCGGCCTCGTCGTCGGGCCGCACGACCAGGGTGCCGCCCTGCCACGCGTGGGCGATGCCCTGGTTGTTCAACAGGCCGTCCACGAGGACCCGGGTCTCGGACGCCCAGTCATCGAGCTCGTAGACGATCTCCACGTCGTCGCCGTCGACCTCGTCGGACGCCGCATCCTGATCGGCACCGTCGACATCGACATCGACATCGGCGTCGACACCGGCATCGGCATCGGCATCGGCATCGGAGCCGGCATCGGAGCCGGCGTCGGCGTCGTGGGCCTCGTCGGCGTCGTCCTGCTCGGCCACCACGCCGTCGGCGTCGACGTCCTCGTCGACATCCTCGGGGTCGCCGACGAAGGACTCGCCGCCGTCGTCGTCGGAGCCGCCGGTGGTCGGGTTCTCGTCGTCAGCCACCGCCGGATGCTACGCCGAGGAACCGGCAAAGTCGCAGTACCGCGGCGAGGAGCCGATCGGTCGGCCGGCGCAAGCCGTCGCGGAGGCCCCACGCAGTGCCGGCCTCGCCCGACCTAGAAGACGGGCGTCTCCACGTGGCGGCCGAACACGTCGGCGAGCGTGTCGATGACCTCGCCTTCGGTGGCATAGGCGCGCGCCGCTTCGAGCAGCGCTGGCATGAGGTTGGCGTCGGGAAGGGCCGCGTCCGCTCGCACCCGGTCGAGCGCGGCCCCCACCGCTTCACCGTTCCGGTCGGCCTTCACCTCGGCGAGCCGCTTCACCTGGCGCTGCTCGTCCTCGGCGGTGATGGCCAGCAGCTCGGGCTGGGCCTCGTCGCTTCCCTCGGTGAACCGGTTGACGCCGACCACGATCCGCCGCCCGTCCTGCACCCGACGCTCGTGATCGAAGGCGGCGTCGGCGATGAGGCCCTGGAACCAGCCGTCGTCGATCCCGGCGTACACCCCCTCGAGCATCGAGCCGCTGCCACGCTCGTCGATCTGCGCGAACAGCGCCTCGGCGGCGGCCTCGATCTCGTCAGTGATCTGCTCCACGAACCACGAGCCGCCGAGCGGGTCGGACACGTGGGCCACCCCGGTCTCGTAGCCGATCACCTGCTGCGTGCGCAGGGCGATGCGCGCCGTCTTCTCCGTGGGGAGGGCCATGGCCTCGTCCATCGAGTTGGTGTGCAGGCTCTGGGTGCCGCCGAGCACCCCCGCGAGCGCCTCGATGGCGGTGCGGGCGATGTTCACCTCGGGCTGCTGGGCCGTGAGCGACACGCCAGCGGTCTGGGTGTGGAAGCGCAGCCGCATCGAGCGCTCGTCGGTGGCGCCGTAGCGGTCACGGAGCCAGCGCGCCCAGATGCGCCGGGCCGCCCGGTACTTGGCGATCTCCTCGAAGAAGTCGATGTGGGCGTTGAAGAAGAAGCTGAGTCGTGGCGCGAACCCGTCCACATCGAGGCCGGCCGCCACGGCCAGTTCGACGTAGGCGAACCCGTTGGCCAGCGTGAACGCCAGTTCCTGCACGGCGGTGGAGCCGGCCTCGCGGATGTGGTAGCCCGAGATCGAGATGGGGTGCCAGCGGGGCATCTCGGCCGAGCAGAAGCGGACGGTGTCAGCCACGAGCCGCATCGAGGGCCGGGGCGGGAAGACGAACTCCTTCTGCGCCTGGTACTCCTTCAAGATGTCGTTCTGGAGCGTGCCGCTCAACCGCCCCCGCTCGACGCCGGCCTTCTCGGCCGTGACGACGTACATGGCCAGGAGCACCGCCGCCGGCGAGTTGATGGTCATCGAGGTGGACACCCGACCCAGGTCGACGCCGGCGAAGAGGTCCTCCATGTCCGCCAGCGTGTCCACGGCGACCCCGCACTTGCCCACCTCGCCCTCGGCGTGCGGGTCGTCGGAGTCGCGGCCCATCAGCGTCGGCAGGTCGAAGGCGGTCGAGAGGCCGTCGCCGCCCGCGGCGAGGATCTCCCGGAACCGCCCGTTGGTGTCCTCGGCCGTGCCGAAGCCCGCGAACATGCGCATGGTCCACAGCTTCGTGCGGTACATCGAGGCGTAGGGTCCCCGCAGGTAGGGGAACTCCCCGGGGAACGGGCCGTCGTCGGGCCCGTACACGGGCTCGTAGGGCACCCCCGACAGGGACTCGAAGTCCGCGTCGCGGTCGGGGGCCGACCCGACGGCCTCCTGCCACCGCTCCCTGGCGTTCACGGGACGTCCACGTTGCGCATGACCCCAGTCTTTCAGGGTTACGGCGGCGTCCTCTAACGTCGGGTGCATGAACGGGGAGAAGCAGGTACCGGACCGCAACCTGGCCATGGAACTGGTGCGGGTCACCGAGGCGGCCGCGCTGGCCGCGTCCCGATGGATGGGCCGGGGCGACAAGGAAGGTGCCGACGGCGCCGCGGTCGACGCCATGCGCATCGTGCTCGGCACGGTTCCCATGGACGGCATCGTCGTGATCGGCGAGGGCGAGAAGGACGAGGCCCCGATGCTCTTCAACGGCGAGGCCATCGGTGACGGCAGCCCGCCCGCCACCGACATCGCGGTCGACCCCATCGACGGCACGACGCTCACCGCGCTCGGTCGCGGCAATGCGGTCGCCGTCATCGCCGTCAGCGAGCGGGGCACCATGTTCGACCCGGGACCGTGCGTGTACATGGAGAAGATCGCCGTCGGACCCGAGGCCCGGGGCAAGGTCGACATCCGTGCTTCGGTCACCGACAACCTCAAGGCCGTCGCCGCGGCCAAGGGCGAGCCCGTGCGCGACGTCACCGCCGTCGTGCTCGATCGCGAGCGCCACCAGGCGATCATCGACGAGGTCCGGGCTGCGGGTGCCCGCATCCGCCTCATCCAGGACGGCGATGTGGTGGGCGCCATCTCGACGTGCTGGCCCGACTCGGGTGCCGACATCCTCTTCGGCATCGGCGGCACACCCGAGGGCGTGATCACCGCCGCCGCGCTGAAGGCCATGGACGGCGAGCTCCAGGGCATCCTGTACCCCCGAAACGACGACGAGCGCGACGCGGCCCTCGAGGCCGGCTACGACCTCGAACGGGTGCTCACCCAGGACGACCTCGTGAACAGCGACAACTGCTTCTTCGCGGCCACGGGCATCACCGACGGCGAGCTGCTCAAGGGAGTGCACTACGACAACCGGGGGGCCACGACCCAGTCGCTGGTCATGCGGTCGAAGTCCGGCACGGTACGGGTCGTCAACGCCCGCCACCGCCTCGACAAGCTGCGCGACTACACGTCCATATCCTTCGACTGACCCTGTCGTCGGCTCTTCGGCTGACGCCTCATCGCAATCGTCAAGGCTCGCTCGTCCCTCGCTCGCCGCACCAAAGGCCGCCCGTGCCAAACTGCCAGTCCCAGCCCTCCGCAACCTAGCTGAGGGCCGCCAGGACATCGTTCCGGTGGAACCGTCAGGACATCGTTCCGCTTGGTGAGGTCGATTACCGCAGGGACATCGTTCCGTTGTTCGCTCGGTCGGTCATGTTGACCGAGCGAGGAGCTGCGGGTGTCC
>JAYRVH010000090.1:0-23799 GCA_041918615.1 Acidimicrobiales bacterium
GAGATGTGCATGCCGGGTGACAACACGACGATGACGGTGACGTTGGGCGCGCCGATCGCGATGGACGAGGGTCTGCGGTTCGCCATCCGTGAGGGTGGTCGTACCGTGGGCGCCGGCTCCGTCACCAAGATCCTCAAGTAGGAGAGACAGATGGCTACCGACAAGCGAGTGAAGGTCACCCTGGAGTGCCAGGAGTGCAAGCGCCGCAACTACATCACGACGAAGAACAAGGCCAACCAGCGCGAGCGCATCGAGATGAAGAAGTACTGCCGCTGGGACCGCACCCACACGCTGCACAAGGAAACGCGCTAGCCACCGCGCGCGGTGCGTCGAGCGGTCGGCGCTCCGCGAGTGCGGGCGGCACGCCATCCTCGCGCCCGGGGTCGATATCGGGCAGGTCAACCACTACACGATCGCCCCCTCGGCCAACCTGGTCGACTGGACCCAACCGCCGAGCCCGAGCCGCAGGGCGGTGGAGTCGCCGTCGGTCGCGATGGTCGGCGTGCCGGCCGCCAGGTCGGCGTCGAAGAACGCACCGCCCTGTTGCACCGCAGCGGCGATGACGGTTGCCGAGACGAGGGCCAAGGTGGCGAACCCGCCCCGGTCGCGCCAGCTCGGGTCGAGCTCGGCGGTGGCCCGATCGTCGCGCCACCGCCGCTGATCAGGTCGCCCGGTGGTTGCGCCGCTCTTCCGGTCGGCGCGCGTGGTGCTGCGCCTGTCGCATCCCGGGTCGGGGCACCGTGTCGGTCGTGGCGCACCGATCGGAGGCCGCGCTGGTCCGGTCAGGCCGGAGGTGCCGGTGAAGCGCGAATAGGGACCGGGGGAGGGCTCTGGTAGCCTCACTTGGCGCAGGACCCCCCAAGGGCAGTAGCTCAACTGGTAGAGCACTGGTCTCCAAAACCAGCGGTTGGGGGTTCGAGTCCCTCCTGCCCTGCTCCCGTATTGAACCGCCCGCGACACGAGGTCGGCCCCATGGCCATGAATCGAGAACAAAAGAGGATGATGCAGCGTCAGGGCCAACTCGGCCCCGACGGTGAGCCGGTCGCGAAGCAGCGCAAGCGGCCTGCGCCCCAACCCAAGACCAAGGAGCAACGCACGACCCCGCTGCAATTCATCCGCGAGGTGCGGACCGAGTTGCGCAAGGTGGCTTGGCCCACCCGACCCGAGGTCATCAACTACTCGATCATCGTGCTCGTCACCGTGGTCATCCTCACGACGCTGATCGCCGTGCTCGACATCATCTTCTCCAAAGCCGTGCTCAACCTCCTGAACGTATGAGCCCACTCACCGAAACCGACGAACCAGAAGACACCGCCATGGCTGAGACCCAGACCGAGACCACAGCCGAGGACGACGCGGTCGGCGCTGCCGACGTCGAGGTCGCGCCCGGACATGTCGACGCGGGCGCACCCGCCGACACCGATGCCGATGCCGTGGATGTTGCCGTCGAGGCCGTGGATGCCGACGACCTGCTCCTGGACGAGGTCGCTCCGGTCGAGAGCCCGTATGACCGCCCGGGGGCGTGGTACGTCGTGCACACCCAGTCGGGCTACGAGAAGAAGGTCAAGCACAACCTCGAGGCCCGGACGTCCTCCATGAACATGGAAGAGCGGATCTACGAGGTCGTGATCCCCATGGAAGATGTCATGGAGTTCAAGAACGGCAAGAAGGTGATGGTCCAGAAGAAGGTGTTCCCTGGCTATCTCCTCGTTCGCTGCGATCTCGAGGACGACTCCTGGTACGTCATCCGCAACACGCCTGGCATCACCGGCTTCGTCGGCTCCGGCGCCAAGCCTTCGCCGCTCCCCCGCAAGGACGTCGAGTCCTTCCTGCAGGTCAAGCCCGAGGGCGAAGAGGTCCAGAAGCGCGGCAAGCCGCGGCTCCTGTACGAGATCAACGAGACCGTGCGGGTGAAGGAAGGCCCGTTCGCGGACTTCTCCGGCGAGATCGTCGAGATCAACGAGGACCAACTGAAGGTGAAGGTCCTCGTGAACATCTTCGGCCGGGAGACCCCGGTCGAACTGGAATTCAGCCAGGTCGCCAAGCTCTAGCGGGCTCGGGCTCCCTGGTCGACGAAAGGTAAGCGACACAGTCATGGCGAAGAAGAAGGTTCTCGCGATCGTCAAGATCCAGATCCCCGCAGGGCAGGCCACGCCGGCCCCGCCCGTCGGTACCGCGCTCGGTCCCCACGGCGTGGCCATCATGGACTTCTGCAAGGCCTACAACGAGCGGACCGAGTCGCAGCGCGGCGCGGTCATCCCGGCCGAGATCACCATCTTCGAGGATCGCTCGTTCACGTTCATCACCAAGACCTCGCCGACGTCCACCCTGCTCCGCAGCGCGGCCGGCCTCACGAAGGCCGCGGAGAACCCCGGGCGTGAGACGGTGGGGTCGATCACCGAGGCGCAGCTCACCGAGATCGCCGAGATGAAGATGCCCGACCTGAACGCCAACGACCTCGCGGCGGCCAAGCTCCAGGTGGCCGGCACCGCCCGTTCCATGGGCATCACCGTCGCCTGACCGACCACATCCGACAAACGCGCGCCGGGAGCACCTCGCCCGGTCGCCTGATCAGTGAGGGAGCCAGCGATGGCGAAGAGCAAGAAGCAGGCCGACGCGGCCAAGCAGTTCGACCCGGAGCACGACCACAGCCCCGCCGAGGCCGTCGACCTGGTCAAGCGCCTGGCCACGGCCAAGTTCGACGAGACGGTCGAGCTGGCGGTGCGACTCGGTGTCGACCCCCGCAAGGCCGACCAGATGGTGCGCGGCACGGTCGCGCTCCCCGCTGGCACCGGCAAGGACGTTCGCGTGGCCGTCTTCGCCACCGGTGAAGCCGCCGCCGCGGCACGAGATGCCGGGGCCGACTTCGTCGGTGCCGACGATCTGGCCGCGGAGGTCGAGGGCGGGATGATGGACTTCGACGTGGCCATCGCCACACCCGACCTCATGCCGACGGTCGGCAAGCTCGGCCGGGCACTGGGGCCGCGTGGGCTGATGCCCAACCCCAAGACCGGCACGGTGACCACCGACGTGGCCAAGGCAGTGGGCGAGTTCAAGGGGGGCAAGGTCGAGTACCGCACCGACCGGCAGGGCAACGTGCACGTGCCGGTGGGCAAGGCCAGCTTCGAGCCCGCGGCCCTCCTGACCAACTTCAGGGCGGTCGTCGACGAGCTCGACCGGGTCCGGCCGTCCTCGGCCAAGGGCCGCTACATGCGTCGGGTCACCCTCGCCTCCACCATGGGCCCCGGTGTGAAGGTCGACCCGGCCCGCTTCAAGGACGCCGACGAGGCGACTGCCTGAAGATCCCGTCGCTCGGCCGTTCCGGGTGTGTCGGGCCGTGTCGCACCCCCTTACCCCCCGGGAAGGGGGCGGGCGGTGGGTATCGCAGGCGGGGCCGGTCGGCCGATTGTCCTGTCCGGCGGGTTCGCCGGTAGCCTTGCGCCGACCAATCGATTGTTCTGCTCGCCGTAGAAATCCGGTGTCGCCCCCTCGGCGACCGAAAGGGCCCTCGGGCCCGCCTGATGAGGCGGACACCCCCTCTTCGGGGCGTTCGCACGTGCGGGCGCCCCATTGTTCGTTCTACTGAGAGGAGGTGCCCATGGAGAACCCGAGACCCGAGAAGGTGGCCGTGGTCGCCGAGGTCAAGGCGAAGTTGGGCGCGGCCGACGCGGTGGTGCTCACCGACTACCGCGGCATCAACGTGGCCGCGATGAGCGAGTTGCGCCGCGCGCTGCGGCTAGCGGGTGGCGAGTACAAGATCTACAAGAACTCGCTGGTTCGCTTCGCGGCCCGAGAGCTCGACCTGGAGCTCGACGAGCTGCTCCTCGGCCCGACGGCGATCGCCTTCATCCCCCGAAAGGGTGACGGCACGCCCGGCGACCCGGTGATGGTGGCCAAGGCCCTCCGCGACTTCGCCCGCACCAACGAGTACCTGGTGGTCAAGGGCGGCCTGCTCGGCGACAAGCTGCTCAGCGTCGCCGACGTCAAGGCCTTGGCCGAGGTGGCCCCGCGTGAAGAGCTGCTGGCACGCCTGGCTGGTGGCTTCGCCGCCCCGATGCAGCGCTTCGCCGGCCTGCTGGCGGCAATCCCGCGCAACTTCGCGTACGGACTCGCTGCCCTCATCGAGCAGCAGGGCGGCGTCCCCGACACCCCCGTCCCCGACACCCCCGTCGTCGACGAGGCACCCGAGGCGGAATCTGCGCCCGTGCAAGACGTGGCCGCTCCCGTCGACACAGCGGTCGACCCTGCGGTCGCCGACGAGGCGGGGACGCCCGCCGCCGAGGACGAAGCCGCACCACCAGAGGCGACCGCCGAGGCTGGCGACGCCGAGTCGGCCGATCCCGCCCCCCGAGCAAGCGACACCCCTGAAGAGACCGAACAACCAGAGCCGGCGGAACCCGCCGAGGAGGCAACAGACTGATGGCTGCACCCACCAAGGACGAGATCCTCGACGCGATCTCGAACATGACCGTCCTCGAGCTGAGCGAACTGCTCACCGAATTCGAGGAGAAGTTCAACGTGACCGCAGCCGCTCCGGCGGCGGCAGTTGCGGCCGCCCCCGCTGGTGGCGGTGGCGAGGCCGAAGAAGAGCAGGACGAGTTCGACGTCGTGCTCACCGCCGCCGGCGACAAGAAGATCCAGGTCATCAAGGAGGTGCGCTCACTCACGAACCTCGGTCTCAAGGAGGCCAAGGAACTGGTGGACAGCGCCCCCAAGGCCGTGATCGAGAAGGCGTCGAAGGAAGACGCCGAGAAGGCCAAGGCCAAGCTCGAGGAGGCCGGCGCCAGCGTCGAGCTCAAGTAGTCAGCAACACTGCAGGACGCGATGCCCGGCCCGTCGAGGGCCGGGCATCGTCGCGTCCGGGCTCAGATCGTGATGACCGGCACCGTGAGTGTCGGTGTGCGAGGAGGCTTGCCATCGAGGGTCAAGATCGCGCCGTCGAGCCGTTCTTGTGCTCCTCACGACCCTCGCGGATGATCTCGGCCACGTCTACGCCGGTGAGGTCGACCGGTTCCCGCTCTTCGATCTGGGCGCTCCACTCCATGAAGGTCGGCCCGCCGAACTCTTCGGCCAGGAGTTCGAGCTCGCACTGGCTGATGGTCTGGCCCGTGGCCCTTGCTCTCGCGCAGATGCGCTCGTGGAGTTCCTCGGCAACGTCCTTCACCTGTATCGCGGCCATCGGTCCACGGTTGCATGCTGCCAGCAAGCAAGCGGCATGCAGTTCGGGGAGATATAGGTTGCACCGGTGAGCCATCCCACCACTTCCGTCGAACGTGAGGGCGACGACCTGGTCGTCCGTTGGGCGCCGTCGGCGCTCGAGGACCGGGTTGTCGTGGGGGAGTCGCCCGACGAGGCCGACGGCTACACGGTCCATCACGACGGGACGGGCGAGGTGCGCCTCCCCGGGCTCGACCCGGCGGTGCGTCACTACGTCCACCTGCACCACGGTGACGAGCCGGTGGCGGTTGCCGCCGAGCGGCTGGTGCCGCTGGAGGGAACCCTCAACTTCCGCGACCTGGGCGGCTACCGCACCGCGGACGGTCGCCAGGTGCGGTGGGGGCGGGTGTTCCGCTCGGACGCGCTGGGCAAGCTCACCGACGGCGACCTCACCTACCTCGAGCGCCTGGGGGTGCGGCTCGTCTGCGACTTCCGCGACGACCACGAGACGGAACGGGCGCCCAGCAGGGTGCCCCAGCACCCCGAGGTGCGCATCGAGCGCTTCCCCATCGGTGCGGGCGCCGACACCGACGATGTCAGCGGCCGGCGCGAGGGCCTCACCGACATGGTGCTGGCCGGCTCGCTGGGTGAGGTCAGCGCCGAGATGCTGGGCGACTTCTACGTGGGAATGCTCGAGTCCCGCAGTGAGCCCCTCGTCGCCGTGCTCGAGCGGGTGGCCGATCCCGCCAACCACCCGCTGGTGTTCCACTGCACGGCCGGCAAGGACCGGACGGGGGTGCTGGCCGCGATGCTGCTGTCGGTGTTGGGTGTCGACGAGGCGACGATCCTGGACGACTACGAGCTCACCGACCGCTACCGCACGCCCCACCGGATCGCCGAGGTCGCCCCGAAGTTGGCGGCTGCCGGCGTCGACCTCGACAAGGTGCGGGCCCTGTTCTCCGCCGAGCGGGCGGTGCTCGCCCGGACGTTGGGCACGATCGACGAGCGCTACGGCTCGGTGCCCGCGTTCCTCACGGACAAGGCCGGGATGGCCCCCGCCACGCTCGACCAGTTGCGCCAGGTCCTGCTCGTGTAGGTCACCTCGGGCCGCCGCTTCGCCGCTGAGGCCCGGGACGGCCCATCCGCACGGTCGCCGCGGCCGGACAGAAGTAGGGTCCGGCCCCGATGATGATCCCGCCAGACGTCGATGGGCGACGTTCGGCGGCGGCGCTCGGTGTCGGTGTCGGACTGCTCGCGGCCCTCACCGCCTGGCGGTGCTGGGCCGGTTACTACATTGACGATGCGTGGATCTCCTTCCGCTATGCCGCCCGGCTGGCGGCGGGCTCGGGCCTCACCTTCGACGACCACGAGAAGGTGCTGGGAACGAGTGCTCCCTTGTGGACGCTGATCGTCGCTGCGGGCGACCGAACGGGCCTGAGCACCGTCGATGCGGCGCGGCTCGCGGGAATCGTGGGCTACGTCGCCTCGGTCGTGCTCTGCGCCTTGCTGGCCCACCATCTCCTGGGGGGCGCACGCCGGGGTCAGTTGGCCGGCGTCGCCGCGGCCGGCCTCCTCCTTCTGCCGACCTACTACCGGAACCTCGCCCTCAGCGGCATGGAGTCGGGCCTGGCCGCGGCCCTCGGGCTGGCGGCCATCCTGGCGTTCGCCTCCCGCCGCCCGGTCCTGGCCGGCCTGCTCGCGGGCCTGGCGGTGGTCAACAAGCTGGACGCGCTGGTCCTGCTCGTCGCGCTGTTGGGTGTCGCCTCCGTCGTCGAGGGCCGACCGCCGGTGCGGACGGCCGTGACCGCCTTGGCGGTCGTCGCCCCCTGGGTGGCGTTCGCGACCTGGTACTTCGGGTCCCCGCTCCCACAGTCGTTCCGCAGCAAGCTGCAATCCGGCGTCGGCGCCGCTCCCGGTTGGGGGCTGGCCGCGCTCGTCGAGCGTCACCAGCTCCTCCTGGTGGTGGTCGCGATCGTCTGGGTGGGTATTCGTTGGCGCACATGGAAACGTCGGTCGCAGCTCATCGGGGGGTCACTGGCGCTGTGGTTCCTCGGCCACCTGCTGGCGGTGTCGGCGGTGGATCTCGGCGCCGAATGGGCCTGGTACCTGGCGGTGCTGTATCCGCCGGTGGCAGCGCTCGGGGCGGCCGCTGTGGTCGACGTGATGCGCACGGCATCCCGCCGGAGTGGGTTCGCGGTCAATGCGGCCCTGATCGTGGTCGCGCTCGGCTTCGCGCTTGCGGTCACCGAGGGAGCAGGTGAGACCGTCGCGGTCCTCGCCGGTCGAGACACCGGCGGCGGCTCCGCGCTGATCGAGCAGGACCTGCTCGATGCCGGCGCACTCATCGAGCGGCACAGCGGTGACCAGGACGTTGTGGAATCGTGCCTCGGGACCATCCAGTTCGCCACCCTCAGCCAGCCCCAGAAGGATTCCTGTGGGCTGAGCACGGCCGGGGCCCGCGGTCCCTCGACCTGGTACGTGCAAGCGTTCTACGCCTTCGGGATTCTGGATCCACGGCCACCGGCCGGCTTCCGCCCCGTCGCCGACTACACGTCGTCGTGCGAACGCGACCTCGATGCTGCGTGGTTCCGGGTGTTTGTCCGAGAGGGCACGATCCCCGACGGCACCGCTCCGGACCAGAGTGGTGCCGTCGGGCCGGCGTGCGCACGCTGACCACTGATCTCGGTGTTGCGGGCCTCGGGTTCACAGGTTCATGAGAGGTCGAGGCTTTCAGACGGCACGATGTCCCGAGGACCGTCAACTAGGGTCGCTTCGTCGCCACGGTGCCGTCCGTGCGGCTGCTGGGACCCGGAGAGCACTGCGGGTCTTCGACCGGGCGAAGGGGGAGCGAGCATGGCTGAACTGCACGAGATCCGAGGGATCGGGCCGGCGACGGCGGCGACATTGGCCGAACGTGGCATCGACTCGGTGGAGAAGCTGGCCGAGGCCGACGTGGCCTCGGTCGCGCAAGTGCCGGGGTTCGGGCCCAGACGTGCGGAGGCCGTGCAGGCCGCTGCCCGCGCGGCGCTGCCAGCGGCGGCTCAGGGGGGTCCTGAGCGCGAGGCCATGGAGCCTGCGCCCCCCTCGAAGGCCCTGATCGACAAGTTGCCCGCCAAGACCGGGACGAAGTCGAAGAAGAAGAAGAAGAAGTCCGCGAAGGCGCCGAAGAAGGCATCGAAGAAGAAGGCCGAGAAGAAGGCCGAGAAGAAGGCCAAGAAGAAGGCCAAGAAGAAGGCCAAGTTGGGCTGAGCCCCACAAACCCTTGACGGATAGCCCCCGTCGTCTTACCCTCACGGCAATCTTGCGGGCTCGGGCCCGTCCTCCCCGCAAGTCGCCAACTCGACGACCGAAATTCTCCGAATCTCGCCGAGTTGCCTCTTGGCGTGCCCGCGTCTAGCATCCGAAGAGCCGTGCGTGCTCGTTCTCTTCCCGGTTCTTCCTCGCCGACCCTGCGCGGGTGCACACGGTCCACCACTGCCTGCCTGTTCCCTCGCTAGGAGAACGCGTTGCCTTCCCGCGCCGCTGTCCGCGATCGCTACTCATTCGCCAACTTGGACGAGGTCTTGGATCTTCCAGACCTCATCGCCATTCAGCGACTGTCGTTCGACTGGTTCCTGAAGGAAGGTCTCGCGGACACGTTCCGTGACATCAGCCCGATCAAGGACTTCACCGAGACGCTGCAGCTCGAGCTCGAGTTCGACCCCGACGACGAGGACCTGCGCCCGCCGCCGAAGTTCTCGGTGGAGGAGTGCAAAGAGAAGGACATGACCTATTCGGCCCCCATCTTCGTGCGGGCCCGGTTCATGAACGCCACCACCGGCGAGATCAAAGAGCAGACCGTGTTCATGGGCGACTTCCCCATGATGACCACCAAGGGCACGTTCGTCATCAACGGCACCGAGCGCGTCGTCGTCAGCCAGCTCGTGCGGTCCCCGGGCGTGATCTTCCAACCCGGCGAGCGCTACCGCCTGCGCAACCTGGCGAAGCACCAGCTGGTCACCGGCACGATCCACCCCTACCGCGGCGAGTGGATCGAGTTCGACGTCGAGCAGAAGCCCGGCAAGCCCGTGACCGCCGGCACCCGCGTGGCCCGCAAGCGTCGCCTCAGTCTGTTCGTGCTGCTCCGTGCCCTCGGCTACGACGAGGAGAACGCCCCCGGGTTCATCGACCGGTTCGTCAGTCACTTCGACTTCCTCGAGGACCAGTGGGAGAAGGACCGCGAACTCGCCCCCACCCAGGACGAGGCGCTCGTCGAGATCTACAAGCGGGCCCGACCGGGCGAGCCGCCGTCGGTCGAGTCGGCCAAGGCGTACTTCCGCAACGCCTTCTTCGAGAACCGCCGCTACGACCTCAGCCGCGTCGGCCGCTACAAGCTGAACCGCAAGCTCGGCCCCGAGCTCGAGCGGATCGGTGGCATGTTCGGCCTCACCGACCTCGATCTGCCGGCGTCCGACCAGCCGGTGCTCAGCCGCTGCGAGGTCCTCGCCGCCACGAGCTACCTGTTGCAGCTCGCCAAGGGCGAGCCCGGCTACCGCCTCGACGACCAGGACCACTTCGCCAACCGGCGAATCCGGTCGGTCGGCGAGCTCATCCAGAACCAGGTCCGCATCGGCCTCTCCCGCATGGAGCGGGTCGTGCGAGAGCGCATGACCACCCAGGACGTCGAGGCGATCACCCCCCAGACGCTCATCAACATCCGTCCCGTCGTGGCGGCCATCAAGGAGTTCTTCGGCACCAGCCAGCTCTCCCAGTTCATGGACCAGGTGAATCCTCTCTCGGGACTCACCCATCGCCGCCGGCTCTCGGCGCTCGGCCCGGGTGGCCTGTCCCGCGAACGCGCCGGGTTCGAGGTCCGAGACGTCCACTTCAGCCACTACGGCCGCATGTGCCCGATCGAGACGCCCGAAGGCCCGAACATCGGTCTCATCGGCGCTCTCTCGACCTTCGCCAGGGTGAACGAGTTCGGCTTCATCGAGTCGCCGTACCGCAAGGTGGTCGAAGGCCGGGTCACCGACGAGATCGTGTACCTCGCCGCCGACGAGGAAGAGGAGTACGTGGTGGCCCAGGCCAACGCGCCCCTCAACCCCGACGGCACCTTCAAGAACGACCGCGTGCTGGTGCGGCGGTCGCCGCAGGGCGCGACCCTCGAGAACCTCAAGCTCCAGCTCGAGCGTGAGAGCTACTTCGCCTCGACCACCGAGATCTCGAACATCCCGCCGTCCGAGGTCCAGCTCATGGACGTCTCGCCGAAGCAGATCGTCTCGGTGGCCACCGCGCTCATCCCCTTCCTCGAGCACGACGACGCCAACCGCGCCCTCATGGGGGCCAACATGCAGCGCCAGGCCGTCCCGCTGGTGCGGGCCGAGGCCCCCTACATCGGCACCGGCATCGAGGCCCGCGCCGCACGGGACGCCGCCGACATGCTCATCGCGGTCGACGACGGCACCGTCACCGACGTCGACGGCGACTCGATCACCGTCGAGTACAAGTCCGAGGGACGCAAGGTCCTGCGCCTGCTCAAGTTCGAGCGGTCGAACCAGGACACCTCGATCAACCAGAAGCCCCGCGTGCGCGAAGGCGATCGGGTGAAGAAGGGCGACATCCTCGCCGACGGCTCGTCCACCGACAACGGCGAGCTGGCCCTCGGCAAGAACCTGCTCGTGGCCTTCATGCCGTGGGAGGGCTACAACTTCGAGGACGCCATCATCTTGAGCGAGCGGCTCGTGAAGGACGACGTGCTCACGTCGATCCACATCCACGAGCACGAGATCGACGCCCGCGACACCAAGCTGGGCCCCGAGGAGATCACCCGGGACATCCCCAACCTGTCCGACGAGATCCTCGCCGACCTCGACGAGCGCGGCATCATCCGTGTCGGCGCCGAGGTCGGCCCCGGCGACGTGCTGGTCGGCAAGGTCACCCCGAAGGGCGAGACCGAGCTCACCCCCGAAGAGCGCCTGCTTCGCGCCATCTTCGGCGAGAAGGCCCGTGAGGTGCGCGACACCTCGCTCAAGGTGCCCCACGGCGAAGAGGGCAAGGTCATCGACGTCAAGGTGTTCAGCCGGGACGAGAGCCACGAGCTCCCGCCTGGCGTCAACCAGCTCGTCAGGGTGTACGTGGCCCAGAAGCGCAAGATCAGCGTGGGCGACAAGCTGGCCGGCCGCCACGGCAACAAGGGCGTCATCTCCAAGATCCTGCCGATCGAGGACATGCCCTTCATGGCCGACGGCACCGCCGTCGACATCATCTTGAACCCCCTCGGGGTCCCGTCCCGCATGAACGTGGGCCAGGTCCTCGAGGCGCACCTCGGCTACGCGGCCCGTTGGGGCTGGGACGTCGAGGGCGGCGGCCTCGTCGAAGGCGGGAGGGTCGGCGACGAGCCGGTGCGGGGCACCGAGAACAAGACCCGCACCAACACACCGCCCGCCACGCTCGTGGCCACGCCGGTGTTCGACGGTGCGCACTGGGACGAAGAGGACCAGGCGGGCAAGCACCCGACCATCCAGGCGATCTTCGAGAACCTCACGCCCGAGACGGTCGACGGCCAGCGGCTCATCCAGCCGGACGGCAAGACCACGCTCTACAACGGTCGTACCGGCGAGACCTACGACAACCCCATCACCGTCGGCTACGTGTACATCCTGAAGCTGGCCCACCTGGTCGACGACAAGATCCACGCCCGGTCCACGGGCCCGTACTCGATGATCACCCAGCAGCCGCTCGGCGGGAAGGCCCAATTCGGTGGCCAGCGCTTCGGTGAGATGGAGGTGTGGGCCCTCGAGGCCTACGGCTCGGCCTACTGCCTCCAGGAACTGCTCACCATCAAGTCCGACGACGTGCTCGGCAGGGTGAAGGTCTACGAGGCCATCGTGAAGGGCGAGAACATCCCCGAGCCGGGCATCCCCGAGAGCTTCAAGGTGCTCATCAAGGAGATGCAGGCACTCTGTCTCAACGTCGAGGTGCTCAACACCATCGGCGACGAGATCGAGATGCGCGAGCTCGACGAGGACATCTTCCGCACCGCCGAAGAGCTGGGGATCGACATCTCCCGGCCCGAGCGGGGCAGTGACGAAGAAGACGCACGCCGCGCCGCAGAGCGCATGGAGAGGATCTGACGATGCTCGATGTCAACACCTTCGACCAGCTGCGAATCGGACTGGCCACGGCCGACTCGATCCGGACGTGGTCCAACGGCGAGGTCAAGAAGCCCGAGACCATCAACTACCGCACGCTCAAGCCCGAGAAGGACGGCTTGTTCTGCGAGAAGATCTTCGGTCCCACCAAGGACTGGGAGTGCTACTGCGGCAAGTACAAGCGCGTGCGCTTCAAGGGGATCATCTGCGAGCGCTGTGGCGTCGAGGTCACCCGCTCCAAGGTCCGACGCGAGCGCATGGGCCACATCGAACTGGCTGCCCCCGTGGTCCACATCTGGTACCTGCGTGGCACCCGGTCGTGGCTGGCCTACCTGCTCATGGGCACCCTGCCGCGTGAGGAACTGAAGGCCAAGCAGCTCGAGAAGGTCATCTACTTCGCCGCCAACCTGGTCACCTGGGTCGACGAGGACAAGCGCACCGAGGATCTCCCCAACCTCGAGGCCGACCTCATCGGCGAGAAGGAGCTGATCGAAAAGGAGCGCGAGCTCGCGCTCGCCCACCGCCAGGAGGAGCTCGAGAAGGAGATCTCGGCCCTGGAGAAGGAGGGCGCCAAGGACACCGAGATCAAGGCCCGTCAGCGCGCCGTCGAAAAGGAGCTCGGCCTGATCCGCGAGCGCTACGACGAGGAGCTCGACCGGGTCGGCCGTGCCTTCGACGAGTTCAAGGACCTCTTCTCGCGCAAGATCATCGAGGACGAGATGCTCTGGCGCGAGCTCGTCGACCGCTACGGCGACTACTTCGAGGGCGGAATGGGTGCCGACACGATCGCCCGCCTGGTGAACCGCCTCGACCTCGACGAGGAAGAGGTCAAGCTCCGCAACGCCATCGAGCCGCCCGAGGGCCAGAAGCCGCTGTCGGCCCAGCGCAAGCAGAAGGCCATCAAGCGCCTCAAGATCGTCTCGGCGTTCAACCGTCGCGACGATCACGGCCGCCGGGTCAACGACCCCCGGGCAATGATCCTCGACGTCGTCCCGGTCATCCCGCCCGAGCTTCGGCCCATGGTGCAGCTCGACGGAGGCCGCTTCGCCACGTCCGACCTCAACGATCTGTACCGCCGGGTGATCAACCGGAACAACCGCCTGAAGCGCCTGCTCGACCTCGGTGCCCCCGAGATCATCGTGAACAACGAAAAGCGCATGCTCCAGGAGGCCGTCGACGCCCTGTTCGACAACGGCCGTCGTGGCCGTCCGGTCACCGGGCCCGGCAACCGTCCCCTCAAGTCGCTGTCCGACATGTTGAAGGGCAAGCAGGGCCGGTTCCGCCAGAACCTGCTCGGCAAGCGCGTCGACTACTCGGGCCGTTCGGTCATCGTCGTGGGCCCCACGCTCAAGATCCACCAGTGCGGGCTGCCCAAGCTGATGGCCCTCGAGCTCTTCAAGCCCTTCGTGATGAAGCGGTTGGTCGACAGCGAGGTGGCCCAGAACATCAAGTCGGCCAAGCGCATGGTCGAGCGCCGGCGCCCACAGGTCTGGGACGTGCTCGAAGACGTGATCCGTGAGCACCCGGTGCTGTTGAACCGGGCGCCGACCCTGCACCGGCTCGGCATCCAGGCCTTCGAGCCGGTGCTGGTCGAAGGCAAGGCCATCCAGATCCATCCGCTCGTCTGCGCGGCCTTCAACGCCGACTTCGACGGCGACCAGATGGCCGTCCACCTTCCCCTGTCCGCCGAGGCGCAGGCCGAGAGCCGCGTGTTGATGTTGTCGGCGAACAACGTCTTGAGCCCCGCCCACGGCCGTCCGCTGGTGACGCCGACCCAGGACATGGTGATCGGGGCCTTCTACCTCACCGAGATGGTCGGCGTGGTCGACCCCGACAACCCGCTGCAGTTCAAGCGCCCCAACGAGTCCGGCATGCACCCAGTGCTGAGCTTCCGCAGGATCGACGAGCTCGAGCGGGCCTATGAGTCGGGCAACCTCAAGCTCCACGACCCGATCACGTTCCGGTCCGAGCGCCTACTGCTCACCCCGGCCAACGGCAAGGCGGCCACCTACGCGGTCACGACGCCGGGCCGGGTCCTGTTCAACGAGACGCTCCCCGACGGCTTCGGCTACTTCAACGACGTGGTGCGCAAGAAGGACATGGGTGTCATCGTCGACGAGTTGGCGAACGACTACCCGAAGGCGGCGGTGGCCCAGAGCCTCGACGCCATCAAGGACCTCTGCTTCCGCTACGCCACCCAGTCGGGGATCACCGTGTCGATCGACGACGTGCGCACGCCACCCGAGAAGGCGGGCATCCTCGAGGCGCACGAGAAGGCGGCCGACAAGGTCGAGGGTCAGTTCCGCAAGGGCATCATCACCGACGGTGAGCGACGCCAGAAGGAAGTCGAGATCTGGACCAACGCCACCGAAGAGGTCCGCAGCGCCATGGAGAAGGGGCTGAAGGAGCAGCAGTTCAACCCCATCGAGATGATGGTGGGCTCGGGCGCCCGAGGGAACATGATGCAGGTCCGCCAGATCGCCGGCATGCGCGGTCTGGTGGCCAACCCCCGAGGCGACATGATCCCCCGGCCCATCAAGGCCAACTTCCGTGAGGGGCTCTCGATGCTCGAGTACTTCATCGCCACCCCCGGCGCCCGCAAGGGGCTCGTCGACACCGCCCTGCGCACCGCCGACTCGGGCTATCTCACCCGCCGACTGGTCGACGTCGCCCAGGAGCTCATCGTGCGTGAGCTCGACTGCTCGGTCGACCGTGACTCAGGCCCGGTCCGGGGCCTTTGGGTCGACGACGTCGTCCCCGACGAGGCAGGCAAGCGGAGCTACCTCGAGACCCGTGTCTTCGGTCGGACGCTGGTGGACGACGCGACCCTGGCCGACGGCCGGGTGATCCCGGCCGGCACCGAGATCGGCGACGAGGACCTCGACGCCCTCCGCGACGACCCGCAGCTCGATCGCATCCGGGTTCGCTCGGTGCTCACGTGCCAGGCCGACCAGGGCATCTGTGCCAAGTGCTACGGCCGTTCGCTGGCCACCGGTCGCACCATCGAGCTCGGCGAGGCGGTCGGCGTCATCGCCGCCCAGTCGATCGGTGAGCCCGGCACCCAGCTCACCATGCGGACGTTCCACACCGGTGGCATCGCCGGCAGCGACATCGCCGGCGGCCTCCCCCGTGTGGTCGAGCTCTTCGAGGCTCGCAGCCCGAAGGGCAAGGCCACCCTGGCCCGGACCTCGGGCGTCGTCCGGATCTTCGAGGACGAGGGCAAGGGCCGTCCGGTCGTCATCGTCGCCGACGACGGCGAGGAGGACGAGTACATCATTCCGAGCCTGTCTCGCCTCGAGGTCCAGGACGGCGACGAGATCGCCGCCGGCGAGCCCTTGGTCGACGGCCCGCGCGATCCCAAGGAGCTCATCGAGATCAAGGGTGTACGCGAGACCCAGTCGTACCTCGTGGGCGAGGTGCAGGGGGTCTACCGCGACCAGGGTGTGTCGATCGACGACAAGCACATCGAGTTGATCGTGCGTCAGATGACACGACGGGTGGCCGTGTCCGAGCCCGGCGAGTCCGATTTCCTGCCGGGTGAGCGCGTCGACCAGAAGGTGTTCGCCGACACCAACCGGCGACTCGTCGAGGAAGGCAAGAAGACCGCTGAGGGTCGTCCCGAGCTCATGGGCATCACGAAGGCCTCGCTCGCCACCGACTCCTGGCTCTCCGCGGCCTCCTTCCAGGAGACCACCCGGGTCCTCACCGAGGCGGCCATCGAGTCCCGCAGCGATTCGTTGGTCGGGCTCAAGGAGAACATCATCATCGGCAAGCTCATCCCCGCCGGCACCGGGCTCGCCCAGTACCGCGAGATCGAGACCAGCGCGCCCGACTACCAGCCGATGGAGTACTACTCCTCGGGCGACGAGGAGCATGACCTCGCCGACTGGCTCGCGGGGCGTTCCGAGGCCGTCGCGGTTGCTGAAGTGATCGACCTCCCCACCGCGAGCGAGTAGCTCCTCGATCCCGCGACGGTTGGTTGCTTCACCTGCCGCGCCTGTTCATTCTCGACGCAATAGCGGTCGGAATCCGACCGCTATTGCGTCGACTACGCGTCTGCTCGGGCGCGTGCCACGCTGTTGGTGATGGGTGACCTGGGGTTCGCTGAGCAAGTACGGCTACCGGTGCCCGCTGCGTTCGCGTTCGACTTCCTGGCGGATCCGGCGACGGCGCCGGTGATCGACCCGGCGGTGCGGGAGTACCGGCCTGATGAGTTGCCCATGCGGGTGGGAACGCGGAACCTCATCCGGTTCCGCATGTGGGGGCTCCCGGTGCGGGCCGTGTCGGTCGTCCGCGAGTGGGAGCCCGGCCGGCGCATGGTCATGGAGGGAATCGAGCCCACCCGCCCGATCCGAGCCCTCGCCACCCACACGTTCGAGCCCGACGGCGACGCGTGCACCTACACCTGGGCGATGACCTTCGAGGCCGTCGGGATGGTGGGTCGTGCCCTCGGGCCGCGGCTCGCTCGCTTCATGCACCAGAACGCGAAGGCCCAGCAGGTGCGCTTCCGTGACGAGGTCGAGCGCGGCTGGCGGAGGGACGCCGAACGATGATGGCCTCGACCGATCAAGCGTCGGGGGCGACCGCGCCCGCGCCCTGAAGGGGGCCGCCCTACGGCGTGACGATGGGGAAGCCGAAGCTGAAGTGGTCGAGGTTCTCGGTGAGGTGGTCGAGGGCCTCGCGGTCGCCCTCGACGGCGGCTTCGCCCGACTCGACGAGCTGATCGAGGGTCTGGTTGCCGCCGGCGAGGGCGGCGAAGGCCGGGTAGGGGAGTGACAGCGTGGCGTCGGGTGCCCGTTCCAGCACGCCGGCCAGGGAATGGTGCAGCGCCCCGTTCCCGACGCCGATGTCCCAGCGCTCGCCGCGGTCGGTGATCACCAGGCGCAGTGCCACGTCACGAGTGGACGCGGCCGGCCCGTTCAGGCGAACGCCGACCAAGTGCAGGAGCATCTCGGTGGTCATGGCCGCCAGCACGTCGGGGCCGGCGCCCGCCGCAGCGCCGCCCGCAGGGTGGCCCTGGCGCAGCTCCTGCGCGCCGGTCAGGTAGAAGTCTCGCCAGGGCCCCGACTCGGCCTGGTACCCGAGCTGCTCGAGGGCGTCGGCCTGAAGGGCCTTGGCCTCGGCATGGTCCGGCTCGGCGAACACCACGTGGTTCACCACCTCGGCCACCCAGCGGAAGTCGCCGGAATCGAAGCTGGCCCGGGCCTTGCGAACCACCTCGTCGGCCCCTCCCATGAACTCGACGTAGCGGCGTGCCGCCTCGACCGGTGGGTGGCCGTGCAGATGAGCGGGGTTCCCGTCGAACCAGCCGAGGTAGTACTGGTACACCGCCTTGGCGTTGTGGTTGACGGTGCCGTAGTAGCCCCGGGTGTGGAACTCGGATTCGAGCGAGTCGGGCATCGCCAACTCTTCGGCGATCTCGAGCGGGGTGAGCCCGTGGTTGGCCAGCCGCATGGTCTGGTCGTGCAGGTAGCGATAGGCATCGCGCTGGGCCCGCAGGTAGTCGAGCCCGTCGTCGGTGCCCCAGCGGGGCCAGTGGTGGCTGGCGAACACCACGTCGGCGTCGGCCGCGAACAGCTCGATTGCCTCGTGGATGTAGGTGCTCCACGCCAGCGAGTCGCGGACCTGGGCGCCCCGCAGCGTGTAGAGGTTGTGCTGGGTGGCGGTGCAGTTCTCGGCCATGCACAGGACCCGGTGGTCGGGGAAGTAGAAGTTCATCTCCGCCGGCGCCTCGGTGCCCGGCGTGACCTGGAACACCAGCCGAACCCCGTCGAGCACGAGCTCGGTACCGGTCTCGCTGATGGAGATGGTGGGGGCGATGAGGCCGTTGGTGCCGAACAGCGGCACGCCTTTGCCCAGCCCCGCGTCGACGTGACCCTGGGCATCGGTGGGCAGCAGCGGCCCGTACATGTACGAGCCTCGGCGCAGCATCACGTTTCCGGCGATGACGTTCTCGCTGATGGCGGCCTCGAGGAACCCCTCGGGGGCCACGATCGGCACCGCGCCCGACGCCACGTCGGCCTCGTCCACCACACCCCGGACGCCGGCGAAGTGGTCGATGTGGCTGTGGGTGTAGATCACCGCCCGGACGGCACGTTCGCCGAGGTGCTCGTTGGCGAGGGCCAGCGCCGCGGCCGCGGTCTCGGCCGACGTGAGCGGGTCGATCACCACCCAACCGGTCTCGCCCTCGATGAGGGTGATGTTCGACAGGTCGAGGCCCCGGACCTGATAGAAGCGCGGCGCGATCTCGAAGAGCCCGGCGATGGCGTTCAGCCGAGCCTGTCGCCACAAGCTGGGGTTCACCGTGTCGGGCGGCACCTCGTCGTCGAGGAAGGCGAAGTCGGCCCGGTCCCACACCGGGAAGCCGCCCTCGTGCAGGACCTGCACCGGTGCCTCGGCCAGGAGGCCCTTTCGGGCCCGCTCGAAGTCGCCGGGGTCGTCCAGTGGCAGTGCCGCGGCCACCGCCGCGTTGGCCTGACGGGTGGCGTCGGTCGCGTCTTTGCGTTCGGTCATGCGTCGAGTCTGTCCGGTCCGTCGAACTGGCACCGGACGTTTCGGTCCCGGACCGCACGATCCGGTGCCCGAACCCACTCATGCCGCGACCCATACTGATGGCATGGACCTCGACCCGGTCATCGCGGTGCTGCGGGCCACGGGCGCCCGGTTCGCGTTTCTCTTCGGCAGCCGGACGGAAGGCCGGGAGCGGGTGGATTCGGACGCGGACGTGGCCGCGTGGTGGGGGGTGGACCCTCCGGGGCCATGGCAGGTGGCCGTGCCCGAGGGCATCGATCTGCTCGTGCTCGACACCGCGCCGCTCGAGCTGGCCGGGCGTGTTGCCCAGCACGGGGTCCTTCTCTTCGACGATGATCCGCCGGCCCGGGTGACCTGGCAGGCCGACACCCGCACCGTCTACCTCGACGATCTGCCCGCGTACCGCGAGCGCCAGCGCGAGTGGGCCGAGGTGGTGTCCCATGGTCGATGAGTCACGAGTTCTGCGGCTGCTCGACGCCATCACCCGCGACGTACTCGCCCTGCGGTCGCAGGCGTCCACCGGTGCGGACGTGCTCCGCACGGACGAGATCGGACTGGCTGCGATGAAGTACCGCTTCGTGACGGCCATCGAGGGCGTGGCCCGCGTCGCGAACCACATCGTGGTGTCCGAGGGCTGGGGGGCGCCGGAGACCAATGCGGATGCGGTCGAACGCCTGGCCGAGCAGGGCGTGATCGATCGAGGGCTCGCCCGACGGCTGCGCTCCGCTATCGGGTTCCGCAACGTGCTCGTTCACCAGTACGCCGAGATCGACGACGACAAGGTCGTCGCCGCGCTCGACGATCTCGTCGACCTCGACGACTACGTGGCCCAGGTCGCTGCTTGGACGACGTCGCAGCCCTGAGCGATCGATGCCCGCCATGCCCCGCTGGCAAGCTTGCTCCGGACCCCGCCGGGGACCGGAGGATTCGGTGCCCGAACCGGGAGTCGGCGGGGTCAGCCCGTGAAGTCGGCGGCGGCGACGAGGTTGGCCGCGGTCCCGGTGCCGCTGAACTCGAGCTGCGCCGGGTGGTTGTTTGGTGGGGCGCTTCGATCAACCAGGCAGCGTGACGGCGCCCACCTGCATGAGCACGGCGAGGGTGTCAGCCACCGACCAGCGCTCGACGCACCGGGCGTCGACGAAGCGCAGGTGCGTGATGACCGGCTGGACGATGTTCACGCCGGTGCCGGGCACGCCGAACAACTCGCCGCGGTGGATGCCGGACATGGTGGCCCGGGCCGAGAGGCGGTCGTCCTGCTCGATCACTTCGTGCACGTCGATGTGGATGCGCTCGAGCGCCTGGTGGAGCCCCCGGTACATCCCGGCGACCTCGGGCTTGGTCATGGGCTGGTCCGAGTAGCCGTACAGCTGGATCGAATCATCGTAGAGCTCGAGGTAGGCGTCGAGGTCGCCGGCGTTCCAGTCGGCGATGGCACGGTCGAAGGCGTCGCGGTTCGCAGTCATGCCCACCCTTCGCCCGCCGCTGTCCCTCGGATCACCCGGGTGTCGCGGCAACTTCGTGCGAGCGCACACCTCGGATCCTCGCGCCGGGCACTCGATGCGCTGTGTTCGTCGTGGTCGGCGGCGCGAGTTGTTGCCGCCCCCTGCACGCCCGTAGCATGGCCCGTCGGTCGTGCGCGCCTTGCGCCGATCAGTCCCCGAGCAGCATCTCCTGAGGTAAACGCGTGCCCACCGTGCAGCAACTGGTCCGAAAGGGCCGCAAGTCGAAGCCCAAGAAGGGCGCCACCCCTGCACTCAAGGGTGCTCCCCAGCGGCGGGGGGTCTGCACGCGTGTGTACACCGCCACGCCGAAGAAGCCGAACTCGGCGCTCCGCAAGGTCGCCCGTGTGCGCCTGTCGAGCGGGATGGAGATCACCGCCTACATCCCGGGCGAAGGACACAACCTCCAGGAGCACTCGATCGTGCTCGTGCGCGGTGGTCGGGTGAAGGACCTTCCCGGTGTCCGTTACAAGATCATTCGCGGCACCCTCGATGCGTCGGGTGTGCGTGACCGCAACCAGGCCCGTAGCCGCTACGGCGCCAAGAAGGGCTGAGGATGCCTCGTAAGGGCCCCGCCCCCCGTCGTGAGCTCAATCCCGACCCGATCTACCGGTCGGTCGTCGTCACCCAGGTCGTCAACAAGGTGCTCCAGCGGGGGAAGCGCTCCACGGCCGAGCGGATCGTCTACGACGCCCTCGACATCGTCGAGCAGAAGACCGGCGCGGAGCCCATCGCGGCGCTCAAGCGGGCGGTCGAGAACGTCAAGCCCGCGCTCGAGGTGCGAAGCCGCCGGGTCGGTGGTGCCACCTATCAGGTGCCCGTCGAGGTGCGCCCCCGACGCGCGAACACCCTTGCCATCCGCTGGCTGGTCGGCTTCAGCCGGCAGCGTCGTGAGAACACCATGGCCGAGCGCCTTGCGAACGAGTTGCTCGACGCCTCGAACGGCTTGGGTGCGTCGATGAAGCGCAAGGAAGACCTCCACAAGATGGCCGAGTCCAACAAGGCCTTCGCCCACTACCGCTGGTAGCCCCCGATGCGGGGGTGCGCCCCTCGGTGTGCCTCCACGACGACCGGGCCCCGGCCCGGTCGTCCGCACGTCCGGCGCCCGTTCCGGGAGCGCCACCCCACCCCGCCCAGACCAACCGCAGACCCACCGAAACGTAGAGCAGAGAAGACCCATGGCTGAGGAAAGCACCACCCGCCCGACATCGCTCGAGCGCACCCGCAACATCGGGATCATGGCCCACATCGATGCGGGTAAGACCACGACCACCGAGCGGATCCTCTACTACACCGGCCGCAACTACAAGATCGGTGAGGTCCACGAAGGCGCCGCCACCATGGACTGGATGGTCCAGGAGCAGGAGCGCGGCATCACGATCACCTCGGCCGCCACCACCTGCGAGTGGAACGACCACACGATCAACATCATCGACACGCCGGGCCACGTCGACTTCACCGTCGAGGTCGAGCGCTCGCTCCGCGTGCTCGACGGCGCCGTCGCCGTGTTCGACGGGGTGGCCGGCGTCGAGCCTCAGACCGAGACGGTGTGGCGCCAGGCCAACAAGTACGGCGTGCCCCGCATGTGCTTCATCAACAAGATGGACCGTCTGGGCGCGGACTTCTTCTCGGCGCTGGACAGCATCAAGGAACGCCTCGGCGCCACGGTCGCCGTCATCCAGCTGCCCATCGGCGCCGAAGGCCATTACAAGGGCGTGATCGACCTCCTCGAGATGAAGGCCCTCGTCTGGCAGGACGAGGAGCTCGGCGCCAAGTGGGACGTCGTCGACATCCCCGAAGAGCTCGCCGAGCAGGCTGACGAGTACCGCCACGAGCTGGTCGACGTCCTGTCGTCGTCCAGCGACGAGATCCTCGAGAAGTACATCGGCGAGGAGGAGATCACCGCCGCCGACCTCCGCGTCGCGCTGCGCAAGGCCACCATCGCCAACGAGGTGGTTCCCGTGCTGAACGGCAGTGCCTTCAAGAACAAGGGGGTCCAACCACTGCTCGATGCCGTGGTCGAGTACCTCCCGTCGCCGGTCGACCTCCCACCCGTCCAGGGCATGGACCTGGCCGGCAAAGAGACCGTCGAACGCAAGCCCACCGACGACGAGCCCTTCTCGGCGCTGGCCTTCAAGATCGTCGCGGATCCCCACGGCAAGCTCGCCTACTTCCGCGTCTACAGTGGACAGCTGCCCAAGGGCGGCACGGTCCTCAACAGCCGCACGGGCAAGAAGGAGCGCATCGGCCGGATCCTCGAGATGCACGCCAACCACCGTGACGACCGGGACGCCGTGTTCGCCGGCGACATCGTCGCCGGCATCGGCCTGAAGGACACCCGCACGGGCGACACGCTCTGCGACCCGGGAGCGCCCCTCGTCCTCGAGGAGCTCGAGTTCCCCGAGCCGGTGATCCACGTGGCCGTCGAGCCGAAGACCAAGGCCGACCAGGACAAGCTGGGCAAGGCGCTCTACTCGCTGTCCGAGGAAGACCCCACGTTCCAGGTTCGCAGCGACGAGGAGACCGGCCAGACGGTGATCTCGGGCATGGGCGAGTTGCACCTCGAGGTGCTCGTCGACCGGATGCTCCGCGAGTTCCACGTCGACGCCACCGTCGGCAAGCCTCAGGTGGCCTACCGCGAGACCATCACCGAGACCGTGAACAAGGTCGTCTACCGCCACGTGAAGCAGACCGGCGGCTCTGGCCAGTTCGCCCACGTCGTCATCGACCTCGAGCCCACCGGGCCCGGCGGCGGTTACGAGTTCATCGACAAGATCACCGGTGGCCGCATTCCGAAGGAGTTCATCCCCTCGGTCGACCAGGGCATCCAGCAGTCGCTCACCTCGGGTGTGCTCGCCGGCTACCCCATGGTCGATGTGCGGGCCCGCCTCACCGACGGCTCGGCCCACGACGTCGACTCGTCCGAGATGGCCTTCAAGGTTGCCGGTTCGATGGTGCTCAAGGAAGCGGCGCGCAAGGCCAAGCCGGTGCTGCTCGAGCCCATCATGTCGGTCGAGGTGGTCACGCCCGACGACTACCTGGGCGACGTCATGGGCGATCTGTCCAGCCGCCGCGGCCGCCTCGCCGGCTCCGAACAGCGGGGCAACAGCCAGGTGATCGCCGCCACCGTGCCGCTGTCCGAGATGTTCGGCTACGCTACCGACCTGCGGTCGCGTACCCAGGGGCGCGCCACGTACACGATGCAGTTCGACTCGTACCAGCAGATGCCGGTGTCGGTCCAAGAAGAGATCGTCGCCCGTGTCCGCGGCGAGTGAGTATCACCCTATGTCCATCCTGCTAGTCAGCCAGTCCCGAAAGGCCTGAGGTACACCCGTGTCCAAAGCGAAGTTCGAGCGGAATAAGCCGCATGCCAATATTGGCACGATGGGCCATATTGATCATGGGAAGACGACGTTGACGGCGGCGATCACGAAGGTGTTGTCGGAGGGGTCTGATTCGACGTCGTTCACGGCGTTCGA
>JAYRVH010000091.1:0-3275 GCA_041918615.1 Acidimicrobiales bacterium
CGAGGGCCGCAGCGCCAGCGGGGCGTGCAAGTGGATGGCCGCTCGCGGGCAGACCTGGCTGGATGCGGTCCGTTACGCCACCTTGGATCTGTCGGGGCCGTGGCGGCTCGCGTTCGACACGATGGTGCCCCACGCGGTCCAGGTCGCCGACCCGTTCCACCTCGTGAAGGTGCGCCACGAGGCGCTGTGTGTGCGGAGGAGGGTGAGAGACCCTCCTCTCCGGCCTGTCGCAGCAGGTCGGTGAAGCTGAGAGCAGCCTGATCCCAGAGGTGTGGGGGAGGGCGGGAAGCAGCTCTGACAAAGCCGGGGCGTGCCAGCACTGCCAGATGGCGGCGTGCCCGGCAAGCGAGACAGAGAGGTGTAACGAGAGTGAACCAGTGGTTGAACCCGCTCAAGGGTGGAACCGGCTCCAACCTGGTGGATGTGGGCCGGGCAACAGTGCGCGCTGACCTGAACGAACGAGGTCAGCGACTCCGAAGCCGACTATTCACGTCGGTGGGGAGGCCATCGCCGCATGCCTGCGGCTCCAGCGATGGCGAGGCTGTAGCGGCAGAGCTGGGCACCGATCCTGTCGACCGGCACACAGTGAACGTGGGAACCCGTGCGCCACGAGGCGTCTGGGGATCGTGCCGTGGTGAAAGGACACGGCCGCCGGCCCGTCGCAGCGGTCCGGTTGAAGCTGAGGGCAGCCTGATCCGGGGAACGCCGGGGAGGGTGGGAGCAGCCCTGACAACGCCGGGACGAGTCAGCACCGTCAGATGGCTGCGGGTCCGGCAAGCACGACAGGACGGTGCAACGAGAGTGAATCAGCGTATGAACGCTCCTCAAGACGTTCGCCAGCTCGAATCTGACGGATCTGGGCTGGTCAGCAGCGCGCAACCTCGCGGGTGTCGCGGGGTGAACTCTTCGGCCGGTTTGGTTCGCTGGCCTGGAGGCCACGGTGAATGCCTGCGGCGTAGCCGTGGCGATGCTGCAGGGGCAAAGCTGGGCGCCTCGCCTGTCAAACGATCCACAGATGAACGTGGGAACCGCTCCGACGGTCCCCTGGTGTCCGCCTGCGAGGGTGGTCCTCATGGGGAAGGCCCGTTGCCGGCTGATGCCGTTGGGGTGGGGCGGAGGGCCCGTAGTAGTCCGAGCGCAGGAAAGCTGCGCGCATGGCGAAGGGGCCCAACGAACCCGCTGCCTCAACCTGGAATGCCAGGAGCCGCCGGTGAACACCGGCGAACCGCTGTTGTACGGCGGGTTACTGGGGACCCGGGAAGGGCAGCTACCGGTCGGCCCGCAAGGGGCGGCGTCTGCGATGGGTTCGTGGAGAGCCCGGTGCGGTGAGAGTCGCACGCCGGGTTCGGCGAGCGGTCAGGAGAAACCCACCCATCGAAAGATGGACAGGGCGCTCCTGGCCGACTCAACTCGTCGGGTCGCCCTCCCCTCCGCCCTGCCGGGGCGGAGACGGGCAGGCTCACCGTCAGCTGACGGCCCGGCGAGGGGGCGGAGGGCCCGTAGTAGTCCGAGGGCGGGAAAGCCGTCCACATGGCGAAGGGGCCCAGCGGGACCGCAGCGGAGGAAAAGGAATGCCAGGAGTCCCCCGGTGAACACCGGTGAGCCGTGGCCGAGCCTCGACGAGGCCCGGGTGCGGGTACTGGGCATCCAGACCAAGCTGCACCAATGGTCAACCGACGACGGTGATCGCCGGTTCGATGACCTGTTCAACCTTGTCGCCGATCCCGCCTTCCTCACGGTGGCGTGGGATCGGGTGAGAGGGAACCGAGGGGCACGATCCGCCGGAGTCGATGGCGTCACCGCACGTTCGGTCGTCTTCGGCGACGCGATGCTGTCCGGGCTGCGAGCACAGCTCAAGGCCCGCAGTTTCGAGCCGCTCCCGGTCAAGGAGAGGATGATCCCCAAGGCGTCGGGCAAGCTCCGCCGCCTCGGCATCCCTGCTGTGCGGGACCGGGTCGTGCAAGCCAGCCTGAAGCTGGTCCTCGAACCCATCTTCGAAGCGGACTTTCACCCGTGCAGCTACGGGTTCCGTCCGTCTCGTCGACCCCATGACGCGATCGCCGAGATCCACATGCTGGCATCCAACCGCTACCACTGGGTGCTCGAAGGTGACATCGAGGCGTGCTTCGACGAGATCTCGCACACCGCCCTGATGGACCGGGTGCGACATCGGATCGGAGACAAACGTGTCGTGGCGTTGATCAAGGCGTTTCTGTGTGCCGGTGTCCTCTCCGAGGACGGCGTCACGCGCGACACCAAGATGGGCACCCCCCAAGGCGGCATCTTGTCGCCGTTGCTGGCCAACATCGCCCTGTCGGTCCTCGACGATCACTTCGCCGAGGCCTGGCAGCGCGACATGGCCACCCGAACCCAGCGGGCAACCCGCCGCAACCACGGGAACGCCACCTATCGCCTCGTGCGATACGCGGACGATTTCGTGGTCATGGTGGCGGGCACCGAGGCTCACGCCGAGGGCCTGCGGGGCGAGGTAGCAGCGGTGCTCGCACCGATGGGCCTGCGCCTGTCGGAAGCGAAGACGCTGACCGCTCACATCGACGAGGGGTTCGAGTTCCTGGGGTTCCGCATCCAGCGGCAACCACAGCCGGGCTCGGGCCACCGATACGTCTACACGTGGCCCTCGAAGAAGTCTCTGGCTTCGATCCGGGCCAAGGTGAAGGCGATCACCAAGATGGGCACGAACCAGCCCTTGTCCGAACTGCTCCGCCGCATCAACCAGGTGCTACGGGGCTGGACCGGCTACTTCCGCCACGGGGTGTCGAGTCGGACCTTTTCTCACCTGCACCAGTTCACCTGGGAACGGGTGGTGCACTGGCTCCGACGAAAGCATCCCCGTGCCAACTGGAAGTGGCTGAAACGTCGCTACCTGGCCAACAACTGGTGGCCAGAACACGACGGGGTGTCACTCTTCCACTGCGGCACGGTGCCGGTCACCCGCTACCGATACCGCGGGACGAAGATCCCGACACCCTGGGACCAGACCACCATCGCTGGTTGACCAACGGCACGGACTCGTGGAGAGCCGGATGCGGTGGAAGCCGCACGTCCGGTTCGGGAGACGGCCCGGAGAAACCCACCCGCAGAAACGCGGACAGGGCGCTCCGGGCCGATCTCACCTCGCCAACACGAAGCTCGACGAGTGCCGTCGCCGGGTGCAGAACGAGACCCTCGGCCACCGCGGCCACAAAGACGACCCGCTGTATCGCTCCCGGCGGCTCCTCACCAAGGCCGACGAACGCCTCGACGACAACGGCCGC
>JAYRVH010000092.1:0-8423 GCA_041918615.1 Acidimicrobiales bacterium
TCGAGGTTGTGTTCGCGGACCCACACCTCGGCGAGTTCGGGGACGACCTTGCGGACCCGCCGGATCTGGGTGACCAACATGTCGATCGTGCCCTGGCGGGCCACCGCGTCATCGAGCACCGTCGAGTCCAACGCCCGCCTGGGTGTGCTCACCTGATCTGGCCCCACTTGGGCGGGTAGTGCTCATCTGATTTGGCCCCACCTGGTGGGGGTCCACCGGTGGGTCGTGTCCGCCGTCGACCGTGGGCGATGCCCAAGAGGTCGAAGGTGAAGCTCTACGAACAGATCCGCACGGCTCATGAGCGCGAGGGGTTGTCGGTCCGCGAGTTGGCCCGGCGGTTCCATGTGCATCGCCGTGATGTCCGCCAAGCGTTGGTGTCGGCGGTGCCACCGGAACGGAAGGTGGTGGTGCGGGCGGCGCCGGCGTTGGATCGGTGGAAGCCGACGATCGATGGGTGGCTGGAGGCGGACCGGACCGCGCCGCGCAAGCAGCGCCACACCGCTCGGCGGGTGTGGCAGCGTCTCGTCGAGGAACACGGCGCGCTGGTGGGCGAGTCGACGGTGCGCCGGTATGTGGCCGAGGTGCGCCGTCGGATGGAGGTGCCGTTGGTCGAGGTGATGGTCCCCCAGCACCACCCGTTGGGCGAGGAAGCTGAGGTCGACTTCGGCACCGCGAGCATCTATCTGGCCGGGGTGCTGGTCGATGTGTCGATGTTCGTGATGCGCCTCTCGGCGTCGGGCCGGGGCTACACGAGGGCGTATCTGAACGAGGCCCAGGAGGTGTTCCTCGACGGTCACGTCCGCTCCTTCGAGCACTTCGGCGGGGTGCCGAAGCGGATCCGCTACGACAACTTGAAGGCCGCGGTCGTGCGGGTGTTGAAGGGCCGCGACCGCGTCGAGTCGGAGCGGTTTGTGGCGTTGCGGTCGCATTATGGGTTCGACAGCTTCTTCTGCCAGCCTGGGATCAAGGGCAGCCACGAGAAGGGCGGCGTCGAGGGTGAGGTCGGCCGGTTCCGGCGCCGCCACCTTGTCCCGGTCCCCCACGTGGGGTCGATGGCCGAGCTCAACGAGCTCCTCGCCGTCGGGATCGCCCGCGACGACGAGCGGTTCATCGCCCATCGCCGCATCACCGTTGCCGAGCATTTCGCGCTCGAGGCCGGCACGCTGCGGGCCCTGCCCGCCGAGCCGTTCGACATCGCCGTGGTGAGCGGCCATCGGGTGGACCGCAAGAGCCGGGTCTCGGTCCGCGGGTGTCTCTACTCGGTCCCCGCCGCGCACGTCGGCAAACGCCTCGATGTCCGAGTCGGCGCCGAGACCATCGAAGCCCTTGACGGCGCCGTGGTCGTCGCACGCCACGCCCGCGCCCTCAAGGGCGACGAGATCCTGGCGTTGGACCACTACCTCGAGGTCCTGGCCATCAAGACCGGAGCGTTCCCCGGCGCCACCGCCCTGGCCCGGGCCCGCGCCGGCGGCGTGTTCGGCCCGACCCATGAACGGTTCTGGGCTGAGGCCCGCCGACGTCTCGGCGACCGAGACGGCACCCGCGCCCTGATCGACGTGTTGTTGTTGCACCGCACCATCGGCACCGACGCCGTGATCGCCGGGATGACCCGGGCGCTGGCCGCCGGGTCGCTCGACCCGGCGGTGATCGCCATCGAAGCCCGCCGCGTCGCGGAGCCGGCCGTCGCCACGGTCGTGCCGATCGGCGAAGGCCTCAGCCGCTTCGACCGACCCGTCCCATCCATCGCCAACTACGACGACCTCCTGGAGGCCCAATGAACACCATGACCGACACCGCCGCGACCGCCGCCATCGGCGCCGCCACCCGAGAACTGCGCCTCCCCGTGATCCGCGCCGACGCAGCCCGCCTCGCCGAGACCGCGCAACGCACCCAACAGAGCTACCTCGCCTTCCTCGCCGAAGTTCTCTCCGCCGAGGTCGACGAACGCATCGAACGGCGCCGCCAACGCCGCATCCACGAAGCCCGCTTCCCGCGCACCAAACGCCTCGCCGAGTTCGACCTCGACGCCGCGCCCACCATCAACCCCGCCACCATCGCCACCCTCGCCTCAGGCGCCTACCTCGAGACCGGCGAACCCGTCGTGTTGTAGGGCGACTCGGGCACCGGCAAGAGCCACCTCCTCATCGGCCTCGGCATCGCCGCCTGCGAACAAGGACACCGGGTCCGCTACGCCACCGCCGCGCAGCTCGTCAACGAACTCGCCGAAGCCGCCGACGAACGACGCCTGTCACGCATCGTCGCCCGCTACGGGCGCCTCGACCTGCTCTGCCTCGACGAGCTCGGCTACGTCCAACTCGACGCCCGCGGCTCCGAGCTGCTGTTCCAGATCCTCACCGAACGCGAAGAGAAAGCCTCCATCGCGGTCGCATCCAACCTCCCCTTCAGCGAATGGGGAACCGTGATCCCCGACCCCCGCCTCGTTGCCGCCATCGTCGACCGCGTCACCTTCAACGCCCACATCCTCGAGACCGGCACCAACAGCTACCGGCTCCGCACCACCAAGACCCGCACACGGGCTCGGACCACCTGAGCCGTCACCCAGCCGGGGCCAGATCAAGCGAGCACGGTGGGGCCAGTCCGGGTTGACACGCCCACCCGCCGGTGCTTGCGGGCGATCACCCCCGTCTCGTCGATCACCGCGCGGACCGCGTCGAAGATCCGCTGCGGGGCCTGCGAGTCGCGGAGCTTGTTGCGCCACAACACCAGCACCGTCGGGTGGAAACCCTCGTCGGTCAACGCCAGGCCGGCGGCGGCCTTCCACGCGATGTTCGTCTCCAACGCCCGGACCGCGTGGCGGTCCGACAGGCCCTCCAACGACTGCAGCACCATCACCGTCGCGACCACATCAGCGGGGACCGACGGGCGGCCCCGGTTCGTGGGGAACAGATCAGCGAACATCTCGTCAGGGAACAACCGGTGTCGGTGCTCAGCCAACAACGCGTGCACCGACCCCTCCCCCAGCAGATGACCGCACAACGCGGCCGCGTCCAACAACTCCCGATCCGGAACCGACGATCCCTGCATCCCCCCAGTATTTTCGATCCGCGCCCCGAACGCGAATCGACAGGGCCCTCAACCCGGATTGCTCAGCAGTCTCCTAGAGCATTGAGTGAAGGCGCGAGTGTTCCGTTCATCATCGCCACGTGTTGAGCGCCACGCCGATGAAACGGCCCCGTGGGAGACTTCGTCACGTGTCGAAGGCGTGTAGGTGCCTGGTTGTAGTGGACCCTGACCCGTTCGAGCGCGGCGGCGAGCACGGCGGGATCGGTGATCGTCATCAGGTGGGGGTTCTCGTGTTTGACGTGCCCCCAGAGGGTCTCGATCCATGCCTGGTCGGTCGGGGTCGACGGCCGGCCGTGGTGCTGGGCGATCGAACACGCGGCGAAGGACTTGCGGGTGTCCCGAGAGCACATCTCGGTGCCGTTGTCGGAGATGGCCAACAACAGCGGAACCTCGTCGTCGTCGTCGAGTTCGGGGACGGTCTCGTCGAGGACGGCGAGCCGCTGGCGGATCTCGTAGGTCAGCAACGCCTCTGCCTCCAAGGCTCCGAGGAACAGCACTCGCACCTGGGTCGAGGTGGCCTCGGCGGCGAGGATCGTGTGGATCCACTTGCGCGACACGAGGTCGACGATCCCGTAGGCGTACTTCGCGGTCAGGCACTTCTCGAACTGCGACATGTCCCAGCACCACAGCTGGTTGGGTCGCCACTCGCACCAGTCGGGCCATGGCTGCTTGTGCGAACGTGCTGGTCGGGGCTGGGTTTCGAGACTGAGACCGTGGCGGGCCAGGACCCGGTCGACCGTGGAGGGCGACACCCACACCCGGTCCTCATACGAGCCGCGGTGGGCGAGCTTGCGGTGCGACAGGTCGATGTCGCCCCACTGTTCGAACACGGCCACGATGTCGGCCTCCTCCCATTCGAGCAGCCCGTGGATGGGGTGGCCGCCCGGCGGGCGGTCCTCGAGCGCCCCCGCGGCGGCGCGGCCCGACCAGCGCCACCAGCGGCGTCGGTCCAGCTCCAGCACCGAGCAGGCCCGGGCCACGCTCCAACCCGCCGCGACCGCCTGGTCGACCAGGTCGAGCAGGGTCGCCTTGGCGGGCCCGTCGACACGCGCTGGGATCGGCCCGCTCAACCCCAAGGCGCTTTTCCCCGCAGCATGGCCAACTCGATGGCCTGCTCGACGATCGTGGCCTGCAGGCGGGCCACCTCGGCCCGCAACCCGGCGACCTCCGAACGTTCCGCGGCGGACGCCTTGGACCGGCCCGGTCGCGCCGAGAGCGCCGCGATCGCTCCGTCGCGGGCGCTCTTGCGCAGGTTCGAGATCGTCGAGCGATCCACCCCGGCCTCCGCGGCGGCGTCGGCCTGGGAGAGCTGACCGGTGAGCATCCTCAGCCACAGGTCGTACTTCTGCTCGCCGGACAAGAACCGCTTGGGCTTGCGCTGCTGGGACATGGTGCTGGGTCTCCTTCGAGAGGGCCAGCAACCCTTCCCAATGCGGTCTGACTACCCGCGGATCCTGTGGCGCGAAGTCAGCGGCAACACAAGAGGCATTGAACGCTTTCCTCGTCCACTGTTCCCGGGGAGCCCTCCCCCTGGTTGTTGGTGCCGGTTCTCTCGATGGTGGTCGTGGGTCGTCGCGTCCGTGATGACCGTGAACAGGGAGAGAACCGATGAAGGCACGACTTGCTTTGATGCTGCGACCGCTGGTGCTCGTGGCCACCGTGGTGGCGATGGCGGCGGGGATCGTAGGTGTGACCGGCCCGGCCGCTGAGCCAGCGTCGGCGGAGGTCGCCAGTCACGACGTGGTCGGCTTCGACCGGTCGCCCACGAGCGGCGGGTACCGGGCCATCACGTCGACCGGCACGGTCTACACGATGGGGGATCTACCGAGCCTACCGTCCTACACCGGCGCCCTGAACCGGCCGATCGTGTCCGCGGTCAACACGGTGTCGGGCGGGGGTCTGACGGCCGCTGCTGCCGACGGTGGGGTGTTCACCTTCGGCGACGCCGAGTTCTACGGGTCGATGGGTGGTCGCCCGCTGAACCAGCCGATCGTCGACATCGAACGGACGTCGTCCGGGCGGGGCTACTGGCTGGTCGCCGCCGACGGTGGGGTGTTCTCGTTCGGCGACGCGGCGTTCTACGGCTCGATGGGTGGTCGCCCCCTGAACCAGCCGGTGGTGGCAATGGCGGCGACGCCCACAGGTCGTGGCTACATCCTCGTGGCCGCGGACGGTGGGGTGTTCACCTTCGGTGATGCTGCGTTCCACGGCTCGATGGGAGGACAGTCGCTCAACAGGCCCGTGGTGGACGTGGCCATGGGTCCGAACGGGGGTTATGTCATGCTCGCCGCCGACGGTGGCGTGTTCACGTTCGACTACCCGTTCCACGGCAGCGCAGTAGCGGACATCCAGGCAGGCAACAGCGCAGTCCGGATCTCGCGGGCATTCGATGGCGACGGGTACAGCATCGCCTCGGCTAACGGGATGATGTACAACTTCGGCACCTCCGCCCACGGCAACCCGGACTCACCGGTGTCGCCTCTGCGGGATCGGATTGCGGCTGTCGCCCGAGCCGAGTTGGCCAAGAACCCGACCGAGACCCGGAACAACGACGTTGTTCGCTACAACGGCGGCACCGGCGCCTATGCCCCTTACAACCACAACCGCACCTGGTGCGCCGACTTCGCCACCTGGGTGTGGCAGCAGGCGGGCGTCGGCAACCCGCCGATGTCGCATTGCGGCAACGGCCGCGGCAACTCGATCCAGAGCTGGGCCGCAGCGAACCGTGAGTTCCGACCCCTGGCCGCAGGGGCCCGGGTCGGCGACCTGATCCTGTACGGCGGCGAGAACAACTGCACACACGTCGCGATCGTCGTCGGGGTGCGATCGGACGGGTTCATCCAGACCATCGGTGGCAACGAGCGGGGCACCACCGGCAACGGCGGGGTGCGGTTCACCAACTGGACCCGTCCACAGCTCCTGAGCAACCACAACGCCTACGGCTACGCCTCGCCGCTCCGAGGCGCCTGATCAACTCGATCCTCGGCCTCGACGAGGCATGAATTCGTGGCAATCGCAATCGAGATCATCGTCGCATCGGGCCGTCACACGGTCCGGTATTGAAAGGAGAGAAATGATGGGAATTCTACGAGGAGTTGGTGTAACCCTTGACTCGGATACTTGTCGGGGGAAAGGAAGTTCGCTCATCGGGACGGGCATCTGGAGGAACGTGGTGACCGGGTTCAATGGTCAGCAATACACGTACGGGCGAGTCGAGGTGATGGAAGAAGGACCGTGCGTCAAGTGTGGCGCATCACATCGAGACAACCGCCTTTGGGCTCGAGGCGTGAGGGTCTTCTGTCTTGCCTGGGTGCTGGTCTGTATTTCGCCGTTGGTGGCAGTGCTAGTTGCGATTCTCGCGCAGCCATTCGTGTCCAATAGCAGCGCCACCTGGCTCCGCGGGATATCGATCGCCCGGTCGCCGCTGGAAATGAGGCCTCCCGCGTTGCTATCGGCCTTCGATGGGAATCCCGGATGGACGCCATTCGATGCTTGGCATCGCGGAACCCGCACCCAATGGTGGAGCTCGAGGCGATGCGTCACGGTGACCGGCGCGGGCGCGAAAGTCGGGCGCCTCCGTCCACCGTGATCTGGGCTCCGATGTGTCCGCCGATCTGCCGGCCGACCTCGGCGGGCGCCGTCGCTTCGCTCAGCCGGATGACGCAATAGCGTGAGATCGGCTCGGACGGGGTTCGCCACGGTCGCGGTGGCTGACCTCGCGGCTCCGTTGAATGGCGCCTGATCGCTCGGCGCCGTCTGACGGGAGTAGTCACTCAGCGGACGCCGGCATCGATCGCACCGTGGCCCAGGGCGGCGGCGTCGTGGCTCGTGCCCGTTGAGGAATGTCTTCACCAACGCGTTCGACGAACGGCCAGGGACCGCCACCGGAGCTGTGGCTTGTTCGCGGAGGCGCGGCGGGGGCCGTATCGACGGACTAGGACGCGATGTCCGCCCTCGGCGACGAAGGAGCGGTAACGCGTCGACAGTGGGGTCCCCTGCTGTTGGCCATGCGTGGCCGGGATCGTGGTTGTGCTCGCCCGCATGCGGCTGAGCCCCGGCTGCCCGGTGACGGTCCTCGACCTGTGGGAGGCCGCCCGCTGTGTTAGCGGCGAGGTGTGGCTCACCGGTTGCGCTAACGACTCGGTCGTGCTCGAAGAGGAGGACGACCTCGCGTTCGGTGGTCATCCTCCGCCGGGCGGCGCGATGGCTCGCGGCCGCTGCCGGAGTCGAGTCGGTGTCGACGGGTTGGCACAGATGCCCACTCTGTTTGCCGTTCGTTCTACGGTGATCGGGGCTCATGGGGAGAGGTGGAGGCGACGGCGGTGGCGGAGGTACCGGAGATCGAGGGGTATTCCGATCTCGTCGAGGTCGCCCGGGGCGGGTGGAATCTCAAACGAGCGACGGCCTTCTGGGTGAAGGAGTCGGAGCGCCACGAGGCGCTCCCGAACCGTGCAGTGGTGAAAGGACACTGCCGCCGGTCCGTCGCAGCGGACTGGTTCACCCAGCGGGTCGAGATTCGACCCGGCAGATCAAGGGAGAACGTCATGTACATCGAGCAGATTGCGGGCCTCGCTCGAACCCGTAACACCGGGGCGACAACGGCCCGTCGCGTCTTCAGCGCGCTGGGCACGACCCTCAAGATCATGGGGGCGATCGTGGTCACCTTGCTGCGAGTCCTGTTCAAGGCCGTGATCGTGGTCGCCTATGTGGGCTTCCGGATGCTGGTCATCGGCTGGCGCATCGGCGTCCGCTTCCTGGAGGCCCTCTGATGTCCATCCCGTCTCCCCCGCCTTCCCCTGTGTGCCGTGCCACCGACTCCGGCAATAACGGCCATCACGATGTGACGTCCGGTGCAACGGTCGTGGTCTGCGGCGCGGGCTGGAGCCCGGTCGGTACGGCCTGGCGGGTGACCTCGACCGCGACCCGGTAATGGTCACCGACGGCGTCGAAGTCGACCATCGACCGTCCGACCGGCAGCAGGATCGCCGGGTCCCCAGCCGACAAGCCGGTGAGGTCACCGCCGGGGGTGGCCACCCGCAGCACGATCCGGGAGCCCAGGTTCGTGAGCCACCACGCACCGTCACGAAATGAGACATGGCCCAAGTCGCGGTGCAATCGGGCTCTTCGGATTTCAGCGGGGAGTGATGGTCGCGAGTAGGTCCCAGTTGGGCTTGCCGGCGTAGAGCAGTACCCGGATACGGAAGTTCCGGAACCGGGTGAACCCGAACGCGACTCTCTTGACCCGCTTGATGAGGTTGTTAGCGGCCTCGGTGGGCCCGTTCGACACGTGCGCCTGGTGCCAGGCTGCGATCTGGGCGCGCCACTTGGTGATGGTGCGA
>JAYRVH010000093.1:0-3548 GCA_041918615.1 Acidimicrobiales bacterium
GGCTGGTCGCACCGCTGCGCCGCGGTGAACCTCAAACGCCTCCTCGCGCTCGGCCTCACCTTCGACAACGGCTGGACCACCACCGCACCCGCCTGATCGGCCCCGATCCGGGCGCGAACGCACCCAGACCGGCCAACAGCCGGGCACCAACGCCCCCCAGGGCCACGCCACACCGATCTGCACCCAGATTCCCGAACACCGACCAGGCACCGAACCCCGCCGCCAGCGCATCAAGTCAGAAAGCGCTGTTGCTCAGCAGTCTCCTAGCGAAGCGATGCGACCAGCACGCCCAAGATCACGACGAGAATAACAAGTACCGTGACCACGGTCTCCTTGCTGATGGACTCGACTGCCCGGGTCGTCCATGTTCGCTGATCGCCACGATGATCCCTCGATCGCCCGCGGCGTAGTCGTGCGTCAGTGAACCCGGACGTCTTTGGGCCACCAGCCTCTGGACGGGATCTCGGTGCGGTGGGGAATGCACCTGGATCAACGCCGGCGACAAGTCGCCGGAGTCGCCGAGTCCGACGAGAGGCAAGCCATTCACCCGGAGGGCGCTCCTTGCCTTCGACCCGACCCCGGCGGTTCTCGGCGTGGGGCGCACCGGGATGCTGGTTCGGCGGCGCTTTGGGCGGCGGTTTGGGTGCACGTTTGGCGCCTACCTGGGTGCGGCGGCTCTCGGCGTGGGGCGCACCCGGATGCTGATTACGCGGCGGCTCTCCCTCCGGATCGGGATCAGGCTTGAGCTCGAGAGTCGGTTTGCGCGGCCGCTCGCCCACGCGGGTACGCCGACTCTGCTCGTGGGGAGTACCGGGGTGCCGGTTGCCCGAGTCCTTCTCTGCCCTGCCGTTCTCCGCTGATTCGGGCTCGTCCTGGTCGTCGACCAGGATCCGGTCCGGAGGATCTCGGGGGCCGCGGTGATCGACGGTCGGGCGCGGGTCCCCGCGATCCGGAGGGGGCTGTCGGAGGTTGACGGTCGATCGGGCATCACCCCTCGATGGTGGCGGGTCGCCGTCCGTGGTCGCTCGGTCGTCGACGGCGGGCACGGTGCGTACGGTGTCATGTGGATCCGGGCGCCGTGTCGGCCGTGGGATTCGTGCCAGCCTCAACTCCGTGACCGGTTCACCGCTCGCACGCTGCACCTGCTGGAGGGCACGCCCGAACTCCTCGGCGGTGACGGGCCGCTCTGCCGGGTCTTTCGCCATGGTGCGCGCGAGTAGATCGGCGAGCCGAGGCGGCACGTCCACCAGACGAGGAACGGGACCCTCAGTGACCCGCCTGATCAGCGCCATGTGGTGCATCCCGGGATTGCCAGCAAAGGGCGACTCCCCGTTGATCAGCGTGTAGAGGGTGGAGGCGAGGCTGTACAGGTCCGAGCGCTCATCGGGCAGGCTCTCCCCGACCACCTCCGGGGCCACGTGCTGGATCGAGTACACCGTGCGCCCCGTCGCGGTTCGTGGGTCCCCGGCGACGGCAGCGATCCCGAAGTCGCCCAGCTGCGCCTCCCCGAACGAACCGATCAGTACGTTCTCGGGCTTGATGTCGCGGTGGAGCGTCCGTCGCTCGTGGGCCGCCCCCAAGGCACCGGCCACCTCGATGCCGATGACCACGACCGCTTCCCATGGCAACGGTCCGTCGTGCAGTGCGTCGGCAACAGAGCCGGCTTCCAGGTACTCCATCGCCAGAAACGGACGTCCGTCCGTGGTGGTCCCCGACTCGTACACGGCCACGACGTTGGGATGCCAGGACAGGTTGCCCAGGGCCCGGCACTCTGCGTCGAAGCGACGACTGATCTGCCCATCGCGGAACACCTTGATCGCAACAGGACGGTCGAAGCGGTCGTGATGCGCGCGGTAGACGACGGCGAAGCCGCCCTCCGCCACCGGCTCCAGGGCCGAATACCCCTCGATCTCCGGTACCGCCACCACGCCCTCATCCTCTCACAGGAGCTGGGTCTCCCACATGACGACCTCGTCACGTGGGGGCTGAGGTGTGAATCACCTTTCAGTGGCCACTGGGGACGCGAGGGGCGGGGGGGGCGGGGGCGGCGGCCCCCGTTCGGGGCGTAGCCCCGACTGTTGGGTATGGCGGTCAGGTCAGGCTGCGGCCGGTTCGAGCGTGACGCTGTGGCCCATGGCTTCGAGTTGGGCGACGAGACGACGTTCGCGGGCGGCGCTGGTGCGACGTTTGTCGAAGTAGTCGCCGCCCAGGTCGGTGTAGGTCTCGCCGGTCGACAGGAGGTGCCAGGCGATGACCAAGATGGAGTGACCGACCGCGACAGCGGCCCGTCCCGGGCCCCGCCTGGCCCGGATGCGGGCGTACTGGGCTCCCAGGTAGGTGCATTTGGAACGCCCAGCGGCATGGGCGGACTCCACAAGGGCTATGCGCAGCCAGACCGACCCGTGGCGGGTGCGCCCGGAACGGTGCTTGCCGGCGGATTCGTTGTTGCCGGGGCACATGCCCGCCCACGACGCGAGGTGCCCGGCGGTCGGGAAGCGGGACATGTCGGTGCCGATCTCGGCCAGGATCACCTGCGCGATGCGTTCACCGACACCGGGGATCCCGACCAGCAACGCCACCGCCGCTTCATGAGGGGCCTGTAACCGACGGATCTGTTCGGTCAGCTCCGCGATGGTGGCGTCGGCTTGGTCGATGCGGGCCAGCATGGCCCGACACATCAAGGCGTGGTGGGCGTTGAACCGGCCCGCCAGCGCGTCTTGGAGCTCGGGGATCTTGGCTCGCATCCGCCCCTTGGCCATCTCGGCGAGGACCTCCGGGTCGCGTTGGCCGGCGATGAGCGCCTCGATCATCTCGCGCCCCGACTTCGTCAACACCTTCGACGTGAACGACGACAATTTGATCCCGGCGTCCTCGAGGACCTTGTGGAGCCGCTGGGACTCCCGGCCCCGCTCCTCGATCACCGACTTGCGGTAACGGGTCAGGTCTCGCTGCTCGCGGGTCGGGCGCGGCGGGATGAACGAGGGGCGCACCAGCCCGTGCTCCAACAGCTGCGCCCCCCACTGGGCGTCAGCCACGTCCGTCTTACGCCCAGGCACGTTACGCATGTGACGGGCGTTGATCACCCACACCCGCTCGATGGCCTCCTCGATCACCCAATGGACCGGTTTCCAATACACCCCGGTCGCTTCCATCCCCACCAGCCCCACGTCACGTTCGGACAACCAGTCCGACAACGCCAGCAGCTGCGAGGTCGTGGTCCCGAACTCGCATACTTCCTCGCGGCGCCCGCCGGCCCCGTCGGGGACCCGAGCGCACGCCATCACCGTGTCGCGGTGAACGTCCAAGAACGCCACCCGCTGCTCTACCGGCTCTTCGGATTTCAGCGGGGAGTGATGGTCGCGAGTAGGTCCCAGTTGGGCTTGCCGGCGTAGAGCAGTACCCGGATCCGGAAGTTCCGGAACCGGGTGAACCCGAACGCGACTCTCTTGACCCGCTTGATGAGGTTGTTAGCGGCCTCGGTGGGCCCGTTCGACACGTGCGCCTGGTGCCAGGCTGCGATCTGGGCGCGCCACTTGGTGATGGTGCGA